>JBFOME010000007.1:0-270852 GCA_040830705.1 Paracoccaceae bacterium | reverse complement strand
TGCCAAGAACAGGCTCGCCAAAATCGCCCTTGAGGGTAAGCCGTGTGCAAGCATGGCCGACCTGCTGACAGGGATGACCGTTCTGACCTATTCCGAGGACCCCGTGGCAGCAGCCAAGGTGGCCGAGGACTTCGCCAAGGAGAACAAGAAGTTCGAAATCCTTGGCGGTGCAATGGGCGAGAACGCTCTGGACCGTGCCGGCGTTGAAGCCGTGTCGAAAATGCCGTCGCGCGAGGAGCTCATTGCTACCATCGCGGGCATGATTGGCGCACCTGCTTCGAACATCGCTGGCGCAATTGGCGCACCTGCAAGCAACATCGCAAGCATCCTTTCGACCATCGAAGAGAAGGCGGAAGCTGCGTAAGCGGTTGGCACTGAATGATCTGCGTGGGGTGAACACCCTGACGTTGGAACACACACTGAAAAACGGAAAGAGCTGATACAATGGCTGATCTGAAAGCACTCGCAGAAAGCATCGTGGGTCTGACCCTGCTGGAAGCACAAGAACTGAAAACCATCCTCAAGGACGAGTACGGCATCGAGCCCGCAGCAGGCGGCGCAGTTGTCATGGCTGGTCCTGCTGACGCCGGTGGCGCAGCTGAGGAAGAGAAGACCGAATTCGACGTCGTTCTGAAGAACGCCGGCGCTTCGAAAATCAACGTGATCAAAGAAGTTCGCGCGATCACCGGTCTTGGCCTGAAAGAAGCCAAGGAACTGGTCGAAGCTGGCGGCAAGATCAAAGAAGGCGTTGCAAAAGACGAAGCCGAAGACGTCAAAGGCAAGCTGGAAGCAGCTGGCGCCGAAGTCGAGCTGGCCTAAGCCAACCGACAGGCGCATAGCTTGCGCCACAAAATTTGGCTGGGCCCGGAGAAATCCGGGTCCAGCCGAACCTGTCTTAGAAAGGGCTTTGCCCGGCAGAGCGATTTCTAAGGCAGTGTTTTCGGATCGGGAGGCCGCCACTCGGGACGGTGGCCATGAATTGATCCGGACCTGCTGTCTCGTATGGGCAAGCTACCGGGGCCCGACGGTAGTCTTGACCGCTGAGAACCTGAAAGGTGACATCTGACATGGCTCAAACGTTCCTTGGCCAGAAACGTCTTCGTAAATATTACGGCAAAATCCGCGAAGTTCTGGATATGCCGAACCTCATCGAGGTGCAGAAATCTTCCTATGATCTCTTCCTGCGCTCCGGCGATGCCGATCTGCCGCTTGACGGCGAAGGTATCAAGGGTGTGTTCCAGTCGGTTTTCCCGATCAAGGACTTCAACGAAACCTCTGTTCTTGAATTCGTGAAATACGATCTGGAGCGCCCCAAATACGATGTCGAAGAGTGCATGCAGCGCGATATGACCTACAGCGCCCCGCTGAAGGTCACCCTGCGCCTGATCGTATTCGATGTCGATGAGGATACCGGCGCCAAGTCGGTCAAGGACATCAAGGAACAGGACGTGTTCATGGGCGATATGCCCCTGATGACACCGAATGGTACTTTCATCGTGAACGGTACCGAGCGTGTGATCGTCAGCCAGATGCACCGCTCGCCCGGTGTGTTCTTTGACCACGACAAGGGCAAGACCCATTCTTCGGGCAAGCTGCTGTTTGCCTGCCGCATCATCCCGTATCGCGGCAGCTGGCTGGACTTTGAGTTCGACGCCAAGGACATCGTGTTCGCCCGTATCGACCGTCGCCGCAAGCTGCCGGTGACAACCCTGCTTTACGCTCTGGGTCTCGATCAGGAAGGCATCATGGATGCCTATTTCGACACTGTGCCCTTCAAGCTGGAGAAGAAGAAAGGTTGGGTCACCCCGTTCTTCCCCGAGCGCGTGCGCGGCACCCGTCCGACTTATGATCTGGTTGATGCGAAATCCGGCGAAGTGATTGCCGAAGCGGGCAAGAAAGTCACCCCGCGCGCAGTTAAGAAGCTGATCGAAGAGGGTGAAGTCACCGACCTTCTGGTGCCGTTCGAGCATATCGTCGGCAAATTTGTCGCCAAAGACATCATCAACGAAGAAACCGGCGCCATCTATGTCGAAGCCGGGGACGAGTTGACGCTGGAATACGACAAGGATGGCGAACTGATCGGCGGCACGGTCAAGGATCTGATGGATGCCGGCGTCACCGACATCCCGGTTCTGGATATCGATAACGTCAACGTCGGTCCCTACATGCGCAATACTATGGCGCAGGACAAGAACATGGGTCGCGAGACCGCGCTCATGGACATCTACCGCGTAATGCGTCCGGGCGAGCCGCCCACCGTCGAAGCCGCCTCGGCGCTGTTCGACACGCTGTTCTTTGACAGCGAGCGCTATGACTTGTCGGCCGTGGGCCGGGTCAAGATGAACATGCGTCTGGCGCTCGATGCCGAAGACACGCAGCGAACCCTGCGCAAGGAAGACATCGTCGCCTGTATCAAGGCGTTGGTGGAACTGCGTGACGGCAAGGGCGACGTGGACGATATCGACCACCTCGGCAACCGCCGTGTGCGTTCGGTCGGCGAGCTGATGGAAAACCAGTACCGCGTTGGCCTGCTGCGCATGGAGCGCGCGATCAAAGAGCGTATGTCGTCAGTCGAGATCGACACCGTCATGCCTCAGGACCTGATCAACGCGAAACCGGCTGCGGCTGCCGTTCGCGAGTTCTTCGGTTCCTCGCAGCTGTCCCAGTTCATGGACCAGACCAACCCGCTGTCGGAAGTCACCCACAAACGCCGTCTCTCGGCGCTTGGCCCTGGTGGTCTGACACGTGAGCGTGCGGGCTTTGAGGTGCGCGACGTGCACCCGACCCATTACGGTCGGATGTGCCCGATTGAAACGCCCGAAGGTCCGAACATCGGTCTGATCAACTCGCTGGCTACGTTTGCCCGCGTCAACAAATACGGCTTCATCGAAACGCCTTATCGTGTTGTGAACGAAGGCAAAGTGACCGATGAGGTTCACTATATGTCGGCGACCGAGGAAATGCGTCACACCGTGGCGCAGGCCAACGCGACGCTGGACGGTGAGGGTCGGTTCATTAACGAGATGGTCAACACCCGCCAGGCTGGCGACTACACTCTGGCCCCGGTTGATGCGGTTGACCTGATCGACGTCAGCCCAAAACAGCTGGTCTCGGTTGCTGCCTCGCTGATCCCGTTCCTGGAAAATGACGACGCCAACCGCGCTCTGATGGGCTCGAACATGCAACGTCAGGCGGTTCCGCTTCTGCGGGCAGAGGCACCGCTGGTCGGCACCGGTATCGAAGAGGTCGTGGCGCGCGATTCTGGCGCTGCGATCATGGCGAAACGCGCGGGCATCATCGACCAGGTCGATGCCCAGCGGATCGTGATCCGAGCCACCGAGGATCTGGAGCTGGGCGATGCGGGCGTGGACATCTACCGCATGCGGAAGTTCCAGCGCTCGAACCAGAACACCTGCATCAACCAGCGTCCGCTGGTGAAAGTGGGTCAGACGGTCGAGAAGGGTGAAGTTCTGGCCGATGGTCCGTCCACCGATATGGGGGAACTGGCGCTCGGCAAGAACGTGGTTGTCGCCTTCATGCCTTGGAACGGCTACAACTACGAGGACTCGATCCTGATCTCCGAGCGCATCGCGCGAGACGACGTCTTTACCTCGGTCCATATCGAGGAGTTTGAGGTCGCCGCCCGTGACACCAAGCTGGGCCCAGAAGAGATCACCCGCGACATTCCCAACGTCGGCGAAGAAGCCCTGCGCAACCTCGACGAGGCGGGCATCGTCTATATCGGCGCCGATGTGGAGCCGGGCGATATCCTGGTCGGCAAGATCACTCCGAAGGGCGAAAGCCCGATGACCCCGGAAGAGAAGCTGCTGCGCGCCATCTTCGGCGAAAAGGCCTCCGACGTGCGCGACACATCGCTGCGGGTGAAACCGGGCGATTTCGGCACCGTGGTCGAGGTCCGTGTCTTCAACCGTCACGGCGTCGAGAAAGACGAGCGTGCGCTGCAGATCGAGCGGGAAGAAGTCGAACGTCTGGCCCGAGACCGGGATGACGAGCTCGCCATTCTCGACCGCAACATCTATGCGCGTCTCAAGGGCATGATCCTGGGCAAGAAAGCCGTCAAGGGGCCGAAAGGCGTCAAGGCGGGGTCCGAGATCAACGAGGATCTGCTGGATACGCTGACCCGTGGTCAGTGGTGGCAGCTGGCGCTGGAAGACGAGCAGGACGCGCAGGTCGTTGAGGCCCTGAACGAGCAGTACGAAGTGCAGAAACGTGCTCTGGACGCTCGCTTCGAGGACAAGGTCGAGAAGGTTCGCCGTGGCGACGACCTGCCGCCGGGTGTGATGAAGATGGTCAAAGTCTTCATCGCCGTGAAGCGCAAGCTGCAGCCGGGTGACAAGATGGCTGGTCGTCACGGGAACAAGGGTGTGATTTCCAAGGTTGTGCCGATGGAAGACATGCCGTTCTTGGCCGATGGGACGCCAGTTGACTTCTGTCTGAACCCGCTGGGTGTGCCGTCGCGTATGAACGTCGGTCAGATCCTTGAAACCCATATGGGCTGGGCCGCGCGCGGACTGGGTCTGAACATCGATGACGCTCTGGGTGAATACCGCCGGTCCGGCGATCTGACACCGGTGCGCGAGGCGATGAAACTGGCCTATGGCGAGGATGTCTATGAAGAGGGCATCAGCGGCATGGAAGAGGATCGTCTGGTCGAAGCGGCGGGCAACGTGACCCGCGGTGTGCCGATCGCAACCCCGGTCTTCGACGGTGCCAAGGAAGCAGACGTCAACGACGCGCTGGTGCGTGCGGGCTTCTCGGAAAGCGGTCAGTCGGTTCTGTTCGACGGTCGCACCGGTGAGCAGTTTGCGCGTCCGGTGACCGTAGGCATCAAGTATCTGCTGAAACTGCACCACCTGGTGGATGACAAGATCCACGCGCGCTCGACGGGGCCTTACAGCCTCGTCACCCAGCAGCCGCTGGGCGGTAAGGCGCAGTTCGGTGGTCAGCGCTTTGGTGAGATGGAAGTCTGGGCCCTGGAAGCTTACGGCGCCGCCTACACCCTGCAGGAGATGCTGACGGTGAAATCGGATGACGTGGCGGGCCGGACCAAGGTCTATGAGTCGATCGTCAAGGGCGAGGACAATTTCGAAGCGGGTGTTCCCGAGAGCTTTAACGTTCTGGTGAAAGAAGTCCGCGGCCTCGGCCTGAACATGGAACTCCTGGATGCGGAGGTTGAGGAATAAGGATGGGTTGAAACCCCATCCTACGGCGAACCGTCCGTAGGGTGGGGTTTTACCCCACCGCCCTTCCAGCCTACGCCCGAATTCAAGGATTTGAAAATGAACCAGGAACTGACCAATAACCCGTTTAACCCGCTGACCCCGCAAAAGGTCTTTGATGAAATCAAAGTCTCGCTGGCGTCGCCGGAACGGATCCTCTCTTGGTCCTATGGTGAGATCAAGAAACCCGAAACCATCAACTACCGCACGTTCAAGCCCGAGCGTGACGGTCTGTTCTGCGCGCGTATCTTTGGCCCGATCAAGGATTACGAATGCCTGTGCGGCAAATATAAGCGGATGAAGTATCGCGGCGTCGTCTGCGAGAAATGCGGTGTGGAAGTCACCCTTCAGAAAGTTCGCCGCGAGCGCATGGGCCATATCGAACTGGCCGCGCCTGTTGCGCATATCTGGTTCCTGAAATCGCTGCCCTCCCGCATCGGTCTGATGCTGGACATGACGCTGCGCGATCTGGAACGCGTGCTCTACTTTGAAAACTATGTGGTCATCGAGCCCGGTCTGACCGACCTGACCTATGGCCAGATGCTGACGGAAGAAGAGTATATGGACGCGCAGGATGCTTATGGCATGGACGCGTTCACCGCCAATATCGGTGCCGAAGCCATTCGTGAGATGCTGGCCCAAATCGATCTGGAAGCCGAAGCCGAGCAGCTGCGCGCTGATCTGGCCGAAGCGACCGGCGAGCTGAAGCCCAAGAAGATCATCAAGCGTCTGAAAGTGGTCGAAAGCTTCCTGGAATCCGGCAATCGCCCTGAATGGATGGTTCTGACCGTGATCCCGGTCATTCCGCCGGAACTGCGCCCGCTGGTCCCGCTAGATGGCGGCCGTTTCGCGACGTCGGATCTGAATGATCTGTATCGCCGCGTGATCAACCGGAACAACCGTCTGAAGCGTCTGATCGAACTGCGTGCGCCTGACATTATCGTCCGCAACGAAAAGCGGATGCTGCAGGAATCCGTAGACGCTCTGTTCGACAACGGCCGTCGTGGCCGCGTGATCACCGGCGCCAACAAGCGTCCGCTGAAATCGCTGTCGGACATGCTGAAAGGGAAGCAGGGTCGCTTCCGCCAGAACCTTTTGGGTAAGCGCGTCGACTTCTCGGGTCGTTCGGTTATTGTGACCGGTCCGGAGCTGAAGCTGCACCAGTGTGGTCTGCCCAAGAAGATGGCGCTGGAGCTGTTCAAGCCGTTCATCTACTCGCGTCTTGAAGCCAAGGGTCTGTCTTCGACCGTGAAACAGGCGAAGAAACTGGTCGAGAAAGAGCGTCCCGAAGTCTGGGATATCCTCGACGAGGTGATCCGCGAACACCCTGTCATGCTGAACCGTGCGCCCACGCTGCACCGTCTTGGCATTCAGGCGTTCGAGCCCGTTCTGATCGAAGGTAAAGCCATCCAGCTGCACCCGCTGGTCTGTTCGGCCTTTAACGCCGACTTCGACGGTGACCAGATGGCCGTTCACGTCCCGCTCTCGCTGGAAGCTCAGCTGGAAGCGCGCGTCCTGATGATGTCGACGAACAACGTTCTGTCGCCCGCAAACGGCGCGCCGATCATTGTTCCGTCGCAGGACATGATCCTGGGTCTCTACTATGTGACCCTTGAACGCGAAGGCATGCCGGGCGAAGGCAAGGTCTTTGGCTCGATCGAAGAAGTTCAGCACGCGCTGGACGCAGGCGAAGTACACCTGCATTCCAAGATCACCGCACGGATCACCCAGATCGACGAAAACGGTCTGGAAGTGCAACAGCGGTTCGAAACCACGCCGGGCCGTGTCCGTCTGGGCGCGCTGCTGCCGCTGAACGCCAAGGCACCGTTCGAACTGGTCAATCGCCTGCTGCGCAAGAAGGAAGTGCAACAGGTGATCGACACCGTCTACCGCTATTGCGGTCAGAAGGAGTCGGTCATCTTCTGCGACCAGATCATGACCATGGGCTTCCGCGAAGCGTTCAAGGCCGGCATTTCCTTCGGCAAGGACGACATGGTGATCCCCGAGGACAAATGGGGCATTGTCGAAGACACCCGCAGCCATGTGAAGGACTTCGAACAGCAGTACATGGACGGCCTGATCACTCAGGGCGAAAAGTACAACAAGGTTGTCGATGCCTGGTCCAAATGTAACGACCGCGTCACAGATGCGATGATGGGCACGATCTCGTCCTCGGATCGGGACGAGAACGGGGCTGAGCAGGAACCGAACTCGGTCTACATGATGGCCCACTCCGGTGCCCGTGGCTCGGTCACGCAGATGAAGCAGCTGGGCGGGATGCGCGGCCTGATGGCGAAGCCGAACGGCGACATCATCGAGACGCCGATCATCTCGAACTTCAAGGAAGGTCTGACCGTTCTTGAATACTTCAACTCGACCCACGGCGCGCGGAAAGGTCTGTCGGATACCGCTCTGAAGACGGCGAACTCGGGTTATCTGACCCGTCGTCTGGTGGACGTGGCACAAGACTGCATCGTGCGGGCGCACGATTGCGGTACCGACCGCGCCATCACGGCTGAGGCCGCGGTGAACGATGGTGAGGTTGTTGCCTCGCTGGCGGACCGAATTCTAGGTCGTGTTGCGGCGGATGACATCATCAAGCCCGGTACCACCGAGGTTCTGGTGGCCGCCGGTCAGCTGATCGATGAACGCATGGCGGACGCGGTTGATGAGGCTGGCGTTGTCAGCGCCCGCATCCGCTCGCCGCTGACTTGTGAGGCCGAAGAGGGCGTCTGTGCCATGTGCTATGGCCGCGACCTCGCACGCGGCACAATGGTTAACACAGGTGAGGCGGTTGGCATCATCGCGGCGCAGTCGATCGGTGAGCCCGGCACGCAGCTGACGATGCGGACATTCCACATCGGCGGTGTTGCCCAGGGTGGTCAGCAGTCCTTCCAGGAGGCGGGCACGGACGGTGTTGTCGTGTTCGAGAACCCGCAGATCCTCGCCAACTCGGCAGGCGAAAACCTGGTGATGGGCCGCAACATGAAGCTGATCATCCAGGACGAGCATGGCGAGGAACGTGCCAGCTTCAAGCTGGGCTACGGCTCCAAGCTGTTCGTCAAGGATGGGGACAAGATCTCGCGCGGCGACAAGCTGTTCGAGTGGGATCCCTATACCCTGCCGATCATCGCCGAAAAGGCCGGTACCGTGAAATATGTCGATCTGGTTTCGGGCATCGCTGTCCGGGACGAGACTGACGATGCGACCGGTATGACGCAGAAGATCGTGATCGACTGGCGCGCTGCGCCGAAGGGCAACGATCTGAAGCCGGAACTGATTCTGGTGGGCGAAGACGGTGAGCCGGTACGCAATGACCAAGGGCATCCGGTGCATTACCCGATGTCGGTCGATGCGATCCTGTCGGTCGAAGATGGTGACAAGATCGAAGCCGGTGACGTTGTCGCGCGTATTCCGCGTGAAGGTGCCAAGACCAAGGACATCACCGGTGGTCTGCCACGGGTTGCGGAACTGTTCGAGGCGCGGCGTCCAAAGGATCACGCAATCATCGCAGAAATCGATGGTTACGTGCGCTTTGGCCGCGACTACAAGAACAAGCGCCGTATCTCGATCGAACCGGCGGACGAGTCGCTGGACGCCGTCGAATACATGGTGCCCAAGGGCAAGCACATCCCGGTGCAGGAAGGCGACTTCGTGCAGAAGGGTGACTATATCATGGACGGCAACCCAGCTCCGCATGACATCCTGTCCATCATGGGTGTCGAGGCGCTGGCGGACTACATGATCGACGAGGTTCAGGACGTCTATCGCCTGCAGGGTGTGAAGATCAACGATAAGCACATCGAGGTCATCGTGCGCCAGATGCTGCAGAAGTGGGAGATCCAGGAATCTGGTGACACTACGCTGCTCAAGGGCGAACATGTCGACAAGCAGGAATTCGATGCGGCCTGTGAAAAGGCGATTGCCAAGGGTGGTCGTCCGGCACAGGGTGAACCGATCCTGCTGGGCATCACCAAAGCCTCGCTGCAGACCCGTTCCTTCATCTCGGCGGCCTCCTTCCAGGAGACCACCCGCGTGCTCACCGAAGCATCGGTGCAGGGCAAGAAGGACAAGCTGGTCGGCCTGAAAGAGAACGTCATCGTCGGCCGTCTGATCCCTGCCGGGACCGGAGGCGCCACCCAGCGCGTGCGCCGCGTGGCGCAGGACCGCGACAATGTCGTGATCGAAGCGCGCCGGGAAGAGGCCGAAGCCGCCGCAGCCCTGGCCGCTCCGGTGATGGAGGACGACTTCATCAGCGACGATTTCGACACGCTGGTCGATACACCGGAAAGCCGCGAATAAGACGCGCATCTGACATTTGGGGGGCTCCGCCGCAAGGCGGGGCCCTTTTCTTTTGGCCAACCTTTCGGGAAAAGGCGATGTAGGCTTGATTTTCGCGCTCATGCCCGATGTCATTTGTGTGACAGAGTTCAAATGACCGCAGCGGAGGGACCATGCGCAACTTCTTTGCCCGGCTAAAAGACAGAACGATCTGGAGCTGGGCTGGTCTGGTCGCGACCTGGCGCGACGAATACTCGTTTCGGACCTGGGTCTGGGCCAATCTGATCTCGGCGGCTCTGGCGCTCTCGTTGCCGCTGAGCGCCGGGGAACGCGCGCTGATCCTTGCACTGGGTCTGCTGGTTTTGGTGGTTGAACTCTTTAACACGGCCATCGAACGTGCGGTTGATTTCACTTCCACCGAGCGTCACGAGCTTGCTGGCCAAGCCAAGGACGCTGCCAGTGCCGCTGTTGCCCTGACCGCGCTTGCGGCGGGGGTCGCTTGGCTGATGTTGCTGCTGCGGGTGTTCTGGGGGTAGGACGGCGCCCCGAGGGGCAATCGTGTTTTGGAGCGGCCGATCCGGCCGCATCCGGTGGGGTGTCCGTGGCTATTGAGGTGTTAGTTTGTCGAAAGCCAGCCCGTCGGCCCATGTGCCGTGAAGCTCGCCATCATTCATCACAACATACACAACTGGGAATTCGGCCCCCCAGTCGACGGTCAATACCTTCCCGTCAATCGCTCCGGCGCCCTTGAACGACTCGTCGGCGATCCTCCACTCGATGTTCACGAATGATCCATCCTGTGCAATATGCGCCAACCCGCCATAGGCCTGACCGTCAGGGTTCCGCCCTTGAACCGAATAGGTTCCGGCAATCGAGCCCTCAGCAGCGACAGCCAGTGGTACCAGTAATACGGTTCCAGCAACCATCAGCGCTGACATTAAACCTCGTCCCATCATAATCTCTCTCCTGATCTCAAAATGAATTCCGGATTGGTGATCAAATGGGGCAGGCCGCGACTGTCCATTTGTGTTCCGTCGTCGTTGTCCTGCCACATACTTGATCCAAGCCCGCATCGTACTTTGGCTACAGAGAAGGCGTCTAGGACACCAATTCGCGCTTGACCTGCTTTATGAGTTCCTTGTCGAGCGCGGCCTTTTCCTTCAGCCGGTTCAACCGGCCTTTCTCCAGCCGCTGGATCGTGCTTTCGATGAATTTGATCTTCTCTCTCGACCGCCGCAACTCGCTCGCAGGCTGGCTCCTGATCGCTTTGTTGTACTTAATTTCAAGCACTTCCAATTGCACCAATCGCTGAAGGATTTGGGGAACTGACGAGTTTCCGTGCTTGTTGGCCTCATTCTCCAGCGCGAGAATCTTGTCCCGCACGGCGTCCACTCCGGGGCCCGGAAAACGGCGGCAGAGATCAAGGCTCTTTTGCAGGCTTTTCTGGTCAGTTTTACCCAGCGCCTTGTAACGCGCGATCAGTTTCCTGGTCTTTTCGACCGGGCGCGGCGTTGGCGCGTCCGAGGCTGCTTGTTTGATCTCGGCGGCTAGGCTCTCAACCGTTTCGCCCGCATCAATCCAGGCTTTGATTGCTTCCGCCGAGGTTTCCGCAAGTTTCTTTGCTTTTTTCACGATCGCTGCGCAGCCTGAGGGGTTGTCACGCTTGGCCTTTTGAAACGAGCGTTCCAAGGTGACGACAGCACGCGCAGGCTTGTCCTGCGCCAGAAATGTGCGGTTGAGCTCTTTTAGGGCCGCAGCCATCTTCTTTTGCAAGGCAATCATTTCTGCGGTTTTCACTTTGGCTGCCACCTTCTGCGAAGCGGTGACCATCCTGCGTTGTTTGGCATAGACCTTGTAATTGTCGCCGATGGTCTGGTCCATCGCGGGCCAAGGCCATTCGACATCCTGACCATTTTGTTTCCCGATACCAAGAGCCCCGAATGTCTTGTCACCGGCGATGCCGTCCTGCTTGAGGCGCTTGGCCTTTTGGAAGGCCTTGACCGCTGCTTCGGTTTTCACGCCAAAGATCCCGTCGATCTTCAGCTTTGCCTTTGGCGGTGTCTTGTTCAATGCGATCTGCAAGGCTCTTACCTCGCACCCTTTGGATCCCTTTTTCAGCTTTTTCATGTCTACTCTCCAATGAATTTTAATCGTTACATTTGGTGAAGCCGCCCCGAGGACCGCTTCACCGGGTTACGCCGCAGGTCAGGCGATGACCTCGGCTTGTTCCTGCGCCGCCTTGCAAACATGATCGACATGTCGGTGGTCGGTGCCGCAGCAGCCGCCGATGACGGACAGGTTTGGCAGCAAAGCGGCAAGGTCCTGATGCAACTGGCCAAACTCCTGCGGGTTGCCATCATCAAGCTCTTCGGCCTCGTCCAACTCGGCATGTGAGAGGCGCGAGGCGTTGGCCCGCAACCCGCGGATACGCAGAGTCCAGTCCCCGCCGCGTTCCAATACAGGCCGGAAGTGATCCGGATGCGCGCAGTTGATCATGAAATAGGCTGCAGCGCCCTCGGTTGCGGCGTCCACCTGTTCGATGGCGGATTGCAGGCTTTGGCCCGACGGCAATTGCCCGTCCGTTTCGACTGTGAACGATATGACGACAGGAATGTCGGCGCGCGTCGCCGCGTGCACGATGCCGATGGCTTCATCCACGTAAGTCATCGTGATGGCCGAAACCATATCTGCGCCAAACCCGGCAAACCAATCGATCTGGGCCTGGTGGTAGATTTCCGATTCGGCGGCGGTCAGTATATCGGTGGGCGAGTAGCCGTCACAATGCGGTCCGATCACCCCGTTTATGACGAAGGGTGAGGTCGGGGTTTCATGCCTCTCGCGCATCGCGGCAAGGGTCGCGACGACCTCGCGGTGGATTGCCTTGAGGCGCGCCCGGTCGACGCCCAGTTCGGCCGCCCACTTTGGGCTGGCCCGCCAGGTCGGAGTATCCATAACAAAGCCGCGGTGATTTCGGACCGCCAGGTCAGCAAATCCGCGCATGTAACGGTCAATGGCCTCGATACCCTGCTCGGTTTCAAGCGCCTTGAAGGCAGCAAACAGCGGCAGCTCGATGCCTTCGTGAAAAACCAGCGTTGTTTCCAGCCCGCCATCGGCCAGCATCTGCTGCCCGCTCAGCTGCGGAAGCGCGTTACGGTACTTCATCTTCTATCTCCTGTGTCAGGGCCCGGTTGACGGGCGTGTCTGGGTGACATTGGGATAGGCGTTGCGCGGGCCTGAGACTCGCGGCAGTTCTGAGCTTTTCCTGAGAAAATATGAGCGCTAGTCTGCGTGACAGGGGACAGGCTGCCGGGACAGCTGCGGGGCAAAGCCATGATATTCGGGTTCAACAACTGCGAGATCGACACCGAGCTTCTTCAGATTTCGAGCGATGGGGTGCGGTCCAGCCTTACGCCGCAGACGGCGCATTTGCTTGAGTATCTAATCCGGAACCGGGATCGCGTCGTGCTCAAGTACGATTTGGTTGAACAGGTGTGGCAGGGCCGCGCGATCACCGATGCCACGCTATCGACGGCGATCAAAGAGGCCCGACAGGCGGTCGGCGATAGCGGTCGGGATCAGCACACCATACGGACGGTTCATGGCAAAGGCTTTCGGTTTGTGGCGGATGTCACTGCGCGCGACACGGCGAGAACTCATGTCCTGCAATCAGAACGAACCATTCTGGCGGTTCTGCCTTTTCGCAGCCTTGGTTTGCGGGCAGATGATGCCAGCATCGCCGAGGTGCTGACCGAGGATACCATCACCAACCTTTCCCGATTTCGGGAGTTTGTCCTGCTGTCGCATCGCACAACCGAACAAATCGCCGCAAGCAACCTGTCGAATGCCGAGATGAACCGGACTTACGGGGTATCTCATGTTGTTGAAGGCAGCATTCGCAGATCACCCGAACGAATGCGAGTTACTGTGCAGGTGACCGAGGCAGCCAGCGGCCAATTGGTGGCAACCGAACAGTTTGATCGCGGCGGTCAGACCGGGGACCTGTTTGAAATCCAGGAAGAGATTGCGCGCCTGATCGCCGGACGCCTTGGTAGTCGCCATGGCTCTATGGCCAGCCAGATTGCCTACGCGGCACCTGTTCGGCGATCCGAATCTTGGGATACCTATCAACTGGTGGCCAGTTTCTACGAGTATTACCGGTCTTATGATCCGACAATCCACGCCGAGACACGGGACCGTCTGCAAGAGGCTCTGAACCACGACACGCAGTCGGCGGAAGGGTGGGCGGCTTATGCGATGCTGTTGCTGGAGGAATACCGTTATCACATCAATCAGCGCCCGGAGGTCGACGCGCTGGCGCTGGCCTCGGAGGCCGCCCGCAATGCTGTTGCATGCGATAATCTGAACGCGTTTGCGCAGATGGTGCTAGCGCTGACAATCTTCTATCACAAGGACATTGCCGGTTTTCGGGTTGCCGCCGCACGCGCGTTGGAGCTGAACTCTGGCCATAGCGACGTTCTTGCCGAGATTGGCTCCTGCTATCTGTTTCTGGGCGAGTATCAGCAAGCCGTTGAGTTGTTGGACCATGCAATTGAACTCAGCCCGGTCCATCCGGGCTGGTATCACTATGCGCGCTGTTGGCTCTTTGCTGATCAAGGCTTCTTTGAGGCCGCGCTGCTTGAGATTGAAAAGGTGCCTATGCCCGAGTTCTTCTGGTATCAAGCGCATTTGGCTTGGTTGCATGCAGAACTGGGCAATATGGGCAAGGCACAGCAGGCTGCCAGCGTGATGCGAGCGATGTTTCCAGACTTCGAAGAGCATGCGGTGGCGGAACTAGAATTGACCAATATTGGCATCGAACGCGGTGAAATGGCAATTCAGGGCTGGGTCAAAGCGGGGCTCGAAATCAAGATGCCCGAGGTTTGAAACCGCCACGCCAAAGCTTCGGCAGGGCGATCAGCCCCGAGGCAATGATAGCAAATGCCAGCGCGCGATAGCCACCGAAGGTGATGATCAAACTGCCGACGCCGCCGCCAAGCGCGAACCCCAGCAGATACCGTGCCATGCCGAACCCCGGCATGTCTGTGTCGTCCAGATACAAAGGAAAAAACAAAAACAAACCGAAGGCATTGCACAGGATCATCATGCCCAACGCGACTTCGGAGACCGAGAGGTAGGTTAGCCCGCCAGCTAGGGCCGCCAAACCGAGACCTAGCAAGAGCAGCACGTGCCTTATGCGATCCGGGGCCACGCTGGCCGCCAGCGACCCAAGTGCTGACAGAACCAGGCTGGCGGCCAACCATCCGCTGACCGTTTCCAGCCCGCGTTCAAGCGCAAACACCTCAAGAAACGCCCAGTATGATCCCATCAGGACAAAGAACGGAAACAGGTTCAAATCACGCCTCAAGGCTGCGGGCTGAAAGCTCTGCAACGCGTGCGCCGAAAAAGACTGCAGAAGGATCACCATCTGGATACCGGCCAAGCCAGACAGGACTGGCAGTAACGGAAAACCGGTTGACGCCGTGCTTGCCAGAACCACCAGCGATGCGACACAACCGAGGCTCATGCCCTGGCCAAACATGCGCAGCAGGGAATCGCCGTTGTCGGCGGCCGAGAGCGGGATGGACAGAACCACACCCGAAGCCAGGCCAACCAAGGCCGCTCCGGGTATCAGCATGGCCGTGTCAAACGCCGAAGCAGATGATGAAGCCAGCAGACCTAAGAAAACAATACCGCCGCAAAACGCAGGCACCCCAGAGCGCAGGACACGTGGCCCAATGAAACACCCAATGGCGGCGCTGATCAGCACGAGGCTTGCGGTCAGGCCGATGGTGATGCTGCCCCCACCAGTTTTGTGGGCTAGCTCGGCCAACCAGATTGGCATCGTATTCAGAAAGGTGATGGCGTAGCTGATTACGAATAGGAACGTATTTCGCACTCGATCGCGCATATAGGCCTCATCTGACATACGCAGTTGCTGGTTCGACTAGGCAGGCATCTTACACCAAATGACAGCTATTGTTGTGCGTCCGCAAAGGTGTGGAAGCGCAAGGTTGGCGAACGTGGTTGATAAATACTGGCGGCTTGATCACGGTGCCAGCGGCGGGTACATCGTGCTTTCCTTGCCCACCGCTGTCTCAGGCGTCACGATGGTGCTCGCCGCGCTTTTTGTCCCTTGGTTTCGGAGTCACTGAATATGGACCATGCAGATGTCATTGTCGTTGGGGCTGGGCTCGCGGGCTTGACCGCGGCTGCCGAGCTGGGAGATCGTGGAAAGTCCGTGATCGTCGTTGATCAGGAAGGCCCCCAGAACCTTGGCGGACAGGCGCATTGGTCGCTGGGCGGGCTATGTATGATCGACACGCCGGAACAGAGGCGCATGGGGATCAAAGACAGCCGCGATCTGGCGCTTAGGGACTGGTTGGGATCGGCCCAGTTCGACCGGGCCGAAGATGAGATGCCGCGCAAATGGGCCGAAGCCTATGTCGACTTTGCCGCAAGTGAGATGCGTCCCTGGCTGCACCAGATGGGTCTGCGCTGGTTTCCGATAGTCGGATGGGCCGAGCGCGGCGGATCGTTTGCCGACGGACACGGCAATTCGGTTCCGCGCTTTCATATCACTTGGGGGACCGGACCCGGCGTATTGGAGCACTTCATCCGCCGCTGCCGCGAGCACGAGGCCGCTGGGCGTATCACGTTCAAGTTTCGGCATCAGGTCGATCGGATCGAGGTGGAAAACGGCGCTGCCAAAGGCGTTTCGGGCACCGTTCTGGCAGAAGACAATGCGCCTCGGGGCAGCGCGACCAACCGCGATGTTGTAGGGGATTTTCGGTTCGAGGCTCCGTCGGTTCTGGTGGCCTCAGGCGGGATCGGGGGAAATTTTGAGTTGGTGCGCAAGGTTTGGCCCGCGGATCGGCTTGGCCCTGCGCCCAAGGATATGGTTGCTGGTGTTCCCGCCCATGTAGACGGGCGAATGATCGCAATCTCGGAGGCCGCTGGCGGCAATGTCATCAACGGCGACCGGATGTGGCACTACACGGAAGGGCTGCGGAACTGGAACCCGATCTGGCCCGCACATGGTATTCGCGTTCTGCCCGGCCCGTCCTCGATGTGGTTCGACGCCGAAGGCAACCGCTTTCCCGCCCCTGCCATGCCTGGTTTCGACAGCATGTCGACCCTGAAAATGATCCTGGAAACCGGTTATGAGTACAGCTGGTTCGTCCTGACCCAGAAAGTGATCAAAAAGGAATTCGCGCTTTCGGGATCGGAGCAGAACCCGGACCTAACTTCGAAGTCCTGGCGCGAGGTACTCCGCGAACGGATCATGGCCGGAAAACGCGCCACCGACGCCGTCGAGAACTTCAAGGAACATGGTGAAGACTTTGTGGTCGCGGACAACCTTGCAGAGCTGGTGCAGGGCATGAACCGGATCGCAGAGGGTGATCTGATCTCCGAAGGGCGGCTGCGCGCGCAAATTGAGGCGCGTGATGCGCAGATCGATAATCCGTTTTCCAAGGATTTTCAGATGATGGCCATTCATGCCGCCCGCAACTATCGGGGCGACAAGCTTATCCGCACGGCCAAACCGCATAAGTTTCTTGACCCCTCGAACGGCCCTCTGATAGCCGTCCGGCTGCATGTCCTGACCCGCAAGACCCTTGGAGGGCTGCACACAGATCTGGATAGCCAGATGATCGGGGCTGGCGGGCAAACCGTACCTGGCCTATTCGCGGCTGGTGAGGTCGCGGGTTTTGGCGGCGGCGGGTACCACGGCTACAACGCGCTGGAAGGCACCTTCCTGGGCGGGTGCATCTTTTCTGGTCGCGCGGCGGGGCGCAGTTCCCGCATAGCTTAGGAGATTGGGCACCTCTCCGGAGATTTCTGCCCCCATCCAGCGCTTGGACATGCGGTCAAGACAAAACGGGGAACGAGGGCGTTGCTTAAAGGCTTGGGATTGAACAGACCGTTCTGTTCGCGCTAGCATCGCCATAAACAAGTAAGTACAGGATCACACTTTGGCCGCAGATACCGCTCGTCCCCTCACTCTCCGCGATGTGTCCGAGGCATCCGGCGTTTCGGAAATGACCGTCAGCCGCGTTTTGCGCAATCGTGGCGACGTATCGGACGCCACGCGTGCCCGAGTTCTGGCGGCAGCCAAAGAGCTGGGTTATGTCCCGAACAAAATCGCGGGCGCGCTGGCGTCGAGCCGCGTCAATCTGGTCGCGGTCATCATTCCTTCCTTGTCGAACATGGTGTTCCCAGAGGTTTTGACCGGCGTTAACCAGGTGCTGGAAAACACCGAGTTACAGCCTGTTGTCGGGGTCACGGACTATCTTCCGGAGAAAGAGGAGAAGGTCCTGTATGAAATGCTCTCATGGCGGCCCTCAGGCGTGATCATCGCCGGGTTGGAGCATACTGAAGCGGCGCGCGCGATGCTTGACGCGGCGGGAATACCAGTGGTCGAGATCATGGACACTGACGGCAAGCCAGTGGACGCGATGGTCGGCATTTCACACCGCCGCGCCGGGCGCGAAATGGCGAAGGCGATCCTGAAGGCCGGCTATGAACATATCGGTTTTATGGGAACCAAAATGCCGCTGGATCACCGGGCGCGAAAGCGTTTCGAGGGATTCACTGAGGTTCTGGCCAAGAGCGGGGTCGAGATCGAAGACCGCGATTTCTATTCCGGCGGATCGGCGCTCGCCAAAGGGCGCGAGATGACCCAAGCCATGCTGGAGCGCTCTCCTGAGCTGGATTTTCTGTATTATTCCAACGATATGATTGGCGCAGGCGGCCTTCTGTACCTGTTGGAAAAGGGCGTTGAAGTGCCGGGTCAGATTGGACTTGCAGGGTTCAACGATGTTGAGCTGTTGCAGGGGTTGCCGCGTCGCTTGGCCACGATGGATGCCTGTCGGCTTGAAATCGGGCGCGCCGCGGCCCAGATCATCGCAGCACGACTGGAGGACCCTGAGCAAGAGGTCGAGTCTCGGATCACCCTGACACCCAAGATCAGCTATGGTGATACGCTTAAGCGGCGTTGAACACGTGGCACTGCGTAGGCTCGAGAACCGCACGGCGCGGCACGTGTTTCTGGACCGCCACGCTTTGGCGGAGGCGCCCTCTGGTCCTGGCAAAGGCGAGGATCTGAACGCTCTGATCCAGCAACTGGGTTTTGTGCAGGTGGACAGTATCAATACCGTCGCTCGCGCCCATGACATGATCCTTTACAGCCGTCGCCCGGCCTACCGGCCCGCGCATCTCAAGCGGTTGTATGAACGTGACCGGCAGTTGTTTGAACATTGGACACACGATGCGGCGGTCATTCCGATGGCGTTCTATCCGCATTGGCATCTGAAGTTCCGCCGCGACGCGGAAACGCTAAAGGCCCGCTGGAAGGCCGCGCGGCGCGCGGGGTATGAGCAGCAATTTCAAGAGGTTCTTGCGCATATCCGCGACCACGGTCCGGCCTGTTCCTCGGATGTGGGAACGGACGAGCGTAAAGGCTCTGGTGGTTGGTGGGATTGGCACCCATCCAAGACTGCGCTGGAATATCTTTGGCGAGCGGGCGTGCTGACTGTGACCGGCCGCGACGGGTTCAAGAAACGCTATGACCTGACCGAGCGGGTGATCGAGACGCATCTGTGCCCCGGTGCGATGGACTGCGACGAGGCCGCGACCGTTGATTGGCTGTGCAATGCCGCATTGGACAGGCTGGGCTTTGCCACATCGGGTGAGTTGGCCGCGTTCTGGGATATCGCAACACCCTCAGAGGCGAAGGCGTGGTGCGCCCGGATGCTGGACGCCCAAGTGATCGAAGAGGTCGGGATCGAGGGCGCGAACGGCACTATGCGGCGAGTTTTCATGCGTCCTGGCACTGGTGCCTGCTTGCCAGACGCCTTGCCCGGGCGGCTGCGGGTCCTGTCGCCTTTCGACCCCGCCCTACGCGATCGTAAACGGGCAGAGCGGCTGTTCGGGTTCCACTACCGGATCGAAGTGTTTGTTCCCGCCGCCAAACGCAGGTTTGGCTACTACATCTTCCCCCTTCTCGAAGGCGATCGGCTGGTGGGGCGTGTCGACATGAAAGCGGTTCGTGGCGAGGGCAATTTGGATGTGCGCGCTCTTTGGCCTGAGCCTGGCATCAGCTGGACAAAGACCCGCATGCGCAAGCTGGAAGCAGAGCTTGACCGCGTGCGCCGCTTCGCTGGGCTGGAACATGTGACGTATCAGGATGGCTGGCTGCGCGATCCCCAGACGGTTTGAATTCGGTCAGCGAACGGATCAGTCGCGGCGCGCGGGCTTCTAAGTTAGAGAGATCTCCCAGCTTGGCGATAAGGTCGACAAGAGAAAGCAAAGAAGCAGCGGTTGACGCGCCACTGGAAAAACGCGTGGCCGTTTGACCCGGTCGCTATTCAGATGCCGACCGGGCCGAACTTTGATCTAGAGACACTCGGCGAGCGTTTGTGCCATGCCGCGGATGAGTTGCGGGTAAAGCGCCGCTCCGGGTTCAAGAGCGGACCCAAGCGGATCGATCACGCCGGTATTGGCTTCGGTCCCATCCAGCACAGTTGCGATAATACCAGGGTTGAATTGTGGTTCGGCCAGCACACAATCGACGCCCTCGTCCGTTATGCGCGCCTGAACTTCGGCAATTCGCGCCGGACTGGGGTCGGATGCGTCCCCAATTGAAATTGCGCCTGCAGCCGGGAAGTCAAAGGCGTCCTCGAAATACTGGTAGGCATCATGGAACACGATGAAGCTGCCGCCACGAACCGGATCAAGCACCTGCGCGACTTCCGCAGAAAGCGCTGCCATTTCCTCGCGCGCGGCTGCGGCGTTGGCAAAATAGGTGCCCGCATTGTCCGGGTCAGCAGAGGAAAGCTGCGCTGCGATCAGGTTCAACCAGGTTTCGGCGTTTGCCGGTGACAGCCATGCATGGGGATCATGTTCTCCGTGGCCGTGCGCGTCATGGTCGTGGTCGCCGTGGTCGTCGTGATCGGCATGTTCCTCATGATCATGATCGTCGCCCTCGGCATGATCATCGTGGCCGTGCTCGTCATCATGCGCATGTTCTTCGCCATGTTCGTGATCGTCATGATCCTTGTCTTCGGCATGCTGCTCATGCTCATGATCATCGTCTTTCCCATGCTCGTCGTGACCATGTTCGTCATCATGTGCATGCTCGTCGCCGTGGTCATCATGATCCTTGTCTTCGCCATGCGCGTCATGACCGTGGTCGTCGTGATCGCCGTGATCATGTGCCTCAAACAAAGCACTCTCACGAAAATCGAGAAGAAGCGTGCCGCCTGACTCAAGCAGGGTGGTGACGGTTGCTCCGTCGGCTAGGGTTTCAACCGCGCCTTCCATCCACGGTGTCAGGTCTTCTCCCATCCAGAACACCAAAGTGGCGTTTTGCAGCGCGGCCGCTTCAGAGGGTCGCAGGCTATACTCATGCGGCGAGGCGCCCGGTGGCACGATCAGATCAGGTGTTCCGACACCGTCCATAACACGCGCGACCAGCGAATGGACCGGCGCGATATCGACCGCCACGTTCGGAACATCAGCCAATGCCGTTCCACCCATAAGCGTGGCGGCAATCGATAGTGAAAGACGCTTTCTGGACATCAGACCCTCTGTGTGATTTTATAACGTTACGAGCGGCATACATGATATGAAATAACATGACAAGTAACACGCGTCCCATATCGGTTGACGATGCGGCCCCGATTGGGTTTCAGAAACATGACCACGAGAATTGCGTTGAGACGGCCTTGGCCGCAGCTGAATCTAGGTGCAAGGAAGAGGGGCTGCGCCTGACCCCAGTTCGTCGAAAGGTGCTGGAGATGCTGCTGCAGGAGCATCGTGCGCTTGGGGCTTATGCGATTCTTGACCGCTTGCGGGATGCAGGCTTTGGATCGCAGCCTCCGGTGGCCTATCGCGCGCTCGACTTTCTGGTCCAAAACGGGTTCGTGCACAAGATTGAGCGGCTGAATGCCTTCGTCGCGTGCTCTCATCCAGGCGCGGCACATTCGCCCGCCTTCATGATCTGCAGAAAATGCGATGCCGTGGCCGAGGCGCAGTCCGCGCCGGCCAAAGGTGTTTTGGGAGCAGCCGCGCGCGCGGCGGGTTTCGAGATTGAACGGACGGTTGTCGAAGCTGAGGGATTGTGCCCGGACTGCACCGAAAAGGCGCCGAAATGACGCTTGTTGCCGTTGAAAATCTCAGCGTGCGCTATGGCGCCAATACGGTTCTGCGTCATGTGGACATGGCTATTGAGCCCGGAGAGATCGTCACAATTGTTGGTCCGAACGGCTCTGGCAAGACCAGCTTGTTGCGGGCCATTATAGGCGCTGTCAGGCCGTCTGCCGGACATGTTTCCCTGAAAACCGGTCTGAAGATCGGATATGTACCACAAAAGCTGCATATCGACCCAACGCTGCCAATCTCTGTCGAGCGGTTCATGCGCCTGACGGGTCGCGTTTCGCGCAAAGACTGCGTCATGGCGCTTGAAACAGCTGGCGTGCCAGACCTATTGAAACGCCAGATGTCGCAATTGTCCGGGGGCCAGTTCCAGCGGGTTTTGTTGGCCCGTGCTCTGATTAATCGACCGGATGTTTTGCTATTGGACGAAGCGACCCAGGGGCTGGATCAACCCGGCTCCGCGGCTTTCTATCGTCAGATCGAAGATGTGCGTCGTGACACCGGCTGCGCAATCTTGATGATCAGTCATGAACTGCATGTGGTTATGAGCGCGTCGGACAGGGTGATCTGCCTGAATGGCCATGTGTGTTGCGAAGGGTCCCCGGCCGTTGTCGCCTCGGCCCCGGAATACCGGGCGCTGTTCGGAACGGGAACGCGCGGTGCGCTTGCTCTTTACCGTCATGATCATGACCATGATCACCATCACGGCGAAAACCCTCGGGAAGCAGCAGAATAATGCTTGATGACTTTATGACGCGAGCGACGCTTGCAGGGGTTGGCGTTGCCTTTGCTGCCGCTCCGCTTGGATGTTTCGTGGTGTGGCGTCGAATGGCCTATTTCGGGGACGCAACTGCTCACGCGGCGATCCTTGGCGTGGCACTGTCGCTGACGTTTCAATTGTCGATCTTTACAGGAGCCCTGGCCGTTGCGTTAGTCATGGCATTCACCGTTACGCTATTGGCCGGTCGTGGGTATGCGATGGATACGCTTTTGGGGGTTCTGGCTCATTCGGCACTCGCCTTTGGCCTTGTTGCGGTTTCGTTTCTGTCCGGAGTTCGCATCGATCTTATGGCGTATCTATTTGGCGATATCCTTGCCGTGTCGCGCGCTGATCTGGTTGTGATCTGGGGTGGGGCCGCGTTGGTTGTTGCCCTGATCGCATGGCGCTGGTCTCAACTCCTGACCGCGACTTTGAATGAGGAACTGGCCTATGCCAGCGGTTTTGACCCCAAGCGCGAGCAACTGATCCTGACATTGTCACTTGCAGTGACGGTGGCGGTGGCAATCAAGGTTGTGGGCGTTTTGTTGATTGCTGCGATGCTGATTATTCCGGCAGCTGCAGCGCGTAGCTTGGCACGATCGCCGGAAACAATGGCGCTGATCGCAGCCGCGATTGGCGCGTTTTCTGCGGTTGCCGGATTGCGGGCAGCATATGTGTTCGATACCCCGGCAGGTCCGTCGATTGTCTGTGTCGCGGCGGTAGTGTTTGCCGGCCTAAGTGTAGTTGGATGGCAAGCGAAACGCGGGGCTTGAGACACCTTCCAAAACGGTTTGTGCCACGGATAACGATTCAATTCTTGCCTCTGGGTTGAGATCTCGAACTGTTGCAGATGGCTCTAGATGCCGAATCTCCCGATTGGGTCTCGCATTTGATGTTGCTTCACCGTCGATCCTGCCAGGCTGACCGCCTGTTTTGTGCGTCTTGCTGGACCAGCGTTGATCTGCGGGATGGATTGACCTTGGCAGGTTGACTGACATGTCAGTGAGTGGTTAACCTTCGAACACAATATCCCAAGGCCTAAGGAGGAGAGGTTTTGCGCGGCGGTTTCGGAGTTTCGGTGGCCTTGACCACGCCGTTCTCTGAGTCCGGGGAAATCTGCTCTGCGCCTCTCGCCGACCATGCCAAATCTGTTCTGAGTGCGGGTGCCACCAGTGTCACGCTGTTCGGGACAACCGGGGAAGGTGCGTCGATCGGAGAAGAAGAGCGGCGTATTGGCTTGACCTCTTTGCTGTCGGCGCAGTGCCCGGCAGAGAAAATCATTCTGGGCGTTTGCGCTAATGCGCTTGCAGATGCTCAGGCGCAGGTTGCCGCAGGGTTGGCCCATGGTGTGACGCGCTATCTTGTCCTGCCGCCGTTCTATTTCAAAGGCGCCAGTGATCAGGCGCTCTACGACTGGTACGCCGCGTTGCTGGCGCACACGGATCCAGCGACGCAGTTCATTCTGTATCATATCCCTCAGATCACGCAGGTGCCGCTGTCAGTGGACTTGGTGGCCCGCCTGGCCGCACATGCGCCGGACAGGTTGATCGGCGTGAAGGACAGTTCTGGGGATTGGAACCATGCACAAGCGTTGATCGCCACCCATTCGCTTCCGGTGCTTGTGGGTGATGAAAGGCTGTTGCATCGGGCGGTGGGCCTTGGCGGCGCGGGGTGCATCAGCGGCGTGGCTAATCTCTATCCCGATCGCTTGGCGCGCGTGGTGCAGACGGCCACGGAAGATCCTTGGATTTCGCGTTTGGTGGATCGCGTCATCTCGGTTCCGGTAATACCCGGACTGAAAGTCCTGTTGGCGGAGCAGACGGGGGATTCGATGTGGGAACGCGTGCGCCTGCCGCTGGAGCAGCTGAGCCCCGACGAACGGGCACGGCTTTTTGTGGAAACGGAAAGGGCGTGACATGACCGTGACCTCTGCCAGATTGCGCGACCACGCTTACACCAGCTTTACCGATATGCTGCTGGCGCGTGACATCCAGCCGGGCCAGTTCGTGTCGCAAAGGGAACTCGTTCAACTGACAGGTTTCCCGCTGGGGGCCATACGCGAGATGATCCCAAGGTTGGAGGCCGATGGTCTGATCCGAACCTCGCCGCAGCGCGGGCTACAGGTGCTGTCCATCGATCTGGATCTGATCCGCAATGCATTCCAACTGCGCCAGATTATTGAGAGCGAGGCCTTTGGCCATTTCTGCGACCATGCTAGCGACGCGGATCTGAAACGCATCCAAGACGAGCACACCGCCATCCGTGCTGAGGCTGTGCAGGGCGTCACACCTGATCTGTTGGAGCGGGCTCAGCACATCGACTGGGCCTTTCACGACCATGTTGTCGACCATATGGGCAACCAGATTATTTCGGACATTCATCGGGTGAACGCGATCAAAATCCGTCTCATCCGCAATGCCGACACACGGATGCTGCCTGACCATGTCATCTGGGTCATGGACATGCACTTGGCGGTGATCCGGGCACTTTTGGCCCGCGACAAGCCGGCCACGCTTGAGGCGATCCGTGCCCATATCGAAAGCTCAAGGCAGCGCGCTTTGGGCATCTGATAATTCAACGGGAGAAACCCCAAAAGTCCATCGGAGGAGGAGATTGATGAAGACGATATTGAAGACAAGCGGATTGGCACTGGCTGCGGCCCTGATCGCGACGCCGGTGCTCGCCGACAAGATCACGCTGCGCATGTCCACGCCCGCGTCGGAAACTGACCAGCGCTCGGTCGCACTTGCCGAGGTCTTTGCGCCCGCCGTGGCCGAGTTCGCCACGTATGAGCCGCATTACAACGCCTCGCTGATCAAGCAGAATTCAGAGCTGGAGGCCATCGCATCGGGCGATCTGGAGATGTCCATCGCCTCGGCGCAGGAACTGGCGCAATACTTCCCCGAGTTCTCGATCTTCGCCACCGGTTATGTGCATCAGGATGCCGCCCATCAGGTGGCGGTGTTCAACGACGAGCTCATGGACCCTTTCAAGGCCACCGTCGAAAAGGAGTTGGGCATAAAGCTGCTGAGCGTGATGTACCTCGGTCGCCGTCACGTGAACCTGCGCCAGTGCCCCGATGAGGTGAACGTGCAAACGCCCGCTGATCTGGCCGGTGTGAACCTGCGGATGCCCGGCACGGAGGCATGGCAGTTCCTTGGCAAGGCGCTTGGCGCGAACCCGACGCCGATGGCTTTTACCGAGGTCTATACGGCGCTGCAGACCGGCTCGGTCGATGGGCAGGACAACCCGCTGCCAACCGTGGTGGACGCCAAATTCTATGAAGTGACTTGCCAGATCGCGCTGACCTCTCATCTGGTGGACCTCAACTATGTGGCATTTTCCAAAGCTGTATGGGACCAGCTGAGCCCCGAGCAGCAGGCCGAGGTGCAGGCCGCTGCCGATGCTGCCGCTGAATCCGGTCGCCAGAAGCAGCTTGAGAAAGAGGACAGCCTGGCTGCGTTCCTTACCGAGAACGGCCTGACCATATACGAGCCCGATTTGACTGCCTTCCGCGAGCACGTCCAGGCGCAATATGTAGGCTCGGAATTCGCCGAATCCTGGCCGGATGGTGTGTTGGAAAAAATCAACGCGCTTGGCAACTGAGTGACAGTTGGGGCGGCCCGGCGGGCCGCCCGACCCCTAGGGAACGAGGGACATGAAGGCACTTTGGACGATTCTGCGCCGCAGCGCAGAGTATTTCGTCGGCGCGCTCATGGCGCTGATGTTCCTGACATTCATCCTGCAAGTCACCATCCGCTATACCGCGCGCCTGCAATGGATCGGCGAGGCGGTGCCTTTGCTGGAACCTTCGCGCTATGGCTGGACGCTGGAGTTTTGCCTCGTCCTCTGGCTCTGGATCATCTTTGTGGGCTGCGCGCTGGTGGTGCGCGATCAGGACCACGTGACCTTTGACATTCTCTACAACACCGTCAGCCCGCGCATGCGCCGCTGGTTCCTGATCATCGGCGCTGTGGTGATCTCGGTCGGGCTAGCCTTGTCCATCGAGCCCACCTGGAGCAAGTTTCACATCCTGCGCCTGAAGAAAACCGCAACCCTGTCGCAAATGGTCGGCGACTGGATCAGGATGCGCGACATTTACTCGGTCTATATGCTGTTCCTTGTGGTGGTTTCGCTGCGCTATGCCCTGACGGCCTGGCGCGCGTTCCGAGACCCGCGTGACCCTGCCGAGCACCATCTGCAAGGGGTCGATAGGTGAGCGTCGCGTTTCTTCTGTGTATCGGCACGATTTTTTTCATTGCAGGGATCGGGATGCCGATTGCCTATGCGATCCTGATTTCATCGCTGGTGTATCTCGCCGCATCGGGCGGCGATATCGGCCTTGCAGGCAAGGTGTTGATGGACGGGCTTTATAGCAGCTTTATCCTGCTGGCGGTGCCCCTTTTCATCGTGGCTGCCAATATCATGAACGCCGGCACGATCAGCGACCGCTTGCTGGGGTTCTGCGTCGCGCTGGTCGGGAGATTCCGGGGCGGGCTGGGGCATGTCAACGTGGTGGCCTCGCTGATCTTTTCGGGCATGTCCGGGTCTGCCGTCGCGGACGCCGCAGGCATCGGCAAGATCATCATCGAGATGATGACCAAGTCGGGCCACTACACCCGTGGCTATGCCGCCGCCATCACCGCCGCATCCGCCACCATCGGCCCCATCATCCCGCCATCGATCCCCATGGTTCTTTACGCGCTCGTCTCGAATACCTCGATCGGCTACCTGTTTCTGGGCGGCATCGTGCCGGGACTGCTCATGGGTCTGGTGCTGATGGGTATGAATATCTGGCTGTCGCATCGCCGGGGCTTTGCATTGGAAGAGCCTGTGCCACTTGCCGAGTTGCCCCGCCGCACGGTCACGGCCTTCCCCGCACTGCTGATGCCCGCGATCCTGCTTTACGGCATTTACGGCGGCGTCACGACCCCAACCGAGGCGGCAGCGGTCGCTGCCTTCTATGCGCTGGTGCTGGCGGCGTTTTTCTACCGCGCGCTGAGCCTGCGGGCGCTGGCCGAGATCCTTGTCGACAGCGCCCGGTCATCGGCCGCCGTGGGGCTGGTGATCGGAGGGGCGCTGATCCTGAACTACGTGGTCGCGTCCGAGAACATCCCCAACATGCTGGCGGCGCAGCTTGTGGGTCTGGACATCCACCCGCTGATATTCCTGCTGGCGGTGAATTTTCTGTTGCTGGTACTGGGCTGCCTTCTGGACGCCACCACAATCATCCTTGTGATCATTCCGCTTTTCCTGCCCACCTGCCGCGAGCTCGGCATCGATCTGGTGCATTTCGGCGTTGTGGCCGTGGTGAATTGCATGATCGGACTGATCACGCCGCCCTATGGAATATTACTTTTTGTGATCAACGCGGTAACGCGAATTCCGCTGGGCGAGATCATCCGCGAAATCTGGCTGTTTCTGGCGGTTCTGATCCTCGCGCTGGCGGCGCTGATCCTGTTTCCCGGCATCGTGTTGTGGCTGCCAAGGGTGTTTGGATACGCCGGATGAGCCGCACAACAATCATTTGCGCAGGACTGGTGACGGTAGACGTGCTGTATTTTGTCGACGGCCCGCTGGTTGAGGGCGAAAAGCGGCGCGCGCACCAGGCGCAGATGTTCGCCGGGGGCGGCGCCTTGAACGCCGCAGTCGCCATCACCGCGCTCGGGGGTCACGCCATTCTGGCCGGCGCAATCGGCGACGACGTGTTTGGACAGTTCGTTCGGCAAGAGCTTGCGCGGCTGGGCGTCGACGATTCACTGCTGATCACCGTGCCGGGAATTGCCTCGGCCCATTCGGCGGTTCTTGTGAGCGCTTCGGGCGAACGCACCATCACCAATTTTCGCGATGACCGCCTGTTTTTGGACCCGCCACTGCGGGATCTGGGTTTCGACGCGGTTCTGGTCGACACCCGCTGGCGCGCCGCCGCTGCCGAGCTGCTGCCCGCAGCGCGCGCCGCGGGCAAACCCGCCGTGATCGATGCCGAGGCACCGTTGGCCGGGGTGGAAGACCTCTTGCCGCTGGCCTCCCACGTGGCGTTTTCTGAACAAGGGCTTCAAGACTTCACCGGTGATCCGGGCGCGGACGGTCTGACAGTTGCGGCACAGCGCCTGCAAATCTGGACCTGCGTCACGCGTGGCCCGCGCTCGGTTCTTTATCACGATGGAGTGCGGCTGGAAGAAAGCCCGGTTCTGCCCGTTGTCGCAAAAAACACATTGGGCGCGGGAGACGTTTGGCATGGCGCATTTGCTTTGGGTCTCGGGGAGGGGCTCGCGGCCACCGACGCAATTCGGAGTGCGAGCGCAGCCGCTGGCCAGAGTGTTCAGAAGGCCGGTCCATTGCGCGCGGGGTCTTTGCGGGTTGACCAATAGGATGCGCTGGCTATGGCTGGGCCTTCCGACATAAATGCCGAGTGTCTATGTGAGGGGCGTTTTCGGCCTTACCACTGCTTTTCTGAAGGTGTCCTAGGATGATGCCGAAGGTATCTCGATTATGACGATTGGCTCCCTTGGTTCGTTGACGCAGCCTGCGGGTGGGGCGTTGGCCTGGGTATACAGCCTCGGCACACCGACTGAAGACCACTTACGCGACCCGCATCCGTTTCAGGCCGCCACCCTGACACCGCGCCTTGTGCTGTTGTATTTTCTAGTTTTGGTGTTTTTCTTGCCGAACTGGGCTTTTGGATAGGATAGACTGCGATGCCACAGCTTGACCCGGATCGATTGTTTCCAACTGAGGCGCGCGCACGCGATCTCGCTCGGGCCCTTTACAATGAGGTCAAGGCCCTGCCGATCATCAGCCCTCATGGCCACACTGATCCGGCATGGTTTGCCAGCAATACCCCCTTTACCGACCCGGCTGCGTTGATTGTGACACCGGATCATTACGTGCTGCGGATGCTGTTCTCTCAGGGAGTGCGTTATGAGGATCTGGGGGTGGCGCCGCAGGATGGCAGCCAATATGACACTGACCCCCGCCGCATCTGGCGGACCTTTGCGGCGCATTACCATCTGTTCCGTGCGACGCCCTCGCGGATGTGGATCGACCACGCGCTCGCCAATGTATTTGGGGTCGAGGCAGAGCTGACACCGTACACCGCAGACGCGGTTTATGATCAGGTAGCCGGGGCCTTGGCACAGCCCGCATATCGCCCGCGCGCCCTGTATGAGCAATTCGGTGTTGAGGTACTAGCCACAACCGATAGCGCGCTTGATCCGTTGGATCAGCACAAGACCCTCGTGCAGTCCGGGTGGAACGGCAGAGTGGTGCCCACCTATCGCCCCGATGCCGTCATCGACCCGGATGCCGCTGAGTTTGCGCAGAACCTGACCGCCTTTGGCGAATTGACAGGCGAGGACACGCAGACCTGGCAAGGTTATCTGACGGCCCATCGGAAACGCCGCGCAGACTTCAAGGCGCTAGGCGCCACAGCGACCGATCACGGATCCGACACGCCCCAAACCGCCAACCTGACACCGTCTGAGGCCACGGCCCTGTTCGACCGCGTACGCGGCGGCGCGGCATCGCCGGAGGATGCAGCCTTGTTCCGCGCACAGATGCTGACCGAAATGGCCCGAATGAGCCTGGACGACGGGTTGGTGATGCAGTTGCACGCAGGATCCTGGCGTGGTCACTCCAGCACCGTTGCGCGACGGTTCGGACCGGATAGGGGTTTTGACATCCCGGTCGCGGTGGATTGGGTTGGGGGGCTGCACCCACTGCTTGAGGCCTTCGGCACGGACCCCCGTTTGACGCTGATCCTGTTTACCCTCGACGAGACGACCTATACCCGCGAACTGGCACCGCTCGCTGGGGCCTATCCGGCGCTGAAGCTGGGCCCGGCTTGGTGGTTCTTTGACAGCCCCGAGGGTATGCGCAGATATCGCGAGGCCGTGACCGAAACGGCAGGATTCTACAACACCGTGGGCTTCAACGACGACACGCGTGCCTTCTGCTCGATCCCCGCGCGGCACGATGTGGCCCGACGCGTGGATTGCGCTTATCTAGCGGATCTGGTGTGCAGCGGACGATTGACCGAGGCGGACGCTCATGAGCTTGCAGTGGACCTCGCCTACACTTTGGCAAAGAAGGCCTACCAATTATGACGACACGTCCAAATCCAGGGATCGTGCATCTGGGCATCGGAGCATTCTTTCGCGCATTCGGCCTGCCGTGGCTTGAAGACGCAATGGCAGATAGCGGCGGCGATTGGGGTGTTATTGGCGTGAGCCTTCGCAGCGCCAGCGTGCGCGACGCACTTGCGCCGCAATCATTCCGCTACCCCTGTGTCGAAATGGGACCAGAGGGAAGATCAATTAGAACGATCAACGCGCTACGAGACGTGCTCGTGGCCCCCGACGACCCCGCAGCGGTACTAAGCCATATGGCGGATCCGGCGACGCAGATCATCAGTTTGACCGTCACCGAAAAAGGCTACTGCCACGATCCGGCCACCGGGCGGCTGAACCGGGCGCATCCTGAAATAGTGCGCGATTTGAACGAGCCCTTACCCCGCACTGCGCCCGGTTATATCTTGCGGGCCCTGCAGATGCGCCATGCTGCCGGGGCGTCTGCCCCGACAATCTTGAGCTGCGACAACCTGCCGGGAAACGGGAGCCTGTTGCGGGGCATCCTGCTTGATCTTGCGGCCGAGGTAGACACAGATATACGTGACTGGATAGCCGCAAACGTGACATTCCCTAACACAATGGTCGATCGGATTGTGCCCGCTACAACCGCAGATGACATTGCTGCCCACCCCAGCCACGATCCCGGACTGGTCTTGCATGAACCCTTTCGCCAATGGGTGATTGAGGATGCCTTCGCTGGCCCTCGCCCGGCGCTGGAAAACGTCGGCGTTCAACTGGTACAGGACGTGGCGCCCTTCGAAGAGATGAAACTGCGGATGCTCAATGGGACGCATTCAGCAATTGCCTATTTGGGCTACCTCGCCGGGCATGAGACGGTAGCGGAAGCAATGACCGACACGGCCTTTCCCCGCTTTCTGCGCCATCTTTGGCGGAATGAAATCATTCCGACACTCTCACAGCCCGAAGGCGCCGACCTTGCAGAATATGCCGAGGCCCTGCTGACCCGCTTTGCCAACCCCGGCCTCAAGCACCGGACCTGGCAAATAGCGATGGATGGCAGCCAGAAACTGCCGCAGAGAATCCTGGGTACGTTACAGGATCAACTGGACAGGGGCGAGAACACTGCCGGGCTCTTACTCACAGTTGCGGGATGGATGCGGTATGTTTCCGGCACCGACGAAGCGGGAAATCCCATAGATGTGCGCGACCCGCTGGTTGATCATCTACAGGATCAGTTCCGCGCGGCGAGTACGCCCGAGGCACGGGTCGCAGCGCTACTGTCGGTCGAGGTGATCTTTGACCCGATCTTGGCGGACCGGATAAAGGGACCACTTACCGAGGTCTACAAATCTCTGTTGGCCGAGGGCGCGCGTGGCATGGTGGAAAGGACGGCACAATGATCGAGACCTGGCGGTGGTATGGCCCGTATGACAAGATTTCGCTGGCCGAGATTCGGCAGACCGGGGCGCAGGGTATCGTTACTGCGCTGCACGAGGTCCCCTATGGCGAGGTATGGAGCCGCGAAGCCATCGCTGCTCGCAAGGCCGAAATCGACGCCGCTGGCTTGACTTGGCAAGTCGTAGAAAGCCTGCCCATTCACGAGCGGATCAAGCGCGGCGAAGGTGATCTGTCATCGTTGTTCTCGAACTATCGGCAGTCGATGGCCAATCTTGCCGCCGAGGGGCTCAAGATCATTTGTTACAACTTCATGCCGCTCTTGGACTGGACCCGCACCGACCTGACAACTCCCGTGCTGGGCGGTGGCACTTGCCTGCGTTTTGACGCTGTTCGCATGTGCGCCTTCGAAGTCCACATGCTGGGGCGCGCCAACGCCGCCGCGGACTACTCTGCCGAAGTTCAGGTACGTGCTGCAGAATGGGCGGCGCAGGCGAGCCAGTCTGACCAGGACGGTTTGCTAAACGCGATTATGGCAGGGCTTCCCGGTGCCTACGATCGCTACGATGTGGATAGTCTGCGTGAGAGTATTGCGCTCTATGACGGGATCAGCCACGACGATTTGCGGGCCAACTACAAGCATTTCCTGCAAGAGGTTATCCCCACTGCCGAAGAGTTGGGCATCAAGATGGGCGTACATCCGGATGATCCGCCTCGGGATATTCTTGGCCTTCCACGCATTGTCTCGAACGCTCAGGATATCGAATGGATACTAGGGGCGGTAGAGTCGCCAGCCAACGGGTTGACGCTTTGCTCGGGTTCACTCGGAGCAAACCCGGCCAACGACGTGCCCTCCATCGCGCACAAGTTCAAGGATCGTATCCACTTCGCGCATATGCGCAATGTCCGAAAATTCCCTGACGGCTCATTTGAAGAGGCTGCGCATCTGGACGGCGATACTGATATGGTCGCCTTGACCAAAGCCTTGCTTGAGGCCGAGACAGCGCAAGCGACACAAATTCCATACCGCCCGGATCATGGTCACGAACTACTCGACGATGCGGAGCGAGCCACCCATCCTGGCTATCCTCTGATTGGCCGACTGCGCGGGTTGGCCGAACTGCGCGGCGTTGTTCATGCGCTAAACGCTGGGTAGTGAGATCGTCCAGCAGCCGCCGTCCGCTAGTCGCCCGACTTTGCGGCTCTTAGTTGGAGACCGCCCGACGACTTGTTAGGCGCTCTCGCAGCCGCTCGATCACTACGTACAAAACCGGTACCAGCACGAGGCTAAGCACAGTAGCGACGATCATCCCGCCAAAGACAGCCGTTCCAAGGGACCTTCGAGCTGCAGATCCGGCACCACTGGCTATCACCAGTGGCACAACGCCCAAGATGAAAGCGAACGCAGTCATCAGCAGCGGCCTTATTCGGATGCGCGCTGCTTCCATAGCCGATTCCTCGACCGAAAGACCTTCCTGGCGTCGACGTCGCGCAAACTCGATGATCAGGATAGCTCCCTTGCTTGCGAGCCCGATCAACATGACCAATCCGATCTGGCAATAGATGTTGTTGTCGTAGCCGCGCAGCCACTGCGCAACCAAGGCCCCGAATATCGCGAGTGGAACCGCCAGCAATACCATCAGAGGCATCACGAAACTCTCATATTGGGCAGCCAGAAACAGGAAGGCAAAGATAACTGCCAATGCAAATAGGATCGGAGCGACGTTCCCGGCCTTGATTTCCTGATACGCATTGCCGGTCCACTCAAAGGTAAAACCCCTTGGCAGCGTTTGTTTCGCCAAGGTGTTCATGGCTGTGATCGCCTGGCTCGAGCTGTGTCCCTCGCCTGCGGCACCACTGATGCTGGTCGAACGGAACAGGTTGTAGTGATTGATGGTACGCGCGCCGATCTGAGGCTGCAGTGTCACCAATGCACTTAACGGAACCATGCTGCCTTTGTCGTTGCGGACGTAAAGTCGGCCAATATCTTCTTCGGCTTGCCGGGCATCCACATCGGCTTGCAGATAGACTTTGTACACTCTGCCATAGACGTTGAAATCGTTGACGTACACGCCGCCTAAGAACGTCTGCAGAGCATCAAATACATCGCTAATCGAAATGCCTTCGGTCAGAGCCTTGGTCCGGTCTAGCTCGATGTGAAGTTGCGGAGTGCTCGCGGAAAATGGGCTGTAAAGGCCAGATAGCTCAGGCTGGGCGTTTCCAGCCGTAACCATTTCCCGCGTTACCTGTTCAAGGTCCTGAAGCGAGCCACCCGTTGTGTCCTGCAGTTCGAATTGGAACCCACCCGTCGGGGAAAGGCCAAAAATGGGCGGTGGATTGAACGTAGTAAGGACACCGCCCGGAATTTCATCGAATTGCGCCTGCGCTTTGGCCATGAGTGCTGCTACGCTCTCACCGGACCCTTTCCTTTTGTCCCAGGATTCCAGAACTGCGAACAGGTTGCCCTGGTTTGGGGCCGACGTGTTCGTCAAAATGCTGAAGCCGGAGAATGTAATTACGCCTTTGACGCCCGGCAGGTCATGCAGAATCTCGTAGGCCTCATCGACGACCTTTTGCGTCTGACCCAGCGCTGTGCCTTCCGGTGTTTCCAGACTGATGATGAAATAGCCCTGATCTTCGTTGGGGATAAAACCCACCGGCACCACGGTAAACATGTAGACAGTTCCCGCCAATAAAGCCGCAAAACCCAGCGCCACAGGCTGCCAGACCCGAATGAACCAGCCGACCACCGCCTCATAGCGCCGCGTGAACCAGGCGAAACCGGCGTCGAATTTCTGGATTATCTTGGCTTTTGGTCGCGCTCCGCCCAACAACAAACCACATAGTGCTGGGCTGAGCGTCAAGGCGTTGATCGCTGAAATGGCGACGGCTGACGCAATCGTCAGGGCGAATTGCTGGTACAACTTTCCTGTCAGCCCGGGCATCAAGGCAACGGGAATGAAGACCGCCATCAGAACCAGCGAGGTGGCCACAATTGGGCTGGAGACTTCGTCCATTGCACGACGGGCCGCTTCTCTTGGATCCGTCTCGCCGTTCTCGATGTGCCTCGATACGTTCTCGACCACGACAATAGCATCGTCGACAACCAGACCCACCGCCAGTACGAGACCGAACAACGTTAGCAGATTTATGGAAAAGCCAAGAGCCAGCATCAATGCGAATGTGCCGATCAGACAGACCGGAATTGTAATCACCGGAATAAGCGCCGCCCTTAGATTGGGCAGGAAGATAACAATGACAAAAACCACAAGCAGGATTGCCTGCCCAAGTGTGAACAGAACATCCCGAATTGCTTCGCGATCGAAATTTGTCGTGTCGTAGATGACCGTATATTCAAGACCCTCGGGGAAGTCTTCAGACAGCTCCGCCATGGTTTCGCGAACCTGCGACGCCAGTTGCAAGGCGTTCGCACCAGGAAGCTGCATGACGCCAAGGCCCACCGTCGGGCTGCTATCAAGCGTTGAACTGAACGAATAATCTTCAGCGCCCAGTTCCACGCGCGCCACATCTTTTAGCCTTATGACGGCGCTATCATCGCCAATGCCCAGAACTATGTTTTCGAATTCCTCCTTGCTTTGGAGTCTTCCCTTTGCAGTTAGCGTCAACTGGAATTTCTGGCTGTTGCCATTCGGTGGCGCGCCCAGTGCACCGGCGGCGACCTGCTGGTTTTGTTCCGTGATCGCGTCATACACGTCAGAGGTGGTTAGGCCGAGGCTTGCCATTTTTTCGGGATCAAGCCAGATGCGCATTGCATATACCCGTTCACCCCAAACCATAACCGTACCAACACCCGGAATACGCTTGAGGCGATCGGTGATGTGTATGTCGGCGTAGTTTGAAATGAAGAGCTCGTCGAACTGGCCGTTGGGTGAAATAAGGTTGACACCCATAGTCAGGTCAACTGACTCCTTTGTCACTGTCACGCCTGACGCAACAACTTCGTCAGGAAGTTGCGCCATCGCCGTAGATACTCTGTTCTGAGTATCCACGGCTGCGATACTGAGGTCGTAACCTTCTTCGAATGTGACTGTAATGTTCGACGTGCCGTCATTCGAGCTGGTAGAGGCCATGTAAACCATGCCCTCGACACCGTTGATCTGTTCCTCAAGCGGTATGGTCACCGCCTCTTCGACAACTTCGGCGCTGCCGCCAGTATAAGTGGCGCTGACGACTACTGTCGGAGGCACAACTTCCGGGAACTCGCCGACGGGAAGCAGCGGAATTGAAATCACTCCGGCGATTACGATGACCAGTGCGATGACCGACGCAAAAACGGGCCTGAAGATGAAGAACCGGCTCAGCATTCAGCCATCAGCCTTGTCAGCACTCGAAGCGGCGGATGGCTTTTTGACCTCCACGGCCATGCCCGACCGGACGCGTTGTTGCCCCTGCACAATCACCACTTCACTGCTTTTGAGCCCGGTCTCTATTATGCGGCGACCTTCATAGTTACGGCCAACAGTGACTCGGCGCATTTCGGCTTTTTCGTCTTTGCCGACCACGAAAACAAAGAAACCTGCTTGATCCTGAGCAACGGCTTCAGAGGGTACGGTTATCTGGCCGGACTGCTCTGCCAGCTGGATGTTCACCCTGGCATATTGGCCGGGGCGCAGTGTCTTTTTCGGGTTGGGAAACACAGCGCGCACCGCAATGGTGCCGGTCGTTGGATCAATACCCGGCGCCGAAAAATCAAGTGCACCCGCATGCGGATGCACGCTGCCGTCAACCAGAGTTACCTCAACTTTCAAATCTGGATTTGTCGACCTGTACTTTTCTAGTTCCAGAAACTGCGTTTCGCTGGGGCTTATATAGACGAAGAGCGGATCCATTTGGACGAGCTCAGTCAGGACCGTCTCATTTGCTGAAACGACGTTGCCAACATCCTGGTATACACGCCCGATACGCCCATTGATTGGGGCGGAAACCGTCGCGTAATCAAGGTTGACCTGTGCCGTATCCACTGCGCCCTGGCTGCTGTCGAGATCGCCTTTGGCCTGGGCCGCGTCGGTGGTTGACCTGTCTAACTGCTCCTGCGCGACCGTTCCGTCACTCGCCAAAGCGGTATATCGTTCCTTCTCTCTGGTTGCGAAGTCGAAACCGGCCTGACTTTTGTCTCGTTCGCCCTCAAGGCGCTTGAGTTCAGTCGCGTAAGGACGCTGGTCTATTACGAACAAGGTATCGCCTTTGACGATATCCGTGCCTTCTTTGAAGGGGCGGGATTCAACGTGACCATCAACCCGCGACCGAACGGACACCGTGTTGGGCGACTCTGTACGTCCGGTCAATTCAAGAAAAAGCGGTACCTCTTCCGTCGTTGCTTGGGCCACGACAACCTTCGGTGCGGCGGTTTTTGCGTCATCCGCCTTTTTTTCATAGCAACCGGTAATGAGGATCAGCAGGCACAGCGAAAATACATGGCGTGCGCCCCGCTTCTCACCCATTTTCTCCAGCCCCAAGCGCACTCACTCCTCCCAAACCCCGATACTTTGACTAACAGATAGCCTAATTTGTCAATGTTATCACCAACAACAGTTTTCTTCGCGCCTACGCTATCTCGTGGAAGTTTCTGACGTCGGGCACTCCGCGTTGGATCTCTCTGTATCGGCCTCGAATTCATCCAGAAGCGTGCGGATATTATCCGGATCAAATCCGGATGGGCCCTAACAAGGGCCAAAAAACGGGCTAGGTAGTTGAGAAATTGGTCGGAGTGGCGAGATTCGAACTCACGACCCCTGCCTCCCGAAGACAGTGCTCTACCAGGCTGAGCTACACTCCGACCGTGTCGCTGGGCAATATAGCCAAGTGATGGGATTGGCAAGACTGTCTCTGCCGAAAAACAGGCTCGTACCACATTGTTTGGATTTGCCCCAATGCCACCTTAGCCACCCGAGTTCCCAGCCTCATCGCGGCGTTGCATGCGGCGCAGGATGGCGCCTGCGCGCAATGAGTTGCCAGTGCCACCGCGGGTGCGGGTGCGCAGAACCGGGGTGGTCGTGGATGTCGGCCCGCGGCTTTCGCGGAAGATGATATAGAGCCCGCTGGCGATAATGACCGACGCCCCAATGGCGGTGACCCGATCGATGGTTTCGCCAAAGATCAGATAGCCAAAGGCAGTGGCCCAGAGGATCTGAGAATATTGCATTGGCGCCACAATGGCTGCCTCTCCCAGCCGATAGGCCCGGATCAGGCCGAGCATCGCGAGAAAGGCTAGTGCAGCGACCAACGCCATCATGCCAAAATCTGCTGCCGGCATCGGCTCATAAACAAAGAAGAGCGCACAGCCCAGCACCAGAAAACTTGTCATCATCGGATAGAGCAGCAGCACCACGCTGCGTTCCTCGCGCCCGATTTTGCGCACGATGACCGAGTTGGTTGCGCCGCCAATGGCAGAGATCAGCGCCGCCAGATGCCCCAGTGACAGATGCGCATCACCCGGACGCAGCACGATGATCACACCTATCAGCCCTACCGCCACGGCCGCCCAGCGGTGTATCCCAACCTTTTCTCCGAGCACCGGGATCGCCAGGACCGTGATGATCAGCGGTGCCGCGAAGAGGATCGAATAGACCTGCGCCAGTGGCAGATTGGAAAAGGCGTAGAATGCTCCGAGCGCGCTGCAGATCATCGCGGCGCAGCGCCCGGCAATCCACCAAGGGTGCACTGGGCGCAGATGACCTTCGGAGGCGTCACCCATCATCATCAAAACGACCAGCGGGAAACCCAGGAGGCCCGAGAAAAACAGCAGTTGAACCGGAGAATAGCTGCCGCCGAGGAACTTGACGAATACGTCATGCGTTGAAAAGAGCCCGAAGGCCAGCAACCCGAACAGGCTGCCCTGAATATTTCTGCCCAGCTGCGGCATGGTCGATCGACTTTTTCAAGAGGGATGGTGGCGCTATCATCTGTCAAAGCGCATCCAGGGTAAAGGCCCCAAAAGCAAAAACGCGGGCCGTGGCCCGCGTTTTTCGGTGCCGTCACACCATGCGCTCAGAGGCTGGCGTTCAAGGCCTCGACGATCTTGTCGCCCATCTGCGAGGTCGATACGGGCTGAACGCCATCTTCGCCCAGCAGGTCGGCGGTGCGGACGCCATCGGCCAGCACCTTTTCGACAGCGGCTTCCAGGCGGTCGGCCTCGGTGCCCTGATCGAAGCTGTAGCGCAGCGCCATGGCAAAGCTGAGGATGCAGGCAATCGGGTTCGCCTTGCCCTGGCCGGTGATATCGGGGGCCGAACCATGTACGGGTTCGTAAAGTGCCTTGGGTCGGCCATTCTCCATCGGCGCGCCCAAGCTGGCCGAGGGCAACATGCCCAGCGAACCGGTCAGCATAGCGGCGCAATCGGACAGGATGTCACCAAACAGGTTGTCGGTCAGGATCACGTCAAACTGCTTTGGCGCGCGTACCAACTGCATTGCGCCATTGTCGGCATACATATGGCTCAGCTCGACCTCTGGGTAATCGGCGGCCACGCGGGTCACCACCTCGCGCCAGAGGATGCCCGATTCCATCACATTAGCCTTTTCCATTGAGCAGAGTTTCTTGTTGCGGCGCATTGCCAACTCAAAGGCGGCGCGCGCAGCGCGTTCAATTTCCGACTCGGTATAGCGCTGGGTGTTGATGCCAACCCGTTCATTGCCTTCTTCGAAGATGCCACGTGGCTCACCGAAATAGACGCCCGAGGTCAACTCACGCACGATCATGATATCGAGGCCTGCGACGATGTCTTTCTTCAGCGACGAGAAATCCGCCAAGGCGTCGAAACACTGCGCCGGGCGCAGGTTGGCGAACAGGTCCATCTCTTTGCGCAGGCGCAGGAGCCCTCGCTCGGGCTTCACGCTGAAATCCAGATCGTCATATTTCGGGCCACCCACGGCACCCAGCAGGACCGCATCCGCAGCCTGCGCCTTTGCCATCGTGTCGTCATGCAGCGGCGTCCCATGTGCGTCATAGGCCGCGCCACCCACCAGATCCTCGCTGACATCAAAAGCCATGCCGCGATTGTCACCGAACCAGCCGATGATCTTGCGCACTTCGGTCATGACTTCGGGGCCAATCCCGTCACCGGGCAGAATGAGAAGCGAGGGGTTGGACATCAGGGCTCTCCTTGCGAATTGTCGACATGGCCCTATCGCGCAAGGCAATCAGCGTCAATGCGCAAGGGGAATGCGGTTTTCACGTGGGTAAGCCAAGCCAGCGAGCGAATGGCTATACCGTCGAACCTCTCAAGGAAGCGCTGCTTCGGCGAACCCGGTGTTTGAGAAGCTCCGCTTGGTTTGGTGATAGCGTGCCGTACTATTCATCGACTGCTTTGGACAGCAGATCGGGGCCGAACGATCGGCCGCCGGCGCAAGCGTGCGCTCACCGGTTTCAATTCGCCGACCGTCAATGTATTGATCATCGATCCGTATAGAAGCGGCTATCAATACCAGCGATTTTCAGGAGATGAAGAGCGGCATGCCCCACGTTTCGATTGAATTCTCCAAAGGTCTTGAGCGTGACAATGATATCCAGTCAGTCTGCGAAGAACTTCATACGGCGTTGGCCGCGACTGATGTATTTGACCCCCCTACAATCAAGGTACGCGCAAAGCCGGTAGAGTTCTCTTGCGTCGGTGGCGAAGCTCAGACATTTGTACACGCAACGCTATTGCTGATGGCCGGGCGCGATGAACCGACGCGGAAGAGCCTCAACAAGACCATCCTGGATGTGCTGGGCAAAGCGCTACCGGGTGTGGAAAGCATAACGGTGCAGGATGTGGAAATGACTCGGGCCACCTATGCCGGGCTGCGGCTGAAATCCGCTTTGGCTTGAATGACAAAGGCGCGCCGGTTCTTAGGTGTCAGCAGTTCGGGGGCGGCACTAATCGATTCCCATGGTGATTCAGGAAAGTGACGATTTGTCAGAATCGACGCAGTAACCCCCAAGCGGTGGATTTCATGACTTTGTTCTATTGCCAGAGCGGCGGATACTGACCGTGCTAGTATGGCTTTGACCAGGGTTTAGGGTTGATCGGTCTGGTTGCGAATTTTGGTCAAAAGGTGGAGGCCCAATGAGAAAGTTTGCTCGGCGCGCGTTCCTGGTGGGGGCAGGTGGTGTGGCCGGATGGGTCGCGGCCCAACGGTTTGGGACGAAACAGCCGGTACAGACCGGGGCGAACCGGATCGTTTCAGTCTCGGGCGAAGGAGTGCTCAACGATGCCAGTGGGTTGTCGGCGACGCCGGTTCACAAACACATAACCATCGTTAAAGATCCCGGCGACGTGCTTGTGCAGGCTGTCCGAGCCGAGATGCGCTCGGCACAGCAGCAAGGGCGAGCCTTCAATATCGGCGCGGCGCGCCACTCAATGGGTGGGCAGGCCATTCCGCGCGACGGGCTAGCGGTCACCTTCCAGAACGCTTCGGTCGAGCCGGACAGGGATGCTGGCGTTTACCGCGCCCATGCGGGCGCGCGCTGGTCCGATGTAATCGCAGCGCTTGATCCGATCGGCTATTCGCCCAAGGTCATGCAATCAAACAACGATTTTGGAGTGGCTGCGACCTATAGCGTCAACGCCCATGGCTGGCCGGTGCCCTTTGGCCCCATGGGCGCGACAGTGCGCTCGTTGCGCATGATTCTGCCGTCGGGAGAACTCGTCACCTGCTCGCGCACGGAAAATGCCGATCTCTTTGGCCTCGCGATGGGCGGCTATGGTCTGATCGGCGCCATTCTCGATCTCGATGTCGAGATGGAACGCAATGCGCGCCTCTATCCGCTATATGAGGTCATGCCGGCGGATGAATTCAGCAAGGCCTTTGAACTAGCGCTTGCAGATCCCGAGGTCACGATGGCTTATGGCCGGCTGAACGTGGCGCGTGCTGCGTTTTTCGAAGAGGCGCTGCTGGTCACCTATCGCAAGACCGATGATCAGCAGAACCTGCCGCCTGCCGGAGGATCGGGCTGGATGTCGCATGTTGCGAGTCGCATCTATCGCGCCCAGTTGGGCAGTGAGCCGATGAAGGATTTCCGCTGGTGGAACGAAACCGTCGTGGGTCCCAGTCTGAGCACTGGTGATGTGACCCGCAACAGCCTGATGAATGAACCGGTCGTGACGCTGGATGACCGTGATCCCGACCGCACTGACATCCTGCACGAGTACTTCATCGGCTTTGATCGGTTTAACGACTTCCTGACCGCCTGTCGCGAGGTTATCCCGGCCTCGTATCAGGAGTTCCTGAATGTCACCCTGCGTTATGTGGCGACCGATAAGGAAAGCACTTTGTCTTACGCGCCCGTGCCCCGTATCGCGGCGGTCATGTCCTTCAGTCAGGAGATGACCGCGCGCGCAGAGGCCGACATGGCGCGTATGACCGAGGCGCTGATCGACCGGATTGTGGCCATCGACGGTAGCTACTATCTACCCTACCGCCCCCATGCGCGGGTTGATCAACTGGTCTCCGCCTATCCGCGGGCCCTGGAGTTTGCCGCCGAGAAGCGCAGGCTGGACCCTGATCTGGTGCTGCGGAACAACTTTTGGGACAGCTATTTGAGCAAGCTATGAGCACACTCCAAAAAATCGCGATTTTCTACTTCGTCGCGCTGATGATCGCAGCATCGATCAACTATATCCCGGGATTGACCGATGAAAACGGGTTGGCCTTCGGGATCTTTGCGCTGGACCTTTACGACGACGCGTTGCATGTGGCTTCGGCTCTTTGGGCGCTGGTCGCCGGGCTGATGTCGCGCCATGCGGCGCGGATGTTCCTGATCCTGTTCGGCGCAGCGTACTTGGCGGATGGCATCTTTGGCATCTTTACGGGCTACGGGTATTTGGACATGGGCATCTTCACCAATGCTTCGCTCGGATTGGACCTGTCGCTTGTGCGTTTTCTGGCCAACCTGCCTCATCTGGCCCTGGGTGGTTTCGCTCTCTATGCGGGTCTTTTCATCGAGCGCCGCGCATGAGGTTTCTGTTGCGCTGGGCAGGGCGCCTGCTGCTGGTCGTCGTTTTGCTCGTTGCCCTTCTGGTGGCCCCGGTCATCTATGTGGAAACCAGTTGCCAAGGTCAGACCGTAGAACAAGACTATGCCGCGTTGCTGCCGCCGGAAGATCGCCGCGCGGAATCCCGTACTTTCATGACCTATCCAGAGTGGCACATCGTTCACGCTTATGATGACTATGGCGACGCGATCCGAACCGGCGATCCGCATGATTATGGCTATCTGCGGAGCATAACAGAATTCTGGTCCTCGCTTTGCAAACTGACCGAGAAATCGGCGGCGCATGGTGGTGTCGATGGGGCCACCAAACGGATGGTCTACGTGATCGGAACCAGCTTCACGCTCGAATTGATGATGAAGGCCGCCTATGAAGAGACCATCGGGCGTCTGGCGACCATATTGCGTGGCCCGGAGCGTGCAGAAGCGGATGATCTGTCAGCACAGCAGGCGGCGGCTTATGCGCGGTTCCTGCAACAGATCCCGTGGTACAAATGGCGCTTCCGCGAGGATGCCGCGGCCCTGGAGGCGGTTGAAAGTCAGGGACTGCGTAACGCAGAACGCAAGACCGCGCTCGGGCTCGAATACAAGGCCAAGGCGGCCTACGCGGATGTGATCGCGGCCGCCGTAGCCGAAGTGGGGCCGGATGAGTTGACCCTGCGGATGATAGTACGCGGAACTGATCCGATTGATCTGGCCGCATACGATGGCGTAGGTCAGGTTGAGGCGCATACTGAGGGGTTTGTGATCGAAACACCGCGCTATCGCGCGCTAACCGGCCTACTGGCGGAGATGGCCGGGGATGGCATCGACTTCGTTGAGATCGCCGGAAACGACGATATTCTCTTCACGGCGATCTCCGGGGATGCCGACCATCCTGAGGCGCTCTACAGCTTTGCCCGGCAGGGATACGGGGATTACCGCCATCTGATCGTTGTGAAAGTGGCTGATCTGGCGGACAGGCTGCGGCAATTGGACGATAATGGCCTGCGTTTGGAACATATCCATGACTATTAGGCGCGCTTTTCTCGCCTTGCCGCTCTTGGTGCTGGGGTGGCTCTCGACGCTGGTGGTGGTCAGCCTTTTGAGTGATGAGGCCCCGGCCTATGTCGTGGTGCTGCCGTCACCGGATTTTGTGAAGGGGCTGGATCCGGACATGTCGATCATGGCGGCAGGACCGGTCACTGTCACACTTGCAGCAGAAGATCCGCGGGTGGCATTGCGGCTCTACCAGGCTGGGGCGCGGCTTGTGTTGCCTGCGGGCCTGCCTGGCTGTCTGCCTTTGCCCAAACCGCAAGCGTCTAACCTGGAAAGCGGCTAGGTACGCTGCCTGCTTTGGGCCAGAACCACGCCCATGGCAACGATCCCTGCGCCAAAGGCCTGGGTCCAGTTCCAACTGGCCCCCAGAACCAGCATAATGACCATTACATAAAATGGCGCGATGTTGATGTGGAACGATGCCACCGTCACTCCCAGCTTGCCGATGGAGGCAACAAAGAGCACCTGACTGATCCCCATCGCCAGACAGGCATAGATCAACAGCATCCCGACCTGACCGCTATCCACAGCCGCACGCGGCATCAGATCCAATCCCACAGCAAAACCGATAACGAAGATTGCGGTCATCGTGACCATCCCACCAGCCAAAGTGATCGTGCCGCGGCCAATGTCGGACAGGGCAGGAAAGTCGCGTGCGGTTGCCATGCTGGCCCAGGTGAAGAGGACAACCGCCCCCAATGCGCAAAGCGCCCCGAGCCCGATCTGGGTGGGCTCCAACGCGCTTGTGGCAACCGCGCCGCCGGCGATCGAGGCGATCACACCCAGAGCAAATCGCCAGTCCAGCCGCCGTGTTCCTGCAAAAAGTTCCAGAACGGCCCCGACCAAAGGCGCACAAGAGGCGATCAGTGCAACGGTTACGGCGTCGGTTAGCGATTGTGCCAGCAGCATCAGATAGGTTCCGACCCCAATTCCGAGGCCACCGACCCAGAGCGCGCGGACCCAGTCAGCTGCAAGAACCTGCCGGTGGCCGTCCACCCAGAGCCAGATCGCCATCATGAACGAAACTGCTACCGCCAGGCGCGCGCTGATCAGCGTTAAGGGCGGCCATGTCTGCAACAGCACCTCGGCTGCCGGGAAACCCGCCGCCCACATCATCATCGATGACATGCCCAGCATATTGCCGTTCAGAACAATGCTACGCCCGCCGTGACCGGCAGGCAGGCCACGTGCGGGATCGCGACCGGAGGTCATACCGCGATCCTTTTGAATGTGTGAAGACCCGAGCCGAATCGCTCTGTCCGGGACATCTCAGATCATCCTGGCCCTTTGGTCTGGTCTGAATTCGACAATTGGTCGTTTTTCGATCGTTTGGCTCTTGCCGCGTGATCACTTTGGCGGTCTTGTCTGTCGGACAAGAGGTTACATGCCACGATTTGCCGCCAATATCAGCCACCTGTTTCAGGAACTGCCTTATGCAGAACGGTTTCGCGCGGCGGCGCAAGTCGGGTTCGAAGGCGTAGAGGTGCTCTACCCGTATGAGCATCCCGCCAAGGAAACCCATCGCGGACTGCTTGCGAATGGTCTGGACTTCGTGCTGATCAACGCGCCGCCGCCCAACTATACGGGCGGCACGCCGGGCTATGCTGCCATACCCGGCGGGGAAGGGCGGTTTCAGACCGACATGCGGCGCACCTTGCGCTTTGCCAAGGAGCTTAAACCCGGTCTTATCCATGTCATGGCAGGCTATGACGCAGGGCCAGGTGCGTTTGAGACATTTGTGCAGAATCTGCAATGGCTTGCCGATCAAGCCCCGTCGCAGCGCTTTACCATCGAGCCGCTGAACCCGGTGGCACAGCCGGGCTACTTTCTCAACGATTACCAACTGGCAGCGGAGGTTCTGTCCGCCGTCGCTCGACCCAATATCGGGCTGCAATATGACAGCTATCATGCGCAGATGATCCATGGGGATGCGGCGGAGATTTGGGAGCGGTTTGGCACAACCGCCTTTCACGCCCAGATTGGTGCCGCGCCTGATCGCAGCGAGCCCGCGGCTGGCCCCATCGATTTCCCGGCGCTACTCGCCGCGATTGACGATAGCGGATATGCGGGGTGGGTCAGTGCCGAATACACACCCTCGCGCCCCGATACTGCTGACACGCTCGATTGGATGACATGGAAATAGGCTTGCAATGATACCAGCACGTTTCGCCCACGCTGCCTTCAGCTTCGTCATTTCGGGTATCATGTCTTGCATCGTGACACTGGTCGCCACGGTCAAGGCAATTGGCCTCGGGCCGCAGACCTTCGGCGACTGGATGGCCGCCTGGAGCTTGAGCTGGCCAATCGCCTGCATCATCATATTCCTCATAGGGCCACGCATCCGGAGATTTGTGGACGGCCTGGTGCGGTCCGATGACTAAAGGGCGGTAGTCCATTTGATTGTTCGGTGCCGGTGTCAAAAGAATGAAATAGACTGGAGCGAGATCAGCCGGGGAATGCGTCATGAAACGCGACTATGTTTCCGTCAATCGGGAGGTCTGGGAGGCCGATGCCGCCAATTGGGTCGCCCTTGGCGAACGGCTTTGGCAGCTCAAAACGCCGGAATGGGGCAACTGGGGCAACCCCAATGATTCATTGAGGCTGCTACCGGCGAAAATGGCCGGGCAGGATGCCATCGAGCTTGGTTGCGGGACCGCATATGTGTCGGGCTGGATGGCACGAAGCGGCGCGCGCGTTACCGCAATCGATGTCTCGGCCGCGCAGTTGAACACTGCCCGCCGACTGGCAGCGGAACACAAGGTCGATATCACGTTCATCGAAGGAAACGCCGAAGAGACCGGATTGCCGGACGCTTCGTTCGATTTTGCGATCTCGGAATATGGCGCGTCCATCTGGTGTCCGCCCGACAAATGGCTACGCGAGGCCTGGCGGCTGCTGCGTCCTGAGGGGCGTTTGGTGTTTCTTGGCAACCATCCCCTTTCGCTGCTCTGCTCTCCTCTCGATGGTTCGCCCTGCGATAGGCGGCTGCACCGGCCCTATGCCGGGATGTGGGGCGCGGACTGGACCGAGGTGGAGTTCGAGCCGAGCGGCGTTTGCTTCAATCTGTCAGTTTCGGGTTGGATGGATCTGTTTGCCGAAATCGGGTTCACGGTTGCAAAATACCAGGAGGTTTTCGCACCAGGCTGGGCATCGGGAACGCGCGCCGCCGTTCCTGCGGAATGGGCCAAGGCCTATCCGGTTGAACAGGTTTGGCATCTAGAGAAGCACGCCTGAACCTCAATGCGCCTCCGCCCAGTTCGCGCCTTGGCCTGCATCCACTACAAGCCGCACATCCAGCTTAACCGCAGGGTCCGAGGCGCCTTCCATCACATCGCGGGCGGCGTTGATGGTCGCGTCAACTGCATCTTCGGACACTTCAAACAGCAATTCGTCATGCACCTGTAGCAGCATCTTGGCGGGCAAGTCGGCGATGGTTGTGGGCATCCGCACCATGGCGCGCCGGATCACATCAGCGGCCGTTCCCTGAATCGGCGCATTGATTGCTGCGCGCTTGGCGAAACCCGCGTGCGGGCCTTTGGCGTTGATCTCCGGCGTGTGGATCTTGCGGCCAAAGAGCGTCTGCACATAGCCGTGTTCCTTGGCGAAGGCGATGGTGTCATCCATATAGGTGCGGATGCCCGGGAACCGTTCGAAATAGCGGTCGATGAAGCCCTGCGCCTCGGAGCGCGGAATGCGCAGGTTGCGCGCTAGACCAAAGCCGGAAATGCCGTAGATCACACCGAAATTGATCGCCTTGGCCTGTCGCCGGATATCGGGCGTCATCTCGTCAAGCGGCACGTCAAACATCTCGGACGCGGTCATGGCGTGAATGTCCAGCCCGTCGGCAAAGGCCTGTTTCAGCGCGTCGATCCCGGCAATATGGGCGAGGATGCGCAGCTCGATCTGGGAATAGTCGAGCGACAACAACACGTTGCCCGGCTCAGCCACAAACGCCTCGCGGATGCGGCGGCCTTCTTCGGTGCGTACGGGGATGTTCTGCAGGTTCGGATCGGTTGAGGCCAGACGCCCGGTGTTCGCCCCGGTGATCGAATAGGAGGTGTGCACCCGGCCCGTATCGGGGTTGATATGGGTCTGCAGCGCATCCGTATAGGTCGATTTCAGCTTGCTCAGCTGCCGCCAGTCCAGCACCCGGCGCGGCAATTCGTGCTCGGTTGCCAGATCTTCCAGAATATCGGCCCCGGTCGAGTATTTTCCGGTCTTGCCTTTTTTGCCGCCTTCGAGCCCCATCTTGTCAAACAGGATCTCGCCCAGCTGTGCGGGTGATCCGACATTGAATGTCTCACCGGCCAATTCGTGAATTTCGGCCTCCAGCCCTGCCATTTTCTGCCCGAAGGCGTTGGACATGCGGCTGAGAACCTCGCGGTCAACCTTGATGCCATACATCTCCATCTCGGCCAATACCGGGACTAATGGGCGTTCCAGTGTCTCATACACTGTGGTGACCCGAGCAAGATGCAATTGCGGCTTGAAATGCTGCCAGAGGCGCAGGGTGATATCGGCATCTTCGGCCGCGTATGCAGTGGCGTCGTCGATCGGCACCCTGTCGAAGGTGATTGCCGACTTGCCCGACCCCAGCAGCGGTTTGATGGGGATCGGGGAGTGTTCGAGATAGCGCTCGCTGAGCGTATCCATGCCATGCCCGTGCTCGCCGCCATGCATCACGTATGACATCAGCATCGTATCGTCGATCGGGGCAACCTGAATACCGTAACGCGCAAAGATCTTGGCGTCATATTTCATGTTCTGACCGATTTTGAGGATCGATTGGTCCTCAAGCACCGGTTTCAGCAGTGCCAGCGCCTCGTCCAGCGGCATCTGACCTTCGGCCAGCTCGTCTGAGCCGAACAGGTCATCGGTTGCGCTCGCCCGGTGGGTCAGCGGGATGTAGCAGGCTTTGCCCGGTTCAACACAGAGCGAGATGCCCACCAGCCCCGCGATCATCTCGTTGAGGCCGGTGGTCTCGGTGTCCACCGCGACCCAGCCGCGTTCCCTGATCTGGTCTAGCCAGGGCTGCAAAGCGGCAGCGTCGCGCACACATTCATAGTTGGAGGCGTCGAATGGGATAACCTCCTGCGGTTCTGCTTCGGGCTTGGCAGGTGCATCTTTGATGGCCGGAGGCTCGACCCCAAGCTGATCAGCAATGCGTTTGGTGAGCGTGCGAAACTCCATCTCGGCCAGAAAACCCATCAGCGTCTCGGGCTCGGGGTCGTTCACCTCAAGATCGTCCAGCGTGAAATCCAGCGGCGTTGCCTCGTCCAACTGAACGAGCTTCTTGGACAATTCGATCTGATCGCGCTTCTCGATCAGGGTCTGGCGGCGCTTGGGCTGCTTGATCTCTTCGGCCCGGTCCAGCAGCGTTTCCAGATCGCCATACTCGTTGATCAAAAGAGCTGCGGTCTTCACGCCAATCCCCGGCGCGCCCGGTACGTTGTCGACGCTGTCCCCGGCGAGGGCCTGTACGTCGACCACGCGTTCCGGTCCCACGCCAAATTTCTCGAATACGCCGTCTCGGTCGATACGCTTGTTCTTCATGGCGTCCAGCATTTCCACGCCATCGCCCACCAATTGCATCAGGTCCTTGTCGGAACTCACGATGGTCACCCGGCCCCCGGCATCGCGGGCCTGAACGGCGAGTGTGGCGATGATGTCGTCAGCCTCGAACCCTTCGAGTTCCTTGCAGGCGATGTTGAAGGCCTGCGTTGCCTGACGGGTCAGCGGCATCTGCGGGCGCAGGTCCTCGGGCATCGCCTCGCGATTGGCCTTGTACTGGTCATAGAGATCGTTGCGGAACGTGTGCGAACCCTTGTCGAAGATCACCGCAACATGGGTCGGTGCGTCCGGCCCGGTGTTCCCCTCGACATATTTCTGCAGCATGTTGCAGAAGCCCGAGACGGCGCCGATAGGCAAACCGTCCGATTTTCGCGTCAGCGGCGGCAGCGCGTGATAGGCGCGAAAAATGAAGGCCGACCCGTCAATCAGGTGAAGATGGCAACCTTTTCCGAAACTTTGCGACATGGGACCCTCTTGGTTCGCGCGATGCCCTGTTTTGGCACGGACGCGGCAAACCTGCCAGACGCCTTTTCTGCGACGTGACTTGTGACCGGCGCCACCTCTGATCCGAGGTAGAGCTGGCACTGGGTTCAAGGTGAAGCCAATGCGAGAGGCGGACTGAGATCGGCAATGGGGTCCAGATGCCGAAATTGACACCAGCGGCGCGCAGCATTTTGCCGACCCAAGCGTTGCAAGTCCGAAACAGACTGAAGCGCCAGTGAGCAGCAAAGAAAACATCGCTACCCGATAGACTTTCGCCGACAAGCCAGATCGGGTTTCCGGCGGCGTCGCGCGCGAAACTCTCGACAATGGCCGCAAGTAGCCGGTCGTTTTGCGCGCTTGTCAGTCTAACGCGCTGAAAATCCGGATGCTCAGGCAATTCACCGGCCAGATCCAGTCGCATGACCGAGCGATCCCCGAACACGCCTTTCAAAATCGCGCGCGCAGTGACATCGCTGTAGTCTCCGGTCGTGGTGTAGAACTCTCTTGCACCCCAGCCGATCACCAGCCATTGCGCATCTGGGTGATCCAGCGGCAGCCCGGCGCGTGCTGCGAAGCCGAACCGTGTGCGAATCTCTGCGTCAAGCGGCAGAAGAATGTCGTAGTGGATTGGACCGGAGAGCAAGCTAATCTCGTGATCCCGGCCAATATGGACTGCACCAGAGGTAGCAGAGGGTACCATCGCTCCTACAAGTGCGCCAATCAGATAGAAAACTGGCGCTACGCCCACGGCAAGTGCTAGCCAGAGCCACCGCTTTCGGCAGGTCCTTTGGATCACGAGATCAGAAATGCGCGCGCGGCCTTGTCCCAGACCAAACTGGTCCGCTCAGCGATATTGCGCATCTGCTTGTTGAGCGACCGGTCGTTAAGATGCCGGCTCATGCTGCGCAGAGGGACCATGTTCCGTTCACCGTAGCCGTCGATCAGAAAGAAACCTTTGACCTGACCCCGTTGGCCATAGACGATATTTGCCTCATGTATGTCCCGGGCGACGACCTGAAGCTGGAAGAGCCTAGCCACCATCGTGTTGAGATCCCTCAGCATCTCTTTGGTCAATTGTTCGTCGCGGCAGATCGACGAGAGAGGGCTGGCAAGCTCTCCGGTCTGGCTGGTGATGCGCTCAAAGACTGAGCCTGGCCCCAGATCAGTCTGGACCACGCCGAGCGAGCGGGCCAACGGTGTATGTTCGATCTCCTGCCCGATCTTCAGCGCGGTTTTCAGTTCGCATTCGATCTCTTTCAACGTGTTGCGATGGACGGAATCGGGAAACATCTTCCATGCCAGTCGCTTTGCCCAGGTGTGGTTGGCGTAGTATTCTTTGATCGGTTTGATCTTGATCAGCAGGTCGGGTTCCCCCGGGCAGGCATAGACCTTGCGATGACCGCCGCTGGCTACCGGTTCCTTGTCCGTCAGGTGGAAGAGCTTGGCGGCAAAGAGCATCCGGCCTCCGTCAACTTGGTCAGCCTTGCGGGGCGTGGCCCTTCAGGATGTATCGGCAATCGCAATAGGGGCATTCGACCCAGCCGATGTCTTCGGGGATTTGCAGCCAGACGCGGGGATGGCCGAGGGCACCTTCGCCGCCGTCGCAGGCGACGCGGCTGGTCTGGACGGTTCTGGTTTCCGGCGCGTCTATTGTCATCGCTGGCAGTCCTTCTGGTGTTGTCGGCCCTGCGGGCTTGGATTAGGTGCTTTTATGAGCGATGAGCCAGCAAGGGGCAAGACCGGCAGATGACGCAAGACGCCATTCGGATCGAGGGTTTGGTCAAGACCTATAAGGGCGGCCGAGGCATGGCTGATAAGCAGGCGCTAAAGGGCATTGATCTGCAGGTGCCGCGCGGGTCGGTCTTTGGTCTGTTGGGTCCAAACGGGGCTGGCAAGTCGACCCTGATAAACATTCTCGCCGGTCTGGTGCTGAAGACATCCGGAAAGGTCACGATCTGGGGTTTTGATCAGGATGCCAATCCGCGTCAGTCGCGCGCCTCGATCGGGGTCATGCCGCAAGAGCTGAACCTTGATCCGTTCTTTACCCCGCGCGGCGCGCTTGAAGTGCAAGCGGGGCTCTACGGCGTCCCCAAATCGCAGCGGCGAAGCGACGAGATCCTTGAGCTTGTCGGCCTCACCGACAAGGCCGAGGCCTATGCCCGTACCCTCTCGGGCGGGATGCGACGGCGTTTGCTGCTTGGCAAAGCGCTGGTGCATCACCCGCATGTGTTGGTGCTGGACGAGCCAACTGCGGGCGTGGATATCGAACTGCGGCAGATGCTCTGGGCGAATGTGCGTAGGCTGAACCAGCAGGGCATGACCATCATCCTGACGACGCATTACCTCGAAGAGGCCGAAGCGATGTGCGACGAGATCGCCATCATCAACCATGGTGAGTTGGTCGCCCGCGACAGCACCGCCAACCTGCTGGATCGTTTGGATGCGCGTTCGATGGTGATCGTTCCGGATGGCCCGGTTACCGCCTTGCCAAGCGCCGATGGGATCGAGGCGCAGAAGCGCGAAGATGGCGCGCTGGTGCTGAACTATTTCAGCCGCAACACCAGTGCCGAGCAGGTTTTGGCGGCGGTTCGTGAGGCCGGGATCACCATCCGCGACGTCAAGACCGAAGAGGCCGATCTTGAGGATGTTTTCTTATCGCTTACCGCCACCGGTTGAGCGGTCTTACTCGTCGCGATCCAGCCGCGCCTGATAGCAATTGTTGCGGGACGAGCGGATGTGGATATAGGCCACATCCGGATCGGCAAAGATATTACTGGCGGCCTCAAGCAAGGCATCGGACCTGATGATAACGCCGGTGCCATAGACGATCCTGTCGTCATCGCCGTAGCCTTTGATCAGATAATCGGGTGAGGTGGTCAGTATCTCGGGCAGCGCGCCGGTATCGCGATGTGGTTCGCAGGGCGCGGCGCAAAAGTAAATCGGCCCCGTTTCGGCATAGGGCTGAAGCGCATCAAAAGGACGATGTGCCAGAACCAACATCTCTTCTCCCTCGGGAATGTCGCACAGGCAATGGCGGCAGGGATTGCCTGCCCCGGTCGAAATCGCGCGCTCTGGCGGATTGCCATAAGCATCGGGCGCGCCGGATTGATAGGCGCGGACCTGATCGGTGGGTAGGGCGGTGACTTTGGGCAAGGTGCTCTCCTTTTTTGCCCAACCTGGCTAAATCGGGCAGGCCGCGGCGACCCGTTTCCTGCGCATTGGGGTGTGCGGAGGCTGACCAGCGCGCATTAAGGCAATTTAATTTGACGCTCTGGGGCTTGCGCGCGACAAAGACGGTTCAACAAGGGGACGCCTGAGGATAGAAGGCAGCAAGAGCAGCTTCCGGAGTTTCAGACCATGTCCGCGCCCAAGCCCGTTGTATTATGTATTCTTGATGGCTGGGGTCTGTCCGACAACACGTCGGCCAATGCGCCCTATCTGGCAAAGACACCTACCTTCGACGCCATCATGGCCAACAGCCCACATGCGCAGCTGATCACGCATGGGCCGGATGTGGGTCTGCCCAGCGGCCAGATGGGCAATTCCGAGGTGGGCCACACCAATATCGGCGCTGGCCGGGTCGTCGCGATGGATCTCGGTCAGATCGATCTGGCCATTGAAGACGGGTCATTTTTCGAGAACGCGGCGCTGCGGGATTTTATCGCCCGCACAAAGGCCAGCGGCGGCACGGCGCATCTGATGGGACTTGTCTCGGATGGCGGCGTGCACGGCCACATCACCCATATCCTTGCCGCCGTGAAGGCCATTACCGATGCCGGCGTTCCGGTCGCGCTGCACGCCATCACTGATGGGCGTGACGTGGCCCCGAAATCCGCCGACGGGTTTGTCGCAGAGCTTCAATCGCAACTGCCCGACAGTGCGCGGGTAGTAACCGTCTGCGGGCGCTATTACGCGATGGACCGCGACAACCGGTGGGAGCGGGTGGGCTTGGCCTATGCTGCGATGATCCGGGGCGAGGGTCGTAAGCTGGCGACCGCCACTGACGCAGTTGCCGACGCCTCTGCGGCGGGCGAAACAGATGAGTTCATCCTGCCAAGCGTCATTGGCGACTATGCCGGCATTCAGGACAGCGACAGCTTTTTCTGCCTGAACTTCCGTGCCGACCGTGCTCGCGAGATTCTGCGCGCCATCGGCGAGCCCGATTTTGCCGAGTTCGACACCGGCCCGCGTCCCGAACTATCGGCGCTTTTGGGCATGGTTGAGTATTCCGACGGTCACAACCGCTACATGACCACCGCCTATCCCAAGGCCGAGATCGTCAACACGCTGGGGGCCTGGGTCGCGAAAAAGGGCCTTCGCCAGTTCCGTCTGGCTGAGACCGAGAAATATCCGCATGTGACCTTCTTCCTCAACGGCGGCAAGGAAACCCCCGAAACGGGCGAAGACCGCTTCATGCCGAAATCGCCTAAGGTCGCCACCTATGACCTGCAACCGGAGATGTCGGCGGGCGAAGTCACCGACAAGTTCGTTGAGGCGATTGAGGCGGGCTATGATCTGATCGTCACCAACTATGCCAATCCCGATATGGTGGGTCATACCGGTGATCTGGACGCCGCAATCAAGGCCTGCGAGGCCGTGGACCAGGGGCTAGGCCGCGTCGTGGCGGCCTTGAAGACCGCAGGCGGCGCGATCATCGTGACGGCCGATCACGGCAATTGTGAGGTGATGGTCGACCCGGTTACCGGCGGGCCTCACACCGCGCATACGCTGAACCCGGTCCCGGTGGCATTGGTTGGCGGGCCCGAAGGTGCACAACTGCGCGACGGGCGGCTTTGCGATCTGGCACCGACGCTGCTGGCGCTGATGGGTCTGAAGCAGCCCGATGAAATGACCGGCAAGAGCCTGCTGATATGAGATGGGCAGGACCCATATTCGGGGTCTTTCTATTGACCTCATCGGCCAGCGCCGAAAGCGATCCCTCCGAAGCGGCGCGATTGGCCTCGCAGATGTTACAACAAGCTGCAGTGGCGCTGGACCAAGCAGAAGGTGCCCGCAATCGGGTCAAAGCGCTGACCGCCACGGTTCAAGCCTATGAGGCAGGACTGGAGGCGATGCGCGACGGGCTACGCCGGGCAGCGATCCGCGAGGCCGCACTAACAACACGGCTACAGGCGCGCGAGGCAGAGATTTCACAACTGATCGGCGTGCTGCAGACGATGGAAACTGCGCCGCCGCCGGTCCTTCTGCTGCATCCGTCCGGCCCGCTGGGCGTGGCCCGGTCGGGTATGATGCTGGCAGAGGTGACGCCGGGACTGAACCAGCGTGCGCAGTTCCTGTCGCAGGACCTGTCGGAGGTCAGCGATCTGCGCAGCGTTCAGCAAAACGCATTGGACACCCTGCAAGAGGGATTGACGGGCGTGCAGACGGCGCGGGCAGAGCTCAGCAAGGCAGTTGCGGATCGGACCGACTTACCGAAACGCTTTACCGAGGACCCGGTGCGCACCGCGATCTTGATCTCCTCTACCGAGACGCTTGATGCTTTCGCCGGAGGGTTGTCGGAGATTGCGGGCGCAGAGATCGCCGCGACAAACGCCGACATCTCGTCGCAAAAAGGTGGGATCGACCTGCCGGTCGCGGGCGTGCTGCTGCACAGGGCCGGCGAGGCGGACGCGGCCGGAATCAAACGAAACGGAATACTTGTGGCCGCGCGACCCAGGGCGCTGGTAACAACGCCAACGGCGGCAACGATCCGCTATCGCGGCCCGCTGCTGGATTTGGGCAATGTAGTCATTCTGGAACCGCAGCCCGACCTGCTGTTTGTTTTATCCGGGTTGAATGAGGTTTATGGCCAGACCGGGCAGGTCATTCCCAAAGGAACGCCGGTGGGTCTTATGGGGGGGACGGCCCCGGAAATCGGCACGATTTTGTCACTAAGCGGTGATGGCACTGGAACTGACAGGTCGGAAACGCTCTATATAGAAGTCAGAGAGGGCGGCAGCCCGGTGGACCCGGAAACGTGGTTCCAAACCGAGAAGGATGGATAGATCAGCATGAAGAAATTCGTGATTGCGGCCCTGAGCGGCTCATTGGCGGGGATCATCGCCACCTCACAGGTGGCGGGCCCGCTGATCGCGCAAGAAGCCAAAAACAATGCCAGTGTCTACGAACAGCTTGATCTGTTCGGCGACATTTTTGAACGCATTCGCATTCAATATGTCGAAGAGGTCGAGGCTGGCGAGTTGATCGAGGCCGCCATCGACGGGATGTTGACCTCGCTTGACCCGCATTCCAGCTACCTTTCGCCCAATGATGCCGAACAAATGCGGGTCCAGACACGCGGCGAATTTGGTGGATTGGGTATCGAGGTCACGCAGGAGGAAGGTTTCGTCAAAGTGGTCTCGCCCATGGATGACACTCCGGCGGATGAGGCCGGTGTCGAGGCAGGCGACTTCATCACCCATGTGAACGGCGAAAGTCTGCTGGGTCTGACGCTGGACAAGGCGGTGGACCTGATGCGCGGTCCGGTCGGGTCCGAGATCGTGATCACCGTGGTGCGCGAAGGCGAACAAGAGCCGTTCGATGTTTCGATTATCCGCGACACGATCAAACTGACCGCCGTGCGTGCGCGCACCGAAGGCACAAGCGTGGTGCTGCGGGTGACCACCTTCAACGATCAGACCTTTGCCAACCTCGAAGAGGGGCTCAGGGAACAGGTCGAAGAAGCCGGAGGTATGGACAAGATCAACGGCGTCGTTCTCGACCTGCGTAACAATCCGGGTGGATTGCTTACCCAGGCGATCAAGGTCTCGGATGCGTTCCTGGAAGAGGGCGAGATCGTTTCAACGCGCGGCCGTAACCCCGAAGATGGCGAACGGTTCAACGCTGGTGCGGGTGATCTGGCAGATGGCAAGCCGATCGTGGTGCTGATCAATGGCGGTTCGGCCTCAGCGTCGGAGATTGTGGCTGGCGCCTTGCAGGATCATCGCCGCGCTATCGTCGTGGGGACGAAAAGCTTCGGCAAAGGCTCGGTGCAGACCGTGATGCCGCTGCGGGGTGAAGGTGCAATGCGGCTGACCACGGCGCGCTATTACACGCCTTCCGGACGCTCGATTCAGGCGCTGGGTGTGTCGCCCGACATTATCGTCGAACAGCCGCGCCGTACTCCGGCAGAGGACGAAGAGGAAGACAGTGATCGCCCCTCGCGCACCGAGGCGGATCTGCGTGGCAGCCTGAACAATGACAGCCTGACCGAGGACGAGATACGCCAGATCGAAGAAGATCGCGCCAAGGCCGAGGCCACCGCCGAATTGCGGGAACAGGATTATCAGATGGCCTATGCGATCGATATCCTCAAAGGGCTGTCGGCCTTCGACAACGAATAAACCGGGCTGGCCGCAATTCTGAAACGACAAAGCCGCGCCAGCAATTGGCGCGGTTTTTTGATGTATGGCGCCAGCTCCGCGCTTGTCCCGACTTGATACTTTGTGCACGCAGCTCGATGAGCTAGACTGCTGCCAAAGGAAGAAGGGGGCCATTACGATGGAATACTACGACCTTGGCGCATACTCACGGCTGGTTTCAACCGCATCGCCCGACGCACAATTGTGGTTCGACCGCGGATTGATCTGGACCTATGCCTATAACCACGAAGAGGCGATCGAGTGCTTTCGGAAAGCGGTGGAGGTCGACCCGAACTGCGCGATGGCTCATTGGGGCATCGCCTATTGCATCGGCCCCAACTACAACAAACCGTGGGAGACTTTCGAGGAAGAGGAAAAGCCCGATTGCATCGACGTGGCCAAGGCCTCGATCGCGTCCGCCAGCGCGTTGCTGGAACATCTGACCCCGATCGAACGCGTATTGATCGAAGCACTGCCGGCACGTTATCCCGACAGTTCCGAAATCGAAGATTTCAGCCCTTGGAATGACGCATTTGCGGATGCCATGCGCAAAGCGCATGCCGCACATCCTGAAGATCTGGATATCTGCGCGGTGTTTGCCGAGTCGATTATGAACCGGACGCCTTGGCAGCTTTGGGATTTGCCCACTGGCCAGCCCGCAGATGGCGCCGACACGCTGGAAGCCATCGCCGTGCTTGATAAGGCGTTTGAAACCCTTCCCGGAGCCTGGCAGCATCCGGGGTTGCTGCATATGTATATCCACCTCATGGAGATGTCGCCTCATCCCGAACGCGCCCTGCGCCATGGCGATGCGCTGGGTACGCTGGTGCCTGATGCGGGTCACCTTCTGCATATGCCAACCCATGTCGACGTGCTTTGTGGCGACTACATGAATGTGGTGCTGCGAAACCAAGCGGCGATCGTGGCGGATCGGAAATTTCTGAGCCGCGCGGGCGCAGACAATTTCTACTCCGTTTATCGTTGCCACAACTATCACTTCAAGATTTATGGCGCGATGTTCCTGGGTCAGCCGGGGCCTGCACTAGAGGCGGCCGAGGAGCTGATCGAGACATTGCCGTCCGACATGCTTCGTCCGATGGCGGACTGGTTCGAAGCCTTCATCCCGATGAAGCAGCATGTGCTGGTCCGGTTTGGGCGTTGGCAAGAGATTCTAGATCAACCGCTGCCTGAAGATGAAGAGCTCTACAGCGTCACGTTGGCCATGATGCGCTATGCCCGAACAATTGCACTGGCGAACTTGCAGCGTACCACTGAGGCGGAAACCGAGCGGGTGCAGTTCTATGACGCGCTCAACCGGGTGCAGGACAGTCGGATGCTCTTTAACAACACCTGCCGTGATATCCTGGGTGTCGCCGAGCAGATGATGCTGGGCGAATTGGCCTATCATCAGGGCGATCATGAGGCTGCCTTTGCGCATCTGCGCAAGTCGGTCGAGATTGATGACAACCTGCCCTATGACGAGCCTTGGGGCTGGATGCAGCCCACACGCCATGCACTGGGCGCGTTGCTTTTGGAGCAGGGACAGGTTGAGGAAGCCGAGGCGGTCTATCGTGCGGATCTTGGACTTGACGCGACGCTGAGCCGGGCCTGCCAGCATCCGGGCAACGTGTGGAGCCTGCACGGGTTGCATGAGTGCCTTACCCGACGCGGCGAGACGGTAGAGGCGGCGCATATCAAGTTGCAACTCGACAAGGCCGTTGCGCGCGCGGATGTGCCGATCAAGGCGTCTTGCTATTGTCGGCAAAAGGACCTTGCCGCTGAGTGATTTTGTGTCCCGCCAGCGAAGCGGCGTGCCACGATGGGTTCAGGAAGTGAGATCAAGCGGAGCGTTTCCTTCAGCGTCCCCATTCGATGCTTTGCATCTCATGCAGGCGCGAGGCAGTGCGTTCAAACTCGAACGTGCCTTCGCCTTCGACATATAGCATGTCTGGCGCTGCCGCCGCGGAACAGATCAGTTTCACCTTCGCCTCGTAGAGCGCATCGATCAGAGTGACAAAGCGTTTGGCCTCGTTGAAGTTGTTGCGCGATAGGCGGGGGATGTCTTCCAGCACCAACACTTTAACCGCGTCGGCCACTGCCAGATAATCGCCCGGCCCCAACATGTGACCGCACAGATCATAAAACGTGGCACGCGCGATGCCGTTGCGAAAGGCGGGCAGCGTGACCTCGCGCCCTTTGACATGCAGGACTAGCGGCTCAGCGGGTCCGCCCGCCAAATCCTGCCAGACCGACTGGATCTCGCGCCGCGCCTCGGGTCCGATCGGCGTGAAGTAGACCTGCGACGCTTCAAGGCGATTTTGCCGGTAATCGGTCGGGCTGACCATCTCCCAGACCTCCATCCGATCCTTGATCAGGTCGATGAAGGGCAGAAACAACTGCCGGTTCAGCCCGTCTTTGTAAAGATCGTCAGGGATACGGTTTGAGGTCGTGACAACCACCACGCCCGCGTCGAACAACGCCTGAAACAGCCGACCCACGATCATTGCATCCGTGATGTCGGTGATCTGCATCTCGTCAAAGGCCAGCACCTTGACCGAGGCGATGACTTTCTCCGCGACCGGGGCCAACGCATCCTCGACTCCGTCTTTGCGGGCCTGATGCATCTGGGTGTGGATTTCCTGCATGAATGCATGGAAATGTACCCGCCGGACGGGAATATCCCCCAATGTATCGACGAACATGTCCATGAGCATGGATTTGCCGCGCCCGACTCCGCCCCAGAGGTAAAGCCCTTTGGGCGGCGGCGGTGCCTTGCGGAAAAGTCCGCGTTTGATCGGGGCCGCCAGGGCGGCGCGGATACGTTCAAACTCCGGCAGGACCGCCTCTTGCGCGGCATCGGCTGTCAGGCTGCCATCCGCGACTTGGCTTGCATAAAGGGTGATCAGGTCCGTCATGCCCGAAGCCATAGCGCAGCGAAGGTTGGGTTGGAAAGCGCAGCTATATCAAAATCCCTGATCGTTGCCCGCAAAACTCCTGATTTGACTGCCTCGGTGTTCCACCTAGGCTCTGTCCGACTAGAACCGAGGCTTCGAATGACTCGTGATACCCGCCTGATAACCCCCGTTCTGATCGTGAGTTGTATCATCATCACGGTCAGCTTCGCGGTGCGCGCCTCGTTTGGTGTGTTCCAAATCCCGATTTCTGACGAGTTCGGTTGGATGCGGACCGAGTTTTCGCTGGCGATTGCCATCCAGAATCTCGCTTGGGGGATCGGGCAGCCGATCTTCGCCGCGATCGCGGAAAAGCTGGGTGACCGCCGTGCCATCATTCTGGGTGCCTTGATTTACGCATTGGGGATGGTGCTGTCAGCCGCTTCTACGACGCCGTTGGGGCATCAGTTGAACGCCTGGCTGGTGGGGTTCGGGATCGCCGGGACAGGTCTTGGCACGGTTTTGGGTGTTGTCGGCCGCGCGTCCTCGGATGAGCATCGGTCGATGTCGCTGGCGGTTGTCACCGCCGCTGGCAGTCTGGGTCAGGTGATTGGTGCGCCTGCCGCTGAGTGGATGATGGGATTTCTAAGTTGGCAGATGGTGTTTGTGGTCTTTGCCATCGCGATCCTGTCGCTCGTGCTTACCCTGCCGATGATGAAAGCCCCTGTGCGTGCCAGCAAAGAAGAGGTCGAAGAGAGCCTTGGTGCGATCCTGAGAAAGGCGTTTCGCGATCCGTCTTATACGATGATCTTCCTGGGGTTCTTTAGCTGCGGATATCAGCTTGCCTTTGTCACCGCCCATTTCCCGGCCTTCGTGGCCGAGATGTGCGGCCCGATCGAAGTTGGTGGGGTGCTGCATTCGATAGGGATCACAACGACCTCTGCGCTGGGTGCGGTGGCGCTGTCGCTGGTGGGGCTGGCCAATATCGGCGGAACGCTGATGGCAGGCTGGGCCGGCAAATACTTCACCAAGAAGTATCTTCTGGCCGGTATCTATACGGCGCGCACCGTCATTGCCGCCGTCTTTATCCTACTGCCGATCACACCTACGTCGGTCATTATCTTCTCTGTGCTGATGGGGTCGCTTTGGCTGGCCACAGTGCCTTTGACCTCAGGGCTGGTCGCGCATCTTTATGGGCTGCGCTACATGGGAACGCTTTACGGGTTTGTCTTTCTCAGCCACCAGATCGGCGGGTTCTTGGGTGTCTGGCTGGGCGGCAGGATGTACGACATCTATGGCGACTATACCGCCGTCTGGTGGGTCGGTGTCGCCGTGGGCGCGTTTAGCGCCATAGTGCACCTGCCGATCCGCGAGAACCGCGAGGCCAGCCCGCAGGCGGCCTGATCAGTTCAGACCTTCCCGCAACCGTTCGCGCATGATGTCCAGGACCTGTTGCGTATGCGTATAGGTCAGGCCATGCCCGGCGCCCTCGACCATCTCTTCGCGTGCCATGCGGCTCCAGGTGGTAAGCTTGCCCATGGCCGCGATCGGGATGGTCTTGTCTTTCTGACCCCAGATAGCCAGGACAGGCAACCCGGCCTGGTGGATCTCGCGGTGTTCGATCTCAAGCACCTGGCTGAGAAGGCCGCGCAGGCTGGCCAGAACCGCCGGGATGAAACCTTTGTAGGTCAATTCCTGTTGTTGCAGATCGGCCATATTGGGAACCGAGCAGGGCAGCTCCCGCTCAGCGTCGGTTTCCTTGCGGTGCTTGTAGGGAAAGAGCAGCAGCATCAGCCAATCCCCCAGCACTGCCTTATCGCGGATGAAGCGGGTCACGCGATCCAGTTTCATCAACACGCCCGCCGGGGCGATCAGGACAAGATGGCGGATCTTTTGGGCGTGTTTCGCCGCGTAGCAGGTGGCGATGGAGCCACCCATGGAGTAGCCGATAAGTGTTATTTCATCGCGCACCTCTTCCACCTCAAGCACCTCTTCAAGCTGCTGGAGAAAAAACGCGGCGTTCTGTTCGCCTTCGGGCCGGTCCGAATAGCCCCGCCCGTAAAGATCATAGGTCAGCACGCGATAGCCCATGGCACCCAGGCCTTCGACGACGCCGTCCCAGACGAAAGAGGGTGTGGTCAGACCATGCACGCACACCGCGACCGGCCCGCGAACGGCGCCGCCCCATCGCACATGGGTCACACCTTGCGACAGTTGCAGAAAGTGACCGGGTGCCTCGCGTCTGGCCTCGTCATCCATCACCTTGCGCCGCGACTCGGTGTAGTAGGGCAGCGCCACGATCATGGCCAACAGGATCAGGAGGAGAACGAATATCATTGGGCCATCTGCCATTTCTCCAGGATGTAGCTGCTGGTCATCAGGTCCAGATGCGCGCCCCCACCATTTTTGAACAGCGTGGGTCTATTGGCGTCTGGAACGAAGGCATTCAGATCATAGAAGTCGGCCAGCAAATCGTCGCGGGTTATGATCCCGGTATCAAGCGGGGTCTTGATCTCGCCGATATGACCGATGGTGGTGTCGAAACTGTCCACGTAAATATGGCTCTTACGCAGCGCGTCATCATCTGCCTCGCGCATATCCGCGCGATAGGCGCCGATCAGATTGATATGCTGGCCGGGGCGCAGCCATTCGCCCTTGATTAGCGGCTCGGAACTCATTGTTGCCGTGACGACGATATCTGCAGCGTTCACCGCGTCAGGCAGCGAAGGGGCAACATCGGCGTTTCCGACCGTCCTGGCCAACTCTTCTGCCTTGCGCGCGGTGCGGTTCCAGATCGAAAGCCGGGCCTGCGGAAAGCCGGTCGAGAACGCCTCGCAAAGCGACTGGCCCACCGTGCCCGCCCCAACGATCAGAATGCGTTTGCTGTCGGGATCCGCGAGCCGTAGAGCCGCCAGCAGGCTGTCACCGGCGGTTTTCCATTTGGTGACCAGATGAAAGTCGATCAGTGCCGACAGGAGGCCGTCGCGGTCAGCAAAAAGGTTGACCGATCCATGGATCATCGGCTGGCCGTGGCTGGGGTTGCCGGGAAAGACGGTCGCGGTCTTCACGGCCATGCCCAACCCGTCGATCCAGGCCGCGCGCGACAACAGCGTGTCTTGCCCACGATAAAGGAACGTATCTCCGATCTCGGCCTTTGGCAGTTTGTGGCCATCTGCAAGGGCGCAGGTCAGTTCGATCCAGTCCAGCAGAGCCTCGCCCTCATCAAAGGGTATAATTGTGATGCTCATCTGGCTTGATCCGGTGTTACCAGACCGTCCGAGACCAGCCGTTCGGCCCAGCCTTCGGGTCCGTTGAAATGATGCGTCTGCCAGCCGCGCGCTTGTGCCGCCGCGATGTTTTTGGGCATGTCGTCGGTAAACAAAAGCGCCTCGGGGTCGACGCCGCAATCCGCTTCGACTTGCGCATAAATATCCTCGCGCGGTTTGACTGTGTGCATGTGCCCTGAGATGTAGCGGCGGTCGAACTCGCTCAGGAACGGATAGACCTGTTCGGCCTTCTCGAAGGTCTGAACGCCGAAATTGGTCAGTGCAAAGACCGGCACGCCGTTGGCCCGCAAGGCACGCAGCAGGCGAACAGAGCGCGGAATTTCGGGCGCGGCGATCTCGATCCAATTGTCGTGCCACATGCGGATCTCGTCGGCCCATTCGGGGTGTTTCTCGACCCACTCATAGACAGTATCGGTGAAATGCCCGCCCAGATCGACCAACTCGTTCATCCCGTGCAGGTCGATTTCGGCGAACATCGCGCGGCGACGGTCTTCGCCAATAACGCTGTCGTAATAGCGCTCGGGCTGCCATTCGATCAGTACATTTCCGATGTCATAGATGACGGCCTGCGGTTTCACGATGCGCTCCTTCTGCCCGTAAGGGTCCGCTAGCGCATGGCCGCCCGGACCTCTCGTTCCAATGCGTCCAGAAAACGGGAGCGGTCGGCTTTTGTAAAGGCTTTGCCGCCGCCTGCCATTCCCAGCGGGTTGGCCGCACGCAAATCGGCCATCAAGTCGCGCATGGCCAGTTGCTGGCCAATATTGGCAGCTGTGAAGGCCTCGCCATTGGGTCGCAGGCAGCGGGCGCCAGCCTCGACGCATTTCGCGGCAAGCGGGACGTCCGACGTGATCACGATATCGCCCGGGCCGCAGCGTTCAGCAATCCATTTGTCCGCCTCGTCCGCCCCTTGATCAACCACCACGATCTGTACCAGAGGGTTTTGCGACGGGCGCAACCCACCGTTCGAGACCAGAACCATCGGCAGTCTGTGGCGGGAGGCGACCCGCTCGGCCTCTGCTTTGACCGGGCAGGCATCACCGTCGATATAGAGCGTCACGACCAGAGATGTTCGGCATGGAACGTCACGTGGTCCTCCATGAAGGAGGAGACGAAGAAATAGCTGTGGTCGTAGCCCCGCTGTAGCCGATTCACCACCTGCTGACGACGCGCGGCCATTGCCTCGGCCAATGCTTCGGGGCGCAGCAGCTTGATGAACTGGTCCTGCGTACCGGTGTCGATCAGGATCGGACCATCGAACCCATTCTCGCGCATCATCAGGGTTGAATCATGCTTGGCCCAATTGCTTTCGTCATCACCCAGATAAGCGCTGAGCTGTTTGCGGCCCCATTCCGAACCGGTCGGGTTGGCGATCGGCGCGAATGCCGACACCGAGCGGAAACGGCCCGGCAAGTTCATCGCCAGCGTCAGCGCCCCGTGTCCGCCCATGGAATGTCCGGTAATCGCCTGCCGTTCGCCATCAATGGCAAAATTTCCGGTCAGCAGCGTAGGCAGTTCTTCGGCCACATAGTCCCACATGTTGAAATGCGGTGCCCAGGGTTTCTGCGTGGCATTGACATAGAACCCAGCCCCCTGTCCCAGATCGTAGTCTTCATGATCGGCCACATCCTCGCCCCGAGGGGAGGTGTCTGGAAAGACGAGCGCGATGCCCTGCTCGGCAGCCCAGCCTTGTGCGCCTGCCTTGGTCATGGCGTTTTCATGGGTGCAGGTCAGCCCCGAGAGATACCACAGCAGCGGGACCGGGCCGTCCTTGGCCTCGGCAGGTAAGAACAGGCCGAAGGTCATATCACAGGCGCAGGCCTCTGACGCATGGCGATAGACGCCCTGAACGCCTCCGAAGCAGGTGTTCTCTGAAACGATTTCCATATGCGCTGTCCTCTATGCCAATCGGTTTGCGCCATCGCTAGCCGTGCGAACCGTCTCTGTAAAGGGCGCGGGGCCTCAGAGGGCGGAGGTCAACGCAATCAGCGCGGGCACGGTCAGGATGCTTAGGCAGGTCGAGACAAAGATCGCCGCCGAGGCACGATGCGGCGCGACCCCGTAATGTGAGGCCAGAATGAACACATTGCCGGCCACAGGAAGGGCCGCCGCCGCGATCACCACCGAGGCAGAAAACGGATCGAGCGGCAACAGAACCAGCACCGCGAGCGCCACAAATGCGGGATGCAGGATCAGCTTGCAGAAACTGAGCCAGCCCGCCACTGCCAGGCGCTCGGCCGATTTCGACGCCAGCGAGGCCCCGATCGCAAAGAGCGCGCCAGGCGTGGCCGCGCCCCCCAGAATTGTCAGGAAGGATTCAAGCGGTTGATGGATCGGAAGGCGCAACGCCGACCAGAGCAAACCTACACTGATCGACACGATCATCGGGTTTTTTAGCAAACCGATCCCGATCAGGCGTAGCATCTGCGTCGCTGGAACGCGTTCGCGGCCTCCGTTGATCAGGATAACGATCAGGGACGAGAACACGATCAGATCGACTGACAGAACCAGCATGACCGGCCCGATCGCAGCCTCGCCAAACAGAACCGCCAGCATTGGCAGGCCCAGAAAGCCGACATTCCCGATGGCCGCGCATTGCGCCTCAATGGCCGTTGTGGGTACGTCCTGTCGCCGCAGAAAACCCATGACGGTCGCCACGCAATAGACCGCCGCCGTGCCTAAGAGATAGGCGAGTATCAACCGCCCATTGAAGATCTCGCTGAAGGGCAAGGTGGCGGAAAACCGGAACAGCATCGCAGGCAGGGCAAAGAAGAAGACGAACTTTGTCAGATAGGCTGTTGCTTCTTCGGTGAAGAACCGGGTGCGCCCGGCCCAGTATCCCAGACCGATGATCGCGAAGAAGGGCAGCGTTCTGAGGAATATCTCGACCATGCGAGATAGCTAACACCCAGCGAAGAAAGCTCAACCGGATAATTCACATGTTAGCCGCTGCCGATCAGGATACCGGCTGCGAGAACCAGCGAGCCCCCTAGCACCACCTGAAACGCGGCGCGAAAGAACGGGGTCTGCATATAGCGGTTCTGAATCCAGGCAATTGCCCAAAGCTCGCAGAATACAATCAGGAAGGCGATGGTGGTCGCCGTCCAAAACTCGGGAATTAGATAAGGCAGGGCATGGCCCAGCCCGCCCACCGTGGTCATCACACCCGAGGCGAGTCCGCGTTTGATCGGTGAGCCGCGGCCCGAAAGCTCGCCATCATCGGACGCGGCTTCGGTAAAGCCCATCGAGATGCCCGCGCCGACCGAGGCCGCAAGGCCCACAAGAAACGTGGTCCATGTATCCTGCGTGGCAAATGCAGTTGCGAAGATCGGCGCCAGGGTTGAGACCGAGCCATCCATCAACCCGGCCAGCCCCGGCTGCACCCAGGTCAAAATGAACTGTCGGTGCGAATTTATCTCTTCGTCGCTGCGCGTGTCTTGGTCGAGCAGCGTATCTTCAAGATGCGACGCGGTGGCCTGGTGGCTGGACTCTGCCGCCGCCAGGTCGCCAAGCAGTTTGCGGGTCTTGCTATCGGCCGTGCGCGCAGCGGCGGCCAGATAGAAACGTTCGGCATCTCGCTCCATCCCTTCGGCCTCTTCGCGGATGCGTTCGATGCCGAGGTTTTCGATCAGCCAGACCGGTCGGCGGGCATAATAGCCTGCGACATGTTCGCGGCGGATCAGTGGGATTGTTGGGCCAAACCGCTCCTCGTGCAGGGCGATCAGACGCGCCCGATGGGTGTCTTCTTCGGCAGCCATGCCTTCGAAAAGTTTGGCTGATGCAGGGAATTCCGACCTCAGCCGTTCGGCATAACCGCGGTAGATCCGGGCATCATCCTCTTCCGAGGAGATGGCGAGTGCCAGCACCTCTTGCTCGCTCAGGTCCCGGAAGTGTTTGCGATGAGAGAGAAATTTCATGCCGACCCTGCGAACTGGAATGATTCTAAGGAATAGTATCGTGAGGTTAATGGAAGTTCATCCAGAAAGTCATTGAAACTGAACTGATCGGTTTTATTCTTTAGAGGCCATCAAACAGGAGTTCCCATGACCGAAACCGCCACCATCCTGCGCACCGGACGCAAGTTTGAACAGGTGCTGAAAGGGGCTCGTGAGGTATTCATGGCGGATGGTTTCGAAGGGGCTAGCGTCGATGACATCGCGCGCGCGGCGAACGTGTCCAAGGCAACGCTCTATAGCTATTTCCCTGACAAGCGTCTGTTGTTCCGCGAGGTTGTGCAAACCGAATGCTCGCGCATGTCCGAGCAGATTCTGTCGATGGTCGATGAGGCGCAACCGGCCAGCGAAGTGCTTGCGGTCACGGCGCGGCAATTGGTGAGTTTCCTGATCTCGGATTTTGCGCAGCAGATTTTCCGCATTTGCGTGGCCGAACGCGACCGCTTCCCCGAATTGGGACGCGCGTTTTATGAATCGGGGCCCAAGAATGGCAGGCTGAAACTGGTTGAGTATTTGGAAAAGGCCGTCGCAAAGGGTGAATTGCAGATCGACGATGTGGCGATGGCCGCGGAACAATTTTCGGAATTGTGCAAGGCCAAGCTCTGGACCCAGGCCGCCTTCGGGGTGCGCAACAGTTTCGAGCAGGCGGAGATAGATACCGTGGCCAAAGAGGCGGTGGACATGTTCATGGCGCGGTACGGTGTTTAGGCGGCTTTTATGCGCACCTTGAAGCCGCCAGCGGCTTTCTTGAGTTCGAATAGCCCCGAGTTGCGCAGAAGCGTGCTGAGATTATTGCACCCGTAGCTGCGCGGGTCGAAGTCCCGATTGTTGGCGAGGATTATGTTGCCCAGATGCCCGAGATGGTACCATTCATCATCTTGCGCAATCATGTCCATCGCGCCTTTCACCAGGGGTGCCGCCTTTTTGGGGCTAATCTTGGGGCACGCGCTTTCGGATTTTTCAGGTTTTTCCGTCAGATTCTCGATCAGCACGAAGCGATTGCAAGCATTGCGCAAGGATGCCGGTGTCTTGCTTTCGCCGATCCCGACAACGGTAAGACCCTGTTCCCTAATCCGGTTGGCGAGCGCGGTGAAATCGCTGTCGGAACTGACCAGAACAAAACCATCGAAACGACCCGAGTGCAGCAAATCCATCGCATCAATTACAAGGCCGATATCGCTTGCATTCTTGCCAGATGTATTGGCGGTTTCCTGTCTTGCGACCATACCCAGATTGACGACAGTATCCCTCCAACCGTTTAGTGTTCCGCTGGACCAATCCCCGTATACGCGCTTAAGAGCGGGCGATCCAATGGCGTTGATTTCTTTCAGGAGAGGTTCGGCAAACTTGGAAGAAACGTTGTCTGCGTCGATCAGGACGGCCAGCAGCGGTTGGTCGGATTGGGTCAAAAGGGAGCTCGCATCTATCAATTTGGAAACAGGCTGTAAAATGAAAGTGGCAACAAGATGGCCGGACAACAACGCCGCCCGGCCCTGAGTTCCAAATAGCTGCGCGGTTCTCAGTAAATGACCACCGAACGAATACTCTCGCCCGCATGCATCAGGTCGAACCCCTTGTTGATGTCTTCCAGCGGCATCGTATGGGTGATCATCGGGTCAATCTCGATCTTTCCATCCATGTACCAGTCGACGATCTTGGGCACGTCGGTGCGGCCACGCGCCCCGCCGAAGGCGGTGCCGCGCCAGCTGCGGCCGGTGACCAGTTGGAATGGCCGGGTGCTGATCTCGGCACCTGCTGGGGCCACGCCGATGATGATCGATTCACCCCAGCCTTTATGTGCGGCCTCCAGAGCCGCGCGCATCACGCCCACATTGCCCGTGGCGTCGAAGGTGTAATCCGCCCCGCCCTTGGTCAGATCAACCAGATGCGCGACCAGGTCGCCCTCGACTTCGGTCGGGTTAACGAAATCGGTCATTCCGAATCTTTGCGCCATCGGCACCTTGTCGGGGTTCAGGTCGACACCAACGATCTGATCGGCGCCGGCCAGACGCAGACCCTGAATGACATTCAGTCCGATGCCGCCCAGCCCAAACACGATTGCGCGGCTGCCGATTTCCACCTTGGCGGTGTTGATCACGGCTCCGATACCGGTCGTCACGCCGCAGCCGATGTAACAGATCTTGTCGAACGGCGCGTCCTCGCGCACTTTGGCCAGCGCGACTTCTGGCAGCACTGTGTGATTAGAGAAGGTCGAACAGCCCATGTAGTGCAGAATCGGAGTGCCATCGAGCATCGAAAAGCGCGAGGTTCCATCGGGCATGACCCCACGTCCCTGGGTCTCGCGGATCGCCTGACACAGGTTGGTCTTGGGGTTCAGGCAGTATTCGCATTCGCGGCATTCCGGCGTGTAAAGCGGGATCACGTGATCGCCGGGTTTCAGGCTGGTCACACCTGAGCCGACCTCAAGCACGACACCGGCACCCTCATGGCCCAGAATGGCCGGGAACAGCCCTTCGGGGTCGGCGCCGGACAGCGTGAATTCATCGGTGTGACAAATGCCGGTCGCCTTGATCTCGACCAGCACTTCGCCTGCCTTTGGGCCGTCCAGGTTCACATCCATGATTTCAAGTGGTTTTCCGGCCTCAACGGCCACCGCAGCACGGGTGCGCATAATACGTCTCCTCCAAATTTTTTCCGACCCTGCGCCAAACTTAACGGCTTTTCAACACCCGTGTCTCAGGCACCGGCTCTGGCTATCCAGGTCGTAAGTCTGCAATAGGAGTATACACATAACTTTTGCATTGCCCCCGGAATTGACTTAGCCTTTTGCACAACGCCCGGACAACAGGGGCAGCTTTTCAAAGAAGAAACACGGGCGATGAACAGGCAAACCTTAGACCTAGCGCTTTCGTCATTCACTTTTGACGGACAACACCCTTCGCATTACCGCGACCGTGTCGGCGTGATCGAAGAGCGCGATCCCAACTACGACAACAGGTATGATTTTCATACGCTGATCTATGATTGTTATTTCGACCGTGATGCGGGCGAGATCATCCTGATCTGCCCGGCGCTGCTGAATTTTCGCCGTCTGGTAGAACAAGCCCGGTTTTCGGTTGACGGAACCGAGGTGCAGATCAAGGCCATCGACGCGCTGTCCCGCGGCAACACGATCAGGTTCCAGTCCCCGTCCGATGCCCCCGCGAATTTGGCCTTTACCCATGAGCTGTTCTCGGGTTCGGTAGCGGTGAACGCGGTGCACACGGATGTGTTTGCTGACAAGAATGCCGTCTATGCGATCTCCAAAGACAACAAGCTGGACTGGATCAGCGACTGGCTGAGTTATTACGTCAAGGAACACGGCGCCAATGCGGTCGTGATCTATGACAACCACTCGACCGACTATTCGATGGACGCGCTGAAAGACGCGCTGGCCTCTGTCGATGGGATTGAGGCGTCAGCTGTGGTGCGGGCCTGGTTCCCCTTTGGCCCGGGCGGGGCCGGGAACACCAACTTCAACTCCAAATTCCTGCATATGACCATGGTCGAGCTTGGGCGTCGGCGCCTGCTGTCCCGGGCTCGTGCGGTACTGAACGTTGACATTGATGAACTGGTCTATTCCCATTTGGGCGCGTCGATCTTCGATGCGACGGTGGCGTCCGAACAGGGCTATGTGCGCGTCGACGGGCGCTGGGCCTTTGCTGATCCGCCCACGGACGGCACGCTGATCCGACACAGCGATCACAAGTTCATCCGCCGCGATGGCAAACCGAAGGTGAACCGCAAATATTGCGTTGCGCCGCAGGGGCCGCTCAAGGGGCGCCCGTGGCTGACCCACCGGATCATCTCGCGCCGCGATCCCACCGATCCGGATTTCGGGTTCTGGCATTTTCGCCGGATCACCAACAACTGGGACTATAACCGCGAAGATTTCGACACCGAACTGCTGGAAGTCGAGCCGCGCCTGACCGAGACAATGAGCCGCGTTTTTGGGGCGGTGCCAAAAACCCCGGCACGCGCTGCGCCCGAGGCTGAACAGCCCGACAGTAGCCGCGCCCAAACGCCGCTGCTGATCACGGCGATGAAGAATGAGGGGCCCTACATCCTCGAATGGGTTGCCTATCACCGGGCCATCGGATTCGAGCAGTTTCTTGTCTATACGAACGACTGTTCCGACGGCACCGACCTGATCCTTGACCGCATGGCGGAACTGGGTCTGCTTACCCATGAGCGAAACAAGGTTCTCCGCCGCGGCCCACAAAAAAGCGCTTTGAAGTACGCCTTCGACCATCCGGCAACCAAACGGGCCGATTGGATTCTGGTGTCGGATGTGGATGAATTCCTGAACATCAAAATCGGCGACGGCAAACTGGATGACCTGCTTGATGCTGTGCCCGAGGCGGATGTGATCCCTGTCACCTGGCGTTTGTTCTCGAACAATGCACGGGTCGATTTTTCCGACAATCTGGTGATTGAGGATTACACCGACGCGGAATTGCCGGTTGAAAACGGCGGGCAGGAAAGGCGCTTTGTCAAATCTCTGTTCCGCCCACGACCCGAGATCACGCGGTTCGGGACGCATGGCCCGGTGCATGAGCCCGAAGATTTTGCGAAGATACGCTGGCTTACCCCCGATGGCGGCAGCGTCGACCCCAAGACCTGTACCCGGCCAAGGATGCACTTTTCCTACCCTGTGGCGCAGATCAACCACTATGCGACGCGGTCGGTGGACAGCTATCTGGTGAAGCGGGACCGGGGCCGCGTGAACCATTTCCGCGAAGTGATGGGGATGGAGTATTGGACCAAGATGAACCAGGGCGGTCAGAAAGATACCAGCATCGCGCGCTGGATCGAGCCAACGCTGTCAGAAATGGCGCGTATCGCCCGCGATAGCAAGCTGTCCGAATTGCTGGAAGCTTCGACAGAGTGGCATCGGCAACGGATCATCGAACTGCGCGCGCAACCGGAGTATGAGGCGTTGCGGTCACAAATCCTCGGATCCGGCGCACCTGTTGTCGCAGAGTGAAACCGCCCATTTTCAACCCGTCATGAAAGGAGCCGGCAATGGAGACTGGCCTGTCCAAGAATCCGATTGACCATCTGCACCACCGGGCCGCGTCCCGATCTTCGGAGTTCATCGAAGCGCAGGGCGCGACATCACTGATCTTTCCAAAGAAACAGCGGCTCTGGCCCTGGCTGGCGACGCAGATACCTGATGCTGGTCTGATGATGGAGTGCGGTGTGTGGAAAGGCCGTTCGATCAACGCGATGGCCCGGTTTCATTCGAAGCGGACGCTGCATGGGTTTGACAGTTTCGAAGGGCTGTCGGAAAGTTGGGTCGGGGTCGATCTTGGCGAAGGGGCCTTCGATCTGAAGGGCCAACTGCCCGAGGTGGAAAGCAACGTGATTCTGACCAAAGGATGGGTTGAGGACACGCTGCCGCCATTCTTCGAAAGGGAGCAGGGCGAGATTGCGTATCTGCATATCGATACCGACACATACTCCCCCGCCAAAACCATCCTGAGTCTGGCGAAGTCACGCTTCAGGAAAGGTACGATCGTTCTGTTTGACGAGTTGATCGGCTACCCTTTCTGGGAGGCGGGCGAATACAAGGCGTTGACCGAAGAACTGGACCGCGACCAATACGAATACATCGCCTTTTCGCAGATGCAGGCGGCGATCCGCATTCTGGCATAAGTCGCGGGCCGGTGCATAATCCGACCCGGCGCGCCTAGTGTTCGGCTTCGCCCTTCTTGACCGAAAAGAAAAACGGCATCTCTGGATCTTTGTCCAACACCTCCTGCGGGACGGCGTCCGGCCCCTGAAGAAAGACATTCGCCCCAAAATGCGCGTGCATGCGTGACAGCTTCTCCATCCGCGCGCTGGTGAGGTCCTTGAAGAAGTCCGAGTAGGTTGGCGTTTGTTTCAAAGCGTCGATCTTGTCGCGATGTGCCGCCAATGCGGCGCGATGGGCAGCGGCGATATCGGGGTCTTGCATCAGGGCGTCGAACTCGGTCTGAAGCCGAGGCAGCATTCGCTGGATCGAGGTGTCGGTTTCGGCGTTGTTATTCATCCGAAACCAGTAAGAAAGCCCCTGGTCGCGGTCGACATGGTTCACGCGGCCCCGATCGCGTTTGACCAGAAAGCTTTCAGCAGATCGCACCGCGTAGTGATTGAGCTGCACCAGTTCATAGCCGTAGCTGTCTATCGTCGACCGCCAGGCGTTGCGGTACATCTTGCGTGGCATGGTCTTGCCCGAACCGTTCACCCAGCGGATCTGATCCCAAAGCTGCGGCTTCAGCCCCTTGGGGCGATGAACACCCAGCTTCTTGAAGATGCCGTTGTTGCGGTAAAGCGTTTTGAACCCCCAGGCCTGATGCGGTTTGCGGGCAAGTTCGGGCGCGCAATTCGTGAATTGGCGGGTGACGAAATCGTTAGTGAAGTCATGCCTGTCGGCATTTCCAAACAGCCGCCACGTCATCGAGACCAGATTGACGTTGCCCAGCACTTCAAACAGGGCATCCAGCGTCCCGTCCCCACATTTGACGTTGATAAATTCGTCCACATCCATGCAGACGACCCATTCGGCCTCGGCGATTACCGGTTCGTCTTCGGCCGCGGCAAGGGCGGCGTGCTGCGGTTTCATATTGGTGCTGCGAAAGGGGTTGTCGCGGTGTTGTACGATCCCTTTCTTTTGCAGGGCGTCGAGCAGCGTGTCGGTGCCGTCGCTGCAATCGTTTGTATAGACGAGAAAATCGTCGATTCCGATCGCGCGGTGATAAGCGATCCACTCCAGAATGAACGGCCCTTCGTTTTTCATCGTCGTGACAATGGCACGCCGTCCACTGGTTTTGACGTCCAGCTTCTCGATTGGCGGCAGCACCGGCTTGGTGCCGAAATGACGCCCCAACATCTCGATCAGTGGAGGGTGCGCAATCAGGCTGGACTTGGGCACGATACGCGACACGGCGCTGGTCCTATGACGCAGCGCCATGAAACGGTAGAACGGTTGCATCTGATCTGGGTCTGGTGCGGCGCCGCCGACGCGGATGGCGCGCCACATGTTGTCTTCGGCCAGCCTGTCGGGCGCCACGCACCAACGCCGCCGCGAACGTAGCGCGTCGAATTGCACGCAGGCATGATCACTGAAATCGGGCCTTGCCCCATCTCGAATGCGCCAAGGGTAACAATGCCGCCCGGCCATCGCGACATAACCCGCCGGGCTGTCCGCTGCGCGATCAAAAACGCTTGGGCCCGGCGCATCGGTCAGCAGGTCGTGCACGTCGAAATTTGCCACTGCCCGCGCTTGGCCAAGATAGCGTGTGCGGGCCCATTCATAGAGGATCACTTCAGCAAATGGCGCATGCCAGGGGTCGGAGGGCGGGATCTCCATCCGGTCCTTTCCCGGCGCTTCCGGCACGGTATAAGGGTGGGTTTCAGCAGCCATCCCGGAACGTCCCATCGGATGATCAGCCGTAACCACGAGGACCTTGCAGTCCAGATCACCCGCTGCAATCCCGGCCTCCAGCGCTCGCGCAAAAGAGGGGTCAGTATCTGGGGCGTTGCGGTCCAGAATCACGGCTCCGGTCAAGCCATGTGTCTGATGATGATAGCGCAGCCATTCCAGAACAAGATCCGCCCGTTCGCCATTGCGCAGGGCCAGCGCGACGTCGCGCCCAGCAAACCGGTCGATTTCGGGCTGCAAGGGTGTGATCGTGACCTGCGCACCGGCAAAAAGCAACTCCAGCGGTCCGGACCAGCTGACTGTGACCAGAGGTGATCCGCCCAATGTGCGTTGCGCGACGATCTCGGCGCGTGGACCGGCGGCGATGGCGTCTAGCGGCGTTTCGTGGGTAAAGAACAACTCTGCCTGGCCGGGTCGGGTGGTCACCGCGTCCAGGAGCGTTACCGAACCCCGCTGTAGGGTCCGCAAGCTGCAGAGCGACAAGGCGCCGGATGATGCTGGCTTGGTCATGAGTTGCGTCGCCTGTGATACATTTCCCGGATCTGCTGCCCGTTTCACCAAATGTTCTAAAGGTCGCAGGCAGCGCTGCCAACGTATTTAACTCTTGCTACAGATTTCGGCGTTCAAGAGGGTTGCCAAGATCCCCCGTTCGCGATGCGCGCAGCTTGCTGACGCGAATTCGCGCAGGGCATCACGACCGTTGGTGATCAAAAATATATAATATTTATATAGTGTTGCGTGACTTTTTGCCATTTACTAATTTTTTAGTTTGACAAAAGCTTATCCTCTTCGGATGCTAACCGCGTTCGGGCTTGGCCTGACAATAATATCTCTAGGGAGGAGAATTATGCGGAAGTATCTGCTATCCGCTGTGGCGGCGTCTGCTGTCATGGCAGGAGGAAGTGCGTCTTGGGCCGATGAGGCCGCAGCGCAACGCTGGATCGACGAAGAGTTCCAGCCATCGACCCTGTCCAAGGACGAACAGCTGTCCGAGATGCAGTGGTTCATTGAAGCGGCGAAGCCCTATTCGGGAATGGAAATCAACGTCCTGTCCGAGGGCATTCCGACCCACAGCTACGAATCCGAGGTGCTGGCCAAGGCCTTCGAGGAAATTACGGGCATCAAGGTCAATCACCAGATTCTCGGCGAAGGCGAAGTGGTTCAGGCGGTTCAGACCCAACTGCAAACGAGCCGGAACCTGTATGACGGCTATGTAAACGACAGTGATCTGATCGGAACCCACTCGCGTCTGCAACAGGCCTATCCGCTGACCGACATGATGGCGGGAGACTGGGCGGCAACAACCTCGCCGACGCTGGATCTGGATGACTTCATGGGCATTCAGTTCACCACTGGCCCCGATGGCAAGCTGTACCAATTGCCTGACCAGCAATTCGCGAACCTATACTGGTTCCGCAAGGACTGGTTTGATGATGAAGCCAACAAGGCCGCGTTCAAAGAGAAGTACGGCTATGATCTTGGCGTCCCGGTCAATTGGTCGGCCTATGAGGATATTGCCGAGTTCTTCACCGAAGACGTGAAAGAAGTCGACGGCGTGGCGATCTATGGCCACATGGACTATGGCAAGCGCGCGCCTGACCTGGGCTGGCGTATGACCGACGCCTGGCTGTCGATGGCTGGTGCCGGCGACAAGGGCGAGCCAAACGGCGTGCCCGTCGACGAATGGGGCATCCGGATGGAAGCGGGCACCTGTAACCCGGTTGGTGCGTCCGTCTCGCGCGGCGGTGCCGCAAACGGTCCGGCTGCGGTCTATGCGATCCGCAAATGGGACGAATGGCTGCGGAATTACGCCCCTCCGGGTGCGGCGTCTTATGACTTCTACCAGTCGCTGCCGGCGCTCAGCCAGGGCAACGTGGCGCAGCAGATCTTCTGGTACACCGCCTTTACCGCAGACATGGTGAAGCCGAAGTCCGAAGGCAACAACACCGTGGATGACGAAGGCACGCCGCTTTGGCGGATGGCTCCCAGCCCGCATGGTCCATATTGGGAAGATGGCCAGAAGGTTGGCTATCAGGATGTGGGATCCTGGACCTTCCTGAAATCGACCCCTGCGGATCGTGCTCAGGCAGCCTGGCTCTATGCTCAGTTCGTGACCTCCAAGACCGTTGATGTGAAAAAGTCCCATGTGGGTCTGACCTTTATCCGCGACAGCTCGGTCAACCACGAATCGTTCACCGAACGCGCACCCAAGCTGGGCGGTCTGGTCGAGTTCTATCGCTCGCCTGATCGCGTGGCATGGTCGCCGACCGGTATCAACGTTCCGGATTATCCGAAGCTGGCCCAGATCTGGTGGCAGCAGATCGGTGACGTGAACTCGGGTGCCTTCACCCCGCAAGAGGCGATGGATCGTCTGGCCGAAGAGATGGACATCACCATGGCCCGTATGCAGGCTGCGGATGAAAGCGCCGGCGTCTACGGTGGTTGTGGCCCGCGCCTGAACGAACCTCAGGACGCTGCGTTCTGGCTGGAAAAAGAGGGCTCGCCCAAGGCCAAGCTGGAAAACGAAAAGCCGCAGGGCCAGACCGTCAACTATGACGAACTGGTTGCCCGCTGGCAGCAGCAGTAAGCCATTGAAAACCGGGTCGCCGCAAATGGGCGGCGACCCATTTCGGGGACGGGGCCAGCCGCGGATCGGCGTGGTCCATCTTGGAACCTTCGCGACATGATAGAACTTCACGACGTGACAAAGCGTGTGGGTCAGGTGACCCATATCAAACCCACGACACTCAGCCTTGCACCGGGACATTTCAACGTCCTGCTTGGTGCGACCGGGGCAGGCAAGACCTCGTTGATCAAGCTGATGGCCGGGCTTGACCCGATGGCAAGTGGGCGCATCCTGATGGATGGCGAGGATGTCACCAAGCAGTCGACGCAGAAACGCCGCATCTCTCTGGTACACCAGTTCTTCGTTAACTACCCGCATATGTCGGTCTTCGAAAACATCGCCTCGCCGCTCCGCGTCGGGGGCATGGCCAGAAGCGAGATCGAGGGGCGAGTGGAAGAGGCGGCAGATCTGTTGCAACTGCGCCCGATGCTGCATCGCCGACCCAACGAATTGTCAGGCGGTCAGCAGCAGCGCACGGCGCTGGCGCGCGCCATCGCCAAAGACAGCCGCGCGGTGTTTCTGGACGAGCCTCTGGCCAATCTGGACTACAAACTGCGAGAGGAATTGCGCGAACAACTGCCTGACTTGTTTGCGGGGCGCGGTGCGGTTGTCGTCTACGCGACCTCCGAGCCCGAAGAGGCGTTGCTGCTGGGCGGCAAGACAGCGTTGATGGATGACGGACGCGTCACGCAATTCGGAATAACCTCCGAGATCTACCGCAATCCCGAGAACCTGAGCGCTGCCCGGGTCTTTTCCGATCCGCCGATCAATGCCGCCCCGGTCAGAAAAACGGGGGCTGAGGCGCGCCTGTCTGGCGGCGCTTCGTGGATGTTGACGGGCGATGCAGCTACGCTGCCCGACGGAGACTATACGATTGCAATCCGACCACACCGGGTGTTGCCAACTCGCACGAGCGACGCGGATGTCGAGCTTAAGGGCAGAGTGATCGTCACCGAGCTTTCGGGCTCGGATTCCAGCGCGCATTTCCAACTGGGTGCGGATGCCTGGGTGTCGTTGTCCTCTGGTGTTCATCCTTATCAGGTCGGCGAAGACCACATCTTTTTCATGGATCCCAGTCACTGCCGCTATTTCGGGCAGGACGGGAAACTGGTGGCCTAACATGGCACAAATCAAGCTTTCGAACCTGAAGCACAGCTACTACCCGAACCCTAAGGGACCGGATGACTATGCGTTGAAAGAGATCGATGTGACTTGGCGCGATGGCGGGGCCTATGCGCTGCTTGGGCCGTCAGGGTGCGGGAAGTCAACGCTGCTCAACATCATTTCTGGGCTGCTGACACCGTCTGAGGGGCGCATCCTGTTCGACGACCGTGACGTGACCGGGTTGCCGCCCGATCAGCGTAACATCGCGCAGGTGTTCCAGTTCCCGGTCATCTACGACACGATGACCGTGCGAGAGAATCTGGCATTCCCGTTGAAGAACCGAGGTGCGGAGCCCCGCAAGATCGAAAGCCGGGTACAAGAGATTGCCGAGATGCTCGATGTGGTCGAGATGCTCGGCACCCGTGCTGCCGGTCTCAGTCCCGACAACAAGCAAAAGATCTCTATGGGACGGGGTTTGGTGCGCGACGACGTCAACGTGGTGATGTTCGACGAACCGCTGACGGTGATCGACCCACATCTGAAATGGAAGCTGCGCTCGAAGCTCAAGGAACTGCATCAGCGGGTGCAGGCAACGATGATCTACGTGACGCATGATCAGACCGAGGCACTGACTTTCGCGGACGAGGTCGTTGTCATGCAGGAAGGCGAAGTGGTGCAGATCGGCACGCCGGTCGAATTGTTTGAACGGCCGCAGCACACATTTGTAGGTCATTTCATCGGCTCGCCCGGCATGAATGTCTTGCCCTGTCAGGCCAGCGGCGACCGCGCCATGTTCGAGGGTCACGAGGTCACCTTGGAGGGGCCGGTCACAGGCGATGGCGGGACGCTGACCCTGGGCGTGCGTCCGGAACATGTGGCGATCGCCGAAAGCGGTGTTCCCGCGCATATCACCAAGGTTTCGGATGTCGGGCGGCATTTCATTGTCGATGCGATGGTCGGCCAGACGCCGCTGAAGGCCGTGCTCGACCATGACGCCCCCGAACAGGGCAGCGAAGTGCGCCTGAGCTTTAACCCGAACCAAACCCGCGTTTATCGCGACGGCTGGATCGCAACGCAGGAGCGCGCGTCATGAAGACCGAAAACCAGAAGGCGTGGTTCTTCGTCATACCGGTGCTGGCACTGGTGGCGTTCAACGCACTGATCCCGATGATGACGGTGGTCAACTACTCGGTGCAGGAAACCTTCGGCAATAACCAGTTCTTCTGGGAAGGGCTAGGTTGGTTCGAGCAAATCCTGCGCTCCGACCGGTTTCAGGCCGCTTTGGGCCGACAGTTCATGTTCACCATCATCATCCTCGCCATTGAGGTGCCCCTGGGTATCATCGTGGCTCTGTCGATGCCGCGCAAAGGCTTCTGGGTGCCGGTCTGTCTGGTGCTGATGGCGCTGCCGATGCTGATCCCGTGGAATGTCGTCGGCTCGATGTGGAACATCTTTACCCTGCCCAAGATCGGGCTGCTTGGGTATTTCCTGAATGACGTGCTGAACATCAACTACGACATGACCCAGCAGCCGATCTCGGCCTGGATCACGGTAGTGGTCATGGATGTCTGGCACTGGACCTCATTGGTGGTGCTGCTGTGTTATGCCGGTCTGGTCTCAATCCCGGATGCCTACTACCAGGCCGCCAAGATCGACGGGGCCAGTGCCTGGTCGGTGTTTCGCTATATCCAACTGCCCAAGATGAAAGCGGTTCTGACCATCGCGGTCCTGCTGCGCTTCATGGACAGTTTCAACATCTACACCGAACCCTTTGTTCTGACCGGCGGCGGACCGGGCAATTCCACCACGCTCTTGTCCATTGATCTGGTGAAGATCGCGCTGGGGCAGTTCGACCTTGGCCCGGCGGCGGCGATGAGCCTGATCTATTTTGCGATCACGCTGCTGGTCAGCTGGGTATTCTACGTCTTGATGACAAAGGACGATCAACAATGAAGAAACGATCCGTCATCCCGATCCTCTACATCGCTTTCCTGATGCTGCCGATCTACTGGCTGGTGGCGATGTCGTTCAAAACGACGAACGAAATTCTATCGGGCTTCTCGCTTTTCCCGCAAACCTTCACGCTGGAAAATTACACCGCGATCTTTACCGATCCGACTTGGTACTGGGGCTACATCAACTCGATCATCTACGTGACGATGAACACGGTCCTGTCGGTCTGCGTGGCGCTGCCTGCGGCGTACGCGTTCTCGCGCTATCGTTTTCTGGGCGACAAACAGCTGTTCTTCTGGCTGCTGACCAACCGAATGGCCCCGGCGGCGGTATTCGCTTTGCCTTTCTTCCAGCTTTACTCCTCGATCCATCTTTTTGACACGTATTTGGCAGTGGCCTTGGCGCACACGCTTTTCAATGTGCCGCTGGCGGTGTGGATTCTGGAAGGGTTCATGCGCGGTATCCCGAAAGAGCTGGATGAGACCGCGTATGTCGATGGCTATTCCTTCCCGGCGTTTTTCGTGAAGATCTTTCTACCCAACATCAAAGCGGGCGTGGGTGTGACGGCGTTCTTCTGCTTCATGTTCTCTTGGGTCGAGATGTTGCTGGCCAAGACCCTGACCGCCGTTGAGGCCAAGCCCATTGCCGCCGTCATGACCCGGACCGCATCAAGTGCGGGCTACGAGTTGGGTCTGCTGGCGGCAGCGGGAACGCTGACCATCATTCCGGGTGCAATCGTGATCTGGTTTGTCCGCAACTACATCGCGCGCGGGTTCGCGATGGGGAGGGTTTGATGATTGGACGTTTGACATTGACCGCCGCGCTGGTCTTGCCACTGCAGGCGATGGCGCAGGCAAAGGCGGGTTGGGGCAATGTAGGTGAGCAGGAAGAGAAAGGGTTTTCCTGGACCGCCCCGCTCTGGCCCGATTTCTGGATGGCCTGGACGCCCGCCACCTTAGCTGTGTTTGTCGGCATCTTTTCTGCCATCGCCGTGATCGGCCTGCTGGAAGGGTTCCGCTTCCGCGACGGGATCGAGCGTAAGGGTGTGCTGGGCCTGACCACCACCCTGGGCGACCGGTTGTTCATCACGCTTTTGGGCTCGGCCTACATCTTTTTGGCTTGGCTCGGGATCATGGGACAGCCGATCTGGATCCCGCTCTTCATTGCGATTGGGTGGGGAATTTTCGTGTTCTGGAAAGTTTAGGCTTTGAGAATGACCGCCAAGCTGGTTTGTTTGGGTCCGAAGTGCGTGATTGAACTGGTAGCTGTGCATCGATGAGAAAAAGAAAAGCGGGAAATCTGCTGACGGATGTCGAGCTGGAGTTCATGACGGAGCTTTGGGAACTCGGCGAAGGCTCGGTGCGCGACGTGTTGGAGCAGTTGCCGCCTTCGCGGGGTCTGGCTTATACTTCGGGCGCGACGGTGCTGCGCATCCTTGAAGATAAGGGCTTTGTCAAAAGCCGAAAGCAGGCCAAATCGCTGATCTACACGCCGCTTCTGGCAAAGGACGCCTATCAGACGCGTTCACTGAAAAACCTGTCTCAGACCCTGTTTGACGACACCCCGGCCACTCTGGTTGCAAGGCTCGTCGACGATGCCGGGCTGACCGAGGCCGATCTTGAGGAAATTCGGGCGCTGGTGGAGAGGAGGCTCCGGAATGATGGCGGCTAAACAGATCCTTGAGGCTTTCGTCAACCTGAACATCATGCTTGTTCTGGGGTGTGTTATCTGGCTGGGTTTGCATGCTTTGGTGGCCAAAAGCGCATTGCGGAATGCGTACACCCTGCATCTGGCGGCGCTCAAAACCGTTCTCGCGCTGATTTTGCTCAGCCCTGTTCTTGCTATTGCTGCGACCCAGGCGGTCGAGATGCTCTCGCCTGGCCGCAGCGTTGTGTTGAGCGATATGGTTGTGGCCGCCTATCTGCGCGGAGATATCGCCATGGATGCGATCCGTTTTGAACAGATCTTGAACGCCCGCGAGAACTGGACAGAACGGTTCCTGATGATGGAATGGCAGGGGCCAATGCTGATTGTCGGATTTCTGGCTTCCGGGATGGTGCTTGCCGCTCTGCGTCTGGCCCGTTCGATCTATCAGTTGCACTGCCTTTTGGCCGATAGCTATCGCTGGAAACGCGTTGGGCCGGTCGATATCCGCCTGTCGGATCGGATCGCAGTGCCGATGGCAACGCGGGGATTGTTTCGACGGCATGTTCTGCTGCCAACAGACCTGATTTCCGACAGTAGCCGCCGTCGTATCGCGATCGCGCATGAGATGCAGCATTTCCGGCAGTCGGATCTTGAATGGGAGCTTGTGTTTGAACTCCTACGCCCGTTCTTCTTCTGGAACCCCGCATTCAATCTGCTCAAGCGCAGGTTTGATCGGTTGCGGGAACTGGCTTGCGATCAGGCCGTGGTCAGCCGCTATCGCGTCGCGCCGCTGGACTATGCCCGCTGCCTGCTGCATTTCTGCGAGAAATCTGTAGGAGCGACCCATTCGCAGCGGCTGAATGTGGCCCTGCTGAGCGCCGGTCGCAAAGACGCCCGCCAGGAGCTGGCAAACCGCCTGTTGTCGTTGAAATCCACAGCAAAACAGCTTTCCGCTCCGCGCTCGCACCTGATAGTGCTTGCCTGCGTCTCAGGGACGTTCCTGTCCTTGGCGGGGGCATCGCTGGAAGCGCCTAAGGATTGGAGCCATGACCGGTTGATGCTGTCGACAGTGGTAAATTTGGAGCGTTTGCGCGCCGAGCGCTGAGGATGCATGAACTGTGGTTTAGGCCGGAATTTGGCCGGTTGCCAATGTGCCGCAAAGTCTCAGTTCGGCGTGAATTCCACCTCTCAGGCTTGATTTGACCGGAAAATACGGCAAGGCTGGGGCCATGAACATGCAGCCTCCAAGCCGGTTTCCCACCGGGCAGGCCCAGACGCAGGTCGCGTTCGACCGGCGTGAGCTTAGCCTCATTCTTTCGGTTTACGGGCGGATGGTCGCCGCCGGAGAATGGCGCGACTACGGGATTTCAAACCTCCGCGACACCGCCGTGTTTTCTATTTTTCGACGCACGGCTGAGCATCCGATCTACCGGGTCGAAAAGCAGCCCAAACTGCGCAACCGGCAAGGGATGTATTCTGTGATCGGAATGGATGGGCAGATCCTGAAACGCGGTCAGGATTTGAAGTCGGTGCTCAGGGTGCTGGAACGCAAGCTGATCCGCGCCATTGACCTCGACTGAGCGTCGGCCAGCTATCTCATAGCCGTTTGTGGGCCGTCACCGGTCCATCGCCTTGTGCTTGGATGCGGGCAATCGCCGCCTCCAATGGCTCATACGCCACCGCCATATGCCCTGCATTTGCATGCAAGATGGTATCTGGGTCCGCAACCCAAGCGACATGCCCCTTCCAGAACAGCAAATCGCCGCGCTTGGCCGGGCTGCCAACAGGGAGCGCCTTGCCCAATTCCGCCATCTGCAGGTCACTGTCACCGGGACAAGCTGTGCCGCAGGCCAGCAGCGCAGCTTGTACCAATCCGGAACAGTCGATCCCAAAGCGGCTGTTGCCACCCCAAAGATAAGGTGTTCCAAGAAACCCTGCTGCCACCTCAACCGGATCGCTGCAATGCGTCGCAACTTTGGATAAGTGTACCTCGGGCACATGGCCCAACGGTGTCTGGGCAAAACCATTCGCTTTGCCCGTGACCGCCAAAAAGGTACCAAAGCTCAGCGAAGCTGTATCGGGGGATTTCAGATCGGCCATCTTATAAGCATGGGTTGCCGGGGCCGAAACCCAATGGGTCGCCTGCTGCGATGCGGTTAACTTGTCACTGGGCAGGTAGCCGACATAACCATCCTTATCGGCCTGCACAAAGGCCCAGCCGTCCCGATCCTCAAAAACACGCAAGGTCTCACCATAGAGTAGTTGCCGATCTCGCTTGCCTTCGGGCGCCCGCAAGAGGTTGACGACCGGCAGATTGACCTGCCGCGCCAGCCCTTCGACCCGGGCCAGGCCTTCGGGCACATCTTGCAGTCGCGCGTCGGCGACCCGAGTGTTCATAGGTGTCAGGCGCGGATCGCTCATAAGCCCAGCAAGTCCGGCAGGCACTCCAGCAAGGCACGCGGGCCCTGCGCGGCCCCGCCCTTGGGGCGTGCCGGGGCCTTGGCCGGTTGCCAGCCATAGATGTCGAAATGGATGTAACGCGACGCGGTCACAAAGCGGCGGAGGAAAAGCGCCGCGGTGATCGATCCTGCAAATCCGCCACCCGGCGCGTTGTCCAGATCGGCCATGTCGGGTTCGATCATGCTTTCGTAAGACGTGTGGAAGGGGAGTCGCCAAACCGGGTCGGCCACCCGCGCGCCCGCGTTGCTGAGGCTGCGGGCCGCGTCTTCGTCATCGGTATAGAAGGGGGCCAGATCCGGTCCGACTGCCACGCGTGCGGCACCGGTGAGTGTCGCCATCGAGATGATCAGATCGGGCGCGTCCTCATCTGCCAATGCCAGCGCATCGGCCAAGACCAGCCGACCTTCGGCATCGGTGTTGTTGACCTCGACGGTCAGCCCCTTGCGCGAGGTAAGTATGTCACCGGGGCGAAACGCATTGCCTGCCACAGCGTTTTCCACTGCAGGGATCAGCACGCGCAATTGTATGGGCACGTTCAACCCCATGATCATCCGCGCAAGACCAAGCACATTGGCGGCACCGCCCATATCCTTTTTCATCAGGGCCATGGCCGAAGCCGGTTTCAGGTCCAGCCCGCCCGTGTCGAAGCAGACACCTTTGCCAACCAGGGTCAGGCGCGGTCCCGTGTTGCCCCATCTAAGGTCTATCAGACGCGGCGCCTGTTCGGCGGCGCGTCCGACTGCGTGGATCATCGGCAGGTTTTGCGTCAGCAAATCATCGCCCTGAATAACGCTCACTTCTGCCCCAAATGTATCCGCCATCGACACCACTGCTGCCTGCAATTGCGTGGGTCCCATATCGGCGGCGGGCGTGTTGATCAGGTCGCGCGTCAGCGCCTCGGCATTGGCCAGAGCCTCAATCCGGGCGCGATCAATCGCGTCGGGGGCCACCAGTCGCGCCTTGCCGCCGGATTTCTTCTTGTACCGGTCAAAAGCGTAGCCGGTCATTAGCCAGCCAAAACACTCCGCCGCCAGAGCGTCGTCGTCTAGGTCGTGATGCAACCTGTACGCCGCTTTGGGCAGGACCTCTGCCGCTGCAGCAAGACTGAACCGCTTGCGGGCTCGGCTTTCGGACGTACCATATCCCAGCAGAGCGCAGCGCGGCCCGCCCTCTGCCGAGGGGACCAACAAGGCCTGCCCGACCTTGCCCGTGAACCCGTTGGCCGAAACCCAGTTGCGGGTCGCTGTATCCTGTTCGGCCAGCCAGCCCTCAAGCGCGTCGCGTTCCAGCACATGCGCAGGCAGGGCGGTTTCGGTGGGATCGGCAAAGGCAAGTGTCATGATATGTGCTCGGTGGTTGGGAACGCGCCCAGACTAGCCGCACAATTCTTGCCTGCAAGCCCCTCAGACACTCAGATCGCGCTGGTCCCAGATTGCAGTCAGCGACCGTTCGCCAACCCGGATTAACCGATAGAGTGTCGCGCCTGTGGCCACTGGGTCTTCGCTATCTATGGTGTCTGTCACGTCAGCCGCCACGCGGGCCAACTCCACCATGCCGACCTGATCGGCTATGGCCACCAGTGAGCGCGCACTCTTGCGCAGATTGTTCCAGTCTTTGTTGCGCCAGAGCCGTTCACAGACTGATAGGCGCATGGCCAGCTCCTCGACCGCGCGGCACACCACGTCTTCGGCCGATGAATCGCCCAGTTCCCGATATAGCGCGGCCAATTGGCCCGGATTCAGACGAACGGATTCGTCCTGTATCAATGTGACAATCTTGTCCACCACACACACCCTTGATCCATGTGCCCCCACGGCACGCGGACATTCTGAGCCGGGAGTGGTTTGCAAAAGGTTGCACCCGCCGCACAAAAATCCTCGAATTCGCGGCAAATAGGAACTATTGCCTGTAAAACCGAACAAACAGGACAGGTCACATCAGATGGAATACGCCCGGCCCCTGCCAAGCTATCTCGTACAGCGCTATCATGGATGGAAGGCGACAACTTATGCCGAAAACCACGCCTGGTATCAGCGGTTAGCCACCGAAGGCCAGCGCCCCCGCGCGATGGTGATCTCGTGCTGTGATAGCCGGGTTCATGTCACCTCGATCTTCGGTGCCGACCAGGGCGAATTTTTCATCCATCGTAACATCGCCAATCTGGTGCCGCCCTATCTGCCGGATGGGGATCACCATGGCACCAGCGCTGCCATCGAATATGCGGTGACCGCGCTCAAGGTCACGCATCTGATTGTGCTAGGCCATTCCCAGTGCGGCGGCGTGCAGGGATGCATCGACATGTGCAACGGCAAGGCGCCGCAGCTTGAGGCGAAGGAGAGCTTTGTCGGGCGCTGGATGGATATCCTTAAGCCGAAATACGAGCTTGTCTCAGGAATCGAGGACGGCACCGAGCAAGCGCGCCAGTTCGAGCGTCAGGCGGTCGTCGCATCGCTGGAGAACCTCATGAGCTTCCCGTTTGTCGCGTCGGCGGTCGAGGATGAAACGCTCAGCCTGCATGGGCTCTGGACCGATATCGGCGCAGGTGGGCTGGAATACTACGATCCCTCCAGCCAGAAGTTCAAACCGGTCTGATCCGGTCAACCGCCATGGCGGCCATGCTCTCGGATATCTGCGCCAGAAACTGGCTGCCGATCGCCGAGAGCGGGCGTTCCCGCGCCGTCACGATCACCACATCCAGCAATATGCGCGGTGTAAATCGCCGCAAAACATAACCTTCACCAGTGTCACTTAACAGGGTGAACGGGTCGACGAATGTCGCTCCCAACCCTTCCTTCACCATGTTCAAAGCGTTGCGGAACAGGTCGGTCTGGCAGCGTGCACGCCAATGCGCGCCGACAGAGTGAAACGCCTCGCGCGCGCGCCGGTTCACCATGTGATCGGCCCCCATCACAATGAACGGCACATCGTCCAGCAACGCAGGCGTCAGCATGTCATATTCCGCTAACGGGCTGCCTTCGGGCAGGGCGCAGACGATTTCGAAGAAGAACGGGTCCTTGTGCAGCCCGTCATGGCGCACGGGGAGTTCGCAGATGCCAATCTCAAAGAGGCCGGCCATGACCCATTCCTGGATCTTTGCTGAATACTGCGACTGGAATGCGATGGTCAGGTTGGGCTTGTCGGCTGTGAACCGTGCGATCTGGCCGGGCATGAACCCAAAGGCCATCGCATGGCTTGTCGCCACCTGCAATTGGCCTGCCTTCTGGTTTTGCAGGTCCACCACCGCTTGATTCACATGATCCAGCCCGCGCACAACTGTGTCGATCTCTTCGAACAGGACCATGGCCTCGGGCGTCGGGAGCAGGCGGCCCCGGTTGCGCTCGAACAGATGCAGATTGGTTCGCCGCTCCAACTGCGCCAGCAGGTTTGAGATCGCAGGCTGCGAGACACCCAACTGCTCTGCCGCGCCGGTTACGGTGCCGGTATCCATGATGGCGTGGAACGCCTGATACTGCCGGAAGTTGGATTGCATGCGCTCATCCTATAACTTTTGGTGATACTCTGGCAAAAAAATAATATTGGAAATGATAGACCGAGCGACGCACACTTCCAATACGTCAGGGAGAGTGCATGCCAGACCTCGATCAGCGCATCACCGGTTTCGATCTGTGGCACCTCGTGCTGCCAGTGCGGTCGGCGCGAGATCATGGCATCGGCCGCGTCGAAGGCAATTGCGAGGTGATTGTGCTGCGATTGACCAGCGAGGGCGGGGCGCAGGGTTTCGGCGAGGCCTCGCCCTGGTCGGTTTTCACTGGCACGCCTGAAGCCAGTTTTGCCGCGCTTGATCGTTATCTGCGCCCGCTTGTGCTAGGTCGCGCGATTGGCGATCGCGCGAAGATCATGGAACAGGCAGTCCGGGCGGTCGCCCATTGTACCGAAGCCAAGGCGGCGCTGGAGAGCGCGCTGCTCGATCTCACGGGTCGGATCGCAGGCTTGCCGGTCTGGGCCCTGCTGGGCGGACGGTGCCGCAGCCGCATTCCGCTCAGTTGTTCGATCGCCAACCCCGATTTTGATCAGGACGTGGCGCTGATGCAGCGGCTGCGTGACGATGGGGTCGGGATCATCAAGCTCAAGACCGGCTTTCGCGATCACGCCTTCGATGTGATGCGGTTGGAACGGATCGCTTGCGACTTCCCCGAGTTCCGTATTCGGATCGACTACAATCAGGGCCTTGAGATCGATGAGGCGATGGGCCGCGTACGTGACGTCGCTCAGTTTGGACCCGATTTTATCGAACAGCCGGTGCGCGCGGCGGAATTCGGCATGATGGCCCGCTTGCGCAACGAGACCGACGTATCGTTGTTGGCAGATGAAAGTGTGTTCGGTCCCGAAGACATGATGCGCGCCGCACGCGAAGGTATCTGCGACGGCGTATCGGTCAAGATCATGAAATCGGGCGGATTGAGCCGGGGTCAGGCCGTGGCTCGGATCGCAGCAGCCAATGGCCTAACGGCCTATGGCGGCGATATGTTCGAGGCAGGTCTCGCTCATCTGGCGGGCACCCACATGATTGCCGCGACGCCGGAGATTACGCTGGGATGCGAATTCTATCAGGCCAGCTACTACCTGCGCGAGGACATCCTGCAGACTCCATTTCCGGTTGCCGACGGGTATGTGATCGTGCCGGATGGGGCAGGGCTGGGTGCGGTGCCGGATATCGACAAACTGAACAACTACGCTGTTCGGAGGTCAGGATGATCAGCGCTGGATCAATAAACGGTCGCCGCACGTGCGGCCTGATCATATTGGCCAGACATCAGGCGCATCAGTGCCGACAATCGGCTCATTTGCTCGGCTTCGATGCCAACCTCGTTCATCGCCCGCAACAGCAGCGCCTCGCGAATCTCGCGGTACCGTTGGCAGGCTTCCGTGCCGCGCTTGGTGGCCTCGACCGTTTTTTCCTTGCCCTGCTTGCCTTCCTGCACCAGCCCCGCCTTGGCGAGTTTCTTGATCGCGTAGTTGACCGTGTGGGTATCCTCGACGTTCAGCACAAGGCAGATATCGGCCAGTTTCTTGGGTTTGCCGCGATGGCGCACGGTGTGCAGGACACATACCTCAAGCGACGACATATCGGCAAAGCCCGCCGCGGCCATGCATCGTGTGGTCCAGCGGGCGAAGGCGTGGTTCGCGATAATCAGGCCAAATTCAAACTCGCTGACCTCGGGAAAGCTGCCTTCGGCAAGATGAGCCGACGAGACAACTGGGCCAAGAGAGGTGTCTGACATGCGCGTGCTCCGTCTAACTGAAATAATTTATAAACATTTTGTTGACGTTTTGTCAATGTATGCGATCCTGACTCGCGGAGAATCGGTGTGCGGCAAGTCCGCACCCGGCGGGAGATCGCAATGACCACAGAGCGCAAAACAGTGGCCATCATTGGCGCGGGCATCGTTGGGGTGTCGGCGGCGATCTGGCTGCAGCGGGCGGGCCGTGACGTCATCCTGATTGATCGCAAGGGTCCAGGCGAGGGCGCGTCTTATGGCAATGGTGGCGTTCTTGCCTCCTGTTCGGTGGTGCCGGTCACCACTCCAGGCCTGCTGGCCAAGGCCCCGAAGATGCTGTTCAGCGCCGATCAGCCATTGTTCCTGCGCTACGGGTACTTCCCGCGGCTGCTGCCCTGGCTAAGTAAGTACCTCTCGCATGCCAATGCCAATGATGCCACACGCGTCGCGTCGGCGCTGGCGCCGATCGTCGGAGACAGTCTAGAGGATCACTTGGCGCTGGCGGCCGGTACCGGCGCCGAGCGCTATATCCAACCATCGGACTATCTGTTCATCTATGCCGATCGCGCCCATTTTGCTTCGGATAGTTTCAGCTGGAATCTGCGGCGAGCGAATGGCTTTCAATGGGATGTATTGGAGGGCGAGGCGTTTCGCGCCTATGACCCGGTCTTTTCAGATGATCTGAAATTTGCGGCCCGGCTTGGTAATCATGGCCGGATTTCCGATCCGGGCGCCTATGTGCAGGCATTGGCCCGCAACTTTGAGGCGCAGGGCGGCCGATTTCTGCGGGCTGATGTCGAGGATGTGGTTCAGGAAAGCGGGTCGGTGACCGGCATCAGGGCAGGCGGTGAGACGATTGCCTGTGATGCGGCTGTGGTTGCAACCGGTGTTTGGTCCGGCCCACTGGCCAAAAAACTCGGGTTGAAGGTGCCGTTGGAATCCGAGCGCGGCTATCACCTGGAATTTTGGGAACCATCGGTGATGCCAAAATCTCCGGTTATGGTCGCCGGAGGTAGATTCGTTGTCACCCCGATGGAAGGCCGCGTCCGCTTCGCCGGTGTGGTCGAGTTCGGTGGGCTGGAGGCAGGCCCCTCGCGCGCACCGCTTGATCTGTTGCGCCGAAACGCGGTTGCGGCACTGCCTGGCCTGCGCGGGTCGCACGTGACCGAATGGCTTGGCCACCGACCAGCCCCCGCCGACTCGATCCCCGTGATCGGCGAAGTGCCGGGCATCAAGGGGGCATTCACTGGTTTCGGCCATCACCACATCGGTCTGACCGGCGGGCCCAAGACCGGTCGTCTGTTGGCGCAGATCATCTCTGGTCGACAACCAAATATTGACCTGGACGTCTATTCCCCGGCACGCTTTGCGAAGGCGGGATAACAACAACCAAAAAGCCGACAAAACCAAAATAGGGAGAAGAAAATGAAAAAACTCACAAATCTGCTGGCCGCCACGGCCCTCACCGCGGCAAGCGCGGCACCGGTGCTGGCCGAGAAATGGGATATGCCGATGGCCTATTCCGGGTCGAATTTCCACTCGGTGACAGGTGCCGAGTTTGCCAAATGCGTGACCACAGGCACCCAGGGCGAGATCGAGATCGTGACGCATCCGTCGGGCTCGCTGTTCCCCGGCGCGCAGATCAAGCGTGCGATCCAGACCGGGCAAGTGCCCATCGGTGAACGCCTACTGTCGGGGCATCAAAATGAGGATGCGATCTTTGGTGTCGATTCCGTGCCCTTCCTGGCGACGTCCTTTGACGATGCCGAAAAGCTCTGGACCGCAGCCAAGCCGACGTTGGAGAAGGTGCTAGCGGATCAAAACCTGACGTTGCTTTATTCCGTGCCATGGCCGCCGCAAGGGCTTTATTTCCGCGATGAGGTTAACTCGGTCGCCGACATGGAAGGGGTCAAGTTCCGCTCCTACAACAACGCCACCGCGCGCTTGGCGGAGTTGACCGGCATGCTTCCGGTGACCATCGAAGCCGCCGAGATCAGCCAGGCCTTTGCCACCGGCGTTGCGGATTCGATGGTGAGCTCCGGTGCCACGGGCTATGACCGCAAGGTCTGGGAAAGCCTGAACCATTTCTACGAGGTCGATGCCTGGCTGCCGCGCAACTACATCATGGTGAACTCCGACGTCTGGTCGGGCGTATCCGACGCCAACAAGGCGGTTGTGCAGGCCTGTGCTGATCTGGCCGAGTACGCCGGGACCTGGCGGGCGGTTGAATATACTCAGTTTACCCTGAACGGTTTGCGCGACGGCGGCATGAGCGTCGGTCCTGCCAGCGATCAGATGAAGGGTGAGTTGCAGCAGATCGGCGAGACAATGACCGCCGAATGGCTTGAGGCCGCAGGCCCGGATGGCGCGGCGATCGTCGAGGCGTTCAAGGCATCGAAGTCAGAATAATCCGATCATGGGGCAGGCCACAGGTCTGCCCCCAACCCCAATCAGAATGGACAGGGGGACATCATGACACTGGCAAAGCGGCTGCGCGCCGCGCTTGATTTCCTGTATCTCGGCTCGGGCGTTTTGGCGGCGCTCTGCCTGATCGCGATTCTCGTGCTGATCGTGGTGCAGATGCTGGCCCGCTGGACCGGCGAGGTGTTCCCCGGTGCGCCGGACTATGCCGGTTACGCCATGGCGGCGGCCTCATTTCTTGCCTTTGCTAACGCTCTGAACCGAGGCGCGCATATCCGGGTCTCAATCCTGATCAACGCAGTCGGACCAAAGGTGCAGCGGATCATCAATATCTGGTGTTTCGCTATCGGCACGGCAGTGGCGTGGTATTTCGTCAATTATTGCGTCAAGTTCGTCTACTGGTCGTGGAAGTTCAACGACATCAGCCAGGGGCAGGACCGCACCGCTCTCTGGATCCCGCAATCGGTGATGCTGCTGGGTGCGGTCATCTTCGCGATCGCGCTCACCGATCACCTGATCAGCCTGATCCGGAAGGGCGATCACCGCATTCAGCGCGATCTGGTCGATCAGAGTTTCGGCGAATGAGACGCCCGTTTTCAGCCACTTTAGAGAGGCCCGCCATGATCCGGACCGCGACCGCCCTAGCCCTGTTTGCCCTCGCTCCCGCGCTCGCCTTCGCCGAGGGGCAGATCACCCGGACCGAGCTTTCACGCGCTGACGCCCCCGGCTCCGGCACCCACGAGGTCATCGTTGCACGGCTTGAGATCGAGCCGGGCGCAACCGTGCCCCGCCATACCCACCACGGCGATGAGCATCTCGTGGTGATCGAGGGCGGCACTATGCGGACCGGTGACGGCAAGGAGATCGAGTTCCCGAACGGCATGGCCGCGCATTTTCCACAAGGGCAGCCGCATGGTGGTCTGACCAATGCGGGCGACACGGTGATGATCGCGATCACTACCCATGTGGTCGAAAAGGGCAAGCCCCTGAACGTCCCGGTTGAATGAGGGATAGAGGATAAGACATGGAAGACTTTTCGATCATCATTCTGTTCCTTTTCGTCCTGTTCCTGCTCTTGGGCACCGGCGTCTGGGTTGGATTGGCGCTGATGGGCGTGGCCTGGGTCGGGATGGAACTGTTCACCACGCGGCCCGTAGGCGATGTCATGATCACCACGATCTGGACGGCCTCTTCGTCCTGGACGTTAACCGCCTTGCCGCTTTTCATCTGGATGGGCGAGATCCTATACCGAACCCGGCTCAGCGAGGACATGTTCAAGGGCCTCGCGCCTTGGATGGCGGGGCTGCCGGGTGGGCTGGTGCATACCAACATTGTGGGCTGTACGGTGTTCGCCGCCGTCTCCGGTTCCTCCGCGGCTACGCTGACCACCGTCGGCAAGATGTCGATCCCAGAACTGCGCAAGCGGGAATACCCCGAACCGATGATCATCGGCACACTGGCCGGCGCGGCTACTCTGGGTTTGATGATCCCACCCTCGCTGACGCTCATCGTTTACGGCGTTACGATCAATGAAAGCATCTCAAAGCTGTTCTTTGCGGGTATCCTGCCAGGCCTCGTGCTGGCGGGCATGTTCATGGCCTATGTGGCCATCACCAGCCGCGTGTCGAAGAATTGGAAACCTAAGGCCGAGCCGCCACTGACCATGAGCCAGCGCATCGCCAATTCGCGTTTCCTGCTGCCGGTGATCTGCCTGATCTTGGTGGTGATCGGTTCGATGTATCTGGGCTATGCCACTGCGACCGAAGCGGCTGCCTTCGGCGTGATCGGGGGACTGGTTTTGGCGGCGAGCCAAGGCTCGCTCAATTGGCAGACCTTTACGGAGAGCCTGATGGGGGCGACCCGCACCAGTGCCATGATCGCTCTGATCCTTGCGGGCGCGGCCTTCCTGTCGCTGTCCATGGGCTTCACCGGCCTGCCGCGCGGGCTGGCTGACCTGATCGCACAGCTTGAGCTGACGAAGTTCCAGCTGCTCATGGTTCTGCTGGTCTTTTATATCATCCTCGGCATGTTCCTCGATGGCATCTCGTCGGTGGTACTGACCATGGCGGTGGTTGAGCCGATGGTGCGGCAGGCAGGCATCGATCTGATCTGGTTCGGCATCTTCATCGTCGTGGTGGTCGAGATGGCGCAGATCACGCCGCCGATCGGTTTCAATCTCTTCGTCTTGCAGGGCATGACCAACCACGAGATGGGCTTCATCGCCCGCGCTGCTTTTCCAATGTTCCTGATCATGGTGTTGATGGTCTTTGTCCTGATCCTCTTCCCCGAGATCGCCACCTGGTTACCGGAAAACCTCAGGCAGGCCCCCGGCGGCTAGGTGCGACTGATCCCATGGGCGGCGGCTGACGCCGCCCGCAACCTGACATTCTGACCAGCTACAAGGGCCCGCAAGGGCAACCCCTCCGCATGACCGCGCTTCTCTTCATCGCCAGACACGGAAAGCTTGCGCTGATCTGCGGATTGCTGGCGGGGTTGCTATTGCCCGGTCTCGCGCAGGTACTGCGCTGGTGGATTCCCGAGCTGGTGGCGCTGCTTCTGTTCCTGACTGCCTTTCGGATCGGTCCTATCGAAGTGCTCGCCAATCTGGGAGAGTTGCGCCGAACCGCGCTGGCGGTGCTGATCCTGCAACTGGCCATGCCGGTCGGGTTCCTGCTGCTGCTCGCCCTGCTGGGTCTTCCGGTCGCACCGCTTGCACTTGCGATTGCACTTGTCCTGGCGGCCCCTTCAGTGACCGGTTCCGCCAATTTCGCGATCCTGCTGAATGCCGATCCCGCGCCCGCCCTGCGCCTGCTGATCCTCGGTACGGCTTTGCTGCCAGTCACCTGCATTCCGGTCTTTGCCCTGCTGCCCGGATTTGGCGATTTGGGAGATGTTTTGGTCGCGGCGCTCCGCCTGCTGGTAGTCATTCTCGGCGCTGCCGCTCTGGGGTTCGCACTCCGGCATTGGAAGGCGCCGAACCTGTCGGACCGGGGGCGCAAGGCTGCGGACGGCATGACCATGGTCATTCTCGCGGTGGTGGTGATCGGCCTGATGTCCGCGATCCGGCCTGCGCTGGAAAACACACCTGCCGAATTGGCCTACTGGGTCGTGGTGGCTTTTGCGCTGAATTTCGGACTTCAGGTGCTGAGTTATCTCACCCTGCGCCGCCGCGAATACCCCGCCGCCGCCCCCACAGCGATTGTTGCGGGCAACCGAAACTTCGCGCTGTTCTTCGTTGCGCTCTCGCCGCAGGCGACCGAACCGCTTTTGATCTTTCTGGGCTGCTACCAGTTCCCCATGTATCTTACCCCGACCTTGCTGCGGAGGCTTTATGACCCACGCTGACGCATTTCCCATGATCCGCCCGCTTGGGCTGGATGGCCTGCTGGTCAGTTTTGCCGACACCATGTCAGAACCTGCCAACCGCGCTGCGCTTGCCTTTCGGGCCTCCCTGCAAACCGATCTGCCGGAAGGTGTGATCGAAACCTCGACCTCGCTCGCGTCGACCTATATCCGCTTCAATCCCCTGATGCTGCCGCATGACGTGCTGCATGCCATGCTCGACAGGTTGCTCGCCGCGCGCAACTGGTACGCCGCGCCACTGCCCGAGGGCCGCAGGCTCTGGCGCGTGCCAACTGTCTATGGCACCGATCTGGCCCCGCAACTGGATGAGGCCGCAGCATTGGCGGGGCTCTCGACCGAAAAGGCGGTGCAAAAACTCGGCACTGCGCGGGTCCGTGTGCTGACCATCGGCTTCGCGCCGGGCCAGCCCTATCTGGGGCCGCTGGGTCCCGAGTTTGACATTCCCCGGCAGCAGGACCTGACACCGACCGTGCCTGCGGGTGCGTTGGTGTTGGCAATATCGCAATTCGTGCTGTTCTCTGGTGCGGCACCTACCGGCTGGCGGCATGTGGGGCAGACGGCTTTCCGCTGCTTCCGACCGGATCACGACAGCAGCTTTGCGCTGAACCCTGGTGACGAGATGATCTTTGAGGCGGTTTCGCCGGAGGTATTTGCAGCAATTGACAATCGGGACGGCAATGGCGGCGCGACGGTCGAGGAGATTACGCCATGAGCCTGATCGTCCAGAGCATCGGATCTGCCTGCACGGTGCAGGATCAGGGGCGGGTGAGTTATCTTGATCAGGGGCTGTCGCGCTCGGGCGCGGCCGACCTGCTGGCGCTGCATGAAGGCGCTGCGCTGCTAGGCCAGTCTCCGCATCTGGCTGCACTGGAAATGGCGGGATTTGGCGGCGAGTTTGAGGCCAAGAAAGAAACCGATATCGCACTCACCGGCGCACCGATGCAGGCGAGTATCGAGGGTGTGACTGTTGTATGGAACGCCTCGCATACCTTGATGAAGGGCCAGCGTCTGACCATCGGTGCGGCACGCCAGGGCACCTATGGGTATCTGCATGTAGCGGGTGGGGTCGACGTGCCGCTAATGCTCGGCTCGCGCTCGGTCCACCTGACGGCAAAGATTGGCAGCGCGGTGATGGCCGGTGAGGAACTGCCCACCGGAACCGGTGCCGCGCAGACCGGCTACAAGATCGCGACTTCCGACCGGTTCAGCGGCGGCACATTGCGCGTGATCGCCAGCGCACAGACGAGCCTGTTCAGCGCAGCCACTTGTGCAAGACTGGAACAGACGTCCTTCCACCGCGGCGCGCGCGCCAATCGGATGGGCATGCAACTGGACATGGACGGCCCCGGCTTTGCCGCCGAAGGGCAGTTAAACATCCTGTCCGAGGCGATCACCCCCGGCGACATCCAGATGACCGGCACCGGCAACCCGTTTATCCTGCTACCCGAATGCCAGACCACCGGCGGCTACCCTAGGATCGCCACGGTCATCCCCTGCGACCTGCCGCGCGCGGCGCAGGCCCCGGCGGGCGCATCGATCCGGTTTCAGTTTGTCCGGTTGGACGAGGCTTTGGCCTTGCAAACAGCTTTCGAGAAAGACCTTGCAAGATTGCCCGCGCGCCCTGAACCGCTGTTGCGCGACCCGCATGACATTTCCGATCTTCTGTCCTACCAACTTGTCAGCGGGGTGATCTCCGCCACCGATCCGGGAGACTAGACATATGACCTCAGTCGATCTCAACGCCGATATGGGCGAAAGCTTTGGCCCCTGGAAAATGGGCGATGACGAAAGCCTGCTGGATATCATCACCAGCGCCAATATCGCCTGCGGCTTCCATGCAGGCGACCCAGATGTGATGGCGCAGACCATAACGCTGGCCGCAAAGAACGGTGTCGGCATCGGCGCGCATCCGGGCTTTGGCGACCTGCAGGGATTTGGCCGTCGCCGCATGGTGCTGCCTCATGACAGCCTGCGCAATCTGGTCCGCTATCAGTTGGGCGCGGCGCGGGGCATGGCGCAGGCGCTGGGGACGGAAGTCCGGCATCTGAAGCTTCACGGCGCACTGTCGAACATGGCCTGCACCGACTATGACATGGCGCGCGCCTGCTACGAGGCGGCGCTGGAGGTGGATTCGGACATCGTGATCATGGTGCTGGCTGCAACCGAGATGGAGCGGGTGGTGCGCGATCTGGATTGCCGCTGGGTGGGCGAGATCTTTGCCGATCGGGCCTACAACGATGATGGCACGTTGGTTGACAGGTCCTTGCCCGGGGCGGTGATCCATGACCCCGATCTGGCGGGGCCACGTATCCTTGATATGGTCCGCCAAGGGGCGATCATCACCGAAAGCGGCAAGCGGATCGAGACCTCGATCGACACGATATGTTTGCATGGCGATACGCCCACTGCCGTCGCGCTGGCCCGTTCGGTACGCCACTGCCTCACCGAGGGCGGTGTCGCAGTGAGGATGTTCGACGGGTGACCGCAGTCAAGTCGCTTCTCACACGGTTTTGAAACCGGGTTTCCGAGGCCGTTCGAACGGCCTTGACGCGCTCTCGCAGAAAAAAACGGCCACGCATTGCATGGCCGTCAGATCGTCGTTTTGCGGGTCTTGTTTTTAGGAGGGCCCGATCATGAAACAGGTCTGGTTGCGCGCCTGAAGCCGGCGACAGGCCAGGTCAGCCTGTTCACGCGTCATGCCCTGAAAGGTCGCGTCAAACCCTTTTGAGGATTGGTTGACCTTGCGCAGCGTGCCATCCAGCGTCGACATCTCTGCCAGCGCGGTGCGCAGCAGGACTTTCTCCGCCTTATAGCGGGTCGTATATCTGCCCACATTGACACCCCAGTGATGCCCGCCAGACGTCGACAGCCGCGTGACCACCTCGGGCTGTGCTGCCTGTGCGTTGTCACCCGGGGCGGTGCTTGCCAGCACCAGGTTCTCGGGACGCATGGCGGGGCGGGTGGAGGAGGAGGGCGGCGGTGTCACGGTTTTTGACCCCACATCCGCCGCCACGATTGCGGCAGTGATGCCGGCCTGAATGCGCTTGCCATTCTGTTCTGCCGTTGCCGTCACCGTATCCGCGACCACGACCGCCCCGGCGTCGGGACGGACACGGGGCCGAAGGCTTTTCTTTGGCGCGCTTGCTAGACGGATTGTCTTGCCGGGGCTGGTGTCGCCCAGTCCCGAGTTGCCGGCGTAAGCAGGGCGGCCCGGTTTGCGGATTGGAGCGCGTGAGGGCGCCCGTCGGAACCCCATATCCAGCAGCTCGGCCACACGCGCATTGCGCGATGCGGTGGACTGGCCGCCAAAGACGGTTGCGATGATACGCTCATTGCCGCGCTTGGCCGATGCCACAAGGTTAAACCCAGCGGCACGTGTATATCCGGTCTTGATCCCGTCGGCGCCCTTATAGGCTGCCAGAAGGCGGCGGTTGGTGTTGTTCACGGTCTTGATCCCGGCATGGGTCGATTTGCGCGAGAACAGGTTATAATATTGCGGGTAGTCATACAGCATGTGGCGGCCCAGCGTGGTCATATCACGCGCCGTCGACAAATGCCCCTTTTCGGTCAGGCCATGCGCATTCTTGAACGTGGTGCGGGTCATGCCCATTGCTTTTGCGGTGCGTGTCATTCTGCGGGCAAAGGCCGCCTCGGACCCGCTGATGGCGATCCCGATGGCTGTGGCCGCGTCATTGGCAGACTTTACCGCAGCCGCCCGGATCAGATAGCGAAACGCGATCTTCTGTCCAGAACGCAGGCCCAGTTTCGAAGGCGGCTCTGCCGCTGCGGCCTTGGGGATGCGAACCTTTGTGTCCAGGTCGATCTCACCGTTCCGGACCGCCTCGAAGGCGATATAGAGCGTCATCATCTTGGTCAGAGAGGCCGGGTGCAGCCGAGTATCCGCGTTGCGGGAATGGAGAACCTCGCCAGTTCGCGCATCAACTACCATCGCCGCGTAAGGTGCTGCCGCAACGCTGAGCGGCACCAGCACGCACAGCCAAAGGAGTGTGAGTATAACAAGGCCCCATCGGGCCGACTTCATCCGCCGAACCTGCACGATCATTTCTCTATCTGCCTCTGGCCGCCTGATTATTTCGGGCTGGCTCTGTTTGATAATTGCAGCAACGCTAACACAGCATCGGCACAAAATAAACGGTGAGATTTGAACGGACGCAAAAATTGGGACAAATGGGAAACCCACATGTTGTGGTTAGTCTCAGCATTTACGCTAAGATTGCGACTGCCTAAAATCTGCTATGTTTTCTTAATTTTCCGGAATCAACCCAGAGCATTTACCAGTTCGGAAAGGCCCGACAAATCGGGCAGTTCACGGAACCGGGTGGAATGATGCGGGGTATCTGCCCGCTCCAGATCCCAGAGTAAGTCATGCGGAACATAAACACCCCAGCTTCCGGCCTTGATTGCGGGCACCACATCCGAGCGGATCGAGTTGCCGACCATCATCGCGCGCTCCGGCCCATCGCCATGACGCGCAAAGATATCGCCGTAGATGTGTGGGGTCTTCTCTGAAACGATCTCTACCGCGTCGAACAACTCGCCTAGGCCCGATTGCGCAAGTTTGCGTTCCTGATCCAGCAGATCACCCTTGGTTACCAAGACGACCCTGTGGGTTTCCGCGACAGAAGTGACCGCCTCTCCTGCATGGGGCAGCAATTCGATGGGATGGGCCAGCATCTCGTGCCCGGCTTCGATCAATTCGCGGATCGCTGAGGCAGGCACGCGGTCGCTGGTTACTTCAAGCGCGGTTTCGATCATCGAAAGGACAAAGCCTTTGATGCCATAACCATAGCGCCCCAGATTGCGGCGCTCGGCGGCCAAAAGTCGTTCCATCAGATGGTCGCGTTCGGCGTGATCCGCCAGCAACTCGGTAAACCGGTCCTGCGTGAGTTGAAAGAACCGCTCATTATGCCAGAGCGTGTCGTCGGCGTCGAAACCGACGGTGGTTAGGTTGCGTGACATGGGCTTCGTGTTCACGGGCTCTTTTCGCGGGTCGTAGAAACGTTATATAACCCCCTACGTGATTTCCAAGCGAGAGCGGATTCTCTGCACCATGCAGCCATTTCTTGTAACCCTGTCGAATGAGCCGGATTCCGATCCGGGCACTTCGATTCTGGTCGAAACCCGGCCCAAGACTCAGCGCCCCCCACTCTACAAAGTGCTGCTGCTGAATGACGACTACACACCGATGGAGTTTGTCGTGCATGTTCTGGAACGGTTTTTCGGCATGACTCACGCGCAGGCGTTCGAGGTGATGCTGACCGTCCACAAGAAAGGTGTCGCCGTTGTCGGTGTGTTCAGCCACGAGATCGCCGAGACCAAGGTGGGACAGGTCATGGACTTTGCGCGACGCCATCAGCACCCGCTACAATGTACCATGGAAAAAGAGGAGTGAGGCGGTTGACCGCTCCGGCCTCAAAGCGCAGGCTTGCCCGCACCATTCGGTGACGGCGCAGGATCAATCGACGTCATGTCAATTCGCCTAGACCTTGCCCGCGACAGCGGCTTGAACCTGTCGGATGCGCTATCCGTCCTGCTGCCTACACCAGCGCAGGACCTGTCGGGGTTGCTCAAGACCGCTGAGTTGGTGCAACCGTTCAAGCCGTTTCACGATCATTTCGCGGCGCAGGGTTTTTCTTGCACCCAAGCCAGCGATGCGCCCTGCGAAGACATCATTCTATTTGTCCCCCGCGCCAAGGCACAAGCGCGCGGGCTGCTGCATCAGGCCTGCCAGCGGGCGAGCGGCACAGTTGTTGTGGACGGCGCCAAGACCGACGGTATCGACAGTCTTCTTAAAGAAGTGCGCAAACGTGTGACTGTGGAGGGACCGATTTCCAAGGCGCATGGCAAGATTTTCTGGTTTGCCGCTGATGCGGATGCGTTTTCTGACTGGGCACTAACGGATGTGACCTTGGCCGAAGGGTACCAAACGGTGCCCGGCGTGTTTTCCTCGGATGGGATAGACCCGGCATCCGAGCTATTGGTTGCCAAGATGCCCGATCGTCCCGGTGCAAGGCTTGCCGATCTAGGGGCCGGTTGGGGGTACTTCTCGTCGCGGCTTCTGGATCGCGAGGGAGTACGATCCATCGAGTTGGTCGAGGCGGATCACACCGCTCTCGACTGCGCCCGCCAAAACGTCACCGACCCACGCGCGCGGTTTCATTGGGCGGATGCCCTGAATTGGACCGCGCCCGAACCGATCGACACAGTAGTGATGAACCCGCCCTTCCACACCTCGCGCGCGGCGGACCCTGCGCTGGGCCGTGGCTTTATCGCCGCAGCGGCGCGCGCGCTTGCGCCAAATGGCCAGCTTTGGATGGTGGCCAACCGCCATCTGCCCTATGAGGCCGCGCTGGAGGCGCATTTCACCCGGTTCGAAGAGCTAGGCGGCGATGCCCGGTTCAAGATATTCAACGCCACCCGCCCGCGTCGCCGGGCCGGTGCATCCTAGGTCAAAGCGGGAGCAACAGATGTCCTATTCCATCGCCGGAAAGACCGCCATCGTCACTGGTGGTGCCGCTGGTATCGGCCTCGCCATCGGTCGCCATTTTGCCGACAAAGGCGCCAATGTCATGTTTGCCGACATGGATGAAAAAGGTCTGGCGTCAGAGTTGGGCGAGAATGGCGAGACAGAGAATATCAGGTACTTCGCCGGTGATCTGCGCGAGAGGCTGACGCTGGCCAATCTACTGTCGGCCTCGCTGGACGCGTTCGATCAGATCGACATCCTGGTCAATGGCGCAAGACAGGTGGTGCCGACCGATCCGCTCGATATGGATGACGAGTCGACCCAAGCGCTGCTGAACCAGAACCTGATGCCCGCTCTGCGGCTGAGCCAACTCGTTGCCAAGCGGATGATCAAACAGGCTGGCGACAACGAGGACGGGCGGCAGGCGGGGGCAATCATCAATCTGTCCTCAGTGGCCGCACGTCGCACCCACCCCAACCTCTTGGCCTACTCGGTTTCGACGGCCGCGCTGGACCAGATGACCCGATCACTCGCAGTGGCGCTGGCGCCGCATCATATCCGGGTAAACTCGATCGCGCTCGGCTCGATCATGAGCGCGTCTCTACAAACCACGCTCAAGGACAATCGCGATTATCGCCGCGATATCGAAAACCACACACCGCTGGGTCGCATAGCCGCGGCCAGCGAACTGGTCGAAGCGGCGCAGTTTCTCGCGTCCGAGGCGTCGGGTTTCATGACCGGTCAGATCATGACACTGGATGGTGGGCGTACGCTGCTCGACCCGGTTGAGGCCCCCGCGCACTGAAAAGACGATAAGGACGACCAATGACTCAGGCAATGGATGCCCAAAAGGCGCAGGCTGCCGCGTGGTTCCGCCAGTTGCGCGACGACATCGTCGCTGCATTTGAGGCGCTGGAAGACGACCATGCCAGTGGTCCGCTTTCAGATGCCGCCGCAGGCCGGTTCGAAGTGAAAGCGACAAAGCGCGGTTCCGAGGACGGGTCGGACGCGGGCGGCGGTTTGATGTCGGTGATGCGCGGCGGACGCGTTTTCGAGAAGGTCGGCGTCAATGTCTCTGAGGTTTTCGGCACCCTGTCGGACCGGGCGCAATCGGCCATGGCGGCCCGCAAGGGGTTGCCGGGGATGAAAGATGATCCGCGTTTCTGGGCGTCGGGCATTTCGCTTGTGGCACACATGCAGAACCCGCACGTGCCAGCCGTGCATATGAACACTCGGATGTTCTGGACCCCGCATGCCTGGTGGTTTGGCGGCGGATCTGACCTCAATCCCTGTATCGAATATGACGAGGACACCGAACATTTTCATGCCGCGCAGAAAGCACATCTAGACCCGCACGGGACGGGGCACTACCCGCGCCTCAAGGAGTGGGCGGATGAGTATTTCTACATTCCCCACCGCATGCGCGCACGCGGCGTCGGCGGTATCTTCATGGATGATTATTGCACCGGCGACTGGAAGGCAGATTTTGCACTGACCCAGGATATCGGTCGGGCGTTCTTGCCCGCCTATGTGCCCCTGGTCGAAAAGCGGCGTGCGCAGCCGTGGTCAGAGGAGGACAAGGAAGTGCAATACCGGCACCGGGGCCTCTATGCCGAGTATAATCTGGTTTATGACCGGGGCACGAAGTTCGGGTTGGAAACCGGTCATGACCCTGATGCGGTTTTGATGAGCCTGCCGCCGATTGCGAAGTGGTACTAGGCTGACCGCCACCCCGCCTCGCGCATCGCCGCGCCATAGTTGGAGGCCATGTTCATCTGCGCCCCGTACCCCTTGCGCAGCAGCAGCTTGTGTAGCTTGGGCAAATTGTAGCAGGGCACATGCATGATCATGTGGTGTTCGAGGTGATAATTGACCCAATAAGGGGCCACCAAAAGCCGCGCCACTGGTCCGGCCAGCGTGGTGCGCACGTTGCGGAACGGGTCGTCGGACTGTTCGGTCGCGCCATGTTCGGCGATGTTGCGCACGCGCAGGACAAACTGGAACCATGTCAGATAGGGTAGCAGCCAGAAGGCCAGGCCCCACCACCAATCTCCGGCCAACCCCATGACGACGACCACAGCCAGAAAGATCGGCACGGTGACCCAAAAATGCAAGCTCTTGAAGCTTTGGGCAAAATCGGCCTCCGCCGCCTCGATTGCGTCATGATCCCCCGCCATGCGGAGTGCCGTGGCGATTTGTCCCTCCAGTTGCTTCACCCCGGTCTGCCCGGTCAGATCCCGCGTAAACTTGCGCCGCATCGAGGCATGCGAAGTCGGAAATTTGGACGACAGCGACAAGTCAGGGTCCTTGTCGGACTGGGTGTAGCGGTGATGGGTCAGGTGATAGCGCCGATAGGCGCCGAGGTCGGCCATAATGGGCCGCGCGCAAAGCCAGGCGCCAACTAGATCATTGAGGCGCTGACGGCGGAAGAGCGCATTATGTGCAGCTTCATGCATCAGGATCGCGAGGCCAAGCTGTCGCGAACCAATGATCATCACGGCAAGTAGAAAGGTTGCTGGGTTTGGCCAGAAGCCGAACAGAGCAACCGCCAGTGCGATGGTACCCCAGCAATGCAACACCAACCAGGCGCCCCGTATATCCGACCGCTCAGCCAGCGGGCGGATTTCATCAGATGTCAGATAGGACTTTCCCGGTGTCATGGCGGGTCGCCTCCCGGATCAAATTGTCCCAGAGAGAGCGGTCGTCTGTCAAACAGGCCGTGGCGTCAGTCGCGCCACTCAAAAAAGCCCTCGCCCGCCTGTTTCAGCATATCTGCGGCCATATCGCGCCCCAGATCGGCGCCGTCGGCAATCGCGCATTGGCGCTCTTCGAATACCGCCTCGGACCCGTCCGGCCGCAAGACCTGGCCGCGCAATCGCAGCCTGTCGCCTTCGATCTCGGCCAGACCCGCAATAGGCGTTTCGCAAGACCCATCGAGCGCAGCCAGAAACGCACGCTCTGAGGCAAGCCTCTGTTCGGTTTCCGCGTGGTGAATCCGGGCCAGCATGTCACCCGCGCGGTCGTCATTGCCGCGCCTCTCGATCCCTATGGCGCCCTGCGCGATGGCAGGCAGCATGTCATTCGGCGAGATCGGTGTCGCAGGCACATCGGGCATGTCCAGCCGGTTCAAGCCGGCCATCGCCAGAAACGTGCACTCTGCCACGCCTTCGGACAGTTTGCGCAAGCGGGTCTGCACATTGCCTCGGAACTCGACCACGTTCAGATCGGGCCGTCGGTTCAGCAATTGCGCGCGGCGGCGCAAAGACGACGTGCCGACAACCGCACCCTCGGCCAGATCATCCAGTGCGGTCAGACCCGGAGAGACAAAGGCATCGCGCACATCCTCGCGAGGCAGGAACGTGTCCAGCACCAGCCCCAAGGGTTGCGCGACCGGCATGTCCTTGGTCGAGTGCACTGCGATGTCGATATCGCCTCGCAGCATCGCCTCTTCGATTTCTTTGGTGAACAGGCCCTTGTTGCCGATCTCTTTGAGCGGGCGGTCGGCATCGATCAGGGTCCGGTTGTCGCCGCTGGTCATAATCACCGTGATCTCGAACGCGTCATGCGGCAGGTCATGTGCCTTGGCGAGGCGATCGCGTGTTTCATAGGCTTGCGCCAAGGCAAGCGGCGAACCACGGGTGCCGATTTTCAGCGGGTCGGATACGGAGGGCAGGGCATGTGTCATGGCCACAGCTTTAGTCGCGTCACTTTGCCCTGACAACCGGGGGAATGCTTGACAAATTGCCGCCCAGCATAGACCGGTGTTGCGCAATCAGACGTGGGAGCAGGCATGGCCGAGACAAAGAAGATACTGCGCGCATTGGCCGGAGAGGTTCAGGACATGCCGCCGATCTGGATGATGCGGCAGGCGGGGCGTTATTTGCCCGAGTATCGCGCTACCCGCGCGCAGGCCGGGGATTTTCTGTCATTGTGCTATAATCCCGAACTGGCCGCCGAGGTCACCCTGCAGCCGATCCGTCGCTATGGGTTCGATGCGGCGATCCTGTTTGCCGATATTCTGCTGGTGCCGCAGGCGCTGGGTGCGGATCTGTGGTTCGTCACGGGTGAGGGACCGCGGCTGTCCACCATAACCAGCCAGGCCGAATTCGACGCGCTCAAACCGGCGATGGACATTCACGAGACACTGTCGCCGATCTATGAGACCGTGCGCATCTTGTCACGGGAATTGCCGTCCGAGACTACGTTGATCGGGTTCGCGGGCGCGCCGTGGACGGTAGCGACATATATGATCGCCGGGCGGGGTACGCCGGATCAAGGCCCGGCCCATGCACTGCGGGTGGAGAATCCGGCGCTGTTTGACGCGCTGATCAGCCGGATCACAGCCGCGACCATTGACTATCTCTCGATGCAGATCGAGGCCGGGGCTGAGGTTGTGAAGATCTTCGACAGCTGGGCCGGGTCACTGCCCGATGAGGCGTTCGAAAAATACGCAGTTGAGCCCACCCGCGCGATCACCCGCGCGCTGAAAGAGCGTCATCCCGGTATTCCGGTGATCGGTTTTCCGCGCGAGGCAGGCGAGCATTATGTGGGCTTTGCCCGCGCCACGGGCGTCGATTGTGTCGCTCTGGACAATTCCGCCGACCCCGATTGGGCGGCGCGCCATGTGCAGGTCGATGGCTGCGTGCAGGGCAATCTGGCGTCGCGCCATATGGTGACAGGTGGGCAGGCTCTGATCGATGAAACGCGGCAGATCGTGCAGGCGTTTTCAAAGGGGCCGCATATCTTCAACCTAGGTCACGGGATTACACCAGATGCCGATCCCGAGAATGTGCAGCTGATGATCGACACGGTGCGCGGATAGTAGGTTCAGGGCCGGGCGTGCAATTCCGCCCGGATCTCTTCACTATGCTCACCCCGGCGCGGAGCTTGTCTCGGGATTGCCAGGTTCCCGTCGAAACGCGGGGCGGGGGCGGCTTGCAGCCCGTCGCCTGTCTCTTGCCAGACCTGCCGGTGCAGGTTCATCGGATGGCTCCGGGCCTCGTCTGGACTCAGCACCGGGGCCACACAGGCGTCGCTGCCTTCAAACAGGTCGGCCCAGTGAGCGCGCGTGTGCTGTGCAAAGCGCTCTGCCAGTCGCTCGGATAAACGGGGCCACAGGCACCTTTCGAACTGATTGGCGAAATCGGGGTCATCGGCCAGCCCCATATGTTCGAGAAATAACTGGTAGAATTTCGACTCAAGACATTGCACCGAGATGTAACCGCCTTCGGAGCAACGGTAGGTACGGCTCCAATGCGGGCCGTCCAGCAGGCTTTCGCCGCGTGTCTCAGACAGGTTTCCCGATTGCCGCAGGCTCATCAGCAGGTTCATCATATGCGCCGAGCCGTCATAGATTGCGGCATCGACGACACTGCCGGTGCCGCTGGACCGTGCCTTTAGCAGTCCCGCCAGCAGCCCGGCCACCAGATACAAGGCACCACCCCCGATGTCACCCACCAGCGTGGCGGGCGTAAGCGGCGCGTCTCCTGGCGCAGAGCCATACCACATCGCGCCCGAGAGGCCGATATAGTTCAGGTCATGCCCGGCGGCAAAGGCCAGCGGACTGTCCTGTCCCCAACCGGTCATGCGGCCATAAACCAGCGCGGGATTGCGTGCCTGGCATACTTCCGGCCCCAATCCCAGCTTTTCCATCACGCCCGGTCGAAACCCTTCGATCAGCGCATCTGATCCTGCCACGATCCGCAATGCGGTATCGCGGTCGTCGGGGTCCTTGAGGTCCAACTCGATCGAGCGTTTCCCGCGATCCAGCAGCGATCGCTCCGGTTGGCCGGGGCTAGGGGATCCGCCTTTGCGGTGAATGACGATCACATCCGCCCCCAGATCCGCCAGCATCATCGCTGCGAATGGGGCGGGGCCAAGGCCTTCGAATTCAACGATTTGTATCCCGTCCAGCATTGGCGTCCCCCTGTTCCACTGGCCTTACCGTGGAACATTGACGCGCCTGCGCGCAAGCCTCCTCGACTTCTGCTGTTCGCGCAGGAACACAAAGAGGCCGGCACCCATAATCAGGATCATGCCGATCCAGACCTCAAGATCAGGCAGTTCTGACCAGATCAGCCAGCCCCAGAACACGGCCATGGGCAGACCGACATATTCGAAGGGAGACACCGTGGCAGCATCAGCCAAGCGATAGGCCTGACTGAGTGAATACCCGATCACAGCGACGTTCATGCCGAGCAGCAGCAGATAGATCCAATCGCCGTCGCCAGGCCAGACCCAGGCCCGGAACAGGAACAGCAGACTGGGATCGTCGGTTCCTTCGGCAAAACGCCCATCACCCGCGATCAGGTAGAAGCCAAGGCTGACCAGAATGAAGACCAACTGCATATAAAACGCCAGCGCCGATGCCTTGGTGGTCACGCCAAGCTTGCGCGTCATCACTTGTAGCAGGGCATAGGTCAGCGCCGCTATCAAAGGCAGAAGCAAAACCAGTCGGTTCGCCACAAGTGCCTCACCGCTTTCCCAGGGGCGTTGCATGATGATGACGCCCACAAAGCCCACAAGAACCGCGCCGATGCGCAGTGGGCCTACCTTTTCGTGCAGCATCGGGATAGACAGCAAGGTGATGAAGAGCGGCGCCACAAAGAACATCGCGGTGACATCCGCCAATGGCATGACCGCGAGCGCCAGAAAGAAGCTCATGTTTGATATGACCACAAGCAGGCCGCGTAGCAGATGCAGCAGCGGCTGCCGGGTTCTGAGAATGCCGAACCCGCCCTCATACTGAACCAATGCCAGTGTGAACATGATCCCGATCGTCGCGCGGAACATCACGATCTGGTGCAGCGGGTAAGCGCCTGACAATTGCTTGATGACCATGTCGTTGATCGAAATGCAGATCATGCCGACAACAATGCAGGCGATCCCGGCGGCGGGCCGGTTCTGGGCCAATGTTTCCATGTGATGCTCCTGCGGCGGGCCGTGAATTTGCGCACCTGATGCCTCAGGGCTATCAGAGAAAGATGCGCTGTCCATAAGTATTGCGACGGGACATGTCGCAATTTCCGGGGTACTTGCGCGAACCCGCAGGGTTTTTTGTGCATTTGCGCCCTGTCGCACCGGTCTGTCGCGCGATAGGATCGCCCGCGCAACAGGGGCAGTACATGACCACAATTCTCTCGATCAAGGACCTCAGGAAATCCTACGCGGATGGTTTCGAGGCCCTGAAAGGCGTCACCCTCGACATCGAAGAAGGCGAGATTCTCGCCCTGCTAGGTCCGAACGGGGCAGGAAAGACCACCATGATCTCAACGATCTGCGGGATCACCATGCCAAGCTCGGGACAGGTGCGCGTGGGCGATCACGATGTCCTCAGCGACTACCGCGCAGCGCGACGGATGATCGGTCTTGTACCACAGGAGATTGCTCTGGAGCCCTTCGAGAAAGTGTTGAACACCGTGCGTCTGTCGAGAGGTTTGTTCGGGCTGGGGCGCGACGATGCCAAGATCGAGGACATTCTGCGAAAGCTGTCGCTTTGGGACAAGCGCAAGAATTCGATCAAGGAACTGTCGGGCGGCATGAAACGCCGGGTGCTGATCGCCAAGGCGCTGGCGCACGAACCGCGCGTGCTGTTTCTGGACGAGCCTACCGCCGGGGTTGATGTCGAGTTGCGAAAGGACATGTGGGAGATCGTTCGTGAACTCAAAGAGAACGGCGTAACCATCATCCTGACCACCCACTATATCGAAGAGGCCGAGGCTATCGCTGACCGCGTGGGTGTCATCAGTGGCGGAGAGTTACTGTTGGTCGAGGACAAAGACAGCCTGATGGCGCAGATGGGCAAGAAGCATATCGAGGTGATGCTGAACGAACCCCTCGATGCCATCCCCGAAGCTTTGAGCGGTTATGATCTGACCTTGAACGGGGCGGGGGACAGCTTTGTCTATTCCTACGATACCCATGGCGAACGCACTGGCATAACCTCGCTCTTGAATGACGTGGCCAAGGCCGGGCTGGTTCTGCGCGACGTGCAGACGCGGCAAAGCAGCCTTGAGGAAATCTTCGTCAACCTCGTGTCAGGAGATCAGGCATGAACTGGACTGCAGTAGCCGCCATCTACCGTTTCGAGATGGCGCGGTTCTTTCGCACGCTAGCGCAGAGCTTCTTTTCACCCGTCCTGTCGACCTCGCTCTATTTCATCGTGTTCGGAACTGCTATTGGCAGTCGGATCGAAACGATCGAAGGAGTTTCCTATGGCGCCTTTATCGTGCCGGGGTTGATCATGCTGTCGGTGGTGACACTGGCGATTTCGAATGCGTCCTTTGGCATATATTTTCCAAAATTCCTCGGCACGATCTATGAGGTCCTCTCTGCGCCGATCAACTTCCTTGAGGTTGTGATAGGCTATGTCGGTGCTGCCGCGACAAAGGCGCTGTTCGTGGGGTTGGTGATCCTGATCACGGCCACGTTCTTTGTCGATATCAGGATCGAACATCCCATCGCGATGGCGGCGTTTCTGATCCTGACCTGCCTGAGCTTTGCGTTGCTGGGCTTCATCATCGGGATCTGGGCCAGCAATTTCGAGCAAATGTCGCTGATCCCGCAACTGGTGATTACACCGCTGATCTTTCTAGGCGGGACATTCTATTCGATCACGATGCTGCCGCCGGTCTGGCAGACCATCACGCTGTTCAATCCGGTGGTTTATCTGGTCTCTGGTTTTCGCTGGTCGTTCTATGGGATGGCGGATGTGCCGATCATTTTCAGCCTGCTGGCAATCGCCGCCTTTACCGGTCTTTGCCTTGCTATCATCTGGTGGATATTCAAGACCGGCTGGCGCATTCGCAGTTAGGAATGCGTTGCAAATTTGCCCGTCCGACCCGTGAAACGAGCCATTGCTTCATTTCTCTGTCGTCGCGTGCCTTGTCTGCGACGTGGCGGCATTCTACATGGGCATTCATGAAACTGCGCCTGCCCTTTCTCAAAAACCCGCCTCTTGTCGCCGTGGTCCGCCTGTCGGGTGCCATCGGGATGACCGGGCGCGGCTCACTTAGTGACGCCACGCTGGCCCCGATGCTGGAACGCGCCTTCCGGCGTGGCAAACCAGCAGCTGTCGCGCTAGAGATCAACTCGCCTGGCGGTTCTCCGGTGCAAAGTTCGTTGATCGGCTCGCGCATTCGCCGCCTGTCCGAAGAGCTGGATGTGCCGGTCTATGCCTTTGTGGAAGATGTCGCAGCCTCCGGCGGGTATTGGCTGGCCTCGGCAGCGGATGAGATCTGGGCCGATGAAAGCTCGGTTGTGGGGTCCATCGGCGTGATCTCGTCCGGGTTCGGGGCGCATATCTTTCTGGCGCGTCAGGGCTTTGAACGCCGGGTACATACGGCGGGTCGGTCGAAATCGATGCTGGATCCCTTCGCGCCGGAGAAAGAAGAAGACGTCGCGCGTCTCAAAGCGTTGCTGAGCGAGATGCACCAGACTTTCATCAATCAGGTCAGGACCCGGCGCGGCGACAAGCTGAACGACAATGGTGAATTGTTTACAGGAGAGTTCTGGTTGGCGCGGCGCGCGCAGGAACTGGGCCTGATTGATGGCATCGGCCATCTCAAGCCCAAGATGCAGGAACGCTTCGGCGAAAAGGTACAGTTCCGCCGCTATGGCCTCAAGAAACCGCTCTTCTTGCGTCTGGGCGCTCAGGTCGCTCAGGATGCCGTCGCCGGGCTGGAGGAGAGGGCCGCCTACGCGCGCTTTGGTCTCTGACGTGATATTGAAAGTTGTCCTCCTTTTCCTCGTAGGCATGGCGGTTCTGGCAATGTTCGGCAAATTGCGTTTTCCGGGCCAAACTGCCTTGCGCTCGGCGCGCTGCACTGGCTGCGGTCGGTTCCGCATCGGCAAGGGTAAATGTAGTTGCGGGCAGGGGGGGCGCTCATGACGGCGTGGCTGCTGTCCGGCCTTGGCCTTGTCATTCTGCTGCTTGCAGGTGACGCACTGGTGCGCGGCGCCGTGAACCTGAGCCTGCGTCTGGGCGTGCCCGCCCTGATCGTTAGCCTCACGATTGTGGCCTTTGGCACATCGGCGCCCGAGCTGCTGATTGCGATCAAGGCGGTTGAAGAACACGCGCCGGGCATTGCGCTAGGTAATGTGGTTGGCTCGAATACCGCGAACATCCTGCTGGTGCTGGGCCTCCCTGCTCTGTTGGCCACATTGCACACCAGTGAGTGTAACAGCCGCAAGACCTATGTCTTCATGCTGCTCGCATCGGTGCTGTTTATCGGGCTGGCCTTTCTGGGCACATTCAATTTCTGGACCGGTGCCATCCTGTTGGCCGCCTTGGCACTGGTCCTGGCGGACGCCTTTCGCGACGCCAAGGCACATCGCCGTGCCTGCGGCGGCGTCGAAGAGATTGAGGATCTGGAAGAGGCCGACCCCGACATGCCGTTCTGGCGCATCGGTATCTATCTGGTGCTGGGCTTGATCGGCCTGCCGATGGGTGCCCACCTGCTTGTAGAGAACGCGACCGTGATCGCCCGCACTTACCATGTCAGCGAAACGGTGATCGGTCTGACGCTGGTTGCGATCGGCACCTCGCTGCCCGAGCTCGCGACCACGATGATGGCGGCTCTGCGGCGGCAGGCAGATGTGGCGTTGGGGAATGTGATCGGGTCGAACATGTTCAACCTGCTGGCCATTATCGGCATCGCCACATGGTTTGGTCCGATTCCGGTCGATCCCGAGTTCGTGGAATTCGACCTCTGGGTGATGCTGGGCGCGTCGATCCTGCTGTTCCCGTTTGTGTTCCTTAAGAAGGATATCACCCGGATCTGGGGGGTGATCCTGACGACCCTCTACGTCGTATATGTCGTGAGCGTTTTGCTGTAACCCGCAGGGGTGGAGGTTGGGCATGGCCCGGGCATTGGTCACAGGTGCAGGTATTCGGCTTGGCCGCGAGATGGCGATCTATCTGGCGCAGCGCGGCTTTGACGTCGCGGTGCATTACGCAACCTCCGAAAGCGCAGCGCATGAGGTGGTGGAAGCGATCACGTCGCTAGGTCGCTCTACTGTCGCGCTCAAGGCCGATTTGTTGGATGAGGGTGAAGTCGAGGCGCTGTTGCCTCGTGCGGCCGAAGCACTGGGCGGACAGATCACCTGCCTAGTGAACAATGCCTCGGTCTTTGAATATGACAATATCCACTCGGCAACCCGGCAGAGTTGGGATCGGCATCTGGATAGCAATTTGCGCGCACCCTTTGTCCTGACGCAGGCCATAGCGGCGCAGGGCCTTGCAGCACGGATCGACGAGAATGACGAGCCCCATGCGTCGGGTCTTATCATAAACATGATCGACATGCGCGTGCGCAAGCTGACCCCCGAATTCATGAGCTACACCATCGCTAAGTCCGGGTTGTGGACCCTGACGCAAACAGCCGCACAGGCACTGGCTCCTGCCATCCGGGTCAATGCCATTGGGCCGGGCCCCACCTTGCGTGGGCACCGGCAGTCCGAAGAACACTTCGCCGCGCAGCGCGCCAACACCATTTCGGGACGCGGTTCCAACGCCTCGGATATAACCGCTGCCGTGGGGTATTTGCTGGATGCCCATGCGGTCACCGGGCAGTTGATCTGTGTTGATGGTGGGCAGCATCTGGGATGGCAGACCCCGGATGTTTTGGGGGTTGAATAAGCCTCCGCGGTGCAAGTTTTGCACCGCTCGCATTCGTGTTACTTAACCGTTACAAAAATGTCTTTCTTTTCATATACTTGCTATGTGAGGAAAAAAATAATATTTAAAATCAATAAGTTGAATATATGCCCAAATTTTGTGCAAATCAACGAAGCCCCCTGTTTTCAACGAATTTCTCTGGTTGGCGGGAAGATATACGCAAGGTTATCCACAGAAGTCGTGGATTTGTTTTCCCTTGAACTGGCCCGCGCAAGATTGCAGCCCCCAGCCGAGAATCATATCTGTGAACCATGAGTGACGCGCCCGACAGAATCACCGACCCCGCGCCAGAGGGCTATTCCTGCATTCAGGCCTGTCTGAAAACACTGGATAGCTCTCCCGGCGTCTACCGGATGCTGGATGCTCAGGCGCGGGTTCTTTACGTGGGTAAGGCGCGAAATCTGCGCGCGCGGGTGTCGAATTATTCCCGCCCGGGGCATTCCCCGCGGATCGAACGAATGATCGCTGAAACCGCTTCGATGATGTTTCTGACCACGCGGACCGAGACCGAGGCGCTGCTGTTGGAACAGAATCTGATCAAGCAGCTAAAGCCGAAATACAACGTACTGCTGCGCGACGACAAAAGCTTTCCAAACATACTGGTCTCGAAGCAGCACGCCTTTGCCCAGATCAAGAAGCACCGCGGCGCAAGGAAAGAGAAGGGCACTTACTTTGGCCCGTTCGCAAGCGCAGGCGCAGTGAACCGGACGCTGAACCAGTTGCAGAAGGCGTTCCAGTTGCGCAACTGCTCGGATTCCATGTTCGATAGCCGGACGCGTCCTTGTCTGCTCTATCAGATCAAGCGGTGCTCCGGCCCTTGCGTGGGGTTGATCTCGGAAGAAGATTACGCGTCACGAGTCAAAGATGCCGAGCGATTCCTGTCAGGGCGCTCGACCCGCGTGCAGGAGGAGCTGGCCGAGCAGATGCAGGCTGCTTCGGACGCGATGGAGTTCGAGCGTGCCGCCGGATTGCGCGACCGGATCAAGGCGCTGACCAGCGTGCAGACCAGCCAAGGGATCAACCCGCGCGGCGTGACTGAGGCGGATGTGATCGGTCTCTATATGGATAGTGGTCAGGCCTGTGTGCAGGTATTCTTCATCCGCGCCAACCAGAACTGGGGCAACCGCGATTTCTATCCGCGCGTCGGGGCAGATGTTTCACCTTCGGAAGTGATGGAGGCCTTTCTAGGCCAGTTCTACGACAACAAGGAACCACCACGACAATTGATCTTGTCGGATGGGATCGAAAACGAAGACCTGATGACCGAGGCGCTGTCCGAGAAGGCCGGGCGCAAGGTTGAAATCCTTGTTCCGCAGCGCGGAGAAAAAGCCGAGCTTGTCTCCGGCGCGCTTCGCAATGCGCGCGAGTCCCTTGGTCGCCGCATGTCAGAAAGCGCGACGCAGGCAAAACTGCTGCGCGGGCTGGCCGAGGCCTTTGATCTGGATGCACCGCCCGAGCGGATCGAGGTCTATGACAACTCGCACATCCAGGGCACCAACGCGGTGGGGGCGATGATCGTCGCTGGGCCCGACGGGTTCATGAAAAACGCCTATCGCAAGTTCAACATTCGCGGCGACGATCTGACGCCGGGGGATGATTTCGGGATGATGAAAGAGGTGCTGAACCGCCGCTTCGCCCGGTTGATGAAGGAGGACCCGGAGCGCGAGAAGGGCCTCTGGCCCGACCTGCTGTTGATCGATGGTGGTGCGGGACAGGTCAGCGCGGTGCAAGAGATCATGACCGCGCATGGCGTCAATGACATTGCGATGGTGGGGGTCGCAAAGGGTATCGACCGCGACCACGGCAAAGAAGAGTTCCACCGCACGGGCCAGCGCCCCTTTGCGCTTAAGCGCAACGATCCGGTGCTGTATTTCGTTCAGCGTCTCAGGGACGAAGCACATCGTTTTGCCATCGGTACGCATCGGGCCAAGCGTGCCAAATCGGTGGGGGCGACCCCGTTGGACGAGATTGCCGGTGTTGGTGCCGCGCGCAAGCGGGCATTGCTGGCGCATTTCGGCAGCGCCAAGGCAGTCAGCCGCGCCAATCTGGCCGATCTCAGGGCGGTCGAAGGTATCTCGGCCGGGTTGGCGCAAAAGGTCTATGACTTCTTCCACGACAAGGGGTGAGGCCTTCGCGGCGAGAATTGTCGTTGCTTATCTTTTAGTTCCCGAAAGGCCGGGCTAAGGTCCGCTCATGAAATGGAACCTACCGAACATACTGACTGTGTTGCGCCTGATCGCGGCGCCGGGTCTAGCTGTGATGTTTTTGTATTTCACCCGGCCCTACGCGGATTGGTTTGCGCTGATCCTCTTTGTCTCGGCAGCTGTGACGGACTGGTTTGACGGCTATCTGGCGCGGGCATGGAAACAGGAGACCAAGATCGGCGCGATGCTTGACCCGATCGCCGACAAGGCGATGGTGGTCATCGCGCTTATGATCCTCGTCGGGTATTCTACCGAGCATTGGACGCCCTGGCTGGTCCTGCCCGCCACGGTTATCCTGTTCCGCGAAGTGTTCGTGTCTGGGCTGCGTGAATACCTCGGCGACACAGCAGGAACGCTCAAGGTCACGAAACTGGCCAAGTGGAAAACAACGGCGCAAATGATTGCCATTGCGGTCCTGTTCAGTCAGGGGATTTTCGAACACTATCTGGTCATGTCATCCTATGGCATGGACCAACAACTGATCGATGGGATTATGGCGGGCACGGTCGAGGATTTGAACGGGCTGCGCTGGAAACTGGACGGCATGATCTGGTCCGGCCGCGTTGGCCTCTGGCTGCTGTGGATCGCGGCGACGCTGACATTGATCACCGGCTGGGATTACTTAAATAAAGCCATGCCGCATCTGAGGGAGACGCAGTAATGGACGTGCTCTATTTTGCATGGGTCCGGGAGCGTATCGGCATCCCGAAGGAAAAGGTTGAAACCGAGGCTGCGACCGTAGCGGAACTGGTGGATGAATTGATCGCGCGGGAAGAGCGATACGCGGCGGCCTTTGCCGACCTGTCGGCGCTTCGCGTGGCGCTGGATCAGGAACTGAGCGCTTTTGATGCGCCTTTGAGTGGGGTCCGCGAGGTGGCGTTTTTTCCACCCATGACGGGCGGATAAGCGCATGCGCGTCTCGGTTCAGGAAGAGCCATTTGATCTGGGCGCAGAAGCCAATCGCTTCGCGGTGGGCGATACCGCCAGCGGCGCCATCGTGACCTTTACCGGGGTGGTGCGTGATCTGGCGCAGGGCGCGCTGGATGTGATGGAGATCGAGCATTATCCCGGCATGACCGAAAAGGCGATTGCAGCGATTGCGGATGAGGCCCGCCAACGCTGGTCGTTGAGCGATGTCTTGGTGATCCATCGCTATGGTCGGCTGGCCCCAGGTGACCGGATCATGATGGTCGCCACCGCTGCACGGCACCGCAAGGATGCGTTCGAGGCCGCCGAGTTTCTGATGGACTACCTGAAGTCCCGCGCGCCGTTCTGGAAGAAGGAAATCTCGGGCGACGGCAGCGATTGGGTTGCCGCCAAGAACGAGGATGAGGATGCGCTGAACCGTTGGTGATCAGTTGACGCTGTGGAGCCGCGCGCGTAATTCTTCGGCCTCTTGACGTGCATCGCGTAACCCTTCCATGGCAGCACGTAGTTCCGCTTCGGTCTGGGCCAATTGATTGCTCAATTCGGCCTCGCGCTGCTGAAGGTAGGTGATTGCTTGATCGCGGGTTTCCTCGGCTTCGTGCAATTCCTGGCTCATCCGGTCCAAATCCGCAACATCGCTCTGCCGGACGCGGGTAAAGCGGTGCACCAGCCAATTCGCGAACCAGCCCATCGCAAAGGCGACAAACAGGATGATCGCCGTGGTGATGATGAATTCGGTTCTGTTCATTTACTCATCCTGTCCGCTATCCGCGTCGTCTTCGGCTACCGTTTCTGCCTGCTGTTCGAGCTCATCCAGCCCTGTCTGGGTCTCAGAGGTTGGTTCGGGGCGGATCAGATGGAAATTGATGCGCCGGTTCGCTTCGCGGCCCTCTTCGGTCTTGTTGTCGGCGATGGGGTCGCTTTCGCCATAGCCTACGGCGGTGTAGCTCGCCGTCAGAACCCGGCGGGCGCGTAGCTCGTTCAGAACCGATTGCGCGCGGGCTTGGCTGAGCTGCTGGTTCATCTCTTCGCGGCCTTGACTGTCCGTGTGGCCCTGAATTTCCATCCGGATACCGCCGCACTGATCCAGCACTTCGGCGATCCGGTTCATCGTGCCCAGCGAGTCTCCGGCAATGGTGGCAGAGCCCGGCTCGAAGGTGATCTTGGCCTCGCTCTGAATCTCTGCGACCCGGCTTTCGCACACCTCGGGATCGAGCGGTTTGTCGGCGGGTTCGGGTGGCGCTTCAAAGGTGATCGACAGGTCGAAACCCTGCGCTTCGCCCAGTTTCTCGGCGAGCAGACGCGCGGCTTCGGCGCTGGCATCTTCGCGATAGCTGACCCCCTGAAGCGTCAGGTTGTCCGGGGTCACGGTCAACACTCCATTGCGCATGAGCGAAAGGGTTTCCAGCCCGGCCAGCACCCGCACCGGCCATTCCGTCGGCAGGTCAGGGACAATCCGCGTTGCCGTGTGCACCACGTCCGAGCCAAAGGCAGCCTTGGCATAGCTGTCGACCATGTGGCGCATGTTCTCATCCGTGAGCCGACCACGCAATTGCACCAGCCCCTCGGGGCTCAGTGTTGCGGTGAACTCCACCGGTCCCGCCGGGTCGGCCTGAACCGGTTCGGGCAGCACGGCATGCAGGGCAAAGACCGCGGGCAGCTCGGACTGAAGTTCGCCGATGACTCGGTCGAATTGCCCCTGATCGGTGCCTTCCACGGCAATCAGCGTGATATCGGCATCCGACATCGTGACTGACCCTTGCCCCAGCGCGATCAACGCATCGATGCTAAGCTCGGCGGCGTCTCCCCATTTGGGCGATGGCACGCCCAGACCAACGACGCAAGCATCGTCACCGGTCACGCCCGCGCGCCGCGCGGCGGCGGCAATCTGCGTGCGCGCCCCTGCGCTGTCGGCGGAGCAGGCGTCAAACCGGGCGCCGTCCTCATCAATCAGGAAGCGCAGGGTGAAAGGCGTTATGACCGGGCGCGGGGCCGAAATGTCCAACCGGATGCGCAGGCCCTGAGGGGCGACGCGGGTCAGCGTGTTTTCGATACGGGTCTTGTCCTCGGGGCTGTCGGCAACGGCGGTGACGCTGACCAGATCCTGCCCGACCGAGATTTTGGATCGCGGCAGCACCGAGAGCGCTGTGGCGGCATAATCAACCGCTTCTTTCCAGCCTTCCGGTTCGGCGTAGTCGGCAGTTTCCAACAGGTCTGTCACCGGGCCTTTGCTGGCAATCCCCCGCAACTGATCAATCAATGCTTCACGATCCATCGTTGAGGGAACCAGGCCAATAATCGAGATGCCGCTGTCATTTCGCAGGATCTCTGCAGAAAACCTTGGAGCCCGAAGGTTGGCGGTTGGACGGATCTGCATCTCGTCGATGACGCGGGAGGCGTCGACTTCGTCCCCGACGACCGTCAATGCGTTGAACCGTGTCGCTTCGTCAGATGCGGTTCCTGTCAGCACAACCCGCAACCCGTCCGCCTCGACCTCGGCCCAGTCATGACCGTTCACGTCGAGCGCACGGCGGACCGAGATTTCCGAGGCGTCCTCGACCGCCTGCACCGCGAAACTGGCAGCGATCATGCAAAGCCCGGCGGCCAGTGCAAAGGTCAGGGCAACGATGGACGTCTGAGAAATGCGCATGGCCGAGTCGGTTTGTCGTCCTTTGGGTCCGGATGTCTTACAAGGCTGCTTGCCGGGGTGCAATCAGACCAGAAGCGCCGCGCAGAAGAAGACAAGCGGGATCAAGCCGGTGTCGCGATTGACCCGGAACAGCTGCAGCAGTTTCGCATTGTCCTCGATATCAAGCCCGCGCAATTGCCAGGCCATGTGCCAGCCCATCGCCCAGGGCCCCGCAAGCGCTAGGACCAACACCATCAGTGGCGCATCGGGAAGCGCGGCCTCAATCACGGCCCAACCCATCAAGGCCACAGTGGCGACGAGGAAGTACTTCAGCCATTGTGCGGTGTCCTGACCAAAGAGGCGTGCAGTCGACTTCACACCGATCAATTCGTCATCTTCGGTGTCCTGATGGGCATAGATCGTGTCATAGAACAAAGTCCAAGCGATCCCGGCGGCGTATAGCAAAAGCGCGGGCCAACCCAGCGAACCGCTATGGGCGGTCCAAGCCAGCAGCGCGCCCCAGTTGAAGGCCAGCCCCAGAAACACCTGGGGCCACCAAGTGAACCGTTTGGCAAAAGGGTATACTGCAACTGGCAGCAGGCTGAGCACCCCCAACGCGATTGCGGCGCGGTTGAAACTCAGCAGGATGAGTAGCGCCAGCAGGCATTGCAGGATCATCCAAACATAGGCACCAGTCACCGTGACCTGCCCCGAAGGTATAGGGCGGGACCGTGTGCGCGCGACCTGTGCGTCAAACTCCCGATCGGTGATGTCATTCCAAGTGCATCCGGCGCCACGCATCAGCCAGGCACCGATGGCACATCCCGCGGCAATCCACAGATCGCCGATGCGCGGATCATTACCTGCCAATATGGCCAGCGCCAGACCCCACCAGCAGGGGATCAGCAGCAACCAGGTGCCGATTGGCCGGTCGGCGCGGCTGAGCCGCAGATAGGGGCGGGCAAAGCCGGGGGCATAAGTATCGACCCAATTGCCCGAAACCGAGTCCGAGACCTGACCGTCTGGTGTTGGCGCATCGCCTTGCATATGTAGGCTCTCATGAGTGCAAAGATCAGGCTGTATGTAGAGCACCCGCTGGGGCAGGGGCAATCGGTTCCTTTGACGCGGGATCAGGCGCATTACTTATTCGGAGTGATGCGGCTGACGGTCGGCGGGTCCGTTGCCCTGTTCAATTCGCGCGATGGCGAGTGGCGGGCAGAGATCAAAGAGGCCGGAAAGCGCGGCGGATCTCTGACCTGTATGGATCGGACGAAGCCGCTGCACATGCCACCCGATCTTTGGTTGCTCTTTGCGCCGATCAAAAAGGCGCGCACCGATTTCATCGTTGAAAAGGCCGCTGAGATGGGCGCAAGGCGGATCGTGCCGGTACAGACGGATTTCACCAATTCCGACCGCATCCGGCAGGACAGGTTGCAGGCCCACGCGGTCGAGGCAGCAGAGCAATGCGGCGGTACCTTCGTGCCTGAAGTGAGTGCTTTACAGAAGCTGGATCGGATACTGGCCGACTGGCCCGCAGATCGACAGTTGATGTTCTGCGACGAGGCGCTGGCAGGTGCTGGCGAAACCCTGCGCGCGGCGGGGCCCGGGCCCTGGGCTATCCTGATCGGGCCCGAAGGCGGCTTCTCTGACGCAGAGCGGGTGCGGTTGGGCAAGGCCGACTATGCCCATCCAGTCAGTCTCGGGCCGCGCATCCTGCGTGCTGATACGGCCGCCGTTGCGGCGATGACCGTCTGGCAGCAGGTTCTGGGGGACTGGTAGATGCGGCGCGCGACACAAGCGGATGTCGCCAAGATCGACAGTTTTCTGGAACGTCATATCGAGACGTCGATGTTTCCCTTGTCGAACCTGAGGGCATATGGTCTGGACCGCCCGCATCTGCGAGCGCTTTCCATCTGGATCGATCCGGAAACCGACGGGTTGCTGGCATTCACCCGCGAGGGGATGATTCTGCCGCAGCTTCCCGGATTCGCTGACTGGGCGCAGTTGAAACCCTTGCTGGCGGGCCGGCCTTTGATCGGTTGCATTGGCGAGGCGTCGCAGGTGCGTGCATTGCTCTCGGCCTGCGGGCTGGAAGAGCGACCCATGAACAACAACAGCGACGAGCCGCTGATGAGCCTCGCGCTTCGCGATCTGGCCGAGCAGAAGGATGCTGGTGAACTGGTACCCCTCGAATCGGTCCCGCGAGAGGTCATAGACGCCTGGCGCGCGGCTTATCATCGCGAGACATTGGGTACGCCCGCCGCTCAGGCCGGGTATTTGGCCCGGCAGGATATCGAACGCTATATCGCGGCAGACACCCACCGCGCTCTTCTTGTTGAGCGTACGCCCGTCGCTATGACCGGTTTCAACGCAATATGCGGCGATGTGGTCCAGATCGGCGGCGTTTTCACGCCTGCGCATCTGCGGCAGCAGGGCTATGCAGGGCGCGCGCTGCGACTGCATCTGGCCGAAGCCGCCAGCCAAGGCAAGAGGCGCGCCATCCTTTTTGCCGCATCGGAGGCGGCTGTGGGCCTCTACAAAAGGATCGGTTTCCAGATCATTGGCTCTTATGCGATGTGCCTGTTCAGCAGTCCCGAGACGATTGAGTGAACCGATTCTACGCAAGGGTTCTCTGGGTTGGCGGAGGACTTGAAGATCGCGTGATGCTACACATTTTAAGCATCAGGACAGGTCAAAAGGAAAGGCCGGACCGATGAGTTTCATCCGCCCCGAAGCAAAGCTGACCCTGTGGAAATGGCGCGAGGTGCTGGTCGCAACTGCGCTCTTGCTGGTTGGCCTTAGCTGGGTGATTGGCCCCGGGGGTTTACTGGCCTGGCTTGGATGGGTGCTGTTGATCGTCGGGGTTGCCTTGATCGTCATAGGTATTCAGCGCGCGCGGTTCAGGGCGGGCACCGGCGGGCCCGGAGTTGTACTGGTTGACGAGGGTCAGATCAGCTATTTCGGTCCGTTGACTGGCGGGGTCATTGCGGCGGCGGATCTGGATCAGTTGACGCTCGATCCGACATCGAAACCGGCGCATTGGGTATTGCACCAGCCCGGTCAGCCATCGCTGCACATCCCGGTCAATGCCGAAGGGTCAGAGGCGCTGTTTGACGTGTTCGCCGCTTTGCCGGGGCTGCGCACCGAAAGCATGCTGGCAGAACTGGGCGGCAGGTCCCTACACCCGGTTGTGATCTGGGAACGCCAATCAAGCCGCCCGCCGCAGATGCGGTTGCATTGACAGTTGCCGCGTTTGTGACCACGACTGGCGATTAAGCGAAGCAGTCAGCATCGGAGCGAGCCATGTCCATTCCCCAATCCGGCGGCGGGCCGATCGAACGGCACGAGCAACTGGCCGAATATCTGGAGGCCGGGTGCAAACCCAAAGACCAATGGCGGATCGGGACCGAGCACGAGAAATTCGGCTATTGCAAGGACACGCTGAAACCGCTGCCTTTTGAGGGCGAACGCTCGATTCTGGCAGTGCTTGAGGGGCTGCGCGACGGTCATGGCTGGGCCCCCGTCGAAGAGGGCGGCAAGCTGATCGGGCTTGAGAAAGACGGGGCGAATGTCAGCTTGGAACCGGGCGGCCAGCTGGAACTGTCCGGCGCACCATTGGAAACCATTCACGAGACCTGTGATGAGGTGAACGCGCATCTGCGTGACGTCAAGGATATTGCAGACAAGATCGGCGTGGGTTTCATCGGGCTGGGTGCCGCGCCGATCTGGACCCATGATGAGATGCCACTGATGCCCAAGGGCCGCTACAAGCTGATGGACAGCTACATGCAAAAGGTCGGCACGATGGGCCGGGTGATGATGCGGCGCACCTCAACCGTGCAGGTCAATCTCGATTTTTCTTCCGAGGCGGACATGGTGCAAAAACTGCGCGTGGCGATTGCGCTGCAGCCCGTTGCCACAGCGCTGTTTGCCAATTCGCCGTTTTTCGAAGGCAAGCCCAACGGCCACAAAAGCTGGCGCAGCCGGGTCTGGCGCGATCTGGACGCGGACCGGACCGGGATGGTGCCTTTTGTCTTCGAGGATGGTTTCGGGTTTGAAGCTTGGGTGCAGTACGCCCTCGATACGCCGATGTATTTCGTCTATCGCGACGGGGTCTATCACGACGCTTTGGGCCAGTCCTTCCGCGACTTTCTAAAGGGCGAATTGCCCGCGCTGCCGGGCGAAACACCGACGCTCAGCGACTGGGCCGATCATCTGACAACGCTCTTCCCCGAGGCGCGGATCAAGAAATTCATGGAAATGCGCGGCGCTGACGGTGGACCTTGGCGCAGGCTTTGTGCATTGCCCGCTTTCTGGGTCGGCCTGATGTATGACCAATCCGCCCTTGATGCGGCGTGGGATCTGGTCAAGGGCTGGGATGCCGAAACGCGCGAGGCGCTGCGTGTCGCGGCTTCGGTTGAAGGGTTGCAGGCGCGGGTTGGAGATATCGACATGCACGCGCTGGCGCGTGAGGTGGTCGCTCTCTCGGAGGCGGGTCTGAAAGCGCGCGCGAAACCGGGTGCGGGCGGCATGGTGCCGGATGAGACCCATTTCCTGAACGCGCTCAAGGACAGCCTTGAGACCGGCAAGGTGCCTGCGGATGAACTGCTCGATCACTATAATGGCGACTGGGATGGTGACCTGACCCGAATTTATCGTGAGTTCAGCTATTGAAGCAGATGCGCTGAGGGTCTGCAAAGACAAGCGCGACCCGCGCTCGGAGGGGTGTCATGGCCAAAGATCCGATTGAAACACACAAGTCCACCGGAGGCATGGTCGACTACAACCGGAACTCTGCGGCGCAGCAGCAGCATGCGATCCTGCAGGCCGCCCATATCCGGCGACTAGTGGGTAAGCTTGGTCGGGTCGAACCGGAATTGCGGCTGGTGGATTATGGCTGCGGACCGGGTAGCAGCGCGATCGAAACCGTGCGCCCGGCCATCGCCGCCTATCGTGCGCAATTTGTCGATGCGCCGATTGCGGTTTGTCATTCCGATCAGCCAGGAAATGACTGGAATGCGTTGTTCAGTCTGGTCAGCGGGCCCGACGGGTATCTTGAAGGCAACGCCCCGCTGCGGGTCGAGGCGGCCGTTGGGTCTTTCTATGACCGATTGGTTGCGGATAACTCCGTGTCACTGGGAACCTGCTTCTTTGCAAGTCACTGGCTTAGCCACGCAGTCCGTCTGAACGCGCCCGGTACGGTCCTGTTCAACGACCTGATGGGCGAGGCTCGCTCCGAATTGGCAGAGATGGCGCGCCGCGACTGGATCACCTTCCTGCACCTTCGGATGGCCGAGCTTCACCCCGGCGGCTACCTTTTGGTGTCAGCTCTCGGATCGGTCCCGGACCCAGACGAGGCTAGCGGTGCCGCCGCCGCAGGCCGTGGTATCTATCGTGCTCTGCAAGCCGTTGCGCAAAGCATGGCCAATGATGGCCTGCTCGATCCCGAGGTGCTGAACGGTTTTGTCTTCGCTCTGTGGTTCATGACGGAAACCGAAGCGTCCGAGGCAATCACTGGCGATCCCGTACTGGCGAGGGCCTGTGAGGTTGAGCACCTTGCCGTGACGCCCGCGCCGGATAACCCGGATGACCTGTTCAAGGACGCGATCGGGGATCCGGCAGAGTATGCGCGGCTCTATGTGGGCTATACAAAGGCCTTTGCGGATTCCACGTTGCGTACCCAGCTGTTCGAACCCTCGGGGGGGACGGCAGAGGCCGCCGATGATCTGGCAGAGGAGTTCTACCGCAGGCTGGATGCGCTCTATCGGAACCATACCAACAAATATGCCTGCGAGATCTGGCATCTGACCGTCGCGCTGCGGCGGCGCTGAGCCAATAGCGCATTCTCAATGCAAAAAGAGGCGGCAGGTTTCCCCACCGCCTCGTCTCATGAGTGACGGGCCCTGATCACTGCTGAAGCGACGCCGGGTCCTTGTCGGCGATGTCTTCCCAGTTGGCGCTTGCCTTCTCGATGAAGCCTGGAATGTCGGTTTCCCAGCGTTCCTGAATGTCGGGGGAAATGTTCAGATACAGCTTGTCATCAACGATCTTCCAAACGTTCGGGTCGCCGTCAAACTTGAAGCCCATCGCGGCACCGAAGGCGCAATAGCCGCCATAAACGGGCAGATAAGCTTCGGGGTTGCGCTCGAACTCGGCTTTGTTTTCTTCCGATGCGAACCGGTAGGTGGCGTCGTTGTAGCTTGAAGTGATTTTCCAGTTGCCCGGCGTTGCCTCACCAACCGTGAAATAGGCAACGGGATCATGTCCCTGCAGCGCGAGGCCGGTGGAAGAAGCGTTCAGTTCAACGCCCGCGGCCAAAGCCGATGTCGCAAGTGCGACGGAAAGCACTGTACCGCTGATGAGGGTTTTGATTTTGTTCATGGTGATAACCTTTTCTGAGCGGCCACGGTCGCCGTCGGTAATGCGAAGCGGACGAGGCCTGAGTTTTTCCGTGCGGCCCTGAATTTGCCGTCACGCAACCCAACTGCGCATTCAGTCGTTCACGTTCAAAACAAGTAATGTTGATTGTGTGCTGATGAACGAAGCCCGTGCATCAGCGCGCAGCTGTACTCCGGAAAAGGCACAATGTATCAGGACTTTGAACCGATCCGCGGTTCTGTACCGGATTTGATCCTTGCAATGTTCTCGAGATGGCGGAGGTAGACCAGCAGGGTCAGTATGATGCCCAGAATGAAGGTCTCTCCATGACCGAACACGAGTGCCCAGAACGTGGATGATGCCGCTGCCGCCAAGGCGCCAACCGAGGACATCCGCGAGATTGCAGCCGCTGCCAGCCAGGTCAGGCAGCAAGCGATACCGACCGGCCAGGCCAGCGCCAGCCAGATACCCAGAAAGGTGGCAACGCCTTTGCCGCCGCGAAAGCCAAGCCAAATCGGAAAGCAATGGCCCAGAAACGCAGCAAGCGCGGCAAACTGGGCGGCTTGTTCGCCCGCGAAGTGACGCGCCAGCAGTAAAGCGATTGCGCCCTTTGCGCCGTCGAACAGCACGGTCAGGGCGGCGGCGGGCTTGCTTCCGGTGCGCAACACATTTGTCGCGCCGATATTACCCGACCCAATCTCGCGCAGGTTGCCCAAACCCATCAGGCGGGCAAAGACCATGCCGAAGGGGATCGAGCCCAGCCCGTATCCGACGACAACCCACAAGATCAGCGCGTCGGTTGAAGTGTCGCCTGCGAACATCAATCCCTCCGGTAGACGGCCGCTCCGGCCACATAAGTTGCCAGCACCCTACCTTGCATCCGTTCGCCGTCAAACGGTGTATTCTGCGATTTCGATTGCAAGGAGAAACGGTCAAGGACAAAGGGCGTTTCGGGGTCGAACAGGACCAGATCGGCAGGCGCATCGGGGGCTAGCCTGCCGCCACTCAACCCCAGCCGTTGCGCCGGATTCAATGACATGGCACGGAACAGGGTGGGCAAATCCAACTGCTCACTATGGTAGAGACGCAACGCTGCCGGCAGCAAGGTCTCCAGCGCCACCGCGCCAGAGGCCGCCTCTTCGAAGGGCAGACGCTTGCTCTCTTCGTCCTGCGGGGTGTGCATCGAACTGATGATGTCAATCAACCCGCTGCGCACGGCTTCGATCACGGCTTGCCGGTCGTCTTCCGAGCGTAGCGGCGGCTTGACCTTGAAGAAGGTGCGGTAGTCAGCCACGTCCAGCTCGTTGAGCGTCAAATGGTGGATCGAGGTCCCGGCAGTGATGTCGAGCCCATTGCGCTTTGCCCGTTCCAGCGCGGGCAGGGCGCGGGCGGTGGTGATCTGGTCGGCGTGATAACGGGCGCCCGTCATTTCCAGCAGGGCGATGTCGCGGTCCAGCCCCATCCGCTCGGCCATGGGCGACACGGCTGGCAGGCCATAAAGCGTCGCGAACTTGCTGGTGGTGGCCGCCGCGCCCTGGCTCAGGCCCGGCTCCTGCGGATGGGCGATGACCAGTGCGCCGCAGGACCGCGCATAGGTCAGCGCGCGGGAAAAGACCTTGGTGTTAGTCACAACATGGTCGCAATCGGTGAAGGCGACGGCACCGGCATCCATCAGGAAGCCGATCTCGGTCATCTCGCGGCCTTCCCGACCCTTGGTCAGCGCCGCCATCGGCAGCACGTTGACCGGTGCGTCAGCCTGCGCCCGGCGGGTGACGAATTCCAGCGCTTCGGGCGTGTCGATAACCGGCAGCGTATCGGGTCGCGTCACGATGGTTGTGACCCCGCCCGCTGCCGCGGCCAGCCCTGCGGATTTGTAGCTTTCCTTGTGCCGCTCGCCCGGTTCGCAGACCTTGACGCCGATATCGATGATACCGGGCGCGAGGCATTTGCCGCCGCAATCGACCAGTTCGCCGTCTGTCGCGGGCGGGGCATTTTCCCCCCGATCCGCGATCCGCCCGTCTTGTATCAAGATCCAGCCCGGGCCATCGGTTCCGGCCTCGGGGTCGATAAGGCGGGCATTGGTGAACAGGGTGGCGGTCATGTCATGGCCTCTTCAATCGCGGCTTTGGTGGCCGCCGGCTCGGCCTGAAACTTGATAAGATGCTTGTCGCCGGTCTTGGTGATCACCTGCACGGCGCTGCCCATCCTGCGCACCGTCTCGATCTGATGCAGCGGGATCGTCTGGAGAGGGCCGCGCAGGGCGCCCTCACGCACCTCCCAGACCGCGCCTAGCTCTTCCGAGGCCATGTACCAGCCGCGCAGCACGATGGCCGCCAACCCGGCTGGCGCGCCCGTCCAGACATAGGGGTTGCCCAGCATCCACAGCACGGCCATGGCCAGCGCCATGCCAAATGCGGCCAGCCAGACATGCGCCCGGATATAGGCCTGCCTGTCAGGCAAGAACCGGGTTACAGGATCAGCCATAGCACCCCTGCGATGAGGAGGATCATCACGATGGAGAAGACGGTGAAACCGATGCGGACCGATCTGGAACGCGCCTCGCGAGGCGGGATACGCGGCGCCGAATATGGATCGGCGCTCTTTGTGATCAGTGGCTCTGCCGACCAGTCGATCCGATCCTCGCGATAGCAGCCGATCGGTTCAAGGCGGTTGTCCAGCGTCAAATCCATCGCCTTGCCACGAAATGCGGCGCTGCGCACCAACATCACCCAGCCCATGATCTTGTCGAGCCGTTCTTGATCGAGCTGATCCTCGGGGATGCCGCAGCCCTCTGACAGATACCCGTAAAGGCCGAACCCTTCGAGATCCCAGACCGGGAAGATCTCAATCTCGCGCGAATCGAGACCCTCGACGCCCAGCAACTGCTCAGCCGCGCCCGGTTCGCGCAGGAACTTCGCATGCTCTGGCGCCACATCCAGCGCGTAAAGGCGCAGATAGCCGAATTCGTTTGCATCGACGCTGACCGGATCGCTCATGCCGCGGCCTCCCTGTGGTGGCGGGCCAGCAATTCCATCGCTGCCATGCGGATGGCGACACCCATCTCGACCTGTTCCTGAATGACCGAGCGGTTGATGTCATCGGCCAATGTGCCGTCGATTTCGACGCCCCGGTTCATCGGACCGGGATGCATGACGATGGCGTCGGGTTTGGCAAGCTTCAGCTTTTCGGCGTTCAGCCCATAGCGGTGGTAATACTCCCGCTCCGACGGGATGAAGCCACCATCCATGCGTTCTTTCTGAAGCCGCAGCATCATGACGACGTCTGCATCCTTGAGCCCCTCACCCATGTCTTCGTACAATTCCGCCCCGAATTCGGCGAAATGTCCGGGCACCAGGGTAGGTGGGCCGATCAGTCTGATGCGGCTTTCCATCTTGCCAAGCAGGATCAGGTTGGACCGGGCGACGCGGGAATGAGCGACATCGCCGCAGATCGCAACGGTCAATCGGTGCAGCCTTCCCTTAGCGCGGCGGATTGTCAGTGCGTCCAGCAGTGCTTGGGTGGGGTGTTCATGCCGCCCGTCGCCCGCGTTCAGCACGGCGCAGTTCACTTTCTGCGCCAGCAGGTCTACCGCCCCCGATTGCGGATGGCGCACCACCAGCAGGTCGGGATGCATCGCGTTGAGCGTCATGGCGGTGTCGATCAGCGTCTCGCCTTTTTTAATTGAGCTGGCCTGCATGGCCATGTTCATCACATCCGCGCCCAGCCGTTTTCCTGCCAGTTCGAAACTCGCCTGCGTGCGGGTGGAGTTTTCAAAGAACATGTTGATCTGGGTCAGGCCCGCCAACTCATCCGCGTGCTTCAGCGATTGCCGGTTCAGTTCGACGTATTTCTCGGCCAGATCGAGGATTGTTGTGATGTCGGATTGGGACAGTTGTTCGATGCCAAGAAGATGACGATGGGCAAAAGACATGGCTTGGCTCCGAACCGGTGTTGCCAGCGCTTATAGAAAGCTCGGTGGGGCGGAGCAATATCCCACCCGCTTCAATCTGCCACATCAAGGCACGCGCCATCTTCTCCGCATTGCTGGCCCGGCCTGCACCAGCGGCCATAGCCGCAATCCACCGCTTTGACCGGAACACAGCCACGCCCCCGTGAACACTTGAAGCCCGGACGGCATTGCGACTCCGTCTCTTCGCACAGAAACCATCCCGCGCGCGGACAGCGCCCCGGCAAACAACCGCCGGGGTCCGAGCGGTCAACCGGTCGTTGGATGTCCTGCGTGCCTGGCTTGGGTTTGCATCTGCCCGCGCCCGCGCAGATTGTGCCCGGCGTGCAGACCGTCCCATCGGCACATTGGGTCGATCCATGGGGCGCACAGCGCAGCCCGCCATTCATGCAAAGCTGACCGGCAGGGCAACTGCGCCCGCCGCCGCAGTAATTGCCGCCAAGCGGTATGCAATGGCCGTCAAAGCTGCAGCTTTCACCGGCGCCACAGCAATTGCTGGCCCCGCATTGGAATTGTCCGGCCCGACACTCTCCAAGGCCCTGCGCCGAGGCGGGCAGGGCGCAGCATACCAGAAGAAACAACCAGAACATGGCAAGCAAGCGGGTCATGCCAGCATGCTCGGGGCAGAACAGGCGGCTGACAAGCGCTTATCGACTTTCCTCCGATCACTTAGAGTTTAGACTGGCGCCCATGGAATCGGTGTTTGACCCATATGCGGCAAAGGCCCTGTTGGAATGGCAGGTGGAACTGGGCGCAACAGATGCGATCGCCGATACGCCGGTCGACCGCTACGCGCTGGCCGAGAAAGCGCCGCAGCCCAATGCCGCAGCCGCTGCGCAGACACCAGAGAAACCCGCCACGCGCGATCCGGTTTCGGTGGCAAAAGAGGCCGCAACATCCGCCGGGTCACTGGCTGAACTCAGGGCTGCGATGGAGGCGTTTGATCTCTGCGAGCTGAAGAAAGGCGCACGCCAGCTTGTATTTGCCGATGGCACACCCGGTGCCCGCGTGATGGTCATTGGAGAGGCGCCGGGCCGCGACGAAGACCGCGAAGGCAAGCCCTTTGTTGGTCGCGCCGGGCAGCTTTTGGATCGGATGTTGGAGGCGATCGGGCTGAACCGCGCCAGTTCGGTCTACATAACCAATGTTTTACCTTGGCGTCCGCCACAGAATCGCGATCCAAAACCGGAAGAGATCGGGATGATGAAGCCGTTTCTTGAACGGCATGTGGCGCTGGCAAAGCCCGACGTTCTGGTGCTGATGGGCAATATCAGTTGCCAGGCGGTTTTGGGAAAGCGTGGCATCACGCGGTTGCGCGGCAATTGGGATCAGGCGATGGACTTGCCGGTCATGCCGATGTTCCACCCCGCCTACCTGCTGCGTCAGCCGCAGATGAAGCGGCAGGCCTGGGCCGATCTGCTTGAATTGAACGCAAAACTGGAAGGGCTCTGAGATGCGCATTCTGGCCTTTTCCGATCTGCATATGGCCCGCAACCGCGCCGCTGAGATCGTCGCGGCCAGCGCCGAGGCGGAGCTGGTGATCGGGGCTGGCGATTTCTGCAATATGCGGCAGGGGTTGTCAGAGGCGATGGAGATGCTGTCGGGTATATCGGCACCACTGGTTCTGGTGCCCGGTAACGCCGAAAGCGCAGAAGAGCTTGTTGATGCGGCTCCGCATGGGGTCCATGTGCTGCATGGTCAGGCCGTCGATGTGGATGGGCTGCTACTATTCGGGCTTGGCTATGGTGTTCCAGAAACCCCATTTGGATCATGGTCCTGCGATCTGAGCGAGGCCGAGGCGGCGGAACTTCTGGATCGCTGCCAAAGTGCTGACGTTCTCATCACCCATTCCCCGCCCAAAGGGGCAGGGGATGTCACCTCGCAGGGGGTTTCGGTTGGATCAACCGCCGTGCGCGACGCAATCGAACGGCTGCAGCCCGAACTGTCCGTCTGCGGGCATATTCATGACAGTTGGGGCGCGCGGGGCCGGATCGGAGTCACGCAGGTGGCCAATCTGGGTCCGACCGTCAACTGGTTCGAGGTTGGTGCATGATTGATCCGGTTGTGTTGCTTGCCTTTCTGCCCGCCGCGCTGGCGCTCAATCTCACGCCCGGGGCGGATATGATGTTCTGTTTCGGTCAGGGGCTTCGCTCCGGTGCCGGAGCGTCGATAGCGGCCAGCGCGGGGATTTCGCTTGGCTCGCTTGTCCATGTGTTACTTGCCGGGCTTGGACTGGGCGCGGCGGTGGCCGCGTTGCCGTGGCTCTTCGACGTGATCCGCTGGGTTGGGGTGGGCTATCTACTGTGGCTTGCCTGGTCCGCCATTCGCAGCGGTGCCACGCCACCGGATGCGCCGGCGAAACCGGCCAAGCACGCGTTTCGCGAGGGCCTACTGGTCAACCTGACGAATCCGAAAGTGATCCTGTTCGTGCTGGCCTTTGTCCCGCAATTTGTCGACCCGACCTCAGGTCCGATCCTGCCGCAATTCCTGATCTTTGGCGGGGTGATCGCGCTGGGTGGTTTTGTCATCAATGCAGGCGTTGGGCTGATGGCGGGTGGCGCCAGCAGGCATCTTATCGGCAATGCCCGCGCCGGGCGCGTCCTTGGTTGGGTCAGCGGCGGCATTTTTGCAGCGCTTGCCGTTCGTTTGGCGATATTGGAAAGGGCATGACCACAGATGTCGCGCATTGACGAAAGCATGGAGTTTCTTTCCGTGCGTATTGCAGTCCTCACGGTCTCGGACACCCGCTCGATAGCCGAGGACAAATCCGGGCAAACCCTTGTGGACCGGATCGAGGGCGCGGGCCATTCGGTGGCGGACCGCAAAATCCTGCCCGACGAGCGCGCCGAGATCGCCGCCCAACTTCGGGCCTGGGTGCAGGATCCCGAGATCGACGTGGTGATTTCGACCGGGGGGACCGGGCTGACGGGCCGTGATGTGACAGTCGAGGCGCACAGGGATGTCTATGAAAAAGAAATCGAGGCGTTTGGCACAGTCTTCACATTGATATCAATGGAAAAGATCGGCACATCCGCCGTTCAGTCACGGGCAACCGGTGGGGTTGCGGGCGGCACTTACCTCTTTGCGCTACCGGGCAGTCCCGGCGCCTGCAAGGATGCCTGGGATGGAATATTGCAAAAACAGCTCGACTATCGTCACCGCCCCTGCAATTTCGTCGAGATTATGCCCAGATTGGACGAACATCTGCGACGGAAGTAAACTCTTCGAACGTTCAAGGCCTTGTAGGTGTCGATGGGGTTGGCAAACTCGACAGGCCCGCTAACCTTTGGTGAGGCAGTGAGAAGGCACCGGAGAGGGATGTAAGATGCGGTTTTTACGCCAGAGTCTGCTTGGCGTCTTTCTGGTGTCGATGACACTGGCCCTGCTTTTATATGCCGGCCATCTGGTTTTTGACGCGGTTCGGACAAGCCTGGCCGACAAGGCGCGGCCCGTCGAGGTTCGCGAACGGGTGTTTGCGGTCAATGTCGAAACAGCCGAATTGCAAGATGTGATACCGGTTCTCGAAGCGTTTGGTCAGGTGCAAAGCCGGCGCATATTGGAACTGCGCGCCGCGGCAGGCGGGCGCGTGCTGGAGCTTTCGCCGGATTTCGAGGAAGGCGGGAATGTCAGCGCTGGCGATGTGCTGTTGCGCATTGATCCGGCGGATGCACAAACCGAGTGGGATCGTGCGTCCTCCGACATGATGGATGCCGAGGCCGAAGAGCGCGATGCCGAACGCTCCCTCGTTCTGGCAAAGGACGAATTGCAGGCTGCCATCGATCAGTCCGAGTTGCGCGACAAGGCCTTGCAACGACAGCTTGATCTGGCAGAGCGTGGCGTCGGCACCGCTGCGGCGGTTGAATCGGCTGAGCTGGAGGCCGCTTCGTCCCGTCAGGCGGTGCTGGCCCGCCGGATCGCGGTTGCACAGGCCGAAGCAAGGGTGGATCAGACCGAGACGCGCCTGATGCGGGCGCGCAGCGCATTGTCTTTGGCCGAACGCGATCTTGGGGAAACCACCGTAACTGCCCGCTTCGACGGTACGCTGAACGACGTCAATCTGGTCGAGGGGCGGCTTGTCTCGGCCAATGAAAAGCTCGCAGAACTGATCGATCCTGATGCGCTTGAAGTGGCCTTCCGCGTCTCGACCGCGCAATATGCAAGGTTGCTTGATGACGAGGGCGATCTGATCGCGGCCCCGGTCATTGCTTCGCTGGAAATCACCGGTACCAATCTGACCGCGCGCGGCGTCATCAGCCGTGACAGCGCAGCTGCGGGCGAAGGTCAGTCCGGGCGCCTGATTTTTGCGCAGCTGGAGGCGGCGCGCGGCTTCAAGCCCGGAGACTTTGTGACCGTAGCGGTTGAGGAACCCGCCCTGTTGGAGGTCGCGCGCCTGCCAGCCTCGGCGCTTGACGCTGCTGGCACGGTCTTGGTTCTGGGTTCGGATGATCGGCTGGAGCTGTTGCCCGTCCGCCTTATTCGCCGTCAAGGGGACGAGGTTCTCTTGCGCGGTGAGGGCTTGGCCGGGCGCGAGGTGATCGTCGGGCGCACACCGCTTTTGGGGCCAGGGACCAAAGTGCGCCCTGTCCGCGACGAGGCGAAGGCGGTCCCGGCCGTGTCACTGCTGGAACTCAGCGATGAGCGCCGCGCCCGGTTGGTGGCTTTTGTCGAAAACAGCGACCGTATGCCGCCGGATATGAAGGCGCAGGTGCTGGGGCAGCTGGCCGAACTGCGCGTGCCCGAAGATCTGGTGTTGCGGATCGAATCCCGGATGGGAGGGTAAGCCGCGATGGTCCGCGAGATCCCAGGCGCGGCGGGCGGGCTGCTTAGCTACTTCACCCGCCATCGCACTGCGGCCAATCTGTTGCTTGTGGTTCTGCTGGTTCTTGGCGCGGCAGCGATCCCGAATATGCGGGCGCAGTTCTTTCCTGATGTGATCATCGAAGACATACGCATCAGCGTAGAATGGGACGGCGCCGGGCCGGAGGACGTGGACAGCGCCATTGTCCAGGTGATGGAGCCCACGCTGCTGGCGCTTGATGGTGTTTCTGCCTCTGAGGCAAGCTCGCGAGAGGGGCGTGCCGACCTGACGCTGGAGTTTGAACCCGGCTGGGATATGTCCCGTGCTTCGGACGATGTTCAGGCAGCGGTGGACGGTCTAACCACGCTTCCCGAAGACGCAGAAGAGCCAAAGGTCCGGCGCGGTGGATGGCGTGACCGTGTGACCGACGTTGTGATAACCGGCCCTATCGAGCCAGCGCAGCTTGGGCTGCTGGCAGACGAGTTGGTGACCCGCCTGTTTGCTGCTGGGGTGGCGCGCACCACCATTCGCGGCGCCGCCGCGCCGCGCACCATCATCGAAGTTCCCACGATGCAGCTGATCGCCAACGATATCACGATGGCGCAGATCGCCGACGCCATTGCGGCAGAGGTGGATACCAACCCTGCCGGGGACGTCACCGGTGCCAATGCGCGGGTGCGCACAGGTATCGAAAAACGTGCGCCCGAGGATATCGAGAGCATCGTTCTGCGCTCGAACCCGGACGGATCGAAGCTGCTGGTTAGTGATCTGGCAACCATCCGGGTCGAGGGGGTGGATCGAGAGCGCAGTTATTTTGTGGGCGACGACCCGGCCATGTCGATCCGCATTGACCGCGCCGATGGCGGTGATGCAATCGACGTCCAACGTGTGGTCGAAGAGGTGGCCGCGCAAATGCAGGCTAGCCTGCCGCAGGGTGTCACGGTCGAGCTGATCCGCACGCGGGCCGAGGCGATTACCGGGCGTCTCAACATTCTGCTCGACAACGGGTTGGTGGGGCTTGGCCTGGTGGTTTGCCTGCTGTTTCTGTTCCTCAATGCGCGCATCGCCTTCTGGGTGGCGGCTGGCATTCCTGCGGCCATGTTCGCGGCGATTGCGTTGATGTATATCGGCGGGCTGACCATCAATATGGTCAGCCTCTTTGGTCTGATCATCACACTGGGCATCGTGGTGGATGACGCCATTGTCGTGGGCGAACATGCGGATTTTCGGGCGCGACGGCTGGGCGAACACCCCGTTGTGGCCTCCGAGCGCGCGGCGCAGCGCATGGCCATGCCTGTTCTTGCGGCGACCCTGACCACGATCATCGCGTTTTTCGGGCTCACGGCTATCGGCGGGCGGTTCGGAGAGTTGATCCAGGATATTCCCTTCACGGTGATCGCCGTTCTGGCGGCGTCTTTGGTCGAATGCTTCCTGATCCTGCCAAACCATATGTCTCATGCCATCGCCCATTCGGCGAAGCAGCATTGGTATGACGCGCCGAACCGGGTGGTGAACCGGGGCTTTCGCTGGGTGCGTGACACCTGGTTCCGTCCCCTCATGGGTTGGGTGGTGCGGGCCCGATATGTGGTGATTTCGGGCGCAATGGTGCTGCTAGCCAGCCAGGTTGCGCTTTTCATTCAGGGCGATGTGCAGTGGCGGTTCTTTAACGCGCCCGAACGCGGTTCGGTGACCGGCAACATTGCCATGGTCGAAGGCGCGAGTCGGGCCGACACGATGGCCATGCTGGCAGAAATGCAGCGCGCCACGGACGAGGTCGCAACCCGTCTTGAGCAGGAATACGGCTGGTACCCGGTCGACTATGTCATGGTCGAGATCGGCGGGAATGCTGGACGGGCCTTGTCGGGTATGGAGGGCAAGGAAACCGATCTGCTGGGTGGGATCTCGATCGAGCTGATCGATGCCGATTTGCGCCTTGACGACAACGACGTTCCTTATTCCAGCTTCCAATTTGTCGCAGCGCTGCAAGAAGAGCTACGCCGCCATCCGCTGACCGAGGTGGTCAGTTTCCGGGGCTGGCGCGCCGGGCCCGGTGGCGATGCTCTGGATGTGCAGTTCTTTGGTGCCGATGTAACTACGCTAAAGGCCGCCTCCGAGGATTTGCAGGCCGCCGTTTTGCGTTACCCGGAAGTGTCAGCGGTCGAGGACAATCTGGCCTATGACAAGGAAGAGGTGATCCTGGACCTGACTGCACAGGGTCAGGCGCTGGGTTTTACCATCGAGACGCTGGGCCGTGCCTTGCGTAACCGATTGAACGGGATCGAGGCTGCGACCTATCCTGACGGGCCCCGCAGCGCCGAGATTCGCGTGGAGCTGCCCGAGAACGAACTGACCGCCGATTTTCTGGAGCGAACGCTGATGCGCTCGCCCGAGGGGACCTATGTGCCGCTGGCCGATATCGTATCGGTTCAGCAACGGACCGGCTTTTCGACCGTTCGGCGCGAAAACGGCGTGCGGGTGATCTCGGTCACCGGTGACATTTCCGAAGACGACCCCGCCCGCGCGACCGAGATCGAGACCGCGCTGCGCAACGAGATTCTGCCTGAAATCGCGAGCACGCGACAGGTCGAATGGCGGCTTGCGGGGCTGAGCGAACAGGAGGACCAGTTCCTGGCCGAAGCACGCACCGGCCTGATCCTGTGCCTGTCCGGCATCTATCTGGTTCTGGCCTGGGTCTTTGGCAGCTGGACCCGGCCGGTGGTGGTGATGGCGGTGATCCCGTTTGGCCTCGTGGGTACGATTTGGGGACACTACCTGTGGGATGTCCCACTGAGCATGTTCACCGTGGTGGGGCTGCTGGGTATGACCGGGATCATCATCAACGATTCCATCGTGCTGGTGACGACGATTGATCAATACGCAGAAGAGCGCGGCCTTGTTCCATCGATCATCGAAGGCGCGGCGGACCGGTTGCGGCCGGTGATGCTGACCACGCTGACTACGGTTCTGGGGCTGACGCCCTTGCTATACGAGGGATCGCAGCAAGCGCAGTTTCTGAAACCCACGGTGATCACACTGGTGTATGGGCTGGGATTTGGCGTCTTCATGGTGCTGTTGCTGGTGCCGGCATTGATCGCCGTGCAGCGCGATGTCGGACGTCCCGTCAGCGCCTTGCGCCGCGCGCTGCGCATCTCTGACCTGCGAATCCGACTGGCGACCTTGATCAGCGGGTTCGCCATGCTGAGCTGGCTGATCCCCACCATGATCTGGCCCTTGATCACCGGCGCACTACCCGCACCACTGGCGAGTCTCACATCCGGGGGCGGTATGCGCACCGGTTTGCTCCTGTTCTTTGCCGGGGCATTGCTGATCCTGCTGCTAAGCTGGCTGACTTCGGCGCTTTACGCGGCGAGGTTCACCAGAACCCGCTCCTGAGCGCCAGTCGCAACAAGTCGGCGACACGGGCGCTCATCGGAAGGTCTCCGGCCAATACTGTTTCAGTATCGAACCACCGGGCGTCCGAAACATCGTCAGCCGCCTGAAGGGTTCCACCGATGTGGCGGCAGGCCACACCGACCAGCAGGTAATGCAATTCGACGGTGCCGTCCTCGCTGTACCGCAATAGATCAAGATTGGTCAGGTAGTCGATTGGCTCGGCGTGGATGCCCGTCTCCTCAAGCAATTCTCGGGTCGCAGCCTCAAGTACGGTTTCGCCCCATTCAACGTGACCACCCGGAAACCCCCAAAGACCTGCATCGGGTTTGTTGCGCCGCCTCGCCAGCAGCACCTTGTCATGCCGCAGCAGCACCGCCAATGCGCCGATCCTTGGAACCTGCGTCATTCCGGTGCCGCCGGACAGCCCTGAATATCTACCGCATGGTTCGAGCCCAGGACCGTGATGCGAATCTCGGACCGATCCAGTGCCATCGGTCCGCCACGTTCGGCGACAAATTCCGAGGTGGAGATCAGCGTGTTGCCTTGCCGCCGGGTTTCGGATGGTGCCGCCCAAATCGATGGATCGCCGGGTTCGAACACGGCGACCTCCGTGCCGCCTGCGGATGGCATCGCTATCTGTGCCTTGATGCGGACGCCTTGACCGGTCGGCATTAGACGGCAGGAGACCGAGGTCACACCAGCCTCTTTGCTGGAATAGGGGCGCTGCGCGAAGGCCGCAGCAATCGCCGGATTGCGCTCTGCATTGGCATCGAGCTTTTGGTCGAAGTCGAACGTAGCGGGCAGGCAGACCTCTTTACAGATGCCGACATCGATGCTGCCGCGCAGGCGAACCGGTTTGTTGGCGTTCCGGGGTGAGATCTCGATCGGCAGCACAAGTTGTTCGGTATAGCCGATGGTGCGCATTCCGTTTTGATCTTGCACTTCGGGGCTTGGCCAGGTGATCTCGATACCGCCCAGATTGCGAGAGGGACCCCAGTCAAAGCTTGGCGGTATTCCGGCGTCCCCGGGCGCGCGCCAGTAGGTTTTCCAGCCATCGGCAAGGGTCAGGCGCAACGCACCCAGATAGGTGCCACGTTCAGTCTGCCCGCCGTCCAGCACATCGAGCTGGGCGATGTCGTCCATGTTCTGCGACAGGGCCGGGGTGGCCGCCAGCGCGGTGAACAACAGAAATGGGAATGCATGTTTCATCATGGTCCCTAGATGCGCGCCGACCGGAGAAATTCCAAGTCACGTTAAGGTCAGTGACGGTAATTTCAACCCACCGTTGCCGCTGCTCTTGCGTCTGGCAGCGGGCGGAGCCATTGTTGAGAGAGCAAGGAGATTTGCCGGAACATGATGGACCTTACCGGACAGCTTCTGATCGCCATGCCTGGCATGGGCGATCCGCGCTTTGAACATTCGGTTGTCTTTGTATGCAGTCATAGCGAAGACGGCGCGATGGGTCTGATCGTCAACAAACCTGCTGACCTGCGCGTCTCGGCGCTATTGACCCAACTGGACATTCCCTGCGAAATTCCGGTCGTCAATGACACACCTGTGCGGTTCGGTGGGCCGGTTGAAACCGCGCGCGGCTTTGTCCTGCACTCTACCGATTACGACGCGAATCTGCATTCGATGAACGTGGATGCTGCATTCAGCATGACCGCGACACTTGATATCCTTGAAGACATCGCCAAGGACAGTGGCCCCGAACGGAGCTTACTGATGTTGGGCTATTCGGGCTGGGGACCGGGCCAGTTGGAAGGAGAGATTGGCGACAATGGCTGGCTGACGGTCGAAGCCGATCCGGCACTGGTTTTTGACATTGCCGACGATCGGAAATGGGAAGCCGCGTTGAAACTGCTGGGTATTGACGCGCTGACCTTGTCTGCGAGTGCCGGGCACGCCTGACCTAGCCGGTGCGCGGTGCAGCCGCGCGGCGCAGTCGGTCGTTGATCGCGGCCCCAAGGCCTTCATCCGGAATCGGCGCAACTGCAATCGGACGCCCGATCCGGTCGAGGTCATGCAGCGCCGCAAACAGCCGAGCCGCCGCTTCCGTAAGATCTGCTGATGGTGACAGGTTCTGATCGCAGTCCATCTCGCCAAACCCCAGCAGAATCTCGCCGTCGCGACGGGCCGAGGCATTGAGGCGAACGCTGGCAGTCGGCGCGTAATGCGACTGTAGCTGTCCCGGGGCGGTGATCTTCCCGGATTCGGTGTTCTGTTTCGGTGCGGTTCCAAGCACGCGCCCGATCGCATCGGCACTGATGCCGCCGGGTCGCAGCAAGACTGGTCGGTCGAACATGCCCAGGATCGCTGATTCCAGCCCGACTGTGCAGGGGCCGTCGTCCAGAACCGCATCGATACGCCCTTCAAGTCCTGCATTGACATGTGCGGCGGTGGTCGGACTGATCCGACCCGATGGGTTGGCCGAGGGTGCGGCGACCGGGCCGTCAAACGCGCTTAACAACGCGCGGGCCGCCGGATGGGCAGGCACCCGCACCGCAAGCGTGTCGAGCCCCGCGGTGACAAGGGGCGATATGCCGTGCCCCGGCAATAGGGGCAGGACCAACGTCAGCGGACCCGGCCAGAACGCCCGCGCCAGCGCTTCGGCCTGATCCGACCACGCCACATAGCGTCGGGCGGCCTGCACCGAGGAGATATGGGCGATCAGCGGGTTGAAACTTGGCCGCCCTTTTGCCTCATATATCGCGGCCACCGCTCGATCATTGCGCGCATCACCCCCCAGTCCATAGACCGTCTCGGTCGGAAACGCGACCAGTCCGCCCGCGCTCAACAGCTCGGCGGCGCGCGCGATATCGGTCTTGGTGGCGCCGAGGTTTTCGGTTTTTTGGCTTCTCATTGCGGATGACGCGGCGTTTTTGTTGCGTGTGACAAGGTGCCGGTTAGTTATTTACCAAACCAAGTTCAATAGCGATTGAATCAGGCGTCGCGTGGTCCGTATGACATGCGCGCCATATGTGACCGAGGTTCCCATGCCCTACACTGCGCCGCTTTCAGACTATGAATTCCTCCTTTATCATGTGGCAGGTCTCGACAAGGTGACCGCAACCGACCGTTTTGCAGAAGCGGACCGTGATGTGGTTTCCGCGATCCTCAACGAGGCGGGAAAGATGTGCCAAGAGGTGTTGGAACCCCTGCGCCGCCCCGGTGATCTGCACCCGGCGGTTTTGGAAAACGGTGTTGTGCGTACCCCGCCGGGCTTTGACGAGGGCTGGAAGGCCATAGCAGAGGGCGGCTGGGTCGGCATGAGCAGCGCACCTGAGTTCGGCGGAATGGGGCTGCCGATGACCGTGACCACTGTGGTGAACGAGATGATAAGCGCCGCCTGCCTGTCGCTGCAACTCGCGCCGCTGATGACTCAGGGCCAAATCGAGGCGTTGGAAAGCCATGCGAGCGACGAACTCAAATCGCTCTACCTGCCGAAACTGATCTCAGGCGAGTGGAACGGCACGATGAATCTGACCGAGCCGCAGGCAGGGTCGGATGTGGGGGCGCTCAGTTCGCGAGCCGAGCCCAATGGCGACGGCACCTATGCGGTAACGGGGCAGAAGATCTTCATCAGTTGGGGTGACAATGATTTTACCAGCAATGTCTGCCATCTGGTTCTGGCGCGTCTGCCCGATGCCGCGCCCGGCACCAAGGGCATCTCGCTCTTCCTGGTGCCGCGCAACCTGCCGGATGAAAACGGCGAGGCCGGTGTGGCGAATACGTTGAAGGTGGTCTCACTTGAGCACAAGCTGGGTTTGCACGGCTCACCCACCTGCGTGATGCAGTATGATGGGGCCAAGGGCTGGCTTGTGGGTGAGCCGCACAAAGGCATGGCGGCCATGTTCACGATGATGAACAATGCACGTCTGGGTGTCGGCGGTCAGGGTGTCGGCGTTGCCGAGGGGGCCTATCAGCACGCGTTGGCCTACGCGCAGGACCGCAAGCAAGGGCGGAGTGCGCCGACCGGCACCATCATCGATCACGCGGATGTGCGCCGGATGCTGATGGAGATGCGGGCCGATGTCTTTGCCTCGCGCGCCATTTTGCTGGCCTGCGCCGGTGCCATCGATATGGGCCACGCGACGGCTGACAAGGACTGGATCGCGCGAGCGGCTTTCCTCACACCGATTGCCAAGGCCTTTGGGACCGAGACCGGCATGCGCGTGGCGGAAACCGGCGTGCAGGTGCATGGCGGCATGGGGTTCATCGAGGAAACCGGCGCCGCGCAATTCTATCGCGACGTGCGAGTGGCCTCGATCTACGAAGGCACCAATGGCATCCAGGCGATGGATCTGGTGGGGCGCAAGATGATGGATGGCGGTGACGCTGCCGCCAGCCTGCTGGACGAGATCGAGGATCACGCCGAGATGGCGCGCGCGACCCTGCCCGAATTGGCTGGTCCGGTCTGGGAAGCCTCGGAATCGCTGCGAGAGGCAACGGAGTGGATGGTTGCGCAAGGCGACATGAACGACCGCTTCGCAGGCGCGTTACCCTTCCTGCGCGCCTTTGCGCGTGTTCTGGGGGCGCATTATCATCTGGTCGCCGCGCTGTCTGACCCCGAAGGGCCGCGCGCCAAGTTGGCACGGTTCTATATCCATGCACTGCTGCCAGAGCATTCTGGTTTGCTGGCGCAGGCGCAGAACGGTGCGGCTGACCTATATGCGCTCAGCGCCGACGATCTGGCTGCATGATGGACGGTCAAGCTCAAACCGGTATTCGATATCCGTGGTCGGAGCCGCCTGCACAAGGCGAAGCGGTCGAAGTGGCCGAAGGCGTGCTGTGGATGCGCCTCCCGCTGCCGATGAAACTGGATCATGTGAATGTCTATGCACTGGATGATGGTGACGGCTGGACGCTGGTCGATACTGGATTTTCGTCGAAGAAAACCCGCGCCATCTGGCAGGGGCTGATCGACGGGCCGCTTGCGGGCAAACCGGTGCGCCGCGTTCTGGTCACCCATCACCACCCTGATCATGTCGGTAATGCAGGTTGGTTCCAGAGCGAATTTGACGCGGAGCTGGTCACCACCCGAACAGCCTGGCTGTTTGCCCGGATGCTGACACTGGACGTGCAGGACGTCTGGCCTGAAGAGACCTTGGATTTCTATCGCAGCGCCGGGATGGCGCCGGAGATTCTCGAGGCGCGCATGGCGCAGCGCCCTTTCAACTTCGCCGACATGGTTTATCCGATGCCGCTGGGCTTTACCCGGATCAAACAAGGTGGGCACATCCGGATCGGCGGGCGCGACTGGGATATCCATACCGGCAACGGACATGCGCCCGAACATGCAACATTATGGAGCCGCGAGGGTGATCTGGTGCTTACGGGCGACCAGATCCTCAGCTCGATCAGCCCCAATATTGGCGTTTACCCGACCGAGCCGATGGCCGACCCTCTGGCCGAGTGGCTGGAAAGCTGCGAGCGGCTGTCCGGTCTGGCGCAACCCGGTCATCTGGCGCTGGGCGGGCACAAGCTGCCCTTCACCGGGTTACCGTTTCGGATGCGGCAACTGATCGACAACCATCACAGCGCGCTTGACCGGCTGAAGGAGCATTTGGACGTTCCCAAAGCGGCCTCGGAGTGTTTTTTGCCGCTCTTCAAGCGCAGTATCGGTGAGGGCGAGTATGGGTTGGCTCTAGTCGAAGCGGTTGCGCATCTTAACCATCTTTATCACATTGGAGCGGTGGACCGTGTCCGCCGGGCCGACGGGGCCTGGCTGTATCAGCGCAAGGGGTAAGGAATGGGTGACCAGATCGAGACAGCGGCAGAGGCGATCGAGGCTGATGCCCTGCCGCGCTGCCACGAGGTACACGCCGACCCCGAAAGCCCTGCGCGGCTAGATCAGGGCCCGCATCCGGTGCGGGAACCGACGCACAAGAAAAGCCCGGCGCAATGGGCCTATGAGCGGTTGATCATCTATATCCGCAACTTTGAAAAGCAGCTTGATGCCAAGCATGAGGTTGCCATGGGCTTTACCGGCGGCGATGCCGGTGTGCTGCGGATCGAGGGAATGGGGTATTACGATCCCGACATAGTCACCTTCTATGGCAGCGATGGAAACGGCGCAAAAACTCAACTGGTCCAGCATGTAAGCCAGTTGAACGTGATGTTGCGCGCGCTGCCGATCCCGTCAGAGGAAGAACCGGCAAATCGTATCGGTTTCCGATTGGCGGCTGACCTGGAAAATAGCACTGGCTGATCGGTTTTGCTTGCCCTCCGGACCGATGACCGATCCTATGAAGCCAATCGGACGGAGGGACTGATATGGCGCATGTGACCGCCGTGCTGCGGGCCTATGGCGATGCCTGGGCAAGACGGCGCATCTTTGTGCCGCTCTACGTGGTGCTGCGCCTGCTGACAGTCGCCCTGATCGCACCCGGGGTGGCAATCGCGATAAATCTCGCCGTCTCGTTGTCCCATCAATCAGCATTGACCGATCAGGATATCGCGTTCTTTCTGCTGTCTCCGGTTGGGTTTGTTGTTGGAGTTGTCGCGCTCAGCGTGGTGCTGGTGGCCGAGATTCTGGGCTTTGCCGTGATGGCCGCGAGCCTGCGGGTCGAGACGAGCAATCTTTGGCAGGCAGCGTCGGAGGCACTTCGGCTGGTGCTGGGAAAACTGGCGCGGTTGCTGGAGTTCGCGCTGCGACTTGTGCTGCAGGTGTTGCGACTGGTGGTGCCGTTTGCCGCCGCCGCCGGGTTCATCGCGTGGTGGACGTTGACGGAATATGACATCAATTATTACCTGACCTTCAAACCGCCGTCGTTCCTGATCGCCGCAGGCCTGATCGGCCTGCTCGCGCTGATCATGGCCTGGCTCCTGATCCGGCGCCTGTCGGGATGGGCGTTGGCGTTGCATCTGGTGCTGTTCGAAGATCTGAGTCCCAAGGGGTCATTTGCGGTAAGCGTGTCATTGATGCAGGGCAAGCAGACCGCGCTCAAGCTGCGGCTTGTTCTATGGGTCCTCACACGGACGGCGATTGCCGCGCTGATCGCTGCGATCGTGGGGGCAATCCTGGGCCTGATGCCGGTGCCCGAAGGGGGCAGCCTGACCCTAGTGCTGCGGCTGAGCATGGCGGTGATCGTCCTTTGGGCGGTTCTGGGGCTAGTGCTGGCCGCGACCGCACTGGGCGCGCTGGCGGTTCTGCTGGACGGGTATCTGGAACAGCCGGTGCATCTGCAGCCGCATCAGGGGCAGGCGGGTATGCGGGGCCGCCTGATCGCCGCGGCTTGCCTGTCGGTGTTGGCGGTGATCGCCGGAGGCTGGGTTGGCAACAAGGTTCTGGCACGGGTGCAGGATGACAAACCGGTTGCGGTGATCGCGCATCGCGGGGCTGCCGGTCAGCGCCCGGAAAACACCATGGCATCTGTGCAGAAAGCCATCGAAGATCAGGCCGACTGGGTCGAGATTGACGTGCAGGAGACAGCGGATGGCGTCGTCGTGGTCATGCATGACAGCGACTACATGAAACTGTCCGGCGTCGATCTGAAGATCTGGGATGCCACGATGGGCGATCTCGACCAGATCGACATCGGCAGCTGGTTCGACCCGGCCTATGCCGATGAACGCACGCCCACGCTGCGCGACGTACTGGCGGCGGCGCGGGGCAAATCCAATGTGCTGATCGAGCTCAAGTATTATGGCCACGACGTGGACCTGGAAAACCGGGTTATTGGCATCGTCGAGGATCTGGGCATGCAGGACCAGGTCGCCACCATGTCCCTGAAGTATCAGGCGGTGCAGAAGATGCTCGAATTGCGCCCCGATTGGCGCACTGGTGTACTCGCGGCAACCGCCGTCGGCGATCTTGCAGGGCTTGAGGGTAACTTCGTTGCCGTCAGCACCGCGACCGCGCGGCCTGGCCTGATCCGCTCGGTGCAGGAGGCGGGCAAGGACTTCTATGTCTGGACGGTGAACGATCCGCTGGAAATGTCCAAGATGATTTCCCTGGGGGCCGACGGGCTGATCACCGACGAACCGGCGCTGGCTAAAGAAGTGATCCGCATCCGGCAGGAACTGGGCCCCAGTGAGCGGGTCCTTTTGTGGTTTGTCGAGGAAATGGGGGTCGATTTGACCCAAGGCCGCTACCGTGACAACAGTCCGTAACTTTGCTCTCGCTCTGGTTTTGCTGACGTTGCCAGTCTCCGCTCAGGAATTTGGCAAAGCGCTGGAAATGCCTGCACATCGCACTTTGATGGAGCTTCGAGCCGTAGCTGAGTTACGCCCGTTCGAGACCGATGGCTGCTCGGGTGGGCTGTCCAGCAGTTGGGAACTGGTCGCTGATACCTTTCCTGATTTCGAGGAGAGCTTTGAGGGTGCTCCGCCTTGGGAAGCATGCTGCGTCACCCATGACCGCGCCTATCACAATGCCTCGAACACCGTGGAGGCAGATCAGAGCTATGACGCTCGGTTGCGTGCCGATCAGGCCTTGCGCGCCTGCGTGATCGCCACCGGCGCAGACCAGGAACAGGCGCTCGCGAAACGATATGACGTCTCTACAGACACCGTGCGGCAGGCCTATGCGAATATTGCCGGGGCAATGTTTCTTGCGGTGCGGTTCGGAGGCGGGCCCTGCTCTGGCCTGCCATGGCGGTGGGGCTACGGCTATCCCACCTGCGACCCCTTTGGCTGGAGCACCCCTGCGCGCGATTGACGTGGTGACACGGGACCGCGAATCCAGTATCCAGCAAACAACACGCGAATAGGATAGTGACCCATGGCAGAACACAAACACGGCGAAATGGACATCAAAGATCAAATCTCGACCTTTGACGGGTTCATCAAGTTTACCACCTGGAGCGTTGTTGCGATCCTGGGTGTGCTGGTGTTCCTGGCCGTATTCGCCACCTGATCAAGCAGGATTTCCCCTTGTACCGCCCGCTTCTGGCCTGCGCCGTGGCGCTGACGCTTGTCGGTTGCACCCAAAGCGCACCCAATGCTGATCCGCAAACCATCGCAGCGGTATCCTATCGTGATCCGGGCCCTGCCTACCTGACCCTCTATACGATGGTGAATAACCGGACCGGGGGCGGCGGTCATTCATCACTGCTTATCAATGGTAGCGAACGGGTGATCTTTGATCCGGCGGGCTCGTTCCATGCTGATATTGTACCAGAATATAACGACGTTCTGTACGGGATCACCCCTGGGGTCGAACAGGCTTATCGCGGTGCTCATGCGCGCAGCACCTACCATGTGGTGCGCCAAAGGGTCGAAGTGACGCCGGAACAGGCCGAGATTGCGCTGCAACTGGCGAAACAGAATGGCCGGGTGATGGGCGCGTTTTGCTCAAATGCCACGGCGCGCCTTCTCAAACAGGTGCCGGGGTTTGAACAGATCGATGTCGTCTATCAGCCTGTCAAACTCCAAGAGCAGTTTGAGCAAATCCCGGGTGTGGTGACCGACCGCTATTACGAGAATGACGATGAGGACCTGCAAAAGGGCCTTACCGAAGGCAACACGGCACTGAACCAGCAGGCTCAGGGATAGGCGTTAGCCTACCAAATAGAGCAGCCCGTAGAGTGTTGCGGCCCCGGTGATGATTCCGATGATCACGTTCTTGGTGATGTAGCCCACCGCCAGCGCCATGAATGCCGCGCTCATATAAGCGACATCCGGTTTCCCGTCCGTTGCACTGGGCCAAACCACCAGCGGGGCCACCATTGCCGGGATGATCGCCGCCGCGGTATAGCGCAGATGGCGGAGCAGCCAGTCCGGCATCGCCCGACCGCCGACAAAGCCAATAAACACAAACCGCAATGCGTAGCTGCCAACCGCAAGGCTGGCGATCACGATCCAGATCGTGGTCGGGTCGAGTGGTTTCATATCGCGGCCCTCCGCCGTTCAGCGATCACTTCGCAGCGCGCGCCCGCCATCATCCCGGCGCAACCCGCGATCAGCAGGCCGAGGTTGAATGGGACGGTCGTGGTCAGCAGAGCGACAACAATGGCGACTAGTGCCGCTACTACATGTGCCGTCGTGCGCAGCATCGGGCCGAGCATGGCGAGAAAAGTGATCGGCAGGGCAAAATCCAGCCCCCAGCTTTCTGGAATCCGCGTGCCCAAAACCGCGCCCATATAGGTGGCGATCAGCCAGGTGGGCGTCAGGGGTGATACTACGCCAAAGAAATAGCGGATACGCTCGGACACCCGCATCTTTGGCTCTTTCTCGAATTGCATCATCGAACAGGCATAGCTCTGATCGATGGTGAAATAAGCCGCAAAAATCCGCTGCCAGAGTGGTGCGGAACCCAGGTAGGGTGTCAGCGAGGCCGAATACATCGCCACTCGCAAATTGACCGCCAGAGCGGACAGAATCGCCACAATGGTAGGTGCGTCGTCGGTGAGCAAATGAAGCGCGGTGAATTGCGCGGCTCCGGCGAAAACGGTGGCCGAAAATGACATCGTCTGCACCACGTTCAAGCCCGCCTCGGTTGCCAGCACGCCAAAGAGCATACCGAAGGGGAGGGCCATCACAACGAAGGGCAATCCGTCGAGAAAACCTCTCAAGTAGTAGGATTTCGTGGTGGTGATTGCCATGATCCGATCCTAAGTTGGCCCTGACTGCAGTAACGGGCTTGCGAAAGGGTTGCAATTGGCCAGATCGGATCGTGTCTCGGACTACATCATCGCCCCCGACCCCATGGCGCCACGTCTGACCCGCGCGGTGGAAGGCGTCGACCAGAACGGCGCGACCGAACGCATCTCGGTGGTCGAGGAACGTCCTTTAACCATCTTTCTCAACGCTCAGGAAATTGTTACGGCGATGACGATCGGGGACTACCCGGATTATCTGGCGCTTGGGTTCTTGCGCAATCAGGGCATGCTACTGGACGATGACGTGATCACCGGGGTGGAGTTCGACGAAGAGCTTGAAACCGTCGTGGTCAGGACGCAGCGTGAAACCTCTTATGAGGACAAGCTCAAGAAAAAGACGCGTACAAGCGGCTGCGCTGTGGGCACCGTGTTCGGTGACATGATGGAGGGGTTGGAAGGCGTTCGCCTGCCGCAAACCCCGGTCCGCACCTCATGGCTCTACGACTTGGCTGCGAAGATCAACCGCACGCCCTCGCTCTACCTTGAGGCCGGGGCCATCCATGGCACGGTTCTTTGCCAGGAAAACCGCGCGCTGGTGTATATGGAGGATGTGGGTCGCCACAACGCGGTCGACAAGATCGCTGGTTGGATGCTGTCCGAAGGCGTCACGGCCGATGATAAACTGCTCTATACAACCGGGCGATTGACCTCGGAGATGGTGATCAAGACCGCGATGATGGGCATCCCCGCATTGGCCTCACGCTCTGGCTTTACGGCCTGGGGCGTCGAGATTGCCCGCGAACTGGGCCTGACCCTGATCGGCCGCATGCGCGGGCGGCGCTTTGTTTGTCTGGCTGGCGAAGAGCGGCTGGTGCGGGATGTCGATCCTTCTACGGTGCCGATCGAAGACAAGAAACACCGCCGGAAGAGCGCGCAGTGATGCCAGAGGACCGAAAATCATGAAACAGCCACTCGGCGTCATTTTGGCAGGAGGGTTGGCCACACGAATGGGCGGCGGTGACAAGGGGTTGTTGTCCCTGGGTGGCGCAACGCTGCTTGATCGGGTGATCGGGCGTTTGGAGCCGCAAGTCAGCGGGCTGGCTCTAAACGCAAATGGCGATCCCGAGCGGTTCGCAGAGCTTGGCTTGCCGGTTCTTGCCGACAGTATCGACGGGTTCGCCGGGCCGCTGGCCGGTGTTCTGGCTGGGCTCGACTGGGCCGCCGGGCAGGGTGCCGAGACGATTGTAACTGCGGCAGCAGATACGCCCTTTTTCCCCTGCGATCTGGTTCCGCGCCTTCTGCTGGCAGCGGAAGGAATGGCGCATCCCTTGGCGCTTGCCGCGACGCCCGACCCGAAGAAGGGCACCGCCCGGCAACCCACTTTTGGTCTGTGGCCTGTAGCCCTGCGTGACGATCTGCGCGCAGCACTCGCGGGCGGATTGCGCAAGGTCGTGCTCTGGACTGAAGCCCATCAGGGGCGCGAGGCGCTGTTCGAGGCCAACGGCATAGATCCCTTCTTCAACGTCAACACGCCCGGGGATCTTGCCAGGGCCGAACAGATGCTGGAGCGCGGATGAAGATCTATGGCGTAACCGGCTGGAAAAACGCGGGCAAGACCGGGTTGATGGAACGGCTTGTGGCTGAGATCACTGGGCGCGGCTACACCGTTTCAACGGTCAAACACGCCCATCACGCCTTCGATGTGGACCAGCCCGGCCGTGACAGCTATCGGCATCGCGAGGCAGGCGCGCAAGAGGTTCTGCTGGCTTCGGGCCAGCGCGTGGCTTTGATGCAGGAACTGCGCGGCGCGCCCGAGCCGCCTTTGTCGGATTTGCTGGCACGCCTGTCACCGGTCGATCTGGTACTGATCGAAGGCTATAAACGCGAGCCGCACCCCAAGATCGAAGCGTTCCGGGCCGAGGCAGGGAACGCCTTGATAGCGCCGCGCGATCCGACGATCCGCGCGGTGGCAAGCGATAGCGCGTTGGAGATCGACCGCCCGCTGTTTGATCTTGATGATACGCGCGCGATTGCCGATTTCATCCTGTCCGAGGTTGGGTTGTGACACCGTTCCAGACCATTGCGATGGTCGATTGGTCAGGTGGCAATGACACCGGGTCGAAGCCGCGAAAAGATGCGATTTGGGCCTGCGTTGCGCGCGCCGGCTCCTGCGAGGCCCCCATCTATCTGCGCAATCGGGGCTTGGCGGAAGAATGGCTTGGCGATCTGATCGAAGCAGAACTCACCGCGGGTCGCCGTCTGATGTTGGGGTTCGATTTTCCCTTTGGCTATCCGGCGGGCTTTGCGCAGGAGATCACCGGCACGGATGATCCGCTTGTACTTTGGGATTGGTTTGAGGAGCAGATTGAGGACGCGCCAGACCGTAATAACCGCTTTGATCTGGCGGGACAGATCAATCGCCGTTTTGGGGGTACGGGGCCATTCTGGGGCAATGGCCTGAAACGCGATATTGACGGTCTGCCGCGCAACAAGCGTGGCTACCGGAACCCGTTTCCTGATCGCAGGGCGGTCGAACATCTGGCCAAAGGCAGCTTCACTTGCTGGCAGATGTCGGGGGTCGGCGCGGTCGGTAGTCAGGTGATGATGGGTTTACCTGTGCTGGCCCGTTTGCGCCGCAGATTCCCTGGGCAAATTGCCGCTTGGCCGTTTGAGGCGCTGGACAAACAGGTGGCCTTTGTCGAAATCTGGCCTTCGCTGACCCTTGGTGCTGGGCCAGCAGATCGGATCAAGGATGCCTGGCAGGTCAAAAAGGTCGCGCGCATCATCATGGCTTTGCCTGCCGGGGAACTGGTGCGGCAGTTGAGCGTCGAGGCACCGCAGGAGGGTTGGATTTTGGGCGTCGAACAGGATCAGGACACGATTGTTCCGCCACCGCTGCGCAATGATTGCTTTGCGTTGCCCGCTGGCGTGGACTGGACGCCCGTCGACGAGGCGCTGGCATTGCTGCGCAACCGGCTGACGCCTGTGACCGGCACCGAAGAGCTTCCGGTCATGCAGGCGCTTGGGCGCGTTCTGGCCGGGGACTGCATTGCAGCACGCGCGAACCCTCCTGCACCAAACTCGGCGGTGGACGGCTATGGGTTTGCGGGCGGGTTAGCTGAGGGCGCGCACGTACTGCCTTTGGTTGACGGGCGTGCGGCGGCTGGCGCTGGTTTCCCAGATACGGTGCCCGAGGGTCATGCCATTCGCGTCCTGACAGGTGCCACCTTGCCCGACGGAGTCGATACGGTCGCCTTGCAGGAGGATGTCGCGCTCGAAACAGGCAGGATTGCCTTGCACGGTCCACTCAAGGCCGGGGCCAATGCGCGCAAGGCAGGCGAGGATATTGAACAGGGCGACATCGTTCTTGCGTCCGGCCGGGTTCTGACTGCTGCCGATCTGGCATTGGCCACCGCCGTCGGAACTCAATCCCTTCAGGTGCGCAGGCCGCTGAAAGTGGCGGTTCTGTCGACCGGAGATGAATTGACCGATCCGAGCGATGCGGCCGGGCGCGACGCGATCTATGATGCCAACCGCCCGATGCTTTTGGCCATTCTGCGGGCATTCGGACATGAAGCAGTGGATATGGGCCGGGTTGGCGACGACCGTGCCGCGCTGAGGCAGCGTCTGGAAAAGGCCGCGCTGACCGCGGACGCGATCCTGACCAGCGGTGGGGCCTCGGACGGGGATGAAGACCATGTCTCTGGCCTGTTGCGCGAGGCGGGCGCGATGCAGGAATGGCGCATCGCAATAAAACCGGGACGCCCGCTGGCTCTGGGGCTATGGGGCGGCAAGCCGGTTTTTGGCCTGCCCGGCAATCCGGTGGCTGCGATGGTCTGCACGCTTATCTTCGCGCGCCCGGCGCTGGCGTTGCTGGCGGGGGCAGACTGGTCGGAGCCGCAGGGCTATGACTTGCCCGCGGCGTTCGAAAAGCGCAAGAAACCGGGTCGCCGGGAATATCTGCGCGCCCGTGTCCGGGACGGCAATGTCGAAGTCTTTGCCTCGGAAGGTTCTGGCCGGATCAGCGGGCTCAGCTGGGCGGAAGGGCTTGTGGAACTGGACGACGGCGCCCGCCATATCCAACCGAGCGACCGGGTACGCTACATTCCATATGGCAGCTTTGGCCTCTAGTCGAAGGTCCCTGCGACCCGTCCGAGCAGCATGAAGGCCCGCGCGGTTCGCGTCTCGCTCAGGGCTGAGATTTCAGCATCGGTGGCCTCGGGTTCGAACTGAGCGAACATCTGGTCGAAGCGGCGCAGGAAGTGATGCGCCGCATCGCGAAAGATCGGGTCCTGCTTCATCCGGCCCGAGGTCAGCGCCAGCGACGAGCGGTCCCGCACACCTCCCAGCGCAGCCACTGATCGGCCTCGTGCGCCTTGCGCGAACTGCCGCCACGTCTCGGGGCGGGCCATGTCGGGGCGCAGGTCATCCATATAGATGCCTTCCTGGCTCAGCAGTGTCAGCACATCCTGCGCGGCTTGGATAAGCTGGGCGGATCGCCGGTCCTGCAGCGCACGCCGAAGGGCGGCAAAGCCCGCGGTATCGTCCGCGCTTTCGGGGAAGTTCAGTGCATGGATGAAATCCCCGCGCGGCATGGGCGGGGCCAGGTCCTCGGGGGGGCTACCGAGCGCCAGCGTTGGCTGCTCGTCAGGCTCCGCCGGTGCGGCTTCCGGTTCCGAGGTCACCGGATCGGAGGCGCGCCTTTTGGTCGAAAAGGTCGCCAGCGTGGTTTCCGTCTTTTTCGCGGTCTTCACGATCTCATCGAGTTTGCGCGTCACCGAAGGCTCGGAACTGATCGCCGCATTCTGCTGCTGGCTGACATAGGCGTTGCGGATCGCGTCAATCGCGGCTTGCAGACGCTGGCTCTCCTCGCGCATGACCCGGCTGGCCCGCGCTGCCATCGCAGCAACCCAGATCATAGCCACCGGCATGAAGATCGCCAGCATGGTGACAAACATGCTCACGCCGCCGGCGCTTGCTCCGTCTGCTGGCATAATCACGAAGAAAATCACCGAGATCGTCAGCCACGCGATGCTGAGCGCCAGCGCGGCAATCTCGATCCCGGTGACAGAGGGACGCGCCGGAGGGCGGTCATAAATCCCCAATGGGGTCGGCCGTGACTTTTTGGCTCCGGATGTCTTGCCGGTCATGGGTACGCTCCGTCAGGCGTAGGCGACTTTCAGAACCTCATAGGACCGCTCGCCGCCCGGGGTGCGGACCTCGACACTGTCGCCCTCTTCCTTGCCTATCAGGGCACGGGCGATGGGTGATTTGATGTTCAGCAGACCGGCCTCGATATTGGCCTCATGCTCGCCGACGATCTGCCAGGTCTTTTCCTCGTCCGTATCTTCATCGACCAGGGTGACGGTCGCGCCGAACTTGATCGCGCCGCTCAGCTTGGACGGATCGATCACGTCGGCAAGCGATAGCACCCCTTCAAGTTCCTTGATGCGCCCCTCGATAAAGGACTGCTTTTCGCGGGCTGAATGGTATTCGGCATTCTCGGACAGGTCGCCATGTTCGCGGGCTTCGGCGATGGCTTTGATGATGGCCGGACGCTCAACGGATTTGAGCTGCTTGAGTTCACTTTCCAGCGCGGCGAACCCGGCTGGTGTCATCGGGATTTTTTCCATGGTCGTCTTGCCCGCACGCTACAAATTGAGTCGCCCCGTCGCGCATAGCGCCGGGGCGACAGAAAAGGGTCAGCATTTACCTGACCCAAAGCGAGGGTGGATTGCAAGAGCGCAATGCGTGGTTGCGGGCGGATTACAGCTTATGTGTAGGACACAAGTTCGAACTCGATGCCGTTGTCATCTTCAAAATAGAACCGCTTTCCGGGTTCGTAATCGGCGTGAGACCTAGGCGTGAAGCCTGCATCGGTGACCCGTTTTTCCATCGCGTCCAGATCATCAACGACAATGCCCAGATGGTTCAGGCCGCCGACAACGTCATAGCTGCGCTCGCCGGATTTCGATGCGCTGGGCGGCGTGTAGAGCGCCAGATAGCTCGATCCATTGCCGACATGGACGGTATAGCCGCTATCCATCGCGGCCCCCTCCCAGCGGATATGCCAGCCAAATACGGTTTCCATCCAGGCGGCGGTGGCCTTGGGATCGGCGACGGTGAAGTTGGTGTGTTCAAGTGTGGCGTTCATTGCGGCTGCTCCTGCGAAAATTTCATTGCCACGACTCACTCTAATTTCTAAACCTAACTTTAGGTCAAGGTTTTTTTGGAGAGATATATGGCGATATCCGAGGGGCTGTCGATTGGTGTGCTGGCCGGACGCACGGGGTTGGCGGTTTCTGCCATCCGCTATTACGAGGCGCAGGGCTTGCTGAAGCCTTGGCGGAATGCTGGCGGACAGCGGCGCTATCAGCGCGCCGACATTCGCAGGCTCAGTTTCATCATGATCGCGCAGCAATTTGGGCTATCGCTGCCGGACATTCGCGAGGTTCTGGCCGGTTTGCCAAACAACCGCACCCCAACACCCAAGGACTGGGCCAAGATCGGCGTATCGCTGCGCGGACATCTGGATGCGCGAATCGATACTCTGCTGCGGCTGCGAGACAATCTGGATGGCTGTATCGGCTGCGGCTGCCTGAGCTTGCCGAAATGCAAGCTCTATAATCCCGACGACACGGCGCGGGCGAAGGGTAGCGGGCCCAGATATTTGCTCGGCGACCGCCCAGAGGTCTGATTTTTGCCGCATTGCAGCGGTGTTACGCCGTGTTCTGATTGACCCGGTGGTCTTTCAGCAGGTAATCAGCCTCGAAACAATGTTGCGCCCTGGGGGCGAGTTCGGACAGGAACGAAGGAGTCCTCTATGGCCGAGATTGAACGCGAAGCGATGGAATATGACGTGGTGATCGTTGGTGCGGGCCCTGCCGGCCTGTCGGCAGCGATACGTCTGAAACAGCTGGATGCGGACCTGGATGTTGTGGTTCTCGAAAAAGGCTCGGAGGTGGGCGCGCATATTCTGTCCGGCGCGGTATTGGACCCCTGCGGCCTTGATGCACTGATACCCGACTGGAAGGAAAAAGGCGCGCCTCTGAACGTGCCCGTCGAAGAAGACAACTTCTACATGCTGGGTGAGGCAGGCAAGCTGCGCGTGCCGAATTGGCCGATGCCGCCATTGATGAACAATCACGGCAACTACATTGTCTCGATGGGCAATGTCTGTCGCTGGATGGCGGAACAGGCCGAAGAGCTGGGCGTAGAGATTTTCCCCGGTATGGCCTGCTCTGAGCTGGTTTATGGCGACAATGGCGAGGTGAAAGGTGTTGTGGCCGGTGAGTTCGGCAAAAACGCTGACGGTACACCGGGGTCAGGCTATGAGCCCGGGATGGAACTGCACGGCAAGTACGTCTTCCTCAGCGAAGGTGTGCGCGGTTCGCTCAGCAAGGAAGTGATCGCCAAATACGACCTGCAGGCCGGGAAAGAACCGCAGAAATTCGGTATCGGCATGAAGGAAATCTGGGAAGTCGATCCCGCCAAGCACAAGCAAGGCTCGGTGACCCACACGATGGGCTGGCCGCTGGGCAGCAATGCGGGCGGCGGGTCCTTCATCTATCACCTGGACAACAACCAGGTCTATGTGGGCTTTGTGGTGCACCTGAACTACAAGAACCCCTACCTGTTCCCCTACATGGAATTCCAGCGCTTCAAGCATCACCCGTTGGTGGCCGAACTGCTGAAGGGCGGCAAGCGTGTGGCTTATGGCGCGCGCGCGATCACCGAAGGCGGCTACCAGTCGATGCCAAAGCTGGTCGCGCCGGGCGTGGCGCTGCTGGGCTGTTCGGCGGGCATGGTCAACGTGCCGCGCATCAAGGGCAACCACAATGCCATGCTCAGCGGCAAGGCCGCGGCCGAGGCGGCATTTGATGCAATCAAGGCAGAGCGATCGGGTGACGAGCTGTCCTCTTACGAGGACAATGTGCGCAATGGCGCGATCGGCAAGGACCTCAAGAAGGTGCGCAACGTCAAGCCGATGTGGTCGAAATGGGGGCTGCTGCCCTCGCTGGCGCTGGGTGGTCTGGACATGTGGACCAACACCGCCGGTTTCTCGCTGTTTGGGACGCTCGGGCACGGAAAGACCGATGCGGCAGCGACCGAAGAGGCCAGCAAGCACAAGCCGATCGACTACCCCAAGCCCGATGGCACGCTGTCTTTCGACCGCCTGACCAACGTGTCCTTTGCGATGACCAACCACGAGGAAAGCCAGCCCTGTCACCTGCAACTGGCTGACCCGAATGTCCCGCTGTCGGTCAATCTGCCGAAATTTGCGGAACCTGCCCAGCGCTATTGCCCGGCAGGGGTCTATGAGGTGGTCGAGGAAGAGGGCAAGGACGCGCGCTTTGTGATTAACTTCCAGAACTGCGTGCATTGCAAGACCTGCGATATCAAGGACCCCAGCCAGAACATCAACTGGGCCACACCGCAGGGCGGGGACGGGCCGAATTATCCCAATATGTAGGCAAAATCACCATCAATGGCGCGCTCGTGAGGAGCGCGCCATTGCCACTTGCCCCACGAATCCTTAGCTTGGCTGCCGAGCAAACGAACAAAGGCAGGCGGTTTCGTGTATTCCTTTCTTCAATCGGCGGCGGGTGCCGCCATCGCATTGACCTTGATGACATCGCAGGGGGTCATGGCCGATTCCGGCGCGGGCGCTTACCTTGCCGGGCGACAGGCGGTCTATAAAAGCGATTTCGAGGTCGCCGCACGCTACTATTCCCGCGCCTTGTCCGAAGATGTGGGCAACCCCGCGTTGATGGAACGGTTCGTGCAGTCAAAGCTTGCACTTGGCGATGTCGATGGCGCGCTACAGGTAGCCCAACAGATCGAAGAGGCGGGCCTGCGCAGTCAAGCCGCCCATATGGCCGCAGTCGCGGGGCTGATTGCCGCCGAGGACTATGAGGCGCTGTTGGAGCGCGCGCCGGAAAAGCTGGGCGTGGGCCCGCTGGTTGATGGGCTACTGGCGGGTTGGGCGCATTTGGGAACCGGTGCCGCCTCTAAAGCTCTTGAGCAATTTGACGAGGTCGCGGCGCAGGATGGGTTGCAGGGATTTGCGCTCTATCACAAGGCGCTGGCGCTGGCCTCGGTTGGGGATTTCGAGGGAGCAGAAGCTCTGTTCGCGGCTGATAATGGTCAACTGACCACGGTTTCACGCCGCGCGGCCATCGCGCGGGCCGAGATATTGTCGCAGCTTGACCGCAACGAAGATGCGCTGGCGATGATGAAGGACGTGTTCGGAACCCGCAGCGATCCGGGTCTGGACTATGTGACCGAACGGCTCGAGGCAGGTGAGCGGCTGCCATTCTCTATGGCGCGCGATGTCAAAGAGGGCATGGCCGAGGTCTTTTTCACCATCGGTGCGGCTTTGAATGGTGAAGCAGCTGACAATTACTCTCTGATCTACATCCGTACGGCCAACTATTTGCGCCCCGACCATATCGACGCCCTGCTGTTATCCGCCGATCTGTTGGAGGACCTTGGTCAACTGGATCTGGCGGTTGAGCTATACAAAAAGGTACCGGCTGGCAGCCCCGACCACCACGCCGCCGAACTTGGCCGCGCCGAAGCGCTGCGGCGTTCGGCAAAGCCGGATGCGGCGATTGAGGTGCTTGAACAGCTCTCGGTCGACTATCCCGATCAGCCGATGGTGTTTTCCTCATTGGGCGACCTGCTGCGGCAGGAAGAGAAATACGAGGCCGCCGTGTCGGCCTATGACCGATCTCTGGAACTGACCGCCGATGATGATCCGGGGCTTTGGTTCGTGCTGTACGCGCGCGGCATCTCACATGAGCGGCTCGATCACTGGGACGAGGCCGAGGCCGATTTCCGTAAGGCGCTGGATCTGAACCCCGACCAGCCGCAAGTGCTCAACTACCTGGGCTATTCGCTGGTCGAAAAACAGATCAAGCTGGATGAAGCGCTGGAAATGATCGAGCGCGCTGTCGCAGCGCGCCCTGATAGCGGCTATATCGTCGACAGTCTGGGCTGGGTATTGTTCCGGCTGGGCCGCTATGACGAGGCGGTTGGACATATGGAAACTGCGGTCGAGCTGATGCCCATTGACCCGGTGGTCAACGACCATCTGGGTGATGTCTATTGGGCCGTGGGCCGGACTCGCGAGGCGGAATTCCAGTGGAAGCGGGCGCTGTCTTTCATCGACCCGACCGATACTGATGGCGAGGCTGACCCCGAGCGTATCCGCCGCAAGATAGAGCTCGGCCTGGATGCGGTTCTGTCCGAAGAGGGCGCTGAGCCGTTGAAAGTCGCCCATGACGGTTAGGGCCTTTGCGCCCGCCAAGATCAATCTGACCCTGCATGTGACCGGCCAGCGCGAGGATGGCTATCACCTGCTGGATTCCCTGGTGGTGTTCGCTGATATCGGCGATCATCTGGTGTTCGAACCGGGGCCTGAGCTGTCGATTGATGTAACTGGGGAGCATGCAAAAGGCGTGCCGACGGATGAGCGCAACCTGATATGGCAAGCGGCGGAGGCTGCGGGTTGGACCGGGCATGTGCACCTCGACAAGGTGCTGCCCCATGGCGCGGGGATCGGCGGCGGGTCGTCGGATGCGGCGGCTGCGTTGCGGGTGATGGCGGGGCAGGATTTCGATGCGTCGCCACATGTTGCGCTATCGCTGGGCGCGGATGTCCCGGTTTGCATGAAAACCAGCGCCAGTCGCATGCGCGGAATCGGTGAAGTCGTGACACCGGCAACCCTGCCGGCCTTGCCCGCGCTTCTGGTCAATCCGGGTGTGCCCCTGCCGACTGGCGCAGTTTTTGCCGCGCTGGCCTCGCGGAACAACCCGCCTATGCCTGACGACCTTCCTGCGTTTCAGACACCCGGCGCCTGCGCGGACTGGCTATCCGATCAGCGCAATGACCTGGAAGTCCCGGCCATGGGCATCGCAAGCGAGATCGAAGCGCTGCTGGACGAATTGCGCATGACCAAAGGCGCCTTGATTGCCCGTATGTCCGGTTCAGGCTCGACCTGCTTCGCTCTCTATCCCACGATGAAGGCCGCTCATTTCGCGGCCTATGAGATCGGTGCGGCACATCCAGACTGGTGGTGCCGCGCGGTCCAACTCAATTAAGGCGCGATACCACGTAGTCGGTCAGGTCGGACAGCAATGTGCGGATCTCGTGGTTGGGCAGAGCCTGCAACGAGGAGCGGGCCTTGTCGGCCCAGCCGTTTGCATCCGCGCGCGTCGCGTCGAGTGTGCCGTATTTGTGCATCAGCGCCAGTGCCTGATCGAGATCGCCATCGGTCTGGCGGCCACGCTCGATGGTGCGTTGCCAGAAAGCGCGCTCTTCCTCCGTGGCCTGCGCAACGGCCTTGATTACCGGCAGGGTTAGCTTACGCTCACGGAAATCGTCTCCGACGTTCTTGCCGGTCGTCTTGGCGTCGCCCTGATAGTCCAAAAGGTCATCAGCAATCTGAAAGGCCACTCCCAACGCATCGCCAAAGTCATACAGCGCCTGAACCTGAGCATCCGATGCACCAGAGATCACGCCGCCGACTTCGGTTGCCGCCGAAAACAACGCGGCTGTCTTGCCGCGCACCACTTGCAGATAGACCTCTTCGTCGGTTGCCAGATTGCTGGCCGTTGTCATTTGCAGTACCTCGCCCTCGGCGATGGTGGCGGCGGCGTTGGCCAGAATGTCCAGAACCCGCAGCGATCCGGTCTCGACCATCAACTGAAAACTGCGCGCAAACAGGTAGTCGCCCACCAGAACAGAGCTTTTGTTGTCCCAGAGCAGATTGGCGGTCGGACGTCCGCGCCGCTGACCGCTTTCATCAACCACATCATCGTGCAGCAGGGTCGCGGTGTGGATGAATTCCACTGTTGCGGCGAGCTTGACGTGATGGTCACTGGAGTAACCGAACAGCCGGGCTGCGGCCAATGTCAGCATCGGGCGCAGGCGCTTGCCACCCGCTTCGACCAGATGCGCGGTCACCTCGGGAATTCGTGGCGCATGGCGCGATGCCATTCGCGCCCGGATAAGCGTGTTCACGCCCTCCATCTCACTTTCCAGCAATTCTGCCAGCCGTTCATGCGGCTTCGAGATCGTGGTGCTGTCCATCACACTCCCGTTGCAAGGCTCGACATTACTCTCACCTTGCCCTTACATCCTGCTCCATGAAAGAACTTCTGCGCAGCACCGATCCGACCATCTTGGCTTTCGCAACCGCCCTTCTTGAAGGCGAGGGTATAGACTGCTTTCAGATGGACGTAAATATGAGCATCCTCGAAGGTGGCATCGGAATTTTCCCACGCCGAATGATGGTGCGGGAAAGTGACTATGACCGCGCGCTTCGCGTAATGCAGGACAACGAAATCCCGTTGGGAAAATGACTCTGTTCAATGAGCGTGATTTGAGCTGCGACGCATTTCTTGGCGGTCGGCTGCATTTGTTTCAACCACGCAAGGGCTATCGTGCCGGGGTGGACCCAGTGTTTCTTGCAGCCAGCGTTCCGGCGAGGACAGGGCAGGCGGTGCTTGAGTTGGGATGCGGGGCGGGTGCCGCGATTCTCTCCCTGGCTACGCGAGTGCCCAACCTGACGCTGAGCGGCGTCGAAATACAGCCCGCCTATGCGGATCTGGCGCGGCGCAATGCCGCGCATAACGGGCAAGCACTGGAGGTGTTCGAAGGCGACCTCTCGAAGCTGCCGGCATCGCTTCGTGATCGGCAGTTCGATCATGTTGTCGCCAACCCTCCCTATTATCGTGGCGCTGCGCATAGCCCGGCGCGCGACACCGGCCGCCGCAAGGCGCTGGCGGAGGAGACGCCGCTGGGATTGTGGATAGAGACCGCGGCGCGGCGTCTGCGACCGCGTGGACATCTGCATATGATTCAAAAGGTTGATCGATTACCAGATATGCTCGCGGCTTGCACTGACCGGTTGGGCTCGATTGAAGTCTTGCCGCTGGCGGCCCGCACTGGACGGGCACCTGATCTGGTCATTCTGCGTGCCCGCAAAGGCGGCAAAGGTGATTTCCGCCTGCACGCCCCGCTGATTCTGCACGCCGGTGCGCAGCATGACCGCGACGGGGAAAGCTACCGGCCCGAGATTCAGGATGTGCTGCGTGACGGCGGGGCATTGTGCTGGCCGTAGGCGGAGTTTGGCGAAAGCGAAAAATTCCTGATAAAAATCGTGCGCCTGCAGCGTGACAGATGCGTGCGGATATGCTCAAATCGATCGGCAGCTTATTCAGAGGAGGATTGCTATGAGCATGAGTGCGCACCTGACCGAACTGAAGAAGAAGCATGAGCATCTCAGTCACGAAGTCGAACAAGCGCAGCGTGCACCAGGAAGTGACGGGCTCCACCTGTCGCAACTGAAGAAGAAGAAGCTAAAGCTCAAGGAAGAAATCGAACGGCTGTCCGCCTAAGCGGACAGGCTGGCGCGTGCCGCGATCAGCGCACCGCCGGTTACCAATGCGGTCGCGATTGCCAGAGCCCAACTCGGCTCGGCAATCCCGGTCAAAACAAGGACGGCAGTGGATAGGATCGGCGCAGCATATGAGCTGGTGCCGAGCAGTTGGATATCGCCGTGCTTTACGCCTATGTCCCAAACATAGAACGCTAACCCGACCGGTCCCAGGCCAAGCGCCGCGACTGACAACCAGACCAGTGTGTCCGGCGGCCAGACCGTGTCCTCAAGCGCAAAATGCAGCACCCAGGAGGCAATGGCCGTGATCACGCAGAACACGGCAACCGAACTGGTGGGCGCGTCGCCTACACGCCGCGACAGCACCGAATACCCCGACCATGTAAGGGCGCATAGCAGGGCGAGGCCGTAGCCTGTCAGGTAAGCTGCCTGAAACCCGGATCCGGTGCCATCCGCGATGATCAAGCCCGCCCCGGCGAAGCCAAGCAACGCGCCAATCAGATGCCCGGCGCGTAGCCTTTCGTTCGGCAACAGGCCGGAAAACAGCACGATCAGCAGCGGCCAGAGATAGGCAATCAGCCCCGCCTGCGCTGCCGGGGCCAGCCGCAAGGCCGAAAAGTAGAGTGCGTGATAGCCAAAAAGACCGGCGGCGCCGAACAGGTAAACCTTTAGCGGAACCGCGCGCAACCTGCCGAAGCCGCCGGTAGAGCCGGTCCAAATCAGCCCCAGCGTGCCGCCAATCGTGAAGCATATTGCGTTCATCAGCAGGGGCGGCGTCGGGGCCGCTCCGACCGTGAACAACGCCAGAAGCGACCATAGCAGGACGGCGACAAATCCGATTGCTGTGGCACGGGGCTTGGTCATGCAGGGGGGATGTCCTTGACTGGGATGAGATCAATCTTGCCCCAAATACCTGCCGTTTTCTCGATTTCTGCCAGATACCAATCCCGGAATGCGGCGATCTGTGGCCGCTTTTCCGCTCCGGGGAGGCAAAGAAACGAAAACCTGGCCTCTGTTTCAAGGGCGATTTTGAAAGGCGTCACGAGGCGGCCCTCCAGCACGTCTTTGATGAGTAAGGGCCTGCGCCCCAGCAAGACACCGACACCGGCGCAAGCCGCATCGATGGAATGCTCTACGTTGGAAAACCGCATACCGGTGGGCTCGAAGCCCTTGATCCCGATGGCACGGAACCAGGTTGGCCAATCGCAGGGAGGTTTAAGAAAGCTGTCATGGTCGTTGATAACAAGCGGGGCATCGACCAGGCTTTCCGGGGTTGGAAATTGCTCGGCGAGTGCCGGTGTCATGGCGGGGGTCAACCACTCCTTGCGGGCATGGACTGCATAAAGATCATCATAACTCGCGTAGCCAAAGCGGATCGCCACATCAACGTCATCGCGATGCAGATCGACCAAATGCAGTGAGGTCGAGATGCGCAGATTGATTTCGGGATGCGCGGTTGCAAAGTCATAAAGCCGAGGGGCCAGCCATTTTGCGGTTAAGGCAGGGCCAGCCGCAACCGTCAGAGTGGTGCTGTCCTGCAACCGCCGCGTGGCGTGCCAGGCGGTCTGTAGTGCTGTGAACCCATCGGTGGTGCCGGGGGCCAGGGTGCGCCCGGCCTCGGTCAGTTCCACGGCGCGGTTCAGGCGGCGAAAAACCGGCTGTCCCAGATGCTCTTCCAGCGACTTGATCTGAAAGGACAAGGCCGCAGGGGTCACGTTCAGCTCAGCGGCGGCAGAAGCGAAAGACATATGCCGTGCGGCGGCCTCAAAGGCGCGCAAGGCGGTCAGCGGGGGCAGTCGTTCGGCCATGGTCAGTCAAGAAAATTTTACGTGAAGGCTGAGAATGTCTCGTTTGTACTGTTGCAAAACAACGATCATATTGAGTTCAAGTCAAACGAAACTTTTCCGCAGGAGGACAAACATGATCGAGATGACAACAAATCCGCTTGCCCGCCGCGCATTTGTTAGAGCGCATGAAGAGCGCTCGAAGGTTGTCAGACTTTTCTGGCACTGGCTGACAGGTTCCCGCTGAACGCAGCGCGCGCGTTCTTACGGGATCAAGATGAGGGCCGGTCCAATCGACCGGCCCTCTTTTTCTTCACACGAAAAACTGCGCGCCATTGGCCGAGATTGTCGAACCGTTGATGAAGCCAGCATCGTCCGATGCCAGGAAAGCGACGCAACGTGCGATCTCTTCCGGCTCGCCCAGACGACCCGCAGGGATTTGGCCGATGATCGAGTCACGCACTTTCTCCGGAACCGCCATTACCATCTCGGTCGCGATGTAGCCTGGGCAAATCGCGTTGGCGGTTATGCCCGCGCGTGCGCCTTCCTGCGCCAGCGACTTCACGATGCCAAGATCGCCAGCCTTGGTTGCGGCGTAGTTGACCTGAGCGAACTGACCCTTCTGACCGTTGATCGAGCTGATCACGATGAAGCGGCCGAACTTGCGTTCCCGCATGCCGGGCCAGACCGGGTGGATCGTGTTGAATACACCGGTGAGATTGGTGTCGATCACGTCATGCCATTGTTGCGGGGTCATCTTGTGGAATGGCACGTCGCGGGTAATGCCCGCATTGGCCACCACGATGTCAATCGGGCCGTGCTCGGCTTCGACCTTTTCGATCCCGGCCTTTGATTCGTCGTAGTCGGCAACATTCCATTTGTAGGTTGCGATGCCGGTTTCCGCAGTGAAGGCGGAGGCCGCTTCGTCATTGCCCGCATAAGTGGCCGCCACGGTGTAGCCTTCGGCCTTGAGCGCCTTGGAAATTGCTGCGCCGATGCCGCGTGAGCCACCGGTGACGAGTGCTGTTCGTGCCATTGAGGGGTCCTCCAATTAATCTGGCTTTGGTAATGTTGTTACTGCCCTGATCTGGGATGCGCAATTATGTTGCTGTCGTTTTGTTGTCTTTTCGGGTGTTCATTCTGTCGCAGGTCTAGCGGCTGCGGCGGAGCACAAAGAAAAGGGCGCCCGAAAGCGCCCTATCTGGCTTCGCATCCAGCGGCTCAATCCCGCTCGACGCAGAGGGCAACACCCATGCCACCGCCGATACAGAGCGTGGCGAGGCCTTTCTTGGCGTCGCGGCGTTTCATTTCGAAGAGAAGCGTGTTCAGCACCCGGCAGCCCGAGGCGCCGATCGGGTGGCCGATGGCGATTGCACCGCCGTTGACGTTCACAATCGACGGGTCCCAGCCCATATCTTTGTTTACTGCACAGGCCTGCGCCGCAAAGGCTTCGTTGGCCTCGACCAGATCCAGATCGTCGACCGACCAACCAGCTTTCTCCAGCGCCTTGCGCGAGGCATAGATCGGACCCACACCCATGATCGACGGGTCCAGACCCGCCGTCGCGTAAGAAGCGATGCGTGCCAGCGGCTCGATCCCGCGCTTCTCGGCATTCTCGGCCGACATCAGCAGGGTCGCGGCAGCGCCGTCATTCAGGCCGGACGCGTTGGCCGCCGTGACCGAGCCGTCTTTGGTGAAGGCTGGGCGCAGCTTGGCCATTGCGTCCATCGTTGCGCCGTGGCGGATATACTCGTCGCTGTCCATCACGATATCGCCCTTACGGGTCTTGATGGTAAACGGAGTGATCTCATCCGCGAACTTGCCCGCCTTCTGTGCGGCTTCGGCCTTGTTCTGCGAGGCGACGGCGAATTCATCCTGCATGTCGCGCGAAATTTGCCACTTCTCGGCGACATTCTCGGCGGTCTGACCCATGTGATAGCCGTTGAACGCATCCCACAAACCGTCGCGGATCATGGTGTCGATATATTTCATGTCGCCCATCTTGTGACCGGCGCGCAAGGCGGCGGCATGAGGGCTGAGCGTCATGTTCTCTTGTCCACCTGCGGCCACGATCTCGGCGTCGCCCAGCTGGATGTGCTGAGCACCAAGCGCAACGGCCCGCAGGCCCGAGCCGCAAACCTGGTTGATGCCCCAGGCCGCACTTTCCTGCGGCAGGCCGGCATTGATATGCGCCTGACGGGCCGGGTTCTGACCCTGTGCTGCGGTCAGGACCTGACCCAGGATGGTCTCGCTGACCTCACCCTTGTCGATGCCCGCGCGCTCGACCACGGCTTCCAGCACTGCCGCACCAAGATCATGTGCAGGGGTGTTGGCAAATGAGCCGCCAAAACTGCCGACGCCAGTCCGCGCCGCCGATGCTATTACTACGTTTGTCATGTGGTCAGTCCTCTGCCGTCAGGGTCAGCGAAACGTATTTGACACCCTTGGGATCCTGAGGAGGTCCCCAGAGCGCCCAAATAATCCCGCTCTGACACTCGCAATAGCGCAACGCTGCAATCGCAGCAACCAGTAGCTTTGCGGCACGGGCATGGATCGTCTGATGCGGCGGGCATGTTCAGGCGCTACGGCGTTGGCTGTCTTTCTGCCATGGCGGATTGACGCTGGGCGCGCCAAAAAGATACCCCTGCAACGCATCGATGCCTGCTTCCACCAAAAACTGGGCGTCTTCCTTGGTCTCGACTGATTCGGCAACGATCAGCATGTCAAACTCGCGGGCGAGGGCGATCAGTGACCGGACAACAGCCTGATTGCCGCTGTCGGAACTGACCTTGCGGACGAACTGCCCGTCGATCTTCACGGCGTCAAAGAAGAAGTCGCGGAATTGGCTGAACGACACCGGATCAGCGCCATAGTCGTCGAGCGCGAAGGCGATCCCTAGCCCCTGCAGCCGGTCCATGAAGTCGATCACCAGTTCCGGCACCGTCATCGCTGAACCCTGATTGATTTCAAGGATCAGCCGCTCACCTAGTGTCGCTTGCTGTTTGAGGTGCCGATCCAAGATGCGCATCCACCGTCTGTATCCGATGGAGCGCGCGGACATGTTGATCGACAGGCGAATTTGCGGTGTCTTTGCCAGAATTCTGAGGCCGTTTTCCAACGCGATACAGTCTAGGTCGCGCCCAACCTCGGTGTTTTCTACAGCTGGCATGAATTCGCGCGCGGGGATCACCCGACCCGTTTCGTCCAGAACCCGGATGAAACCCTCATAAAATGCGACCTGATTGGGTGCACGGGCCTGCACCACTGGTTGAAACGCCAGCATGCATTGCTTGTGCCGGACCGCATCCTTGGCCATTTGCAGCACCGATTTGTCACGCCGTCCAACCGCGTTGTTGAGCGGGCTTTCGGTGGCTTCCGGAAAATCTGCTTTCCTGCGTTCTCGTTTCAGGATCATGACCGGGGTTCCTGCGCGACTTGGGGACCGGGTCAGCTTTGATCAAAACCGTAAACAGGGGCTTAAAGTGTGGGTTTTAGAAGAATTGAGGGCGAGGCCGCGAGCCCAACGGTCACCGCGCCATCTGCTTCAAGGGTCTTTCTGTCATTGGCGCCGCATTCCGATTTGCCGAAGTGCCGGGATTGAAGTGAACCGCCCGGTCCAAGGCTGCATCGTGAAAACGCGTATTCCGGGGCGAGAGGAGCCGTGGCAGGCTGATCAGAACACAGCCTAGCGCACCCGCGCCCATCATTACCAAGCCCGCAAGATAGATCAGTGGAACACCGGGCAGGACCTGCACTCCGAAAGCGGCAAGGAAAATTCCTAGACATCCGGCAAACAGAAAAAAACGCATCGACCGTGTCATGGCCATTGTCCTCCCAGCTCTCGTTGCTGCGGGGCAACTACTACCCGGCAGGAGTTTTGACGCTCACAGAGTGCCTGTTATGTAGAGCGCCACCCGCCTGTATTCAACGGAAGCGGGTTGCGGCGATCCCCAAAATGTCACGCAAGTCTTTGGCAAAATGTGGAAATATGCGGGGAGATTTAGCGGCGTTTCCCGTGGATATGCGTCAGATTCGCCGCAGTTTCTGACCAGATCTATTCAATTATCCAGCTGACGGGCACGCCTTTGCCCTTGTCATGGGTGAAAGTCACCACATTGCCTCGGATCGAAACACTCTGGCAATCCGGTGGAAGCGGCACGCCGTCAATGGTGATGTCGCGGCAATAGTATCGTTTGTCCCAACGCCAGTTGCCGGTGATCTCACCGCCCTTGGGTCCCTGACCGGTGACTGAGCCGAGCGGAGCGATCGTGACCCAGCTATGGCCCATCACGAGTTTGCGTGCGGCCACTTCTTCGATAAACTGCTTCTTCTTCCGGATTTCTGCCGCCGAGGCGGCAGAAGCCGAAAGGCTGAACAATGAAAATGCGGTGAGGATCAAGGCAAGGCGTTTCAATGGCATTCCTCCACGTTGTTTCGTGAAGTATGCCACAAAGCGCACGGCTGTCGTGTCGTTTCTGTCTAGGTTCCGGGGCCGATCAACTCGGCGATGATCGCCTTTGCGCTGTCCGAATTCCAATCGGCGTCGCCGCGCATGCGGGCAATCTCGTTTCCGTCGGGGTCTAGGATGACCGTGATCGGCAGCCCAAGTACGGCCATGTCACGCGCAACCGCCTGTTTGGGGTCCTGATGCCTGGGCAGGTTGTCGATACCGGTCTCATCGAAGAATTTCTTGATCCCGGTCGGGGAATTGCGGCCGGTGGCCAGCGTCAGAACCTCGAACTGGTCGCCGCCAAATTCCGACTGCAGTTCGGACAGCATCGGCATTTCTTTGCGGCAGGGTGCACACCAAGTGGCCCAGAAGTTCAGCAGGACATATTTGCCCTTGTAGTCGGCAAGTGTTGCGGTGCCCGCGCCATCGGCCAGGTCGAACGGGTTGGCCGAGGCGGCCTTTGGTTCCAGATGAAACACCAGCTTTTTCATCTGGCCTTCGCGCAGCGGCTCAAGCACGGACAGATCTTCGCCAGCCGCATTTGCACCCGAGGCGAGGGCGGTATAGACGAGCGCGAGCAACAGTTTCTTCATATCCCCTCCGAAGGGTTCTCAGACCAATGACCGACACGACCTCGAACCAGATGTGGGGCGGCCGCTTTGCCGCCGGACCGGACGCGATCATGGAGGCGATCAATGCCTCAATCGGGTTCGATCAGCGCATGGCTGCACAGGACATCGCCGGGTCGTGCGCCCACGCGGCCATGCTGGCCGCGACAGGCGTGATAACTGATAGTGACGCCGAGGCCATTCGGGAAGGGCTGCTCACCGTTTTGTCAGAGATCGAAAGCGGCAATTTCACATTTTCGACCGCGCTGGAGGATATTCACATGAATGTCGAGGCGCGGCTGAAAGAGATTATTGGCGAGCCCGCAGGCCGTCTGCACACAGGCCGCTCGCGCAATGATCAAGTGGCGACCGATTTCAAACTGTGGGTGCGCGATCAACTGGACGCGGCGGAAAGTGGTCTGCTGGCATTGATCGACGCGCTTTTGTCACAGGCAGAGGCCGGAGCAGACTGGGTGATGCCAGGCTTCACCCACTTGCAAACCGCACAGCCGGTGACCTGGGGCCATCACATGATGGCCTATGTCGAGATGTTTGGCCGCGATCTGAGCCGCGTGCGCGATGCCCGTGCCCGGATGAACGAATCGCCCTTGGGGGCTGCGGCGCTGGCAGGCACGTCCTTTCCGATTGACCGAGAAATGACGGCGCAGGCGTTGGGCTTTGACCGGCCCGCCGCCAATTCTCTGGACGCGGTCAGTGATCGGGACTTCGCGCTGGAGTTCCTGTCGGCGGCCTCGATCTGCGCTATGCACTTGTCGCGCTTTGCCGAAGAGCTGGTGATCTGGTCCTCGGCGCAGTTCCGGTTTGTCACGCTCAGCGACCGGTTCTCGACCGGCTCGTCAATCATGCCACAGAAGAAGAACCCGGATGCCGCCGAACTGATCCGCGCCAAGGTTGGGCGTATATTTGGCGCCCAGACCGCGCTGATGATGGTCATGAAGGGCCTGCCGTTGACCTATTCCAAGGACATGCAGGAGGACAAGGAACAGGTCTTTGACGCTGCCGATAACTGGATGCTGGCGCTGGCCGCGATGGAGGGCATGGTGCGCGACATGACGGCCAACCGCGACAGCCTCGCGGCGGCGGCGGGCAGCGGGTTTTCGACGGCGACCGATCTGGCTGACTGGCTGGTGCGTTTTCTGGGCCTGCCGTTTCGTGATGCCCATCACGTGACCGGCGCGCTGGTGGCAAAGGCGGAAAGCCAAGGTTGCGATCTGCCCGATCTTGACCTGACTGACATGCAGGCGGCTCACGCGGGCATTACCGAGGATGTCTACAGTGTCCTTGGCGTCGAAAATTCGGTAAACTCGCGGACATCTTATGGCGGAACCGCCCCGGCTCAGGTGCGGGCCCAGGTCCGCAGATGGAAGGAATTGCTGGGATGAAACGCCTTGCCGCACTGACCGGGATCATCTTGCTCGCCGCATGCGAGTCGACGGATACCGGCGTTGGGGCCTCCGTCGGCGCGGATGGCGGCACCGTTGGCGTTGGCGCCAGTTCCGGCCCGGTGAATGTGGGCGCAGGTACCGGAGGAGTTGGGGCCAGCGTGGATGTGGTCAATGCCGGCAATACCGCGGTGACCGTGGGAACAGGCGGACCGGCGGCCTCGGTACGGTTGGGTGACTCGCCAGTTCGCATTGGCTGGGGACTTGGCGGATTGAGGTTGGGATTATGAAAAAGGTCTATCTACTTGCCCTGCTGGCGCTCGCGGCCTGTGGTGCTGATGGCGAACCTGTGCAACCGACGCTGAACGCCTATGGCGGTGTTGGCAGCAGCGGTGGCTATGTTGGTGGCGCGGTTGGTCTGAACAAGGGTCCACTGGGCATTTATCTGGGGTTCTGAGCCGGTTCAGGCTGGCTGCATCCTTTGGCCGTGCTATCTCCGGTGAAAACCGGAGAATTTCATGAGACTTCTGTTCCTTGCGCTGGCCATCTGGGGGGCGATCCACCCGATGTACTATTTTCTGCGCTGGTTTGGCGAGAACGGCTTTGACCTCTATGCGATGACGCAGGCCTGGCATGCCAATGATGCAAGCTCGGGGTTGGTCTGGGATCTGACGATCGCGGCAGTTGCGCTCACGCTTTGGATCATTGCCGAAGTCATACAGCGCCGGACGTGGCTCAACCTGATCGCCATTCCCGCAACCTTCTGCATCGGGGTTAGCTGTGGGCTTCCGCTTTACCTGTTTCTGCGATCCAAACCCCATTGATTTCGCAACTGGATTCAGTCTAAGCGCGGGCGCATGGACCACTTTCTATATCGCGATGGCATGCTTTTTGCCGAAGACGTGCCCCTGACCGAAATCGCCGCTTCGGTGGGGACGCCGTTCTATGTCTATTCCACCGCCACGCTGTTGCGGCATTTCCGGCTGTTCGATGAGGCGCTGGACGGGACCGATCATCTGGTCTGCTACGCGATGAAGGCGGCCAGCAATCAGGCGATCCTAAAGACGCTGGCGCAGGCGGGCGCGGGCATGGATGTCGTCTCGGAAGGGGAGTATCTGCGCGCCAAAGCGGCGGGTGTTCCCGGCGAAAAGATCGTGTTCTCCGGTGTCGGCAAGACAGCGCATGAGATCCGCACGGCGCTCACTGGCGGCATCCGGCAGTTCAACATCGAATCCGAACCGGAGATGCAGGTGATCTCTTCGGTGGCCACGGAACTGGGCGTTATTGCGCCGATCACCATCCGGGTGAATCCGGATGTGGATGCCAAGACCCACGCCAAGATCGCAACCGGCAAATCCGAGAACAAGTTTGGCATTCCGATTACACGCGCTTCAGAGGTCTACGCGCTGGCTGCCGCTTTGACGGGGCTGGAGGCGATCGGTATCGACGTGCATATCGGGTCACAGCTGACCGATCTGGCCCCGTTTGAACTGGCTTACAAAAAAGTCGCGGAACTGACCGAGCAGCTGCGCAGCGAGGGGCACAACATCCGGCGCCTCGATCTGGGCGGGGGCTTAGGCATTCCTTATGCGCGCTCCAACGAAGCGCCGCCGCTGCCGGTGGAATATGGCGCGCTGATCAAACGTACCGTGGGCCATCTGGGCTGCGAGATCGAGATCGAACCGGGTCGGCTGATCGCGGGCAATGCGGGGCTGATGGTGTCGAAAGTCATCTATGTGAAATCCGGCGAGGGTCGCGATTTCCTGATCCTCGACGGCGCCATGAATGACCTGATCCGGCCAGCCATGTACGAGGCGTATCACGACATCGTGCCAGTACTCGAACCTGCACCGGGGGTCGAACAGCAGCCTTATGACATCGTGGGGCCGGTCTGCGAAAGCGGCGATACCTTTGCCAAGCAGCGCCAGATGCCAAAGTTGAGCGCGGGCGATCTGGTCGCCTTCCGCAGTGCCGGTGCCTATGGTGCTGTTATGTCCAGCGAATACAATACGCGTCCCCTGATCCCCGAAGTTCTGGTGCATGAGGATCAATTCGCGGTTATTCGCCCAAGGCCGACCTTTGACGAAATCATAAACCGCGATACCATACCCGAGTGGCTTTGACGTGTTAGCGTAGGGGCCCGTCAGGAGGTTCCGTTACGTGTCTAACCGGTTCAAATATCTGCCTGTTCCGCGATGGTCGCTTTTGCTGACCCGTTTCGGGATGCTTTCGGAACGAATCCTGCGCAGTTTCTGGCCGCTGATCTCGATCCTTCTGGTGGTTTGCGCCCTGCTGATGCTGGGTATCCACGACATGGTCCCGGTCGAATTTGTCTGGGCTAGCGGTGCTGCGGCTGTTGTCGGCTCACTGGTGGCATTGATCTGGGGCGCGCGGCGCTTTCACTGGCCCAGACGGGGCGAAGCGCTGGCGCGGTTGGACCAAACCTTACCGGGTCGCCCGATTCAGGCGTTGATGGATGATCAAGCGATCGGCGAAAGCGACATGGCCTCGGTTGCGCTCTGGCGGGCGCATCAGGACCGCATGGCGGCCCGGGCCGCTGCGGCCGCACCGGTGCAACCCGATCTGCGTCTTGCGTCGCGTGATCCTTACGCGTTGCGCTATGCGGCGTTGCTGCTGTTTTGCGTGGGGGTTCTATTCGGATCGGTCTGGCGGGCCGGTTCGATCACCGACATGGCGCCCGGCGCGGCAACTGCCGCCCAGGGACCCACCTGGGAAGGCTGGATAGAGCCGCCGCGCTATACCGGTCTGCCGACCCTGTATCTGAACGACATTTCCGAACCGGAGCTGACGGTTCCCGAAGGCAGTCGCATTGTGCTGCGCTTTTATGGTGAGGTTGGTGCGCTGGGGCTGACCGAAACGGTGTCCAACAGCGGCGCCGAAGGTGCGTCCGATCTCGAACAGGCGCTGATTGTGACACAAGACGGGACCCTGACCATCGACGGCAGTAGCGGGCGGGCATGGGAAGTCAGCGTGATCGCGGATACCGCCCCGCAGATCGCCGTGGCCGGTGTGGCCGAGGCCCAGGCCGCCGGTCAGATGACCCTGCCATTCACCGCCCGCGATGACTACGGCGTGGAGTCGGGAATGGCCGAGATCGCGCTGGATCTGACCTCTGTTGACCGGCGTCACGGGCTGGCCTCTGCGCCGGACCCGCGAGAGATGGTCTCGGTCGATCTGCCGATGCCGATCACCGGAGATCGCGACATCTTTACCGAAGACCTGATCGAGGATTTTTCGCAGCACCCTTGGGCCAATCTGCCGGTCACGATCAGGCTCACCGCCCGCGACGCGGCAGATCAGGAGGGTGCGGCGGAACCGCTGCAGACGAACCTGCCAGCGCGCCGGTTCTTCCAGCCACTTGCAGCAGCGATCATCGAGCAGAGGCGCGACCTGCTCTGGGCGCGCTCGAATGCAGCGCGGGTTGCCCAGATTCTGCGGGCAGTATCGCACCGACCCGAGGATGTGTTCCGCTCTCAGACCGCATATCTGCGCCTGCGGGTGACGCTGCGGCGGCTTGAAACCTTCAGCGAATACGGCTTGAAGCCCGAGCAACAGGAAGAGATTGCGCAAGCGCTCTGGGATCTGGCGATTATCCTCGAAGAGGGGACGCTCTCAGACGCCTTGGAGCGGCTGCGCCGTGCGCAAGAGCGCCTGTCGGAGGCGATGAAGAATGGTGCCTCGGATCAGGAGATCGCCGAATTGATGCAGGAGTTGCGGGACGCGACCGACGACTATCTGCGCCAGTTGCAGCGACAAGCCCAGCAGGACAGGGAAAACAGCGACGAGCGTCAGCCGGGTCAGGATGGCCAGTCGATGCAGATGACGCAGGACGACCTGCAGCGGATGATGGACCGCATTCAGGAACTGATGGAGCAGGGCCGCATGGCGGAAGCCCAGCAGGCGCTGCAAGAACTTCAGGAAATGATGGAGAACATGCGCGTCACGCAGGGCCAAGGTCAGGGCCAGCAATCCGAAGGTCAACAAGCGATGGAGGGGCTGGCCGAAACCCTGCGCAATCAGCAGGGCCTGTCCGATCAGGCGTTCCGTGACCTCCAGGAGCAGTTCAATCCAAACGCAAACCGCGGCGAGAGCCAGCAAAACGAGGGTCGCAGCGGTGGGTCCGGCCGTGGAGAAAGCCACGAGGGCCAGGGCGGGCAGGGTCAAGGCGACGGCCAGCAGCAAGGGGAAGGTGACGAACAGGGCGACGGGCAAGGCTCGCTCGCGGATCGACAGCAGGCGTTGCGCGACGAGTTGCGCCGTCAGCAGCAGGGCCTACCTGGTGCCGGCACGCCCGAAGGCGATGAGGCGCGCGATGCGCTGGATCGCGCGGGACGTGCCATGGAAGGTGCCGAAGAGGCATTGCGGCAGAATGACATGGCCGATGCGATAGACAGGCAGTCCGAAGCGATGGAGGCCTTGCGTGAAGGGATGCGTGCACTGGGCGAAGCGCTGGCACAGCAGGAACAACAACCCGGTCAAGGCACCCAGGAAGGCGATATGCGTGCCCAAAACCGCGATCCACTGGGCCGTAATCCTGGATCGCAGGGATCGATTGGGACAGACGAGCAGCTATTGCAGGGAGAAGATGTCTACCGTCGCGCCCGTGAATTGCTGGACGAAATCCGTCGGCGCAGCGGCGAAGGCGAACGCCCGCAGATCGAGTTGGACTACCTCAGACGGCTACTTGACCGGTTCTGATCAACTACAGCGCCTTAGAAAGCTGCATCACCAATGCACTGCCGCGTTTCGGGTTGTGGGTCATTGGTGACGCAAAGTGTTTCTAAGCTTCTCGATAGGCTCTAGGGCAGAAAGCCCGAGGCCTTGGCGTCCAGCCAGACACGCGCCTGATCGACAAGCGCGACATAGGCGCTGACCATGGGCTCGGCCTGTGGAATCGAACTGGCGATTGGCGGGGCGTAGAGATAGAGCAGCGCCAAAAGAAGCCCCAGCAGGACCATCGACATAAAGCCGCGGCGGAATCCCCCGCCTTGCCGGGCTGGCGCGCTTTCTTCCTCGATCTCGGGTTCGGCGGAGGCGGTGTCGACCTCGCCTGTGTTCCGTAGGGTCGAGTTTATTTCCTCAATGTTGGGAAACAGACCGCGACGAGCCCCGGTTTCGGCGGCGGCGTGATCGGCGACGGGTTCCTCGCCGCGTATGCGCGCCATTCGGTCACGGGCTTCGCGGGCACGGCGTTCGGGTTCGTCGCCGGGATGGGTTTCAAGACCCAGTTCGGGCTGGGTTTCCAGACTGGCTGCCTCGCTTGAGCGCAATTGCTCTTCACGTTCGGCCTCCTCACGAAGAATGTCGGAAACAGCAGTATCAAGGTTGCGCTCGGCGGGTTCCGGCGCGATCGCTTCTGGCTCTGGCTCTGGCTCTGGCTCTGGCTCTGGCTCTGGCTCTGGCTCTGGCTCTGGCTCTGGTGCTGGAGGTTCCGGATCGTGCTGATACTCCGGCTCAGCAGTATCGGCCTCAGCCTCAACGTTGTCGGCGTGGTCCTCTATCGGGGGGGCTTCGTGGTGCTCTTCGGCAAGATCTGCTTGCGCGTCAGGATGTTCTGGATGCGTTTGATACCATGTATCGCCGCAATTGGAGCATTGCACATCCCGTCCCTCTGGCGGGATGACCTCGCTCGGGACTTCATACTGAGCGCCGCAATTCGGACAAGTAAGACGCATTCTGCCTCCGGGTTTCGGGATCTGCCTGCTTTGGTTTTTTGCGCGATGATAAGTTCTTAATGTCTGGGCGAAAAGGGAGATTTGGAAAAACACCGCAGAAGTGTCGCCAAACCGCCCCGGTCGGGGCATTGAAACCACATCCCGACTCGGGCAAGAAGGCGGCCAAAGAAACAAGGGGGCAGCGTTGATCGAGCTCGAAAACGTGGGCTACAGCTATGGCGGTGGCGAGTTGCTGAGCGATGTCTCGGTATCGCTGGCGCCCGGATCGTTCCATTTCCTGACCGGCCCGTCGGGCGCGGGAAAGACCACCTTGTTGAAACTGTGCTATGGTGCACTGCTGCCTACTGCGGGCAAAGTGCGGGTCTTTGACCGGGATATGGGTGCGCTGAACCGCGACGAATTGGCCATGCTGCGGCGCCGGGTGGGCGTCGTGCATCAGGATTGTCGTTTTCTCGACCACCTGCCTCTGGCGGAGAATATCTCCTTGCCGTTGGTTGCGTCAGGGCGGGACCAGCGTGGCGAGCAGGACAACCTCAAGGAACTGATGAACTGGGTCGGCCTGGCGGCGCGCGCCGATGCATTGCCGCCTGAACTGTCGGGGGGAGAACGGCAGCGCGCGGCGCTGGCCCGCGCGGTGATCATGTCACCGGATGTGGTTGTGGCGGACGAACCCACGGGCAATGTCGACTGGGAGATGTCGCAACGCCTGCTGCACCTGCTGGTCGAACTGAACCGGATGGGAAAGACCGTGTTGATCGCTACTCATGACCTGAGCCTGATCCGTGCCGCCAAGAGCCAGATTCAGGCCCGCGTGCTGCGTATTTCCAACAAGGGTTTGCAACTTGCGGGGGCGGATCTGTGAGCAAGGGAACCATCCGGGGTCTGCTGTTGAGCGACAAGCAGGCCGACCGTGTCGTGCCGCCGACCGGTTTCACGGCGCAGCTGACGGTATTCGTCTCCGCCGCGATGGCGTTTCTCGCCGTGTTTGCGCTGGCATTATCGCTTGCCTCGGGGCGGTTGGCCGACCGCTGGTCGCAGGAGCTTGCGCGCGCAGCGACCTTGCGGATCAACGCCCCTGTCGAGCAGCGCGCCGCGCAGACAGAGACTGCGCTGAAACTCCTCCGTCAGACGCCGGGGGTCGCCAATGCTCGCGCGCTGTCGGCGGAGGAACAAGTCGCACTCTTGTCGCCCTGGTTCGGTCCGGACCTTCCGATCGACGCACTGCCGGTGCCGCAACTGATTGAGGTCACTGCGGGTGAACCGGGTTATGACATTGCTGGGCTGCGCCTGCGTCTAAGCGCCGAAGTGCCCGGCGCGGTGCTGGACGATCACACCCGATGGCGGGAACCTCTGGTAGATGCGGCCAATGCATTGCGTCGTCTGGGCCTGATCGCGGTTCTGCTGATCGGAGGGGCGGCAGCAGCGATGATCACTCTGGCCGCAAATGCTGCGCTGGCGTCGAATGCTCAGGTGATCGAAGTTCTGCGGCTGGTGGGGGCCAAGGACGGCTATATCGCCGGAGCCTTTGTGCGACGCTTTACGCTGCGCGCCCTGATCGGGGCAGCGCTGGGGGTTGCGCTTGGTATGATCGGCGTGATGCTGTTGCCCGCCGCCTCGGAAGAGGGCGGTTTTCTGACCGGTCTGGGGTTTCGCGGTGTCGGCTGGGCGCTGCCGTTGCTGATTCCGATCTTCGGTGCATCGGTTGCCTTTGCCGCCACATGGGCCGCGGCCCGGCGCAGGTTGAAGGAGTTGAGTTGATGGCTATTCAATGGATGAGATCGCTGGTTTTTACCATCGTCATGTATCTTTGGATGGCAATTCTGGGCATCCTGTTCTCACCATATGCGCTGCTGTCGCGCAATGGTGCGCTGCACGCCTGCAAGCTCTATGCGCGGTCGGTAATCTGGATGGCAGGCTGGATGATCGGGTTAAAGGGGCAGGTGCGTGGTCCGATCCCAACCGGAGAAGTCGTGATCGCCGCCAAGCACCAATCCTTCTTTGACATCATGCTGATCTTTGCTGCGGTGCCCCGTGCCAAATTCATCATGAAGCGAGAGCTGCTCTGGACCCCTTTCATCGGCCTCTATGCCAAGCGGCTGGGCTGCATTCCGGTCAACCGCGGCAAGAAAGGCGCGGCTGTGGCAAAGATGGTCAAGGATGTGGCCTCAGAATTCTCTGAACCCGGGCAGTTGGTGATCTATCCGCAGGGCACCCGTGTGGCACCGGGCGTGCAGAAGAAATACAAGGTGGGAACGGCCATTCTCTATGAGGGGCTGCATTATCCCTGTGTCCCTGCCGCGACGAATGTCGGTGTATTTTGGCCGCGCAGTGGCATTCTGCGCAAACCAGGTCTGGGCACTGTCGAGTTTCTGGACACTATCGATCCAGGCATTTCGAAAGATGCGTTCATGGAGCGGTTGGAGCAGGCAATCGAAACCCGCTCCAACGAGTTGATGCAGGAAGTGGGGTTCGCCCCGAACAAGGCTTCCTGACCAAGCGGGGCCGGATGCCCAGACGCCGCTTCGCGATTGATGGGGGCAGCGCGTGCTGTTGGTGAGAATAGGGCGCACACGCCGCGCTCGATACAACCGATGCGCTGCTTGCTTTTGGGGGTTCACGCGGCTGCAGCGCCGAGTCGGTTTACCGTCTGGACCCATCGGTTCACGAAGCCTGGCTTGGGATAGCTCGCGCCCGAGAAATACGTGAACCGGGTTGGTTTGAACCCGACAAACCCCAGTATCTGATCGCGAACTTGACGCATGAGCGCTTGGCGGTAGATCAGGCGCATGAACCAACCCGGCGTGTCAGAGGTCAGGATGACCCGTGCGGTACGTCCGGTCAGCATGGGGGCGGGGAAGCCAAGTTTGGTTGTGTTCCGTGTGTCGAAGGTACGTCCGGGGATGAAGGCCCGATCAATCAGCCCCTTGAGCTTTGCAGGCAAGCCGCCCCACCACATTGGTGTCGTCAAAACCAGGTGGTCGCTCCATTCGATATTCTCAAGTACCTGTTCCAGCTCGGGCTCAAGCGGTTTGAACTCGTGATAGTTGCCTTGCCCAAAGTCTTGATCGAACTGCAGATCGCTTAGATGGACCATCCGAACTTCGTGCCCATTGTTGCGCGCGGCCTCGCCGTAGGTTTGGGCAAAGGTGCGCGACAGGCTGCTTTGGGCAGGGTGACCGTCTAGGATGAAGATTTTCTTGGTGCGCATTTTGATTCTCCTGAAATTGACCATGGTCAGTTTGTAACTTCAAAAAGTGACCGCGGTCAATAAATAATTTGACCATGGTCAAAATTCGTGAGAAAAGGCTTCATGCAAAAACCGATACAAAAACGTACCCTAAAGACACGTGCCCGACTTCTTTCAGCGTCAGAGGACGTCGTTGCGAGGGACGGCTACCAAGGCTTGCGGGTCGAAGAAGTTGTGAAGTCGGCCGGCGTCGCCAAGGGGACTTTCTTTGCGCATTTCCACGACAAGGATGCGTTGATGGAAATCCTGATAGGCGAGAGGCTGAGTACGCTGCTTGATCAGGCGGAAGCCGAAGTCGAACCAAAAACTGTCGAGGAGCTCATCACCGCACTGGATTCCATTCACACTTTCATGACATCCGAACGATATGTCTTTGATCTGCTGCTGCGCTATTCCGGAGCTGCGGCAATCGAAGAAATCGGGCCGATTGCCCATTGCTTTGAGCGGTACTTCCGTGTGGTCGAGGTCTGGATGGCAAACGCAGACTTTCGCAAAGACGTGCCCCCCGACCTGCTTGCCGAAGGTGTACAGGCCTTTTCCATACAGTCCATGTCACTGAAATTCTGTGCGCTGCACGAAGCGCAGACTATGGAAGACAGATTGGAAATCTATCTGAAGGCGTGGCTGACCCCGGCGATGTGATCGCCGGGGTCTGAGGATCAGCTATGGATCGGGCCGTCGCCGCAGGCCAGCGCGGCTTCGCGCACCGCTTCGGAGTAGGTTGGGTGGGCATGGCAGGTCAGTGCCAGATCCTCGGCAGATGCACCAAATTCCATAGCGACGCAGACCTCATGGATCAAATCACCCGCAGCCGGGCCGATGATATGCGCACCCAGAATGCGGTCGGTGTCCTTGTCGGCAAGGATTTTCACGAACCCATCGGCGGCGAAATTGGCCTTGGCCCGGCCATTGCCCATGAACATGAACTTGCCGACCTTGTATGCGCGGCCCTGTTCCTTGAGCGTCGCTTCGGTCTCGCCCACATTGGCCACTTCGGGCCAGGTGTAGATCACGCCCGGAATGACGCCGTAATTCACATGGCCATGTTTGCCCGCGACCTGTTCAGCGGCGGCCATGCCCTCGTCTTCGGCCTTGTGGGCCAACATCGGGCCGTCGATGCAGTCGCCAATCGCGTAGATGCCCTTGACGTTTGTCTGCCAGTCCTTGCCGACCTTGATCTGTCCGCGTGGCGACATTTCGACGCCCAATGCCTCCAGACCCAGGCCTTCGGCAAAGGGTTTGCGCCCGGTGGCAACCAGAACGGTGTCAGCATCGATCACATGTTCACTGTCATCTTTGCGCAGCTTGTAGGTAACCTTGGCCTTTGTCTTGGTCGCTTCAGTCTTTTGCACTGCCGCACCCATGACGAACTTAATGCCCTGCTTCTTTAGGATGCGCTGGAATGTCTTTTGAACCTCCGGGTCCATGCCCGGCGTGATCGCGTCCAGGAATTCGATCACGGTCACCTCAGCCCCCAGCCGCTGATAGACCGAGCCCAGTTCCAACCCGATCACACCCGCGCCAATCACTACCAGTTTCTTCGGGATCTTGCCCAGTTCCAGTGCGCCTGTTGACGTCACAACGACCTTTTCGTCCACCTCTACACCGGGCAGTGAGGAGGGTTCAGAGCCTGACGCGATAATGATGTTTTTGGCGGTATGGGTCTCGTCGCCCACCTTGACCTGACCGGCAGCGGGGATCGATCCCCAACCCTTGAGCCAATCGATCTTGTTCTTTTTGAACAGAAACTCGATGCCCTTGGTGTTCTGGTCGATCGTATCGGTTTTGTAAGCCAGCATCTGCTTCCAGTCGACCGAGGGGGATTTGCCCTTGAGTCCCATCTTGGCAAAGTTGTGCTCGGCCTCATGCAACGAATGAGAGGCATGCAGTAGCGCTTTCGACGGGATACACCCCACGTTCAGGCAGGTGCCGCCCAGTGTTTCGCGCCCTTCGACAACAGCGGTTTTCAGCCCCAGCTGGGCACAGCGGATGGCGCAGACATAGCCGCCGGGGCCAGCGCCGATGACGATCACGTCATAGTTTGCCATTCATAGTCTCCTTTTGCGAACCGGGTAGATATGTGTCCCGGCGCGAATTTCTGTTAAAGCCGGGTTCGCCTAGACCGGCTCCAGCAGCTTCACTTCTACATGAGCCACACCGCCGCGTTCGTGGTAGAGCGCGAATCCTTCCGATGCGAGGAACGCTTTAGCCTGTTCGAGGTCGCTGATCTCGAACATGGCGATGGCATGGTTGGCGCGATCGGGGTCGCGCCAGACATGCAGGTCCTTGATGCCCGCTGACTTTCGAGCGGGTTCATCTTCGTGAAACACTTTCAGCCAGACATCGAAATCGGCCACATCGGCCTGCCATAGTACATGCGTTGCCATGATCACAGATCCATCAGCAGGCGGCGGGGATCTTCCAGCGCTTCTTTCACGCGCACGAGGAAGGTGACCGCGCCCTTGCCGTCGACGATACGGTGATCATAGGTCAGTGCCAGATACATCATCGGGCGGATCTTGACCTCGCCATTGATGGCCATCGGACGATCCTGGATCTTGTGCATGCCCAGGATACCCGATTGTGGCGGGTTCAGGATCGGCGAGGACATCAGCGAGCCATAGACGCCACCGTTCGAGATGGTGAAGGTGCCACCCTGCATCTCGGCCATAGACAGCTTGCCGTCACGGGCGCGTTTGCCCTTTTCGGCGATGGCCTTTTCGATGGCGGCGAAGGACATCGCGTCCGCATCGCGAATGACCGGAACAACCAGACCTTGGGGCGTACCAGCGGCAACGCCCATATGCACGAAGTTCTTGTAGACGATGTCGGTGCCGTCGATCTCGGCATTGACCTCGGGCACCTCTTTCAGCGCGTGGCAGCAGGCCTTGGTAAAGAAGGACATGAAGCCAAGTCGTACGCCGTGCTTCTTCTCGAACTGGTCCTTGTATTGGCTGCGCAGGGCCATCACCTCGGTCATGTCCACCTCGTTATAGGTGGTCAGGATCGCGGCGGTGTTTTGCGCGTCTTTCAGGCGTTTGGCGATGGTCTGGCGCAGGCGGGTCATCTTGACCCGTTCCTCGCGCGACGCATCCTCGGCCGCGACCGGCGCGCGCGGGGCCTGAGCGGCGGCGGGGGCGGCGGCGGGCGCTGCGGTTGCAGCAGCGGCAACGGCGCGGGCGACGTCTTCTTTCATCACACGCCCGTCTCGGCCTGTGCCCTGCACCTGATCGGCGTTCAAACCGGCCTCAGCCATGGCTTTTTCGGCTGACGGCGCGTTGGCGATATCTTTGCCGCTGGCAGCTGTGCTTGCCGCCGGGGCTGCCGCCGCTGCGGGCGCAGGCGCTGCTCCGCTCGCGGAACCAGAGATCACCGCCAGCTTTGCAGTTGCATCCACGGTTGTGCCTTCGGGTGCGACGATCTCGGCCAACACACCGGAGGCAGGGGCAGGAACCTCGACCGAAACCTTGTCGGTTTCCAGCTCGCACAGCATTTCGTCCTGCGCGACGCTGTCTCCCACCTGTTTGAACCATGTGGAAACCGTGGCTTCGGTCACCGACTCGCCCAGCGTAGGCACCATCACATCGACCGATCCACCCGAGGCGGCGGGTGCAGTGTCTGCTGCCGGTGCGGCAGCAGGCGCGGGGGCCGCACCCTCGCCTGCGCTGATGGTTGCAAGCAGGGCATCGACCCCGACTGTTTCACCTTCGGCGGCCACGATCTCGCCCATCGTTCCGGCGGCGGGCGAGGGGACCTCGACCGTGACCTTGTCAGTCTCCAACTCGCAGAGCATCTCATCAACGGCGACGGCATCGCCGGGTTTCTTGAACCAGGTGGCGACCGTGGCTTCGGTCACGGATTCGCCAAGCGTGGGAACACGAACTTCGGTTGTCATCGGTTACTTTCCTTCGATGCTCAGCGCTTCGTTCACGAGCGCTTCTTGTTGGAATTTGTGCTGGCTGGCCAGACCCGTCGCGGGTGAGGCCGAGGTCGCGCGCCCGACATAGCGCGGACGCGAGTGTTTGGCTTTGATGCGGGTTAGCACCCATTCGATATTGGGTTCGATGAAGCTCCAGGCGCCCTGGTTCTTGGGCTCTTCCTGGCACCAGATGATCTCGGCTTGTTTGAAACGCTCCAGTTCGTTGATCAGCGAATGGGCCGGGAACGGGTAGTATTGTTCAATCCGCATGATGTAGACATCATCGATGCCGCGCGCATCGCGCTCTTCCAACAGGTCGAAATAGACCTTTCCCGAGCAAAGCACCACGCGCTTGATCTTGTTGTCCGGCTTGAGCTTGGTGTCGGAATTCCCGTGTTGCGCGTCATCCCACAGAACCCGATGGAAGCTGGATCCGGTGGTAAATTCCTCTGCACGGCTCACCGCCAGCTTGTGACGCAGCAGCGACTTGGGTGTCACAAGGATCAACGGTTTGCGGAAGGTGCGGTGCAACTGACGGCGCAGTATGTGGAAGTAGTTCGCGGGCGTCGTGCAATTCGCCACGATCCAGTTGTCCTGACCGCACATTTGCAGGAACCGTTCCAGTCGGGCCGAGCTATGCTCAGGCCCTTGTCCCTCGAACCCGTGCGGCAGCAGGGTGACCAGACCCGACATGCGCAGCCATTTCGATTCACCTGAGCTGATGAACTGATCGAACATGATCTGCGCGCCGTTGGCGAAGTCACCGAACTGCGCTTCCCACAGCACCAGCGCATTGGGTTCTGCAAGCGAGTAGCCATATTCGAAACCCAACACCGCATATTCGCTGAGCATCGAGTCGATCACTTCATATTGTGACTGGCCCGAACGGATATTGTTGAGAGGGTAGTAGCGGTCTTCGGTGTCCTGATTGACGAAGCCGGAATGGCGTTGCGAGAAGGTACCACGGGTGGCGTCCTGACCCGACAGGCGAACCGGGTAGCCCTCGGTCAGAAGCGAGCCGAAGGCCAGCGCCTCACCGGTGGCCCAATCGAACCCCTCGCCGGTTTCGAACATTTTCTTCTTTGCTTCGACCAAACGCCCCACGGTCTTGTGCATGGGGAACCCGTCGGGCACGCGGGTCAAAGCAGCGCCGACCTCAGCCAGCGTCGCGGGCTTGATCGCCGTTTCGCCGCGGACATATTCGTCCTTGCTCTTGTCCATATGGGACCAGCGGCCATCCAGCCAATCAGCCTTGTTGGGCTTGTAGTTCTTCCCGGCCTCGAACTCTTCGTTCAGATAAGCTTGGAAGGCGGCCTTCATATCCTCGATCTCGCCTTCGGGGATCAGACCGTCCTTGACCAGCCGCTCGGTATAAAGGCTGAGCGTGGTCTTATGGGTCTTGATCTTCTTGTACATGATCGGGTTGGTGAACATGGGCTCGTCGCCCTCGTTATGCCCGAACCGGCGATAACAGAAGATGTCGATCACCACGTCCTTGTGGAACTTCTGTCGGAATTCGGTTGCGACCTTGGCAGCATGCACCACAGCCTCTGGGTCGTCGCCGTTGACGTGGAAGATCGGTGCTTCGACCATCAGCGCAATATCGGTCGGGTAGGGGCTGGACCGCGAGAAGTGCGGCGCGGTGGTGAAGCCGATCTGGTTGTTGACCACGATATGCATGGTGCCGCCGGTCTTGTGCCCGCGCAGACCCGACAGGCCAAAGCCTTCGGCCACCACACCCTGACCGGCAAAGGCCGCGTCACCATGCAGCAGGATGCCCATCACCTTGGTGCGGTCTGTGTCGTTCAACTGATCCTGCTTGGCGCGGACTTTGCCCAGAACAACCGGATTCACCGCCTCAAGATGCGAGGGGTTGGCGGTCAGGGACAGGTGCACGGTGTTGCCGTCAAACTCACGGTCGCTGGAGGCGCCGAGGTGGTATTTGACGTCGCCAGAGCCATCCACATCCTCGGGCTTGAAGCTGCCGCCCTGAAACTCGTTGAAGATCGCCTTGTAGGGTTTGCCCATCACGTTGGCGAGGATGTTCAGGCGGCCCCGGTGCGGCATCCCGATCACGATATCCTGCAGCCCCAGCGCGCCGCCACGCTTGATGATCTGCTCCATCGCCGGAATCAGGCTTTCGCCGCCGTCCAGGCCGAACCGCTTCGTGCCCATGTATTTGACATGCAGGAATTTCTCGAACCCTTCGGCCTGCACCATCTTGTTCAGGATCGCCTTGCGCCCTTCACGGGTAAAGCGGACTTCCTTGCCGAACCCTTCGATGCGTTCTTTCAGCCAGGCGGCTTCATCCGGGTTCGAGATATGCATGTATTGGAGCGCGAAAGTGCCGCAATAGGTGCGTTTGACGATCTCGACGATTTGACGCATCGAGGCGACCTGCAGCCCGAGTACGTTGTCGATGAAGATTGGCCGGTCCATATCGGCGTCGCTGAACCCGTAGGTGCGCGGATCAAGTTCGGGGTGTGGAGTGCCGGACCGCATGCCCAGCGGATCCAGATCGGCCACCAGATGGCCCCGGATGCGGTAGGCCCGGATCAGCATCAGCGCCCGGATCGAATCGAGCACCGCCCGCTTGATCTGATCGTCGCTGACCTCGACACCGGCACTTGCTGCCTTGTCCTTGATCTTCTTGCCAGCGGCCTTGGTTTCGGCCACAGGCCATTCGCCCGTCAGCGCGCCTGTGAGATCATCCGCGGGCATCGGCGGCCAGTCATTGCGCGCCCAGGAGGGCCCCGCCGCATCGGCCTTCACATCCAATTCGGCATCGCCCATTTGTCGGAAAAACTCGGCCCAGGCGGCATCCACCGCGTTGGGGTCGTTGGCATATTGAGCATAAAGCTGCTCCAGATAAGCCGCGTTGTGCCCTTGCATGAAGCTGGAGGCATGAAACTGGTCGTTGGGCGATTGGTCGGTCATGGTGTTACCTCATATGGGTTGGGACCGTATTTGTTGGTGCCGGGTTGACTGGGGCGGGTGAGCCACCACAGCATCAGCAGCGGCGATAGAATGAGAACAATCAATGTCGGGATCACGATCAGGAGTGTGGCACGGGTAAAGAGGATATCGAGCCGGTGCGCGCCACTATGCCCTAAGGTCGAGGCGAGGCCGATCCCGAAGATCAGAACGGCAAATGCCCCCAGCACCAGCAGCACCGGAAACAGCGCATAAAGCCCGCTGCGCCCGCTGTCATGCATCCGCCGCCAGGCCACGGCGAGGTGGGGCAGAAAGACGATCAGCGCGACGATGCTCTGCACCGGGCCGTTCGAGGTGGCCGTAACGGTTGTTGTGTCATTCACCTGCGTCTGGGTCACCTGTGTGAAGAACTGCCAGTCGATGATCCCGGCCAGCGCGCTCCAGATCACGATGAAGAGGAAGAAGAGCCAGTATTCGGGTCGAGAGGCGCGCCCCGAGAAGGTGACGTATTTCCGAAAGCAAGTTTTGACGGCGTCAGAGAAGGTCATTCAGCCGCTCTCCAGTGATAGGCCTCTGACACAGCCGGTATTCCGCCAGACTTATCTGGATCTTCTTTTGATCTTCTTGCGAGCCAGACGGTGACCAAAACAATGCTTGAAAAGGCCATCAACCACGAAATGACAAAGAGTACCGGGCTTTGGGGAACTCGTACTGTGATGGGTAGTTCCAAGCCTCCGGGAATTGCGGACTGATCAACGGGCATCGGGATTGACGTAAAATATACGATCAAAAAAGACAGGGCAAAGATAGGTATTGGCAACAATACATGCCAACCGGGCCTCCCAATGTCATGCATCCGCCTCCACATCGCAGACAACAGCGGCAAGGTCGTGAGTAATTGAAACGCACTACCGAGCCATCCAGCTTCATAGTTGTGATTAGTGGTGCGATACTGTGTTTGTTGACCGTCTTGATTCACCGAGAACTCGATGCCCCTGGTGATCGTTGGGCCAAATAGCGCAGTATTGACGACAACCAGTAACACAGTCGCCAAGATCAAGAACAGCACGAACTTCCAGAACTCGGAGCGGGAAGCCCGCCCCGAGAATATCAGGTACTTCCTGAAGCACGATCTTGTGGCTTCGACTATCGTCACAGCTTACCCAATCGCCTCAAGCACCGCCTCACCCAGCTGTGCCGGGCTTTCGGCGACGACGATACCGGCAGAGCGCATGGCTTCGATCTTATCTTCGGCGCCGCCTTTGCCGCCAGCGACGATGGCGCCGGCATGGCCCATGCGGCGGCCGGGAGGGGCGGTGCGGCCGGCGATGAAGCCTGCGGTGGGTTTGGAGCGGCCCTTCTTGGCCTCATCCGCCAGGAACTGCGCAGCTTCTTCTTCGGCCGAGCCACCGATTTCGCCGATCATGATGATGCTTTCGGTCTCGTCATCTGCCAGGAACCATTCTAGCACGTCGATATGCTCGGTACCTTTGATCGGGTCGCCGCCGATGCCCACGCAGGTAGACTGGCCCAGACCCACATCGGTGGTCTGTTTCACCGCCTCATAGGTCAGCGTCCCCGAACGCGACACAACGCCGACCGAGCCACGCTTGTGGATGTGGCCGGGCATGATGCCGATCTTGCAGGCATCCGGTGTGATGACACCGGGGCAATTGGGGCCGATCAGACGGCTGCTGGAGCCTTCCAGCGCGCGCTTGACTTTCATCATGTCCAGAACCGGGATGCCTTCGGTGATGCAGACGATCACTTCCATCTCGGCATCAATCGCTTCGAGGATCGAGTCCGCCGCAAAGGGCGGCGGCACGTAGATCACGGAGGCGTTGGCCTCGGTCACAGCCTTGGCCTCGTGCACCGAGTTAAAGACTGGCAGGTCGAGATGGGTCATCCCGCCTTTGCCCGGCGTCACACCGCCCACCATGTTGGTGCCATAGGCGATAGCCTGTTCGGTGTGAAACGTCCCCTGCGAGCCGGTCAGGCCCTGACAGATCACTTTGGTATTTTCGTCGATGAGGACTGCCATTTTGGGCGTCTCCTTATGATTGCCGCGTGTTCGCAGCACTTGATAGGTTTGCGTTCATAGGGCAACGAGCCATCAGGCTACCCGCCCTCTCTTAGAAGTTCTCGATGTGTCACCAGCGAAACGTAGCCGCCGGTGACATGTGTGAAGGTCAGATCGTTGGCATCGGACAGGACGTTGCGGGTCAGAAACTCGTGGCTGAGAGAGTTCTCCTCCAACACATCCGATCCGCCACTGTGCGATGCATAGAGTTCCGGTAGGGACCCTCCACGCACATTTTCCTTTCCGAAGCGCGCGATGGCCGCCTGTTCAAAAGCGTTTGCGAAAGCTTTGTCGCTCTGGGTGGCCGCATCAGGACTGACGAGATAAGTGGCACAGTTTTCATGCCCACGATCCTCGAACATATATCGGCTGAAGTGGGTGGAGTACTTGCCCCCACCCGTCGAGATTGTCAGTCGAAACAAGCGCCCGTCAGGCGACGTACGGGTCCCGAATGTTCCCGCAGGCAAGAGCTCCGGCAAGGCTTTCAAGAAAGCCCCTGGGTCATCCATTGCTTGTCCGCAATAATCAAGATGAAGATCGATAACGGTTTCAACGACATGCTGCGGCGACGATTGCGCCTGCAAGCTCATTGGCACGAAGGCCGCAATAGCCACGGCAGTCCAGAACAAACCACGCGCAGTATTGCCGTGAAGCTCTTCAGCTCTGGATCCTACGCCAACCATCAGCGATCTTTCTCTGTCTCGATAAATGCGTGACAAGGCGTCGTTAACCCTTAACCGCCTTCACGATCTTCTCGGCACCGTCTTTCAGGTTGTCCGCAGCGATCACGTCGAGGCCGGAGGTGTTGATGATCTCTTTGCCCTTCTCGACATTCGTGCCTTCCAGACGCACGACCAGCGGGACCTGAAGACCGACCTCTTTCACCGCGGCCACAACGCCCTCGGCGATGACGTCGCAGCGCATGATGCCGCCGAAAATGTTCACCAGGATGCCTTTGACGTTGTCGTCTGAGGTGATGATCTTGAACGCCTCTGTCACTTTCTCTTTGGTCGCACCACCGCCCACGTCGAGGAAGTTGGCCGGTTCGGCACCGTAGAGCTTGATGATGTCCATCGTAGCCATGGCCAGACCCGCACCATTCACCATGCAGCCGATTTCACCATCCAGCGCGATGTAGTTCAGGTCGTATTTGGAGGCTTCCAGTTCCTTGGGGTCTTCTTCGGTCGTGTCGCGCAGCTCGGCGATGTCTGGATGGCGGTAAACCGCGTTGCCGTCAAAGCCCAGCTTGGCGTCGAGTACTTTCAGGTCGCCGCTGTCGGTGACGATCAGCGGATTGATCTCCAGCATCTCCATGTCCTTCTCGATGAAGGCATTGTAGAGCTGGCCCATCAGCTTGACGCATTGCTTGACCTGTCCGCCGGTCAGACCCAGCGAGAAGGCGATGCGGCGACCGTGATAGGGTTGGTAACCGGTGGCGGGATCGACCGAGAAGGACAGGATTTTCTCAGGCGTAGAGGCGGCGACCTCTTCGATGTCCATGCCGCCTTCGGTCGAGCAGACGAACGAGACGCGGCTGGTCTGGCGATCGACGAGCAGGGCGAGGTAAAGCTCTGTCTCGATGCCGGAACCGGCCTCGATATAGATGCGGTTGACCTGTTTGCCAGCCGGGCCGGTCTGATGGGTCACGAGCGTGCGGCCTAGCATCTTCTTGGCTTCTTCGGCGGCTTCCTCCACCGATTTGGCCAGGCGCACGCCGCCTTTTTCGCCAGCGTCGGCCTCTTTGAAGCTGCCTTTGCCGCGCCCACCAGCGTGGATCTGTGCCTTGACGACCCAAAGTGGTCCGTCAAGCTCTCCGGCAGCGGTTTTGGCTTCGTCAGCTCTGGTGATGACCTGGCCTTCGGAGACCGGAGCGCCGTAGCTGCGCAGAAGCGCCTTCGCCTGATATTCGTGGATGTTCATGAAAACTGTCCCGTGTGGCTGCGTTTGGGACTTTTTGGCGCGTGTGAGGTGCGGATTTAAAGGGTTTTTTGCAGGAACTGGGGAAATCAGGTTGTTTTTTACGTTTTGTGATCACGCCAAAAAAAGTGTGATCACAAACGGGAAGGTCAATTGCTTGAAAGTTCTGAAAGCTGCGTAGTGGGCTTGATTCTGGCTGCAAATAGAAATGCGCGCCCGGTTGGGCGCGCATTGTTCACTCGTCTCAGAAGTTTGGCGTTTATGCCAGCGAGTTGTCGATCCCCTTGCAGGCTTCGACCAGACCTTTGACCGCGTTGACCGAATTGTCGAACATTGCTTGCTCTTCCTTGGTCATCTTGATGTCGATAACGCGCTCAACACCACCGGCACCGATCACCGTGGGAACGCCCACATACATGCCTTTCAGGCCGAGGGCCCCATCGACATGGGCGGCGCAAGGCAGGACGCGCTTCTGGTCCTTCAGGAAGGCTTCTGCCATTTCAATCGCCGAGGTGGCGGGTGCATAGAAGGCCGAGCCGGTTTTCAGCAGGCCAACGATTTCTGCGCCGCCGTCGCGGGTGCGTTGTACGATGGCGTCGAGGTTTTCCTGGGTGGTCCAGCCCATCTTGACCAGATCGGGCAGGGGGATACCGGCGACGGTAGAATAGCGGGTCAGCGGTACCATCGTGTCGCCATGACCGCCTAGAACAAAGGCGGTGACGTCTTTCATCGAGACATCGAATTCTTCGGCCAGGAAGTGGCGGAAGCGGGCGCTGTCCAGAACGCCAGCCATGCCGCAGACCATATTATGCGGCAGGCCTGAGAATTCGCGCAGCGCCCAGACCATCGCATCCAACGGGTTGGTGATGCAGATAACAAAGGCGTTGGGCGCGTTGTCGCGAATGCCTTCGCCTACGGATTTCATCACTTTCAGGTTGATACCCAGCAGATCGTCGCGGCTCATCCCCGGCTTGCGCGGCACGCCTGCGGTCACGATGCAGACATCAGCACCAGCGATATCGGCATAAGACTGAGTGCCCTTGAGCTTGGCATCGAACCCTTCGGACGGGCCGGATTCGGCGATGTCCAGCGCCTTGCCTTCGGGGGTGCCCTCGGCAATGTCAAAAAGAACAACGTCACCGAGTTCTTTCAGGGCTGCGAGGTGGGCAAGTGTGCCGCCGATCTGACCTGCGCCGATAAGCGCGATCTTGGGTCTGGCCATTGGAATGTCTCCGCTTCCGAGATTGAAATCGCGGTTTTGCTAGTCGTTAATGCCGCGGCTTGCAAGTGTTCTGCGACGCGGCATTGGCGCGCGGGCGCTCTGTCACATCGCGATCAGGCGGGCTAAACCTCGGTCCAAACGGTTCTATTCGGGATGGCGCAATGCCTGAGCTTGATCTCTGGTTTTTTCTAGTAGCCATACCGGCGGTGACCTTTGCGGGCATTTCAAAGGGCGGGTTCGGGGGTGGCGTCGCTTTCGCCGGCTCCTCGATCTTGGCGCTAGTGATGGAGCCGGGGCAGGCGCTGGCGCTGATGCTACCGCTACTGATGCTGGTCGATGTCGCGACGCTGAAACCCTATTGGAAACGCTGGAACGTGCGCGATTCCTGGGTGTTGATTCTCGGTGGGCTCCCCGGGGTTGCGTTAGGGGCCTGGCTTTATGAAGCGACCGATGCCGATCTGCTGCGATTGCTGATTGGGGGTATATCGGTGGGGTTCGTGACCTGGCACTTGTCCCAAAGCCGCGGCTGGGTGCGCGGATTTCAGCGGCGCCTCTCGGCCACTGCAGGGTTGCTTGCAGGGCTCGTGGCGGGGTTCACCAGTTTTGTTAGCCATGCGGGTGGTCCACCCGCGGCGGTTTATCTGCTGTCCCAACGTCACGGCAAAACCGAGTTTCAGGCCAGCACTGTCATTGTCTTCTGGGTGATCAACTTCGCAAAATCCGTCCCCTATGCTTACCTGGGTCTCTTTACCCTGGAAACGATCTTGGTTGACCTGGTGCTGGCCCCTTTCGCGTTGCTCGGGGCGTGGCTGGGCGTGCGGGCCCACTGGATGATGCCCGAGAAACTTTTCTTTTCGATCGCTTATTTGCTGCTGATGATCACCGGGAGCAAACTGATCTGGGATGCGCTGGCATAAGCGTCAGGCATCCTTACTCCGGGCTGGGGCCGCCTCGGCCAGTGTTTCATAGGATTGGCCTGACGCGACAAGGCAGGTCATCCCGTTCGGCAGCGTTACCGTGATGGTCCATGTTCCGGTTTCGTCCGATGAGAACACCTCCATCACTGATCCTTGTTGCACCAAACCGATGCCACGGCGGCTTTCGCCATAGGTCTCGGAAAGCCGTTGCAACACAGTGTCACGCGGGGCGCAGTTACGTGCCTCTGCATGAAGTTGTTGCGCCGCCAGCGCCATCAGGCCCAGACCCATTGTCATCTTGATGAAACCGTTTGTCATCGGGAACCTCGCTTTGCTGAACCGATGACAAAAGGCTGCGCGACAAGCACTGATGTCGGGTTAACGTGACGTTTCGGGCCGTTGCAACACGCTTTCGCTGCGCTGCGGCGAAATTGCACTTGAACTTTCCGGCAAAAAATGCACCTCTCCGCGCAACAAAATTTCGCAGGAGAGGCCCATGGATCAGCGCCAGCGACCTTATCGCTCCGTTCTGTACATTCCTGCATCGCGGGAGCGAGCGCTTGAGAAGGCGAAGACGCTTCCCGTCGATGCCATCATCTTCGACCTTGAGGACGCGGTCTCAGCTGATGAAAAAGACGCGGCACGTGAAACGCTGAAAGCGGCGCTTGCGCAGGGTGGTTACGACAACCGGTTCCGGATCGTGCGGATCAATGGGTTGGATACGCCCTGGGGCCGGGCAGACGCGGAAGCCGTGCGCGAGATGGGCGCAGATGTGGTGCTGGCGCCCAAGGTCGGCTCGGCGGCGGATGTGGATGCGCTGGCGGCGATTACCGGTGACATGCCGATCTGGGCGATGATGGAAACGCCGCGCGGCATGCTCAACGCCGCCCAGATCGCGGCACATCCGCTGATGGCGGGGTTCGTGATGGGCACCAATGATCTGGCCAAGGAGCTACAGACCAATTTTCGGCCCAACCGCGAACCGTTGCTGACATCGCTGGGGCTGTGCCTTCTGGCTGCCAAGGCCGAGGGGCTGATCATCATCGATGGCGTCTATAACGCGTTTAAGGATCTGGATGGGCTGGCGGTCGAATGCAAGCAGGGCCGCGATATGGGCTTCGACGGCAAAACGCTGATCCATCCGGCGCAGGTCGAGGTGGCGAACACCGCTTTTGCGCCATCGGCGGATGAGATCGATCTGGCCCGCCGTCAGATCGTTGCCTTCGACGAGGTTCAGGCACAGGGACAGGGTGTTGCCGTGGTGGACGGCAAGATTGTCGAGAACCTGCATGTTGCCACGGCGCGTGAAATTCTGGCAAAAGCCGAAGCAATTCAGGTCATGCAAGCGGAGAGCTAGCTTATGGGTTTTGTCCTTTTGATCCTCGGTCTGGCGCTTTGGTGGGGCGCACATCTGTTCAAGCGCCTAATGCCAGAACAGCGGCAGGCGATGGGGGGTAAAGGCAAGGGCGTTGTCGCCCTGGCGCTGCTGCTGGCGATCATTCTGATGGTGATCGGGTTCAATATGGCGCCCTTCATCTACGTTTGGGCGCCGCCAACGTTTTTGGTGCATGTCAATAACCTGCTGGTTCTGATCGCGATCTGGATGATGAGCCCTGCGGGTCAGAAAGGTCGCCTGCTGAACGGCGTACGCCATCCGATGCTAACGGGGTTTGGCCTTTGGGCGATTGCGCATCTGCTGGTCAATGGCGATCTGGCGGGGATGATCCTGTTCGGTGGTCTGTGGGCCTGGTCGATTGCAGAGAAACTTGTGATTAATCGTGCCGAACCGAAGTGGTCGCCCAATGAACCCGGGACGCTGGCCAAAGATGGCATGTTCTTTGCGGCCTCGATCGTCCTGCTTGTTGTGATTGGTTTGATTCATGGCTGGATCGGCCCATGGCCCTTTGGCGGCTAAAGGAATCCAAAATGTCTTTGCTCTATCGCCTCCTGACAGAGGATGACACTTCGGCCTTTTGTCATAAGGTCAGCGCTGCACTTGCAAAGGGTTGGGATCTGCATGGCGATCCGTCTTATGCCTTTGACCAAGCAAGCGGCAAGATGCGCTGCGCGCAGGCCGTCACAAAACGGATCGAGGGGGAATACACCCCGGATATGAAGCTAGGTGAGCAATAATGAGCAAGACGAATCCGGGGTTCTTCTTTGAGGATTATCACGTCGGGCAGACCCTGACACATGCGGTGCCGCGCACGGTGTCGGGCGGCGAACGCGCGCTCTACCATGCGCTGTATCCGGCGCGACATGCGCTTTATTCCTCGGATAGCTTCGCGCAGGCTTGCGGTCTGAAGGCCAGCCCGATTGACGATCTGGCCGCCTTTCATGTGGTTTTCGGTAAGACGGTTCCGGATATCTCGCTGAACGCGGTGGCAAACCTGGGCTATGCCGAGGGACGTTGGTTGAAGCCTGTCTGGCCGGGCGTCACGTTACGGTCAGAATCCGAGGTTATCGGGTTGAAACAGAACTCGAATGGAAAGACCGGAGTGGTCTATGTTCGCACGAAGGGTCTGAACCAGCATGATGAGGTGGTGCTTGAATATTGCCGCTGGGTGATGGTTCGCAAGAAGAACCTGGATGCGCCCGCACCTGAAACCGTGTTGCCGGACCTTCGCAAAGTGATCTCTGTCGATCAGCTTGTGGTGCCCGAGGGCCTGGAATTTTCAAACTACGATTTCGCGCTCGCCGGCGAGCCGCATCGCTGGGGCGACTACGAGGTCGGTGAAAAGATCGATCATGTGGACGGCGTGACTATTGAAGAAGCCGAGCACATGATGGCGACGCGCCTATGGCAGAACACCGCCAAAGTGCATTTTGACCTCACTGTGCGGCCCGAAGGGCGGTTGATTTATGGCGGGCATGTCATTTCGATGGCGCGCACGCTCAGCTTCAACGGTCTGGCCAACGCGCAGATGATTGTTGGCCTGAATGCCGGCGCGCATGCCAATCCCTGCATGGCGGGCGACACGGTCAAGGCCTGGTCTGAAGTGCTGGAGAAGGCCGAAACCAGTACACCCGGTGTTGGTGCGCTTCGACTGCGCCTGGTTGCCACCAAGGGTGGCGAACCGTTCCAGCTCAGAACCGAAGAAGGCCGCTATCGTCCCGAAGTTCTGCTGGATCTGGACTACTGGGCGCTGATGCCAACCTGAAGGCGTAGGTGCCCAAGCTGACAAGCTTTTGACTGCAAGCGCGGAATTTCGTGATAGTCTTGACCCATGTTCGGATTGCGCGCCTTCGCTCTGACAACACTCCTTTCATCACCGGCGCTGGCATGTGATCTGGCGCTGGCGCTGGCTGTTGATGTGTCTGGTTCGGTCGATTCACAGGAGTACCGCATCCAGATGGATGGGCTGGCCCACGCGCTGCGCGACCCGATCATTTCCGAGGCGCTGGTGCGTGGCGAGGCGCAGCTGATGCTGATCCAGTGGACCGGCTCTTCACGCCAACAGGTGACCATACCCTGGACACGTATAGACAGTTTCGAAGCAATTGACCGCTTTGCCGATACGGTTGCAAATGACAAACGGGTTTGGCGCAATTTTTCGACTGCCATTGGTGAGGCGCTGGCCACAACTATGGACCGGTTCGACGCAGTGGCCGAATGTAAACGGCATCTGATTGATCTGTCCGGTGATGGCATGTCGAACGAAGGAGTTGAACCGACCAGCCTGCGCGCCGATCTTGCCGCGCGCGACATCACAGTCAACGCCATCGCAATCGAGCAAAGCGAGCCGGATCTGACCGCCTATTTCTATGAAAACGTCATCATGGGCGATGGTGCATTTGTGGTCACGGCGGTCGGGTTTCGCGATTATCCCGAGCGGATCAGAAAGAAATTGCTGCGCGAAGTAACCGAACAAACGGCCGCCGCGCGCTGAGACAAGATTCGTTTTCTTTCAATGCGGTTCGGAAAAAGGCTGATAAGGTCGTTCTTTTCCAAGCCTTGTGATCACAGCAAATGGAAGCGTGATCACAAACAAAAGAAACGCGCGGGATGTGACAAAAAACACCAATAGTTTGCGCTCGCAGCACGTGACAGGCCGGGAAAATCCGTTAAAACCGTTGCAGCTAACGGAAAGGAGCCAACATGGCAGATGTCAACAGGGGCAATCGCCCTCTTTCGCCACATCTGACGATCTATCGTCCGCAGCTGACTTCCGTGACCTCGATCCTGACGAGGATTACAGGCAACGCCCTGATCGTTGCGGCCTTGCTGATTGTTTGGTGGTTTCTAGCGGCCTCTACCTCTCCCGAGGCGTTTGCAAGGGCCGATTGGTGGATTACATCGCTGCTGGGCGACGTTGTCATGGCGCTGTCGCTCTGGGCGATCTGGTATCACACGCTGGCAGGTATTCGGCATCTGATCTGGGACAATGCGCTGGGGCTGGATATTCCCGTGGCTGAAAAGCTGGGCTGGGCCGTCGTGATAGGCTCATTTGTCCTGACCCTCATCACTCTCATCGTCGTCGCGTAAGGAGACCCCCGATGCGTTATCTTACCGACCGCAAGCGAGCCGATGGCCTTGGCTCCGCGAAAACCGGCACCGCGCATTTCTGGTCCATGAAAGTCAGCGCGGTTGCGCTACTGTTTCTGGTCCCGCTTTTCATCTTTACTTTCGGTCCGATGCTGGGCGAACCGCATGATGCGGTGATCGCTTATTACAGCAAGCCGTTTCCCGCCATCGTTGCCGTGCTGACCCTGATCGTGGGTTTCAAGCATTTCGCCGAAGGCGCGCAGGTGCTGATCGAAGACTACGTTCACGGGCTGGCTCAGAAAATCCTGATTATTCTGGTTATCTGCCTTTCTTACGCAGCAGCCGCGGCGGGCGTTTTCGCCATCGCGCGCATTGCTCTTTGACGCGCCATAGGAGTTCAACACATGGCTGCTTATGAATACGAGACGCATGAATATGACGTCGTTGTGGTTGGTGCCGGCGGCGCGGGCCTGCGCGCCACGTTGGGCATGGCCGAACAGGGGCTGCGCACTGCCTGCGTAACCAAGGTTTTCCCGACCCGCTCGCATACGGTTGCCGCGCAGGGTGGGATTGCAGCATCGCTGTCCAATATGGGTCCCGACCACTGGCAGTGGCATATGTATGACACCGTCAAGGGCTCGGACTGGTTGGGCGACACGGACGCGATGGAGTACCTCGCCCGCGAAGCGCCCAAGGCGGTTTATGAGCTTGAGCATTACGGCGTGCCATTCAGCCGTACCGAAGAAGGCAAGATCTATCAGCGCCCGTTTGGTGGTCACACCACCGAATTTGGAGAAGGTCCGCCGGTGCAGCGTACCTGCGCCGCCGCCGACCGGACCGGCCACGCCATCCTGCACACGCTGTATGGCCAGTCGCTGAAGAACAATGCCGAGTTCTACATCGAGTATTTCGCCATCGATCTGATCATGTCCGAGGACGGGCAGTGTCAGGGCGTCGTCTGCTGGAAGCTCGACGATGGGACGATGCATGTCTTTAATGCCAAGATGGTGGTGCTGGCCACGGGCGGATATGGCCGCGCCTACTTCAGCGCAACCTCGGCCCATACCTGCACCGGTGACGGCGGTGGTATGGTGGCGCGCGCAGGTCTGGCCATGCAGGACATGGAATTCGTTCAGTTCCACCCGACCGGAATTTATGGCTCGGGTTGCCTGATCACCGAAGGCGCACGGGGCGAGGGTGGTTATCTGACCAACTCCGAAGGTGAACGGTTCATGGAGCGCTATGCGCCCCATTACAAGGATCTGGCGCCGCGCGACTATGTCTCGCGCTCGATGACAATGGAAATCCGCGAAGGCCGCGGTGTGGGCAAGGACGGGGATCACATTCACTTGAACCTCAGCCACCTACCCGCTGAGGCGCTGCATGAGCGGCTGCCGGGGATTTCCGAAAGCGCCAAGATTTTTGCTGGTGTTGATGTCACCAAGGAACCGATCCCGGTTCTGCCGACGGTGCATTACAATATGGGTGGTATTCCGACCAACTACTGGGGCGAGGTTCTGAACCCGACCAAGGACGACCCGACCGCACTTGTGCCCGGTCTGATGGCCGTGGGTGAAGCGGGTTGCGCCTCGGTTCACGGGGCGAACCGCCTGGGCTCAAACTCGTTGATTGACCTCGTGGTCTTTGGCCGTGCTGCTGCGATCCGCGCGGGCAAGGTTGTCGATCCCGAGGCGCCGAACCCGGTTCTCAACCAGGCGTCGGTAGACAAGGCCTTTGACCGGTTCGACAATATCCGCAATGCCAGCGGTGCCGTGCCGACCGCTGAATTGCGGCTTGAGATGCAGCGCACGATGCAGGCGGATGCGGCAGTGTTCCGGACCTCCAAGACAATGGCCGAAGGCGTTGAGAAGATGACTGCGATTGCAGCCAAAATGGATGACCTGCATGTCACTGACCGCTCGTTGGTCTGGAACAGTGATCTTATGGAAAGCCTGGAGTTGACGAACCTGATGCCCAACGCGCTGGCCACCATTGTCGGTGCCGAGGCGCGCAAGGAATCCCGCGGCGCCCATGCGCATGAGGACTTCACCACTCGCGATGACGAGAACTGGCGTGTCCACACGGTCTCTCGGATCTACGGCAACAAGGTGGACCTCAGCTATCGTCCGGTGATCGTCGATCCGCTCAGCACCGAAGCCGAGGGCGGCATCAATCTTGATAAAATCGCGCCCAAGGCGCGGACCTTCTAAGGAGAGGATGACATGGTACAACTGACCCTCCCCAAGAACAGCCGCATTACCACGGGCAAGACCTGGCCCAAGCCTGAAGGCGCGACCAATGTGCGCAAGTTCCAGATCTATCGCTGGAACCCGGATGACGGTAAGAACCCCAGCGTCGATACCTATTTCCTCAACATGGATGAATGCGGTCCGATGGTTCTGGATGCGCTCATCAAGATCAAGAACGAGATCGACCCGACGCTGACCTTCCGCCGGTCTTGCCGCGAGGGTATCTGCGGCTCCTGCGCGATGAACATTGACGGCATCAACACGCTGGCCTGTATCTATGGCATGGATGAGATCAAGGGTGATGTGAAAATCTACCCGCTGCCGCATATGCCGGTGGTCAAGGATCTGATTCCGGACCTTACTCACTTCTACGCACAGCACGCCTCAATCATGCCTTGGCTGGAAACCAAGACAAACCGCCCGGCGAAGGAGTGGAAGCAATCCATCGAGGACCGCAAGAAGCTGGATGGTCTGTATGAATGCGTGATGTGCGCATCCTGCTCGACATCGTGCCCCAGCTACTGGTGGAACGGCGACCGTTATCTTGGGCCTGCCGCGCTGCTCCACGCCTATCGCTGGATCATCGACAGCCGGGATGAGGCGACGGGCGAGCGGCTGGACGAGCTGGAAGATCCGTTTAAGCTCTATCGTTGCCACACGATCATGAACTGCGCCAAAACCTGCCCCAAGGGATTGAACCCGGCCAAGGCGATTGCCGAAATCAAGAAGATGATGGTCGAACGCACGGTCTGATCCGCGCTATGGCTTCGACATTCAAACCCCCGGCCTTCAATCGCCGGGGGTCTTTTTTTGCGTGAATGCGGTTTGGTGACGCGTCTGCGTCAGACGCATTGCTTGATTGGAAGGAGAAGGGATGAGGCCGATGGGCGTTTGGCTTTAGATGGACATCGGGAGGACACAGAAAGACAAGGATTGAGTGCATGAAACCGTCCGAATGACCCGCTGTTTCTGGTCAGGAGACCCTGAGTGTTCTCGAAGATGTACCGGCTACTATGACCCCAATTCGGAAGCCAGGGAGCCTGAGCTGTTCCAATACGCTAGCGCGGTTTGAGGGGCCGGTACCTGAAGCGCTTATCGGCAAGCGCCTTGTCGCAGCCAGGGCGAACAGCTAGGACAGCGCTATGCCTATTCTACTCTTGCTGCTCGCTCTCGCGGTATTTGCCTATTTTTTCTGGCGGTCCAGAACCTCAAATCTGACGCGCGATTGCCGTTGGCGGCAGCACCGTAGCGAAGGCCTGTGGCGTTGCAGCGCCTGTGGCGCAGAGCAGAAGGGCGCGTCTGAACCCACAAACTGTCTCAGGCAATAGCACCCTTATCCGATGCCACCGGCTCGCCCATATCCAACTTGTCCAAAATGGCCTCGTAAGTGGGTTCAGCGTATTCAGTTGGGCATTTCTCGGGCCGCTCACCATGCGCTGCGCTGCTGGCAAATTGTTAGAGCCGGCTGAATGTGCGCTGAGCGGATGGTGCGTAGCCGCTATTGTATCGGCCCGTCCGTATCAATTGACTCGGGGCGACCGAGACGCCCCGAGTCCTTGGTTATCCGGCAAATGCGGCCTGCAATGCGATTTCGACCATGTCGCCAAAACTGCTCTGCCGTTGATCGCTTGGCAGTGCGTCGCCCGTCAGAAGGTGATCGGAGACGGTCAGAACCGCCAGCGCGCGGCACTTGTGCCGGGCGGCCAGATTGTAGAGCTCTGCTGCTTCCATCTCGACCCCCAGAATGCCGTGACGCACCATCTGTTCGTTCAGGTCGGGACGTTCGTCATAGAACACATCTGAGGAATAGATGCCGCCGACATGGGTGGGGGTGCCTCTTGATTCCGCCGCGTTGGCGGCAGCTTTCAGAAGGCCCCAATCCGCGCAGGGAGCAAAATTCAACTCCCGGAAGATGCCTCGCGACGGCGTACTGAGTGTCGACGCGGTCATTGCAAGGATCACATCACGGAGGCCCACATTTTCTTGCATCGCCCCGCAGGAACCGATCCGGATCAGGGTCTTGGCCCCAAACGTGGTAATCAGCTCATTGACGTAGATCGATAGCGAGGGCATTCCCATGCCGCTACCCTGAATGGTAACAGGGTTACCGTTCCATTCACCGGTAAATCCGAGCATGCCGCGCACGTCATTTACCTGCCGCGCATTTTCCAGAAACGTTTCTGCTGCCCATTTCGCCCGCAAAGGATCGCCCGGCAATAGAACGGTTTCAGCAATTTCGCCCGGCTTGGCACCGATGTGAATTGTCATTGTGATACTCTATTCGGTCAGATTTCCAAATCGGATATATCCGCGCCCGACGTTAGCGCATCGTGAATCCATTGCGGTTTGCGCCCACGCCCGGTCCAGGTTTGCTCTGGATTGGCAGGGTTGCGATATTTGGCTACCGCCTTGGTACCTTTCGTAGATTTTCGGGCCTCGCTTTGCAGCTCGGATAATGAAAACCCGAATTCGGCCGCCGCTTTTTCGGCTGCAATCAAGGCACTCTTTCTTTCTTTTTGCTCGGCGTTTTTGATCGCCTTTTCGACGTCGGACTGTAGTTTCAGCAAGTCCTTGCGTGACATCGCGTTCAGGTCCATCCCCATTTCTTTCTCCCTTGGAATTCACCAACACTAGTGTGGCGCAATGGCGCCACACTAGTGAATTCAATGACGCTGTTCAGCGTCTTTTTCAAGGGAATTTGGAAGCCCCTACGCCGCCATTTGATTTGGGTCGGCCAAATTTACAATATCGGCCATAATCGAATTCAATTCGAAGTCTTTCGGGGTGTAGATTTTCGCAACACCGACGGCTTTGAGTTTTTCCGCATCTTCTTCAGGAATGATGCCGCCCACGACGACCGGAATATGTCCCAACCCTTCGTCCCGCATCCGTTTCATGACTTCTTCGACCAACGGCAGGTGACTTCCCGACAGGATTGACAGGCCAACCACATGTGCGTCGTCTTCAATTGCTGCTGCGACAATTTCTTCGGGCGTCATTCGGATGCCGTCATAAGAAATGTCCATGCCGCAATCCCGGGCACGGAACGCGATCTGCTCGGCACCGTTGGAATGGCCATCGAGACCCGGCTTGCCCACCAGGAATTTCAGGCGTCGCCCCAGCCTGTCACTGACGGCGTCCACCTGGCCGCGCAGATCTTCGAGCCCTTCGGTCTTGTTCGAGACGGAGCGTGAGACGCCGGTTGGGCCACGATAGGTTCCGAAAGCCTTGCGCATTTCTTCCGCCCATTCGCCGGTCGTGACGCCCGCCTTTGCGGCCCGGATCGAAGGGCCCATGATGTTTCCGCCGGACCGCGCCGCGTCACGCAGCGCTGTTAGGGCAGTCTTGACAGCATTGGCATCGCGCGCACGTCGCCAGCCGTCGAGACGGTCGATCTGTTCCTGCTCTACCGCAGGATCGACGGTCATGATGCCGCCATCCTCTGTTTCCAGCGGTGAGGGCTCGCCCTCGGTCCATTTGTTCACGCCGACAACGATGGTCTCGTTGCGTTCGATACGGTTCAGGCGTTCGGCATTGGCATCGACCAGACGGGATTTCATGTATTCGATCGAGGCAACCGCGCCGCCCATACCATCCAGATTGCCCAGTTCGGCGCGTGCGCCTTCCTTGAGCGCTTCGACTTTTGCATCCACTGCCGGATTGCCGTCGAACAAATCGCCGTATTCCAGCAGGTCAGTCTCGTAAGCCAGAATCTGCTGCATCCGCATCGACCACTGCTGGTCCCAAGGGCGAGGCAGACCCAGCGCCTCGTTCCAGGCCGGCAACTGCACCGCGCGGGCACGCGCCTTCTTGGACAAGGTTACCGCCAGCATTTCGATCAAGATGCGATAGACATTGTTTTCTGGCTGCTGCTCGGTCAAACCCAGTGAGTTAACCTGAACACCGTAGCGGAATCGGCGGAATTTTGGGTTTTCAACGCCATAACGCTCCAGCAGAATTTCGTCCCAGAGATCAACAAATGCGCGCATTTTGCACATTTCAGTAACAAAGCGGATGCCCGCATTCACAAAAAAAGAGATGCGACCGCATAGCGCCGGGAAGTCTTCAGCCGGAACACGGGGGCGCAACTCATCAAGTACGGCAATGGCGGTTGCCAAAGCATAGGCCAGTTCCTGTTCGGGCGTCGCGCCAGCTTCTTGCAGGTGGTAGGAACACACATTCATCGGGTTCCATTTCGGCACGTTTTGATAGCAGTACTCTGCCACATCCGCGATCATCTTGAGGGACGGTTTCGGTGGGCAGATATAGGTGCCGCGGCTCAAGTATTCCTTGATCAGATCGTTCTGGACTGTGCCCTGCAGTTTGGAAACATCCGCGCCTTGTTCTTCGGCAACCGCGATGTACAGCGCGAGTAGCCAAGGAGCCGTCGCGTTGATGGTCATCGAGGTGTTCATCTGTTCCAGCGGAATCTGATCGAACAGTGTGCGCATATCACCCAGATGGCAGACGGGTACGCCAACCTTGCCAACCTCGCCGCGCGCAAGCACATGGTCGCTGTCATATCCGGTCTGCGTGGGCAGGTCGAAGGCGACAGACAAGCCGGTCTGACCCTTTGAGAGGTTGCTGCGATACAGCGCGTTCGAGGCTTCGGCGGTGGAGTGACCGGCATAGGTGCGAATGAGCCAGGGGCGGTCTTTCTGCGGCTGCGTCATCATGGGACCTCGCGATCAGGTGGGGCAATAATGTTTCACGGAATTGGTGTAGATCGCAATTTTCGGTCAATGTCAATTCGCTGCGTTGCGGCGCAACTCGGATCAATCGTTAGATTGTGGCGGGTGTCGTTTGGTGGCAGTTTGGCCGCATGACTGAAACCATCGAGATGCCGCTCTGGCTGTTGCTGCTGATTCTGGGCTTCGCCATCGTGGCGGCTCTGGACAAGGTCATGTTGCCGTCGGTCAGGTGGTTTTTTCGCCGTCGGCTGGAACGGGCTGTTGCGCGGCTCAATAAGCAACTGACGCGTCCGATCCAACCATTTAAGCTCATGCGCCGGCACGACATGATGCAGCGTATCATTTACGACCCGGAGGTCGGGCGCGCGGTGCAGGAACACGCGCATCAGCATGGCATACCTGAGGCGGTCGCCTCGGAAACCGCGCGAAAATACGCCCGCGAGATCGTTCCGTCCTTTTCGGCATTTGCCTACTTCTCATTCGCAATCCGTTTTGCCCGAATTCTGAGCAATGCGCTTTTCCGGGTCCGGCTTTCCTATGCGGAGGCTGAGACGCTCAGGGATATCCCAGAGGACACAACGGTTGTCTTCGTCATGAACCACCGTAGCAACATGGACTACGTGCTGGTGACCTATCTGGCGGCCGATCAGTCTGCGCTGTCTTATGCTGTGGGCGAGTGGGCGCGTGTCTGGCCGCTGAGTCGTCTGATCCGCGCGATGGGGGCCTATTTTATCCGTCGCAAATCGCGGAGCGATCTCTATCGAAAGGTTTTGGCCTGCTATGTGCGCCATGCCACCGAGGCCGGGGTGACCCAGGCGATCTTTCCCGAAGGCGGGCTGAGCCTGACAGGGGGGATGGGCCCTCCGAAACTGGGACTGCTCAAATACATGATCGATGCAGCGCAAGAAAGCGGTCAGGATGTCGTCTTCGTGCCGGTTGCAATCAATTACGACCGGGTGCTGGAAGATACCATTCTAACGGCGGCGGCAAGCCGCAATGAGCGACGCTTTAGGGCTCGGATCGGGGTCGTCTTTTTTTGGATCGTTAAGCAGATCTGGCAGCGCGTCCTTGGTCGCTACCGTCCGTTTGGCTACGCGGCGGTAAATTTCGGTGAACCTGTTTCGCTCCGCAATTTCGAAGCAGCACATCAGCGCGATCTGGCCATACCGGTTGGTCGAGAGCTGTCGCGCCGGATCGGATCACTGGTGCCGGTATTGCCGGTGCCGCTCGCCGCTTGGCTGCTACAAAAACATGGCGAAATGACCCGTGAGGCTGTCGTGGCCGAGTTTCGCCGCATCTTTCCGACATCCTATGGAAAGCAGCCTGTCTTGCCAGATGATGAACTCGAACCGGCGGCGGAAGCGGCTTTGCAGCAATTGGTGGATCGACGGATGCTGAAACGCGAGGGCGACCTCTATTGTGTATCCGGTGATCGTACTGATCTTTTGGCCTTTTATGCCCGCTCCATTGCGCATCGCTTGGAGCCGTCCGAGCCAAATCATGCGTGTGCAGAATAATTTCTGCGACAGCGAGGTCATAAAATTTCAAAAATAAGCCGATATGGGTTGCAATGTTGCGTGTCGGTGAATATCCCTTGCTGGACGCCGCGATTCTGCGTTGCGGCGAAGGCGAACAAAGGAGGCCAGCATGGCTTTGGACACAAACAACGGCGCGGCGGCCTATGAAGCGCCGGAAAAAGACCTCTACGAGATGGGGGAAATCCCTCCGATGGGGTATGTTCCCAAGCAGATGTACTCTTGGGCGATCCGCAAAGAGCGCCATGGCGAGCCCAACACGGCGATGCAGCAAGAAGTGGTCGATGTGCCCGAACTGGGTAGCCACGATGTGCTGGTTTTGGTCATGGCGGCTGGTGTCAACTACAACGGTGTCTGGGCCGCGCTAGGGCAGCCGATCAGCCCGTTTGACGGTCATGGCGAGCCATATCACATCGCCGGCTCCGATGCGTCCGGCATCGTCTGGGCGGTTGGCGACCGCGTGAAGAACTGGAAGGTTGGTGACGAGGTCGTCATCCATTGCAACCAGGACGATGGCGACGACGAGGAGTGCAACGGCGGCGATCCGATGTTCTCGCCCAGCCAGCGTATCTGGGGGTATGAGACCCCGGACGGCTCCTTCGCCCAGTTCACGCGCGTGCAGGCCCAGCAGTTGATGCCACGCCCCAAGCATCTGACTTGGGAGGAGGCCGCCTGCTATACGCTGACACTGGCCACCGCCTACCGGATGCTGTTCGGTCACCACCCGCACGATCTGAAGCCGGGCCAGAATGTTCTGGTCTGGGGCGCGTCGGGCGGTCTGGGTTCGTATGCGATCCAGTTGATCAACACGGCCGGCGCGAACGCGATCGGCGTGATCTCAGACGAGGACAAGCGCGACTTCGTCATGGGTCTGGGCGCCAAGGGCGTGCTGAACCGCAAGGACTTCAACTGCTGGGGTCAATTGCCGAAAGTGGGCAGCCCGGAATATGCGGTCTGGTTCAAAGAGGCACGCAAATTCGGCAAAGCGATCTGGGACATCACCGGCAAGGGCAACAATGTCGACATGGTCTTCGAACATCCCGGCGAGGCGACCTTCCCGGTGTCGAGCTTTGTCTGCAAGAAGGGCGGTATGGTTGTTATTTGCGCGGGCACGACCGGCTTCAACCTGACCTTCGACGTGCGCTATGTCTGGATGCACCAGAAGCGCCTGCAGGGCTCGCACTTCGCCCATCTCAAACAGGCAGCAGCGGCCAACAAGCTGATGCTTGAGCGTCGCCTTGACCCCTGCATGTCCGAAGTATTCACCTGGGCAGACCTGCCCGAGGCGCATATGAAGATGATGCGCAACGAGCACAAACCGGGCAATATGTCGGTGCTTGTTCAGGCGCCCAAGACGGGTTTGCGCACTCTGGATGAGGTTCTGGAAGCCGGGCGTTAACCCGAAACAAGGCCTACCGAAGTTAAAAAAGCCAGCGAATCACGTGGATGATTCGCTGGCTTTTTTCGTTTCGAAGGTGCCCGTATGCGCTTCAACAGTTTGGAAAATTTCACCTCGCTATTTCTGGGGAATGGAAAGCAGCGAATTTCCTAACAAAATCGGCACATGTTATAGTTGAAATTAACACTTCGTTAACGGTTGAGGGGAGAGTGTTATGGCAAGAAACGATTGGATCCTTGACGTGCTTGCGGATCTCAAGACGTTCGCATCGGCAAATGGGTTGGACACCCTTGCTGAGCATCTGGGGGATACTCAGCTGATCGCGGCCGTCGAGATTACCAAGCTCGAGGACGAGCCTAAGACACGGGTAGATGTACAAGAAAGTCGATTTGAGCCCAATATTGGAGGAGTTGGACGCCACTGACGGGCTTGAAGGGCTGCAGGCCGTTTCCGTAGGTCTGCGTGACGCGCTCAGCATAGATCACATCATCTACCACTGGGTGGACAGCGCGGGAGATCAATATGGGTGTGGCACCTACGCTGAGGATTGGATTCAGCGCTACATCGACAAACAATATCTGCGTGTGGATCCGGTAATTGTCGGGTGTTTTCAGCGGTTTCACCCGGTTGACTGGAAGGCGGTTGACTGGTCAGGCAAGGCTGCGCGGGAATTTCTGACCGATGCACTTAGCAACGGTGTCGGCAATCAGGGCTATTCGATCCCCGTGCGCGGGCCGAGCGGTCAGTTTGCCCTGTTCACCGCCAATCACAATTGCAGCGATGAAGAGTGGTCGGAGTTCAAAGAAGCCTATGGCCATGACCTCATCCTGATTGCGCATTACTTCAATCGAAAGGCGCTGGATTTCGAAGAAAACCGTAGCCCCCAGCCTGTTCGCGCGCTATCGCCGCGCGAGGTGGATGCCCTGACATTTCTGGCGCTTGGGTATAGCCGTGCGCAGGTTGCGCATTCGCTTTCCATCTCAGAGCATACATTGCGGGTGTATATCGAGAGTGCGCGCTTCAAGCTAGGGGCGCTCAACACAACCCATGCGATAGCTAAGGCCCTCAGCCAGGGTTTGATCGTCATGTGACTTGCGGTTGGGTCCGGTTTGGCGCGGCGCGCGCCTCGGTGACCAGATATTAACCAATCTTACGTACTCCCTTTGTTCCAGATTTCGACGGCAAGGGGATGTAAAATGCTACGTTATCTTTATGCAGATCAATTGGATCAACACCGCGATCTGGCACGATCAATGTTTCAAGACCGGGCAGATCAGTTCAAAACAAGGCTTGGTTGGGACGTAACAGTTGATGAGACCGGAGAAGAGCGGGATCAATACGATACGCTCAACCCGTTATACGTCATCTGGGAGAATGCAGAGGGGGGGCATGGGGGGTCTATGCGTTTTCTGCCAACGACTGGACCGGTCATGGTAAATGATGTGTTCGGCCATCTGACCGGAGGTGTACCGATCTGTAGCCCATTGATCTGGGAATGTACGCGGTTCTGCCTGTCGCGTGACGCAGATAGCCGTGTGGCGGCCGCATTAATGTTGGGTGGCGGGGAAATCATGACCGGTTTCGGCATCCGGCATTTCGCTGGGGTTTTCGATGCTCGCATGGTGCGCATTTACAAAGCGATTGGGTCATCGCCCGAAATCCTCGGATCAGAAGGTGAAGGTCGCGACCAGATTTCAGTAGGATTGTGGGAATTCACTGAGGCGGCCCGCAACAAGGTGGCCACGCGGGCTGATATCCCTTTGGACCTTTCGCGGCTTTGGTTTACGCGTGCATTCGGATCGACCGGCCAACATCGGTTTGCCCAAATCGCCTGATACCGCGGAACAGCCGCAGGTCGCGTCTGGTGATCCGCCGGGCGCGGCGATAGGGTCGCGGCATGAGCAGTCAGACAGTTACATTCTCGGAAGATCAGGCAGCCGCGTTCGATAGCGTGACAGAGATGTTGCGCCACGCCGGGATTGATCTCGACGAAGAAACTCTTCGCCTGTCATCGGGCGCAGAGCGCTCGGGCGTCATGGCTGTTATCGGAAAGGCGGGGTCGGGAAAGACCCTGCTACTTGCGGAACTCTACAAGGCGTTGGAGGGGGCTGGGGTTCACGTGGTATCCGGCGATTTCGAAAGTCGGAAGGCACGCGAGCGCCGCACATTGGCGATCCTGGCACCAACCAACAAGGCAGCCAGCGTGCTGCGCCTGCGTGGCGTTCCCGCGACGACTATCCACCGCATTCTTTACACGCCCGTCTATGACCCGGAATATGAGCGGATTGCCGAATGGTTGGCGGGCAGTGGCGAGCGGCCCGAAATTGAAGGCTTGAGCGACGAAGCATTGGACCGCGCTGCCGCTTTCTATGAGCGTAACAAATCCATACCGGGCGCCTTGGCGGCAGCCGGGTTGCGGGGTTCAGATTTTATCACCGGCTGGAAGCGTCGGGATGAGCCGCTAGATATCGGATTTGTCGATGAGGCCTCAATGCTGGACGACCGCCAGTTCGAGGATCTCAAGGAGATCTTTCCGACCCTGCTGCTATTCGGTGATCCGGCTCAATTGGCGCCTGTCAACCAGTCGGGTTCGATGGTGTTCGACGGGTTGCCTGAACCGCGCAAGCTGGACCTTAAGCGTATTCACCGGCAGGAGGCAGACAACCCGATCCTGGACCTGGCCCACGCACTTGCCGATCCTGCGCTAGATTTTCAGGCCTTCGAAGACATGATTCAGGACACCTCCCGTCGTGATGACCGGGTGGTCTGGGGCGCACGGGTGGAGGTTGATCTGATGGCGCGCAGCCCGGCTCTGGTCTGGCGCAACGCCACGCGCATTCGTCTGATCAACGCCTTTCGCTCCGTTCATGGGGCGCCAGCAGAATCGCTGCTGGAGGGGGAACCGCTGATCTGTGATGGCATCGAGTTGCCACTCAAACACCGCAAGAAACGGCTGGACCTTGAGGCACGCGGTCTGATCAAGGGGGCGCAGGTTATCTATCTGGGGCCAGGGCGGAAACCGGGGTTTTCGCGCTTGCACGTGATCGGTGCCGAAGAGCCGCAGGTCAGTGCGGCCTCGATTGTAAAAATCGAAAAACCTGACGAGGATGAACCGTTCATCCCGTTCGCTGCCCGGATGGGTGCAACCTTTCTGCATGGGGCGGCGGTTACGATCCACAAGGCTCAAGGATCGCAATGGAACACGGTCCAGGTCTTTGGCCCTGACATCTACACGGCCGCTCGCATGGGACGCGTCGAGGCGGGGCAGCCTTTGTGGAAACGTCTGGCCTATGTCGCCATTACCCGGGCGCAGGACCGGCTGATCTGGGTGGTTCGAAACCGGCTTTCGAAACCCACCCACGCCTTAGGTGTGGACGATTTGCGGCAGGCACCCGCAGCGGCGCTGACACTTGAGGGACAGGAGGGGTAAGGCCGCCGTTCAGCGGTTGCGCAACACTGTGAAGGCGGCAGAGGCGCCCCATCCGGCGAAAATCGCAATCGCAAGCGACATCAGGCCGTAGATCACGGGTTGCTGGCGCGACAGGTTGAACAGGAACCGTTCCAAACCGACTTTACGAACGTCAATATCCGTCGCGAACTGAGACACAACATTGCCACCTCTGGTCAGGTATATGTGGGTCTTGTAGTCCCCTTCGATGAGGTTCGCAGGCATCTTGATCGAGGTGCGGAACAGTGTTTGCTGATCCACGGCCACGGTATCTTCGCGCAAAGAATAGAGCCCTTCGGCCTCGCGGATGCGAATAACCGCTTGGGCAAAATCCTGAGCATCCTGGATATTCATATCCGCCCCGACCGAGCGGATCGCCTGCGGGATCGAGACCTTGTAGCGCAAGTCCTCGGTATTGGTGAGAACTTCGTTGAAAGGCGCGCTGGTCGCAACGGCGTAGAAGCTTGGCGCAGAGTCCACCAGCACACTGTCCACATTAACCCAGATGCCAAACTTTTTCTCTTTACGACGCACCATGACCGGCTTTGACGGGCCAGAGACGGTGATCACCACCTCCAGCGGTTCCGCGTCAGGTATGGGGGCCTCGCGCTTCACCGCGCCAAACACCAGAATGTCGGATCCGTCGAAGGTTGAGGTAATCGCCACCCGATCCTGGCTCAGGCCCAACACGATCTCTTCTTCGGCGGCCTGCGCGGGCAGCGTGGCGACACAGAGCAGGACAAGCAGCGCACGCCACATGATCAATGCCCCCCATCCGTGCCCAGCGAAAACAGCTCGGCCGGTTGCAAGAGCAGGTCCAGCGCCAGTTTTCCGCAAACCGCCAGAACCATCATCGCCAGTAACACACGCAACTGTTCAGCTTTGAGTTTGGTGCCTATCTGAGTGCCGATCTGCGCGCCGATAACGCCGCCAACCAGCAGCAAAACCGCCAGCACAACATCGACCGTATAGTTGGTGGTTGCGTGCAACATCGTCGTAAATGCTGTTACGAAGATGATCTGAAAGAGCGACGTGCCAACGACCACCTTTGTCGGCATGCCAAGAATATAGATCATCGCGGGCACCATGATAAATCCGCCGCCAACACCCATGATGGCAGACAGGATGCCAACAAAAACGCCGACGATTAGCGGTGGAATGGCAGAGATGTAGAGGCCTGAGGTACGAAAGCGCATTTTGAGTGGTAGCGCGTGCACCCATCCCCGCTGCCGCCGTTTTGCGGGCGCAGCACCGCCCGCGCTGCGGGATTTGCGGATCGCGTTCAGACTTTCGATGAACATCAAGCCGCCAACAACGCCCAGAAAGACGACATAGCAAAGCTTGACCAATAGATCGACCTGCCCGAGGCCCTTGAGGTAGTTGAAAACCACCACACCCAGCGCCGCGCCAGTTAAGCCGCCAACTAGCAGAACCCCTCCCATCTTGAAATCGACGGTTCGCCGCCTGAAATGGGCCAGCACGCCGGAAAATGACGAGGCGACGATCTGGTTGGCTTCGGTTGCAACGGCGACGGCGGGTGGGATGCCGATGAAGAACAACAGCGGCGTCATCAGAAAGCCGCCGCCAACCCCGAACATGCCAGACAGAACCCCCACCAGGCCCCCAAGGCCCAGCAAAAGGAAGGCGTTGACCGAAACTTCAGCGATGGGAAGGTAAATTTGCATGTGCACTGTTAATTCAGGCCGCGTGCCAAAATCAACCGTTTATGCTGCCCTGCAGCACGGCCATTTGGTCACATGTTCGAGGGAATTACACAAGCGCAGGCGCAAATTTCGCCAGAACACTAAAGAAACGCGCCTTTGGCCGGGCCTTTGCCAGTCTACAATGCCAATTGTGGGCTTATCGATAGGTCGAAACTGGCCTTGCTAACGCGACAATGTTCGACCGTTTGGCAAACGGGCCGCAACCCGTTTGCCACTTGTTGTGGTTCGGTTCAGAAGTTCAGAACCGGGCAGCTGTCGTCGCTGGTATAGTCATGGACCTGGATCTCACCCGCGATGATCTTGGCTTTGGCATCCTCGACCGAGGATTGCATGTCGGCGTTGACCAGTTCGGCGTTGTTGTCATCCATGGCATAGCCCACACCGTCAGCGGAAAGGTCCAGAACCAAAACGCCCGGCTCCATCGCGTCGCCTGCCTTCATGACGTTATAGACCGCCACATCCACGCGCTTCAGCATGGAGGTCAGTACCTTGCCTGGATGCAGGTGGTTCTGGTTGCTGTCCACACCGATGGACAGGATGCCTTCGTCGGCCGCGGTTTGCAGAACGCCCACACCGGTACCACCGGCAGCAGCATAGACCACGTCAGCGCCCTGGCTGATCTGCGCCTTGGTCAGTTCCGAGCCTTTCACCGGGTCGTTCCAGGCCGAAGGCGTAGTGCCGGTCATGTTGGCGATCACGGTGGCGTCTGGGTTGGCCGCCTTTACGCCCTGGGCGTAGCCGCAGGCAAACTTACGGATCAGGGGCACATCCATGCCACCGATGAAGCCTACGGTGCCGGACTCCGATGCTTGTGCGGCCATCATGCCGACCAGATAGGACCCTTCGTGTTCGGTGAAGCCAATATTCAGCACGTTAGGCTGATCAACCCAGCCGTCGATTGTCACGAATTTGGTGTCCGGATAGTCCGGCGCAACCTCACCCAACGGAGCGCTCATGGCAAAGCCGGTGGTGATGACCGGGTTTGCGCCCGCTTCGGCGAAGCGCCGCAGCGCCTGTTCGCGCTGTGCTTCGGACTGCAGCTCGATCTCCAGATACTTGCCGCCGGTTTCCTCTGACCAGCGCTCGGCGCCGTTATATGCGGCCTCGTTGAACGACTTGTCGAACTTGCCGCCCAGATCGAAGATCAGCGCTGGTTCCGCCGAGGCGAGGCCAGCGGTCAAGGCAACCGCAGCTGCCGCTCCCATCAGGGATTTCATGAGGGTCATTGGATACTCCCGTTGTTATTTTACTTGAGGGCGCAGGTAGGCTCCGTTGCCCCGGTGATTGATCAAGTGGTTATGACGCTGGCAATTAAGGCCGTGCCCGATGCCGGGGGTCAACCGCTTTTTGACACAGCAGGGGCCGGTGCACGCGCTTTCCTTCACGGCAATGGGCGTTCCATGGCGATCGCGTCGACTTTTAACCCCGCTTCGCGCAGGTAATAACCACGCCGCACACCGCATTTGGCGTAGCCGCAGGCCTCATAAAGCGCGATGGCAGCCGAATTGTCCTCGGCCACATCCAAAAAAGCGCGCTGGGCACCATTTGCAGCGGCTTCCGACTGCCAGAGCTCCATGCAACGCCGAGCCAAGCCCTGACGCTGCGCATCGGGATGCGTGGCGATGGTCAGCAACTCGACCTGATCCCCGATTAGCGTGAAGACGGCAAAGCACCGCGCGTCACCCGCCTTATGCGTGAACCGGTTCGCTAGCAGCGCCTCGAATTCCGCCGACGACCATGGCCGCGATCCAGTAAAGGCGGCTGCATGTGTCTGTGCCATCTGCGCGGGTGTCATGAGTCTAGGATGATCGGCGGAGGGTCGCTGGCTGGGGCGGCATCCGCTTGGCGGGCATAGACGGGGGCAGGGGGCAGCGTTGTTCCGAGTTGGCGCTCATCGGCAATGCGGGCAATCGCCAGAGCGAGGTCCTGAGGAGCGATATCCGCATGAACTGGCCCGTCGATCTCGGAGCGGGGGATCATCGAAATGCCCGCCGCAGATCGTAGATAGAGTTGGTCGCGGGGCGCAGGAACCGCCGTACGAATGTTGGGTGGTGCGTCTAGCGCGCGGGCATCGAACCCATCGACGCCCACCGCCGGAATGCCAAGCCCCAGCGCAAGTCCGCGCGCGGCTGAGACCGCGATGCGAATTCCAGTGAAATTACCGGGGCCGGTGCCAACGCCAATGGCGTCCAAATCGCGCCAGGTGACACTGGCCCCGCCCAAAACCTCTTCCAGCAGCGGCATCAGGCGTTCGGCTTGCCCCTTGTTCATCGCTTCCTGGCGCAGGCCCAGAACTTGCTCGTCGCGTAGCAGCGCAGCAGCACAATGGGGGCCAGACGTGTCAAATCCGAGGATCAGGGCCATCAGCCCCCACCGCGGTTCAAGACATCCCGACCAGAGCCCGTTGCGCGCTCAAGTCCGTCGCTGATGTGCAGCCAGCGCAGCCCCTTGTCCGCGTGACAATGCAGGCGCGGCGGCATGTCGTCCGCCTGATCCAGCAAACCTATGGGCACATAGACCTGCCCCGGCAGATAGTCGAATGTCGCGGCCAAAGGCGAGCCGCAGCGATCGCAATTCCAGCGGCGCACCCCTGGATTATGCGAGACGCCGCTATCCAATACGGGTTCGGTGACAAGATCGTTCTGATCGAAGGCAACAAAGGCTCCCACCGGCGCGCCTGTCCAACGACGGCAATCCGCGCAATGGCAATAGGCAACCGTCAGGGGCGGATTGCTCGCGGACACTCGTGTCGCACCGCAATAACACCGTCCGGTCACTGAGACGCCGTCACCTTTGTCAGACGGCAACCGGGCGCACCTCGGTCACTTCGGGGATATAGTGGCGCAGCAGGTTCTCGATGCCCATTTTCAGCGTCAGGGTCGAGGACGGGCACCCGGCGCAGGCCCCTTGCATGTGCAAGTAGACCACCCCGCGATCAAAACCGTGAAAGGTGATGTCGCCGCCATCCTGAGCCACGGCGGGGCGCACTCGGCTATCCAGCAGTTCCTTGATCTGGTTGACGACTTCGCCGTCTTCGCCCGTGTGTTCCGCATGACCGGAATTGGCAGCGCCGCCTTCATTGATGACCGGCTGTCCAGATTGAAAATGCTCCATTACTGCGCCAAGGATGGCGGGCTTGATATGATCCCAATCGGTGCCCTCGGCCTTGGTGACGGTGACGAAATCATTCCCCAGAAATACGCCGGTCACACCGCTCACCGCAAAGATGCGCTGGGCCAGCGGAGATTTCTCCGCGGTATCGGCAGACGGGAAATCGGCAGTTCCCATATCCAGTACCGTCTGTCCCGGCAGGAATTTAAGCGTCGCGGGGTTCGGGGTTGATTCGGTCTGGATGAACATTTCCGGGTCTCCATGGTCAGAGCAGCAGATATGCGCCCGGGCCGGACGCAAGTCAAGGATTAGAACTATTCTAAATCTGACCGAAGCGAGGTCAAGTGTTGATGCCGCAGAACTTGAGCGGGTTGACGAAGGCTCAGGTGATCGCTTCCAGCTTTTCCTTGCTCAAATCGCCGGGCACGATGGTGACCGGGATTGGCAGTGACCCTGACGAACGGCTCATCTGCGTCACCAGTGGGCCCGGGCCTTTCTTGTCGGTACCTGCACCCAGTACGAGCACGCCGATCTCGGGATCCTCACTGACCTGAGCTATGATCTCGGTCACGGCTTCTCCCTCGCGGATCACCAATTCGGGTTCGACGGATTGCTTGTCGCGCATCCATTTTGCGAACACCTCAAAATGGGCGTGGATGCGCTCGCGGGCCTCTTCGCGCATCACTTCGCCCACGCCGATCCAGTGATTGAACTCATCCGGCGGGATCACCGATAGGATGGCGACGCCTCCGCCCGTGTGGGCTGCGCGCATGGCCGCAAAACGCATGGCATTCAGGCACTCGCGGCTGTCATCAAGGACGACCAGAAACTTCCGCATGGGTATGGTTCCTTTTTCTCTGGATCATGCCTCAGCCGCATGGGGCTGGCAACCGGTGGTTTTGCAGGTGTCTCAAAGGGTTACCGGTTCGACGCCGCCCAGTCCCAATATAAGCCGCGCGCGCGCTGTGCAATGGGGCCGACTTGATAACTGGTGTCATCCAGCGCGGTGACCGGGGTTACCTTGTTCATGTTACCCGACATGAAAACCTCATCCGCGTCGTGAAAATCATCGAAGGATAGGACTGTTTCATGCACGGTCACGCCATCGGCGCGCAGGTTCGCGATATGTCGAGCCCGGGTGATCCCGGCCAGAAAGGTGCCATTTGGGATCGGGGTAAAGACCTCGCCATCCCGGGCCATGAAGATATTCGCTGTGGCAGTCTCGGCCACATTACCCATCGCATCGGTGACCAGCGCGTTCGAAAACCCTTTCTGGTGGGCTTCACGCAGCATTCGCGCATTGTTGGGATAAAGCGCGCCCGCCTTAGCGTTCACCACCGCCGCTTCCAGAACCGGCCGCCGGAACCGTGTCGTGGTTAGTGTTGCCGTGGCATGTGCGGGTGCCATGGGAATGTCTTCGAGGCAGATCGCGAAACCGGTTTTGTCCTGCGCGGGCACGATTGCCGTGCTGTCACCATCAATGCCCCAGTACATCGGGCGGATATAGACCGCCGCATCCTTTGCATAAGCTTGCAGCCCCTCTTCGACGATGGCGACCATGTCGTCGGTGCTAATGGTGGGTGTCAGCATCATCGCTTCCGCAGAACGGTTCACCCGCGCACAATGGGCGTCCAGATCCGGGCTCATCCCATCCACATGCCGCGCGCCGTCGAATACACTGGTCCCCAGCCAGGCACCGTGATCCGCCGCCCGCATGATCGGCACATCGCCGTCATGCCACTGGCCATCGAAATAGGTGCGGATATTTGTACCGGTTGCCATCTGTTCCTCCCTGAACGGGCGAAACCTAGGCAGGATTGCCACGGGCGTCCAGAGCCGTTTCTTCCGATGGGGTCACGCGGGCGTTGGCAACTCGTTGCGTTTCATGATGGTTCTTAGTGCAAAGTTCGACCGCAGATTGCGGATGCCGGGGATCTGCATCAGCCGGTTCTCCAGAAACCAGTCAAACGAGGCCAGATCTGCCGCAACAACGCGGAGCAAAATGTCGCGCGATCCGGTCATCAGGTAGCATTCCATGACTTCGTCACAGGTCGTAATCGCCTTCTCGAACGCATCGATGGCCGCTTTGTCCTGTTTTTCCAGTTCCACCGAAACAAAGATCGACACGTCCAACCCCAGCTTGGCGGGATCGACCCTGGCACCATAGCCTGTGATGACGCCCTGCCTCTGCAGCCGCTCCACCCGCCGCGCACACGGCGTAGGGGAAAGCCCAACCGCCTCGGCCAGATCCGTAACGGTCATCCGCCCGTCCCTCTGCAGGTGATGCACGATTCGATGATCAATAGCATCCATCAGGAAGTCCCTAAAATAGTACGCTTTGGTAGAGAATAGCTTCAAATTGAATTGCAGAGATAGCAAAAATTGGAGGGATTTGCTCCGCGACCTGTGTGAAGCTCTGCCCGAATACGGAGGAAAGAGATGGGTTTGACGCAATTGCATGCGCCTGAGCATGAGGGTTTGTATCGGATTGAGGATGCGGAAAGTGGCCTGTTGGGGGTTATTGCCATCCATTCGACCCAACTCGGCCCGGCGGCTGGCGGGGTGCGGATGCGTCCCTATGGAAGTTTTGAAGATGCGGTTGAGGATGCGCTGCGTTTGTCGCATGGGATGAGCCTGAAGAATGCCGCGGCGGGCCTGCCGCTGGGTGGTGGCAAGGCGGTCATTATCGGTGATCCCTCTTGTGGCAAGATGCCCGCGCTGCTGCACGCTTTCGGTCGCTCCGTAGCGCAACTCGATGGGCGCTACTGGACCGCAGAGGATATGGGGATGACCCCCGCCGACATGGCGGAAATTGCAACGGAAACCGATTTCGTTGCCGGGCTGCCGCATGGCCGCCATGCCAGCGGGGACCCATCGCCGATCACGGCGCGCGGTATCTTCAACGCGATAAAGGCGGTGGCTCGGCACCGGTTTAGCTCCGAGGATCTGTCGGGTCGCAGCGTGAGTGTGCAGGGGCTTGGCAACGTAGGCTGGCACCTCTGCCGCTATCTGCGCGCGCAGGGTGTGCGCCTCATCGTGACCGATATCAATCTTGATCAGATCGCACGTGCCGAGGCCGCGTTTGGCGCTGTAGCGGTGGCACCAGAGGAAATTTTCGACGCCGAAGCCGATATCTTTGCACCCTGTGCCATTGGCGGCATTCTGGATGCAGAGCGAATTGCGCGCCTGCGGGTCAAAGCCGTGGCGGGTGGGGCAAACAACCAGCTTGCGACCCCAGAAGACGGCGACCGGCTGCATCAGCGGGGCATCCTCTATGCGCCGGATTTCGTGGCCAATGGCGGCGGCATCATCAATGTCGCGGCCGAGATTCTGCGGATCGGGGCCCGCGAGAACTGGGTGGATGACAAGCTCGCCGCGCTCGACGCCACGATGGATCGTATCCTGTACGCTGCCAAGACCCGCGACGTCAGCCCGCATCACGTCGCCGAAGCGATTGTCGCGGATGTGTTGCGCTCCGATGCGGCTTAGCGCGCCAAGGCGTTTCGAAACGCCTTGTATAAGCGCCTTGCAAGGCGCTTAATACGCGATTTCCAAATCGCGTGACCAAGCCCGTTCGAACGGGCTTGGGAGCCGCTCACCTGTCAGAAGGAAACTGGTGACACCATTCCGATGATGTCGTAGGTCTGACGCAGAATCGGAGCGGTGATTGCCCGTGCACGCTCGGCACCGCGGGTCAAAATGCGGTCGATCTCGCTTTGGTCGTTCATCAGTCGCGACATTTCGGATGAAATCGGAGACAGTTTCTCAACCGCCAATTCCGCCAGCATCGGCTTGAATTCCCCGAACTGTTTGCCGCCAACTTCGGCTAGAACCTGATCCATGCTCTGATCGCTGAGCGCCGCATAGATGTTCACCAGATTGCGCGCCTCCGGTCGGTCCTCCAACCCCGCCGCCTCGGAGGGCAGCGCGTCCGGATCTGTCTTGGCCTTGCGGATTTTCTTGGCAATCGTATCGGCGTCATCGGTCATGTTAATCCGGCTGGCATCCGATGCGTCGGATTTCGACATTTTCTTCGATCCGTCACGCAGGCTCATCACCCGCGTCGCGGTGCCTTCGATCACCGGCTCGGTGACAGGGAAGAAATCGACGCCATAGTCGTGGTTGAATTTGATCGCGATGTCGCGTGTCAGCTCCAGATGCTGTTTCTGGTCCTCGCCCACTGGAACGTGGGTGGCGTGATAGACAAGGATATCCGCTGCCATCAGCGCCGGATAGGCAAACAGGCCCAGCGAGGCGTTCTGCGCATTCTTGCCCGCCTTGTCCTTGAATTGCGTCATCCGCTGCATCCAGCCCATCCGGGCCACACAGTTAAAGATCCAGGCCAGTTGCGCATGTTCGGGCACCTGGCTCTGGTTGATCAGGATCGATTTCTCGGGGTCGAGACCGGACGCGATGTAGCCCGCGCAGAGTTCGCGCGTGGCATGGCGCAGCTCGGACGGGTCCTGCCAGACAGTGATTGCGTGCAGGTCGACCATGCAATAGATCGTCTCATAGTCCGATCCCTGCATGCGTACCCAGTTCCGCAACGCTCCGAGATAGTTGCCAAGGTGCAAGTTGCCCGAGGGCTGCGCACCGGAAAACACACGCGGCGTGAACTTGGTCTCGGTCATGAAAGGCGACTCCCGTCTGGAAAATTCGGCCTTCGTCGCTTACCCATGGGGTCAAGCGACGTCAACAGGCGCAATAAGGACGTGAGAATGAGCAGCCCACACTACACCCCGCCCGTAAACCCGCTGCCGCCTGTCGTGGTGGCACTGGTTCTGGTTCTGATGGGGATCGAGATCACATTCATGGCGGGCTCCAAAGGGTTCGTCGGCGGGCCCGAAGCCGTCGGTTGGCGTATCGCGGCAATGCAGAAATACGCCTTTTCGGGCGACATTTTCGATTGGATGGTTGAAAGCGGACGTTGGCCGGCCGAGCATCTGATGCGTTTTGTGACCTATCCTTTCGTGAATGGCAGTTTCACTCAGACCATCTTTGTCTGCGTCTTCGTTCTTGCCATGGGCAAGCTGGTGGCCGAGACCTTTGGCGCCGTGCCGATGCTCCTGATTTTCGTACTCAGCGGTGTCGGTGGTGCGCTGCTCTATGCTCTCCTGCTGAACGAGCCCTATCCGCTAATCGGTGGCTTTCCCCCGGTCTATGGGTTGATCGGAGCCTTCACCTTCCTGCTCTGGCGCAAGCTGTCACTTGTGGGAGAAAATCAGGCGCGGGCATTTACGCTGATTGCTTTTTTGATGGGCGCGCAACTGCTTTTCGGATTGCTCTTCGGTGGGTCGCGGGACTGGATGGCGGATCTGGGCGGCTTTGCAACGGGCTTTGGTCTGTCCTTTTTTCTGGTGCCGGGCGGATGGGCGCGGATACGCAGCCGCATCCGGCATGATTGACAGGTCAGCCTCGCCGCATAGCCTGCCGCAATTCACTCAGCCGGAAGGCGCCGAGCCCGTGCCCGGCCATGTAATAAACGCAGCCTCCGAATAGCACCAGCACCAGCAGCGACGGATAGCGCCAGCCCGGCACTTGAAACACCCAGCCGAAGGCCTGATTGACAAGGTAGAGCGACACGCCCATCAGGCCTGATGCGACCGCGATCCGCCAGGCCCGGTCGCGGAATCGGGTATCTGGCTGCGCAACCTCGCCCATCCGGCGCGACCCAAGCGCCAGCAGTGCCACCATGGACCAGCCCGCGACCGAGGCAGCGATGGCGGGGGCGATCCAACCAACGACCGGGTATAGACCAAAAGCAAGCACAGCATTCACCACCATCGCTACGATCGCGTAACGAAATGGCGTCTTGGTATCCTCGCGCGCGAAATAGAGCGGTTGCAGCAGTTTCTGCAATACGAAGGCGGGCAGGCCCAGCCCATAGATTGCTACGGCAATGGCCATGGCGGCGCTATCTTCTGCCCCAGTCGCGCCGCGTTCAAACAGGACGGAAATCAGAGGTAATGGTACCACGACCAACGCCACAGCAGCGGGCAGCGACAGCATCAGGGTAAATTCGCCTGCGCGGGAATAGGCGTTACGTGCGCCTGCCGTGTCCCCGGCGCGCAGTTTGCGTGAAAGGTCCGGTAGCAGCACGACGCCAACCGCGATACCGACCACGCCCAGCGGCAGTTGATAAAGCCGGTCGGCCGCGAACAACCAACTGACCGCGCTTTCAGTCTGCGAGGCGACCAGTTGCCCCACGACAAGATTGATCTGCGTCACCCCCATCGCCAGAGCCGCCGGAACGGCAATCGCCACCATATGGCGCATTTCGGGTGTCAGTCGGGGCAGACCAGGCCGGATACGGATACCCGCCCGCTCGGTCGCGCCCCAGACCAGCGCCAGCTGTGCAATGCCTGCCACTGGGATCACCCAGATCAGCCAGTTTATGACATCGCCGCCGCTCGACGCGCCGATCAGCATGGCGCTACAGGCCAGAATGTTCAAAAGAACCGGCGCGGCGGCAGCAGCAGCAAAGCGCCCTGTGGCGTTCAGAACACCGGAAAACAGCGCTGCCAGCGCCATGAACAGGATATAGGGAAAGACCACATGCCCATAGCCAACCGCCAGATCAAACCGGGCATCCCCGGCAAAGCCGCCCGCAGTTGCCCAGACCAGCGCAGGCATGAAGACCATGCCTAGCCCGACCAGCGCGAGCACCGCGAGCCCGAGCAGGTTGAAGGCCTGATTGGCAAAGCCGCGCGCGTCCTCGCCCCCTTCTAGACGTTTTGAGAACATCGGCACAAAGGCCGCGTTGAACGCGCCCTCGGCAAAGAAGCGGCGGAACATGTTGGGCAGGCGAAAGGCCGCGACAAAGGCGTCCATCACGGGGCCGGGGCCGATATAAGCAGTAATCAGGATTTCGCGGACAAAACCCAGAATGCGGCTGGCCAATGTCCAGAATCCAACGGTGAAGAACCCCGAAAGCAGCTTGATCTGCTTCATGAATCGGCGCGCTCCGCGCCCTCGGCGATAGCTTTGCGCAGTCGATTTTCCAGCACGCGCTGTTTGCCCTCGGAGTAGTATTTCAACCCGAACATGTCCTTCACATAGAAGGTGTCGACCACTTGCTCGCCATAGGTGGCGATAACCGCATTGGCGACATAGACATTCGACGCCGCCAGCACGCGTGCCAGATCATAGAGCAGGCCAGGCCGGTCGCGCGTATCGACCTCGATGATCGTGTAGATTTCCGAGCCGTCATTGTCGAAGGTGATATGGGTCGGGACGTTAAATGCCTTTTCGCGCTTCTTGATCTTGTCACGCGATTTGAAGGCATCGCTGGCGACCACTTCGCCCCTGAGGGTCTTATGGATCATCTGTGTCAGGCGGGGCAGGCGGGCCGCCTCATAGGGGTGGCCTTCGGCATCCTGTATCCAGAACGCGTCCGTCACATAGCCATCCTTGGTCGTGTAGCTGCGCGCATCGACCACGTTAGCGCCGACAAGCGCCAGCGCACCTGCGACGCGGGCAAAGATGCCCGGATGGTCGGCCATCGCAAAACAGGCGCGGGTGGCGTCGCGGTCTTCATCCGGGTCCAGCCGGATTTCCATCGCGCCTGCGTTACCGCTCTCCTCGAGCGCGCGCAGCATCTCGGCGAACTCGACATGTGCGGACAGATTGAGGCCCTGCCAATATGGATCGTAGTGCCGCCCGGTTTCCGTTTTGAGGTCTGCCTTCGACCAGTCTTCTAGCGCTGCGCGCAGCGCTTTTTTGGCGCCGGCTCCGCGATTGGCGCGGTTAAGGTCCTCCATCCCGGTTTCCAGTGCCCGCTTGGTTTCGGCATGGAGGGCGCGCAGCAACGTGGCCTTCCAGTTGTTCCATGTATTGGGCCCGACGCCGCGAATATCGCAGACTGTCAGCACCGTCAGCAGGTCCAACCGCTTGACCGTTTTAACGGCCTTGGCGAAATCGCGCACCGTACGCGGGTCAGAGATGTCGCGTTTCTGCGCCATGTCCGACATCAACAGGTGGTAACGCACCAGCCATTCCACCGTTTCACACTCGGCTTTGCTCAACCCCAGTCGCGGCGCGACCTTACGCGCGATCTGTGCGCCGAGGATCGAGTGATCCTGTTCGCGCCCCTTTCCGATATCGTGCAAAAGCAACGCCACGTAGATGACCTTGCGATTGATCCCGGCTTCAAGGATGCCCGAGGCAAGTGGCAAAGATTCAACCAACTCACCGCGCTCGATCTGGGCGAGGTTCACGATGCACTGGATGATGTGCTCATCCACCGTATAGCTGTGATACATGTTGAACTGCATCATCGCGACGATGGGTTCGAATTCGGGGATGAAAGCCGACAGCACGCCTAACTCGTTCATACGACGCAGTGCGCGTTCGGGGTTGCCGTGTTTCAACAGCAGATCCAGGAAGATGCGCCGCGCCTCTCGGTCATTGCGCATGTCTTCGTCGATCAGCTCGAGATTGGCCGTGACCAGACGCATTGCGTCGGGGTGAATCAGCATGCCGGTTCGCAGCCCTTCCTCGAACAGCCGCAGTAGGTTCAGCTTATCGGCCAGAAACGCCTCGGGGTCTTCGATGTCCAGGCGGTTATGGACCACTTTGTAGCCATCTTTGGTGCGCGGTTTGCGGCGGAATATCCGTTCCAGCAACGGGCCGCTTTTCTTGTGGGCTGCTTCCAGTTTGGTCAGGAAGATACGGGTCAACTCACCCACTGCCGTCGCTTCGCGAAAATAGCGCTGCATGAATACTTCGACCGCCCGGCGACCGGCGCGGTCGGAATAACCCATGCGGTCGGCCACCTCGACTTGGAGGTCGAATGTCAGTTGCTCGGTCGGGCGCCCGGTGACCAGGTGCAAATGGGCACGCACCGCCCATAGGAAATCTTCGGCCTGAACGAACCGGTCGAATTCCTCGGGTTCAAACAAACCCAACCCGACCAGTTCGGCCACATCCTGAACGCCATAGATGTACTTGGCGATCCAGTAGAGCGATTGCAGGTCGCGCAGCCCGCCCTTGCCTTCTTTGACATTGGGCTCGACCATATAGCGTTCGCCCTGCTTGCGGTGGCGCTTTTCGCGCTCCTCCAGCTTGGCATTGATGAACTCGCGCCCGGTGCTGTCGAACAGCTCGGCTTTGAGGGTTTGGGCCAGATCTTCGGCCAGTGGTTTGTGGCCTGCCAGAAAGCGCTGCTCCAGCATGGCCGTGCGAATGGTCTGGTCCTCTTGCCCCATGCGGACGCAATCCCGGATGGTACGCGAGGAATGTCCGACCTTCAGCCGCAGATCCCACAGGATATAGAGCATGGATTCGATCACGCTCTCGGCCCAGGCGGTGATCTTGTAGGGCGTCAGGAACAGCAGATCGACATCGGAAAACGGCGCCATCTCACCGCGTCCATAGCCCCCAACCGCCATCACTGCTATCCTCTCGGAACGGGTCGGGTTCGCCAGCGGATGCAGCATCTCGCTGGCGACGTAGAGCGCCGCGCGCACGATACCGTCCGTCAGATAGGTATAGGATCTGGTCAGGGGACGCGCGGCAAAGGGTTCCTCGGCAAAGCTTTCCGCGATCGCGCTGCGGCCTGCTTTCTGGGCATCGCGCAGAATCGCAACAACCTCGCTACGCAGCGTGGCGTTCTCGGCCCGGTCAACGGCAAGCGCGTTGATCCGGTCCATGACCTGAGCGGGATCGAAAATCTGATCTGGCTGGCAGATCAAACCACCAGCCAGATCGGGGGTTATGCGCTGGACCTGTTCCGGGTCAGAACCCGGCACCGGAGAATGTTTGTGGAGCAGGGTCAATCACAACCACCTGTTTGTTCTGGATCGTGGCCACTGCCAATCCCCGTTGGTTCGTGCCATCCGGCAACAGGCGGAATATACCGCCAACGCCCTGGAAACCAGCCCCTTGTGTCAACGTCGCCCCGGTCAGCGCGTTGGAGTTTCCTGAGCCCACCAGCGCCCCGATCGCGGCGATACCATCATAGGCCAGCCCGCTGATCGGATGTGGCGCACTGCCATAGGCGGATTGATACCGTGCACGGTAGTTCTGGCTCTTAGCGGGGTCGGGCATCGCAAACCATCCGCCTTGAACGCCGGGCAGCGCGAGCGTCTGCGCCGGGATGTCCCAGCGGGTCAGGCCGATGAACTGCGTGGTGTCATTGGACACGCCCGCCTCGGGCAGAAGCTGGGTGAGAAGAGGCAGGGCACCTGCCGTGGTCGCCGTCATGAACACCGAGGCGTCGCCGGCGCTGTCTACCGCTGCCTTGATCTGCGGAACCGCATTGATCACGCCCTGCTGCGACCGCTCATAAGGGACAGACCCGGCAAGGGTTGCGCCGCTGCTGCGAATGCCGCTCTCGATGGCGGCTTTGCCCTGCTGGCCGCCCTCGTCATTGCTGTAGACCACAACCATCCGTCCCTTGCCCTGACGTGCGGCATAGCTGGTCAGCCGGTTGGCCGAGTTCTCGAAGGTGGAACCCAGCACATAGACGTTGCCGCCAGCGATGTTGGTGTTGTTCGAGAAGGACAGAACATTGACATTCTTGTTCAAAACCGAAAGCCCGGCAGCGTTCACCGCTTGCGAATAGACCGGGCCGATAATGATCTTGGCGCCGTCATCGACGGCCTGTTGTGCCACCGCCGAAGCCGTCCCTGCATTGCCTGCCGTGTCATAGACGCGCAGGTCGATTTGCACATTCTGCAGGTCCGCCATGGCCAAGCGTGCGGCATTTTCAAGGCTGACCGCCATAGAGGCATCACCCGCGCGGCCTGACCCTTGCGGCACCAACAGCGCTACTGGTACGGGCTTCGAGGTGTTGATGCTGGGGCCGCCGCTGGTCGTCGGCAGATCGCATGCGGCCAGAAACCCGGCAGCGGTGAGCGCAAGTGCTGTTTTGGCAAATTTGCGGGTGGGCTTGAAAAACGCAAACATCTAAATGAAAACTCCCTGATCCTGCGTCCGGGCGGCCGCCTGTGGACAGGCCGCGATAATAAACGTCATGAAAGGCGGGTCCAGCTTTGAATTTCCAGAAACTCCGATTGTCTCCCGGCCTCTACTTTGTTGCCACACCAATCGGGACGGCCCGCGACATCACGCTGCGCGCGCTGGACGTGTTGGCCTCTGCCGATGTGATCGCTGCCGAGGATACACGCAGTTTGCGGCATCTGATGGACATCCATGGTGTTCCCCTGGATGGGCGGCGGATAGTGGCCTATCACGACCACAGCGGCGCAGGCGCGCGGGCGCGGCTGCTTGAAGCGCTGAACGCAGGGCAGTCCGTGGCCTATGCCTCTGAGGCGGGTATGCCGCTGATCGCCGATCCCGGGTATGACCTGAGCCGCGCGGCCTCCGACGCTGGGCACGCCGTGACCGTTGCTCCAGGACCTTCTGCGGTGCTGGCGGCGCTGACGCTGGCCGGTTTGCCCACAGACGCGTTCTTTTTTGCTGGGTTCCTGCCCAACGCGACAAAAGCGCGCCGCACCCGGCTGGAGGAATTGCGTGATGTGCCGGGCACGTTGGCCTTCTACGAATCGCCCAAACGTGTGGCGGACAGTCTGGCCGACATGTCCGTAGTGCTGGGCGACCGGCAGGCAGCGCTCTGCCGGGAATTGACCAAGAAGTTTGAGGAGGTCCGCCGCGGGACATTGTCCGGGCTCGCCTCTGCGCTCAAGGTACAGGGCGTGAAGGGCGAGATCGTGCTGCTGGTCGACCGGGCGCGACAGGCCGCAGCCAGCGAAGAGGATGTCGAAAACGCTTTGTTAACAGCCCTTGAGTCACATTCGGTAAAGGATGCGGCGGAGTTGGTGGCGCGGATGTATTCCCTGCCGCGCCGCCCGCTATATCAAAGGGCGTTGAAACTTGGCAAAACGTGAGATGCCGGACCAGGCCCGGCGCGGTTATCTGAACCATCGCAGCGGTGAAGCCGCGGAAGATCGAATTGCTGCGGCCTATCGCGATCGGGGCTTCGATGTCATCCATCAACGATGGCGCGGCACGGCCGGAGAGATTGACCTGATCCTGCGCGGTCCCGGCGGGCTGGTCTTTGCCGAAGTCAAGCAGAGCCGTGATTTTTCCGCTGCCGCGACCTCACTGGGCGCAGGCCAGATGCGGCGCATTTGCTCTGCCGCAGAAGAATTTCTCACCAACGAGCCCGCCGGCCAGGATACCGAGGCGCGGTTCGACGTGGCGCTCGTAGATCGGATCGGCAGGTTTCAAATTATCGAGAACGCCTTCGGGCAGGTGTGATCCCCATTGAACCTGCCGCCCTGCTGCGCCATGTAACGGGCGGATCATGAGGAGCGCGCCATGAAGATCGCCTTTCAGATGGACCCGATCGGGGCCGTGGACATCAACGCCGACAGTTCCTTCCGTCTGGCCGAAGAGGCGCAGGCGCGTGGGCATTCGTTGTTCTTCTACAGCCCTGACAAGCTGGCCTATCAGGAAGGCCGCATCACCGCGCGGGGCCAGGATATGACAGTGCAGCGCGTCGCGGGTGACCCGGCGGTGCTGGGCCCGGAACGCGAGGTCGATCTGGCTGAATTCGATGTGATCTGGCTGCGGCAGGACCCTCCTTTTGACATGCACTATATCACGTCGACCCATTTGCTGGACCGGCTCAAGGGGCAGGCGCTGGTGGTCAATGATCCGTTCTGGGTGCGCAATTATCCCGAAAAGCTGCTGGTGCTGGATTTTCCCGATCTGACGCCGCCCACAACCATCGCCCGCGATCTGGACACGATCAAGGCGTTCAAGGCCAAGCATGGCGATATCATTCTCAAGCCGCTTTATGGTAATGGCGGTGCTGGCGTGTTCCGGCTGGATGCGGGCGACCGCAATTTGACCTCGCTACATGAGCTCTTCACTGGTTACAGCCGCGAGCCACTGATCGTGCAGAAATTCTTGCCCGATGTCAGCAATGGCGACAAGCGCGTGATCCTCGTGGATGGCGAACCGGTGGGCGCGATCAACCGGGTTCCTGCTGCGGGCGAGACCCGCTCGAACATGCATGTGGGCGGGCGGCCCGAAAAGATCGGGTTGAGTGAGCGCGATCTGGAGATATGTGCCGCCATCGGGCCATTGCTAAGGGAAAAGGGCCAGATATTCGTCGGGATCGATGTGATCGGCGATTATCTGACCGAGATCAACGTAACCTCGCCCACGGGCATCCAGGAACTCGAACGGTTCGATGGTGTGAACATCGCCGAGAAAATCTGGCAGGCGATCGAAGCCAAGCTCTAGGCTGCGACCCGCGCGGTGATCCGAAAGCTCAGCGCCTCGGCCACATGCGGGCGGCGCACGCTTTCCGACCCGTCCAGATCGGCGATGGTGCGCGCCACGCGCAGTACCCGGTGATAGGCCCGGGCGGACAGGCCGAACCGGTCGGCGGCGCTCAACAGCATCTGCTTGCCTTCCTCATCGGGCGTCGCGATTTGTTCTAATACCCCACCCTCTGCATCTGCGTTCTGACGAAGGCCCGGATGCTCAGCAAAGCGCGAGGTCTGAACCCCACGCGCAGCGGCGATCCGTGCCGCGACCTCAGTCGAACTGTCGCCGCCGGGCGGCAGGTCCAGATCGGTGAAACCCACCGGGGGCACCTCAAGCCGCAGATCGAACCGGTCCATCAGCGGGCCGGAAATCCGCCCCAGATAATCCTCGCCGCAGTTCGGTGCGCGTGAACAGGCCCGTGCGGCATCGGCCAGATGCCCACACTTACAGGGGTTCGCGGCGGCCACCAGCATGAAGCGGCAGGGATATTTCACATGGGCATTGGCACGCGCCACCATGACCTCGCCGGTCTCTATGGGCTGGCGCAGGGTTTCCAACACGGTGCGGGGAAATTCAGGGAATTCATCCATGAAAAGAACGCCATTATGTGCCAGTGAAATCTCGCCCGGCTTAGCCCCTTTGCCGCCGCCAACAATAGCGGCCATCGACGCGGTGTGATGGGGTTCGCGAAAGGGCCGCGTGCGGCTGATCCCGCCTTCGTCGAGCAAGCCGCAAAGCGATTGGATCATCGAGGTTTCAAGTGCTTCGATCGCCGTCAGTTGCGGCAACAGCCCCGGCAGTCGGGCGGCCAGCATGGATTTCCCCGAGCCGGGTGCGCCGATCATGATCAGGTGGTGCCGTCCGGCGGCTGCAATCTCCAAGGCGCGTTTCGCCCGCTCTTGGCCCCTGACGTCGCGCAGGTCGCGTTGAGCCGCTGGTTGCGTCACCTCGCCGGGTTTGGCGGGGGCAAGCGGGGCCTGACCGGTATAATGCCGCACCACGGCCGCCAGAGTTTCTGCCCCGATCACTTGCGCTGCGCCAACCCATGCCGCCTCAGCGCTGGAGGCTTTCGGGCAGAGCAGCGTGCGGTCCTCCTCCGCTGCCGTCATCGCGGATGGCAGCGCGCCGACTACCGGGACAAGCGAGCCGTCCAGCGACAGCTCTCCCAGCGCCAGCGTGGTTTCGGCCGCATCCGCCGGAACGATCTCTAGCGCGGCCAGCAGGGCAAGCGCGATGGGCAAATCGAAATGGCTGCCCTCCTTAGGAAGGTCGGCGGGGGACAGGTTGATCGTAATCCGTTTTGAGGGCAGCGCGATGGCCATGGCGCTGAGCGCGCTACGCACCCGGTCGCGCGCCTCGGACACGGCTTTGTCCGGCAGGCCCACCACCGAAAAGGCGGGTAGGCCGGGTGTGACGGCGCATTGCACTTCGACGGGGCGGGCCTCGACCCCCTGAAAGGCGACGGTATAGGTGCGTGCGACCATGTTTGCCTGCGTTTAGTTAACAAGGACTTGCTAGCGCAGGCGTGGTTTAAGTTCGGTTAACAGATGCGGATCAGGAAAGCGGCCAAGGCACAATCTCTGCATCCACCGGGTAGGGGAACGGATCATAGGTGACCTCAAGCGCCTTCGCGCGCCACGCCAGGACCGCCGGGTCCGTCAGAAGTGCTTCGCAATAGGCTCGATTCTCGGGTGAGACAGGCAGGCCATAGCCCACGATTCGCGCGGCAACGGGGGTGTAGAACACATCTGCCAGCGAATAGGCGCCGAAGAGAGGCCCGTCATGCGCGCCTGAGACCTGTCTTGCATGTGACCAAAGTGTTTCGATCCGGCTCAGATCCTCCTGAGTCCCTTCAGAGGGGACGAACCCCTCGTAGCTGTGCAGCAACTGCATCGGGCATTGCCCGCGCAGATCGCCAAATCCAGCGGTCATTTGCGCACAAAGCCACCGCGCCATTGCACGAGCGGCGGGAGCTTGAGGCCAGAGGTTGGCTTCCGGGTGCAGCTCGGCCAGCGTCTCGGCCATGGCGAGGCTTTCGCCCACTGGCGTGCCATTGGGCATCTGCATGCAAGGCACAAGCCGCGCAGGTGCGACCGGTTTAAGATCCTGCGCCATGGTGCCGGAATAAAGTCCCACCAGATGGGTTCGGCAGGGGATGTCGAACTTCTCGAACATCAACCAGCCCCGCAGGGACCAGCTTGAGAACAGGCGGTCACCGATATAGAGATCATAGGTCATGCAAGGCAGTCTAGGCGCGTGCTCGCCCGCTGGTAAAACGCTGAATTGTGAGCGGGTTCATCACGGGCGGTGATTGATGTGGCCCACCGTCCAGCCAGTGGGAGAGTGGGTAAGCTGGGTGACCGAAAGGTTGTCGATACGGTGCCCAAAAGCCGCGTTGGCATCAAGTTGCAACGCCCGTTGCACCTGCGTCAGGATCACCCCGAAATGGGCCACGACGATCAGGTCCTGACCCGTATGGGCGGCAATCAACTGGTCAATGGCGGCGTCGACGCGCGCGCAGACCTCATTCCAGCTTTCGCCGTTGGGGGGGCGGACATCGCCGGGCTGTTCCCAATAGGCGCGGATGCGGTCGGGGTCTTCGGCCTCGATCTCGTAAAACGCACGCAGTTCCCAGTCTCCGAAGTGGATTTCCCGCAGCGCTTGGTCGTGAGGCAGACGGCGGCGTCCGGTTCCCACCGCTGTAGCGGTGTCGACAGCGCGCAAAAGATCGGACGAGATCACCAAGGCATGTGCGGGTAGATGCGCTGACAGACGTGCGATTGCGTCTGTATCGCTTAGATCAGCGGGCAGGTCAGACCAACCCACCATGGTTTTTGCATGAGTCGGGCCGTGGCGGACAAGATGCAAGCGGGTCATGGCAGCGTGCCTTTCAATACTCGAGGCAGGCCTGCGATGACTTGCACTACCAGATCGGCCTCGGCCGCCAGGGCGATGTTCAGTCGGCCTTGTGCCTCGCGAAAGCGTCGCGCCAAGGCGTTGTCGGGCACGATGCCGTGCCCCACCTCGTTCGACACGATTACCATGTTTGCAGAAGAGTTGCGCAAGGCGCTCAGCAGCCCCGTCTGCGCGGCCTGCAGGTCGCTTTCAGCCAGTAGATGGTTGCTAAGCCACATGGTCGCGCAATCGATCAGGCAGACGTCGTCGCTGGTGCGTCCGCCGATCGCGGGTGCAAGATAGAGCGGCGCCTCAATCGTGGTCCAACCTGTGCCCCGCTGCGCAATATGGCGGTCAATTTTGGCGCGCATCTCGTCATCAAACACTTGTGAAGTGGCGATGTAGTATCGGTTTTTCCCTGATGAAACAGATAGATGCTCGGCGAATGCCGACTTGCCCGAGGCCGCCCCTCCCAGAACCAGGCTGTATTTTGGAAACAAAAGCTTACCTCGGAACTGATCCATATGCCGCGAACCTGCGTATCTACTTCATAGGCGCAAAACAAGCGCACACAAGATGGCCGACGATCTGGGAGGACTGAATGGCACTGGACAATTCGAGCGACATGTCGATGCCGCGCCAGGCGATGAAGGCAGAGCTTCTGGATGCAGAAACCGAGTTGAAGCTTGCTTATGCGTGGCGGGACCAGCGCGATGAACAGGCGCTGCACCGTTTGATCACCGCTTATATGCGACTGGCGATTTCGATGGCGGCCAAGTTCAAGCGATATGGCGCTCCGATGAACGACCTGATCCAAGAGGCCGGACTTGGGCTGATGAAGGCCGCTGACAAGTTCGACCCCGATCGCGGTGTGCGCTTTTCGACCTACGCAGTTTGGTGGATCAAGGCGTCGATCCAGGACTACGTGATGCGCAACTGGTCGATGGTGCGCACCGGATCCACATCGTCGCAGAAATCTCTGTTTTTTAACATGCGCCGGGTTCAAGCTCGTCTTGAGCGTGAGGCGGCCTCGGATGGTCTTGCGTTGGACAGGCATCAATTGCACGAGAAAATCGCCTCGGAAATCGGTGTGCCGCTGCGAGATGTCGAAATGATGGATGGCAGGCTTGCCGGGTCCGACTTTTCCCTAAATGCGGTTCAGGCCGCTGACGAGGATGGGCGCGAGTGGATTGATGCGCTTGAGGATGATCGCGAACAGGCCTCCGAAACGGTTGAGCACCGCCATGATACTGAACAGTTGCGAGAGTGGTTGTTGACGGCCATGCAACGTCTGAACCAGCGCGAACGCTTTATTGTGCGCGAGCGCAAGCTGCGCGATGTGCCGCGAACCTTGGAAAGTCTGGGCCGCGAGTTGGGCCTTTCCAAGGAGCGTATTCGCCAGCTTGAGGCCGCAGCCTTTCTGAAGATGCGCAAGAGCCTTGAAGCACAGTCGCGAGAGGTGCAAGACTTGCTCGCATGAGACATGCGTTTGTTTGGCTTGTTGCCTTTGCCGTGATCATGGCCGCCCCGTTCCGGGCGGCCTTTGCGTCCGAATTGATCCCGGCCGAAGTCCTGGATCAGATGAAACAGGCTGATGTAGTGATCCTGGGCGAGATTCATGACAACCCACACCATCACCAGATACAGGCCGAGGCGGTGCGCGCCCTGCAGCCCAAGGCCGTGGTATGGGAAATGCTGACCGAAGAAGCCGCCACGCGGGTTAACCGCAACCTCATCAGCGACGAATACAAGCTGGCGGTTGAATTGAAATGGGCCGAATTGGGTTGGCCACCGCTTGAGATGTATCTTGATATCTTCCGCGCCGCGCCTGATGCGCCGCTGCATGGCGCACTCGTGCCGCGCGAGGCAGCCAGAAGCGCGATGGAGCGCGGCGCAGCGGTGGCGCTGGGCGCTGATGCGGCCCGCTACGGTCTGACCGTGCCTTTGAACCCCGAGGAACAGGCCGCCCGTATCGCCGATCAGTACGCGGCGCATTGCGAAGCGCTACCCGAAGAGATGTTGCCGCAGATGGTCGAGGTGCAGCGTTTGCGTGACGCGGTGCTGGCGCGCACCACGATTGAGGCGCTGGATCAGGATGGCTCGCCGGTCGTGGTGATCACTGGCAATGGCCACGCGCGCAAGGATCGCGGCATCCCGGTCTATCTGTCCCGGCGGCGGCCCGGCGTGAAGGTCTTTGTTCTGGGACAATCCGAGGATGGTCGGGTGGACGGGGATTTTGATGCGGTGATCGACAGCCCTGCCGCCGAGCGCGAAGATCCCTGCAAGGCCTTCGAGTGAGCCCTGCGGCGCAATCGGCTCTGGCGGATTTCCCCACGCTTGCCTAGTGTTGGCGCAGCTTTGAACCGCGAGGGGCCATGATGCTGGCATCCAAGAAAATTCTGCTGATCGTCGGCGGTGGCATCGCCGCCTACAAGGTGCTTGAACTGATCCGGCGTCTGCGCGAACGCGGTGCCTCGGTCACCCCGGTGATGACCCGCGCAGCGGAGGAGTTCGTCACACCGCTCTCGCTGTCTGCATTGGCAGGTCAAAAGGTCTATCGCGATCTCTTCGATCTGACGGATGAGGCCGAAATGGGCCATATCCAGCTTTCGCGCTCGGCTGATCTAGTTGTTGTAGCACCTGCCACGGCTGATCTGATGGCCAAGATGGCGGGAGGGCTGGCCAATGATCTGGCATCGACCCTGCTTTTGGCGACCGACACGCCGGTGCTGATTGCACCTGCGATGAATGTCCGGATGTGGGATCATCCGGCCACCGAGCGGAACCGCGCGCAACTGGCCGCGGACGGTGTCCGTTTCGTCGGGCCAAATGAAGGTGACATGGCTTGTGGCGAATACGGGCCAGGGCGAATGGCAGAGCCAGCAGAGATCCTGTCGGCGATTGAAGGCGCGTTGGGGGGCAAGCCGCTGGCCGGTAAGCGTATTCTGATCACGTCCGGCCCCACGCACGAGCCTATCGACCCTGTCCGCTATATTGCAAACCGCTCGTCGGGGGCTCAGGGCACGGCAATGGCTCGCGCGCTAACCGCGCTGGGGGCAGACGTGGTATTTGTCACCGGCCCGGCGAGCGTTCCACCGCCCGAAGGCGTCGAGGTGATTCGTGTCGAGACGGCGCGCGACATGGCCTCAGCTGTTGAGGCCGCGCTGCCAGCCGACGCCGGTGTGTTTGCCGCTGCCGTGGCTGACTGGCGGGTCACCAGCGCCTCGGATCGCAAGCTCAAAAAGACCCGCGATGGCGTACCTGCGCTGGAGTTTGCGGAAAACCCGGACATTCTCAAGACAGTTTCACAACTGGAGAAAGATCGGCCTACTCTGGTTGTCGGATTTGCCGCCGAAACCGATGATGTGGTGCAGAACGCAACGTCGAAACGGGCGCGCAAAGGCTGTGATTGGATTGTGGCCAATGACGTAAGCCCCTCTACCGGCATCATGGGTGGTCAGGAAAACGCGGTGACGCTGATCACTCAGGACGGCGCCGAAGAATGGCCGCGTATGCCGAAAGAGATGGTGGCACAGAAACTTGCGCGCCGCATCGCGGATGCGCTGGCAGACTGATCGGGAGAGATGTCTATGTTACCCATCCGCGTGATCCGCGAAGAGGGGGCCGATCCCTCGATTCCCTTGCCCAACTATGAAACATCCGGATCAGCAGGCGCGGATGTGCGCGCCAACCTGCCCGATCGCGGTTTGGTAGTGTTGGAGCCGGGCTCGCGGGCTTTGGTGCCCACTGGCCTGCGGGTCGAGATCCCAGCGGGCTATGAAATCCAGGTCCGCCCACGCTCGGGACTTGCGCTGAAATACGGTATCACTCTGCCCAACACGCCCGGGACCATCGACAGCGACTATCGCGGTCCGCTTGGGGTGATCATGATGAACGCCGGAACCGAGGCGTTTGAGATCTCCCATGGCGACCGGATCGCGCAGCTTGTCGTGGCTCCGGTTGTGCAGGCGAGTTTCGACCTGTCCGAGGACCTCTCCGATACCGCGCGCGGGGCAGGTGGCTTTGGGTCCACAGGAACGACCTGATGCTGCTGGTCTTTGCTCTCGCTCTGGCGTTTTGGGGCCTTGGATGGATGCTGGACGTGCCCCGGCGGAACCGCATCAATGTGATTGCGGGACTGTTTCTGGTGGTGCTCTGCCTGCAGCTCTTGTTGCCGCAGGGGCATCCGGTTCGAGAGATGACTGGCAAATCGCCAGCGCTTTGGCTGCTGCTTGCGGGCGGCGGTCTGTTGGCCGTTGTCTATGGTCGCTTTGTTGTGGCGATGCGGGCCAGAGCCGGGACTGACAAACTTGCGACAAATGCGAAACCGGGTGGAGCATTCTCGGATACCGAACTGGAGCGCTATGCCCGCCATATCGTGCTGCGTGAACTTGGTGGGCCGGGTCAGAAACGGTTGAAACAGGCCCGGGTTCTGATCATCGGCGCAGGCGGCTTGGGTGCGCCTGCGCTGCAATATCTGGCGGCGGCAGGGATCGGTACCATCGGGGTGATCGACGACGACGTGGTCGAGAATGCCAACCTGCAGCGCCAGGTGATTCACCGGGACGCCGATATCGGCATGCCGAAGGTGTTTTCGGCCCAGCAGGCGATGGAGGCGCAAAATCCCGCCATTGCTGTCCGCCCCTATCACCGCCGCCTCACTGAAGAGATCGCGACAGAGCTGTTCGGAGACTATGATCTGATCCTTGATGGTACCGACAATTTCGACACCCGCTATCTTGCAAACCGTGTGGCCGTTGCCCAGGGTAAGCCGCTGATTTCAGGCGCGTTGTCGCAATGGGAAGGCCAGATCAGCGTCTTTGACCCGCACTATGCCGGCCCTTGCTATCAATGCGTCTTTCCCGAGGCCCCGGCTGCAGGGTTGGCCCCATCCTGTGCCGAGGCGGGTGTGGTTGGTCCGCTGCCGGGGGTTGTCGGCTCTTTGATGGCTCTGGAAGCCATCAAAGTGATAACCGGGGCCGGAGCACCTTTGCGCAGTGAGATGCTGATTTACGACGGGCTTTATGGCGAGACGCGCAAAATCACGCTGAAAAAGCGCGAGGATTGTCCTGTCTGTGGGGCAGTCTGAGCGTGTTGTGCCAGCAAGGCCGTTCGAACGGCCTTGTCCACGCGGTTTGCAAACCGCGTATCTATCGCATTGCAATGCGCCTTTTTGCGTACCGCTCTGGACCATCCCGATCCGCGACCCTAGCTTGACCGGCAAAGGAGACCTCAATGACCAACCCGATCCTCGACGACTGGAGCACGCCCTTTTCCGTCGCGCCATTCGATATCATTTCGGACGACGATTTTGCCCCGGCGCTGGACCGCGCGCTTGCGGCGCACAACGCTGAGATTGATCGCATCGCCAGCAATCCGGACACCCCCAGTTTTGCCAATACGGTCGAAGCTATGGAAGCGGCGGGGGCTGATCTGGACAAGGTCCTCTCGGTCTTCTTCACGGTTGCAGGCGCTGACAGCAATCCGGCGCGCGAAGCTCTGCAGCGCGATTTTTCACCGCGGCTCGCGGCACATTTTGCCGAGATTTCGGGCAACAAACTATTGTTCCAGCGCGTCGCTGCGGTTTGGCAGATGCGCAACAGTCTGGACTTGGATGACGAACAGCAAAGGGTCTTGATGTTGACCCATCGTGGCTTTGTCCGGGCGGGTGCTGCGCTGCAAGATGAGGCCGAGTCGCGAATGAAACAGATCAAGGCGCGGCTCGCCACATTGGGAACCGAATTCACTCAGAACCTGCTCGCCGACGAACGCGAGTGGTTCATGGAGCTTTCTGAAGATGACCTCGAAGGGCTGCCCGGATTTGTGATCGACGCCGCTCGCGCCGCCGGGGTCGAGAAGGACGCCGCAGGTCCCGTTGTTACGCTCTCGCGCTCGTTAATCGTGCCCTTCTTGCAGTTCTCGCCGCGTCGCGACCTGCGTGAGAAGGCCTATCGCGCCTGGACCGCACGCGGGGCGAACGGCGGCGCGACCGACAATCGCGGCACCGCCGCAGAGATCCTGGCTCTGCGGGAAGAACGGGCGCAGCTTTTGGGGTATGACAACTTCGCCGCGTACAAACTCGAAACCGAAATGGCCCGAACCCCCGAGCGGGTGCGCGACCTTCTGATGCAGGTCTGGTCGCCAGCCAAGGTGCGGGCTGATGCAGATGCGCATGTCCTAACGGGCATGATGCAGGCTGACGGAGTCAATGGTCCGCTGGAAGCCTGGGACTGGTGCTACTATGCCGAGAAGCGCCGCAAGGCCGAGCATGATCTCGATGAGGCGGAACTCAAGCCCTACCTTCAACTGGACCGTATGATTGAGGCCGCCTTTACCTGCGCTAATCGCCTCTTCGGGCTGGAGTTCAAGCCGCTCGACCTGCCTCTCTATCACTCCGACTGCCGGGCGTGGGAGGTGACACGCGGTGGCGCGCATGTTGCGGTGTTCATCGGCGACTATTTTGCGCGCGGCTCGAAACGGTCCGGCGCGTGGTGCAGCGCGATGCGCTCGCAGGCGAAGTATCCCAAAGCGCAAACGCCAATCGTGATCAATGTGTGCAATTTCGCCAAGGGCGACCCGGCGCTGCTAAGCTATGACGATGCGCGCACCTTGTTTCACGAATTCGGCCACGCGCTGCATCAGATGCTATCTGACGTGACCTATGAGAGCATATCGGGCACCTCCGTGGCGCGTGATTTTGTCGAACTTCCCAGCCAGCTTTATGAGCATTGGCTGGAAGTGCCCGAGGTGCTGGAAGAATTCGCCACGCACGCCGAGACCGGCGAAGCGATGCCGCGTGACATGCTGGACAACGTTCTGGCGGCTGCCAATTTCGACATGGGGTTCCAGACGGTGGAATATGTGGCCTCGGCCCTGGTTGATCTGGCCTTCCATGACGGGTCAGCGCCAGCCGATCCGATGGCCCGTCAAGCCGAGGTTCTGGCCGATATCGGCATGCCCGCGGCAATCGGCATGCGCCATGCCACACCACATTTCGCACATGTCTTTGCCGGCGACGGGTATAGCTCGGGCTATTACAGTTACATGTGGTCCGAAGTCATGGATGCCGATGCCTTCGCCGCGTTTGAAGAGGCGGGCGGTGCCTTTGATCCCGAACGCGCCAAGGCGTTGGAGGAGAACATCCTGTCAACCGGCGGCTCGAAAGAGCCCGAGGCGCTTTATACCGCGTTCCGGGGTCGGCTGCCGGGTGTCGAGGCGCTGCTGAAAGGGCGGGGGCTGGTGGCGGCATAAACCCTGCCTCAGTACCCCCGTTTGCGATCGACCAGATAGAGGAACGTCTCGTCCGCCTCACCGCGTCGGACATTCTCGGCAATGGCAAGCGCTGCGGTCGCGGGGCGGGTCTCTGATGCGATATGCGGGGTCACAGTGACCTGTTCAAGCGACCAGTAGGGATGGTCGGGGGGCAGGGGTTCGGTACGAAAGACGTCCAGCGTGGCATGAGATATCTGGCCGCTTTCCAGCGCGGCCAGCAATGCGTCGTCATCAATCAGCGGGCCACGACCGGGGTTGATGACCACCGCCCCGCGCGGCAGCTTTGCTAGGGTCTCGGCGTTGAGGATATCGGTTGTTGCGGGCGTATCCGGCAGCAGAAGCACCAGGACTTCCGCCGAGCCCAGCGCTTCGGTCAGACCAGCCTCGCCGTCGTAGCAGGTCACGCCAGGGATCGATTTGCGCGTCCGGCTCCAGCCGGTGACAGCGAAACCTAGGCTTGCAAGGGCTTCGGCTGCGGCCTCTCCCAGCTCTCCCAACCCGAGGATACAGACCGTGCGGTCCGGGGCCAGCGGCGGCACGAAACTGCGCCATATGCCGTCCTGTCCGTTGATGTGCTTGTCCATGCCCAGGTGATGGCGCAGCACATGGCCTACCACCCATTCAGTCATGCCCTGCCGCAACCCCTGATCCACCATCCGCGCCAGCGGCACGGTCAGTGTGGGGTTGGTCACAATGCTCTCGACGCCCGCCCAGAGGCTCAACACCGCCTTGAGCCGCGTGAAGGGCGAGAAATCGTCCAGCCCACCATTGGGGGCGTAGACGACGTAGTCGACCTCTGTTGGATCGAACGCGGTGGCCAACCGGAAGTCGACGCCGGTCTCGCGGAGCGCGGCGTCCAGAACGTCGCGATACTGAGGCCAGCGATCCGCGTGGGCGGAGAACAGCACGTTGACACTCATGAGGCGTGATCTTTCTTATCTGGCCCGGTGGATGTGGGCGCTTTGCACAAGACCGAAGGCGGCCAGCAGCACTAGCATGGCCGAGCCGCCATAGCTGACCATCGGCAGGGGTACGCCCACGACCGGTGCCAGCCCCATCACCATGGACATGTTCACCGCAAAGAACAGGAAGAAGTTCACAGCGATCCCCAGCGTCACCAGAGATGAAAAGCGGTCGCGCGTGGCCAGCGCCGTGACCACGCAAAAGATGATGATCAGCGCATAAAGCGCCAGCAGCGAGAAGCCACCGACAAAGCCGAACTCCTCGGCAAGTGTGGTAAAGATGAAATCGGTGTGCTTTTCCGGCAGAAAGTTCAGCCGCGACTGCGTGCCCTGCATGAAGCCGCGACCCGACCAGCCCCCTGACCCCAGCGCGATTTTGGACTGGGTGATGTGATACCCCGCCCCCAGCGGATCGGTGGACGGGTCAAGGAAGGTATCGATGCGGCGGTATTGGTAATCCTTGAGCAATTGCCAATCGGTCCCGCGACTGTTGAACACGGCAAATACCAGCCCAACGCCCGCCGCGATCACCGCGCCGAAATAGGCCCAATGCACCCCGGCAAAAAACATCATCGCTCCCCCTGCCGCCAATAGCAGGATCGCGGTGCCCAGATCGGGTTGGCGCAGCACCAGGAAGGTCGGGAAGAGGATAAGCAGCACCGGCAGAATGACCCAGATCGGGCGTGATGTGCGTTTTGCGGGCAACCAGTCGTAATAGGCTGCCAACAGCATGACCAGCGTGACTTTCATGAGTTCGGAGGGTTGCAATCTCATGAAACCCAGATCGATCCAGCGCTGCGCGCCCATGCCGACCGTGCCCACCAGTTCCACCGCAAAAAGCAACGCGATAGAGGCCAGATACGCGACCACCGACATGTTGCGCCAGAACCAGATGGGGACCATGGCGATGACCATCATCACCGCCAACCCCAGCGCAAATCGTTTCATCTGCGGCTCGGCCCAGGGGGTAAACGACCCGCCTGCTACCGAGTACAGCATCAGGAACCCGACCGAAGCGACGCTGATCAGCAGCAGCGTCAGAGGCCAATTCATGAACAGGAACTTGCGCAGCCCGGTGGGCGTCGATTTGACGTTATGTTCAAGATAGCTCATGCGCGGTCGCTGCCGTCAGAGGGGGCGACGCCATCGCGCAGTTGGTCCAGCCGCTCCTGCTGTTCCTTGATGCGCTCGCGATCCTTGGAGGGATAAGCCTCCAGCGGGGGATTGCCGTTATAGAGCGCTTGCAGCATCACGTCGCGCGCCACCGGGGCCGCCGCCTTGGAGCCACCGCCACCATGCTCGACCACCACGGCCACTGCATATTTTGGTTTGTCGAAGGGGGCATAGCAAACAAACAGCGCGTGGTCGCGGCGTTCCCAGGGCAGGTCGCTGTTGCGGATCACACCTGCGGCACGTTCGGCCTTGGTGATATTGCGCACCTGGCTGGTGCCGGTTTTGCCCGCCATGCGATAGCTGTCCTCGATGATGCGCGAGCCATAGGCCGTGCCGCGCCTGTCATTCGACACCGAGTACATCGCGTTGCGGATGTAGCGCAGGTTGCGCTCGCTGATGTCCAGTGGTTCGCCCGCACCCGAGGGTTGCTCGACCCCGTCGACGGATTTCACCAGCCGGGGCGTGACCGCACGACCCGTGGCAATGCGCGCCGACATGACGGCAAGCTGCAACGGAGAGGCCAGCATGAAGCCCTGCCCAATCGAGGCGTTGGCCGTATCACCGATCAGCCAGCCTTCGCCATGTACGCGTTCTTTCCAGGCCTGCGTGGGCGTTAGCCCGCTGCGCACAGCGGACATAGGCAGATCGTGTTTCACGCCCAGACCCAGCTTGTTGGCCATGGCCGAGATGTTGTCGATGCCGGTTTTCACTGCCACATCGTAGTAGTAGACATCGCAGCTGCGTTTGAGCGATAGCAGCAGATCAACCGTGCCATGACCACCACGTTTCCAGCAGTGGAAGCGGCGGTTGCCGACCTTGTGGAAGCCGGGGCAGTAGGACGTGTCGCCGGGGCCGACGACGCCCGCCTCCAATGCGGCCAGCGCGGTAACCATCTTGAAGGTAGAGCCTGGCGGGTAGGTGCCCTGCACCGATTTATTGGCCAGCGGGCGGTAGGGGTCGTCGGTCAGGCGCTTGTAGTCGCCCACCGAGATGCCGCGCACAAAGAGGTTGGGATCAAAGCTGGGGGCTGAGACGATGGCGCGGAGATCGCCGGTTTCGCAATCAATAACAACCGCACTGGCGCTTTCGCCTTCCAGCCTTGCCTGGGTATATTGCTGCAAATCGGCATCGACCGAGAGTTGCAGGTCAGCCCCGGCATCCCCCTCGCGGCGGCTGAGTTCGCGCATGACGCGTCCGCCTGCGTTGACCTCGACCCGCTTGGCACCGGCGCGCCCGCGCAGCAGGTCTTCGCGCTTGGCCTCAAGGCCAACCTTGCCGATCTGGAACCGCGGGATGCGCAGCACCGGTTCGGGGTCTTCCATCTGGCTCAGATCATAGTCGCTGACCGGGCCGACATAACCGATCACATGGGCAAAATCACCCATTTGCGGGTAGTGCCGTGCCAGCCCGACCTCGGGCGTGATGCCGGGCAGTGAGGGTGCATTGACCGCAACCTTCGAAATCTCTTCCCACGTGACCTGATCGGCCAGTGTAATGGGCAGAAAAGCAGGCGCACGGCGCATCTCAGCGCGCGCGCGCTCCAAGTCTTCGGGATCGAGATAGATGAGCTTGGACAGATCGCTGATTACTTTCTCCACGTCACCGGCATCCTCGCGCACGATGATGATCCGGTAAGATGGCGAGTTCTGCCCCAGTATCTTGCCGTTACGGTCGAACAGCTCGCCCCGCGCGGGCGCGATCAGACGAATGTTGATCCTGTTCTCTTCCGCCAAAAGGCGGAACTCGTCGGCTTGATCCACCTGCATATAGCGCATGCGCATGGCCAAGCCGCCAATAAACGCGGCCTGCAACCCGCCCACAATCAGCGCGCGACGCGACAATTGACGGTGAGTGACTTCCAGCTCCTTGGAATTGCGCTTCATGATCTGGCTCCCACAGCGTCCGCATCTGAACGTTTCAACTTGCGCACGCCGAACACGATCTGGCTGATGGCAACGGCGATCGGATAAAAGAGGATTGTCAGTACCAGTTGCGACGCTGATAGCAAGAATGGCGGGGAGCCGATTTCAGTCAGGCCGAGGATTGCACGGTCGGCCGCGAAGATTGCGAACAGCACGCCGCTGACCGTAAGCCATTCGGTGACAAAGCCTGTCTCGCTTGCGGGAGTGGCGGCCCGACCGCGTAGAAAAGCGCAGCCCGCCACAACCATCGCTGCCAGGAGGCCGGGCGGTTTCTGCAAAAGCAGATCGACGGTTAGCATGACGGCGGCAACCAGCAGAACCGGCACATAATCCGGTCGGCGCGTGACCCAGGCAAAGGTGAAGGCGACGAACAGATCAGGTGGCGCCCAGTGGCGTGGAACAGTGTCCAGCGGCAGCAGGTGAAAGAACAGGATCAGAACCATAAGCGCGCAATAAACAAGCCGCATGATCCATATGCGCGACGCCTGACTACCCATCGGCGCCTCCCCGGTTTTCTGGCACCAAAGCGGTGTCCGCGGGGCGCGTCGGCCCGACAACGCCACCGGGATCGGTGACAGGGACGGTGCCCTGATGGCGCAACACGCGCAAGAATTCCAATCGCTCGTAATCGGCGGACAGGCGTACCCGCAACCGGCCCGTCGGATCCGCGGCCACCTGACCGATCAGCAGGCCCGCCGGGAAAACGCCGCCATCGCCCGACGTGATCACCCGGTCCCCGGGGCGCACAAGTTCGCGGTTCTCCAGAAAATCCAGAACCGGCGCGGCGGAGTTGTCGCCCGCAATCAGAGCATTCTGTCCCGAGGGCTGGATCGTAGCGGGAATGGCGCTGGCGGCATCGGTCAGCAGGATCACGCGCGCGGTGTTCTGCCCCACGCCCGAAATTCTGCCCACTAACCCTATCCCGTCCATCGCCGCCCAGCCATCAACGATTCCATCACGCGCGCCCACATTCAGCAGCACCGATTGCCGGAAGGGCGAGCCGCTATCGGCCATAACCACGCCGGTGATATAGGTCAGGCGCGGGTCGAGGCGCACATTGTTCAGATCGAGCAGGCGGGCGTTTTCCTGTTCCAGTTGCAGCGCGGCCTCTTTCCAGGCCCGCATCCGGCGCAGCTCGCTGCGCAGTTCCTGGTTCTGTTCGCTCAGACGCTGGTAGCTTTGGAAATCGCGTAGCAGATTGATGGTGGCGGTTACCGGCACCATCGCCCAGTCCATGGAAGGCACCACCCGGTCGGTCACCTGCGCGCGAAAGCGTTCGACGCGCGGGCTGTCGATGCGCCAGACCAGAAAAGTACCGATCAGGCACAGCAGCACGATCCCCAGCAGCAGACGCTTCAGAGGGCCCGAATAGTCTTCGTGCTGTGATCGGTCCTTGGCCAAAAGGTCCTCTCAGCGGGTTCCTAGCGGCGCGGGCAAGCCCGAACGCATTGAACTGTCCCCATAAGAAGGGTGCGCGCCTTAGCTGTCGTAGTCAATCGCGTGGCGCAGTTGCTTCTCGTATTCCAGCGCCTTGCCGGTCCCCAATGCAACACAATTGAGGCTTTCATCGGCGATCGACACTGCCAGGCCGGTCTGTTCGCGCAGCGCCAGATCCAAATCACCCAGCAGCGCGCCGCCGCCGGTCAGCATCACGCCGCGGTCGACAATGTCGGCAGCCAGATCGGGCGGGGTGGTTTCCAGCGCGGTCATCACCGCCTCGCATATCTGTTGCACGGGTTCGGCCAGCGCCTCGGCCACCTGCGCTTGGCTGATTTCGATCTCTTTCGGCACGCCGTTCAGCAGGTCGCGTCCCCGGATCTGCATCGACTGGCCGCGCCCGTCATCGGGCATGCGGGCGGTGCCGATGGTGGTCTTGATCCGCTCGGCGGTGGTTTCGCCGACCAGCAGGTTCTGCTGGCGACGCAGGTAGTTCACGATGCCCTCATCCATCCGGTCGCCGCCAACGCGGACCGAGCGGGCATAAACGATGTCACCCAGCGACAGAACCGCCACTTCGGTGGTGCCGCCGCCGATATCGACAACCATGTTGCCGGTCGGATCGGTGATCGGCATACCCGCACCAATGGCCGCCGCGATGGGTTCGGCAATCAGACCAGCGCGGCGGGCACCTGCCGACATCACCGATTGACGGATCGCGCGTTTTTCGACCGGGGTGGCGCCATGCGGCACGCAGACGATGATCTTGGGTTTCGAGAAAGTCGAGCGTTTGTGCACCTTGCGGATGAAGTGCTTGATCATCTCTTCGGCAGTGTCGAAATCGGCTATCACGCCTTCGCGCATCGGGCGGATCGCCTCGATGCTGCCGGGTGTACGGCCAAGCATCAGCTTGGCGTCTTCGCCCACGGCGAGCACCTTTTTGACGCCATCCTTGACGTGATAGGCCACCACCGAAGGTTCCGACAGGATAACCCCGCGACCTTTGACGTAGACCAGCGTGTTCGCGGTCCCCAGATCGATGGCCATGTCCGACGAGAACAAGCCGCCAAGATTTCCAAACACCGACATATATGCGTGATCCTGTAGAGTGCTGCCCAGAGATCCCGCGACTCTGATGATCGCGGGAATTTTTAACCTTATAGGCCTCTACAGGTGGTGGGGGAAGGGCGGAATCCACCTAAATCAGCGCGATTCCGCCCTCCCTGACGTCAAAGTGCGATGCGGAAGCGGGCAAACCCGTCCGGCCCATCACCCGCAGGCTCGATCGTGACTCCTTGCACATCCTCGACATAATCGGCCGCCTTGGGTCCAGTGTCGAAGAGCACGCTAGTGCCGGGCAGGGGCGCGAAGGACCAGTTGGCATCCGCCTTGGGGCTGATCGTGCCTTTCTCGACAATATAGCGCACGATCACGTCGCGATTGGTGTCGGGACCCTCGAAGACAATGGTGTCGCCCATTGCACCGGGGAACTTGCCGCCACCGCCCGCGCGGTAGTTGTTGGTGGCTATGATGAACTGCGCCTCGGGGTCAATCGGTGCGCCGTTGAACTGCAGGTTCACGATGCGATTGGCGTCGGGATTGATGACCTCGCCCTTGGGGTCGAATTTCGACGGCTGGCTGAGGTCGATCTGGTAGGTCACGCCGTCCATCACGTCGAAATTGTAGCTGGGGAATTCAGGGTTCAGCAGAACCTGATCGGCTTTGCCTGCTTCGACCTGATTGAACATGCCCGCCGAGCGTTCCAGCCAGTCTTTGACCTGCGCGCCGCTCACCCGCACCGCGCGGGCGGTATTGGGATAGAGGTAGAGGTCCGAGACGTTCTTGATCGCCACATCACCCTTGGGCACGTCGGTGAAGTATTCCGGTCCGCCCCGGCCACCTGCCTTGAAGGGGGCAGCGGCGCTGAGGATCGGCAGCCCCTCATGCTCGGTGCCCTTGAGCATCTGCTCAATATACCAAAGCTGCGCAATCGATACGATCTGTACCGAAGGGTCATCGGCCACCAGCGCAAAATAGGAATGCAGCGGCGCGTCTGTCTTGCCCACCGCGCGACGGACATAGGCCAGCGTCGCGTCATGCTCAGCCTGCACGCTGTCCAGCACATCCTGCTGGCTGTCGACCAGCGCGGTGATCGAGCGGTCCTCGTTGCGTTTCGAGATCGGGCGTGCCTCGGTTGCGTGGCTGACGATCTTCCACTCATTGCCAGAGCGCTCCAGCATCAGGTCGATCAGGCCCAAATGCGAGCCCCAGAACCCGCCCATCGCGGCGGGCTTGCCATGGATCGTGCCCTTTGCCACGTCCACCGCCGCCATGCCGTCATAGTCGGAGGAGGGGAAGACCCGGTGATGGTGCCCGGTCAGCACTGCATCGATCCCCTCAACAGCCGCCAGCGGGACAGAGGCGTTTTCCATTCCGTCGATGTGATCGGCCTCACCTATTCCGGAATGGCTAAGTGCGATGATGATGTCTGCGCCTTCTTCCTTCATCTGTGGCACATAGGCCTGCGCGGTGGCCACGATATCGCGGGCCTGCACCTTACCCTCCAGATGGCGGCGGTCCCAGTTCATGACCTGCGGCGGCACAAAGCCGATCAGGCCAACCTTTATCGGATGGGTTTCGCCACTGCCATCTGTCAGCTGCTTTTCGAGGATCACATAAGGCTTGATCAGCGTTTTGTCCTTGGTCGGATCGCTGCCGATTTCCAGCGCCACGTTGGCGCTGACCACCGGGAATTCGGCCCCGGCCAGAGATTTCGTCAGGAAGTCGAGCCCGTAGTTGAATTCGTGATTGCCCAGTGTTGAGGCATCGAAACCAACCGTGTTCATGGCGGTGATGATCGGATGGCTGTCGCCTTCTTTCATGCCGCGCTCATAGGCGATGTAATCGCCCATCGGGTTGCCTTGCAGGAAGTCACCGTTGTCGATCAGCATCGAGTTGGTGGCCTCGTCCCTGATTTCTTTGATGATCGAGGCGGTGCGGGCCAGCCCAACCGTGTCGCGCGGCTTGTCGGCATAGTAGTCATAAGGGAAAACATGGACATGCAGGTCGGTGGTCTCCATCAGGCGCAGATGCGCCTGGTTTGCGGCCGCGCGGGCCGAGAACGGATGAAGCGCGATGAAACCGGCGGTTCCGGCAAGGAAACCCCGGCGGCTGAGCGAAAGTGTCATGATATCTTCCCTGAGTAGTCGGTCCAGAGCGGCAGCCCCAGTTTGAGCGGTGAGAATAGCAGCGATGAAACGGATGCGATAGCGCTGACATCCGATCATCGCGTGAAGAATTCATGACGGCAAACCGCGTTTCAACCAAGCTTGCCCTGCGAACGCCAAAACATCTGGCAAAGTCTACAACCATTGCGCTAGTGTTTTCAGATACGGTTGACCCGATTTCCCAATCAACGACACAAGGAAACACTGCCGATGCGCTCAAGTAACATGTTCAGCGGAGCCCTGATTGCGACTGTCGCGATGACCTCATTGGTGGCGACCCCCGCCGCGTCCAAAGATACCGGGGCACTGATTGCCGGGGTAGCACTGGGCGTTCTGGGCGCGTCGATCGCCCACCATCACCACAAGCATGGCGCGCCTTATCAGAAACATCCCGGTGTTTCGCCCGAGGAAAACGCCATCGGGTTGTGCATGCATCGCACGAAAACCGCTATGAGCAATCAGGGGTACTACGCTGTGGATTTCGAACAGACCCTGTCCTACGAGACAAATGCTGACGGGATTGATCTGATCGATTTGGAGGTCGCCCGATCCAAGGACAGCAACGATCAGCGCAGCACGATCAAGGCCCACTGCGCCATTCAAAACGACGCAGTGGTGAATTTCCGGTACTCAAGCTACTAAGAGCTATTCCGTAGACCGGCCTTGCTCTTGGTCACCGGAGATTTTCCGCAAGGGCTTCAAACGCCTGAACAAGCTGCATTAAATCAGCCGCATAAAACCCGGCTGCGTTGATGCAGTTTGTTTCCAGAAACCTCAGTCCGTCACCTGTGCGACAAATGTCGAGAACAAAAGCGTCAGAATAAGCCGGGTTGAGGTCGACCATCTTTTGGCCGAACGCTAACGCGTCGTCGTCGATCTCGTGCCGGTAGACGACACGCGAGCCTTCTTTGTAGAGAGAATAGGTAACGATCTGACCATTGACGGCCCAAAGTCGCCACTCCTTCCAAATCTGGGCCGGCTCGGTCAGCATAAGTTGAGTATCGTGCCGGAGCGATCCTTTCGGCAATTCCGCTTCGTCTAGGGCGAGAACCTGATGCGCCAGTTGAACAATCTCTGCGGTTGATCTGACACGACCAGGTTCTTCTTTGCTGTCATCGACAGGACGTAAGAACCATCTCTTGCCGTTGTCAGGCAGACGCTCAGGGATTTCACGCAATTCAAGGAACAGCGCATCCGCTCCATTGAGCAGATAGGGCTGCCAGATCTTTTGATGCACGAAGGGGGCCAGTTTGAACACACCCGGTCGAAGCCGCTTGGCTTTGGCATGCCGCCACAATGTGTAGGACCCGAATAGTATTACGGCATCGTGGCTGTCAAGGGCTGGCTCAGGAACGAGATCGCCCACAAATGGGACAACCTTGTGCCAAGAGTAGGAACTGCCCAACCGGTCCAATGCTTCGGCGAGCTTATGGGTGTCTTCGAATTCCTGAAGCAGCCAGTGCATCGTGGCTTTGCCCTCGATGTGCGCGCCCGGTCGAGCGCTTGTCAGTCTAGTATTGGAAAAGCGAGGCCAAATGCGATGCGGCCTCGCGTGGTAGTTAGGTCAGATCCTTGTAACTGATCTCACGCGCATCGGCGCCGGGGCCGGTCTTTTCGCGGCGGACCATCAGGCGGTTCAGGGCGTGGATATAGGCCTTGGCCGAGGCGACCACGGTGTCGGTATTGGCCGATTCTCCGGTAGCGATCATCCCGTCTTCGCCAAGGCGGACAGAGACCGTGGCTTGCGCGTCAGTGCCCTCGGTCACGGCGCTCACCTGATAGAGTTGCAGCCGCGCCTTGTTGGGGTGGATCAGGCGGATCGCTTTGAAGGTGGCATCGACCGGGCCGTCCCCATGCGAGGTTTCGGTGACGTCTTCGCCGTCTACCTGCATTTCGACCGTGGCTTCCGCAGGGCCGTTGGTGCCGCATGTGACCTTCATCGAGACCAGATGCAGGTAGTCGTTCTCGTCATCCTCTTCGATCCGGACAAGCGCGATCAGATCGTCGTCAAACACCTCTTTCTTGCGGTCGGCCAGTTCCTTGAACCGTACGAAAAGATCTTTGAGCTGGTTGTCTCCCACCTCATATCCCAGCGTTTTGAGCTTGTCGCGCAGGGCGGCACGGCCCGAGTGCTTGCCCAGCGGCAAGGCGGTGCCTGCGATGCCGACATCCTCGGGGCGCATGATCTCGAAGGTTTCCTTGTTCTTCAGCATCCCATCCTGATGGATGCCGCTTTCATGGGCAAAGGCGTTTTTACCCACGATGGCTTTGTTGAACTGAACCGGAAAGCCCGAGACGGTGGCAACGCGATGCGAGATATGCTTGATCTTGGTGGTGTCGATGCCGGTGCTCCAAGGCATAATGTCATTGCGCACCTTGAGCGCCATCACCACCTCTTCCAAAGCGGTGTTGCCCGCCCGCTCACCGAGCCCGTTGATAGTGCATTCGATCTGGCGTGCGCCACCTGCGACGGCAGCCAGCGAGTTGGCGGTCGCCATGCCCAGATCGTTGTGGCAATGGGTGGCAAAGACCACCTCATCTGCGCCGGGGACCGTTTCGATCAGCTTGCGGATCATCTCGGCCTTTTCCATTGGCGCTGTGTAACCCACCGTGTCGGGGATGTTGATCGTGGTTGCCCCGGCCTTGATCGCGATCTCGATCACCCGGCAGAGATAGTCCCACTCGGTCCGGGTGGCATCCATGGGCGACCATTGCACATTGTCGACGAGGTTGCGGGCATGGGTCACCGTGTCGTGGATGCGGTCGGCCATTTCGTCCTGCGTCAGGTTCGGAATCGCACGGTGCAGCGGCGAGGTGCCGATGAAGGTGTGGATACGCGGCCGAGCGGAGTTGCGCACCGCTTCCGCACAGCGGTCGATATCCTTGAAATTGGCGCGCGCCAGTCCGCAGATCACCGCGTTTTTCGAACGCTCCGCGATTTCGGAAACAGCGCGAAAATCCCCCTCTGAGGCGATCGGGAACCCCGCTTCGATGATGTCGACGCCCATGTCGTCCAGCAATTCGGCGATTTCGAGCTTTTCGGCGTGGGTCATGGTCGCGCCCGGGCTCTGTTCACCATCGCGCAACGTGGTGTCAAAGATCAAGACGCGGTCTTGGTCGGCTACATGTGTCATGGGTATGTCTTTCTGTCTTCTGTCCTAAACCTCTGGGCGCGCAGGCATCCTCCTCTGAGCGGGCGCGCCGAAGGGCACGCTCAGAGGCGGTTTAGGATCAGTAGGCCACGCAGGGACGCGCCGCATGCGGCGTGGGTCACTGGGATATCTGCGCGGTTGATCATGAGGCGAGTTTATACAGGCGCAGAACGGAATGGAAAGAGCGAATTCGACCAAGATGTTGCATTGACCTTCGGTTTGGGGCCTCTAGCTGCACGTCATGGAGCGAGCATTGGTCATCGGCGCGTCGGGCGGGATCGGGCAGGCGGTCGTGGCCGCGCTGCGCGAGCGCGGAGTATCGGTCGATGCCTTGTCACGATCGCAGGACGGGTTTGATTTGACTGATGAGGCCTCGGCGACACGCATCCTGGGCGCGCTTGAAGGGCCCTATGAACTGATCTTTGTGGCCTCTGGTGCGTTAGAGATTGCCGGGGCTGCCCCGGAAAAGACGATCCGCGCGATCCGCGTATCTGCGATGATGGATCAGTTCGCCCTGAATACGGTTGGCCCGGCGCTGGTGCTGCGCGAGGCGGCGCGGCTTTTGCCTCGCGACAGGCGCTGCGTCTTTGCGGCGCTGTCAGCGCGTGTTGGTTCCATCGGGGATAATCGGTTGGGCGGCTGGGTCAGCTATCGCGCGGCCAAGGCAGCGCTCAATCAGGTCATTCGCACGGCGTCAATTGAGCTTGGCCGGACCCATCGCGACAGTATCTGTGTCGCGCTGCATCCAGGGACCGTCAGGACCGGGCTGACCGAGGCATACGCACGCGGGCGCCCGACTGTATCGGCGCAAGAAGCGGCTGCTAATCTGCTATCGGTGATTGACGGGCTTGAACCACCTCAAACCGGGCAGTTTTTTGACTGGGCGGGGAAATCCGTGGACTGGTAGGTATCAGCCGCCATCTTTCAGCGCGCCGTTTTCCCAGATGCCGGTTTCTTCCTGCCCACCCGCATATCGCATGGTGCCTTCGCCCTGGCGTTTGCCATTGCGGAAATTGCCCTCATAGACGTCGCCATTGGCATAGGTGGCAATACCGTTGCCGCTGATCTTGCCGCCCTGCCATTGGCCAGAATATCTGAACCCGTCAGCCATAATGATTTCGCCCTGACCTTCGCGCTGACCCTTGTTGTAGTCGCCGGTATAGACCGACCCGTCAGGGTAGGTGGCCTTGCCCTGGCCGTGGCGCAGACCGTCCTTCCAGTCACCTTCGTATCGATAACCATCGAGATAGGTCATCACGCCGGTGCCGTGGTTCTTCGCGTTCCTGAACTGGCCGTCATAAACGATGCCATTGGCGTAAATCGCCTTGCCTTCGCCTTCGATAACGCCGGCAATCCAGTCGCCGTCATAACTGGAACCGTCGGGGTAAACGATCTTGCCAACCCCATCGGCCAGATCCGCGCGGAAGTCGCCCTCATAGACCGAGCCGTCCGGATATGTGACACGGCCCTTGCCCTCGATCTGGCCTGCGACCCAGGCGCCCGTATAGCTATACCCATCGGTGCCGGTGAAGGTACCCTGACCGTGGCGCTGATCATCGGCGAAGTCGCCTGAATAGGTGTCGCCATTGGCATAGGTCACCTTGCCGGTGCCCTCGCGGCGGCCCTCGGTCAGCGTGCCTTCGTAGACATCGCCATTGGCTTGCGTCAGGCGACCCTCGCCGTTGATCTGCCCATCCGCCCAAAGGCCGACATAGACCAGGCCATCGGGCAACTTGAGTGTGCCTTGGCCGTGCCGCTGTCCAGCCTTGATTTCACCCTCGTAGCTTGCGCCATCTGGATAGGCAATCGTGCCCGTGCCTTCCTTGCGGCCCTCGACCCAATCGCCGTCATAGACATAGCCGCCCGGGCTTTGCATGACGCCCTTGCCGTGGTGCTTTGCGTTTTGGAAACCGCCCTCATAACGCACGCCATTGGCATAAGAGGCAGTTCCTTCGCCATTGATGACGCCGTTCAGCCAGTCGCCCTCATAAGTGCCGCCATCAGAGAATGTGATCTTGCCCTTACCCTCGGGCTTGCCCTTGACGAAATCGCCCTCGTAGATCGAACCGTCCGGAAAGCGCGCTACACCCTTGCCGCGAATCTCTCCGTCGATCCAGTCGCCGGTATATTCATAGCCGTTGGGTAGACGATAACTGCCGGTGCCATGTTGCAAGCCGCCCCGAAACGTACCCTCATAAACCCCGCCGATATCGTCCTGCTTGGTCAGAACTTGCCCATCCTGAGCAAGTGCAGCGCCTGCTGTCCCGAGTGCTATGCCGGCGATGATGGTCCTACGGATGGTGTTCATCTATGCCTCTGTCTGCTCAATTCCGTGCAGCGCTGCACGTGTTTACGCAAAATTAAGACAGGCAGCCTCCGGGGGCAATGTCTTTTGCCGCATTTGGCTTTCCCTCTCGGCGTGATCTGGTAAATGGCAGGTTGACCTTTACTGCAAGAGGGCGGCATGGCCGACAGTTTCCGCATCACATTGGCGCAGCTCAACCCGGTGGTTGGCGACCTTGAAGGCAACGCCGCCAAGGCGCGTGCAGCTTGGCAAGCAGGCAAGGAAGCAGGCGCCGACCTGGTCGCGCTGACCGAGATGTTCATCACCGGCTACAACGCGCAGGACCTGGTGATGAAGCCCGCCTTTCATCTCGCTGCGATGGAGCAGGTGCGGGCCCTGGCGGCAGAATGTTCAGGTGGCCCGGCCCTGGCGATCGGCGCGCCCTGGGCCGAAGACGGCAAGCTCTACAACGCCTATTGCATCCTCAAAGACGGCAAGATTGCCAGCCGGATGCTGAAACATCACCTACCGAACGACACAGTGTTTGACGAGGTGCGCATCTTTGACGCCGGGCCGTTGGGTGGGCCCTACTCGGTGGGCAACACCCGCGTGGGGTCGCCTATCTGCGAGGATGGATGGTTCGAGGATGTGGCTGAGACTCAAGCCGAGACCGGGGCCGAGTTCCTGCTGATCCCTAATGGTTCGCCCTACTATCGCAACAAGATGGATGTGCGGCTGAACCATATGGTGGCGCGCTCGGTCGATACGGGGTTGCCGGTGATCTATCTGAATATGGTCGGTGGCCAGGACGACCAGGTTTTTGACGGTGGTACATTTGCGATAAACCCGGGGGGGGCGCTCGCGCTTCGAATGCCGGTGTTCGACGAGGCGATCACCCAGGTCGATCTGGAGCGTGGCGCCGAGGGCTGGCGTATCCGGCAGGGCGAGATCGCACCGCTGCCCGATGAGTGGGAACAGGATTACCGCTGCATGGTTGAAAGCTTGCGCGACTATTGCGGCAAGACCGGCTTTGGAAAGGTGTTGCTGGGCCTTTCGGGGGGAGTGGACTCCGCGCTGGTCGCGGGCATTGCGGTGGATGCGCTCGGGCCTGAAAATGTGCGCTGCGTTATGCTGCCATCGGAATATACCAGCCAGTCCTCGCTGGATGATGCGGAGGCCGTCGCCAAGGCGCTGGGCGTACGCTACGACTATGTGCCGATTTCCGAAGGGCGTGCGGCGATCACAAATACGCTGGCGCCTCTGTTCGAAGGAACCGAACCCGGGCTGACCGAGGAAAACATCCAGTCGCGTTTGCGCGGCCTGTTGCTGATGGCCCTTAGCAACAAGTTTGGCGAGATGCTGCTGACCACCGGCAACAAATCCGAGGTCGCGGTGGGGTATGCTACGATCTATGGCGACATGGCGGGCGGATATAACCCGATCAAAGACCTCTACAAGACCCGCGTGTTCGAGACCTGCCGCTGGCGCAACGCCAATCACCGCGACTGGATGATGGGGCCGGAGGGAGAGGTGATCCGACCGTCGGTGATAGACAAGCCGCCAAGCGCCGAACTGCGAGAGGATCAGAAAGACAGCGACAGCCTGCCAGACTATCCCGAACTGGATGCGATACTGGATATTCTGGTGGATCGCGACGGCTCAATCGCGGATTGCGTTGCCGCGGGTTTTGAGGCCGACACTGCGAGACGAGTGGAGCATCTGGTCTATATCAGCGAATACAAGCGCTTCCAGTCCGCCCCAGGCGCGCGACTGACGCCCCGCGCCTTTTGGCTGGATCGTAGGTACCCGATCGTGAATCGCTGGCGCGACGGAGCATAACAACTTGATCACAACCTTAGGTATGCATTAGCGCTTGAAGCGCAACCACATTTGTGCCACATTTGTGCCAGATGGTCTCCACAATTGCAGCCAAGTCATCGCATTTAAGCTGTGATTTCAGAGACTTGTTCGAGCAGGAAGATCCGCGCAGCATCAGGCATTAGACCGGAGCCGCGGCAGAAGGTCTAAACTGTTTGGTGTTGTTTTATGACAGACAAGTCCGTCTACGTGCCCCCGAAAGGAACGGATTGGACGCCGGCAAAACCAAAGTCGAAAGCGTCTAAGGATATGTTCTCGGAACAGGCGATCCGTGCGTTCATGGATAAACATTTGAATGAAACCACACCCTCACCGCAAATGCGCGGGGTGAAAGCGCGGAAAAAGCAGTCGAAACCTTCAAACAGCCTAGAAACCTGCGAGATCAACCAGCAACCCGACGCGCGCTGGCAGCAACGTCTCGGCTTGCTGATCAGCCGCCTGCGGAGCCGCTAAGGCCCGCAACCCGGCAACGGCGCGGGTCCTGCGCGCCTGCCTGAGCGACTACGCATCGACAAAACCGCCAACCGATCCGTGCAGGTGCCAATTTTCCAGAGAATCCCCCGAAATCCTCACGCAATCCTCAGCAGTTCCGCAAGCATCAGTTCGGTGGACCCGATACTTGTGTTCCCCATTGAACGCTCGGCACCCTGCCGACCCGGATATGGAGAATAACATTGAAACTCATTAAGAAAGGCGCAAAGGGCGCCCCCGTCAAGAAGATCCAGGAAAAGCTCAACAAGGCCGGAGCGAAACCGAAAGTGGCCGTGAACGGAGTGTTCGGCGATGCCATGGTGGCCGCGGTCAAGGCGTTTCAGAAAAAGCACAAGCTGAAGATCGACGGCATTGTCGGCGACAATACGATGACGGCGCTTGATGCGCGCGGCAAGGCGCCGAAATGGGGCGTCAAGGATGTGTCCCGCGGACTGAAACAACTCAGGGCTAAGCACGTGGACGTCAACAAATCCCGGATCGATATCGCCCTGTTGGCGGGTGAGCACCATAAGAACAAGGACATCCAGTCGGCCTATCGGCTATTCAATATCTCGGCGGAGACGCATTACAAGCATATGACGCAGTTCTTGAGAAAGCTGGAGCGGATCGATGAATTGCGGTCTGATTTCCATCGCCATCTGAAGGGCAGGCCGCATGAACAGAAACTGGCCGAAAGCGAGGCGCAGGACCTGTTCAAGGAAGTGCAGAAGATGAACAAAATCGCGCTGAAGCTGGAACGCATCTTCGAGCGTGACCACGACATGTTCCTGCAAAGGCTGGACGATGTGGCGGTGGCTGCATAGCGAATACCAAGCGGTGCGGCGCTGGGGGCGCCGTGCCGGGTTTGGTCGCGAGGTTGGTTGTTTCACCCATTTTAAACAGTTTCCCCGTGTTATGTTGAAATGACCAGCTATCGCCGCGCCCGCATTCCGGGCGCAAAGTTCTTCTTCACCGTCGCTTTGGCAGACCGAGCTTCAACTCTGTTGTTGGGCGAAATCGATGCCTTGCGATACGCCTATGCGCGGACGCGTGCAGAGCGGCCGTTCTGGTGTGACGCCATGGTCGTCCTGCCGGATCATTTGCATGCGATCTGGACCCTACCGCCCGGCGATAGTGACTTTTCGACCCGGTGGGGTGCGATCAAGTCGCGTTTCACGCGGCGCATTAAGGCGTCAGGCAGGATGGGGTGCAACCCCATCCTACGATCGCGTTCGAAAGTTGCGAAGGGTGACGCGGGGATTTGGCAACGGCGCTTCTGGGAGCATTGCATTCGTGATGAACGGGACTATCGGGACCACATGGCGTATTGCTGGGGCAATCCGGTCAGGCATGGCTTGGTGGAGCATCCGACGGATTGGCCATATTCATCAATCCACCGCGATATACGCGCAGGCCGGGTTGATCAGAAATGGTTTGGTGTTCCCACGGATGGGGCATTCGGAGAGCCGTAGGATGGGGTTTCACCCCATCTTTTTGGAGAGCCTTTTGCGTTTGGTTTTGGTAGGGCGTGGATGTGGTGCAAGCACCAAGATGAATACCAATCGGGTGATGGGGTAGAACCCCATCCTACGCTTGCTGTTTAGAATTTGAAAAGGGCCGGTGCAATACCGGCCCTTCTGACGCTACGCGTGTTGAATCAACTTCCAAGTAACGGCTTTGCCAGCGTATGGTGGCATGACGTTGCTCTTGGCTATTGGTGCCGTGGTGGATGGATTTCCAACCACTTTCCAAATTCCGCTCTCCGGGCATTTTTGACCGGTGCGTGCAGTTGTGCCGACGGGAGCACGAGCCCTTGTCTGTGAAAACATAGTTCACATCCTTTGCTAGTTGCGTTTCAGCAAGGACGCGAATGAACACCACATTCGAGGCACGCCCTCACCGGCTCCAAACCTGACTCGATTGAAGTTAGCTGTCAACTATATTTTGGGCCTGCGGTCCCCTGAGCAACTATTTGAAGTATTCGCCCATAGGGTTATACACATTCCTCCCCAATGTTATCCACAAAAAAACCCCCGCCGAAGCGAGGGTCTTTCGTTCAAGACACAGCGTGCCTCGAATGTGGTGTAGACAATGTTTGACTCAGAAAAACTCGGTATTCAAGAGTCAAAAATGTCACAATGTAGGTTTTTCCACAACATATTGTGGTTCGCGCCTTCTTAGGCACAAAAGTAATCACATTGTATCTTGGCCAAATCCCGCGATTTGACCTGTAACAGACTCATCCTCAAAACTATGTGAATGATGTCGACAGCTCTACTACCTCGCAAACTTCTTATGCTTCAACCGCTTGGGCTCAAGCGCATCCGGTCCCAATCGCCGCTTCTTGTCCTCTTCGTAGTCTTCGAAATTGCCCTCGAACCATTCCACATGGGCGTCGCCCTCGAAGGCGAGGATGTGGGTGCAAATCCGGTCGAGGAAAAAGCGGTCGTGCGAGATGACTACGGCGCAGCCGGCGAAATCGACTAAGGCGTCTTCCAGCGCGCGGAGCGTCTCGACGTCCAGATCGTTGGTGGGTTCGTCGAGCAGCAGGACGTTGCCGCCCTCTTTTAGCAGGCGGGCCATGTGGACGCGGTTGCGCTCACCACCCGATAGCAGAGAGACCTTCTTCTGCTGGTCGCCACCCTTGAAGTTAAACGACGAGCAATAGGCGCGGGAATTGACTTGCGCGTCGCCCAGTTGGATGATCTCGGCGCCGCCGGTGATCGCCTCCCACACGGTGTCGTTGTCTTTCAGGTCATCGCGGGACTGGTCGACATAGGACAGCTCGACCGTGTCGCCCAGCGTGATGGTGCCGCTGTCGGGCTGTTCCTGACCGGTGAGCATCTTGAACAGCGTCGATTTACCGGCGCCGTTGGGGCCGATGACGCCGACGATGCCGCCGGGGGGCAGGGCAAAGTCCAGCCCTTCGATCAGTTGCTTGTCGCCCATATGTTTCGACAGGCCCTCGACCTCGATCACCTTACCGCCAAGGCGCTGGCCGTTGGGGATGACGATCTGCGCGCGGGTCAGCTTTTCGCGCTCGGACTGTTCGGCCAGCTCGTTATAGGCGTTGATCCGGGCCTTGGATTTGGCCTGACGGGCCTTCTGGCCCTGACGCATCCATTCCAACTCGCGCTGAAGGGTCTTCTGCTTGGACTTGTCCTCGCGGGCTTCCTGCTCCAGCCGTTTGGCTTTTTGTTCCAGCCACGCGGAATAGTTGCCCTCGTACGGAATGCCGCGGCCGCGGTCGAGTTCGAGGATCCAGCCGGTGATGTCATCCAGGAAATAGCGGTCGTGGGTGACGATCAGGATGGTGCCCTTGTAGTCGATCAGGTGCTGTTGCAGCCAGGCGATGGTTTCGGCGTCCAGGTGGTTGGTCGGTTCGTCCAAAAGCAGCATGTCGGGCGCTTCGAGCAGCAGCTTGCAGAGCGCGACCCGGCGTTTCTCACCGCCCGAGAGATTGGCGATTTGCGCATCGTCGGGGGGACAGCGCAGCGCTTCCATGCTGACATCGATCTGGCTGTCGAGATCCCAGAGGTTCTCGGCGTCGATCTTGTCCTGCAGTTCGGCCATCTCCTCGGCGGTCTCATCCGAGTAGTTCATCGCCAACTCATTATAGCGGTCGAGGATGTCCTTTTTGGGTTTGACGCCCAGCATGACATTTTCGCGCACGCTCAGCGTTTCGTCCAGTTTCGGCTCCTGTGGAAGGTAGCCGACCTTGGCGCCCTCAGCGGCCCATGCCTCGCCGGTGAAATCGGGGTCGAGACCGGCCATGATCTTCATCAGGGTCGACTTACCCGCGCCGTTCACGCCTACAACGCCGATCTTCACGCCCGGCAGGAAGGACAGGTGGATGTTTTCAAAGCATTTCTTGCCACCGGGGTAGGTCTTGGAAACACCCTGCATGTGGTAGACATATTGATAGGCGGCCATTTCGTGTCCTTTGAGGCGGAGAATTCAGGTTGGGCGGTGTGATAGCGAAGCCGGGCAGGCGGGGCAAGCTGGGGAATGGGGATTGGCAACCGGGGCTGTTGATTGACATGGACGAAAAACTCTGGGCAGAGCAAAGGCCATGAAACAAGCGTTTCCAAAGGTTGGCACCGGGCAAATCGTCGGGCTTTTCGGAGGGTCTTTCGATCCGCCGCACCAGGGGCATGTCAATGTCACGCTGGAGGCGATCAAAGGCTTTGGGCTGGACCGGGTGTGGTGGTTGGTATCGCCGGGCAACCCGCTGAAAGAGCGCGGACCCGCGCCGATGGCGCAACGGATGGCTGCGGCACAGGCGATGATGCGGCACCCTCGGGTCGAGGTGACGGATATCGAGGCGCGGTTGGGCACGCGGGCTACTGCCGACACCATCCGGAAATTGCAGGCGCTTTATCCTCAAGTGCGGTTCGTCTGGCTCATGGGGGCGGACAATCTGGCGCAATTCCATCATTGGCAGGACTGGCGTTTCATTATGGAGACCGTACCCGTCGGCGTGGTTGCACGTCCCGGTGAACGGATATCGGCGCGGATGTCTCCGGCGGCTCGGATCTATCGGAAATGGCGGTTGGACGGTCAGGCGCGCCATCTGCTCGGGCAGGCGCAGGCTCCGGCCTGGTGTTTTGTAAACGCGCCGATGATCGACCTGAGTTCGTCTGGGCTGCGGGCGAGCGGCCAATGGATCGTGCGTGAGGAGAGCTGATCCAACCGACAACGGCGTGAAGTTGCAACATAAACGTGTAAAACTGCAATTGTCCTGTTGCCCCGAGATTCAGGCGACGGTTTTATACGGGGCATGAAGTTTAACGTTTCGAGACGCGCCTTTCTTGGCGGTGCTGCGTCCTTTGCAGTGGGCGGTCCTGGTTTTGCGGCTGCGCCGCAGACGTCTTTGCGCCCTCAGGCGCGGGTCAAGCGAAGTGCGGCCGAGCGGGTCATCGCTGCTTCGGGTCTGTCGGGCGAAGTGGCCTATGCCGTGGCTGACGCCTCGACCGGCGAAATACTGGAGATGGCGGGGGGCGAGGCGGGTCTGCCGCCGGCCAGTGTGGCGAAGGCCCTGACCGCGCTTTATGCACTGGCAGCCCTGGGACCCGAGCACCGCTATGAGACACGCCTGATCGCAGATGGCCGGATCGAGGATGGCGTGTTGCATGGCAATCTGATCCTTGCGGGCGGCGGCGATCCGACGCTCGACACCGAAGCGCTGGCAGAAATGGCCAAGCAGTTGCGGGAAACTGGTCTGCGCGAGGTACGTGGCACGTTCAAGGTTTACAACGGGGCGCTGCCGCATACGCGCAGCATCGACCCCGGTCAGCCAGATCATCTGGGCTATAGCCCGGCAGTTTCGGGGATCGCGTTGAACTACAACCGTGTGCATTTCGAGTGGAAACGCGACGTGAAGGGCTATGCAGTGACAATGGACGCCCGGACCCGAAACTATAAGCCGCGGGTCAGCATGGCGCAGATGCAGGTGGTGAATAGGAGGGTCCCTGTCTACACCTATGAAGAGGCCGCGCGGATCGACAAATGGACCGTTGCAAGTCAGGCGCTTGGCAAGGGTGGGGCGCGGTGGCTTCCAGTGCGGAAACCGGCGCATTACGCGGGCGACGTGTTTCAAACCCTGGCGCGGGTAAACGGCATCGTGTTGGGCAAGGTCAATGTAACGCAAGCCCGTACGGGCGGTGCCATTCTGGTGCGTCACCAAAGTGTACCGCTCGTCGATATCCTGCGCGGTATGCTGAAATATTCCAACAACCTGACGGCCGAAATGGTGGGGATGAGCGCAACAAGCGCCCTGTACGGGCGTCCGGCATCTCTTATTGCTTCGGCCAGGTCCATGAGCGATTGGGCGGCGGCAACCTACGGGACCCGCAACACGCTTTTGGTGGATCACTCAGGGCTTGGCGATGGGTCCCGTATGGCGCCGGACGATCTGGTGCGGGCGTTTGTTGCGGCGCAGAAGATTGATGAACTGCAACCCTTGCTGAAACGGTTTCCGATGCGCGACGCGGAAGGGCGTGAGGATCGGGCGCATCCGATCCGGGTGGCAGCCAAGACGGGCACGCTGAATTTTGTATCGGCGCTGGGCGGCTACGCCATTGCTGCGGACGGCCGGGATCTGGCCTTTGCCATCTTCACCGCTGATCTGGATAAGCGCGGCAAGATCGCCCGTGCAGATCGCGAAGTGCCACCGGGCGCGCGGGCTTGGAATCGTCGGTCGCGCCGACTGCAGCAGAAGCTGATCGAGCGCTGGGGCGCGCTTTTCGGGAGTTGAGCGTCAGACCGTGTGGCGCGCGCGGGCGCCGCGTTCGATCGCGGCGGCGTGCAGGCGTTCGACGTTCAACTCGTAGCGGATTTCTTCCAACAGGCGCAGTTCGGTATCCGCCAGTGATCCGTCAGCGGCGGCCACGTCGCAGGCTAGGGCATATGCGGTCTCGTTCAGCCGTTCCGGCAGGTTGTCGCGGATCAGACCAAACAGCGCGTCCAGACCGTCGACTTGTTCGAACAGATCGAACACGGTCTGGGACACGAAGTTGATGCGGTCGATATCATAATCGGCAAAGACCGGCAGCATGTTGACGGCTGCCTGTATCTTGACCAGTTCCGCCGTGCGGATGTTCTCGTCCGACGCGGACACGGCCACCATGATCGCCACGAGGCAATCTTGGGGCGTCATCGGGTGGGGGGCTTGTTGTGTCATGCGCGCGTGTCCTGCCGGGTTATGAAATCTTGCGCACGATACGAAGCGATTGGATCGGGTTCAACTGCGACATAAGTAATTTTGGCTCTGTCTGGGGATCGCTGGTTTGCGGGGTGTTCCGGTTTGATCGCATGCGGTTTGGCGCAGCGTTCTGTCGATCTGTGCATCAACGGGCGATTGACTTATGCTGCATCCGCACAATAGGAGATGCCGGGCCGGTTGCATGGGGCAGTCCGGCATTGTGGCCGTGCCCGGCCATCCCGATGGAGACCGATATGTCTGAACTGCGTGAAACCGCTCTTGCGTCCAAGGCCTGGCCTTTTGAAGAAGCGCGCCGGGTGCTCAAACGCTATCAGAAAGCGCCTCCGGCGAAGGGCTATGTGCTGTTCGAGACCGGATATGGCCCGTCGGGTCTGCCGCATATCGGCACCTTTGGAGAGGTGGCGCGCACGACGATGGTGCGTCGCGCGTTCGAGGTGATCAGCGACATTCCAACCAAGCTCATCTGCTTCTCGGACGATCTGGACGGGCTGCGCAAAGTGCCTAGCAATGTGCCCAATCAGGAGCTCATGCAGGATGCGCTGCAGAAGCCGCTGACCTCGGTGCCCGACCCGTTCGGCACGCATGACAGCTTTGGCGCGCACAACAATGCGATGTTGCGCCGGTTCCTGGATACGTTCGGGTTCGAATACGATTTCATCAGCTCGACCGAGTTTTATGGCTCGGGCCAATTCGATGAGGTTCTGCGTCGCTGCGTCGAACGCTATGACGAGATCATGGCGGTGATGCTGAAAAGCCTGCGTGAGGAACGCCAGCAGACCTATTCTATTTTCCTGCCGATCCATCCCGAGACGGGCCGGGTTCTGTATGTGCCGATGAAGTCGGTGAATGCCGAGGAGGGCACGATCACCTTTGACGACGAGGATGGCCGCGAATGGACGCTGCCTGTCACGGGTGGCAATGTGAAACTGCAATGGAAGCCGGATTTCGGCGCGCGCTGGGCGGCGCTGGGCGTCGATTTCGAGATGTTTGGAAAGGACCATTCCACAAATGCCTCAATCTACGGGCGCATATGCCAGATCCTCGGCACCAAGGCGCCTGAGAACTACACTTATGAGCTGTTTCTCGATGATCAGGGACACAAGATTTCGAAATCGTCCGGCAATGGCGTGTCGATCGACGAATGGCTCACCTATGCCAGCGCCGCGAGCCTGTCATACTTCATGTATCAGAAGCCAAAGACCGCCAAGCGGCTATTCTTCGACGTGATTCCGAAGGCGATGGATGAGTATCACCAGCAGTTGCGTGCCTATCCCGGTCAGGATCTGAAGGCCAAGCTGAACAATCCGGTGTTCCATATCCACGGACACAACGTGCCTGCCTCGACGATGATTGTGCCGTTCGGGATGCTTTTGAACCTCGCCTCTGTATCCGGGGCCGAGGACAAGGAAGCCCTGTGGGGGTTCATCCGCCGCTATGCGCCGGAGGCCACGGCCGAGAGCCATCCCGACCTGGATCAGGCCGCCGGGTTTGCGGTGCGCTATTTCAACGATTTCGTGAAGCCGACCCGTACCTTCCGAGCGCCCACCGATCAGGAACGCGAGGCGTTGGAGGCCTTGCGTGCCGCGCTTGCGGCCTATGATGGGCCGGTCGAGGATGAGGCACTGCAATCGGTGGTTTATGCCATCGGGCGCGACCGGTTCGATCCGTTGCGTGGCTGGTTTACGGCGCTTTACGAGGTGTTGCTTGGCGCAAGTCAGGGGCCGCGCTTTGGCGGGTTCATTGCGCTCTATGGCGTGGACGAAACCATCGCGTTGATCGACAAGGGGTTGGCAGGCGAATTGCTCTGAGGTTTTGACGTATCGACCCGTTGAGCTACCCTTTTGACCGGAAACGGAGGTTAGCCCATGCGTCGTCTCATTTTGTCTCTGCTTATTGGTCTGGGCCTGTCGCTGTCGGCGCAGGCCCAAAGCGGCGAGATCGAAGCAAATATCCGGGCGCAGATTGACGCGTTCAAAAGCGACGATTTCGCGTCGGCCTTCACTTTTGCCAGCCCCTCGATACAGCGCTTGTTTGGAACCCCGGAAAACTTTGGCGCGATGGTGCGTAATGGCTATCCGATGGTCTGGCGTCCGGCCGAGATTCGGTTTCTGGAGCTGCGTGACGTTGCAGGGCAGCTTTGGCAGAAGGTGATGATCACCGATGCGGCCGGCAATCTGCATGTGCTGGACTATCAGATGATAGAACTGGAAAACGGCTGGAAGATCAACGGTGTACAGATACTCGACGCGCCGGGGTCTGCGGTCTGATGCAACGCCACCGTAACGGTGCCCTAAGCCGAGTTTGACCATTCCCGAATATCCCTTTGAGCAACCGGGCTGCGCCCCGGATTGGGTTTGCTATGCGCGCAGGCGCGTTTGGGAAAGGGATCGGGATGAACAAGGCAATCACGGACGGGATCGAATTCATGCCTCCGGCGTTCAGCGCCGGGTTGAATGTCTGGTCAAGTGGGGATGGCAGGCCGGGTTCGGCCACATATGCGAATGCGCCGAATGCGGCTTTTGTTCCCGCGGACGCAGATTTCGGAGGCTGCCTGGAGCTGCAAAAATCCACAACCACGCAGAAGCTGCGCTATATGGGTCAGACACCGCTGCAGCCGGGGTGCTATTTGCGCGTGCGCGTGCGCGTGAAGGCAATCTCGGGAAATTTGCCTGTTGTACGTGTCGCGGCCTGGGCTGGTGGGGCGGGCGAGGTTCATTTGGGTGGGGTCAACGAGTTTGGCCCAGCCGTGCCGCTGACCAGCTATGGCGACGTGTTCGAGGTGTCGGCAATTGTCGGGAGCGGGCGTCGCGACGGTGTTGACATGCCTTGGGGGCGCGACGCCCTTTTTGGGCATTTCGGGATCAATCTGGAAGGGCCCAACGGCGGGATCGTTCGCGTCGATGATATTGAGATCGAAGATGTTACGACCTTTTTCTTGCGTGACATGATCAACGTGGTCGACGTCCGCGATTTCGGGGCCGTGGGTGATGGAACCACAAACAACACGGCAGCGTTCGCGGCAGCGGATGCAGCGGCGGGGGGACGGCGCATACTTGTGCCTGAGGGGGTTTATCATCTGGAAAGCTCGCTGGCCTTGTATTCGGAGGTTGAATTCGCGGGCACCGTTACAATGCCAACAGCCCAAACGCTGGTATTGACCAAGAACTTCGATCTTCCCAGTTACATCGATGCTTTTGGCAATGAGGAATTGGCCTTCCGCAAGGCGTTTCAGGCGTTGTTGAACAACGCGGATCACGAGTCGCTGGATATGGGCGGTCGCAAGATCTCGGTAACCGGCCCAATCGACATGCAGGCGGCGGCGCCCAACCGCAGCAGCTATGCAACCCGGCGTGTCATTCGCAACGGCCAATTCGACGTTCAGGCCAGTTCGGCTTGGGATACCGAAACGTTGGTATCGCAATGTACCTATGACCCCACCTCCAACAATCGAACACTGACCAATGTTGTGAATGTCGCCAATATCCCAGTCGGTGCGCTGGTCACCGGCAATGGTGTGGGACGCGAGGTATATGTGCGTTCGAAGAACGTGGGTGCGCGGGAGATTACGCTGAATACGTCGCTTTACGACGCGGCGGGGACGCAGAATTTTACTTTCAAGGCGTTCAAGTACTTGTTGGATTTCAGCGGCTTTAGCCAGCTGTCGAAATTCGGGATGCAAGGAATCGAGTTTCAGTGCAACAGCCGATGCAGTGCGATCCGGCTGGCACCGAGCGGCATAACCTTCAACATTAGCGATTCCTACATATCCCGACCCAAGGATCGTGGTATCACCTCGATCGGCGGTGGGTGTCAGGGCATGCTGATCGATCAGTGCCAGTTCCTGTCGTCCGAGGACGCGCTGACCGTGGCGAACCGGAAATCTATCGCGCTGAACGTCAACGCCAATGATGTCAAACTGCGCAACAATCGGGCAACTCGGTTTCGGCATTTTGCGGTACTTGGCGGCTCGAACCACATCGTTCTGGGCAATCACTTCTTTCAGGGTGACGGGGTTGCGAACGGGACCCGCACTGCGGGTCTTGTGCTGGCCAATACCTATGTCAGCACCAGTCTGGTGGGCAACTACGTCGATAACTGTTTCATCGAATGGACCAATGAGAGGGACGCGGCGCCGGACTTCAATTCCGAGTTTTCATTCAGTGCGCTGAGCATCACGGATAACGTATTCCTCTCGGGCGAAGTGGCACCCTGGTTCAGCTATATCGTCGTCAAGCCGCATGGAACCGGGCATTTTCTCAACGGGGTGACGGTCACCGGTAACAAATTCCGTAGCATCAATGGCTCCATCGACCGGGTCGAACGGGTCGATTCCAGCTTCGCCGGATTGGATTATGGCCGGTTCAAGGACGTACAGTTCAACAGCAATTCATTCCATGCAATTGCGCACCAGGTGGCCAATCCGATCCGAGTGCGGCACACTCAATCAACCGATGCCAAGACCTGGACCGTAGATCCCGGTCAACGATTGCCGTTCGGGGCGAGAGCACGCGCGGTCGATTCAGTGGTTCCCATCGGCGCAGTGGTCAACTCGGCCGGAGCGGCGAACCAAGGGATGCCTTACGTGGTGTTGGAACGCGGTTCGAACAAGAACAAGGTTGAGGTGGTCTGGCAAGCTGCCGTGCGCGGCACTGCCGATGTTCTGGTGCGTATAGACAAGGACAAGTGACTTGGGTCCGTGGGCGGCGCTGCCGAAGTGCCGCCCAATCGTTCAGAAGTTCCGCCAGAACCCAAACTTGAGCCCGAACCCTTCAGGATGCGCAGAACGCCTTTCGAGGCCGATTAACCAGCGTCGACCCTTCTTGCCGCGAATGAGCAGGGCTGGGGTGAGCGTCCAGTAGAGATCGCCGCCCCGGACATGGGCAGTTTCGATCTGCAGTAACGGATTGACTCTCCGATCCGCCGATAGTCCCATGGTGAGGTCGAATTTGCGAATTTTCTGGTTGAGACCGGTTCGGTATTCCAGTGCCGTATCCGCAGCGATCCATCCCGGCCCCAGGCCGCTGACCAGATTGCGGCCATAAGACAGCGTGATCTTGTGCATTGCTGCCGTCCGTCCAAGGGTGTGATGGGCTCCGGTGCCAAGCTCGATCGCAAATCGATTCTGCCACTCCGAAGGCGAGAGCGGCAAGCGGGCAAAGGCCAAGGCGTGTCCGCTATTCGCGGCCCGGTCGTTGACATCAATGCCCAGTGTAAGACGGCTCATCAGCCCGTATTCCGCATAGATCGCGCTGCGGTATTCGACAGTTGCGCCCGGTCGGTATCCGGTCGTAGTCGCGGAAAGAAAGCCGCGGCCCTTCTCTTGCAGCCACGCGCCCGCATACCCCGGTGCCGAACCACCCAGGACCATCAGCGAAATCAGCAGAGATCGGATCGTCAACACCATGTGTCGAGCAACTTCGTAAACCTTAGTTAACGAGTGGTTATCGCGAAGGAATACGCCTGCTGCCCGCGTCGCTTTGGGCATTGCCCTACCCGGGCTGATCGCTAAGCTAAACCGCAGCATTCAGGAGAGGGCGCATGGGCTGGGTCATCACAATCGCGCAGCAGAAAGGTGGCTCGGGCAAGACCACGATGGCAGTGAATCTTGCGGTGGCCTTTGCCCGTTCAGGCAAGACCGTGGCTTTGATGGATACCGACCCGCAAGGTTCTGCCGGGCGCTGGTTCATGACCCGCGTGGAGGATCGCGAAGATCCCGGGGTGGAGTTTTCCACCGCCTCGGCCTGGGGTGTCACCTATGAAGTGCGAAAACTGTCCGATGCCCACGACATCGTCATCATTGATACGCCGCCAAAGGCCGACAGCGATCTGCGCCCGGCGTTGCGCGCCTGCGATCTTGTGCTGGTGCCGGTGGCAACCTCGCATCTGGACCTCTGGGCGGTCGAGACCATCCTTGAACTGGCTGATCGCGAAAGCAAACCCGCGATGATGGTGATGACCCGCGCCCGTGCGGGCACGCGGTTGGGTGCCGACGTGACCGAAAAGGCCGCTGAACTGGCGGCGGATGTCGCGGATGCAGCATTGGCGAACCGGGTGGTCTATGCCGAGACGCTGGGAAAAGGCAGCACCGTACTGGAAGCACCGAAAGGGCCTGCGCATCAGGAAGTCACTGGATTGATGCAGGAAATCGAGCGCAGGCTACAAAAGCTGTGATAGGCTGAACATGAGCTAGGGAGGACCCAATGCCAACGATCTCGAAATCCGCGACGGTCCAGACCGTCATCACAACCTTTGAAATGACGCCCGGCACCTGTCAGGATCTGCTTGAGGCGCTGACCGAGGCATATGCCGAGTTTATCTCGAAGCAGCCCGGCTTCGTCGCGGCAGGTCTGCACGTGAATGACGCGCAGACGCGGATCGCCAATTACTCGCAATGGGAACGGCGCGAGGATTTCCTTGCCATGCTGCGCACGCCCGAGATGCGGGACCGGAACCGCCGTATTCACCAGCTTTGCAAGAGCTTCGAGCCGGTTATGTACGAAGTTGCGGAAACCTTCGGCTGATCTGATGTGAGTCAAGGACCCGGCAGGGCAGACACCCCAACATGATGCGGCTCAAAGGAGGGCCCATCATGTATCACAACATACTCGTCCCGATCGCATTTGAGGCTGAACGCGATGTGTCGGGCTCACTCAAGCTAGCGCGAATGCTCGCCACGCCTGATGCCCAGATCACCTTGTTGCATGTGGTGGAGCACATACCTGCCTATGCTATCAGCTACATTCCACCGGAATATATGATCGAAATGCGGAAGGGTCTCGAAGCTGACCTAGAGGCAAAGGCGGCCGATTTGCCCAACGCGACGGGCGTTCTGATCGAGGGTCATGCCGGACGTTCGATTCTGGACTGGGCCGAAGCCAACAATCCCGATCTGATCATCGTCGCGTCGCACCGACCCGAAATGCAGGACCTGCTTTTGGGCTCGACCGCTGCCAAGATTGTGCGCCACGCCCGCTGCGCGGTGCATGTCGTGCGCTGATAGCGATTGCACGCCCGCCTGTTTGAAGACAGATTGAGCTCTATGCCGAACAGGAGGGTGTGCATGTCCGATGGTGTTGAACAGGAACTGCGCGCGTTGCGCGAAGAGATTGCCCTCTTCAACTCGCATCGTTTCGTGCACGTGCAGAACTCGCTTGGCCGGTTGCTGTTTCAGGCGCTGCTGCGCGGCATGGCGGTTGGACTGGGCACTGTAATCGGTGCGTCGATTCTGGTTTCGGTGCTCGTCTACATGCTCAGCCAGATCGACTTCGTGCCGGTGATCGGCGACTGGGCCAAGGAAATCGCGGAAGAGATCAAGCTACCAAACGGCGAAACCCAATCCGCCACCGATGACGCACAACCTGCGGCGGAATAGTTCCGCTTCTGGGGTGGGTATTGTTGGCCGCTGCGCGACAATTATTAAAATTTGGCTGGACTGTGTCCCAGTTCACAGACGCCTGTTTGCGCCGATTCTATGTTGGGGCTGTTGTTATTTTCAACATTCCAAATGGGGGCACAGCCATGCATTCTTCTCGGCAATCGTCCGCCCCTGGTCGGCGGGGGGCGCATTACTGCACGCAAGATAGCCCGACCACATTTGTTGACCGTGTCAGGCTTTTCCTGCTGCGTTGCTTCGATATGCAATATCGGGTCGACCAGCAGAACAGCCGTCAGGAAGCTGCGACACGGCAACGGCTACAGTAGGGACGCTGACCGGCGTTCCGTCTGTTTATCAAGGGCGGCCCCGAATTTTTCGGGGCCCCATCCTTCTTTTAGGGCCTGCCGCATCAGAGCCGCTTGCGTCTGCGGCGCCAGCCCGCCTTCAGGCGGGTCGCGGTCAAGATTGGTCGAGAAGGAATAACCGTCGGCACAAGCCGAAATGGCGGCATCTATCTGTTCCGCCGACAAACCCGGCACGCCTTCGTGCAGGGCCGCGTAAAGCCGTTTGCACATCGCCACCCTGTCGATGTTCTCCAGCGGCAGGCCTAATGCCGAAGAAACCTGCAGCAGGTTGGCCATGCGCCGGATATCTGCGCTGGTATTGGCGCCCGCCGCATGAAACAGCGCCGGATTAAAGAACAGTGCATCCCCCTTTGCGAGCGGCAACTGTACGTGATGCTCTTCAAACGCGTCGCGAAACGGCTCAAGTTGTGCGGCCAGGTAGCCCGGGCGATAAAGCTGCGAAAAGGGCAGCAGTTTGGTCGGGCCGCTCTCTACGGGCATATCCGTATGGGCGATGGCGCCTTGCAAAGTCAGCGCTGCCGAGAGCTCATGAACATGGGACGGAAAAGCCGCCGCCTGATCAGCGGTCATGAAACCCAGATGGTAGTCCCGATGTGCCTGCTGCGCCGCGCCGCCTGGGCGCACCTGATTGACCTGAGCGGTCACCTGGTAGTTGGGCCCCAGCCATGCCTCGCTGACAGCGGCGATCACGATGTTGCCGAAATAGGCCGCGAAGGTGGCAGGATCCCGTTCGCAGAGTTTGTGCAGGCTGTTCCAGACCCGGTCATTTGCGCCTGCGGCAGCGAAGTGATCCTGTCCGGAACCCGCTGCGCGTTCGTCTGCGATGATCTCTTCGTAGATCCGCGTGGCCGCGTCCACTGCTTCGGTCTCAGCGTAGGCGCCGCGCAACACCAAGACGCCGGAAGACTGGCCAAAGACAAAGGCCCATTCCGAAAGCAGGGCGCGGCGATGGCTCGGGTCTCGCAGCGACGGAAGCAATGCTGCCATGTCATAGATGGGGATGTTGCGCACCACTTCGGCGGCGCGCGGAACCTGATCCGGGTCCAGGTGCCGGGCGATCAGGGCGCGAAATTCCTCGATGTCACAGGAATTGGTATCGAAATACCCCGACTGAGGTCTGCTGATCCGCTCCATGGTCTTCTCCCTTAATGCGCCTGTCGAATTCACCACAGTAAAGGCGGGTCTGTCACGTCTGATCTATGGAGCGGGTGTTGGCGTTCCGTGTTTTGGTCTGAGGGATGCTTGATCCTGGGATTCTGTTAGTAAATCTGTGGACGCTTCGGGTTTCGGCTGTAGGTGTGCGGTTTTCTGGTTGTACCTGTCTTCCTTCAGCTCTCGCTCGCGCTACTTCCTCCTGTGTTTTACCTTTCCATCTTGTTGAAATAATTTAATGAATTGTTGTTTTGCTTATGTTTTGTGATTTTTTTGTATTTTGGGGTTGCGGAGGTTTTGGGTAGGACGTAAATACCCCTTCACCGGCGCTTGAGCGGTGCTGGTGACGCACTGGAG
>JBFOME010000006.1:0-251667 GCA_040830705.1 Paracoccaceae bacterium | reverse complement strand
CCGCCGCCGCTGTTGCCGCCGCCGCTGTTGCCGCCACCGCTGTTTCCGCCACCGCTGTTGCCACCGCCGCCGTCGTTGCCGCCGCCGTTGTTGCTACCACCGGTATCACTGCCGCCAACGTTGCCACTGTCGGAACTACTGCTATTGCTGTTGGCTGCGCTTGCAACCTGATCGACGCTTCCCTCCCGGTCTTCTCCGCGACTAAACAGCCCGGACCGGACGGTGGCCGTCGGGTAATCCGTCAAGACCGCCGCGAAGGCTGGGCATTCTCGCGATGTGCGTGCCAGAATGTCTTCGAAATCAGAGCGCCGATGCAGATATCGCAGCATTCGGTCTTGCACCACTCCGCAAGAGCAGAGCGTGGCAGTCGACACCGACTTGCGCGCGGTGTTCACGGTGCAGCGTTCGCCTGCCGCAGAGGCGGCGTTCGCGACAGCCGTCATCGCAGTGCAGGCCAAGGCCAGCGACACCATACATGTCTTAGTGTTCATGGATTTTCCCCCAAAAAATAACAAATCACGAGAACCAAGGGACAAAAGTCCCCTGGTACCGGTTTGCCAGAAGCATGCACCCCGCACATTAACCGCTGGCAACTGTCACATTTAGATAAGTTAATTTTTGGGGGCTTAGCCTGTGGGTTTTCGCGTTTCCGCGGGCATCAGCAGAGCATGCAAAACCGCAGGGCATCACATGGGCTACCCTGCGAAATTCATGAAATACGGCGGTCTCAGGCGCTTTTTGCCATCCGTTTGCGCTCATGCGGATCCAGGTAGCGTTTGCGCAAGCGGACAACGTTTGGTGTCACTTCGACCAGTTCATCATCGTCGATATAGGCGATGGCCTCTTCCAGCGAAAAGTTGACATGAGGGGTCAGGCGCACCGCGTCGTCCGAGCCGCTGGCGCGCACGTTGGTCAGTTTCTTGCCTTTGAGCGGGTTCACCTCAAGATCGTTGTCGCGGCTGTGCTCGCCGATGATCATGCCCTGATAGATTTCGGCCTGAGGGCCGATGAACATGCGGCCGCGCTCTTCTAGGTTCCAGAGCGCATAAGCCACGGACTGACCCTTTTCCATCGAGATCAGCACGCCCGCGCGCCGCCCCGGAATCGCGCCCTTGTGCGGTGCCCAACCGTGGAAGACACGGTTGAGGACGCCGGTGCCACGGGTATCAGTCAGGAATTCGCCGTGATAGCCGATCAACCCGCGCGACGGGACATGGGCGATGATCCTCGTCTTGCCCGCGCCGGCCGGTTTCATCTCGGTCAACTCGCCCTTGCGTGTTCCGGTAATCTTTTCGATCACCGCGCCAGAATATTCGTCGTCGACATCGATGGTGACCTCTTCGATCGGCTCGACGCGCTGGCCATCTTCCTCACGTAGCAGCACTTGCGGGCGCGAAATGCTCAACTCGAACCCTTCGCGGCGCATGTTTTCGATCAGGACGCCCATCTGCAATTCGCCGCGGCCCGCAACCTCAAAGGCTTCGCCGCCCGGCGTATCGCTGACCTTGATCGCGACGTTTGATTCGGCCTCTTTCATCAATCGGTCGCGGATGACACGGGACTGCACCTTTTTGCCGTCACGGCCCGCCAGCGGAGAATCGTTGATGCCGAAGGTGACAGAGATCGTTGGCGGGTCGATGGGCTGGGCGGGCAGGGCCTCGGTCACGCTGGGGGCGACCAGTGAGTCCGCGACGGTGGCTTTGCTCATGCCCGCGAGCGTGACGATGTCCCCCGCTTCGGCCCGGTCGATGGGCTGCTGGCCGAGACCACGGAAGGCAAGGATTTTGGTGGCGCGAAAGCTCTCGATCTGGCTGCCATCACGGCTGAGCGCCTTGATGGTTTCGCCTGCTTTGAGTGTGCCGCTTTCCACGCGACCTGTCAGGATACGGCCAATAAAGGGATCGCTGCCCAGTGTGGTGGCCAACATGCGGAATGGCTCATCCTTACGGGCGACCTGCGCAGGTGCGGGCACGTGATCAACGATAAGGTCAAAGAGCGCGGTCAGGTCCTGACGCGGCCCGTCCAGTTCCATGTCGGCCCAGCCTGAGCGGCCCGAGGCATACATGGCCGGAAAATCAAGCTGATCGTCATCGGCGCCCAGATTGGCAAAAAGATCGAAACACTCGTCCAGCGCCCGGTCGGGTTCAGCATCGGGTTTGTCGACCTTGTTCAGCACCACGATCGGGCGCAGACCCAGTGCAAGCGCCTTGGAGGTCACGAACTTGGTCTGCGGCATCGGGCCTTCGGCGGCATCGACCAGCAGAACAACCCCATCGACCATGCTGAGAATGCGCTCGACCTCGCCGCCGAAATCGGCGTGGCCGGGTGTGTCGACGATGTTGATCCGCGTGCCTTTCCATTCGACACTGGTGGCTTTCGCCAGAATGGTGATGCCGCGCTCACGTTCCAGATCGTTGCTGTCGAGCGCGCGCTCGGCCACGGCTTGGTTGTCGCGGAATGCGCCGGATTGCTTGAGCAGCCCATCGACCAACGTCGTCTTGCCGTGGTCCACGTGGGCGATGATTGCGATGTTACGCAGGTCCATGAAACTTGCCTTAAATGCGGAGGTTGGGCGCGCCATAACGCGGCAGCGCCGTAAGTTCCAGCAAAAAGCAGGCCTAATGACCGGCAGAGGACGAAAACAGGTGAATGACCAGAATACCCGAGATAATCAGCGCCAAGCCCAGCAGCGCAGGCCAGTCCAGCCGCTGGCCAAAAGCGACAAAGCCGATCAACGCGATCAACAGAATGCCCAGACCTGACCAGATCGCATAGACGATGCCGACAGGCATGACGCGCAGTGTCAGGGACAGCAGGTAGAAGGCCAGCCCATAACCGACCACCACAATGACCGAGGGCCAGAAACGCGTGAATTGGTGGCTCGCCTGAAGCGCAGTTGTTCCGATGGTTTCTGCGATGACCGCGAGCATTAGGATGAAATAGATCTTTGCCATAAAGAGACTCCGGTCTTGCGCATCGAATCTCTGGTGCATGGATTTTCGAGATGCGGCAAGGGGCGAATTGGCGAGTCGACGTTCAAGAAGGGGTCGCTATTTCTGTCTTGCGGCTTCTTTTTGCGCGCATGTGTTAGATAAAAAAGTGCTGGGATGCTGCATCGCAGCGCAAAAAGGTCAGGGAAACCGGACTACGCAGGTCTCAAATAGATGCTTACATTGAAGCTGTTGCAATGGTTCAAATTAATTAGTGGTGGTCGTGATGACTGGTTTTATGAAGGTGATCGTGCTGTTGGCTGGCGCGCTGGCGTTTTTGGGATGGATGACAAATCAGCCGGAGGCCGAATTACGGTCGAATACGGAAACGGGGCAGAGAGTGATAGCCCTGTGAGATCCTGAGCAATGGTAGAAAGGAGCCGTCGCGGCTCCTTTCTCGCTAGGGGGCTTCGCGATTATCCGGAGAGCGCCTTGCCCAGGTTCTCATCGATCTTTTCCAGGAATCCCATTGTGGTCAGCCAACCCTGATCGGGACCGACCAGCAGGGCCAGATCCTTGGTCATGAACCCGCTTTCCACTGTGTCCACGATCACTTTTTCCAGCGTGGTGGAAAAGTTCATCAGCGCCTCATTTTCATCGAGCTTCGCACGGTGCTTCAGCCCGCCGGTCCACGCATAGATCGAGGCGATGGAATTGGTCGAGGTCTGCTCGCCTGCCTGATGCTGGCGATAGTGTCTCGTGACAGTGCCGTGGGCGGCCTCGGCTTCGACAATCTTGCCGTCCGGCGTCATCAATTGTGAGGTCATCAGGCCCAGCGAACCAAAGCCTTGCGCCACGGTGTCGGACTGCACATCGCCATCATAGTTCTTGCAGGCCCAGACAAAACCGCCGTTCCATTTCATACAGCAGGCGACCATGTCATCGATCAGGCGGTGTTCGTACCAGATGTTCTTGGCCTTGAATTTTTGCTCGAACTCTTGCTCGTACACCTCTTGAAAAATCTCAAGAAACCGTCCGTCATACTGTTTGAGGATGGTATTCTTGGTCGACAGATAGACAGGCCAGCCGATCTCCAGCCCGTAGTTGAACGAGGCGCGCGCGAAGTCATAGATCGAGGCATCGAGGTTATACATCGACATGAAAACACCCGATGAGGGCGCGTCGAACACCTCATGCTCGATCTCAGTGCCATCTTCGCCCACGAATTTCATCGTCAGCTTTCCGGGGCCGGGGAACCTCATGTCGGTGGCTTTGTACTGATCGCCAAAGGCATGGCGGCCGATCACGATGGGTTTGGTCCAGCCCGGCACCAGGCGCGGCACGTTGCGGCAGATGATCGGTTGGCGGAATACCACTCCTCCCAGAATATTGCGGATCGTGCCGTTGGGGCTGCGCCACATCTTCTTCAGGCCAAACTCTTCGACCCGCGCCTCATCAGGGGTAATTGTGGCGCATTTGACGGCGACGCCGACTTCTTTGGTCTTTTCGGCGGCGTTGATGGTGACCTGATCTTCGGTGCGGTCACGCTCTTCGATGCCCAGATCATAGTAGAGCAAGTCGATATCCAGATAGGGCAGGATAAGCTTGTCCTTGATGAACTGCCACATGATGCGGGTCATTTCGTCGCCATCCATCTCGACGATGGGGTTGTCCACCTTGATCTTTGTCATGAGGCACTAAGTCCTTTGTCAGAATCTGTCACGGCACGAATATCCGATTTCGGGGTTCATGAACAGATAGTATGCAACGGTATACAAAAAGATCTTCTACAAAAAAACCGGCAATCTAAAGGGTGCCGGTGCCTTCACGCACTGTGGAGCGCTTTCATGAGCGGATTGCTACTATGACTGCGGGGTTTCGGCCTGTTTCTTCGCCCGAAGCTGCACGATTCGCTTGTTCAGGAATGCGCGCGCCTTCTGTTCGGCCATCCGCACACGCACTTCGGTTAGATACGCCTCTTCCAGCGTTTGCGAGGCCGCGCCTAGAACCGTCCCGATCTCGACAAAAAGACGGTCCTCGCCGGTTTCATCCATGATGCTCACCGTATCCTCTGCCAGTTTGGCAGCAAGGGTTTCGACGGTGTTGCTCATCAGCGGGTCGTCTCTGTCAGGCGGCGCTTCACATAATCGGTGACCGAGCCGGTCAGCGTGTCCATGTGATCGCCCTGAAAGAAGTGATCGGCGCTATCGACCTGCTGGTGGGTAATGGTGATGCCCTTTTGCTCGTGCAACTTCTCGACCAGTGTCTGGGTGTCGCTGGGCGGTGCTACGCGGTCCGAGGTGCCGTTGATGATCAGACCGGAAGAGGGGCAGGGCGCCAGGAAGGAAAAGTCATACATGTTCGCGGGCGGCGAGACCGAGATGAACCCGGTGATTTCAGGGCGCCGCATCAGCAACTGCATCCCGATCCACGCGCCAAAAGAGAACCCGGCAACCCAGCAATGCTTGGAGTTGTTGTTCATCGATTGGAGGTAGTCCAGCGCCGAGGCCGCATCGCTCAACTCGCCGATGCCCTGATCATATTCGCCCTGGCTGCGCCCGACACCCCGGAAGTTGAACCGCAATACGGTGAAGCCCATGTTGTAGAAGGCATAATGCAGGTTGTAGACGACCTTGTTGTTCATCGTCCCGCCAAATTGCGGATGCGGATGCAGCACGATCGCGATCGGGGCGTCTTTTTCCTTTTGCGGGTGGTAGCGGCCTTCCAGCCGGCCTTCGGGGCCGGGAAATATCACCTCGGGCATCTGTGCGTCGGTCCTGTCTCTCGTCGGGGGGCAGTTCAAGAAATTCTTGACGGTATTTCTCAACTACCTTAGAACGGTTCTAATCTCTGGCGCCGCGTATCTGCGCGCCAAAGCGAGATACGCATTGGCGACGCAAACGTCAATGATGTCCCCGAGGCAAGTGAGATGAGGCCGCGCGCATGAAACTGTCGACCAAAGGGCGTTATGCGATGGTTGCGCTGGCGGATATGGCGCTGCAATCGGATGAATCGCTTGTAACGCTGGGCGAGATTTCTGGTCGTCAGGATATCTCATTACCTTACCTGGAGCAGCTTTTCGTGAAACTGCGCCGCGCCGAGCTGGTATCATCGGTACGCGGTCCCGGCGGCGGTTACCGTCTGGCACGCCCGCCATCCGAGATTCGCATTGTCGAGATTCTGGCCGCCGTCGATGAAACGGTGGATGCGATGCATAAGGGGGCCGGGGCCTCCGGTGCGTCCTCGGGCAGCCGGGCGCAATCGCTGACCAACCGGCTCTGGGAAAGCCTGAGCGCTCATGTCTATGTCTTCCTGCACCAGACCCGGCTGTCGGACGTGATCAAAAACGATCTGGCTCCGTGCCCGGCGGTGCCGCATCTGTTTGATGTCGTGGATTCGGAATGACCCGCATCTATCTGGATCATAACGCAACAACCCCGCTCAGGCCCGAGGCGCGTGCGGCGATGATTGCGGCGATGGATCTGGTGGGCAATCCCTCTTCGGTACATGCCGAGGGGCGCGCGGCCAAGGCGCTGGTGGAAAAGGCGCGGGCGCAGGTGGCGGCAGCCTTTGGTGCCGATGGTGCGGATGTGGTCTTTACCTCCGGTTCGACCGAGGGCGCGGCGCTGGCACTGGCGGGGCGGGGGCTGTCCGGTTCGGGCGTTGAACATGACGCGGTGCGGGCCTGGACCAACGAGGACCTGAGTGTCGACAACACTGGCCATGTTTCGGTGCCTGATCCTGCGTCGAGCACATTGCAGATGGCCAATTCCGAAACCGGTGTCGTGCAGGATCTGCCCGAAGGATTGGCCGTGACCGATGCGACGCAAGCCTTTGGCAAGCTGCCGGTGGCCTTCAACTGGAGCGGCGCGCAGATGGCGCTGATCTCGGCGCATAAACTGGGTGGGCCCAAGGGCATCGGCGCGGTGGTACTGCGGCGCGGGACCGAGCTGGCCGCCCAGATTCGCGGTGGTGGGCAAGAGATGGGGCGCAGGTCGGGGACTGAAAATATCATTGGAATTGCGGGGTTCGGGGCCGCAGCTGAAGTGGCGGCGCGGGATCTGGCAGCTGGCGTCTGGGAGCAGGTCGAAGAATTTAGAAATATTCTAGAAAACGCTCTTGAGGCTGCGGCTAACGAGACTATTTTTGTCGGGAAAGGCGCGCGCCGCCTGCCGAACACGACCTGTTTTGCGACGCCTGGATGGAAGGGTGAAACGCAGGTCATGCAGATGGATCTGGCGGGGTTTGCGATCAGCGCGGGTTCGGCTTGTTCCAGTGGCAAGGTGCGCGCCAGCGCAGTGCTGCGTGCAATGGGATATGACGAGGTGGTCGCCTCATCCGCGGTGCGCGTGTCACTGGGACCAGAGACGACGGAACAGGATGTGCTGCGCTTCGCCGAGGCGTGGCTGAACAAAGAAAAGAAGTACCGCGCGCGTGCCGCGTGAGTGACGGAGGAAGAAGAAATGGCCGCATTGGACCAGGTTCAGGTCAAGGAAGGCGTCGATCAGGACACCGTAGACGCGGTGCGCGAGGTTGGTGGCGCCTATAAGTACGGCTGGGAAACCGAGATCGAGATGGAATACGCCCCCAAAGGGCTGACCCCTGATATCGTGCGGCTGATCTCGGAAAAGAACGAAGAGCCTGAGTGGATGACCACTTGGCGGCTGGAAGCCTATGAGCGCTGGCTAAAGAAGGAAGAGCCGACATGGGCCATGGTCGATTACCCCGAAATCGACTTTCAGGACCAATATTATTACGCCCGCCCCAAATCGATGGAGGTGAAGCCGAAATCGCTGGATGAGGTCGACCCGAAGCTGCTGGCCACTTACGAAAAGCTCGGCATCCCGTTGAAAGAGCAGATGATTCTTGCGGGCGTCGAGGGGGCCGAAGCTGCACCTGCCGAAGGCCGGAAGGTCGCCGTGGACGCAGTTTTCGACTCTGTTTCGGTCGGCACGACCTTTCAGGAAGAGTTGAAAAAGGCAGGCGTCATCTTCTGCTCGATCTCTGAAGCGATCCGTGAGCATCCCGAGTTGGTGAAGAAGTATCTCGGTACGGTTGTTCCGGTCAGCGACAATTTCTATGCGACGCTGAATTCGGCCGTGTTCTCGGATGGCTCGTTCGTCTATGTGCCGCCGGGCGTGCGCTGCCCGATGGAACTGAGCACCTATTTCCGTATCAACGCGGAAAACACCGGCCAGTTCGAGCGCACACTGATCATCGCCGACAAGGGATCGTATGTCTCCTATCTGGAAGGCTGCACGGCACCGGCGCGCGACATCGCGCAGCTGCATGCGGCGGTGGTCGAGATCATCGTCGAGGAAGATGCCGAGGTGAAATACTCCACCGTCCAGAACTGGTATCCGGGCGATGAAAACGGCAAGGGCGGCATCTATAACTTCGTGACCAAGCGCGCTGATTGCCGGGGCGACCGAGCCAAGGTGATGTGGACGCAGGTGGAAACCGGTTCGGCGGTGACGTGGAAATACCCCTCCTGCATCCTGCGCGGCGATGACAGCCAGGGTGAGTTCTATTCCATCGCCATCGCCAACAACATGCAGCAGGCTGATACCGGCACCAAGATGATCCATCTGGGCAAGAACACCAAATCGCGCATCGTGTCGAAAGGCATCAGCGCGGGCAAGGCGCAGAACACCTATCGCGGGCTGGTCTCGATGCATCCCAAGGCCAAGAACGGGCGAAACTACACCCAGTGCGACTCGCTTCTGATCGGCGACAAATGCGGGGCGCATACCGTTCCTTACATCGAGGTCAAGAACAACTCGGCCCGGGTCGAGCATGAGGCGACGACGTCCAAGGTCGATGACGACCAACTCTTTTACTGCCGCCAACGCGGCATGGATGAGGAAGAGGCGGTGGCGCTTGTGGTCAACGGCTTCTGCAAGGACGTATTGCAGGCTCTGCCGATGGAATTCGCGATGGAGGCGCAGCAACTGGTGGCGATCTCGCTGGAGGGGAGCGTCGGGTGATCTGGCGGAGACTGGCGCTTTTTGCGGTCTGCCTGAGTTTTCTGGGCGCTGCTTTCGCTAACGCCGCCGAAGACCGGGTTTTTGGTTACAACTTTCCTTTGTCAGCGCCCTGGATCGTTTCCCCTCCCGGTGATCGACTCGCCCCCGAGTTCAAAGGGCCAGAGTGCCAATCAGACAAGTCCCATGCTTACTTTTGCGCCTACCTTAAGCTGAAATATGAACGCGGATAAAATGATCGTCACAACCACACCAAGCGTCGAAGGTCGCAAGATCACCGACTACAAGGGCATCGTCGTGGGCGAGGCGATCATGGGGGCGAATGTCGTGCGCGACTTGTTTGCCTCGATCACCGATATCGTCGGCGGGCGGTCGGGAGCCTATGAGAGTAAGTTGCAGGACGCGCGGGACACGGCGCTGCGCGAGCTTGAACAGCGCGCCGGAGAAAAGGGTGCCAACGCTGTGGTGGGTGTTGACCTGGACTACGAAGTCGTAGGTCAGTCGATGCTCATGGTGTCGGCCAGCGGCACAGCAGTGGTTCTGGCCTAGATATGTCCGTTTTGGTGTCTCATACTGTGCCGCTTGAACGGTCTTCCCCGATCATCGCACCAATGCTCGACGACGCTTTGTTGTTTTGTCGCGAGTGTGGCGCGCGCAGTTCCAATCCCGGAGTACCTTCGTGACCCAAGACCTGCTGAACCTGGACCTTGTGCGCCCCGCGTTTGACGACGGCGGCCCGATACTCGTGAACGATGTGGATATGGTGAGCTGTGTGATCCACGGCCGTCCCTTCGTGTTTGCCGTGGCGCGCGGAGGTGATCATATCCAGAACCATCTCAGGCAGGGTCGCTTTTACGAATCTGAAGAGCTTGATCTGATAAAACAGCACTTTCCCTTGGGCGGGGAATTCGTCGATATCGGCGCCAATGTCGGCAATCACAGCATCTTTGTCGCCGCCTTTCTGGCGCCCTCGAAAATCGTGCCGTTCGAGCCCAATCCCGCTGCCTACAAGCTTCTGATCGCAAACATCGCAGCCAATGGGTTCCGGGACGTTTTCGATCTGTCTCATCTGGGATATGGGCTGTCCGATCACCCGGCGGATGGCTTCGCGATGCACGCCCGTCGGCGCAACCTTGGCTCTGCGCGAATGGTCGAAGGCGCAGGTGATATCAGCACAATCGTCGGCGACGTTGCACTGCAAGACACAACACCCGATCTGATCAAAATCGATGTCGAGGGAATGGAATTGCAGGTTCTGCAAGGCCTGCGACAGACGATCGAACGTGCGAAACCAAAGATATTCATCGAAGTTGATGATGTGAACGATGCGGCGTTTCTGGATTGGATGGATAAGTCCGGATATGAGACGGTTCAGACCCTGCGCAGATATGACATTAATCAGAACTATCTGATTCAATCGCGCGAATCCGGAGGCGCGTAATGAGCTTGTTTCGGGTGCCGCAATTGCATGGTTTTCACGCCTGCCCGGTTGGATCGGGCCGGGCCGTGGGTCTGCGCAATTGTACTGGCCGAGGTCGGTGGACATGATGGCGCCAGCAACAAAAAGCGATCCCATCGGCTTGTTCTGGTGGAAGGGCGAGCCGAATTTCGGTGACGCCCTGTCACCATTGATCGTTGGCGCGCTGAGTGACCGGGCGATCTCGCATCGCGGGGCAGGTCGTTGCGATATGCTAGCGCTTGGGTCGCTCTTGCAGGTCATGCGCAAACACTATGCTGACCCTGCGGTGGATGGGCGTCGGCCGGTGATCTGGGGAGCGGGGCTTCTGCGGCCGGTGTCGTCGGATTTTATTGCCAACGTTGACATCGCGTTGTTGCGGGGCCCGGTGACCGCTGCATTGTTGGGGGTCCACACCCGCAGGTTTGGCGATCCGGGGCTGTTGGCGCATCTGTTGCTGGATGATCTGCGCGAACGGCAGGATCGCGTGGCGCTTATCCCGCATCACAGTATGGTGGGCACGCCTGCATTTGAGCGGTCGATCCATTCTGATCCGGCGCTGGATGTGATACGGCCTGATGCGGACCCGCTGGACGTCTGCCGCCGCATCTCATCATCAGCGCATGTGATTTCGGCCAGTCTGCACGGGCTGATCCTGGCGGATTGCTTTGGAGTTGCCTCGACATGGCTGGCCCCCGGTACGCAATCGCATCTCAAATACCATGATTATGCTGCTTCGATCGGACGCGTGATGGTGAACCCGACCTTGGCCGAAGACATTCCCGCGCTGCTGCGGGGCCTACCTGACCGACATGAGCTTGCTCATGCCGAGGGTATCGAACGGGCGCGGCAAGACCTTATTGAAACCTTCCCGGCGCAGTTCCGCGCCACCATGAACACCGCCGGCGCGTTGGCGCAGGCCTGAGACAAGAAACGAGGATAAAATGCTGGAAATCAAGAACCTGCATGTAAAACTTGAAGAAGAGGAAAAGCAGATCCTCAAAGGCGTCGACCTGACCGTCGAGGCGGGCAAGGTGCACGCGATCATGGGACCGAACGGCTCGGGCAAGTCGACGCTCAGCTATGTCCTATCGGGTCGTGACGGTTACGAGGTGACCGAAGGCAGCGCCACGCTGGATGGTGAGGATCTGTTGGAGCTTGAGCCGGAAGAGCGTGCCGCATTAGGCGTGTTCCTGGCCTTCCAATACCCGGTGGAGATCCCCGGTGTCGGCAACATGACCTTCCTGCGCACGGCAGTGAATGCTCAGCGCAAGGCGCGTGGAGAAGAGGAACTGAGCGCAAGCGACTTCCTTAAGTCTGTGCGCGAGCGGGCCAAGGCGCTGAAGATCGATGCTGATATGCTAAAGCGCCCGGTGAATGTGGGCTTCTCGGGCGGTGAGAAGAAGCGCAACGAAATCTTGCAGATGGCGATGCTGGAACCAAAGATGTGCATTCTGGACGAGACCGATAGCGGTCTGGACGTGGACGCGATGAAGCTGGTAGCCGATGGCGTGAACGCGCTGCGCGACGAAGGCCGCGGTTTCCTTGTTATCACGCATTATCAACGGCTTCTGGATCATATCAAACCCGACGTCGTGCACATCATGGCAGACGGTAAGATCGTGAAATCCGGCGGGCCAGAGCTGGCGCTTGAGGTCGAGCACAATGGCTATGGTGACATTCTGGCCGAGGTAGAGTGATGGCGTTGCCCGAACAGAAACAGACCGCGACCGAGGCGCGTTTGAGCGCCATGGAACTGCCCGATCCCGGATGCACCCGCCCGGCCCGCGAAACGGCACTTGCACGCGTGCGCGAGATGGGTTTGCCCTCTCGGCGCGACGAATACTGGAAATACACTCGGCCCGACACGCTGGTCGATGCAACAGCCCCCGCTGCGGCGGTGTTTCAGAATGACGAGAAACCGCTGTTTGACGGGGTAGATCGGCTGAGGATCGTGTTTGTGGATGGTGTCTTTGACCCGGAGCAATCAGATGATCTGACGCTTGAGGGCGTGCGTATCGACCGCCTCGAGGATATCTGCTGCAAGGATATTCACTGGGCCAAGGACCTCTATGGCGTCCTTGAGGCGCGTGGGCACAATCCGGTTCCGCGTCCATTGGCAGCGTTGAATACCGCTTTTGCAAGTGATGGTGTGGCGATCCATGTCACCCAGAAGGTCGCCAAGCCTATCAGCCTGATTTATCGCCACGCATCAGAGAGTTCCGATGCGATCCTGCACCATGTTGTGCGGGTCGAGAAGGGGGCCGAAGCCACAATTCTGGAAAACGGCCCAGCAGCGTCGCGCTTTAACAAATGCATGGAGATCGACATCGCGGATGGCGGCACGCTGCACCATGTACGCGCTCAGGGCCGCGATCATGAACGGCGCGCCGTGACCCATATGTTCACGCGTTTGGGTGAGGAATCGGTCTATAAGTCCTTTACCCTCACGGTAAATGGCGTGCTGACCCGCAACGAGCAGGTGATCGAACTGACCGGTGACGATGCCGTGGCGCATGTGGCTGGGGCCTGTGTCGGTGATGGGGATTTCCACCATGACGACACTGTCTTCATCACTCATGACGCGGTGAATTGCGAAAGTCGGCAGGTTTTCAAGAAAGTGCTGCGCAATGGCGCGGTTGGCGTGTTCCAGGGCAAGATTCTGGTCAAAGAGGGCGCTCAGAAAACCGATGGTTACCAGATCAGCCAGTCGCTGCTGCTGGATGATGATAGCCAGTTCCTCGCCAAACCCGAACTTGAGATCTACGCCGATGACGTGGCTTGTTCGCACGGATCGACCTCTGGCGCGATTGATGAAACCGCGCTGTTTTACCTGCGCTCGCGCGGGATCCCTCAGAAAGACGCCACAGACTTGTTGACCCTGGCCTTCCTCGCCGAAGCGGTGGAAGAGATCGAAGATGAGGCGCTTGCGCAAGACATCGTGGACCGGCTTGACGGCTGGCTGTCGCGCCGGGCCTGATCTCGTGTCGGTGACGTCGGACATAACCGCCACCTATCGCGGTCCCGGCCAGGTGATGCAGCGGTTGCTGTCGATGGGCCAGCGCGAGGACCGCGCGCTGGCCATCCTCATAGGTGCCTGCGCTCTGGTCTTCGTCGCTCAGATGCCGCGGCTTGCGCGCGAGGCGCATTTGACCGGGCAGGAGTTGAACATATTGATGGGCGGCGCTCTTTTGGGCTGGCTCATCATCGCACCGCTGCTGTTTTATGTGTTGGCCGCTATCAGCCGGGTATTGGCCAAGCTGTTGGGCGGAAAAGGCGACTGGTACGGCGCGCGTCTTGCGCTGTTCTGGTCACTGCTCGCCTCGACGCCGGTTTTGCTTCTGCAGGGGCTGGTTGCGGGCTTCATCGGGCCGGGGCCGGGGTTGAATCTGGTCGGGATGGCCTGGGTCGCGGTGTTTTTCTGGTTCTGGATCGCAAGCCTGCGGCAAGCCGAAAGGGGCGGCGAATGAACCGCGCAGGCTGGGGTGATCTGGCGATCTTAACGCTGAGAGATCCCGCGCAGGCCGCGCGCGATCTGCTCGGGTTGCAGCTGGGGCGCGATGTGCTCTGGCTGGCATTTGCGCTGGCGGTGGTTCTGAACACGGTGGCGCAGGTCTTGTCGGATGTGCTGTTGCCGCATGTCATCGAAGAGATGCAGACCATCGCCCTGTCGCCCATGGTCTATGCCGGTTTTTTTACCGGCGCGATCCTTTTGTTCGTTTGGGTGTTGTCTTTTGTCGGCCCAAAGATGGGCGGCGCCGGCAGGTTCAACGATGTCTTTTTGCTGATCATCTGGCTGCAATATCTGCGCTTTGCGCTTGAGCTTGTGACTCTGATGCTGCTGCTTGTCGCCCCGGTGTTTGGCGCCATGATTGGTATAGCTGGGTCTTTGGTCGGTCTTTACATCCTGGTGCATTTCATTGATCAGGCGCACAGGCTCAACTCAATCGGGCAGTCGGTGCTTTTGTTGCTGGTTTCGGTCGTGGCGATGGCAATTGTTCTATATATCGTGATGTCCCTCACCGGGGGACCAACTGTGGGGAATCCGAGTTTTGTATGATATTCAGAAAATCCGCAGTGATTTCCCGATCCTCAGCCGCGAGGTGAATGACAAACCTCTGACATATCTCGACAATGGCGCATCGGCGCAAAAGCCGCAGGTGGTCATCGATGCGGTGACGCGCGCCTATTCGCATGAATATTCCAACGTTCATCGGGGCTTGCACTACCTCTCCAACCTCGCAACCGAGCAATACGAAGCGGTACGCGGCACGATCGCGCGATTTCTGGGCGTGCCAAATGAGGATGAGATCGTTCTCAATTCCGGCACCACCGAGGGGATCAATCTGGTCGCATATGGCTGGGCCATGCCGCGTTTCGAGGCGGGCGACGAGATCGTCCTGTCGGTGATGGAGCATCACGCCAATATCGTTCCCTGGCACTTTCTACGCGAGCGGCAGGGCGTGGTGCTGAAATGGGTTGATGTGGACGCCACTGGCGCGTTGGATCCGCAGGCGGTTATCGATGCGATCGGCCCTCGGACCAAACTGGTTGCGGTCACGCACTGTTCGAACGTTCTGGGCACAGTAGTCGACGTCAAGGCCATCACCGAAGGCGCCCATGCCAAGGGCGTGCCGGTACTGGTCGATGGCAGTCAGGGCGCGGTGCATATGCCGGTGAATGTGGCCGAGATCGGTTGCGATTTCTATGCGATCACCGGCCACAAGCTCTATGGGCCTTCGGGCTCAGGCGCGATCTATATCAAATCCGAACGCATGGCAGAGATGCGCCCCTTCATCGGCGGCGGCGACATGATCCGGGAGGTCAGCAAAGAGGCTGTTACCTACAACGATCCACCCATGAAGTTCGAAGCGGGCACGCCCGGCATCGTACAGACGATCGGGCTGGGTGTGGCGCTGGAATACCTGATGGATCTGGGCATGGACCGGATCGCAGCACATGAGGGCAGCCTGCGCGACTACGCCATGCAGCGCCTGGCCGGTTTGAACTGGCTGCAGCTTCAAGGCACGCGGCCGGACAAGGCGGCAATCTTCAGTTTCACGCTGAACGGTGCCGCGCATGCCCATGATGTTTCAACGATTTTGGACAAGAAAGGCGTCGCGGTCCGGGCCGGGCATCACTGCGCCGGGCCGCTGATGGATCACCTAGGCGTTACGGCCACCTGCCGCGCCAGCTTTGGCCTCTATAATACCGTCGAAGAGGTCGACACGTTGGTCGATGCGCTGGAGCTGGCGCATGAGTTGTTTGGCTGAGGCACCCCCGCAAAAAGGCGCGCGGTTCGGGCATTTCCGATTGCAGGTCACCGGGTGATATCCTATAGCCCGTCTCAGGCACCTGTAGCTCAGCTGGATAGAGCGCTGCCCTCCGAAGGCAGAGGCCAGAGGTTCGAATCCTCTCAGGTGCGCCATTCACAAGCATGGCATACGCAGCGGTTTGAGCTGCGTGAGCTTCTGGAGGACCGACCGCTAGAAGGCACTTTGCCACGTTCCGGGCCCACCAAGCGGAGATTTAGTCTCGCCTCAACTGGCAGAACCTCGATGTCCAAGGGATGATACAGATTCGGCTGCGTGAACGGCCAAGCGCGCACAACTTTTCTGAATATCAAGATGATAGTGGCGGAGAGACAGGGATTCGAACCCTGGGTGGGCTTGCACCCACAACGGTTTTCGAGACCGCCCCGTTCGACCACTCCGGCACCTCTCCGCGGGGGTCTGTGAAGCGGGGATGTAGTCAGGAACGCCCGGCTGTGCAAGCAGAAATTTCCGAAAACCACACCTGCGAAAATATCACCCAAAATTGATTGCCCGTTTACGGAAATGGATTAGGCTTGACTGCATGCTGATACGAGTTTTGACACCGCCGTTCTTTGCGGCCTTGATCGCAGCCCTGTTCCTTTGGACGTCATCCGCGGCACACGCCGCGGATCGGACGCGGGTCGAGGCATTTCTTGCAACCACTGGATTTGATGTGGCGCTGGACAGTATCGCGCTGTCCTCCTCTTCGGCCCCTGACATGCTAGGCTTTGATCCCGGCGATTTCGGGTCGGAATGGACGCGCCTTACCAACGAGGTTTTTGACACCGAGGTGATGCGTGGGATCGCGCTGGACATACTGGAACAGACCCTGAGTGACGAGGCGTTGACCCATGCGGTCGAGTTTTACGCCAGCAACCTCGGACAACGTCTGGTCGAGGCTGAAAACGCATCGCATATGATCGCGGACGATGCCGTCAAGCGTGACGCGGGCGAGGCGCTGATTTCGCAACTGGTTGAAGCGGGATCGCACCGGGTCGAAACGCTTAAACGGATGAACCGGGCGATTGATTCCACTGGCACGTCGCTGCGCGCCCTCCAGGAGATCCAGTACCGCTTCCTGTTGGCCGCTAGTGCTGCGGGGGTGGTCGATCTGCGCCTTGATCCCGGTGATCTGCGCGAGATGCTGGCGAGCAACGAAGGCGAGTTGCGGTTGGCGTTGCAGCGCTCGGCCCTGTCGGGCGCCGCCTATACGTATCAGGAGTTCTCTGACGAGGATGTGCTGGCCTATACGCAGGCGTTGGAAGAGCCGCTGATGCAAGAGGTCTATGCACTTCTCAACGCGGTCCAGTATGAAATCATGGCCAACCGGTTCGAGATTCTGGCCGCTCGCATGGCCGATCTGCGCCCGTCACAGGAGTTGTAATGCGCCGCGCGGCCTCTGCGATCGCTGCCGCCACCTTGCTGAGCGCTCCGGCGACAGCAGAGGAATCGTTGGACGAGCTGGTTCATGCCATGCGGCTGGATGAGGTGGTCACAATCCTGGTGGATGAAGGGCGCAACTATGCCGCGTCCTTGAACACCGATATGCTGGATGGCGATGCCGGAAGCTATTTCTTTGATCGGGTCGAGGAAATTTATGCGCCCGAACAGATGGTGCAGACCATGCGCGACACGATCCGCGCCGAGTTGAACCCGGGGCAGATTACCGAAGCGGCGGTGTTTTTCAGCAGCGATCTGGGACAGACCATCATCTCGCTGGAAAACTCGGCGCGCCGCGCGCTGAGTGATCCCGCAGTGGAAGAGATGGCGGAGGAAACTGCAAAGACCATGGATCGCGACAGCGACCGGTATCAGCTGATCGAGGAATATATTCAGGTCAACGATCTGGTCGCACGCAATGTCGAAGGGACGTTGAGCTCTGATTTCAACTTTTTCCAGGGGATGGCCTCGGTGCAGGGCAGGGGCGCCGATGACCGTGCACTGCTGGCCGAGCTCTTTTCACAACGCGAAGAGATGGAGCGCGATACCCGCGAATGGCTGCACGGGTTTCTGGTGCTTGCCTACCAGCCACTGACTGATGCGCAGATGCGCGAGAATATCGCGTTTTCAGCCACCGAGACAGGGCAGGCGCTTAATCAGGCGTTGTTCCTGGGCTTTGACCAGGTCTATGACCGAATCTCGTTTGACTTGGGCGAGGCGGTCGGCCTGGCGATGCAATCCAGCGATCTTTGATACAGGCCAGCGATCTGTGAATGGGGATTGACATCTGCCCCTGATCCATCAATAAGCGCCCATCCCGGCCCGGCATGTCCTGCGCCGGGTTTCGTTATCATTGGCCCGTAGGGGCCGCAAATCCGCCCGAGCAATGGGCGCGCTGTTCGAAGGTGACCCCGCCTGAAACGGGGGGGTCGAAAACGCCCGGATCGGGGACCACAGAACGCGGTAAAGAAAAGGAAACTCGCATGTTCGCGGTTCTCAAGACCGGCGGCAAGCAATACAAGGTTCAGGCGGGCGACATTCTGCGCGTCGAGAAACTGGCTGCTGATGCCGGCGAAACAGTTCAATTCAACGAAGTTCTGATGCTGGGCGGTGACGCTCCGGTTGTTGGTGCGCCTTTTGTGGACGGTGCTGCCGTTCAGGCCGAGGTCATCGACCAGATCAAGGGTGACAAGCTCATCCACTTCGTCAAGCGTCGCCGCAAGCACAGCTCGCAGCGCACGAAAGGTCACCGTCAGAAGCTGACGCTGGTCAAGATCACCGATATTCTGGCCGCTGGCGCAGACAAGTCGGGCATCAAGGCCGCAACCGGTTCCGCTCCCGCTGGTGCCGCAGCACCTGCTGCGAAACCTGCCAAGAAGGCCGAGGCGAAAGCCGAAGCACCTGCGGCTGCCGCGAGTGCAGACGACCTGACCAAGCTGACCGGTGTCGGTCCTGCCGCTGCCAAGAAGCTGGCCGAAGCCGGCATCGAAAGCTTCGCCGCTCTGGCTGCCTTGTCGGAGGAGCAGATTGCTGCTATCGACAGCGTCAAAGTGAAACCCGAATGGGTTGAGCAGGCCAAAGAACTTGCCAAAGGCTAAGGAGAGAGAGAATGGCACATAAAAAAGCTGGCGGTTCCTCCCGTAACGGTCGCGACTCAGCGGGTCGCCGCCTTGGCGTGAAACTCTATGGTGGTCAGGCGGCCATCGCAGGCAACATCATCGTGCGTCAGCGCGGCACCAAGTTCTGGCCGGGCGAAGGCGTGGGCATGGGCAAAGATCACACCATCTTTGCGACTGTCGATGGCGCCGTGAAGTTCCACAAGGGGCTCAAAAACCGCACCTTTATTTCGGTCCTGCCAGTGGCGGAGGCCGCCGAGTAAGCCGGAACCCGAAAAGGTTATTAAAATCAGGGGATCGGCAGAAGTGCCGGTCCCCTTTCTCGTTTTCAGGAGCGGTCCGATGACCGACGTGATCACAACTCAACGCCTCGTCCTGCGCCGCCCTGTACCGGGGGACGCCGCCGTACTTGCGCGCGTGATCAATGATCTCGATGTATCGCGTTGGCTGACCCGTGTGCCGTTCCCCTACGGCCAATCTGATGCCGAGGCCTACATCGACCGCCAAATGCAAGGCGGTGGAAACGCATTCTTCATTTTTTGTGGAGAGTCCCTTGCGGGTTGCGTCGGAACGGAACGAGAGCTGGGGTATTGGGTCGGTCGCTCTTTTTGGGGCAAAGGTTTTGCTACCGAAGCTGCCGCTGCTGCGGCAACCAGACACTTCTCGATGGGGGCCGAACTCTTGCACAGCGGCCATTTTGTGGAAAACACAGCTTCCCGCAACGTGTTGAACAAGCTTGGGTTTGTACCTGATGCAATGACCAAGGCGACGAGCCCTGCGACCGGTGAAGAACATGCCTTGCAAAAGATGCTGCTGACGCGTGATCGCTGGGAGGCACTGCAATGAGCGTCGCAGCGGGTAGCTTCCTGATCTTTGCCGCCAGTCAGGTGGGCACGCCAGGGCCGGCCAATATGGTACTGCTGGGCACCGGTGCCCGCTATGGGTTCCGGGCGGCGCTGCCTTTTGTCGCGGGTGTGATCGCGGGCAAGCAACTGATTATCTGGCCGGTGGGTTTTGGCCTTATGCAACTCGCCGATCAGGCGCCCCTGGTGTTCGCCGCGTTGAAATACGCCTCGGCCGCCTATATCTGCTGGTTGGCATGGAGGGTCGCAAATATGCGGCTGGCACCGGGACAGGCAGAGCAGACGGCGCCGGGATTTCTGCCCGGTTTGATCGTTCACCCGCTCAACCCCAAGGCCTGGGCCATGACTGTGGCGGGATTTACCGGCTTTGTGGCCCCTGGATCGCCCGTTTTCTGGTCTACGCTCACGATTGCACTGTGTTTGTTGAGTTGCCAGGTTGTTCTGCACCCGATCTGGACCTTCGCCGGGGACAGAATTGCCCGCACCGTCGCCGGACGGCCGGCCGAGAAATATCTGATGTGGACCCTGGCGGCGCTGACCGTCGCGTCGGTCCTGTTTGTGCTGTTCGGAGGAGGAACACGCATATGAAATTTGACACCATCATCAACCAGCCGGTCATTGAAACCGAGCGGTTTGTCCTGCGCCCGTTGCGGCGCTCGGATATGGGGCTGATCGAACAGTTCGCCAGCGACAAACGCGTGGCTTACATGACCCAGTCGATCCCGCACCCCGTGCCACCGGGCATGGTAGAGGACTTCGTGACCCGGTCGATGTCCGAGGACCGGGACGAAGATGTCTGGGCGATTGACGGTACTCCCGATGGCGGGTCCGAACTGATGGGTCTGATCTCGCTTGAACGGATGGACCGCAACCAGTCCGAGATCGGCTATTGGGTCGCGCCGGTCTTCTGGAACACGGGCATCGCATCGCTGGCAGTCGAGGCGCTGGTTCATGACAACCCGCTGGACAATGACACGATGTTTGCCAGCGTGTTTCAGGACAACCCGGCCTCGGCACGGGTGCTGACGCGCTGCGGGTTTGAATATCTGGGTGATGCGGAAAACTTTTCGGTGGCGCGCGATGCAAATGTGCCCACCTGGACCTATAGCCGAAAACTCTGACTTGAGGCCGGTAGCGCCTTTGCATTAGGGGATGCACATGAAATTTCTCGATCTCGCAAAGGTCTATATCCGGTCCGGTGGTGGCGGCGGCGGCTGTGTCAGCTTCCGCCGCGAAAAGTTCATCGAATATGGCGGGCCCGATGGCGGCGATGGCGGCAAGGGTGGCTCGGTCTGGGCCGAAGCGGTCGAGGGGCTGAATACGCTCATCGATTTCCGCTATCAGCAGCATTTCTTTGCCAAGAACGGCCAGCCGGGCAAGGGCCAGCAGCGCACCGGCAAGGATGGCGATGACATCGTGCTGCGTGTTCCAGTTGGTACGGAAATCCTCGACGAGGATCAGGAGACGGTCATCGCGGACCTGACCGAAGTTGGTCAGCGCATCCAACTGGCGCGTGGCGGCAATGGTGGTTTCGGCAACCTGCATTTCAAGTCGGCCACCAATCAGGCCCCGCGCCGCGCCAATCCGGGGCAGGAAGGGGTCGAGCGCACGCTTTGGCTGCGGTTGAAGCTGATCGCCGATGTCGGTTTGCTGGGCCTGCCCAATGCTGGCAAATCGACCTTTCTGTCGGCAACGTCCAACGCCCGGCCCAAGATCGCGGATTACCCCTTCACCACGCTACACCCCAATCTGGGCGTTGTTGGCGTGGACAATGTGGAATTTGTTGTGGCCGACATCCCCGGCCTGATCGAAGGCGCCCATGAAGGGCGCGGCATTGGTGACCGGTTTCTGGGCCATGTCGAACGCTGTGCGGTGCTGCTGCATCTGGTCGATGGCACCTCAGACACAGTGGCCGATGACTATCAAACCATCATTCACGAGTTGGAGGCGTATGGCGGTCATCTGGCCGACAAGCCTCGCGTCACCGTACTGAACAAGGTGGACGCGCTGGATGAAGAGCGCCGTGCAGAGGCGACTTATGCGCTGGAACAGGCCAGTGGTGGCCCGGTGATGGCAATGTCTGGCGTTGCGCGTGAGGGCGTGACCGAGGTTTTGCGCGCCTTGCGCAGCCAGATCGACGCGGACCGCCTGCGCCAGAAACCCGTGGAGGAGGCGCAGCCTTGGCAGCCTTAAGCGCGGCAAAGCGGGTTGTCGTCAAGATCGGGTCGGCCTTGTTGGTCGGCCGCGATAGCGGTGCATTGCGCGCCGGATGGCTACATTCACTCGCCGAAGATGTTGCCTGGCTCAAGGGGCAGGGCGCGGATGTCATTCTGGTGTCGTCCGGCTCGATCGCGCTTGGCCGGGGCGTTCTGGGGCTGAGCGGCGCGGATCTGGCGCTGGAGCAATCCCAGGCGGCCGCAGCCGTCGGGCAAATCCGTCTGGCGCGGGCTTATGAAGAGGCGCTGACACCTTACAACATCAAGACAGCGCAGGTGCTGGTCACGCTGGAAGACAGTGCCGACCGCCGCCGCTACCTGAATTCGCGCGCCACGCTTGAGACCCTTTTGGCTCTGGGTGTGGTGCCGATCGTGAATGAAAACGACACGATCGCTACGGACGAAATCCGCTATGGTGACAATGACCGGCTGGCGGCACAAGTCGCGGTTACTGTGGGTGCGGATCAGTTGATTCTGCTATCGGATGTGGACGGGTTCTATTCGGCCAACCCCAACGAGGACCCGACGGCGAAACGCTATGAGGTGATCGATCGGATTACGCCCGAGATTGAAGCCATGGCGGGCGATGCCGGCTCGGGGCTGTCAAAGGGCGGCATGAAGACCAAGCTGATGGCAGCACAGATGGCCACGGCGGCGGGCTGCGCTATGGCAATCACTGAAGGTTCGCCTGATAACCCCCTGCAAAAGCTTGAGAATGGCGCAAACCATACATGGTTCACCGCAACGCTCGACCCGCAGGCTGCGCGCAAGCGCTGGATTGCTGCCATGAAGCCACGAGGCGAAATCCGGGTTGATGCCGGGGCTGCCAATGCTCTGTCGAACGGCAAGAGCCTGCTGCCTGCGGGGATCGTCGAAGTCATGGGCGATTTCGGACGCGGTGATCCGGTCGCCATCCTCGGGCCACAGGCGCGCAGGCTGGGGCAGGGGCTCAGCCGCTACACCGCGCAGGAGGCCGACGCGATCAAGGGCCGCAAATCGTCAGAGATTGAGCCGACGCTGGGCTATCCGGGCCGCGCAGCACTGATCCACCGTGATGATATGGCGCTCTAGGGCGCCCGTCTGCTAAGACCAAACAAGAACCTGACCAAAGGCGCATGTGATGAAAGACCTCGACAACATTCCCGCCCTGATGGCTGATATCGGAAGCCGTGCGAAAGCGGCTTCCGCCGAGCTGGCCTTTGCCAGCGCCGAGCGCAAACATGCCGCCCTCGTCGGCGCGGCAGAGGCGGTCTGGGCGCGCCGGGCCGAGATCATCGAAGCCAATGCCAAGGATCTGGACTATGGCCGGAACAAGGGGCTTAGCCCGGCGATGATGGACCGGCTGATGCTGGACGAGGATCGCATTCGCGCCATGGTTGACGGTCTGCGCACCGTTGCGGAACAGCCCGATCCGGTGGGTGAGGTTCTGGCCGAATGGGACATGCCCTCGGGCCTACATATTCGCCGGGTGCGCACGCCCCTGGGAGTGATCGGGGTGATCTATGAAAGTCGTCCCAACGTGACGGCGGACGCGGGCGCGCTTTGTCTGAAATCGGGCAACGCGGTGATCCTGCGCGGCGGATCGGAAAGCTTTCACTCCTCCAGCGTGATTCATTCCTGTTTGGTGGACGGGCTGAAATCGGCGAACCTGCCCGAGGATGCGATCCAGCTTGTACCGACCCGCGACCGCGCGGCGGTGCAGGAATTGCTGACCATGACCGATACGGTCGACGTGATCGTGCCGCGCGGTGGCAAAGGACTGGTGGGGCTTGTGCAGCGCGAGGCGCGGGTGCCGGTCTTTGCCCATCTCGAAGGCATCGTACATATCTATCTCGACAAATCCGCTGATCCAAAGAAGGCGCAGCAGGTTGTGATGAACGCCAAGACCCGCCGCACCGGCATCTGCGGCGCTGCCGAATGCCTGCTTGTGCATCAGGATATCCTGGACAGTATCGGCCATGACACGATCGCGGCGCTGGTGCAGGCGGGCGTTGACGTGCATGCCGAAGGTGCGCTCGCGCAGGATGGGACCACGGCGGCCAGCTCCGACGATTGGGGCAAGGAATTCCTCGATATGATCATCGCCGCCAAACCGGTGGCCGATATTGACGAGGCCATCGCCCATATCCGCCACTATGGTTCGAACCACACCGATTGCATCATCACCGAGGATGACGCGGCGGCGGCGCGGTTCTTTGAACGACTCGACAGCGCGATCCTGATGCGCAATACCTCGACCCAGTTCGCCGATGGTGGCGAGTTTGGCATGGGGGCCGAGATCGGCATTGCCACCGGAAAGATGCATGCGCGCGGCCCGGTGGGTGCGGCGCAACTGACTAGTTTCAAATATTTGGTCGAGGGAGACGGAACCGTCCGGGCCTGAGCACTCAGAACTGGATGGTGATCTGAGTATCGTCCGAGATCACCTCGATGCGGCTGCCCAGTTCAGCCGCCGCTGCGGGCAGCAAGGCGAATTGAACCAGCGCAGGCGTGATCTCGACTCCGGCGGCGGGGTTGCTGAGTGTTTCCCAGATCTTGGGGTCCAGAGACAGGGCCGGGCCAGTGGCGGTCGCAGTCCAGCGACCCTCGGCATAGTCAAAATTCACATGCCCGCCTTGCGGCAGAGCCGTCTCGCAGCATTGGAAAGCGAGGAAGGCCAGACGCACGGCGGTGCGCGGGCTGGGGTCTTTACAGCACCACTCCGCCTTGACGCGCGCGCCGCGGTTCACCTCTGTCAGGACAGCATTGATCTCGGGCGCGCCCAACATCTGCGCGCCTGCAATACCGTAGGCAATACGAAAGAATTGGATCCGCGCGCCGGCGCTGCCGACACTGTCCGAGATCAGATCCATCTCGGGACCGCCGGGTGCGCCTGTCATCTCAAGCAGCTCCAGCCCGTTATTGATCGCGCCGATCGGACTAATCAGATCATGGCAGATGCGCGACCCGATCAGGGTTGCCAGGTTGACGGTGCTTTCGCCCATGCGCTACCTCCGGTAAATTACCTTTTCAAATCCCAGACAGGGGCAGACATGTCTGATCTGAATGCCATCCTTGCACCGGGCATGTTCGTGCGCCACCCCGACTACCCCGATTGGGGAATTGGACAGGTGCAGTCCAATATCGGTGGCAAGATCACCGTGAATTTTCCCGATCAAGGAAAGGTGGTGATCGACGGCACGCGCATCGCCCTGATGCCGGTCTTTGATCCGTGAAATAGGTTTACGAAAGGTTAATCCGCCTTCGGTTGCAATCGTCGATTGAGATGCGGTATCAGCGCGGAAACCTTCGCATTTGAGACCCGAACCCCTATGCCGGATAGCGGACCGAGCTTTACAGTCAGATTGGCCGAAAGTGACACGGATCTGCGCGCCGCGCAGCGGTTGCGCTATGAGGTTTTCGTGCGCGAGTTGGGCGGCGGCGGCGCGATGGTCGATCATGATGCGGGGCTGGAACAGGACCGGTTCGATCCGTTTTTTGACCATATGCTGATCTGGGATGACAGCACGGGTGAGGTGGTTGGCGTCTATCGCCTGCTGCGCGACGATCAGGCCGAGAAGCTGGGCCAATTCTATTCCGAAGATGAGTATGATCTGACAGTGCTGCGCCAGAGTGGCCGCAAGCTGCTGGAACTCGGCCGCTCCTGCCTGCATGCCGATTACCGGGGTGGCGCGGCGATGTATCACCTTTGGAACGGACTGTCGGGTTATGTCTCGGATCACGGGATCGACGTGCTGTTCGGTGTCGCGAGCTTTCATGGCACCGAGATGGGACCGCTGGCGCAACCTCTCTCAATGCTGCATCACAACCATCTTGCGCCACCCGAGCTGCGGGTCCGTGCACAACCCGCGCATTTCCAGTCGATGGATCTGATCGCGCCCGATCAACTGGACCGGCGCGCGGCGATGGTGCAGGTGCCCGCGCTGATCAAAGCCTATCTGCGGCTGGGCGGCTTTGTGGGCGAGGGGGCGTTCATCGACCATGCCTTTAACACCACCGATATCTGCCTGGTGCTGGATACTGCGCGGATGAATGCCCGACAGCGCCGTATCTATACCGGCGAACGTGGCGCATGAGCCAGATATGGGACCCCGATCAGGCCGCTGATCCCGTCAGGATAGGCCTATTGGGCGCCGTTCTGGTGCTGATCCGTGGCCTGGTGTTGGCGGTGCTGGTCTTTGGCGGTCTCTTGGTTTTGCTGGCGCTGCGCCTGATCGAACGTCCGCTTTACGGCGTGCGCCGTCCGATCACGCCTTTCATCACGCAATTTGTCTGTCGCAACGCATTTCGCATTCTCGGGATGGGTTTTCGAACAAGCGGTTCTTTGATGGCCGAACGCGGCGCAGTTGTGGCCAATCACAGCTCCTGGCTGGATATCTTTGCGCTGAACGCCCGCAAGCGCATCTATTTCGTGTCCAAGGCCGAAGTGGCGAATTGGCCTGGCATCGGCTGGCTGGCACGCGCGACTGGAACGGTCTTTATTGAGCGTGATCGTCGTAAGGCACGCGAGCAGACGGAGTTGTTCGAGCAACGGCTGAAAGCCGGTCACAAACTGCTGTTCTTTCCCGAAGGCACGTCGACCGACGGGCTGCGGGTGCTGCCCTTCAAAACCACGTTGTTTGCTGCGTTCTTCTCCGAGCAATTGCGGGATTTTATGTATGTGCAGCCGGTCTCGGTCGTGTTTCACGCACCAAAGGGGCAGCCGGATCGGTTTTATGGTTGGTGGGGCGAGATGGAATTTGGCCCGCATCTGCTGAAAACGCTAGCGGCGTGGCCGCAGGGGTGGGTGGAACTGATCTATCACCCGCCGGTGAAGGTCAGCGATTTTGCCGACCGCAAGGAGCTGGCCGCCTATTGCGAAAAGGCTGTTCGGCAAGGCCATTCCGAGATGCGCACACTGGACATACAGCCCGCAAAATAGAGCTTGCGGTTCAGTCAGCGCTGACTTATACGCGCGCCATTAACCCACAGGCGGGGTTTTGGCCTGTTCAGGGGAGACATCCCTGACAGACCCCCGGTTGGAGCATCCGCTCTGCGCCCCCGTCGAGGAATGAAACCGGAAAGGATACTTGAGCATGGCTCTTCCTGAGTTCACCATGCGTCAGCTGCTCGAGGCTGGCGTTCACTTCGGCCACCAGACACAGCGCTGGAACCCACGCATGGGTCCGTTCATTTACGGCTCGCGCAACGGCATCCATATCATGGACCTGACGCAGACCGTTCCAATGCTGGATCAGGCGCTGCAGGCCATTCGTGACACCGTTGCCAAGGGCGGTCGCGTTCTGTTTGTCGGCACCAAGCGTCAGGCTGCACAGCCGATCGCAGACGCCGCTGAGAAATCAGCGCAGTACTTCATGAACCACCGCTGGCTGGGCGGCACGCTGACCAACTGGAAAACCGTTTCCCAGTCGATCAACCGCCTGCGTCAGATCGATGAGACGATGGAAGCCGGTGCCGAAGGCCTGACCAAGAAAGAGCGTCTGGGCATGGAGCGCGACCAGCAGAAGCTGCAGGCCTCGCTGGGCGGTATCCGCGAGATGGGTGGCACCCCGGACCTGCTTTTCGTCATCGACGTCAAGAAAGAAGCCCTGGCGATTGCTGAAGCCAACAAGCTGGGCATCCCGGTTGTGGCCGTGGTTGATACCAACTGCTCGCCCGATGGTGTGGATTACATCATCCCCGGTAACGACGACGCCGCACGCGCCATTGGGCTGTACTGCGATCTGGCCGCGCGCGCCGCGCTGGACGGCATGACCGCTCAACTGGGCAGCGCAGGTGTTGATCTGGGCGCAATGGAAGAGGCTCCGGTCGAAGAAGCCGTCGCTGAAGAAGCGCCGGCAGCGGAAACGCCCGCCGAAGCCTGATCCGACCGTCATCGGACTGACATGAGGGGCAGGGTATGACCTGCCCCAATCCGTTTTTGAATTGAGGAGAGCCAAGAGATGGCAATCACAGCAGCAATGGTGAAAGAACTGCGCGACACCACGGGCGCAGGCATGATGGACGCCAAAAAGGCGCTGACCGAAACCGAAGGCAACATGGACGAGGCCATCGACTGGCTGCGTACCAAAGGCCTGGCGAAAGCTGCGAAGAAATCGGGCCGCACTGCCGCAGAAGGTCTGGTGGCCGTTGTTGTTGACGGCGGCACCGGTGTTGCGGTCGAAGTGAACTCGGAAACCGACTTTGTCGGCAAGAACGCCGAGTTCCAGGAAATGGTCGGCAAGATCGCTTTTGCAGCCCTGGGTGTTGACGATGTTGACGCACTGAAAGCGGCGGATCTGGGCGGCAAGACCGTGGCCGACACGCTGACCGAGAAGATCGCCACCATCGGTGAAAACATGTCGGTGCGCCGCATGGCCAAGCTGGAAGGCGACACCGTTGTCAGCTACGTGCACAACGCTGCAACCGGCGGCATGGGCAAGATCGGTGTGCTGGTCGCGCTGAACGGTGGCGACGCCGCCATCGGCAAGCAGGTTGCGATGCACATCGCCGCTGCGAACCCGGCGGCTCTGTCCGAGGCCGACATGGACCCGGCGGTTGTCGAGAAGGAAAAGCAGGTTCAGATGGACATCGCCCGCGAATCCGGCAAGCCGGAGCAGGTGATCGAAAAGATGATCATTGGCCGGATGAAGAAGTTCGTCGCTGAATCGACCCTGCTGAACCAGGCCTTTGTTGTGAACCCCGACCTGACCGTCGAAGCCGCGGCCAAGGAAGCTGGCGCAACCATCACTGGTTTCGTGCGTCTGGAAGTTGGTGAAGGCATCGAAGTGGAAAAAGAAGACTTCGCCGCCGAAGTGGCCAAGGCCGCACAGGGCTAATTCATCCGCTTGTTGGCCGCCACTGGGCAGCCCGAGCAAATCACAGAACCGGTCGCCTTGGGGCGGCCGGTTTTTTTGCGTCGCAACCAAACCAGCTATCACATCCGGTTCTGAACGGCATTTCTGGAAGAGGAAGAGGGGCCCCAGTTCAATGGGGATGGACAGGGCCCCTCATAAGCTCCGAAGGGGATGCTGACTATGCGCAACCATCTCCGGATGGGTAAGAGAGCCCTGAAATCACAGGGATCATTCCCCAATGTCCCTTGGCCAAAGCCACCACTCACGGAACGTGATCATATTGCTCAAATAAGTATCAAGAGGAAAGTAATGTATTCCTTACCCTGCGTAAACTTCACGCGGGTTAAGAATAGCGGGCTGCTGGCTAGGCCTCGACCACGAACATTTGGTTGTGCAACGAGGCTTTCAGAACCGCTTGGGCAGTGGTCTCGACCGCGAGCGATTCACGCGCAAGGCGCAGGTGTTTCTCGACGGTGGCAGATGTCAGACCCATCAAAACCGCAATGTCCTGAATGGTCTTGCCGTCACCGACCCATTCGAGCGCTTCCCTTTGCCGCTTGGTCAGTGCGCGATTGGGGGCTGCATAGGGCAGGGTGAGGATCTTTAGATGCGCGATGTTGTTCATCAACAGCACCTCGCGCCCCTTTTCGGCCCAAAGCGCGTCAACCTCATCCTGTGACAGGTCGGGTTGCGCGCAGAGCGAGATCGCCCCTTTTGAGCGGATCGATACGGAGTTGAAGCTGACGGTATAGCCGACGGTCACGCCCATTTTGGCATTGAACTCATAGACTTCACGAGACTTCTTCGACGCATTTCGGTCGTTCATCATCTCGCTGATCATGCGCCAGCTGCCAGCGCCCTCGTTCTCCAGCGCCCAATGCAGCATTGGCGCATGAAAGTAGAGACCCGAATGAAGGAACCCGTCGATATAGTCCTGATCGTGATTGGTAAGGATTACGAAATCCTCGGGATCGCCCAGCGATGTGGCCGTCCGGTATTGGGTGTAGCCATAGAGTAGGCGGTCAAAGCCGTAATGCGCCATCTGTGCGGCATGACCCGCCCAGAGCTCTTCGAGCGTCTTGGTGTAACTTACGAATTCCAGGTATTCGACCAGCTTCATTCCGGCCGTCCTCCCCGGATATGGGCGGCCAGCGCGTCGAGGGCCAGAATATAGCTGTCTGCACCAAAGCCACTGATCTGGCCGACCGCGACCTTGGCGATATAGGAGCCGTGACGAAACGGTTCGCGCGCATGAATGTTGGACAGATGCACCTCAACGACAGGCAGTTCCACCGATGCGATCGCATCCATCAGCGCAATCGACGTGTGGGTATAGGCGCCAGCATTCAGCACGATACCATCCTGCGTGCCGCGCGCGTTGTGGACCAGATCGATCAATTCGCCCTCATGGTTGCTCTGCGCACAACTGATCGATAGCCCGATTGACGAGCCATGGCGTTCGCACGCATCCTCAACCATCGCGAGAGTGGTTGAGCCATAGACTTCGGGCTGCCGCGTGCCCAGAAGATTGAGGTTCGGACCGTTCAGGACCAGAATATTTGCCATTTCAAATGTTCCCATTCATAAATCCAATAAGCGTGTTCCGGGCAGCTTGTCCAGATGGAGTCCGGTCGCGGGCGTTAAGGTGAAACAGATTGCTCGAAAAGCGCCGATGCAAAGCATTTTAATCAACCTAAAGATGATAGGTGCACTCCATCATTGGATAAATACGAACACTTCACGTTTTGTCACAACTTTAGCATGCACTTCTGTGGGGGTGGAAAGTGGGTTTCGTTGCGTAAACCCGCCGAAATGTGATCAAATAGCCGGGTCAGAATGTCGCGCTGGACTGTGTCGCGCCTGATTTCCGGGCGACACGCGGTCTCTGATTGTGCGGTTGGCCGGCTCATTCCGTCACATCTGTGAGAATCACGACTTTACCCATCACTTTGCGCGCCTGCATCAACTCCAGTGCTTTCCCGGTATCGGGTAGCGAAAACCGCGCGCTGACCGAGGGCGCAATCTTGCCTTTGGCATAGAGGTCGAACAGCGCTTGCATGTTGCGCGCATGGGCTTGCGGATCGCGGCGCACAGCATCGCCCCAGAATACGCCGACAATTTGAACGCCTTTGAGCAGGGGCAGGTTGAGTGGCAGCCGCGGTATGCCTGCCGGAAAACCGACGACCAGATAGCGCCCCTCCCATGCCATGGCACGCACCGCCGGTTCAGCATAGTCGCCGCCCACCGCGTCATAAACCACGTCGGCGCCCTTGTGTCCGGTCAGCGACTTGATCTCTTGCGACAGCGCTTTCTGGGCGTCACGATCCATCTCTTTGGGATAGATCAGCGTCTCATCCGCCCCCAGGGACTTGCAGAATGCAGCCTTCTCCTCGGATGAGACCGCCGCAATCACCCGAGCGCCTGAAGCCTTGCCCAGTTCGACCGCGGCGGACCCAACACCTCCGGCAGCGCCAAGGATCAGCAGGGTCTCACCCGGCTGGATCGCGGCACGATCCGTTAGCGCGTGATAAGATGTCCCGTAGGTAAAGATGAAGGCCGCCGCGATATCATAGGGCATCGCATCGGGCAGGGGCACCAAAGCCTGGGCCGCAACAACCGCATGGGTGGCAAAGCCGCCACATCCGGTCAAAGCCAGCACCCGGTCACCTGGTTTGACGTTAGTGACCCCATCGCCGCAGGCCAGCACTTCGCCAGCGATCTCACCACCCGGAGCGAAGGGACGCCGCGGTTTCATCTGATAAAGATCGCGGATGATCAGCGTGTCGGGATAGTTGACGCCTGCCGCATGCACGCGCACGACAACCTGTCCTTTGCCCGCAATCGGATCGGGCAGGTCAGTCAGTTCCAGCGTTTCGGGGCCGCCGGGTTCGGTGCTGAGCATTGCTTTCATCAAGTTCTCACGCGTGGCTGCTTGCGGGATTTGCAGGGTGACGCAAAGTCGGTCAGGCAAATGTTGTTTATCGCGCGCCCCGATGCAATGGTTCATTGAGATCAAACCAAATACTGCCGGAGGAGCCATGAGCGAACTCAGCCCCCAAACCCTGTTCTCATTGCGTGACAAGACCGCTCTTGTGACCGGGGGGGCCACGGGAATTGGTCGCATGGCCGCCGAAGGCCTGGTTCAGGCTGGCGCGCGCGTCCTGATCGCATCGCGCAAGGCGGATGCCTGTCGGGCGGTGGCTGATGAGTTGAACGCGATGGGCGCCGAGGGCAGGGCAGAGGGGTTTGGTGGCGATGTCGGTTCGGTAGAGGGTCTGTCCGCACTTGTTGGTGAAGTAAAGAACAGGACAGACCATCTTGATATCCTTATGAATAATGCAGGACTGACCTGGGGTGCACCGCTGGAAGAGTTCCCGTATGAGGCCTGGCAAAGCGTCATGGCGGTTAATGTTGCAGGACCGTTTGAACTGACCCGTCAATTGCTGCCGCTGTTGCGCGCCGCAGCGCGCGCAGAGGATCCGTCACGGATCGTGAATGTTGGCTCGGTCATGGGTGAAGTTCCCATGGGGGATGGTGCCTATAGCTATGCCGCTTCGAAATCCGCCATTATCCACATGACCCGCATTTTAGCCAAGGAACTGGCGCATGAACATATCACCGCAAATGCTTTGGCGCCGGGACCGTTCGTGTCGCGCATGACCGCCTTTGCCACTGCCGACCCTGAGACCCGAGACAAGGTCGGCAGATCGGTTCCGCTGGGGCGTGTCGGGCGCGACGAGGACATCGCTGCCGCGATGCAATTCCTGTGCGGACCTGGCGGCGGCTATGTGACCGGAGCGATCATTCCGGTCTCGGGCGGCATCAACGTGATGTCGGGACAGAACATCTTTGCAGCGGCCTTCGAATGAGCGCGCGTCCCGAAACGGATGTATCCGATAGGTGAGGCTATGACCAACGCGGCACAAACTCTCGATCTGCAATCGGTTGACGCCTATCTGTCTGCGCAGCTTCCAGGCTATGCGGGACCGCTTACGGTGCAGAAATTCGAAACCGGCCAGTCCAACCCGACATTTCTTTTGCAAACACCTGAAAAGAAATACGTTCTGCGCCGCAAACCACCGGGTGTTCTGCTGAAATCTGCCCATGCGGTTGACCGTGAATATCGGGTCCAGAAGGCGCTGGAGGGCAGTGGCGTGCCGGTCGCCGCGATGCATGTGCTTTGCCGGGACGACACGGTGATCGGCTCAGATTTTTATGTGATGGAACATGTGGACGGGCGGATCTTTACCGATCCGACCATGGCGCAGGAAACACCAGCGGGCCGGGCCGCCATCATTGACGAAATGAACCGCGTGCTGGCGGCGCTGCATAGTGTGGACATAGACCGGGCAGGGCTGTCGGATTTCGGCCCGGAGGGAAACTATTTCGAACGCCAGATCGCCCGTTGGACGAAGCAATACCGCGCTTCTGAAACCCATGAGATTAAGGATATGAACGCGCTGATAGATGCCTTGCCCGAGGCGATGCCGCCTGATGATGGCCAGCGCACGTTGGTACATGGTGACTACCGGATCGACAACCTGATCTATGCGCATGGGGGCAGCGACTGTCTTGCGGTGCTGGATTGGGAATTGTCCACAATCGGGCATCCATACGCCGATCTTGCCGCTGTCATTATGCAATGGCAGATGCCGCCCGGCGGCGACGGGCGCGGGTTGGCGGGTATTGATCGCGCAGCACTTGGTCTTCCGTCGGATGCCGAGTTTGTGGCGCGCTATTGCGAACGTCGCGGCTTGCCAGGGATCGAGCGATTTGGGTTCTATCTATCCTTTACCTTTTTTCGCATGGCGGGCATCTTGCAGGGTGTCGCGAAACGGGCAGTTGATGGGAATGCCTCCAACCCGGAACGTGCTGAAAAATTAGGGCGTTACGTGCCGCTCTTCGCGCAATATGGCTTGGACGCCCTGAGGCGCTAAGCGTCAAGGGAATCAAGAGCGCCCTGCGTTACTTCTGGTCCCATTACCGTTCGAACTGGCGTTTCAACTTGCGCATGCCGCTCAGCCAACGCTCATAATCGGTTCCCTTGAGGGCAATGTAATCCCGAACCTGCGGATGCGGAAGTACAAGGAACTCTTCGTTTTCAATGGCTTCCATGCAATAGGTTGCCACGGTTTCCGGTTCGATAATACCGTCCAAACTGGCAACCGATGCTTCGTTGCCGCGGATCATGTCGGTCTGGACCGCCTGCGGACACAGGACCGAGACGCCGATGCCCTGATCGCGATAGGTGATGGACAACCATTCCGCCAGTCCAACAGCGGCATGTTTCGTGACGCCATAAGGTGCTGCGCCAACCTGGTTCAATAGCCCGGCGGCTGATGCGGTGTTCAGAAGGTAACCGCCGCCACGTTCGATCATACGCGGCACCACATAACGAGCGGCCCAGACATGCGACATCACATTGATTTCCCATGTCTTTTTCCAATCTTCAGCGCTGACATCCAATCCGCCCAAGGTCAGTATACCGGCATTTGAACAGAAGATGTCAATGCCGCCGGTTTGAGCCTCCACGTCCTCAATCAGCGCAGCGACCTCCGCTTCGACGCGGAGATCGGCAGCAATACCGATCCCATTCACGCGGCTTGCCAACTCAGCGACGTCTTGTGCGTGCAAGTCGGTACAAACAACTTTTGACGCACCACGTGCGGCGAAGGCCAGTGCCAAGGCGCGGCCAATTCCACCAGCCGCGCCAGTTACCACGACCACACGATCTTTGATCTCCATTTCGACAGGTGATTACTATCGTCGTTGGTTGTCAACGCAAGTCATGGGCCGGATAGCACTTCGCGCCGCCGATAATATACCATAATACCGATTATACATATAAACTGTATAGAATTGGGACCTGCTAAACTTGGCTCGGTTCTTTGCCCTACATTCATGAAAATATGAGATAATCGACGTTGCCGAGGCAATGCTAACGTGATGGGTGCAGTCTTTCTGAGCGCAAAGTCTATGAGATAAGCAACACTGTCTGGGACTGAGCAGAAGCGCAGTGGACCAACAACAGTTTAGGGCCGGGTTGTGCGGAAGAAGCTGAGCCTTCAGCCGAGGTGGCTTAGAAATGCGACGTCTTGTGCGAAGAGATGTAGTAAGAAGCTGGCCAGAGCCCCTGCCCTCGACGCATTGTCAACCGCAGCTCGGCCGTCGCTTGCACGCCCGCTGAATCGCTGTCGTTAACCAGTCGTTAAAGAATTGATCCAAAATTGAAGCAAATCATGCCAGTTTTGTCAGCATCGGATGCTTGGCGATGCCGGTGCACCACCGCGCAAAGCCAATGAGTGGATGGCAAGAGGAGTGTATTGATGAAACCGCTGGCTGGGCCCGACGAGAGTTTGTATGGCGGCGCAAAGGTTGTTGCGCTCGACAGTTTCCGACCTCGGGCAAGCCTGTCGCCGCTGCGTCAGGCTGAAGCGTATTGGGCCGCGCTGCGCCGGGATGGCGCGGTGCCAAAACGATCCGCGATCGATCCGCGGGGGTTGTCCAACTTACTGCAATACGCCTTCATTCTGGAACGTGTGGCGCCCGGTGTGGCCCGTTTCCGTTTGGCCGGGCAGCACCTGACCCAGGTTATGGGCATGGAGGTGTCGGGCCTCCCACTCACTACGCTTTTCCAGAGTGCTGCGCGGCAAACGGTAAGCGATCATCTGATCCGCCTGTTCGACGATCCTGCGATCGTGGAACTGGCGCTCAGTGGGCAGCGCCGCTTCGGGCGCAATACCCCTACGATACGAATGATACTGCTGCCCCTCAGCAGTGAATGCGGCTCGGTTGATCGGGCGCTGGGGGTCCTTGTGTCCGAAGATCCCACGACCAAAGAGGTTGGGAAGCTGAGCATCGAAACCGCGCATCACCGTGTGATTGATGTGGCGAGTGAAGCCGGCTGGCGCACTGGGGCCAGTGCGCCCCAACGGCAAGCCGAACGGTCGCTGTTCCGGTTGGTTCTGGTCAGCGAGACATGAAAAAGGCGGGCAAGCCGCCCGCCTCATCCAGATCGGCTATGGCCGTTGCGCCTAGCTGGCGGCGCGCTTGCTGCCATTTTGGCGGCGCTGCGACAGTTCCTCGGCCACGAGGAAGGCCAGTTCCAGTGACTGGTTCGCATTCAGACGCGGATCGCAGGCGGTATGGTAGCGGTCGCTCAGATCCTCTTCGGTTACGGCGCGCACGCCACCGGTGCATTCGGTCACGTCCTGACCGGTCATCTCGAAATGCACGCCACCGGGGATGGTGCCCTCGGCCTGATGCACCGCGAAGAAGTCGCGTACCTCGCCCAGAACCGAATTGAATGGCCGGGTCTTGTAACCGGTGGCCGACTTGATCGTGTTGCCATGCATCGGGTCGCAGACCCAGGTCACGGTTGCACCCTCTTCTTTCACCGCGTTGATCAGGCGCGGCAGATGCTCGCCGACCTTGCCTGCGCCGAAGCGGGCGATCAGGGTCAGACGCCCCTCCTCGTTTTCGGGGTTCAGCTTGCTCATCAGCACCTTGAGGTCTTCGGGCGTTGTCGTCGGGCCGCATTTCAGACCAATCGGATTCAGCACGCCGCGCGCAAACTCCACATGCGCCCCGTCGGGCTGACGGGTGCGGTCGCCGATCCAGATCATGTGACCCGAGCCCGCCAGCCAGTTGCCCGAGGTCGAATCAAGCCGCGTCAGCGCCTCTTCATACTCCAGCAGAAGACCTTCGTGGCTGGTGTAGAATTCGACCGACTGCAGCGTGTGGGCGGCGTCATTGGTCACCCCGGCGGCTTTCATGAAATCGAGCGTGTCGGTGATCCGGTTGGCCACTTCACGATAAGCCTCGGCCTTTTCACTTTCGGTAAAGCCCAGCGTCCAGGCATGGACCTGATGCACATCCGCGTAGCCCCCGGTCGAAAAAGCCCGGATCAGGTTCAGCGTGGCTGCCGCCTGTGTGTAGGCTTGCAGCATCTTGGCCGGATCGGGGATGCGCGCCTCGGGCGTGAAGGCCAGTTCATTGATGATATCGCCACGGTAGCTGGGCAGTTCCACACCATCCACCACCTCGGTGGGCGCGCTGCGCGGTTTGGCGAACTGGCCTGCCATACGGCCCAGTTTAACCACCGGGACCTTGGCGCCATAGGTCAGCACCATTGCCATCTGCAGCATCACCTTGAACGTGTCGCGAATCCCATCTGCACTGAATTGCTCGAAGCTTTCGGCGCAATCGCCGCCCTGCAGCAGGAACGCTTCGCCTCGACCAGCCGCACCGATATGCTGTTTCAGCCGCCGCGCCTCGCCGGCAAAAACCAGCGGAGGATACTTCGCAAGCTGCGCCTCAACCGCAGCCAGGGCCGCCGGATCGGTATAGTCGGGCATCTGAACCCGAGGCTTGTTGCGCCAGTCGGTTTTTTGCCACTCACTCATAGCTCTTTATCTCCGCTAAGATCTGTTCAGGACGCTTCTATACAAAAAGCCTGAAACAGAGGCCATACGTGATTTGAGGGCCTTGACGTAGCAATTTCCGTCAGAGCATGGTGCTGCGCACGCCACCCTGCTTCGCAGAATTCGCGACAGGCGCAAGTTTGGGAAGATCCTGAAATGAAAGAGCAACGCCAAGTTGTCGATGTGGACACCGAATCCACCAAGCCAAAGCACTATGTCTTTGTCCTGCTGGACAAGTTTTCGGTGCTGTCCTTTGCCTCGGCGCTGGACAGTCTGAGAATCGCCAACCGCATGTCGGGCCGCACCCTGTATAGCTGGAGCCTGATTGGCGAAGGCGGAGACCTGACGCATTGCTCGGCGGGCACCAGTTTCAAGCTTGACAGCGATCTGATCGAGCTGTCGCGCGACGATACAGCGCTGATTTGCAGCGGCGTCGATGTGCAACAGGCCACCACCAAACGCCTGCTTAGCTGGCTGCGCCGCGAGGCCCGCAAGGGAATCAGGATCGGCGGGCTGTGCACCGGGGCATTCACGCTGGCCAAGGCGGGGCTGCTGGATGGCAAACGCGCCACCATTCACTGGGAAAACTCCGACAGCTTCACCGAAGAATTCGACGAGGTCGAGCTGACCAAATCGGTCTTTCTGATCGATGGCAACCGGATGACCACAGCAGGCGGCACCTCGTCCATCGATCTGATGCTCAAGATCATTGCCGATGATTTTGGCGAGGATCTGGCCAATGCGGTGGCCGACCAGATGATTTATTCCACCATCCGTACCGATCAGGACACCCAGCGGCTTTCAGTCCCGACCCGGATTGGCGTGCGTCATCCCAAGCTGAGCCAGGTGATCCAGATGATGGAGGCCAATATCGAGGAACCGATCAGCCCGTCGATCCTTGCCAAAGATGTGGGCATGTCCACGCGGCAGTTGGAACGGCTGTTCCGCCGATACTTGAACCGCAGTCCCAAACGGTATTACATGGAGCTGCGGTTGCAAAAGGCGCGCAACCTGTTGATGCAGACGGATATGACGGTGATCAACGTGGCGCTGGCCTGCGGCTTTGCCTCGCCCAGCCATTTCTCGAAGTGCTACCGTGCCCATTACAACACCACGCCCTATCGTGAGCGTGGGGCACAAGCCGGGCGAGTGTCGGGCTAGGCTACGACCCTCGCTCGCCGCTGATCATTCGACGGGCCCCGTGTTAGATATGGTGTAGGAGCTCTCCGCACCATCGACCGGAAAATGAACAAATTTTAACTTTGCGTTCCGGACGCGTTAAGTCGCGGTGCTTTCATCAATTTGTATCGGAGCATCCGATAGCAAATTGGAGGAACATCTCATGGCACATGTAAACACAGCGACCCACCCCGGTTTCCTCATGTGGCTCTATTCTGGCTGGGCAGAGAACAAACTCGAGCAATATCGCCGCGCGCTTTATACCAGAACCGTGCGTGAGCTGGAAAACCTGAGCGATCAGCAGTTGGATGACATTGGCATTGATCGCACCGACATCCATCGGAAGGCCTATGCCAGCGTTTACCAAAACGCGCCTTATGCGGCATCGATCCATTAGATTTGTTGCCTGGCGCCCAGCTTGGCTGATCGGACAAAAAAGAGGAGGCGGTCGCCTCCTCTTTTTGTTTTCTTGCTGTTTCGGATCAGCCTGGCGTCATCCGGTAAACCGCCCCGTCGCCCACCGAAATGAACCAGATCGATCCGTCCGGAGCCTCGACAATGTCGCGCACCCGGCTTGTTTCCGACCCCGAGATTTTCTCGACCTCACGCAGGTCATTCCCCGACAGCCGCGAGATGTAATCGAACTTGAGCGATCCCACAAAAATATCACCGCGCCAATCCGGCCAAAGCTCACCGGAATAGACCATCAGCCCCGAGGGCGCGATGGACGGGTCCCAATAGTGTTCAGGCTGTTCCATTCCCGACTTGGCGGTGCCTTCGCCGATCTTCTTGCCCGAGTAGTGCCGCCCATAGGATATCACCGGCCAGCCGTAATTCGCGCCCTTGCGGATCAGATTCACCTCATCCCCGCCTTGCGCGCCATGTTCCGAGGTCCAGAGCCGGCCCTTTAGGTCCAGACCGGCCCCTTGAGGATTGCGGTGGCCATAAGACCAGATTTCGGGCTGCGCGCCCGCGACGCCGACAAAGGGATTGTCAGCGGGCACAGATCCATCCCGATTGATCCGGATGATCGTTCCATTGTGGTTGCTCGCATCCTGCGCCGAAGGTCGGTCACCGCGCTCGCCTATCGTGACGAAAAGCTTGCCATCGGGCGCCTCGACCACGCGGCTTCCGAAATGGCGCCCGCCCGAGCGGCCCTCGGACGCCTCGAAAATCACCCGGACGTCCTGCAATCGGCTGTTATCCTCGCTCAGCCGACCCACCGCCAGTGCCGTACCTGCGCCGCCTCGCATCTTTTTCGAAAAGGTTAGAAAAACTTCGCGGCTTTGCGCAAAATCGCGTGGCAGCGTGACGTCCAGCAATCCCCCCTGCCCCCGCGCCACCACTTTGGGCACGCCTTTGACGCGGGTTTTGCGACCATCCGCAACAAAAAACAGATCACCTGCACGCTCTGTCACCAGAAAGCCCCCGTCGGGCAGATGGGCAATAGCCCAAGGCGCATCGAGGTCGGAGGCCATACGGGTCAACGTCACCGGTCCGGAACTGGTTTGCAGCCGATCGGCAGCTTGCGCTGTGCCCACCATAGAGAGCGCAGAAAACACCAAAATGAGAAGACGCATGAAACCTCCCGAAACTCTGAGAATACCTGTTCAACATCTAACACTCGATCACCGCAGGGCGAGCCTGTTCCTCGTGAAGTTTACCTCATGCCAAGTGGTTTTCTTTGGACTTTTCTTTTGCATGGCTCTTGCCTAGGGTCGGATCAGAACAAAAAACGACCAAACTGGGAGTAACTCCATGAAAAAATTGCTGAGCGCTACAGCGGCCGCTGCTTTGTTGTCTGGCGCCGCCTTTGCCGATGGGCACGCCAATGAGGTCAAGCTGGGCATTCTGATCGGCTTCACCGGCCCGATTGAATCGCTTGCCCCAGCCATGGCGTCGGGTGCCGAGCTTGCCATGCAGGAAGTCACGGAGAGCGGTCTGCTGCTGGACAGTGCCACTGTTGTGCCGATGCGTGCTGACACCAACTGTATTGACAACGGCCTGGCGACATCAAACGCCGAACGTCTGATTTCCGATGGTATTCATGGGCTTATCGGCGGAGATTGCTCTGGCGTGACCGGCGCGATCCTGCAGAATGTGGCGATCCCGAACGGGATGGTAATGATCTCGCCTTCGGCCACTTCGCCGGGCCTTACCACGGTCGAAGACAACGATCTGTTCTTCCGCACTGCGCCCTCGGATGCGCGCGAAGGCGAAGTGATGGCCGATGTGCTGAAAGATCGTGGCATCAACTCCATCGCGCTGACTTATACCAACAACGACTATGGCAAGGGTCTGGCCGATGCCATCACCACCGCCTTCGAGGCCGCGGGCGGCGAAGTAACCATCTCGGCCGCGCATGAGGATGGCAAGGGCGACTACTCCGCCGAAGTGGGCGCGCTGGCCTCGGCCGGTGGCGATATGCTGGTGGTCGCGGGGTATCTGGACCAGGGCGGTTTGGGCATCATCCAGTCCTCGCTGGACAGTGGTGCGTTCGATACGTTCGGCCTGCCAGGCGGTATGATCGGCGACAGCCTGCCCGCCAATGTGGGCCCCGACCTGAACGGCTCGTTCGGGCAGATTGCGGGTTCGGGCGGTGAAGGTATCGAGCGTCTGACCGCGCTCGCGGGTGATGGGTTTGACGCCACATCGCCCTACGCACCGGAAAGCTACGACGCGGCGGCGCTCTTCATGTTCGCGATGCAGGCGGCCAATTCAACCGATCCGGCGGAATACGGCCCGAAGATCATGGAAGTCGCCAATGCACCGGGTGAGAAAATCTATCCTGGCGAGCTGGCCAAAGGTCTGCAGATCCTCAAGGATGGCGGCCAAATCGACTATGTCGGCGGCTCGGCTGTCGAACTGATTGGACCGGGCGAAAGCGCGGGCAGCTATCGCGAGATAGAGGTCAAGGACGGCAAGAACGAGACGGTTGGCTTCCGCTGATCCTCTGATCCTGAACGAATTGAACGGCCCGGGGTCCGCCCTCGGGCTGTTTCAATAAAGCCAAAAGCCGCAGCAAAGCGGCGCGGGGACAGTTCTTCATGATCACCGTAGAAGACGTGCACAAGCATTTCGGTGGCTTCCACGCCGTCGATGGGGCGACGTTGGAAATTTCTCAGGGGACAATCACTGGCTTGATCGGCCCAAATGGCGCAGGAAAGACAACCCTTTTCAATGTCATAGCGGGCGTTCTTCCACCATCATCGGGTCGCGTGACCATGGATGGCGAGGACATAACCGGCCTGCCGCCACATACGCTGTTTCACAAGGGGCTCTTGCGTACCTTTCAGATCGCGCATGAGTTTGCCACCATGTCCTGCCACGAAAACCTGATGATGGTGCCCGGTGGGCAATCGGGCGAGTCGCTCTGGAACACCTGGTTCGGACGCAAGCGCATCGCCGATGAGGAGCGCGCCCTGCGCGCCAAGGCCGATGAGGTGCTGGAATTCTTGACCATCGAACATCTGGCCGATCACAAGGCGGGTCAGGTCTCGGGCGGACAGAAAAAGCTGCTGGAGCTTGGCCGCACCATGATGGTGGATGCCAAGATCGTCTTTCTGGACGAGGTTGGTGCAGGCGTGAACCGCACCCTGCTCAACACCATCGGCGACGCGATCATTCGTCTGAACAAGGAACGCGGCTATACCTTCGTGGTGATCGAACACGACATGGATTTCATCGGTCGCCTCTGTGACCCGGTGATCTGCATGGCCGAGGGCAAGGTGCTGGCCGAAGGCACGCTGGACGAGATCAAGGCCAACGAGCACGTGATCGAGGCCTATCTAGGCACCGGCCTGAAGAACAAGGCTAAGCTGGAGACGAGCGATGGCTGAGCCGTTTCTGATCGGTGACACCATGACCGGTGGCTACGGCAAGGGCCCGGACATCCTCCATGACTGCACCATTGCGGTGAACCCCGGCGAGATCGCGGTTATTGTCGGCCCCAATGGCGCTGGCAAGTCCACGGCGATGAAGGCGGTGTTCGGGATGCTGGATGTGCGGTCCGGCCATGTGCGGCTGGATGGAGAGGATATCACGGCGCTTACTCCACAGGACCGGGTGGTCAAGGGGATGGGCTTTGTGCCGCAGACCTCGAACATCTTCACCTCGATGACGGTGGAGGAGAACCTTGAGATGGGCGCATTCATTCGGCGCGACGATATCTCGGGCACGATGGAGCAGGTCTATCACCTGTTCCCGATCCTCAAAGACAAGCGCAATCAAGCGGCGGGCGAATTGTCGGGCGGACAGCGCCAGCAGGTCGCCGTGGGCCGCGCGCTGATGACCCAGCCCAAGGTGCTGATGCTGGACGAACCCACCGCGGGCGTTTCGCCCATCGTGATGGATGAGCTTTTCGACCGGATCATCGAAGTCTCACGCACCGGCCTGCCGATCCTGATGGTGGAACAAAACGCCAAGCAAGCCCTTGAGATTGCAGATAAAGGCTATGTTCTGGTGCAGGGGCGGAATGCATATACGGGGACGGGCAAGGAACTGCTGGCCGATCCCGAAGTGCGCAAGAGTTTCTTGGGGGGATGATGATGCGCGTTAAAAGAGCGAACCTGCTTGCCGTGTTGGCACTAGCGAGTACAGCGCTGGCGGGAGCAGCGGCGGCAAAGTCAGTTGATCTGAAAAAAACAAAGCTGACCTGCGCTTTTGACAAGCACTGCTATGATGGCAAGAATATGAGAATTCTGCCCGACCGTCGGGTCGATTTTTCACAATGTGAAGACGTGAACATTGCTGTGACTTGGGATCCGACAACCTCTTCGCTGGACTACGACGGCAAAGCGCGACAAGTCGTTTCCCAGAAAGTTCGCAGAAGGAACATCTCCGTGAACTTTAGGGTCGGATCGTCTTTCGTAAATTTCTCCTATGGGAAACAGAATCCGACACTTCGCTTCAGAAACCAACCACAGGGTAGCAGTGCTATTACTGACTATTACGATGGCACTTGTGGGGTTGCGAACTAGTGGACCTCCTCAACGCCCTCGTGGCCCTCTCCAACTTCGTTCTGATCCCCGCCATCGCTTATGGCAGCCAGCTTGCACTCGGCGCGCTGGGGGTGACGATGATCTATGGCATTCTGCGGTTCTCGAATTTTGCCCATGGCGACACGATGGCCTTTGGCGCGATGATCGCGGTGCTGGTCACGTGGTGGATGCAGAGTGTGGGGATCAGCCTCGGGCCGCTGCCGACCGCCCTGCTCGCCCTGCCCTTCGCAATACTCGGCTGCATGGCGCTGCTGCTGGTGACCGACAGGATGGTCTATCGCTTCTATCGCGAGCAGAAAGCCAAGCCGGTGATATTGGTCATTGTCTCGATGGGCGTGATGTTCATCTTCAACGGCTTGACGCGCTTCATCATCGGCCCCGGCGATCAGCGGTTTGTGGATGGTGAGCGGTTCATCATCTCGGCGCGCGAGTTCAAGGCGATGACCGGGCTGAAAGAGGGCTTGGCGATCAAGACCACCCAAGGCATCACCGTTGTGGTGGCGGTGATCTGCGTGGCGCTGCTGTTCTGGTTCCTGAACCGCACCCGCACCGGCAAGTCGATGCGTGCCTATTCCGACAACGAGGACCTGGCGCTGCTTTCCGGGATCAACCCCGAACGCGTGGTCATGTATACGTGGCTGATCGTGGCGGCGCTGGCGACCACGGCGGGGGTGCTTTATGGGCTCGACAAGAGCTTCCGTCCCTTCGTCTATTTCCAACTGCTGCTGCCGATCTTCGCCTCGGCCATTGTCGGTGGACTTGGCAATCCGCTGGGGGCAATTGCAGGTGGCTTCCTGATCGCGTTTTCCGAGGTGCTGATCACCTATGCGTGGAAGAAAGTGCTGGTCTACATGATGCCCGAGGCGCTTGAGCCGTCGGGCCTCGCGCAACTGCTGAGCACCGATTACAAATTTGCGGTCAGCTTCGTGATCCTGCTGATCGTGCTGCTCTTCCGACCGACGGGCCTGTTCAGGGGGCAAACGATATGAGCGAGAGCGTCAGGAATACCGGGCTGTTCGCCATCGTTGCCGCATTGATCCTGCTGACCGGTTTCATGCAGAGCTGGAACAGTGCGCTGTTCATTCTGAACATGGGGCTGATCTCGGCCATCATGGCGCTTGGGGTGAACCTGCAATGGGGGTTTGCGGGGCTCTTCAATGTGGGTGTCATGGGATTTGTGGCGCTGGGTGGTCTGGCCGCCGTACTCGTGTCGATGCCACCGGTCCCCGCGGCCTGGTCGCAAGGTGGCGCCGGGGTGATCATCGGGTTGTTGCTCGGGGTGTTGACCGTCTGGCTGGCGGTACTGGCCATGGCAAAGATGCCCAAGGGCCGGGCGCGTACTTTGACCGTGATTGCGATTCTGGTGATCGGTTTCATCATCTATCGCCGGGTCTTCGATCCCGCCGTGCTTGCGGTCGAGGCGGTGAACCCCGCCGCCGAAGGGTATCTTGGCGGGCTGGGCCTGCCAGTGCTGGTGGCCTGGCCAGTGGGCGGCCTGCTGGCGGCGGGCGCGGCCTGGCTGATCGGCAAGACGGCCCTGGGGCTGCGTTCGGACTATCTGGCCATCGCAACACTGGGTATTGCCGAGATCATCATCGCGGTGATCAAGAACGAGGACTGGCTGGCGCGTGGCGTCAAAAATGTGATCGGCATCCCGCGACCGATGGCTTATGAGATCGACCTGCAGAACGATCCGGGATTTGTCGATACGGCCACCTCCATCGGCCTTGATCCGGTCATTGCCTCGACGCTTTACGTCAAACTGGTCTATTCCTTGTTGTTCCTCACGGTGCTGCTTGTCCTGCTCTGGATGGCTCAGAAAGCTCTGCACAGCCCCTGGGGCCGGATGATGCGGGCGATCCGTGACAATGAGGTCGCGGCCGAGGCGATGGGCAAGGACGTGACCCGCCGCCACCTGCAGATCTTCGTTCTGGGGTCAGCGATCTGCGGCATCGCGGGGGCGATGATCACCACGCTGGACGGGCAATTGACACCCGGCACTTACCAGCCGCTGAGGTTCACTTTCCTGATCTGGGTGATGGTAATCGTTGGCGGATCGGGAAACAATTTTGGCGCTGTGTTGGGAGCGTTTCTCATCTGGTTCCTATGGGTGCAGGTGGAACCGATTGGCCTTTGGCTGATGCAGGTGATCACCTCGGGCCTGCCCGAGGGCAGTGGATTGAAGTCGCATTTGATCGATGCGGCAGCCCATATGCGTCTGTTAACAATGGGAATAATTCTACTTGTCGTATTGCGCTTCAGCCCGCGCGGATTGATCCCAGAGAAGTAAGCCCGCACGCAGAAGTGACGCGCACCACGCGATCTTCCCCTTCCGCAGTGCTTGCAGAGGGCTTATACCTTTTCGATGTTTCTTTGGGGGAAGAAAACAATGAAAAGTGTAAAGAGTACCGTTCCGGGTTTCGCCTGTGCCGTTGCCGTGATCCTGTCAGGGTGCGTGCCGTCACCGGAGAATTATGAGACAACACCGGTTCAAGTTCAGTCCGCAAAAGGCATCGTCACCTGCCAGCTCTATTCAAAGGATCTCGTGGTGTGGGACCGCGCCATCGATCGCCCCAACAACATGGGCGTGCAGGAAGCGGACGATATCTGCAGGGAAGAAGGCAGGCGTGAAAAACGACGTTAGCGCCCTTTGAACAGGCTGCCGAGAATGCCGCGCACTAGACGGCGTCCTGTTGTCCCTTTCAACTCCTTGATAACCGCCTCGCCCATCGCGCTGGCGAAGGTATCCTTGTGTCGGGTGATGCGAGAGGAGGATCGGCTGACCCGCGACCCGCTATAGCGCCGGGCGGAGGCGTATTCGCGCTGCGCGGGCGGTTGTTCCTCGGCGGCGGTCTCGGCGGTTTCGGCCTCTTTGGCGGCCTGATCGGCGCGGGATGACAGGATTTCGAAAGCCGATTTGCGATCCAGCGTCTTGTCGTATTTTCCGGCCAGGTCCGAGCTGGCAAGCATCGCTTTGCGTTCCGCAGCCGTGATCGGGCCAAGCTGCGATGATGGCGGGCGAATGAGCGTGCGCTCGACGATTCCAGGTATGCCCTTCTTTTGCAGCATCGAGGTCACCGCCTCACCCACGCCGACCTCGCGGATGGCCTCTTCGGTATCGAAGGCCGGGTTCTCGCGATAGGTCTCGGCGGCCAGCCGCAGGTTCTTGCGGTCGCGCGCGGTAAAGGCCCGCAGCGCGTGCTGGATGCGATTACCGAGTTGACCCAGAATATCCTCAGGCACATCGGCCGGGTTCTGGGTGATGAAATAGACGCCAACCCCTTTGGATCGGATCAGCCGCGCCACCTGCTCCACCTTGTCGACCAGCACTTTGGGGGCATCGTCAAAGAGCAGATGCGCCTCGTCAAAAAAGAACACCAGCTTTGGCTTCTCGGGGTCGCCCACCTCTGGCAGTTCCTCGAACAACTCGCTCAGCAGCCAAAGCAGGAAGGTGGCATAAAGCCCCGGTGCCGCCATCAGCTTGTCCGAGGCCAAGATGTTGATCATCCCGCGCCCGTCCGCGTCCTGACGCATTAGATCCGACAATTCCAGTGCCGGCTCGCCAAAGAGCTTGCTCGCCCCTTGGTTCTCGATCACCAGCAGACGGCGTTGTATGGCCCCCACCGATGCGGTCGAGATATTGCCGTACCGAAGGGACAGCTGCGCCCGGTTTTCCCCGATCCAGACCAGCAGCGCCTGCAAGTCCTTGAGATCGAGCAGCGGCAAGCCTTCTTCATCGGCCAGACGAAAGGCGATGTTCAGGATACCCTCCTGCGCTTCTGTCAATTCCAGCAGGCGCGACAATAAGAGCGGGCCCATCTCGCTGACCGTCGTGCGCACCGGGTGCCCCTGCGCGCCGAAAAGATCCCAGAAGGTCACCGGGCTGGCGCGGTAGTCGTAAGTCTCAAACCCGATTTGAGCAGCGCGATCCGTGAAGGCCTGATGCAGCTTGTGGTCGGCGCTCCCGGATTTGGCGAGGCCAGACAGGTCACCTTTGACATCGGCCAGAAAAACCGGGACCCCGGCATCGGAAAACCCTTCTGCCAGGATCTGCAGCGTGACGGTCTTGCCCGTACCCGTTGCCCCGGCGATCAGGCCGTGCCGGTTGGCATAGTGCAGCGACAGCCCCTGGTTCACGCTGTAGTCCGGCCCGCCACCGCCGAGAAAAATCTTGCCATCCATTATTCTTACGCCTCGATATCACCGTTTCGCCCCGACCATACAAACTTAACCTTTGCCTGCGATAGTGCTTTCTGTCCTGCCGTTTGGTGGGGCAGTTTCCTCCCTGTCAGACTGGCCGTGCCTCCGGGCACGGCATTTTTTATGAGTTTCCACCCGCGTGATTCGTTTTTTTGCGCTTAGCTGTTGACCCGTTGGCTTTGCTCTCGTAACGTTTGCGCATAAATAAGTCGGCCAGTCCGACGGGGAGAAAACTTTCTGAAGAGAGGCTGATCAACGGCCTCTCTTTTTGCTTTCTGTGACCCTGTTGTTTCTGCTGTTTTTGGCAAAACGCGCCTGCACCCACCAATTGCGCCTGACACGCCCCGGCGACCATGCTAGACCCGGCTCAAACAGAGCGAAAATCCAAGAGGCAAGCATGTTCAAGACACTGACACCGGCCTGTTTGGCGGCCCTTCTGGCGCTGAGCACCGCGACCTATGCGCAAGACACGGGCGAAACCCAGAGCAGCGATGGCGGGGCGGTTGAAAACGCCCAGAGCGAGGGGATTCTGGATCTCGGCAAGCCGGTCACTGACGGTCCGCAACTGGGCAGCCGTTACCCGAAAGAGACCTTTGGGGATTGGGACCTGGCTTGCATCAAGACCGAAGCGGAAACCGATCCCTGTTCACTGCTTCAGATCATGAACGGTTCGGACGGCAACCCGATGGCCGAAATGACGCTGTTCCGGATCAAGAACAGTGGTGCAGCCATCGCAGGGGCGACGATCATTGTTCCGCTTGAGACCTTGCTGACCGCGCCGCTCACGATTTCGGTCGATGGGGCACCGGGCAAACGCTACAACTACACGTTCTGCAACCCAATCGGTTGCGTCGCACAGATCGGGCTGACCCAGGCCGACATAGACGCGATGAAAAAGGGGACCGAGGCGACCATCACGCTGGTGCCCTACCCGGCCCCGGACCAGAAGATCGATATCAAAGTGTCGCTCAAGGGGTTCACTGCCGGGTTCGACGCTGTGGATGTGGTCGACAACTGATACTTTGGTGACGGGGCATTGTTCCGTCACTTACTCGCTGGGAATATCTCGTCAACTTACAAGCGGATCGCTGCGCGGCGCTTAGGCCTTGCGCAGCGCCAGAACCGCGTTCAGTCCGCCAAAAGCGAAGGCGTTGGTTAAGGCCACGTCAACCTGCGTTTCGCGCGCCTCGTTCGGGACCACGTCCAGCGCGCATTCCGGGTCGGCCTCTTCATAGCTGATTGTCGGGGCGATCACCCCGTCGCGCAGGGCCATGATGCAGGCCAGCAGTTCCACCGCACCGGTGCCACCGATCAAGTGGCCATGCATGGATTTGGTGGAACTGATCATCAGGTTGTCGGCATGCGGACCAAACACGCCTGCCACGGCGGCGCATTCGGTCTTGTCATTAGCGGCCGTCCCAGTGCCGTGGGCATTGATATAGCCCACCTGATCGGGATCGATTCCCGCATCGGCCAGCGCGCCTGACATGGCCCGCGCCGCGCCCTGTTTCGAAGGCATCACGATATCGGCGGCGTCCGAGGACATAGCAAACCCCACCACCTCGCATAGGATATCAGCGCCGCGCTTACGCGCATGGTCGTAGTCTTCGAACACGAAGATTCCCGCGCCCTCGCCCTGCACCATGCCATTGCGGTTGGCGCTGAACGGGCGGCAGGCATCCTTGGACATGACCCGCAGGCCTTCCCAGGCCTTCACGCCGCCAAAGCACAGCATCGATTCAGAGCCACCGGTGACCATCGCGGGGGCAGCCCCGCTACGCACCATCGAAAACGCCAGCGCCATGGCGTGATTGGATGAGGCGCAGGCAGTTGAGACGGTGAACGACGGCCCTTTGAGGTTGTACTCCATCGAGACGTGGCTCGCTGCCGCGTTGTTCATCAGTTTTGGCACAACAAAGGGGTGAACCCGGTTCTTGCCGTCCTCATAGACCGAGCGGTAATTGTCATCCCATGTGCTGACGCCACCGCCTGCCGTGCCCAAAACTACGCCCGAGCGCGCGGCCAGATCGCCATGAAACTCGATGCCCGACTGGTCGATCGCCTCTTTGGCTGCTGTCAGCGTGAATTGTGTAAACCGGTCATAGAGCGTCATCTGCTGCCGGTTGAAGCGGCCCTCGGCTTCGAAGCCGCGCACCTGACCGCCGATCTTGATCGCAAGCCGGTCAACATCTCGGAAATCCAGTTCTCCGATGCCGCAGCGCCCTTCGCGCATGGCCTCAAGCGTGTCGGGAACGGAATGGCCAAGCGCATTGATCGTCCCGGCGCCGGTGATGACTACGCGTTTCATATCCGGGAATCAGACCTTTTCCGACACCAGCTTCTCGATGCCCGCGATGATCGCCGCCACATTCGAGATGTCGAAATCACTCGCCTCGGGTTCGTTCGCGTTGAAGGGAATCGAGATGTCGAACTCTTCTTCAATGGCGAAGATGCTTTCGACCAGCCCCAGGCTATCGATGCCCAGATCCTCCAGGGTGCTATCCGGCGTCACGTCGGATGGCTCCAATACCGCCTGTTCAGCAATGATGGCAATGACGCGGTCGCTGATGCTCATGTCAGACCTCTGTCTGTTTGTGTCGTCGCAGATTTAATCGCTGGGGTCGGGTTTGGAAACCGCCTTTTTCAGCGTCTCGACGTCACGGGCCAATCTGGGTAGGCGACGCTGCGTTTTGTAGATTTCGGTGTGGCTATCCATCTTGATCGCCGGATATCCCATGATCACGCGGCCCGCCGGAACATTTGACAGAATCTTCGACCCGCCACCCGCCACAACGCCGTCGCCGATAAAGATGTTGTCGACCACGCCGCACATGCCGCCCAGCACCACATTGTTGCCGATCTCGACCGAACCAGAGACACCTGTATGACCGCAGAGCAGGCAATCGGTACCTGTGCGGGTGTTGTGGCCCACATGCACGAGGTTATCCAGCTTGGTGCCACTGCCGATCCGCGTGTTGCGAATAGTGCCATTGTCGACCGTCGAGTTGGCGCCGATCTCGACATCGTCACCTATTTCCACGGCACCTAGCGAATGGATGCGGAGCCAGGATTGCGCCCGTGCATCCCCGGCATCGCCCATCGTTTTGCGGGCATTTTCGGCGGCCGAAACCTCGGGTGTGACAAAGCTGAAACCGTCCGCCCCGATCCGGGCGCCGGGCTGGGCGATGAAGCGGTCGCCGATGGTAACCCGTGCGCCGATGCTGACATGATCGCGCAGATAGGCGCCTTCTCCCAGCGCGGCATCCATACCGATGCTGCATTGCGGGCCAATGACCGACCCTGCACCGATCCGCACTCGCGCGCCGATCACCGCCAATGGCCCGACCGCAACATCCGGGGCCAGTTCAGCGCTGGGATCGATGACTGCCGAAGGATGAATCCCAGGCGCCACACCCTGCCCCGCATCGAGCATCCCGGTCACACCGGCCATCGCCATGCGCGGGCGGGGTGCAAATATCGCGGCCTGAAGCCCGAGTGCCTGCCAGTCTGCGTCGGGCCAAAGGATCGCTACTTTGGCCTGGCCCGCTGATAGCGCTTCGGCATATTTCGGAGACATGGCAAGCGCCAGATCCGTGTCAGAGGCATCGCCCGGTTCCGCCGCACGCTGGATTTCCAGCGACAGATCGCCCGCCGCCTCGGCGCCGAGCGTTTCGGCAATTTGCTGAACTGTGAACACGTTAGGGCCTCCGGCTTGTTCGGATGCCCCAGTGCTTAGCTCTGAACGCCGGGAAGAACCACCCCTGCCCGGTTCAATGCCTTCCAGATCTTGGCATCACGGCCATAGACGTCGCGACGAAACTGCGCCTTGCCATCCGCGCCAACAAAGGCGGTCCGGTAGATCAGATGCACTGGCACTTTCTGCTCCAGTTCCACCTTGGTTTCGCGCTTGGTGTCCAGAACACGGTGGAAGAACGCCTTTGGGTTTTCTTCCTGCTTGGCCAGCAGCGCGTAGGCGAAATCGAACGGTTGCGCCAAACGGATGCACCCGTGTGAAAACGCACGGGTTTCCCGGGCAAACAGGCTCTTCTGCGGCGTATCATGCAGGTAGATATTGTATTTGTTCGGGAACATGAACTTCACCAGACCCAGCGCGTTTTTGGTGCTGGGTGGCTGCCGCATGGCAAAGGGGAAGTTGCGACGGGAATATTGCGTGAAATCCACCGCGCCACGATTGACGACCCGGCCCCGACGATCGGTGATCTCCAGATGCCCCACTGCATAGGGGTTGGCTTGCAACTTGGGCAGATATTCCTTGCCGATGATCGAGCGCGGCACATACCAGCTTGGGTTGATGACCATATGCTCCATCTCGTCCGAGAATTCGGGGCTCTGACGGTCATGGGTGTTCTTGCCGATCACGGCGCGCGTCTCGAAGGTGATCCGGCCATCATCGACGATCTTGGCCGAGAAATCGGTCTGGTTGACCAGCACATGACGGGTGCCGCGTTTCTCAGGCAGCCAGCGCTCGCGCTCCAGCGCCACGATCACCGACTTCAGCCGGTCCGACACCGAGCGGTTCATCTCTTCGATGGTGCCGGGACCGGCAACGCCATCCTGCTTCAGCCCGTGCGCGGCCTGAAACGCTTGCACGGCCGACTGCATGGTGGTGTCGAACCCGCGACCGGCGCTGGGGCGCATATAGCCCATCGCAACCAGACGGTTACGCAGCGCAATGACGCCCTGCCCTTCGCTGCCCAGTTCGAGCTTGCCCGAGGGGATTCCAGCCCCCCAGCCACCTTGCGCCAGCAGCGCTTCAAGGTTCATCTTTTCCTTTTGCAGCGCGCGGTATTGTGGTGAGGCCGGGGCAAGCCCGCGCAAATAGGCATTGGGTTCTGCCCCGATCAGACCACTGAGCGTAGCAACAGGGTCAGGCCGTTCGACCTTGCGCACCATGAATTCCGCGTCAATATCCGAAGGCCGCACAATACCCGATTGCAGGTCGCGTGCCAGCTTCAGAAAGGCGCGGCTCATCGCGACCTCGACCTGTGCAAGATCCTGCCGGGTCTTGGCCTGCGACATCTGCTCGATGAGAGCCGCAACGTCATAGCGCCCCGACGGCAGGCCGTGCACATCCGTGTTCCGCAACGCGCTGATCAGCGCCGCGCGTCGCGCCTGAAACGCGGGTCCATCGCCCGTCCAGACCGGCTGATAGGCGTTCTCGCGATAAAACGTGCCGAGATGTTCACTGCCATAGGTCGCTGCAGCGACCGATTGTTTGAACGCCATTTCTTGCGCCGCAACAGGCGCACCCATCACAACGGCCACAACAGCCGCGCGGAAAATCGCCGACAGCGTTTTGCTTTGTTGACGCTGTTTTTGGTCAGTCATGGGGAAGTCCTCAAAAACCCTTGTTAAACGCATCACTCGTAACCCCTTCTGTAATTTTCGGTAACAAAAGCGGAAAATGTCCACTCACAATTATTTCATGGCCGCACAGTTTTTGCATATGGTGCAGCGGTGCATCGCGTCGCAGCGTTGCCCCTATGCCACGTTTGCCAAAATAACATGCATTGATGTCTCTTTGCGCAGAAAATTGCCGAAAATTCCCCCTAGTCTTTCAACCAAAAAATCCTCGCTTGGCCGACGAATCTCTCTATGGCATAACGTCACCACTTGGGGATGAATATTAATAAAGCACCCGTAACATCGGGCGCAGGCAGGACTAGTACGGGACGACGCAGTAAATGACTGACATCACATCGACGGGTCTGACCCGGCGCGCTCTATTGGGTGCGTTTGCAGCGAGCGCTGTTGCGGCAGCGCCCACCTACTCCCAAGCCGCAGGCTTCCTGCGCGGAGGCGGCGACATCCGACGCATCCGCATGTATTCCGGTCGCACTGGCGAGCGGATCGATATGATATATTGGATCGACGGCGATTATATCAAGGACGCTGTCAAAGAAGTGAACCACTTCATGCGCGACTGGCGCAGCAATCAGGTTAAGTCAATCGACCTTCGCACCATTGATATCATGGCGGCCGCGCACAACCTCATGGATGTGAGCGAGCCCTATATGCTGCTCTCTGGCTATCGCAGCCCGCAGACCAACGCGATGCTGCGTAGCCGCTCGCGGGGCGTTGCCAAAAACTCGCTTCACATGAAGGGGCAAGCGGCCGATCTGCGGCTTTCGTCGCGCTCCGTCGGACAAATCGCTCGCGCAGCGCAGGCCTGCCGCGCCGGCGGTGTCGGGCGCTATTCACGGTCGAACTTCGTGCATATGGATTGCGGCGAGGTACGCAGTTGGGGTCGTTGATCCCACCCATCTGCACACAAAGCTGATGATCGACCCCCACGGCTTCGCCTGGGGGTTTTTGTTTGGCGCGGGCTTTGCGGTCCACACCGTTTTGGAAACCTGTTCGGTCGGACATCTGACCGCGCCGGGCGCGGCTTCTCAGTAGAACGCCTGCAATCCGGTCTGAGCACGGCCCAGGATCAGCGCGTGAACGTCATGGGTGCCTTCATACGTGTTTACGGTTTCCAGGTTCACCATGTGTCGGATCACTTGAAACTCCAAAGAGATGCCGTTGCCGCCGTGCATGTCACGGGCATGACGCGCGATCGCCAGCGCCTTGCCGCAATTGTTGCGCTTGATGATCGAGATCATCTCGGGCGCGGCATTGGCCTCATCCAGCAGCCGTCCGACCTGCAGGCTGGCTTGTAGACCCAGCGCGATCTCAGTCTGCATATCTGCCAGTTTCCGCTGGAACAGCTGGGTTTGCGCAAGCGGCTTGTTGAACTGCTTGCGGTCAAGCCCGTATTGGCGTGCACCGTGCCAGCAGGCCTCCGCCGCCCCCATCACACCCCAAGAGATGCCATAGCGCGCGCGGTTGAGACAGCCGAACGGCCCCTTGAGGCCCTGTACATTCGGCAGCAGCGCATCCTCGCCTACCTCGACACCGTCCATCACGATCTCACCGGTGATTGAAGCGCGCAGCGACATCTTGTTGCGGATTTTCGGCGCGCTCAGGCCAGCCGTTCCCTTATCCAACACGAAGCCGCGAATTTTGCCGTCATGCGCGTCGGATTTGGCCCAAACCACGAAGACATCGGCAATCGGTGAGTTGGATATCCACATCTTGGTGCCGGTCAGGCGATATCCGCCATCGATCTTCTCGGCACGGGTTTTCATGCCCGCCGGATCCGATCCCGCATCGGGCTCCGTCAGACCGAAACAGCCGATATATTCGCCGCTTGCAAGCTTCGGCAGGTATTTCCGCCGCTGTTCCTCGCTGCCGTAGGCATAGATCGGGTACATGACTAGCGAGCTTTGCACCGACATCATCGAGCGATAGCCGCTATCCACACGCTCAATCTCGCGCGCCACCAGACCGTAAGAGACATAGCCCGCGCCCAATCCACCATATTCTTCGGGAATCGTAACGCCCAGCAGCCCCATCTCGCCCATCTCGCGAAAGATCGCCGGATCGGTGGCCTCGGTTTCAAACGCCTCGGTGACACGCGGCTGCAGCTTTTCCTGCGCATAGGCATTGGCGCTTTGGGCGATCATGCGCTCGTCTTCGGTCAGCTGATCCTGCAGCCGCAGCGGGTCTTCCCAATTGAACCGCCCGAGTTCCGGCGCGTCTTTGGCTTTCAAGGTCGGTTTGGCAAGCGGGGCGTTCATGGCAGATCTCCGATACGGCTATGGCGCGAAAAATAGCGTGCGCAGGGCGCAAAAAACAGCGATAAAACCGCATTGTTACGTGAGAATAACGCATAGATGACCCCTGCCCGCCGCCTGATACCGTCGCTTTCCGCCCTGCGCGCGCTTGAGGCGCTTGATCGTCTGGGCTCTGCCTCGGCAGTGGCCGAAGAAATGGCGCTGACGCAAAGCGCTATTTCACGTCAGCTTCAGGGGCTGGAAGAACAACTGGGGGTTACGCTGATCCGTCGGGACAAAAAGCGTCTGTCCCTGACTTCGGCTGCTACAGACTATGTTGTGGAGGTTCGCGCAGCCTTGAACCAGATCGCGCAGGCGTCGATCCGACTGCGCGTGCAACCCACCGGAGGAAGCCTGAACCTAGCGATTCTGCCCACATTTGGGATGCGCTGGCTGGTGCCCAGACTGCCAGAATTCACCCATCTGCACCCGGACATCACAGTTAATCTGTCCACGCAGCTGCAACCATTTAACTTCGACGCAGAATCCTTTGATGCGGCAATACATTTCGGCCAACCCGATTGGCCGGGAACCGAGGCGCTGCTGTTAAAGACTGAACGCGTCATGCCGGTGGCGGCACCCGAATTGATTGCCACCAAGCCCGATGATCCGTCGGATCTGCTAAAGCTCCCGCTGCTGCACATCCAGACCCGGCCCGACGCCTGGCAGGATTGGTTTTCAACCGTCGGCGTCCCGGTATCCCTGCCCCTGCCCGGCATGATCTATGATCAGTTTGCGACTATCACGCAAGCCGCGCTGCATGGGCTTGGCGTTGCCTTGATGCCCGAATACCTGGTTGAACAGGAGCTTGCCAATGGGCGGCTGGTTCCGGTTCATCACAGCTCGGTTGAGGCAAATGGCGCCTATTATCTAGTCTGGCCCCGAACCAGTACCGACGACCCGGTTTTGCGGCAGTTCCGCGACTGGCTGGCGCAGCGTGCGCAGCCCGAGGATGATCTGCCGCGTTAGGCGTTAGCCCAGGGCATATCCCGCGCCGCGCACGGTACGCACCGGGTCATCGCCGCCATGCTGGGTCAGCGCTTTGCGCAGCCGTCCGATATGCACATCCACGGTCCGCGTATCGACATAGATATCACGGCCCCAAACCCGGTCCAGCAATTGCTCTCGGCTCCAGACACGGCCCGGTTTTTCCATGAAGGTGCTGAGCAGGCGGAACTCGGTCGGCCCCAGTTTCAGGGGCTGTTCCGAGCGGCTGACCTTGTGGGTCTCGGCATCCAGTACGATGTCTTCGAATTCCAGCCGCAGCCCAACGGTCGAGGGACGCACACGACGCAACTGGGTTCGGACGCGGGCCATCAGCTCGGCCACTGAGTAGGGTTTGACCACATAGTCATCGGCGCCGGTTTCCAGCCCGCGCACCTTGTCCACCTCCTCGGATCGGGCCGAGAGCATGATGACCGGAATGCTGCGCGTATCGGGTCGAATCTTGAGCCTGCGGCAAACCTCGATCCCGCTGAGATTGGGCATCATCCAATCCAGCACGATGATGTCGGGATTATCCTCTTCGACAAGCAACAGCGCGTCTTCGCCATTCTCGGCTTTGACAACACGAAATCCCTCGGCTTCGAGGTTGTAGCCCAGCACTTCGCGCTGGGCCGGTTCGTCTTCGACCACAAGAACGGTGGGTTGTGCAGCGGCAGAGGCCATGATCGGTCCTTATGCGGATAGCGAGGTGGTATCAGCCTTGGGGCGCGCCTCTTCGGGGCGCTCACCGGTGACAAGATACACGACCTGCTCGGCGATTGAGGTCACGTGGTCGCCCATGCGCTCGATGTTCTTGGCGATGAAATGGAGATGCATGCACGAGGTGATGCTGCGCGGCTCTTCCGCCATGAAAGTCAGGAACTCACGGAATAGCGCATTATACATCTGATCGACTTCGCGGTCGCGTTCGATGACGTCGGCAGCCAGTTCGGCGTCGCGCTGGATGTAGGAATCCAATGCGTCCTTCAGCATCCGTTCCACTTCGCGCGCCATACGGCGCAGGGCGGCGGCGCTGTCATTGACCGGCGGCACGGTGATCAGAACCGTGTTCCGTTTGGCGATGTTCTTGGCGTAGTCACCAATCCGCTCAAGATTGCCGGCAACCTTTAGCACCGACAGCACCAAGCGTAGATCGATCGCAGTCGGCGCGCGCAATGCGATAAGCCGAGCGGCTTCTTCGTCGATCACCTCTTCCAACGCGTCGATGGCCTTGTCATCCGCCCGGACTTTCAGGGCCAGCTCTTCGTCACGTGTCTCAAGTGACTTCGCAGATGCGCCGATTGCCGCTTCGACCAGCCCGCCCATCTTCATGATATGCGCCTGAATCGACTCGAGTTCGCGGTCAAAGGCGGATGCGATATGTTGTTCTGACATGGTCATGGCCTTCCTTAGCCGATGCGCCCAGTGATGTAGCTTTCAGTCCGCGAATCCTGCGGATTGGTGAAAATCTGGCCGGTCTCGCCGAACTCGACGAGGTTGCCCAGATGAAAGAATGCGGTTCTTTGGCTGACCCGCGCGGCCTGCTGCATCGAGTGGGTCACGATCACAACCGAGTAGCGCTGGCGCAACTCGTCGATCAACTCCTCGACCTGCGCGGTCGCGATCGGGTCAAGCGCCGAGCAAGGCTCATCCATCAGCAGGACCTCAGGTTCGGTCGCGACAGCACGGGCGATGCACAGGCGCTGCTGCTGACCGCCGGACAGGCCGGTGCCTGGCGCGTCGAGACGATCCTTCACCTCGTTCCAGATGGCACCGCGGCGCAAAGACTTCTCAACGATCTCATCCAGTTCGGCCTTGTTCTTGGCCAGACCGTGGATGCGTGGGCCGTAGGCCACGTTGTCATAGATCGATTTCGGGAACGGGTTGGGTTTCTGGAACACCATGCCCACTTTGGCGCGCAGTTGAACCGGATCGACCCGCTTGTCATAGATATCCTCGCCGTCCAGCAGGATATTGCCGCTGACCCGGCAAACATCAATCGTGTCGTTCATCCGGTTCAGGCAGCGCAGAAAGGTCGACTTGCCGCAACCTGACGGGCCGATGAAGGCGGTGACCGTCTTGTCGCCGATTTCCACGTTCACATCCTTGATGGCGTGGGTATCGCCATAATGAACCTGTACGTCTTTGGCGGTGATCTTGGCTTCGCCGGTTTCCACACTTCTCTCCACTCGTGCCATATCGTTCATATCGTGCCCCTCCATTACCAGCGGCGCTCAAAGCGGCGGCGCAGGATGATTGCAATGATGTTCATGCTGAGCAGGAAGATCAAAAGGATGATAATCCCGCCCCACGCTTTTTCGTAGAAGCTAACGTCCGCTCGCGCCGCCCAGGTGTAGATCTGAGCCGGCATCGCCGAGTTCGGTTCCGTAAACCCGCCGATAAGGCTGTCAGGATAACCACGGGCGACAAAACCAACCATCCCGATCAGCAAGAGCGGCGCGGTCTCGCCCAGAGCCTGCGCCAGACCGATGATGGTGCCGGTCAGGATGCCGGGCGCGGCCAGCGGCAGCACATGATGAAACACTGCCTGCATCTTCGAGGCGCCTACCCCAAGTGCCGCATCACGGATCGAAGGCGGCACCGCCTTGAGCGACGCGCGGGTCGAAATGATGATCGTCGGAAGCGTCATAAGTGTCAGCACCAGACCACCCACCAGTGGCGCCGATTGCGGCAGGTGCATAAACTGTATGAACACGGCCAGACCGAGGATGCCGAAGACGATAGAGGGAACCGCAGCCAGGTTTGAGATGTTCACTTCGATCAGGTCGGTAAAGCGATTCTGCGGCGCAAACTCCTCAAGATAGATCGAGGCCGCCACACCGATGGGCAGCGACAGGAAAAGCACCACCAGCATCATGAAGAACGAGCCTACAACCGAGGCACCAATACCCGCGCCGCCGGGGTTGTCCACACCCGAATCCGCGCCAGTGATGAAGTTCCAATTGAAGGCCGGCTTGATGATGCCAGCCACTTCCAACGCGTCCACAAGGTCAAGGTCGGATTTCATCAGGAACCGGCTGTCCTGCAGCGTTTCGCGAGTCACGCGACCGTTGAAATATCCGTCCACCCGCGACGATGTGGGCAGTTCGAACCGAACCTCTCCGCCGATCTTGTCAGGGTTCGCCTGATAGAATTCGCGGATATTGGACCCGATCTTGCCCAGCAGACGCTCAATCGCGGCTTCATCAAATTCCGCTTCAAGGCCTTTTTCTTCAAGCTGCCCCTGCAGGTGCAGGATGAAGAAGTTCTGGTACGCCTTCGTCTTGAACAACTGGCCTTCGGCCTCATCAACCTGTTCCTGGGTCAGGACAAATTCCACATCCACCACGGTATGAGTGAAGGCCGGCAGGCCCGAGCGGATGATTGACACGGCCAGTACGATCAGAAAAAAAATGCCGATCAGGATGGCGCCCAGACCGTAGGCCTTAAAGCGAGCCTCGGCGCGGTTGCGGCGCTTGGTGCGATCGTCCAGGGTCGTGAGGGAGGCATGCGGACCGCTGCCCATGCCGTTGAGTGTGCTGTCGGTCATTCATACTGCTCCCGGTACTTGCGCACGATGTAGAGCGCAAAGACGTTTAGACCCAGAGTGATTACAAAGAGTGTCATGCCAAGTGCGAAGGCCACCAGAGCTTCGGGCGAAGCAAAGTCGGCATCGCCGGTCAACTGGCTTACGATTTTGGCGGTCACGGTTGTCATGGCCTCAAATGGGTTGAGGCTGAGCCTTGCGGCAGCCCCTGCCCCCAGCACGACAATCATGGTCTCGCCGATGGCCCGGCTGGCGGCCAACAAGACGGCGCCAACAATCCCAGGAAGGGCAGCGGGCAGAACCACCTGGCGTACGGTTTCCGACTTTGTGGCGCCCAACCCGTAGGAACCATCGCGCATCGCCTGCGGCACCGCGTTGATGATGTCATCCGAGAGCGAGCTGACAAATGGAATGAGCATAATACCCATCACCAAGCCAGCAGTGATCACTGCCGTGCCCGCCTTCATCCAGCCCAGCCCGTCATCACCAAAGACCGACACCAACAGTGGCCCGACAGTCAGCAGGGCAAAGAGACCGTAGACGATGGTCGGGATGCCAGCCAGAACCTCGATCATCGGTTTGGCAAAGGCCCGCATCTTTGGGCTGGCATATTCCGAGAGGTAAATGGCTGCAAATAGCCCGATGGGCACGGCCACGGCCAGCGCCACCAGTGAGATATAGAAGGTACCCCAAAGAAGCGGCACAACTCCCAGGGCCGAACTGCCGCCGCGGCCAGAGAAGCTGGGTGCCCATTCAAGGCCAGTGAAGAAGTCAAGCGCTGGGTAAAGCTTGAAGAACTCCACCGTATTGAACACCAGCGACAGCACGATGCCGATCGTCGTCAGGATCGCGATTGAGGCCGCACCGATCAGCAAGGCGAGTATGCCCTGCTCAACAACGTTTCTGGCCCGGAATTCCGCCTTCGACTCACGAACGGCCCAAAGCGCGCCTACAAGGGCGACGGCGATCACAGCGATTGCGATCAACATGCTGCCGGTCGCATTCATGGTCCCGTATCGCTGCGCCGCGTGCAGGACCGGTTGCGTGATTTCAGCCGTCAGAATCTGGCCGGCTTCCTTGAGGCGGGTCGTGACCTCATCGATATCGGCGCTCGGGTCGCGGGCGAAATCCGTGGTGATCTGCCCTTGGGCCACGGCGTTGCCCAGACCGTCAGCCACCCGGCGCACCTCTGCCATCACCAGCCCCCTTGTGGAGCTTTCGGGAATGGCGCTGTCGGGGATCAGGCCCGAGACCGAGTTGTTCACGATAAGCGGCTGCACCAGCAGCCAGACAATCATGAGCATGAAAGCGGGAACCATGGCTTTGAGCGCCACGTTCCAACCGTAGTAGGATGGCAGGGAATGCAAGGCACTGCTGTCGCCGCCAGCGCTCGCGATAGCACGCGATCTGCCCAGCACATACCCGAAGGCTGCAATGACCAAAATGATAAGGAGGAGCCAGACTAGGGGCATGTGACCCGACTTTCCGAATGAGAAGAGCCAAATAGAGGAAGGGGCGGCCGTTTCAGATACCGCCCCTAGTGATCAGGTTAGAACCTGATTAGGAGCCGGAGCCCATGGTGCTTTCAGCGTCGATTGCGCCCTGCGTGGCCGCCAGTTCCGGGTCGGCGACGAGGCCATAGGTGGCCAGCGGGCCCGACGGACCTGCGATTTCGTCAGCGGTGAAGAACTGAGCGTATTCCTTCAGGCCGGGGATAACGCCGATATGCGCTTTCTTGACGTAGAAGAACAGCGGGCGCGACACCGGGTATTCACCGGTCGAGATGGTCTCGGTCGAGGGCGCGATGCCGCCCATGGTTGCGACCTTCAGCTTGTCGGTGTTGTTTTCGTAGAACGCCAGACCAAACACGCCGATGCCGTTGGTGTTGGCGTCGATGCGGGCCAGGGTCTCGGTATAGTCGCCGTCGATATCGACCGACTTGCCGTCCTTGCGCACGTCGAGGCAGGCGTCTTCGGCGTCATCTTCGCTCATGCCGCCGTCCATCATCGCCTGCATGGCGCCGGTGTCTTCGCAGCCCTTCAGCAGAACCTTGTCTTCAAAGACTTCGCGGGTGCCGTGCTTGGTGCCGGGGATGAACATCGCAACTTCAACGTCAGGCAGTTCGCTGTTGAACTCGGCCCAGTTGTTGTGCGGGTTGTCGACGATTGCGCCGTCTTTCAGTACCTTTGCGCCGATCGCGTTGAAGATGTCCGACGGCTCAAAGGCTACGAATTCGGGGCCAGTCTGCTGGCTTGCGAACACGATGCCATCATAGCCGATGCGCACTTCCATGATATCGGTGACACCATTATCGGCACAGGCTTTGATTTCTTTCTCGCGGATCGCACGCGATGCGTTTGCGACGTCGATGGTGTTTTCACCAACACCTTCACAGAACCGCTTCAGGCCAGCGGAGGAGCCACCCGATTCGACCACCGGGGTCGGAAAATCGGTGTTTTCGCCGAACAGTTCGGCCACGATCGAGGCGTAGGGCAGAACAGTCGACGAACCAGCAACCTGAACCTGGTCGCGCGCGGCAGCAGCAGTTGCCGAAACAGCAGCGATGGCCAGGGCCGAGGCGGAAAGTTTCACAAAGGACATTCGTGTCTCCTTGGTAGAGAATTTGCAGCGATCACCCCCATGATGATCTTGCCGCGGTAGCTATCCGCGCTGCGTTTGCCTTTTGTGACAGGATTGTAACAGGAGTATGACAATCGGGGTTTTGTGAGAAAAAAGTTAATTTACGATAAATCGCACAAAGCACTGATTTATATTGTTATTCCACGATCTCGCTCGTGTTACCTAGCGGCAGAGTAACCGTAAACACCGACCCCTGCCCCAGTTCGCTCTCGATCCGCAAACGTCCGCGATGGCGGTTGATGATATGTTTGACGATGGCCAGACCCAACCCGGTGCCGCCAAGCTCGCGCGAGCGGTGGCTGTCGGCGCGGTAAAACCGTTCCGTCAAACGTGGCAGATGGAGCGGGTCGATGCCTGGTCCCTTGTCCGAGACCGAAATACGCGCGGCTGGCCCGCGCAGCGCCGGATCACGATCCTGCGCAACAAGGGTAATATCAACAACGCCGCCGCTCCCGCCGTATTTGATCGCGTTCTCGATGAGGTTGGTAAAGACTTGCCGCAGTTGATCGGGGTCGCCGGTGGCCAGAACCGGCGCATCAGGTGTGCTCAGCTTCATGGCTATGCCCGCCTCTTCCGACAAGGGCTTGATCGAGTTTAGGGTCGACTTCAGCAAAGCGCTCAGATTGACTTCTTCGCGCGGGCGCACGCGTTCCTGGCTTTCGACCCGGTTCAGCGACAGCAGATCGCCGACCAGACGATTCATGCGGCTGGCCTCGCCATCCATGATCTGCAGAAACCGCTCACGGGCGACTGCATCGTCGCGGGCGGGGCCGCGCAATGTTTCGATGAACCCCATCAGGGCGGTTAGCGGTGTGCGCAATTCATGGCTGACATTGGCCACGAAATCGCGCCGCATTTGACCTGCCTTCTCCATTGGCGTGACGTCGGTAAAGCACAGAAGCGCTCCCAGGTCGGGAATGTACCGGCACGACACGTCGAAGGTAACATCCTGCCCTCCATCGCTGGAGAGCAGCCGCGTCCGGGTCACCTCCCGGCGTCGCAGGCAGCGCTCCAGCGCGTCGATCACCGGCGGCTGGCGCAGAATGGTGGCGAAATGCCTACCGACGATCTGCCGTCCCAGCAGCGCCTGTGCCTCGGCATTGGCACCGATGATCCGCTCGGCGGGATTGACGATCAGAGCCACCAGAGGGATCGCGGAGAGAATTCCTCGCACGGTATCCTCAGGTATCGGGGTCATGCCCCGGTCGCCTCGTTAATGGCTTGGGCAAATATCCCCTTCAATACATCGGGGTCCTCCAGACCGACGGAAACCCGAAAGAACCCCTCTGTCAGCCCGCGCGAGGCGCGGTCCTGCGCGCTCAGGGCGCGATGAGACGACGAGGCCGGATGCGACAGGGTCGTACCGACATCGCCCAAGGTTGGAGCAAAGCTCAGCCCATCCGCTGCGCGCGTAAAGGCATTTGCCGCAGCGCGGCCACCATCCAGCTCAAAACTCACCATGTTGCAGCCCTGCCCATTGAGCAGGTCCATTGCGCGGGCATGATCGGGATGATCGGCGCGCGCCGGGTACAGAACCCGTTTTACGCCCGGCAATTTTGCCAGATGATCGGCCAATGCCGCCGCCGTGGCCTGCGCCCGGTCAAAGCGCAGATCGAAAGACAGCATGCCACGTTCTGCCAGCCAGCAATCGAACGGGCTGGGCGTCAGCCCGGTTGTAACGGAAAACACGCGCATTCTTTCGGTAAGCTCCGGATCACGTGCCACCGCGTAGCCCAGCATCACGTCGGAATGGCCGGCCAGCAGCTTGGTGATCGAATGCAGCACGATATCCGCGCCATGGTTGAGCGGTCGGAACGCGCGTGGCGTGGTAAAGGTGTTGTCCACCGCCAGCAGGATGTCGCGATCCCGGCAAAGCGCTGCCAGCCCCTGAATATCGGCCACGTTCAGCGCGGGATTCGACACCACCTCGACCAGGATCATCCGCGTTTCTGGGCGGAGCGCGGCCGTCACTGCATCGATATCGCCGGAATCCGCCAATGTCGTCGCGATGCCCAGGCGTGGCAGATCCTCTGCCATCAATCGCAGCGAGCGGCCATAAAGCTGGCTGCCCCCGATCACGTGATCCCCGGCTTGCAACAGGCCCATCAACACCGCCGTCATCGCCCCCATGCCAGAGCCCGTCACGACACCGCCCGACGCCCCCTCCATCGCGTCAAGCCGCTTGGCGACAACATCGGCATTGGGATGACCCTCGCGCGAATAGGTATAGCCCTGCACCCGACCCTCATACTGATCGTCCAGCGCGTCGGGCGTGTCCGAGGCATAGACCACCGAGGGGCTCAGCGGAGTCGCGACAGGGCGGCTGGCGCTTTCGGGAAGCGGATCGGGACGGATGATCGAGCCTTTTTCGTTCCGGCTCATGTGACCTCGACCAATTCATCGCGGAACCACCGCATGTTCTTCTGATAGTGCAGCGCGCTGGCTGTCAGTCTCTGCGCCGTCGCATCATCAAGTTGCCGCACCACCTTGCCGGGCGCGCCCATCACCAGCGAATTGTCGGGAATATCGCGGTTCTCCGGGATCAGCGCCCCTGCCCCGATCAGACAATTCCGGCCGATCGTCGCGCCGTTCAGAACCGTGGCCGACATTCCGATCAGGGTATTGTCACCGATGGTACAGCCATGCAGCATGGCTTTGTGTCCAATCGTGCAGTTCCTGCCAATGCTCAGCGGATAGCCCGGGTCGATATGCATGACCACGTTTTCCTGCACATTGCTGCCCGCACCCACTCGGATTTCCTCATGATCAGCGCGAATGGTGCTGCCGAACCAGACAGAAGCACCCTCTTCCAGCACGACCTTGCCAATCAGATGCGTACCCGGTGCGACCCAGGTGTCCTCATGAATTTCCGGCGCCTGGCCGTTCAGGGCATAGAGTGTCATGTGAGCTCCTCGAACTGGGTTTGCAGCGTGCGTACATGCGCCTGCAGTGTCGGTTGCTGAATGCGGCGCATCCGCTCCGCGCTTATGATGGTTTTCAGCCGCTCTTCGGTCTCGTCCAGATCGTCGTTGATCAGAACATATTCGTAGTAGCCCCAGTGGCTGATCTCGTCCCAGCTTTTGAGCATCCGCTTACCGATCACCTCGTCACTGTCTTGCGCACGCGACTCCAGCCGCCGTCGCAACTCGCGGATCGAAGGCGGCAGGATGAAGATCGACAGCGCATGTTTACCCAGATCTGAATTACGGATCTGGATATCACCCTGCCAGTCAACGTCGAACAGCACATCGTTTCCGGCATTGATCGCCTCGCGCACCGGCGCTGCTGGCGTGCCATAGAAATTTCCGAACACGTGGGCATGTTCCAGCATGTCGCCATCGGCAACCGTCTGTTTGAAGCCGTCCTCGCTCATGAAGTGATATTCACGCCCATCCTGCTCGCCAGGACGCGGTGCGCGGGTGGTGGCAGAAACCGAGAATTCCAGACTGGTGTCCCATTCCATCAGCCGTCGCGCCAAAGTCGACTTTCCCGCGCCAGAGGGCGAGGACAGGATGATCAGCAACCCGCGTCTGTTGGTCATTTCACGTGTCCTTTACTCGACATTCTGTACCTGCTCGCGCATCTGGTCGATCACCGCTTTGAGGTCCAGCCCAATCGCGGTCAGGTCGGTATTCTGCGATTTCGAGCAGAGCGTGTTGGCCTCGCGGTTGAATTCCTGCATTAGGAAATCCAGCTTGCGCCCGATTGCACCGCCTTTGGCAACCAATTCGCGGGCAGCCTTGATATGCGCGCCCAGCCGGTCAATCTCTTCCGTGACATCCGCCTTGACGGTGAGGATCGCAAGTTCCTGCGCGACCCGGTCCGGATCGGCCCCGTCGGTGTTTTCCATCACTTTTGCCAGATTGGCCCTCAGCGTGTCGGCCATGGCTTCCTTGCGGGCTTCGGCAATTCCAGCGGCCTGAGTGGTCAGCTCTGCGATCTGGGATAGTTGCCCGTCCAAAACCTCGGCCAGAGCTGCGCCTTCGTTGGCGCGCATTTGAACAAATGACTGCACCAGCGCTTCAAACTCCGATTTGAGCTGCGCGATCAGCGGGGCCTGATCCTCGTCACCCGCGCTTGCATCCAGAATACCGCGCACCGACAGAAGGTCGCTGGCCTTCGAAGGCGCAAAGGCGATGCCGCGGTTCATCGCTTCGGCCTCGATCTCGTGCAGGGCGATCAGGGCTGCAGACAGGATGTCCTGGTTCAGCGACAGGGCCGACGCCTCTTCATTTCTGGCAAGTCGGAGCGACAGGGTGATGTTGCCGCGCGTTACCGACTTGGCCAGTATGGGCCGCAGCGCGGTCTCCAACCCTTCCAGCCAGTCAGGGACACGCAATCGCAGGTCCAGCCCCTTGGCGTTTACGCTGCGCAATTCCCAACTCCAGGAAAAGGGCGCATGTTCGCCCTTGCCGGAAGCAAACCCTGTCATCGACTTGATCATCACGTTCCTCGGTTGCGGCGGGTCGTTGCACCTAATGGCAATCCTCCCCCCAGAGCAAGCCCTGAGCGCCGTGAAAAACCGCTTCGAAGCGGCTTGACCAAGCGCCTTACAAAGCACTTTTGACGCGATTTGCAACTCGCTTGGCCAAGGCCATTCGAATTGCCTTGTTGCGCGCCGCCCCAACAAAAAAGCCGGGCGCGATGCCCGGCTTTTTCTGCCATGAGGCAAATGCCTCAGGCGCGGCGGCGGCGTCCTCCGGCGCGACCACCGCGGCCCCGGCCCTCTTCTCCGGCCTTGGGCGGGGCTTTGTTGAATTTGATCCAGTCGCCGCCATGCGGGTCATTGTTGGTGAGGAAGTTCGCGGCGCGGATGGCCTCCATCTCTTTGCCAGCGCGAGGCTTGGTCGAGCCCAGGCCGAACATCTGGCAGAACGCCTCATCATCCATGCCTTCGGGCAAGATAATGCCTGACGCTTCAACCTCGGCGCGTTTTTCGGCGATCTTCTTGGGACCGGTCGGCAGTGCCACCGGGTTCATGATCGCGCTTGTCATACCGGCACCCATCGCCATCGGCAGGAAGGCGTTGTTGATGCCGTGACGATTGGGCAGGCCAAACGAGATGTTCGAGGCACCACAGGTCGTGTTCACGCCCAACTCCTCGCGCAGTTTGCGCACCAGAGCAAAGACCTGCAGACCGGCTGTGGCCATGGCCCCCACAGGCATCACCAGCGGATCGACCACGATATCATGCGCCGGGATGCCGAAATCGGCGGCGCGTTCCACGATCTTCTTGGCGACGGCAAAGCGCACTTCGGGGTCTTCGGAAATGCCGGTGTCGTCGTTTGAGATCGCCACAACCGGAACATTGTACTTCTTGACCAGCGGCAGGATCTGCTCCAGCCGCTCTTCTTCTCCGGTAACCGAGTTCAGTAGCGGGCGACCCTCGCAGACCTCCAGCCCCGCCTCAAGCGCGCCGGGCACCGAGCTATCGATACAGAGCGGCACATCGACCAGCCCCTGCACCAGCTCGACGATCTTGCGCATCAGCGGCGGCTCGGTCTCGTTTGGGTTGGGGTTGGAGTTATAGACCACGCCCGCATTGATATCGAGCACGGTTGCGCCTGCGGCAACCTGCGCCACCGCGTCTTTCTCAACGGTTGAGAAATCGCCCGCCTCAAGCTCGGCTGCCAGTTTCTTGCGGCCCGTCGGGTTGATCCGCTCACCGATCACGCAGAACGGCTGGTCAAAGCCGATGATCGCGGTTTTTGTTTTGCTTTCTACGATTGTCTGCGTCATGTCAGGCCTTTCACGCCGGGTTTGCGGGGCGGGTGCTCTCGCCGCCATTCTTGATGGCCCAGTTGGCATTGGTTTTGATGCCGCCAAGCGGGAAGAAGTGGACATTGGTGATGTTGAAGTCCGGATTGGCCGCCTTGTACTCGGCCAACTCAGTCACGACATCCGTGGGCTCGTAGGGCAGCAGCAGCTTGGAGACATCCATCGCGCGTTTTTGCAGCACCTTCAGCGACGGGCCAACACCACAGGCAATGGCGAACTTGATCAGAGTCTGCAACTTGGCCGGGCCGGCAATGCCGATATGGATCGGAATATCCACACCCGCCGCCTTGACCGCATTGGCCCATTCGATGATCGGCTTGGCCTCAAACGCGAACTGCGTAGCCAGCGCCATCTTGGCATCGGTGCGCTCCGAGAATTTCTGTTTCCAGAGCAGCGCCTCGTAGACATTCTTGGTCGATCCGTCCGGGTCGATATCTTTGTTGCCTTCGGGGTGGCCCGCCACGTGCAAACGCTTGAAGCCCGCTTTGTCAAAGAGCCCGGTCTCCATCAGCTGCATGGAGCTTTCGAAATCGCCATGCGGCTTTGCGACACCACCGGCCAACAGCAGCGCCTGCTCGACCCCAGCCTCGCCCTGATACATGGAGATCCAGTTTTCCAGCGTGGCGGCATCCTTGATGATCCGCGCCGGGAAATGCGGCATGACCGGATAGCCATCCGCCGCCAGACGCTTGGCGGTCTTGACCATATCCTCAATCGGAGTGCCTTCGATATGGGCGATATAGACGCGAGTGCCCTCGGGCAGCAGCGCGCGAAAATCTTCGACCTTCTCGGCGGTGCGCGGCATCACCTCGATGGAATAATCCTGCAGAAAGGCTTCGACACTCGGGTTCACCGGGCCGTTTTCGACCGTGTCGCGTCTCTTGAAGTTCAGCAATGCCATCACGGCCTCCTTAAGGGATTGTAGGCTCATGCCCACCCGTCATTTGCGATCAGCGCCTTGATGCGATCCTGATCATACTCCGTTTCCAGACGCTGGGCCTCGGCTTCGGCGATCTCGGACGGGTCGCCCTCGACCGGGTAAGGAGCAGCCTTGCGCCATTCCGCCAGATAAGCATCAGTATCCTTCGCGTTCACCTTCATCGCTGCACGGTCGATTGCCTGTTCGAACCGCTCTTCCAGCTGACGTTTGGCCCCACGACGCCCCTTGCCCACAATAACCTGGGCGGGAATGTCGCGCCAATAGACCACGGTGACGTCTGGCATAGCTCTGATTCCTCCTGACTTCCTGTCGCGCTTGATAGCTGCCATTGCAAGAACGAGAGGGTTCGATTTCGACACCTCCCGCTTTCGCAGCGACGTTTCCATTTGCGCAAGGGTAGCGGAGTTCGGATCACCATTGCCAGCCATGCCAATCCCCAAATTGCTCATGACCTTCATGAGCGGCTTGCGCTGGCACCCGCCCGGACCTATGGTCGGGGTAACTCGAAATCGGAGGGCGTTGAGATATGGCGCCCAAGCGTCCCAAAGGTGCGGGCGCGTTCCCGAAAGCGGTCGATACCCCCGCGCCGTCCCGGCCGGATCCCGATGCGCTATATGCCGCGTTGGATCTTGGTACAAATAGTTGTCGCATGCTGATTGCCCAGCCATTGGGCAGTGGTTTTCATGTGGTGGACAGTTTCTCGAAATCGGTACAGCTCGGCTCGGGCCTGGAACGCACCGGAAGGCTGTCGCGCTCATCCATGGCACGCACGGTGCAGGCGATGCGCATCTGCCAGCAAAAACTCAAGCGCAACGGCGTCAAGCGCATGCGGCTGGTTGCGACCGAGGCCTGCCGTAGGGCCAAGAATTCCCGCGACTTCACCAATCAGGTCAAGCGCGAGACCGGCCTGACCTTGGAGATCATCAAGCCCGAGGAAGAGGCGCGCCTGGCCGTGATCTCCTGCGCGCCATTGGTGTCGACCAAGACCGAGCAACTGCTTGTCGTGGATATAGGCGGCGGCTCGACCGAACTGGTCTGGATTGACCTCAGTTCGGTGCCGCGCCGCGACCGGCCCGCGGCGATCATGCGGTTGCATTCAGGGTTTCACACAACCGACAGCCCCTTTCCCGCCGCCAAGGTGGTGGACTGGATTTCGGTGCCCCTGGGTGTCGCCACGCTGCGCGACCAGTTCAACGACGTGCATGACGACGCCGCGCGTTTTGCGCTCATGAGCTGGTTTTTTGAGGAAAACCTGGCCGATTTTGCGCCCTATAAGGATGAACAGGCCCGCGAGGGCTTCCAGATTGTCGGCACCTCGGGCACCGTCACCACAGTGGCCGCCTCGCATCTGGGGCTCAAGCGCTATGACCGCACCAAGGTGGACGGGCTTCGCATGACCAGTGATCAGATCGACAAGGTGATCCGAGGCTATCTGGAACTCGGGCCCCACGGCCGCCGCAAAGACCCCCGCATCGGCGAGGACCGGCAGGCACTGATCATGTCAGGCTCAGCCATTTTGCAGGCCCTCCTCCGCCTCTGGCCCACCGATCGCCTTTCGGTTGCGGACCGGGGTCTGCGCGAGGGGTTGCTCTATGCTCAGATGAGCGCGGATGGTGTTCTTGAAGACGGGCCATTCTGACCCCACCTCAATGGCACATGCCATTTGCAACCGTCGCCATAACCTATCGGGCCTCAACGGCCGCGACCACGATCTGCGCTTTGGAAGCCGCAGGGTTCGACGTGCTGTGCCCCGGGTATCTGATTGCCAACACGTTGCCGCATTTTGCGCTGGCGATCGGTGGCATCTCGATCAAGGTGCCCGCGTCACAAGCCCAAGACGCCGTAGCGCTGCTGCGCAGTTTCCACGTAAATGAACAGTCAGAGACGCAATTGACCAGCAAGCTTCTGAACGGTGTCGGGTGGCTGGTTTGCGGCGCCTCCTCACCGTGGCCTGACATCATGATCCGCGAACCCGATACGCCCATGGCTTGATACCCACCGTGGCTGCCGATAAGCACGAGGTCGATTGCAGGAGATTGGTCCCATGGCAAAATCGCCGGGCGGAAAAAACACATCAGGCCGCGGACAGCGTGACCTGAAGGTCAAGGTCAAGACCGCGCGCGGGCGCAAGCTGAGCTCAACCCGCTGGTTGCAGCGGCAGTTGAACGACCCTTATGTGAAACGCGCGCAAGCCGACGGCTATCGCGGCCGCGCGGCCTACAAGATTCTGGAACTGGACGACAAATACCGCTTTCTGGTGCCCGGCGCGCGGGTGGTCGATCTGGGCTGCGCCCCGGGCGGCTGGCTGCAGGTTGCCGTCAAGCGCGTAAATGCCTTGGGAGAGAAATCCGGCAAGGCGGTCGGAACCGTTCTGGGCGTGGACCTGCAAGAGGTCGAGCCGGTGGCAGGCTCCGAGGCGCATCTGCTGGATTTCATGGCGGATGACGCCGACCTTCAGGTCAAGGAATGGCTGGGCGGCAAGGCGGATGTAGTGATGTCCGACATGGCGGCGGCTTCGTCCGGGCACAAGCAGACCGATCACCTACGGATTATCTCTCTTTGCGAAGCAGCGGCCTATTTCGCCTTTGACGTGCTGGAAGAGGGCGGCACCTTTGTGGCCAAGGTGCTTGCGGGCGGGGCCGAGGGCGATTTGCAAAAACTCCTGAAGCAGAAATTCACCAAAGTGGCGAACGTGAAACCCCCCGCCTCCCGTTCGGACAGTTCCGAAAAATTCGTGGTTGCAACCGGGTTCCGAGGCTAGGCTTCCTGCCCTTGCCTGATTCATGTGGGTCGAGCGAGGCTATCTAAATATGATTGCCGGCCGCTTCGAGCCCAAAGTGACAGCCTATTGGGTGCACAGTACGGTTTTCCCAACTTGAAGCAGAGACACACTAAACCCAACATAGACTTATGCGAAGAGCCATTCTTTGGATAATCGGCATTGTCATTGGCGTACCAGTTTTGGTTTTCGCGCTGAGTGCATTCATGCTTTTTGTGTTTTATCCTGCCAAGCATGCTTTGAATGTTCATCGAATGGATGCGAAGAACGAGCGGGTTTGGGAGGAAGGTATTGCCCGTGTTGTGACTGTGGAGGCCGAGCTTCGCACCATGAGTGGCGTTGAAACACTAGAGTCGGACATAATTTGCTATCAGGGTCACTTTGCTCAGCCATGGACATTAAAAGATGGCGCGCCAAGGACTGGAAGAACGCCGACAAGTGTCGGGTTCGAGAGCCTACAGACGGATTTTCCAACTGGCGCAACGCTGTACATAGATTTGTATCATCTTTGCGTTGAGGCATTCCGAATAGAAACCAATGAGATGCCATTTAAGCTTCCTGGTAGCGAAATGTTTGTTGTTGCTCCCGAACTTAAGCTGTATTGCTCCTTTAGACAGCACAATCGGCTAACTAACAAATTCTTTCAAACTGACGCTGCACGGGTGAGTTATCCCAAAATTGTGGAATTTACTGAGCGCCCGTTAAACTCCACGACAACGATTTCTGAAATGGGGTCATCGGAAACACCTCTAATCGGCTCCAGATTTGGGCAGCGGTGGGGCTTGGAGTTCCGAAGAAGTAACTGGCGCTCTGATGAACAGTGCTGGACCGGTAAGTTAGGGCAGTGCAAGGAAGCAATGAACAATTATTGCGGGACTAACCCGAGGTAGTGCATACACTATATGAAGGTCGGCTTTGTCCGCAAAGCTGCCAGTTCCCACATTATTGACCGCATCCAGCAGGAGCTAAAGTTGCGTGTGGCTTCGTGGCAGCGACGGTTTTTTGGGTCCGATGGAACCCGCAGCTACATATCAGCAAGCAAATTCAATGGATAGCTTGGAGCTAAGACCTCGGCGCGCGCGGCAAGCGTTGTTCGCGAAACGACGAGACGGCGAGTGATTGCAGCAGGAGAGCATCCCCTCTCGATACCTGCGGCCTCTGGTTCTCGACGCGTTTCGTTGTCTCCTCCGACAGGCGCTTCTGCCGCAAAAGTTCGAACAACATGCTATGCCGCGCGCGCGGCTGAGTGGTGGTCATCTTGGTCCCCCCGGAGCTACATGTCCCGGTCCGACTACTCACCTAAAAGGCGATTGGGTCCGGAAAAAGGCAACGCTGGGGCAATTCGTGGATCAGCGATTCATCTGAGCCTGCAAAGCCAGCAAACCGGGATGGTCAGGGACCCGTGCCAGCCCCTCGCGCAGCACACTTAGCGCCGCGTCCGGCCCTTTGTTGACCTGCGTCAGACGGACCAGCATGGGCCAGGCTTCGGGATGTTGCGGGTCCAGCGTGACAACTTCGCGGAACGCGCGTTCGGCGGCTTCGGTGTTTCGGCCCACAAGAGCAATCCCGCCCAGGACCAGATGGGTTTCGGGAAAGTCCAGCCGGGTCCGTATCGACCGCTGCCAATCCGCCATCGCCTCTTGCACCACGGCACGCTGGCTGTTGCTCATGATCTCGGGCGGGATACCGATCATCTGTTTGGCCGCCGCGATGCGGACAGCGCGCCTGTGATCCTGCAAGACCGGCAAGAGGCGTTGTAGCCGGGTTTCCGGTGGCGCTGCGCGTTGCAGCGAGGCGGCGCTGGCGCGGATCAGCGGATCGTCATGGGCCAGCAGACCCGCCATTTCTTCTGCGCTTTCGGGCGTCGCTGCGGGTTCCAACAAAAAGAGTGCCGTGGCCCGGATGATACCGGGCTGTCCTTCATCAAGCGCCAAGGCGCGAAGGTCGTGTGCGGCCTCTTGTGGCGCGGTGCGGGCATGGGCAAAGACCTGTCCGAAATGGCCTTGCCGATTGCGATCATCGGGAAACCATGTGGCAATCTGCGTTGCAGCCCATTCCTGATCCTGATCGGCATGGCAACTGGTGCAACTGTCCGGCGCGCCGGTCGCGGCGCTCAGATCGGGTCGGGGAATGCGAAAGGAATGATCGCGGCGCGGATCCACCTGCATATAGACCTGTTCGGGCATGTGGCAGGAGACACATTGCGCCCCTGCCCCACCTGCGTCGTGATGATGATGCTCTGCGCTGTCATATTCGGCCTGTCTCAGGCTTGGAAAGTCTGGATTGCCTGCTGGAGAATGGCATTGGGTACACACCGCGTTGCCCTCGGCCACCAGCGTGCCGCTATGTGCATTGTGACAGTTCAGGCAGGTAACACCGTTGGCATACATCTTTGATTGCAGGAATGAGCCGTAAACATAGACCTCGTCCAGGATCTGGCCATCGGCGTGATACTGGCCGGGCCTCAGCGGGGCCAGAACATAGGCGTCATGAAAAGGCGTTCCGGGCAAGGGATTGCCATCCGCAAGCGCCTCACGCCGGGAATGGCAGCTCGCACATTGCTCAAACAGCGCGTCAGGTCCGCTGGCAAAATCCATCGTGAAACCCCGCGTGCTCAACCCCTCGGCCGGGGTCTTTCCAAGGGTCCAGTCCAGATGCGCCGACCCCGGCCCGTGGCAGGCCTCGCATCCGACGCCGATCTCGGCTTGATCCGACGCATAGCTGCGCGTGCGTGCGCCATAGTTGCGCCGATAGCCGGTGGCATGGCATTCGGCACATCGGGCGTTCCAGTTCTTGTAGGGTCCGGTCCAGTGCAGCCCGTCATCGGGTGGCAGATCCTGATCGGGATAGAGGTGCAGCCATTCCTCGCGTTCGACATCCCAGACTACGTCAAAGCTTTGCAGATGTCCTTTGCCGGTCTCGAACAGATATTGTTGCAGCGGTGCGGTGCCGACCACCGAATGCAGCTTGTAGTCACTCGCGCTACCGTCTTTTTCGATCACCTGCGCAAAGTAGTCCGGCCCATCGATGCGGAACGTCACTTCCATCCCATCATGGGCAAAGCTGGTGCCATCGAAATTGGCCAACACCGTATCGGGGGCAGGCCAAGTCCAGGCTTTGGCGTGATGCGATCCGGTCCAAAGCGCGCCCGCCTCTTCATGACAGGCGATGCAGCGCTGTGATCCCACATAGTCGGGTACCTGCCCGTAAAGCGGCACCGCCCAAAACAATGAAAAGAGCATAGCAAGGCGGCGCATCAGTGAAATCCAGTCCGACCACATAAGGCGATTGAGTATGACGACCCGCACCGGGTCAAGCCGTCAGGCGGTCTCATCAGACAAGAGGTCCATTAACGCCCCGTTGAATTCCGCGCCCAGAATTAGAATCGCCGAAATGAGATAGAGAAAGATCAGCGCCGACATGGCCCCGGCCAGCCCGGCATAGGTTGCGCCGTAGCTGGCGAATTGCGTCACATAGATCGAAAATCCCCAACCGATCACCGCCCACAGCACCAATGTCAGCAGCACACCCGGCAAAATCTGCCACAGGCTGTGCCGCTGCGCGGGCAGCAGCATGTGAAAGGTCAAAACCCCGCCCGCGGGCATCGCGACGATGAAAATCCAGCTCAACCGCTCGACCGAAATCAGGTCCTTGGACTGGCCGGTCAACACCTCTGACACAAGCTGACCGTAGAGTGGCAGGACCACCTCGATCGCGGCGGCAACGATCACGATGGCGGCCCCGGCCAGCACGATCGCCACGCAGAGCAGCCTTGTCTGCCAGAATGGCCTGGCATCGCGGTCGTGATAGGCGCGGGTCATCGCCATGCGCACCGCATCCACACCGTTCGAGGCAAAAAATAGCGCCAGAAGCCCCCCGACGGTCAGCACCCCGGTGCCGGATGTGCTGAGCACCTTTCTGAGCTCTGCGATGATTGGCTCCGACACTTCGGGCGGCCAGGCCCCGAAAATCAGCGAAATGACGTCATCGTTGATCACGTTTTCCGACAGGCTGCCCGCCAGCGCGATGCTGAACAGGATAAAGGGGAACAGTGCCAGCATCGCAAACATCGCCACATGGCTACTCATCACCCAGCCGTTCTTGTCACCGAACCGCCTGAACGCGATCACGAGGGCGCGGACGGGCAACGCCAGATCGGTGTTGTCTCGAAAGAACATGGCCCCAGCCTAGTGTCACAGACACGCAGCGCAATGGTTGAGGCAGATCTCAATCCCCGATTGCACCGCGTGGCGCTCCGGTGCAACATTGCGCCACGCAACCCGGGGTCAGCCTGCATGTCCTTCAACCCAGACGAAAAATCCGAACTGGCTCAGACCGAGCCCCCGTCCGCCGAAGGATTGCATCCGACGCTGTCCACCTGCCGCGACGTGTCGCTGGTCATCGCGGTGATTGTGTTCGGCCTTTATGCGGGGTCCGGCTTCCTGATCCCGTTAGTGCTTGCCCTGCTGGCCTATGTGCTGATCATCGCGGTGAGCGATCGCATTCTCGACTTCCTGCCCCTGCCCGTCTGGCTCGCCAATGTACTGGCGGTCATCCTGGTTTTGGCCGGCCTTTTCCTGATCATGTATGTGCTGGGCAGTCAGGCCACTCAGATGGTGCGCAACTTCAGCAGCTACGAAACCGCTTTTGACGCCGCGCTGGACAAGCTGGTCTCGCTGGTCGGCAATGATGTGACGAAATACATCCGGGACAGCTTGGTCAATCTCGATATGTCCTTCATCGCGCGCAGCGCCGTCGGTGGTGCAACCTCATTTCTCAGCACCTTTGTGCTGATCAGCCTATATGTGGGCTTTCTGATGGCCGAGCGCCTTATGTTCCGGCGCAAGATCCTGCTGGCGGCCAATGACAAGGTCTTCGGCCAGAAGCTGAACGCGGTGATGGCTGCAATCTCGCAAAGCCTGCAAAGCTATGTGGGCGTGAAATCAATGGTGTCGGCCATGACCGCCCTGATCAGCTATGGCGTATTCAGATGGCTGGGGCTGGAATATGCAGAGACCTGGGCGGTGCTGACCTTCGGCCTGAACTTCATTCCCAATATTGGCTCCATCGTGGCGGTGATATTCCCCGCTTTGATCGCATTGGTCCAGTTCGACTCGCTGTCACCCTTCCTGACGATCCTGTTCCTTTGCGGCACGGTGCAGTTTCTGATGGGCAACTTTCTGGACCCAGCGCTGCTGGGCCGATCGCTGAACATGTCGACTTTCATGGTCATCATATCGCTGACATTCTGGAGTTCGGTCTGGGGCGTCGTAGGGGCGTTTCTGAGCGTGCCAGTAACCGTTTGTCTGCTGATTGTCTTTAGTCATATCAAAGCGTTACGGCCCGTAGCTATCCTGATGTCAAAGGATGGGACGATCTTTGATTCTGACACCGAAAGGACTTCGTGATGGCGACCAAAGCCGAATTAGAGGCCGAACTGGCCGCGCTGAAGGCGCAACTTGCCGACAGGTCTGAGACAACAGAACCAAAGACCGAGGCAGAGCCCGAGGTAGGCGAGGTGCGATCCAGTTTTGACAAGATGCTGGCAGGTCACGGCATTGAAAGCAGCGAGCTTGATGCGCTCTGGGCGCAGTTTTCCAAAGAACTGGGCGATTTCCCGACACAAAAGCCGCTGCTGACCACGATTGCCGCCTTTGGCCTGGGATTTACCTTGGGCCGGATCACCAAGTTCTGACAGGAGTGCCGAGATGAGCCGGATCACCAGAAACCTCTCGATCATCTACCGCACCGAACGGCTGATCGCCCGGCGTCAGATGGCCGTGTTTCAGCACCAGACGGGGCTCATGCTCTTTGCGGCGCTGATCGCGGGGATCGGTGTCATCATGCTGAATGTCGCCGCCTATCAGGCATTATCCACGGTGATGCAAAGCTATCTGGCGGCGGTTGTGGTGGCCATAGCCAATCTGGTTCTGGCGGCGATCCTCGTCTCAGTCGCCGGTCGCCTGAGCGCCGAAAAAGACGTAGGGCCGGCCATCGAGATGCGAGATCTGGCCATCGCCGAGCTTGAGACCGAATTGGAAGAGGCCGTGGACGAGGTTCGGGGCATCGGTCGGCAGGTTACCCAGATCGCGCGCGATCCGCTGGGCTCCGCGCTGCCCGCGATCATCGGTCCGCTGCTGTCGATCCTGCTGAAAAGCACCAAGAAATAGATGCCCGCCCCGATACTGATCGGGTCCGAAATCTACCGGGGCTCCAGCTATGGCATCAAACACCCGCTGGCGATCCCGCGGGTCTCGACCGTTCTGGACCTCTGTCGCGCGATGGGATGGCTGCCAGATGCGCAATACCGCGTCAGCCCACGTGCCAAGCCGGCAGCGCTGACCGGCTTTCACACCGAGCGCTATATAAACGCGCTGCAAGTAGCTGAAAACGAACAATATGTGAGCGACGACATACGCGCCCGCCACGGTTTGGGCACGCTCTCCAACCCGGTCTTCCCCGAGATGTACCGCCGTCCCGCTACAGCGGCGGGTGGCTCGATACTGGGCGCGGAATTGGTTGCGCGGGTGGGCATCGTCTTTAACCCCGGCGGCGGCACCCATCACGGATTTCCTGATCGGGCCAATGGATTTTGTTATCTCAATGATCCCGTTCTGGCGATCAGAAGTCTGCTGGCGCTTGGGATCAACAAGATCGCTTATGTCGATATCGACGCACATCATTGCGATGGGGTCGAGGCCGCATGTACCGGCGATGACCGAATATGCCTGATCTCGGTACATGAGCGAAACCGCTGGCCTTTCACGGGTCAACTTTCGGATGCTGGCGGCGGCAACACCTATAACCTGCCGGTACCGCGCGAGTTCAACGATAGCGAGTTCGGCGCTCTGCGTGATGCGGTCATACTGCCCGTTCTTTCGAAATTTCACCCGGAAGTCATTGTGTTACAGTGCGGCGCGGATGCGGTGCAAGAAGATCCGCTGTCCCGTCTCAGCCTGTCCAACAACGCCCATTGGCAGCTTTTGCGTGATTTGATGGGGCTGAGTGAGCGGCTGCTTGTACTGGGCGGCGGTGGGTACAACCCTTGGAGCGTCGCACGTCTTTGGACCGGGGTTTGGGCGGTGCTGAATGGGCATGAAACTCCCAAGACCTTGCCCAAGGGCGCGCAGGACCTGCTGGGCCAATTGCACTGGACCCGCAGGGCGGGAAATCCGCCTGCTCAGCATTGGACGACCACGCTGCGTGACCCCGCCCGGCCCGGGGCTGTGCGTGAGGAAATCAGGCATCTCATTGACCATATGCAAAACCGGATCGCGATTGACGCATAAGGGTTACAAGCCCGGTCTGCGACAAGTATCGGAGCCTCGTGCGCGCCTCACGGATTGTCACAGAAGATCACAAAACCGTTGACGTATCCCTGTTTCGCCGCCTCAATGGACGGGCCGGATTCGTGTTGATCCGGAGAGACAAGCATTTTGTTTCAAAGACTTCGACGGATCTGCCGGTGCTCATAAGAATGGTCCGCGCAATCACCGGTTTAATGAAGACGTCGTTCATCTCAAGCGCGGCTTATAGGGAGAAAGACATGTTTTCTGACATTGGACGTGTCGCGCGACAAAGTTGCGCCGCTGCCGTCATGGGCCTGTTGGCCCTGCCCGCGCTGGCCCAGGGCGAGAAACCGAACATCCTGGTGATCTGGGGCGACGATATCGGTCAATCCAATATCTCGGCCTACACGATGGGTTTGATGGGCTACCAGACCCCCAATATCGACCGGATTGCCGATGAGGGCATGATTTTCACAGACTATTACGGCGAGCAATCCTGCACCGCCGGGCGCTCGTCTTACATTATGGGCCAGTCCGTATTCCGTACCGGCCTGAGCAAGGTTGGCTTGCCGGGTGCTGAGCTTGGGATGCAGGAAGAGGACCCGACCATCGCCGGTCTTCTCAAGGCCGAAGGCTATGTGACCGGTCAGTTCGGCAAAAACCACTTGGGCGACCGAGATGAACATTTGCCGTCAAACCACGGATTTGACAAGTTTTTTGGCAACCTCTACCACCTGAATGCAGAAGAAGAACCCGAGAACGAGGATTATCCGGGTGACGTTGTTTTGCCCGACGGGCGTACTTTCAAAGAGACCTATGGCCCGCGCGGTGTGATCCGCTCCGCAGCCGGGGGTGAGATCGAAGATACCGGCCCGCTGACCAAAAAGCGCATGGAAAGCGTGGATGATGAGACGCTTGCGGCAGCCATAGAGTTCATCCGGCAGGCCCATGCCGATGGCACGCCGTTTTATGTCTGGTGGAATGGGACGCGGATGCATTTCCGCACCCATGTCGCCGAGGACCGGCGGCACAAAGGCAATGACGAATATACGGATGGCATGCTGGAACATGACATGCATGTGGGTCAATTGCTGGCTCTGATCGACGAGCTTGGCATCGTCGACAACACCATCGTGCATTATTCGACCGACAATGGCCCGCATATGAACACATGGCCTGATGCTGCGATGACGCCGTTCTGGGGTGAAAAGAACACCAACTGGGAAGGCGGTTGGCGTGTGCCCTCGATGGTGCGTTGGCCCGGCGTGATCGAGCCCGGCTCGATCTCGAATGAGATCATGCACCACATGGACTGGCTGCCGACCTATCTAGCCGCTGTGGGCCGGGACAACATCAAGGAAGAGCTCAAAGAGGGCGGCGTCGAGGCGATCGGCCGGACCTACAAAGTGCATCTGGATGGCTATAACTTCCTGCCCTATTTCAAGGGTGAAGTGGACGAAGGTCCGCGCCGCGAGATCTTCTATTTCTCGGACGATGGCGATCTGACCGCGCTGCGTTTCGACGACTGGAAACTGATCTTTCTAGAGCAGAAGGCCTGGAACACCCTGCGCGCCTGGATGGAGCCCTGGACCGAGTTGCGGGTGCCAATCATCGTCAACCTGCGCCGCGACCCCTATGAGCGCGGTTACCGGACCTCGAACACCTATTACGACTGGATGATCGACAGAGTCTATTTCCTGGTGCCCGCGCAGCAATATGTGGCGAACTTCCTGTCCACCTTCCAGGAATTCCCGCCACGTCAAAAGGCTGCCAGCTTCACACTGGATCAGGTTGTCGAGAAGATGCTGAAGCCGGTCGGGAACTGATCGACTTCTAGCAGCATAAAACGGGCCGCATTCCGTGCGGCCCGTCTTTCCTCCGTTTCCGGCTAGTGAGGCCATTGTCATGACCAAGTTCATTTCCGCCATTGTTCTGAGCTGCGCGGCCTCGCTGGCGACCGCTGACCCGCTGCCGTCGTGGAACGATACCGACAATAAGGATCGTATCATTACCTTCATCGAAACGGTGACCGACCCGGCGGCAGATGACTATGTCACGCCCGCCGAACGGATCGCGGTCTTTGACAATGACGGCACGCTCTGGGCCGAACAACCGGTCTATTTTCAACTGATCTTTGCCATGGACCGTCTGGCGAAACTGGCGCAGGACGATCCTTCGATCCTGACAACGGACACGCTACGGGCCGCGGCGGAAGGCGATTTGGAAGCGCTCGCAAAGGGCGGAACCGATGCGATACTGGAGGTGGTCAACGCCTCACATTCCGGCACCAGCGTCGCTGCCTTTCAGCAGGCGGTCGCAGACTGGCTGGCCGAAGCGCGCCACGCTGATACCGGCCTGCCCTACGACCAGATGACCTATCAGCCGATGGTAGAGCTGCTGCGCTACCTGCGTGACGAAGGGTTCAAGACTTATATCGTCTCAGGCGGCGGGCTGCATTTCATGCGGGTCTTTGCCGAGGATGCCTACGGTATCCCGTCCGAGCAGGTGCTGGGCAGCTATGCTGACAGCACCTATGAGATGGTCGATGGCACGCCCACGGTCGTCAAAGCCCCAGGCATCGCGTTCATCGACGACAAGGAGGGCAAGCCGGTCAATATTGAACGCACCATTGGCAGACGCCCTATTTTGGCCGGCGGCAACTCGGATGGCGATTTTGCGATGCTGGAATGGAGCACTGCGGGCGATGGCCCGCGTCTAGGGCTGATCGTGCATCACACCGATGCTGACCGCGAATACGCCTATGACCGCGACAGCCATATCGGTCGGCTCAATGACGGGCTGGATCGCGGGCCGGAGCTCGGCTGGGTAATCGTGGACATGGCCAATGACTGGAACCGCATATACACTGGCGCGCGGTAAGTCGCTGAAAAGGCCTGAATCTCATGTGGACCGCGCTGCTCTCGCTGCTTGTTGTTGCGCTCTATTCAACCGCAGCCTTCTTTGCCCTACGCGCCGCGCAAACCGCGCGCACGCCGCAGGGGTCGGTCGGCTGGGTGATCTTCTTGCTGACCTTTCCGCTGATCGCTGTTCCTGCCTACATGTTTCTGGGCCATCACAGGTTTCGCGGCTACCGGATCGCCCGGCGCGAGAGTGAGCGCGTCGTCGAAGGCATCAGAGCTTTTGCCACCCAAGCCCGGCCACCCTCCGAAGACTTGCCGCTGAACGTGAAACCGTTCGAGGATATCGCGCATATGCCGGTCCTGCGCGGCAATACCGCCGAATTGCTGATCGATGGCGATACCACCTTCGACGCAATCTTTGACGCGATTGATGCCGCGCAGTCCTATATCCTGATCCAGTTCTACATCTTGCGCGACGATGCGCTGGGGCGAGAGTTGCGCGACAAGCTCGTTGCTGCGGTCGATCGGGGGGTAACGGTCAACCTGCTGACCGATGCGGTGGGCAGCTATGGGCTGCCAAACGAGTTCATTGCCCGTATGATCGAAAGCGGTATCGATATTGCAGATCCACGCCAGCAGCGCGGACCCAATTTCCGCTTTCAGCTCAACTATCGCAACCACCGAAAAACCGTTGTCGTGGACGGCAAGGTCGGCTTTATCGGGGGCCATAATGTGGGGGTCGAATATCTGGGACAGGACGCGAAGTTCGGGCGTTGGCGCGACACGCATCTGCGCCTGACCGGACCGGCCGTGTTGCAACTGCAACTGATCTTTGTCGAGGACTGGCACTGGGCGCGCGAGGTCGAGATCATCGATGATCTGGATTGGTCCACCAGTTTTGCGGAACCCGGCCTCAACGCGCTGATTGTTGCCACCGGCCCCGGCGACCGGACCGAGACGGGTTCGATGATGTTCTTCTCGGCCATCATCGCGGCGCAGGAGCGTGTCTGGATCACCTCGCCCTATTTCATTCCCGATGTCGACATCATGGCCGCGTTGAAAAACGCCGCATTGCGCGGGGTGGATGTGCGTATTCTGGTGCCGGATTCAATCGACCACACCATGCCCTGGCTTGCCGCTTTTGCCTTCTTTGACGAGATGAGCGAGGCGGGTGTGCGCTTCTTTCGCTACACGGACGGGTTCCTGCACCAAAAGGTCATTCTCGTAGACGACAAATTCGCAGCAGTTGGCACCACCAATCTGGACAACCGGTCCTTCCGGCTGAATTTCGAGGCCATGGCGCTGATCTTCGATGCGGGCTTTGCGGCGCAGGTCGAAGAGATGCTGCGCGCCGATTTCGACAAGAGCTTTGAACTGATCAAAACTCTTGATTTGCAGCCACCCCATATCCGTTATGGGGCCCCTTTTGCGCGGCTGCTCGCGCCCGTCCTGTGAGAGGCGGCTAGTCGCCCGGACGCAATTGCTTGTCAAAGATCATCGACATCAGAGCAACGAGATAAGCAGTGGACAGCCCGAAGGCCAACAGCCCTGCCACCGCCGAGAAGGCGGCAAATATCCGTAAGTCCGGCTCAAGCACGATGTCGCCATAGCCGAGCGTCGTATAGGTCACCAACGAGAAATAGAGCGCGGTGTTCCAGTCCGCCAGTGTCCCGTCCATCATCCAGGCAAGGGCCCAGATCCAGACCTGAATGGTATGGGCCAGAACAATGAAAAACAGGGCAATACTGATCAAACCACCCGCCTGCAGCGATATGGAGCGCTGTGCGTAATGCTTGCCAAAAGAACGCAGAATCAGCGTGCACCAGACCAGCAGCATGATTTCGATTAGAAAGCAGATCCCCAGATAGAGACTGCCCCAGACGATTTGATGTGGCAGCGACACACGGCTCTCCTGTTTCTTGAGTTGGCCCGGCATTCGTCTCTTTGGTGTCCCAAAGGCCGACCCGCGTCAATCCCGCGCATTACCCTTTTGGACTGGACAGTACGCCCCGGCCAGTCAGATTGTCGGTTGGAAATCGCTGTGCGATCAATTTGCTAGGCTTCGGACCAACCACATGCTTTTGAACGTCGAGACTGTCAGCAAGACCTATCCGGGCGGGCGACCAGTGCTCGATCAGGTCTCGCTTGCGCTTGAGAACGGCGAGACATTGGCGCTGACCGGCGAGAGCGGTTCGGGCAAAAGCACGTTGCTGAACCTCATAGGCGCGCTGGACAGTTTTGACGGTGGCGAGATCACCGTCGCGGGCACAGCGCTTTCGGGTCTGAACGAACGCGGGCGTGCCACGTTACGCCGCGAGAGCCTGGCGGTGGTGTTCCAGCAGTTCAACCTGATCCCGTCGCTGAGCGTCGAACAGAACCTTTCGTTCCAAGCCCGCCTGTCGGGCCGGAGCGATGCAGCATGGCTGGCATATCTGACCGAGCGGCTGGGGTTGGCGCCTTTTCTGGCGCGTTTTCCCGAGCAGCTTTCGGGTGGTCAGCAACAGCGCGTGGCCATCGGGCGCGCGTTGGCGGCGCGCCCTGCCCTGTTGCTGGCCGATGAGCCCACCGGCAATCTGGATGAAACCGCAAGTGCCGCTGTGCTGGACCTGATGTTGGAACTGGTCGGTGAAACCGGCTGCGGTCTGCTGCTGGTGACCCATTCCGCCGAAATCGCGGCCCGATTGGACCGACGCCTGCATCTGAGCGGGGGGCATCTGGCATGAGGCGCGCGGCCATTGCCTGTCTCTGGTCGCACTGGGCGCGGCACCCGCTGCAATTGGTGACTCTGCTCGCCGGGCTGGCCTTGGCCACCGGCCTCTGGTCGGCGGTGCAGGCGATCAATGCCGAGGCGCGCTCCAGCTATGCCGAGGCCAGCGCGCAGCTTGGCGTTGGGCAGTTCGACGAACTCCGCGCCGCCAGCGGCCCAATCCCGCTGGAGCGCTACGTGGCTTTGCGCCGGGCGGGATGGCAATTGGCCGCGGTACTCGAGGGGCAGATGCGGCTGCCGGGCGGGTCGGTCGAAGTTATGGGTGTTGATCTACTTACCTATCCTTCGCTGCCCGCGGTTGAGGAAAGCTCGGAAGCTGACGGGATCGCCCCCGCCGATGCGCTGCTGGCCCCCGGCCTGCTGATCACGCGACCCGAGACAGCGCAGCGGTTGCAAGGGCAGCCGGGGCTTCCGCCCGTGACCCTGTCGCAAAACCTGCCCAGCGGTGTGGTTCTGACCGATATCGGCACGGCCGAGTCGCTTCTGAACCGGAGCGGGGAAATCAGCCGCCTGCTGATCCTGCCCGATCAGGGATTGGGGCTTGCTCCGCTCGACGATCTCGCGCCAGAGCTGATCCTGGTTAAGGCCGAGGGACGCTCGGAACTGGCGCGGCTGACCGACAGCTTCCATCTGAACCTGACGGCCTTTGGATTGCTGTCGTTTGCGGTAGGGCTTTTCATCGTGCATGGCATGGTCGGCCTGTCGTTCGAACAGCGACGCGGTATGATTCGCACATTGCGAGCTCTGGGCCTGCCCTTGCGGGACCTGACATTGCTCATGTTGGGCGAATTGCTGCTCTTTGCGCTGATTGGCGGATTGATCGGTCTGGCGCTTGGATTTGTGGTCGCCGGCGCGCTGCTGCCCGATGTCGCCGCCACGCTAAGCGGGCTCTACGGCGCGCCCGTTGATGGCGCTCTGGCGTTGCAACCCGGTTGGGTCGCTCTGGGTCTCACCATGGCGATTGCCGGAACACTGGCCGCCAGCGCGCAGGCGCTCTGGCGGCTGTCATCGGTGCCAATCTTGCAGGTGCAAGGCCAATACGCATGGTCGGCCCAGGGATTGCCCACCAAGCTGCAAGCTGGCCTGGGCCTGCTGTTGATCTGCGCGGGGGTTTGGGCGCTGGTGGCTTTTGAGGACCTCATCGCAGGCTTTGTGATGCTGGGCGGGTTGCTGATGGGCGCGGCGCTCTTGCTGCCTCCGCTCCTGTCGCTGGCATTGAGTTTCGGCGCGCGGCGAGCGCGTGGTCCGCTTGGCGAATGGATCTGGGGTGATATGCGGGCGCAACTGCCGGGCCTGTCGCTGGCGCTGATGGCGTTGCTGCTGGCTCTGGCCGCCAATATCGGCGTGGGCACGATGGTGTCGAGCTTTCGTCTGACTTTCACTGGCTGGCTCGACCAGCGACTGGCTTCGGAGCTCTATGTAACAGCAAGTGACGAGGCACAGGGCCACGAGATCGAGCGCTGGCTGGACAGCCGCGCCGATGCGGTTCTGCCGATCCGGGCGACCGAGGTGAAGGTCGCGGGCCAGACGGTGTTCCTCTATGGCATCGTCGATCACGCGACCTATCGCGACAATTGGCCTCTCATTGCCGAGATGCCCGATGTCTGGGATCTGGTCGCCGAGGGGCGTGGGGCGCTGATCAACGAGCAGATGGCGCGGCGGATGGACCTCTGGCCGGGTGATAGCGTCACGTTGCTGCCGGGTTGGAGCCTGCCGGTCGCCGGGGTCTATTCCGATTACGGCAACCCAACCGGTCAAGCCATCACCGCCCTGCCCGCACTGCTGGAACGGGTGCCGGACCTGCCAAACACCCGATTTGGTATCCGGATCGATCCCGCAGAGGCCGACGCGCTGCGCCGCGCGCTGATCGAAACATTTGCGCTGTCGCCCGATGCCGTGGTGCCGCAGGCCGCGATCAAGGCCTCATCGCTTGCAATCTTTGAGAAAACCTTTGTGATCACCGGCGCGCTCAATGTCCTGACGTTGGGGGTGGCTGGCTTTGCGATATTGACCAGCTTGCTGACCCTTTGGGCTCATCGCCTGCCGCAACTGGCCCCGGTCTGGGCGCTGGGTATCCACCGTACGACGCTGGCAAAGCTGGAGGTGCTGCGCAGCGTGGCGCTGGCGGTGATGACCGCGATGCTGGCGCTGCCGCTGGGATTGATTCTGGCCTGGATCCTGTTGGCCGTCATCAATGTCGAGGCATTCGGATGGCGTCTGCCGATGCACGTCTTTCCGATGCAATGGCTGATCCTGCTGTTGCTGGCAATCGCTACCGCCGTTCTTGCCGCACTTCTTCCCGCAAGGCGGCTGAGCCGATTGCCGCCGTCGGACCTGCTGCAGGTGTTTGCCAATGCGCGTTAGGGTACTGCTCTTCCTGCTCCTCCTGCCACTCAGCCTGAAGGCGCAAGGCTTTGCCGGGCTTGGCACGGATGCCGACGGGTTTGCCGTACCGCAACGCGGACATGTGCTGGAATTTCCGCGCGATCATGGCGCTCATCCTGCCTATCGGATCGAGTGGTGGTATGTCACGGCAACGCTCACAGGTGCAGATGGACGGGACTATGGCATTCAGTGGACCCTGTTCCGCTCAGCACTGGCGCCTTACGAAAAAGACGGCTGGCGAAGCCCGCAGCTCTGGATGGCCCATGCCGCGTTGACCACCCCGGACCAGCATTTTGTTACTGAGCGACTTGCACGCGGCGGGATTGGGCAGGCCGGTGTCAATGCCGCGCCATTTGAAGCCTGGATCGACGATTGGCGCCTTGCCGGACCCGATTTCGACAGGCTCGACCTGCAAGCACGGGGTTCGGACTTTGCCTATGATCTGGAGCTAAGCGCTCAAGGCCCACTGGTGCTGCACGGCGACCGGGGCTATTCAGTGAAATCCCAAGACGGTCAGGCAAGCTACTATTATTCGCAGCCCCATTTTGCCGTGACCGGCGTGCTGACCCTGCCCTCGGGGCCGGTAGACGTGACCGGCACAGCATGGCTTGATCGCGAATGGTCCTCCCAACCGCTGTCCGAGGATCAAACCGGCTGGGACTGGTTCTCGCTCGGTTTTGACGACGGCACCCGCCTGATGGCGTTTCGGCTGCGCGGCGGGCGCGGAGACTTCACCTCCGGAACTTGGATCGACACCGATGGCACTGCGACGCCCTTGCCAAATGGCAGCATCGAGGTTGCGCCGCTCGACCTGACCCGCATCGAAGACCGCAGCATTCCAACGCGCTGGCGGTTGATATTGCCCGAAAAGGCGCTTTCGGTTGAAGTTGAGGCTCTGAACACGCACGCTTGGATGGACACCTCATTCCCCTATTGGGAAGGACCGGTGCGGGTCACCGGCAGTCATGATGGCGGAGGATATCTGGAGATGACGGGCTATGACTGAAACGCCGGGGCTGACTGAAACGCTGGATCAGGCCTGGGGCCTGCTGGACCAGGCGATCTCGGACGGGCGCTCGCCGTTGCGTTATGTCACGCTGGCCACAGTGGACGGCAACGGTGCACCACAATCGCGGATCGTGGTGCTGCGAAAAATCGACCGAGCATCGGGCCAACTGACCGCCTTTACGGACAAACGTTCTGACAAGATCGGGCAGTTGCGACAAAACCCGCAGGTCGCGCTGCATTTGTGGTCGGCCGACGACCTCGTGCAGTTGCGGATGAACGGCACCGCCTGGGTGAAGCAAGGCAGCGCAGAGGATTGGGACGCCGTACCGGATCATATGCGCGAGGCATATGGCCATGTTCCGCCACCCGGAGCCGCGATCGATCGTTCCGACGACTGGAGCATCCTGCCCGATCCGGCCAATTTTGCGGCATTGGATATCACGTTGTCGCGGATCGAGTCGGTCTGCCTCGATCCGGCCGGACATCGCCGCGCAAATTTTGAACGGGCTGATGGCTGGTCTGGCCACTGGCTGTCTCCTTGACCCTGCGGAAAGCGAAATTTGCAGAAAAACCAAGAACACCCGTTGCAACCTTCGCCCCGATTTGGATGATACCCATCATGACACCCGGACCTGCGCCGGGGCATTCAGGCCGGAAAACCGGTCGAACAACGATAATGGGAGAATTCACATGAAACTCAGACATCTCATGCTCGCGGCAAGCGCCACCGCCCTGATGGTGGGCGCGGCGTCGGCAGAAACACTGCGTTGGGCACGCGCGGGCGACTCGCTGACGCTGGACCCGCACGCCCAGAACGAAGGCCCGACCTCGGATCTGGCGCACCAGATCATGGAAACGCTGGTGATGCGCGACCATTCCGGCACGCTTGTGCCCTCGCTGGCCACCGAATGGGCCCCATCAGAGGAAAACCCGAATGTCTGGGTGTTCAAGCTGCGCGAAGGCGTGACCTTCCATGACGGGGCCGAGTTCGATAGCGAAGACGTCGTGTTCTCGCTCAACCGCGCGATGACGCCGGACAGCGACTACAAGGAACTGCTGGCTTCGGTCAAAGAGGTGCGCGCAGCCGACAAATACACGGTTGAGATCGAGACTGATGGTCCGAACCCGATCATGCCCAACAACCTGACCAATATGTTCATGATGGACAAGGGCTGGGCCGAGGCGAACAACGCCGTGAAGGTGCAGGATTATGAAGGCGGCGAAGACACCTACGCGGCCAAGAACGCCAATGGCACCGGGCCTTACAAGCTGGTCAGTCGCGAACCGGACGTGAAAACCGTTCTGACTCTGAACGAAAACTATTGGGGCAAGGACGAATTCCCGCTCGAAGTGACGGACATCATTTTCACACCAATCCAGAACCCTGCGACCCGTGTTGCAGCGCTCTTGTCGGGTGAGGTGGACATCATTCAGGACGTGCCGGTGCAGGATCTGGAGCGCGTTGCGGGCTCCGATGGTCTGGATGTGCGCACGGCACCGCAGAACCGGGTGATCTTCTTCGGGATGAACCAGGGTGATGCGGATCTGGCCAATGACAATGTCGATGGCAAGAACCCTCTCTCGGACGTCCGCGTGCGCAAAGCGATGTCGATGGCGATCAATCGCGATGCGATCCAGCAGGTTGTGATGCGTGGCCAGTCAGCGCCTGCGGGCATGATCGCGCCGCCTTTCGTCAACGGCTGGAATGAGGCTATGGATGGCTCCTCCGCGACCGATATCGAAGGTGCCAAGGCCCTTATGGCCGAAGCGGGATACCCCGATGGTTTCACCATCCAGCTCGACTGCCCGAACGACCGTTACATCAATGATGAGGCGATCTGTCAGGCTGCCGTTGGCATGTTGGCACAGATCGGTATTACGGTGAACCTCGACGCCAAGCCCAAGGCACAGCACTTCCCGCTGATCAACAATCTGGAAACGGATTTCTACATGCTGGGCTGGGGTGTTCCGACCTACGACTCGGAATACATCTTCAACTTCCTGACCCATACAAAGGGCGAGAAATACGGTTCGTGGAACGGCACCCGCTATTCCAACCCGGACCTGGACGCCAAGATTGTGGCGCTGGCCTCTGAAACCAACCTGCCCAAGCGCGACGAGATGATCGCCGAAATCTGGCAGGTGGTGCAGGATGACCAGCTTTACATCCCGATCCACCACCAGGTGTTGAACTGGGGCATGAAGTCGAATGTCGGCACTATCGTCGAGCCGGAGGACTCGCCCAAGATCAAATATTTCACGATGAAGTAACCTTTACCTGACCATGCAACGGGGCGCATCTGCGCCCCGTTTCGTTTGACGATTGTATATGATGCGCCTGTTTCTTGCCCTTTTTGCTTTGTGTATTGCCCTGGCCGGTGCCAAGAGCGCCCAGGCGCAATATGTCGATGTCACCGATGCCGCCTACGAGCTTCTGAGAGATCTGCAAATGGAATCATTCGCCGAGAACCGGGAATTCTGCGGCTTTATTGGCGAGGACCTTTACGGGCAGTTGATCGCCTCTGCTCCGCGCCGGGGACGCAGCGACAGCTGCAGGCCGCGTTTCCCGCGCGGCGGTGACATCGAACCGCTTGCCAGTTTCCACACCCATGCCGCCCACGATCTCAACGCCGATAGCGAGGTGCCCTCCTCTTCGGACGTGATCGCCGATATGGAAGATGGCGTGGACGGCTATGTGGCGACACCGGGCGGGCGCTTCTGGTTCATTGACGGGGTCGAGGGCACCGCGCGGCTGCTATGCGGGCCCGGCTGTCTGCCGCAAGACCCAAATTACGATCCCAATGATGGTGTACCTGTTGGTGATTTCTATACTCTGCAAGAGCTCGATATCCGCGAGACCGAGTGACACGCCCAACCAAGGAGATCTGATATGCGCCTGATGACCCTGACCGCGATCCTCGCCCTGAGCGCCACATCGGCACTGGGCCAGAACACCTGCGCCGCCGGCAAGACGCTGAAGGACGGGGTGCTGACTGTGGCCACCGGCAACCCGGCCTATTTCCCTTGGGTGTTGGAGGATGATCCAAGCAGCCAAAGCGGGTTCGAAGCGGCCGTGGCCTATACGGTGGCGGAACGACTGGGCTTCAACGCCGATCAGGTCGAATGGGTCCGCACCAGTTTCGACGAGGCAATCCAGCCCGGCGCAAAGAATTTCGACGTCAATCTTCAGCAATTCTCGATCACCGAGGATCGTGAGAAAGTGGTCGATTTCTCGGCCCCCTACTACACGGCGGCAATGGCGGTGCTGACAACACAACCCGTTATCGATGGCGGCGCAACCCCAACTTTTGACTCTCTCAAAGCCCTGAAATGGGGTGCTCAGGCCAGCACAACAGCCGTGCCGATGCTACAGGATCTGATCGCGCCCGCCTCTGATCCGTTGCTCTACAATGACAATGCTGATGTGGTCGAGGCGATGAAATCCAACCAGATCGACGCTGCGCTGTTCGATCTGCCCACTGCGCTCTATCTGTCTGCCGTCACGCTTGAAAACGGCGTTCTGCTGGGTCAGTTCCCTGCCGACCGATCGCTGAACCCCGATCGCTTTAGCATGTTGATGGCCAAGGGCAACCCGCTGAAGGAATGCGTTGACGCAGTGCTGGAGAAGATGGGCAGCGATGGCACGCTGGACCTTCTGGAGGATGAGTGGCTGGCGCAAAACACCGGTGTCCCCGTCATCAAGTGAGCATGGCATGACTTTGCCCGCAGCAGCGCCGGGCAAGACCCGGCGTGAAATCTATGAGGCGCGCGCGCGCAAACGCGGCATCACCATCGCGACGCTTTCAACGCTTTTGGTCGTCGCAGCAATTGTCGTGCTGGTGCCGCTGGCTCCGGGCTGGGAGGCAGTTCAAAAGAGCTTCTTTAACGGTGAGGTTTTCGTCAAAACCTTTCCAAAGCTGCTGCAGGCCTTTCTGCTGGATGTGGCGATTTTTGCCTGGTGCGCACCGCTGATCGCGGTCTGGGCGCTGGTGATCGCGCTTTGTCGCGATGTGCGCAATCCTGCGCTTTACCCGCTGCGGCTGTTCGCCATCCTCTACACGGATGTCTTTCGCGGCGTTCCAGTGGTGCTTGTGGTCTATTTGATCGGATTTGGCGTGCCGGGGCTGGGCCTGCCACGACCGTGGAATTCGCCCTATATCTGGGGCTCGCTGGCACTGATTCTGACCTATTCGGCCTATGTCGCGGAGATCTACCGCTCGGGCATCGAGTCCATCCATGCTTCGCAACGCGCCGCCGCCCTGTCGCTGGGGATGTCGAAATCGGACACGATGCGCTTTGTCATCTTGCCTCAGGCCCTGCGCCGGGTGGTGCCGGCCAACATGAACATGTTCATCGCGTTGCAAAAGGATGTCGCGCTCTTGTCCTTCATCGGCCCGGTTGAGGTCCTGCGCCAGGCGGGCGTGTTCAAATCGCTGCTGGCCAATTTCACGCCCTATGTGGTGGCCGCGATCATCTTTCTCTGCGTGACCATCCCGGCCACACGCTATGCAGATTACCTGATCGCGAAGCAGAACCGGGCGCGCAGCTGATGACACATTTGGTTTTGCGTAACCTACGAAAATCCTTTGGAAACAAACCAGTGATCGACGGCCTTGATCTTGAGGTGAGTGAAGGCGAGATGGTCTGCCTGATCGGCGCATCGGGGTCGGGCAAGTCCACCCTGCTGCGCTGTATCAACCTGCTTGAACCCGTTGATGATGGCTATATCGAGTTGGACGGGCAAGACATCTCGGACCCCGAACGCGACCCGCAGCCCGTCCGTCAGCGCATCGGTCTGGTGTTTCAAAGCTTCAACCTGTTTCCGCACATGACTGCGGAAGAAAACGTTATGCTGGCCCCGCGCCGGATCAAGCGCCTGTCCCGCGATCAGCTGCGCCCCGAGATTACCGCGCTGTTCCAACGCTTCGGTCTATCCGAACATATGCAGCACTACCCCGACCAACTCTCTGGCGGTCAGCAGCAGCGCGTCGCCATCATCCGCGCGCTCGCCATGCAACCTGAGATCATTTTGTTCGACGAGATCACCTCGGCGCTGGACCCCGAACTCGTGGGTGAGGTTCTGGACGTGCTGCGCCAGCTCAAATCACAGGGCATGACCATGGTGATGGCCACGCACGAGATGGGATTTGCCCGCGAAGTTGCAGACAAGGTCTGCTTCCTCTGCGATGGTCGCATTTTGGAGCAAGGCCCGCCCGAGGTGCTGTTCGGCAACCCACAACAGCCCCGGACACAGGCCTTTCTCAGCGCGGTTTTGTAAACCGAACTCGCCTCAGGAATTCGTGGTTGCGCCGACGGAAACGCTGTACATCGAAATTATAGAGACAATTATCGAGGCACAAAGCGGTGTCGTGCCACCCTGCGCAGTCACGAGATCGTAGTCGCTGATCTCACCCTGCGGCGGCGGCGGTGGGACATGCAGGTATTTTGTCTGCTCGGTATCCTGTACCACGCGGATCTCGATATCGCTGTCAATCGGGCCGAAATATTCTTCCAGCGCTTTATGCGGATCACGTTGCAGTTGCGTCCGAAACGCAGGGTCGCTCTGTGCCCGGTCCTGTATTTGCGCCATGCGTCGGTTGCTTTCATTCTTTGGTTGCATGTTCTCTCTCCTCAAGTTGGGTTTGGAGGGGCCTGTGTCGGCCTCCCTCAACGTGACCAAATGCGCAGTTCCTTGGGGTGATCTTCCAATGAATTCGGGCTCGTTCAGTCGATGAGACTCGTCTGTGCGATGCTCTGGGCCGAGACACTTACCAGGGATAACGCCGAGATGACGGAAACGCCGATACAAACCGGGGTGGTCCCGCCCTGCACGCGCATAAGGTCATGTTCGTTGACTTCGCCTTGCGGCGGCGGCGACGCGATATGCAGGTATTTGGTCTTGTCTGTGTCCTGCACGACCCTGATCTCGATTTCCCTGTCGATTGGGCCAACATACTCCGCCAGAACCGCATGCGGCTCGTCTTGAAGCTGTTTAAGGAATGCGGGTTCTGTCCGCGCGCGACGCTGAAGCTCCACGAAGCTCTGTTTCTGAAAATGCGGGCTTTTCATGTTCTCTATCCTTTCGAAGCATCGAGTGATGCTCGCTGCTTATGGATTTTCGATCGTGGTGTAGACCGTGACACCCACCGCTGACACAATGGTGGTGACGATATAGCTGACGCAGACCGGCGTTGTGCCGCCCTGGGCCTGCAACAGATCCCGTTCATCGATCTCACCTTCGGTTGGTGGGGTCGGGATATGCAGGTATTTCGTATCCAAGCTGTCCTGCACCACGCGAATCTCGTAATCGCCTGGAATGCCCTCGAAATAGGTCGCGAGGGCCGCATGGGGATCGTTTTGAAGCTCCCGTGCAAACACCGGATCGCGCCAGGCGCGCGCATAGATGTCCTGCAAGCGCGCTTTGTAGGTCTTTTCGTCCAACATCGGTTGACCCCTTGATTTCGCTGCGCGAGATGCCCCGCTATTTGACTTACCTCCAAAACGTGGGAGGCAAGCCTTTGGGTCGTCTGTTCAAAGGCTTAACTTTTCTTAACGCTGCCCAAGATGACATCTGGCGCGACTTGGCCCGCACGGATTGCCGAAAGAACCCGCCGCTTGCCCTTTACGCCGCCCGTCAAATCCTCAAACATGTTTGCGATACCATCAGGGAGTTTCCACCATGTTCCTCAGATCATCCGCCATCGGGCTGGTCCTGCTGGCTGCAAGTGCCGCGCAGGCCGCCGATTTCAAATGGGCCTCGACCACCGATCCGCAGACGCTGGACCCGCATGCGGTCAACTCTGCCCCGGTGCTGGGTTTTCTCAACAATGTCTATGAGGGGCTGGTGCGCCGGAATCAGGAGATGGCGGTCGAACCGGCGCTTGCTGTGTCATGGGAGCCGATCGGCGATGGCGAAGGCTGGCGTTTCAACCTGCGCGAGGGCGTCACGTTTCACGATGGCAGCGACTTCACTGCCGAGGATGTGCTGTTTTCTTATGAACGCGCCTCTAACGAGGTGGCCGATACCAACAGCTGGTTTGCGCCTGTCAAAGAGGTCAAGATCGTTGATGATTACACGATCGACATCCTGACCCATGGCCCCAACCCGATCTTTCCGGGTTCCATCGCCAACTGGATGATCATGGATAGCGGCTGGGCCGAAGCGAATGCGGCCACACTGCCCGACAAAGACAACGGCAACTATGCGACACTGAACGCCAACGGCACCGGCGCCTTCAAGGTCACCGCGCGCGAGCCTGGCCTGCGCACGGTGCTGGAGCCGTTCGAGGGCTGGTGGGACGAGGCGACGCATAACATCACACATGCCGAGTTTACCCCGATCCAGAACCCGGCAACGGCGGTGGCGGCGCTCCTGTCGGGTGATGTGGATATGATCAACCCGGTTCCCATTCAGGATGCAGAACGCCTCAAACAAAGCGATGAGGTTGAAGTCATTCAGGGCATCGAGGCGCGGGTGATCATGCTGGGCTTCCCGCATGAGGCCGAGGCGCTGAAATACGGGGACAACGCGGGACAGCCGAACCCCTTCAAGGATGTGCGCGTGCGGCAGGCCGTGGCGCAAGCGATCAGCGTGCCCGCCATTCTGGCCACCATCATGCGCGGCAATGCTGAAGAAGCCTCGCAATTGGTCAGCCCTGCCATGAGCGGCTATTCCACCGCCCTTGCCAGCCGCCCGGAGTTCGACGTGGAGGCCGCCAAGGCGTTGCTGACCGAGGCAGGCTATCCGGACGGGTTCTCGTTCGGGCTGAAATGCCCCAATGACCGCTATCTGAACGATGAGGCAGTCTGTCAGGCGGTGGTCAGCATGCTGGCCCAGATCGGCATAAAGGCCGAGTTGGACGCCATGCCGGTGCGCAACTACTGGCCCGAGCTGCGCGAAGACAATTACGACATGTACCTGCTGGGCTGGAGCCCCGGCACCTTCGACGCGGAACACCCGATCCGCTTTCTGGTGACCACACCCAACCCCGACAAGAAGCTGGGAAGCTGGAATTTCGGCGGTTTCTCGAATGCACGGGTTGATGAATTGCTGCCCTTGATCCAGGCGGAGCTGGATGCGGGGAAACGGCAGGCCATGCTGGATGAGGTCACGCAGATCATGCAGGACGAACACACTTATGTCCCGCTCTACGTGCAACCGCTTGTCTGGGGCACACGCAGCAATGTTGACCTGACGCAACGGCCCGACAACTTCTTCATCCTGCGCTGGGTCAACGTAAGCTGACCCGACGCCAACCAAAAAGCCGGGATCTAGCTCTAGCGGGTCCCGGCAAACTGCACTATCACCAAAGGATAGCAAGGACGGCGCAGATCGTCCGACCGCAATCCGGGCGCGTCACAAGAAACCGGAATAAAAGGGAGACAGAATGCTAGCCTATATCATCCGGCGGGTGTTTCAGTCCGTGATCGTTCTGCTTGTCGTGGGGCTGGTCGCGTTTTCGATGTTCCGCTTCGTTGGCGACCCGATCGACAACATGCTGGGGCAGGAACGCACGCAGGCCGATATCGACCGGCTGCGCACCGAACTGGGCCTCGATAAGCCGTTCCCGGTGCAGTATTTCAAATTCCTGCAAGGCGCGGTCGAGGGCAATTTCGGCGTCTCCTACCGTCAGGGTCGGCCGGTCTCGACCATCATTGCCGAGCGCGCACCTGCGACGCTGGAACTGGCCGCTGTGTCGGGTTTTCTTGCGATCACCTTGGGCATCGCTCTGGGCGTCTTCACCGCGATCCGACGACAAGGCTTTGCCGCAAATGCCATCATGACAGTCAGTTTGATCGGGGTCTCGCTGCCCACCTTCCTGATCGGAATATTGCTGATCTATGTCTTTTCGGTCGAGCTGGATTTGTTACCCAGTTTCGGACGTGGCGAGACAGTGAAGATCGGCAACTGGTCCACCGGCTTCCTGACCGCATCCGGCCTCAAGGCGCTGATATTACCCGCGATCACATTGGGGCTATACCAGATGACGCTGATTATGCGCTTGGTGCGCTCGGAAATGCTGGAAGTGCTGCGCGCCGACTACGTTCGCTTTGCCCGCGCCCGCGGCCTGACCGACCGTGTCATCAACTTCCGCCACGCGCTGAAGAATACTCTGGTACCCGTGATTACGGTGACGGGGCTGCAACTGGGCTCGATCATCGCCTTTGCCATCATCACCGAGACGGTGTTCCAGTGGCCCGGTGTGGGCCTGCTCTTCATCAACGCGATCCAGTTCGTCGACATCCCGGTCATGGCCGCCTATCTGATGCTGATTTCGGTGATGTTTGTGTCGATCAACCTGATCGTTGACCTGCTCTATTACGCCATCGATCCACGCCTGCGCATCGACGGGAGGACCGCATGAGCGATTTGACCCAAAAACCCGCCCCTGCCCAGTCCCAGCCCTCGCGGTTTGCTCAGATGTGGGACAGCGACTTTGCCTATGCATTCCGCCATTCGCCAGTGGCGATCGTGGCGCTGCTGGTGGTGCTGGTGCTGTTTCTTGCAGCGCTTTTTGCGCCCTGGATCGCGCCCCATAACCCGTTTGACCCGGCCACGCTGAACCTGATGAACGGGTTCACCCCGCCGGGTCAGCCCAATGCCTTCACGCAGGACACATTCCTGCTGGGCACAGACGATCAGGGCCGCGATGTGTTCTCGACCATCCTTTACGGGCTGCGTATCTCACTCTTTGTGGGGGTTTCGGCGGTTCTGCTGGCGATGATCATCGGTGTGATCCTGGGCCTCGTCGCAGCCTATATCGGTGGCTGGGTCGAAACGCTGATCATGCGGGTCGCGGATGTGCAACTGACCTTCCCTGCCATTCTGGTCGCCATGCTGATCTTTGGCATCGCCAAGGGCTTCACTCCGCCGGAATACCGCAACCAGATGGCAATCTGGGTGCTGATCGTGGCCATCGCACTCTCTGACTGGGTGCAGTTCGCCCGCGTGGTGCGCGGGGCCGCGCTGGTCGAGAAGAACAAGGAATATGTGCAGGCTGCGCGGTTGATCGGTCGCGGATCGCTGCCGATCATGTTCCGCCATATCCTGCCCAATGTGCTGTCACCTGTGCTGGTGATCTCGACCATCTCGCTGGCGCTGGCGATTATTGCCGAGGCTACACTCAGCTTCCTCGGCGTGGGCGCCCCGCCCACCCAGCCCTCGCTGGGCACGCTGATCCGCATTGGCCAGGGATTCCTGTTCTCTGGCGAATGGTGGATCCTGTTCTTCCCCGCCGTAACCCTTCTGGCGCTCGCCCTCTCCGTCAACCTACTGGGCGACTGGCTGCGCGACGCTCTGAATCCGAAGCTGCGATGACCCTACTTGATATCAAAGACCTGACCGTCGAATTCCCTACTCGCCGCAAGGTGTTCCGGGCGGTGAACCATGCCTCGCTTGTGGTCGAGCCTGGCCAGATCCACGGGCTGGTGGGCGAATCCGGGGCTGGCAAATCCACCATCGGCGCAGCGGTGCTGGGGCTGTTGGAACGGCCCGGCCATATCACTGCTGGCGTGATCAGCTTTAAGGGCGAGCAGATCAGCGGATTGGATGATGAGGCCATGCGCAAGCTGCGCGGGCGCAGCATCTCGATGATCTTTCAGGACCCGCTGACCTCGCTGAACCCGCTTTTTACGGTCAAGGAACAATTGGTCGAGACTATTCAGGCCCATCACGATGTCTCGGAGGCGGAGGCCACCAAACGCGCCCGCGACCTGATTGACCGGGTCGGCATCCCCGATCCCGACACAAGGCTCAACCAATATCCGCATCAGTTCTCGGGCGGTATGCGGCAGCGCGTGGTCATTGCGCTGGCGCTGTGTTCAGACCCCGACGTGATCATCGCCGATGAGCCAACCACCGCGCTGGACGTGGCCGTTCAGGCCCAGATCCTCGACCTGATCAAGGAGTTGGCGCGCGAGCGTCAGGTGGGCGTCATCCTTGTGACCCATGATATGGGCGTGATTGCCGAGACCACCGATCTGGTCACCGTGATGTATGATGGCGAGCCGGTGGAAAGCGGCCCCACGCATGAGATCATGGGCAACCCGCAGCACCCTTATACCAAGTCGCTGATCGCCGCGGTGCCGCGTCCGACGCTCAAGCTGCACCGCTTTCCGCAGATCAGCTATGGCGGACGCGAGACCCGCTTTGCGATCGAAGATCTGGCGCGGAACTGGCCCAAGACCGACAATGACATGTCAAAGCCGCTGTTCCAGATCGAAGGCATCACCAAGCGCTTTTTGCTGCGCAAGGGCCTGTTGCCCTGGGACCGGGAATATTTCACCGCCGTGGATTCGGTGAGCTTCGATGTCAAACCGGGCGAGGTGTTTGGCGTTGTCGGTGAATCCGGGTCCGGCAAATCCACCGTCGCCCGGATGATCGCAGGTCTTTATGACGTGGACGAGGGTCGCATCACCTTTGACGGGCAAGTGGTCAGCGACCTGAGCGACAAGGCGGCACTGAACGCCTATCGCCAGGAAATCCAGATGATTTTCCAGGACCCGTATTCCTCGCTCAACCCGCGCATGCGCGTGGATGACATCGTGGCCGAACCGATCCGCCATCACCGCCTGCTTGAAGGAGATGCCATCGACAAGCGGGTGCGCGAGCTGCTGGATCAGGTCGGTTTGGGCGCTGAGGCGGCGATGAAATACCCGCATGAGTTCTCTGGTGGGCAGCGGCAGCGGATTTCGATTGCGCGGGCCTTGGCCACCCAGCCCCGGTTCCTGATCTGTGACGAACCCACCAGCGCCTTGGACGTGTCGATTCAGGCGCAGATCCTGAACATCCTCAAGGATCTACAGGAACATCTGGGTCTGACCATGCTGTTTATCTCGCATGATTTACCTGTGGTGCGGCAGATGTGCGACCGCGTGGCGGTGATGAAGGGCGGCAAGATCGCCGAGATTCAGCAGACCGATGATCTGTTTGCCAATCCGCAAACCGAATATGCACGCGAGTTGCTGGAGTTGATGCCCAAACTCGACGATCTGTCGACCGAAAACCTCGTGGCGGAGAGTTAAGCCGTCACTGCAACCCTTGGGGCGCAAGGTCTCCGATAGACGCTTCATCCCGCTCGGTTGCCTTGCGCCGTTGGGTTTTTGCGGTCGCGGGCAGCGGCGTGTCGAACTCATAGTCCGGGTCTGCCTTTTGTCGCTCCCAGGTATCGAGCATCTCGCGCCAGGCCGCGCGCAGGCTACGGGGTTGGGGCATGTCATCTCGTATCTCGGCGGCCAGCGCAGGCAGGTTATAGCAGGGAATGCCCGCATACATGTGATGCTCGGTATGCCAGTTCATGTGCCAGTACAGGAACTCGACGAATTTCGGCAGCTGGATCGAGCGGGTGCTCTTGCGGAAATCACTGGTGTTCTGCATCAGCCCGCAATGCTGCGGCAGAGCGACGAAATAGCTGAGCCAATTGGCAATATAGCTTGGCATTGTCAGGATCAGCGGCAGCACCCATTGCCCTGTTGCAAGTGACACAACAAGCAGCGTTCCATGAAAGGTCAGCTGTATCCGCGACCAGCGGATCGAGCGGCGATGCTGTTCGGGCTGGTCCGCATGCAGTGCCTGCAGCCATTCATTGAAAGGAACCTTAGCGGACCCCACCTGCCCTAACGCATCCAGCAGCGTCACACGGACCGTCGAGATGAACCCGCCCTTGCCAAAAGTGCGTCCCGGCTGGGTTAGCAGGTTGATGGTGAAAAGCTGCAGCAGAAAGGTCCGGCCTACATTGGGATGCAATGGCAGCAGGTTCTCGCGGTCGCCCTCGGGGTGAAGCGTGTAGCGGTGGTGATAGGTGTGACTGGCGGCATAGTCGAACGGGTTCCACCAACTGATGAGGCTGAAGAGATAGAGGAAAGCCTTGTTCAGCCACCGCGTCTCGAACACGGTCCCGTGGCCAAGCTCATGGGTCGCGGTGCCGCGAAAGAAGCTGGCGACAGTGCCGTGACAGAAGAGCGCGATCACTAGCAGAACCCAGAGCCCCTGAGCCCAGGCGAGATAGCTTGCCGCGCCGGTCAGACAGAACAGGCCCAGATGCCCGCCTGCCTGTTTCCAACCCTGCCTGTCGCTGCGTCTGGACAGCGCCCTAAACTGTTCGGGTGGCATAGACGAGCGATACCAGCCGACCTTGAGCGTGTCGCGGATTTCGGAAAGCGGCGGGTATGGCATGTCTAACCCCCAACGGTCGAAGCTCCGTCAGAATGCCGTCGGTAACAGGGTCAATGCAAGCTCAGGCTTACATCGATTGACGCACCACATAGACTGAGACCGTGGAATGCCGCACCACGCGTGCGGCATTTGGGCCAAGCAGGTAATCTTTCAGATCGGGCCGGTGGGCACCGATTACGATCAGATCGCTGCCCGCGCTCTCAGCGGTATTCAGGATTTCCTGATAGGCAGAGCCGGTCGCAACCACATGCCGGACCTTGGCGTTTCTCTCGTCACCCAGAACCGACTTGCCGAGAGCCTCAAGCGCCTCCTGCGCTTGCTGAATGGCGTGTTCGTGATGTTGCGGTTCAAAGAATTGCGACACAAAGGATTCGCCGAAATCCGGCAACACGGTCACGACATCCAACTGCGCATCATCCAGATCCGCCAGGCGCGCGGCCTGACGCAGGACCTCGGCATCGCTTTCGGGCTTGCCGGCATCGACGGCACAAAGAACGGAACGGGTCATGCGGTCACCTCTGTCTGTCTTGCGGCACGGCCGCGCTGCAGGAAGGCGATCAGGCCCAGAAGCAGCAGCGCGGGGATGAAGACCAACTCTTTCGGAGACTGGCTTTGCGGGGCCAGAACGGTGGCCAGACGCACGGGTTCGTCTGCATAGAAGTCGAACGTGCCCATTTCATCAGAGATCGGCGTCCCAAAGAGCGGCTCTTCCAGTTTCACAACACCGTCCTCGGGCAGCAGCATCAGGCCAAGCGCGTCGACGCGGGCCTGACCATCGGGCTCTTCTCCGATGGTCAGCTGCAGTGTGGTTTCCTTCATCTCGCCGGTATCGAAATCCGGACCTTCCACGGTCACCCGCATTTCACTGCCCGCTGGTGCTGCGCCAACCGCCTCGACCAGACCTGCCGGTTCGATCTGAGCATAGGGTGGAGAGATACGGTCCATGAAGAAGTCTGGCCGGAACAGCGCAAAGGCGATCAGGATCAGGGCGACGCTTTCATAGATGCGGCTCTTGGTCAGGAAGTAACCCATGGTGCCCGCCGTAAAGATCAGGATCGCGATGGTGGCCGAGATTGCGACAATGATCCCCTGCGTCCAGGTCACATCGATCAGCAACAGATCAGTATTGAAAATGAACACAAATGGCAGCGCTACGGTCCGCAGGCTGTAGAAGAACGCGGTGAAGCCGGTCTTGATCGCGTCGCCGCCCGAGACGGCTGCAGCGGCAAAGCTTGCCAGACCCACCGGTGGCGTCACGTCGGCCATGATCCCGAAGTAGAACACGAAGAGATGCACCGCGATCAGCGGCACGATCAGCCCGTCCTGCGCGCCCAGTTCGACAACCACACCGGCCATCAAAGAACTGACAACAATATAGTTCGCCGTAGTCGGCAGGCCCATGCCCAAGATCAGGCTGAGCAGACCCACAAGCGCCAGCATGGCGATCAGGTTGCCGCCCGACAAGAACTCGACCAGATCGGCCATCACCTGACCAACGCCGGTCAGCGTCACTGTGCCCACGATCACGCCCGCCGTTGCAGTGGCCAAAGCGATGCCGATCATATTGCGCGCGCCGTCGATCAGGCCCTGCCACAAGTCGATCAAACCATCCATGAAGGCATTGGCCGTTCTGTTTTCACCGCGGAAAATCGACTTGAGCGGCTTCTGGGTGAGCAGGATCGCAAACAGCAGCGTCGTGGCCCAGAAGGCAGACAGTCCCGGCGATTTCTGTTCGATCATCAGGAAGTAGACCAGCACGATGATCGGCAGAAGATAGTACAAACCCGCCTTGTAGATCTCAGCGATCACCGGCAGTTCTACTTCTTTTGCGTTGGGATCATCGGGGACAAGGTCTTTGACCCCGGCGGCCAGTTTCAGCAGGATCAGATAGACGATGACCACGAGGGCTGACAGGACAAGCCCTGATGCTCCGGGCATAATGGCGATGACCGCTTTGATCGGGTATTGCACCCCGTAACAGAGTGCTGCGAACCCAACGAAGAAAATTGCCATACCGCCAATCGTGCGACCCATCGAGACAACGCGATTGCCCAATGTGGGCATGTTCCGCTTCACCGCTTCCAGATGCACGATATAGACCAGCGCAATGTAGGAGATTGCGGCGGGCAGGAAGGCATGGGTAATCACCTCAACATAAGAGATGCCCACATATTCCACCATCAAGAAGGCAGCCGCGCCCATCACCGGCGGCATGATCTGACCGTTAACGGACGAGGCAACCTCGACTGCACCGGCCTTTTCTGACGAAAAGCCGACCCGCTTCATCAGCGGGATCGTGAAGGTGCCGGTGGTGACCACGTTGGCAATGGACGAGCCAGAGATGAGCCCGGTTGCGGCGGAGCCTACAACAGCAGCCTTGGCCGGGCCGCCGCGCAGATGCCCGAGCGCGCCGAAGGCCATCTTGATAAAGTAGTTGCCCGCACCCGCCTTATCCAGCAGCGCGCCGAACAGAACGAAGAGAAAGACGAACTTGGTGGAGACGCCCAAGGCAATGCCGAACACGCCCTCAGACGTGATCCACATATGGCTCATCGCTTTTTGCAGGCTGGCGCCCTTCCAGCGGATCACTTCGGGGACCCATTCGGACGAGCCAAAGAAGACGTAGGCCAGGAAAATCGTTGCGATGATCGCCATGGCCGGGCCAAGCGCGCGGCGTGCGGCCTCGAACAGCAGCAGCAGGCCAACAAGCGCAAACCACTTGTCGGTATCATCCGCCAGACCGCCAGCATCAACGATTTTGTTGTAGAAGAAATAGCCATAGAGCGCGAGGAACGACCCGGCGATGCCCATGATCCAGTCCTGGATGGGAATGTAATTGCGCGGGCTGGATTTCAGCGCCGGATAGGCGGAAAACGCGAGAAACATGGCAAAGGCCAGATGGATCTGGCGCGAGTTGTTCACCACGCTGCCGGGCAGGATGTAGTTTGACAAGGGCGAGGCCAGAATGACCTGAAACACCGACCAGATCACCGCCACGATGGCGAGGAACAGCCCGACATTGCCAGCCGGATCGCGCGCGCCTGCATCCGAGGAGGCAACGAGTTCCTGTAGTTCTTCTTCGCTGAGCGGGCGATTGCCCTGTGTGTCAGAGGCCATGCGTCATCTCCCTGTCCGCCCGCCTTTTTGGCGGTTCTGGTTTTGGGCCCGAAAGGGCAAACGGGGCGCAATTGATGCGCCCCGCTATTCAGGCGAACTTATTCGATCCAGCCTTTTTCCTTGTAGTACTTGGCCGCACCGGGATGCAGCGGAGCGGACAGACCGTCCTTGGCCATTTCCTCGGGCTTGAGGTTGGCAAAGGCCGGGTGCAGCTTCTTGAAGTCATCGAAGTTTTCAAAGACCGAGCTGACCACCGCATAAACCGCGTCTTCCGAAACATCTGCCGAGGTCACAAAGGTTGCGCCCACACCAAAGGTCTGGGTGTCACCATCGCTGCCGCGATACATGCCGCCCGGAATGGTGGCGGTACGGTAGAACGAATTGTCATCAACCAGCTTGCCGACCGTATCGCCGGTCACGTTGACCAGAACCGAGTCACACGCCGTGGTCGCTTCCTGGATCGAACCCGAGGGGTGACCCACGGTATAGACCATCGCGTCGATCTGGTTGTCGCAGAGCGCTGCCGACTGTTCAGCCGCCTTCAACTCGGTCGCTAGTTCAAAATCGTCGGTGCTCCAGCCCATGGCTTCCAGCAGCACTTCCATGGTGCCACGCTGACCGGAGCCGGGGTTGCCGATATTGACGCGCTTGCCCTTCAGATCCTCGAAATTGGCCACGCCGGAATCGGCACGCGCCACAACGGTGAAGGGCTCGGGGTGGACCGAGAACACCGCGCGCAGGTTCTCAAACGGCCCCTGCTCTTCGAATTTCGAGGTACCGTTGAAGGCGTGATACTGCCAGTCGGACTGGGCCACGCCAAACTCAAGCTCGCCCTCACGGATGGTGTTGATGTTGTAAACCGAACCACCGGTCGATTCGACCGAACAGCGGATACCGTGTTCCTTGCGGCCCTTGTTCACCAGACGGCAGATCGCGCCACCGGTTGGATAGTAAACCCCTGTCACACCACCGGTACCGATGGTGATGAACTCTTCGGCCATCGCTGCAGGTGCCATGAAGGCGGCAGTTGCCAGCGATGCAAGGCCCAGCTTTCCGAAATGTTTCATTTATATCTCCCACTGTGTTTTTAGCGGGCGCGTCATCAGGTGCTATCCGGGCCCGCTGTTACGGACTCTAACGGCTACAGGACCTTGCCGATCCTCTTCAACCGATTCCAAGCACTTGATTTAATTATCGCTCCCAGTGCCGACCAAGCTGTCACTCGGTTCGACAAGATGTCAAGTCTTGCTGCGGCAAAGCAGAGCCAAGACATCACATATGATCGCAAACCCGTGAATTTCCCCGTAGGGCCACTCCGGAGATTCCCGGTTTATGCATAGATCAACCGGTTAGCACATCCGCAAATTGATCGCGCAGTGTCCGTTTGAGGACCTTGCCGGTTGCATTGCGTGGCAAGGTTTCGACAAAAACAACAGTGTCGGGTATCTGCCACTTCGCAATCTTGTCGCCAAAATAGGCAAGCAGCTCTTCCGGCGTCGGGTCCTGCCCGTCGTCACGGACCGCCACCAGCAATGGCCGCTCGTCCCATTTCGGATGCGGCACGCCCACCACCGCTGCATCGGCGAGTTTCGGGTGACCCACGGCGATGTTTTCCAGCTCAACCGAGCTGATCCATTCGCCACCCGACTTGATGATGTCCTTGGACCTGTCGCGGATGGTCATGTAACCATCAGGGTCCAGCGTTGCCACGTCGCCGGTGGCGAACCAACCATCCTGCAGCAGGCCCTCATCCTGTTTGTGAAAATAGCTGTCAAGCACCCAATGCCCTCGCACCATCAGGTCGCCCTGCGTCTCGCCATCATTGGGCAACACATTCCCATCGTCATCGACGATCTTCATCTCGACCCCGTATGGCGGCCTACCTTGGCTTTCACGCAGATGGTGCTGTTCTTCGATGGGTAGCTTGGCGTGTTTCGCCAGTGGGACATTGGTGGTACCCAGCGGGCTCATCTCGGACATGCCCCAGGCATGGATGGTTTCGACTTCGTACTTGTCGCGGAACTCGGCAATCATCGAGGGCGGGCAAGCCGAGCCACCGATCACTGTGCGTTCAAGGCTGGCAAGTGTGGTATCGCTGCTGCGCGCATAGGCCAGCAGCCCCTGCCAGATCGTCGGTACCCCGAGCGCGATTGTCACACCATAGGTGTCAATCAGACCGACCAAGGCTTCACCGCTTAGATCGGGGCCCGGAAGAACCATGCGCGAACCGCACATGGCGCAGGCATATGGCGAACCCCAGGCATTTACATGGAACATCGGCACAACAGGCAGGACCACCTCCTGCGCCGAGAAACCGACGCAATCGCGGGTATTGAAACCAAAGGTGTGCAGCAGGGTCGAGCGGTGCGAAAACAGCACGCCCTTCGGATGCCCGGTGGTACCCGAGGTGTAGCACATGCTTGACGCGGTGTTTTCGTCCATCGAAGGCCAGGCGAAATCCGGGTCGCCGGTTGTGATCCACTCATCATAGAATTTCAAACCGGGGATCTGTTCCGCCGCCGCCTCGTCACGCGGCCCCGTCAGCACGACATGTTCGATCGTTTCAAGCTGCGGCAGCAGCGGTGCGACCAGTGGCACAAAAGTCGCGTCCAACAGCAGCACCCGGTCCTCGGCATGGTTCATGATGTAGACCAGTTGCTCGGGGAAGAGGCGCGGGTTGATCGTGTGCAGGACAAAGCCCGCGCCGGACACACCGAAATAGGCCTCCAGATGCCGGCGATTGTTCCACGCGAGTGTCGCAATCCGCGCCTGTGGCTCAAGACCTAGCTCAGACAGCGTCGAACCAATACGGCGCGCATTGCTGGCCACTTGGCTCCAACTTGTCTGTTCGACACCGCCCGAGGTGATGACCGACCAGATTTCCGTGTCGCCGTGGTATCTTTCGGCATGGTCGATCAGGGATGAAATCAGCAAAGGTTGCGTCATCATCTGTCCGAGCATGGTGGTGTCCTCCCAATCCGCGGCCCATCCTTGTCCGGGGCCGTCGTTCTACATCACTACATACGGGCAAAGCGGGCACGGCAGCGCTGCAGGCGGATGCCATGCCCATTCTCCTCCCATCCTGCACTCTGACGAGCGCAGGTCCACCTGACAAGATGCCAAAGGCTCAGCGATGACGCTTCACGTAATCCACAAGGGCTGCGGTCGAGCCGTCTTTGCCCTCGGCGCTTTGCTCGCCCTCCACGATGGGACCCAGCGAAGTGGCAAGCTCTTTGCCCAGCTCAACGCCCCATTGATCGAAGGAGTTGATGCCAAGGATCACCCCTTCGACAAAGACGCGATGTTCATAAAGCGCGATGATCTGGCCCAGCACGAAGGGTGTCAGCTGCGGATAGATCAGCGTGGTCGACGGGCGGTTGCCCGGAAAGACCCGGTGCCGCGCCTGCCGTTCTAGCTCATCCCCGGTCAGGCCCTTCTCTGCCATCCGCCGGCGAGCCTCCTCCAGCGACCGGCCCTGCATCAACGCCTCGGACTGGGCGAGGCAATTGGCGACCAGCAGATGGTGGTGATGGGCAAGCTCGGGTTCATGGCCCTGCGCTGCAATCATGAATTCACAGGGTACAATGCCGGTGCCCTGATGGATCAATTGATAAAACGCGTGCTGTCCGTTTGTGCCCGGTTCACCCCATACGATCGGGCCGGAAGGTTCGGTCAGAGAAGTGCCATCCATCGCCACCGATTTGCCGTTCGATTCCATCTCTAGCTGTTGGAAATACGCTGGCAGTCGTGCCAGACGCTGATCGTAAGGCAGCACGGCGCGGCTGGGATAGCCGCAGATCTGGTGGTGCCAGAGGCCCACCAGCGCCAGCAGCACCGGCATATTCTCATGCCAGTCGGCGGCGCGGAAATGCATATCCATCGCCTGCCCGCCGCGCAGGAACGCATCGAAGGCCTTTGGCCCGATAGCGATCATCAGTGACAGGCCAATCGGTCCCCAGACCGAATAACGCCCGCCAACCCAGTCAGCGAAACCAAACACATGCTCTGCCGGGATGCCGAACGCGGCTGTCAGGTCCTGCGCGGTCGAAAGCGCCGCAAATTGCTTGGACGGATCACCGCCGCCCTCGGTCATCCAGGCGCGGGCGGTGCGGGCGTTGGTCATCGTTTCGATGGTGGTGAAAGTCTTGGAGGCAACGATCACCAGCGTCCGTGTGGGGTCCAGCCCCCGCAACGTGTCGGCAATATCGGCCCCGTCCACATTGGAGACGAAATGACAACGCGGCCCGTCATGGTAGGGCGCCAGTGCCAGCACCGCCATCGCGGGCCCCAAATCAGACCCGCCAATGCCGATATTCACAACATCCGTGATCGCGCCGCCTGCCCCAGTCAGGGCGCCGTCGCGCACTATCTCGGCGAAGTGCCGCATGCGATCGAGCGTTGCCAGCACTTCGGGCATGACGTCCTGACCATCAACCTCAACCGGCCCGCCATCGAGATTGCGCAGCGCTGTGTGCAGCACCGCCCGGCCCTCGGTTTCATTGATTGGTTGGCCGGAGAATATCGCCTCTCGCTTGTCGGCGAGCGATGCGCGGTCGCATAGGGCAATCAGCGCCGAGCGTATGTCATCGTCGAGCTGGGTCTTGGAATAATCCAGCCGCATGTCAGAGGTTTCGCAACAAAACCGGCTGGCGCGGGCGGGATCGGCACCGAACAGATCAATAATCCGGCGTCCTTGCGCCTGTGATTTCAGCGCTTTCAAATCGTCGAACATTGTCCCGTCCTACTCTGCCCAATGGACCGTGATACCGTCGAGCACCGCTGCGACCGGTGCCTCTTCGGGGTGTAATGCGCGGGCGCGTTCCAATACCTCGCGCTTTTCCTGCCCGAAAATCAGCAGATGCTTGGACAACGCCCCATTCAAAACCGGTGCGGTCAGCGTGATGCGGGTTTCCGGCTGGGTTTCGGGCTGTGCCACCACCAGTGCGGGCGCGTGGGCATCCAGCGCCGCCGCCAGTCCCGGCATCCCAGGAAAGAGCGAGGCGGTGTGCATATCCGACCCCATGCCCAGAACCAACACCGAAATCGGCAGTTCAGGGGTTATCCCGGCATCGAGATCGGCCAACACATCTGTCGGATCATCCGCAGGTTTGTAGAGCGGCAGGAACTGCGCCTTGGCCGCCCGGTTGACCAGCAGACGCTCGGCGATCAGCCGGGCGTTCGAGCGGTCGCTGTCCGCTGCCACGCAGCGTTCATCGGTGGGCAGCACATGGACCCGGTCCCATTCCAGATCAGCCGCGCAAAGCACATCAAAGATCGGCCCCGGCGTGGTGCCGCCGGGCACCGCCAGCGACACGGTGTCATGATGCAAAAGCGCCGTCTCAAGCTCACCGGCCAGCATATTGGCCACGTCGATGGCCAGCATGTCGCGATCCGCGTATTCCCTCAGGTTCATGGGTTGATCCCCTGCCATTGGCGACCGTCGCGTTTCATCAGCAGCTCGGCGTCGCCCGGTCCTGTGCTGCCAATCTCGTAAGGTTTCGGTACGTCGCCAGCCGCTGTCCAGCCCGAAATAATCGGATCGGTCCAGGCCCATGCGGCCTCGACCTCGTCGCCGCGCATGAACAGGGTCTGGTTGCCCCGGATCACGTCCATGATCAAACGCTCATAGGCGTCGGTCGCCTCCTGACTATCGGGCCCCAGCGCCTCGGCAAAGCTCATGTCGAGCGGCACATCAACCAGCCGCATGCCGCCCGGCCCCGGCTCCTTGATCGTCACCTTCAGCGTAATGCCTTCATTAGGCTGCAACCGGATCGACAGCAGGTTGGCATGCCGCCCGGCCTCTTCTCCGAAAATCGAATGCGGCGCGTCCTTGAATACCACGTTGATGACAGAAGACCGCGCTACCAGCCGCTTGCCCGTGCGCAGATAGATCGGTGTCCCCGCCCAACGCCAGTTGCTGACATTTGCCTTGAGCGCGATATAGCTTTCGGTGAATGAGCGCGCATTGCCCACCTCTTCGCGGTAGCCGGGCCGCTCGCCATTGGCCTGATACTGTCCCCGCACGATATGATAGGGCTCGACCGGTCCCAGCGCGCGGATCACCTTGAGCTTTTCGTCGCGCACCGCGTCGGGGTCGAACTTGGCAGGCGGTTCCATCGCGATCAGGCACAGAAGCTGCATCAGATGGTTCTGCATCATATCCCGCATCGCTCCTGCGCGGTCGTAATAATCGCCGCGCCCGCCAACACCGACGGTTTCGGCAACGGTGATCTGTATGTGATCCACATATTGGCTGTTCCAGAGCGGTTCGAACATCATGTTGCCAAAGCGGATCGCCATCAGGTTCTGGACGGTTTCCTTGCCCAGATAGTGGTCGATCCGGTAAATCTGGCGTTCGTCGAAATGCGCTGCAAGCGTGGCATTGAGCGCCCGCGCACTTTCCAGATCGTTGCCAAAGGGCTTTTCGACCACGATCCGCGTGCTCTCCGAGGCCAACCCATGAGATTGTATGCGTTCGGCCAGCGCCCCAAACAGGCGTGGCCTGACCGAGAAATAATAGGCGCGCACTTGGCCGGGCCGCAATTTACCGGCCAAATCAGTCCAACCCTGCTCGCCCGTCACGTCGATCTGCACATATTGCACGAGATCGAGAAACGCAGCCTCGACCTGTTCACCGGCAGCAGCTAACCCAAACTCAAGCAGCGCGGCGCGCACAAACTCGCGATACTCCTCATCGGACCTTTGCCCGCGCGCCGCCCCGATTACACAGGACCCGGCGGGCATCTGACCGGCGCGAAACCGGCGATAGAGCGCAGGAAGGATCTTGCGCCGGGCAAGATCGCCTGTGCCGCCGAAAATGACGAGGTCGAACGGCTCGACCGGGATGACGCGCGATACCATGGCCTGTCCTTAATCCGTCGTTGTGGCAAAGTCCAATGTTAGCGCCAACAATAATCATCCAAGACGAGATTTCTCTAACAATCACAAACCTGTCACCTGATGGGGCGTTTCGTTCCCTCGTCCCCATCTTTGGGATACACAGCTTTCAACTCACCACTCCGGAAGACAATCATGAAAGACCTTGAGCAGCCAACCGCGAATGCGGGCAAGTTTCAGAACAGGCGCGTGACCGCTGACGGATCGAACCGTGCCAGCGTCGCGCTGAGCAAGCCCGAAACGCTGTGGTTCAACACCGGAACGCTGTGCAATATCGAATGCGCAAACTGCTATATTCTCAGCAGCCCGACCAATGATGCGCTGGTCTATATCACGGCGGACGAGGTTACCTCCTATCTGGACCAGACCGAGGCGCGCGGCTGGCCGATCCGCGAGATCGGCTTCACCGGCGGCGAGCCCTTCATGAACCCGCAGATGATCGACATGGCCAGGGCCTGTCTTTCGCGCGGCTATGAGGTGCTGATTCTCACCAACGCCATGCGTCCGATGATGCGCAAATCCATGCGCGCCGGGCTGCTGGAGTTGCGTGGTGACTATCGGGACAAGCTGACCCTGCGCATCTCGGTAGATCACTACCGCCCGGAACTTCATGACGAGGAACGCGGCGCAGGCAGTTTCGAAAAAACCCTCGAAGGCATGCGCTGGCTGCGCGACCACGGGTTCCGCATGGCGGTGGCCGGGCGCACCGTCTGGGACGACAGCGACGCAGAAAGCCGCGCCGGCTATGCCGCCTTTTATGACGCTCACGGGTTCGATATCGACGCGCATGATCCCGGCCGCACCGTCCTGTTCCCCGAGATGGATGAAACCGCAGAAGTTCCTGAAATTACAACTGCTTGCTGGGGTATCTTGAACAAATCTCCCAAGGATGTCATGTGCGCCAGCTCACGCATGGTGGTGAAGCGCAAAGGGGCGGATTCGCCCACGGTTCTGGCCTGTACGCTGCTGCCCTACGCGCCCGAGTTCGAACTGGGCAAGACGTTGCAAGAGGCCGAGCGGGACGTGCATCTCAACCACCCGCATTGCGCCAAGTTCTGCGTGCTGGGCGGAGCAAGCTGTTCCGCCTGAGCACCACAATTCTGGCATTGTGACAAAATTCACTGATCGCACGGGCGCGGGATTCGTATAGTGCATGGCAGGTCCGCTGCGATTTGGGCCTGTTGCACATAAGGAAGTCGTCATGCGCTTTGTTCTGATCCTGCTGCTCAGCCTGCTGCCTTATAGCGCGGTCGCTGCAAACCGGCTGGCGTTGGTCATCGGCAATGACAACTATTCCGATGTGCCCGTACTTGAGAAAGCCGGTGCCGATGCCCGCGCCGTCAGTGAGAAGCTGCGCGAACTGGGCTTTGACACGGTGGAGGCCATCGATCAGGACCGGCGCGGCATGAACCGCCGCATCTCGGAGTTCACCGCCAGATTGCAGCCGGGCGACACAGCCTTTGTGTTCTACGCCGGGCATGGCGTTGAAATTGATGGCGAAAACTATCTTCTGCCGACCGATATCGTGGCGCCGTCTAGTGGCGAGAGCGATTTCGTGAAGTCCGAGTCCATCGCGCTGTCGGACCTGCTGGACCGGGTGCGTCAGACTGGTGCGCGCACGGCAATTGCTGTGATTGACGCCTGCCGCGACAACCCGTTCGAGACCGTGCAGGGCCGCAGCATCGGTGGCACGCGCGGCCTGGGCCGGATCACTGCGCCCCAGGGCACTTTCGTGATCTTCTCGGCAGGTGCAGGTCAACTGGCCCTGGACAAGCTGAATGACGGGGACGAGGCGCAAAACTCTGTCTTCACCCGGGCGCTGTTGCCGAGATTGTCGAAACCAGGCCTGGAACTGCGCGCGCTGGTGTCTGATCTGCGGCTCGAAGTACGCGATCTGGCCAGCACCGTGCAACATCGTCAGGTACCCGCCTATTATGACGAGTTGCTGGGCAAGTTCTACTTCACACCCGCCGCGGCGGCGGCCCCGGTGGCAGACGCCCTGCCCTCCTCCACGCCCGATATAGCCGACGACATGCGCGCGGATCTGGCGCTGGCGCGTTCGGTCGGCACCGTGACGGCGCTTGATAGCTTTCTGGAGCGGTATGAGGATCGTTCGAACGACTACAGCTACACCGTCGCCTTGCAACTGCGCGAGTCGCTGGCTGAGGTCGATACCGCACCAATGGCCCGCAAAGCGGAAACCGAGCCGGTCGAAGTGGCGGCAGCTCCACTGGTGAGCGATCAGCGCAATGTCATGCGCGACAGCCAGGTTGCATTGAACGCCTTGGGGTGTAGCGCCGGTGGCGCGGACGGGATTGCCGGACCACGCACCAAACGTGCCTTTGCCGCGTATCTGCGCGAAAGCGGTTCCAACCTGGGGGCTGACGATCTCGGTACCGCCCATGCCCTGGAAGAGTTGCAGGGCCATAGCGGTACGATCTGCAAAGTAGCCGTGGCACCCAAACCCGCACCAAAGGTAGCGACCGCAGCGCTGAGCATGGCGGGAACCTGGAACTACAAGGCCACCTGCGCCCTGCTGGTCAAGGTAACGGGGCAAATTCGCTATACGAAGGCCGGTGGGAACAAATTCAACGGCAAACTGGCGGATTCACTCGGCCAAAAGGCCAATACCGTGATCTACCTGAACGAAAATCAGCTCTCGGGGACGGATTACTTCCCCGGTATAACGGTAACGTGGCGCGGTCGGCTTGCGGCGGATGGCAACAGCTTTACCGCCAACGGCTCCACCGGGTGTGCCGTTTATGCCTGGCGCGTGGGTTAAACCACGCGTCAGTTGAGGTAGAATTCCCCCTTCACATTCCGCCATTCCCCCGGCGAAATCATCTTGCGGTGCGTGAACCGCACCGAATGCAGCGGGCCTTCTATCTCGCGCTGCCAGAATTCCACAAATTCAAAGAGCTTTGGGTGATCCGGCGCCAGATCGTAATCCTGCCAGATAAATGTATTGAGAACATGGACATAGTCCGGCATGTGGTAGAAAAACTCTGCCGTGGTCAGCCCGTACCCTTTAAGCATCAATTCCGTTTCACTTCTCTCCATCTATGACCTCCAGTTTATGCTGTGGCCTCACCATGGTAGCACGAAAAGGGTTAAACCTTCTGAAAAACAATATGTTAACGTAACGTGAACTGCGGTTTTTGCGCCACAAATCACACTGCTTGCACCCCATATGTGCAGTCTGATAAGATGCAGCCACAAGATATAGACCCAAGCCAAAGATCGGGCAGACCACTTGAGCGATACGCCAGAAACTCCTGAAAACATGGATGAAACACCGCCTGAACGCCCAATCTATGAGGGGCCGACGGTTTCCATCGAATCCGAGATGCGCACATCTTATCTCGATTACGCGATGAGCGTGATCGTCAGCCGTGCCATCCCCGACCTGCGCGACGGGTTGAAACCGGTGCACCGGCGCATCCTCTATGCGATGCACGAGACCGGAAACACCCATGACAAGGCCTATCGAAAATCGGCCCGTCCGGTGGGTGACGTCATGGGTAAATATCACCCGCATGGCGATTCAGCCATCTATGACGCGCTGGTGCGGATGGCGCAGGATTTCTCGATGTCGCTGCCTTTGCTGGATGGTCAGGGCAATTTCGGATCGATGGATGGCGATAACCCGGCTGCCATGCGCTATACTGAAGTGCGAATGGACAAGCCGGCTGCTGCGCTGCTGGCCGATATCGAAAAAGAAACGGTCGATTTTCAGGATAATTACGACGGCAAGGACAAGGAACCGACGGTCCTTCCCGCGCGCTATCCGAACATGCTGGTCAATGGCGCGGGCGGTATCGCCGTGGGCATGGCCACCAACATCCCGCCCCACAATTTGGGAGAGGTCGTGGACGCCACGCTGGCCCTGATCGAGGATCCCGACCTGACCAGCGAGCAACTTATTGAATACGTGCCCGGCCCCGACTTCCCCACCGGGGGTGTGATGCTGGGCCGCTCGGGCGCACGCAAGGCCTATCTGGAAGGGCGCGGCAGCGTCATCATCCGCGCCAAAACCCGCGTCGAAGAGCTGCGCAAGGACCGCTATGCCATCGTCGTGGATGAGATTCCCTATCAGGTGAACAAGGCCTCGATGATCGAAAAGATCGCCGAGCAGGTGCGCGAGAAACGCATCGAAGGCGTCAGCCACGTGCAGGACGAATCCGACCGCAACGGTGTGCGGGTTGTGGTCGAGCTGAAACGTGACGCAACGCCCGAAGTGGTGCTGAACCAGCTCTATCGCTTTTCACCGATGCAAACCTCGTTTGGTTGCAACATGTTGGCACTAAACGGGGGGCGTCCCGAGCAACTGACGCTGCGCCGGTTCCTGACCAGCTTCATCGATTTCCGCGAAGATGTGGTAGCGCGTCGCACTGCTTATGACCTGCGCAAGGCACGCGAGCGCAGTCATATCCTGTGTGGTCTGGCCGTTGCGGTTTCAAACGTTGATGAGATCGTGGCGACCATCCGCTCTTCCGCAGATGCGGCCGAGGCCCGCCAAAAACTGATGACGCGGCGCTGGCCCGCCGCCGATATCGCCGGTTACATCCAGCTGATCGACGATCCGACCCATAAGATGAATGAGGACGGAACCTATAACCTCAGCGAGACACAGGCCCGTGCGATCCTGGAACTGCGTCTGCAGCGCCTGACCCAGATCGGCGTCAAGGAAGTCACGGACGAACTTGAGGAATTGGCGGGCAAGATCAAGGAATACCTCGACATTCTCGGCTCGCGCGAGCGGATCATGGCTATCATCGCCAATGAGTTGCGCGAGGTGAGGGATGCTTTTGCCGTCCCGCGCCGCACCGAGATCGTCGACTGGTCCGGCGATATGGAAGACGAGGACCTGATCGAGCGCGAGGATATGGTCGTGACGGTCACATCGGGCGGCTATATCAAACGCACGCCGCTGGCCGATTTCCGGTCGCAGAAACGCGGCGGCAAGGGTCTGAGCGGCATGCAGACCAAGGAAGAGGACGTGGTTACCACCCTCTTCGTTGCAAACACGCATACGCAGCTCTTGTTCTTCACTACGGATGGGATGGTCTACAAGCTCAAGACCTGGCGCCTGCCTCAATCGGGGCGCACCGGCAAAGGCAAGGCGATCGTCAACATCCTGCCGATCCCGCCCGGTGTATCCATCGCCGCAATCATGCCGGTCGATGTGCCCGACGAAGAATGGGAAAACCTGCAGATCGTCTTTGCCACCAGTGCAGGCGATGTGCGGCGCAACCGGCTGTCGGATTTCACCAATGTGCGGCGCAACGGCAAGATCGCAATGAAACTGCCCGATGGGGTGGAATTGGTGAACGCGCGCATCTGTTCGGAAGATGACGACGTGATGCTTGTGACAAATTCGGGCCGCGCCATCCGCTTCCGCACCACGGACGTGCGGGTCTTCAACTCGCGCGAGTCGACCGGTGTGCGGGGCATCAAGCTCAGCAATGGCGACCGGGTTGTATCGATGTCGGTGATCCGCCATTTCGAGGCCAGCCCCGAAGATCGCGCCGCATATCTGAAGATGCGCCGCGCCGTTGCCGGGCTGACCGACGACGACAATGGCGAAGAGGACGGCGTTGCCGCCAGCAGCGATTTCAGCCAGGAAAAATATGCCGCGATGTCGGCCTCCGAAATGCTGATCCTGACAATCACCTCGGGAGGCTCGGGCAAGCTGAGCTCCAGCCACGACTATCCCGTCCGCGGACGCGGCGGAATGGGTGTGGCGGCCATGGACAAGGCGATGCGCGGTGGCGAGTTGGTGGCCTCCTTCCCAGTCGATCTGGATGATCAGATCATGCTGGCCACCTCCAAGGGCCAGTCGATCCGGGTGCCCGTTGATGGTATCTCGTTTCGGTCCCGGTCTGCGGGCGGTGTGAAAGTATTCAACACCGGCAAGGGCGAAGAAGTGGTCAGCGTCGCCTGGATCGCTGAACAAGCCGAAGATGAGGCCGACGTGTAAAAGGCGCTTCGAAGCGCCTTGGGCAAGCGCCTTACAAGGCGCTTGTCATGCGATTTGCAAATCGCATTTTCAAGGCCGTTCGAACGGCCTTGCATCGACTAACCGTCCAAACGCCTTGTTTTTGTGGTGATTTTCGGGAAGTCTTGCCCCGTCACCGATCCGAAATCCGGTTCCAGCTGAAACAAGGTGCGATTTGGAACAACTATTCCTGCATGTCCTGAACGTGGTACTTCCGGTGATGATCTGCGCCGGAATCGGCTGGTGGCTGGCTGTGGCCAAAGCCCCGTTTGACAACAAGATCATTGGCGGGATTGTCGGAAAAGTCGGCTATCCAACGCTGATCATCTCGCATCTTTCGACCACTCAAATCGCGGTGAGTTCCTTTCTCGACATGCTTGCCGCTGCGACCCTGGTCGTCGCAGGTTTTGGCGTATTGGGCTTGCTGGCCCTCAAGGTCTTGCAGCTTCCGGTGCGTGCGTTTCTGACGCCACTGATGCACGCCAATGTGGGCAATATCGGCCTGCCGATCACTCTGCTCGCCTTTGGGGATGCTGGCATGGCCTATGGTATGGCCTTTGTCGTGGTGGTGCTGGTTAGTGTCTTTACCATTGGCATGTGGATCCCAGCCGGAACATTTTCACTGAAGAGCCTGCTGACCTCGCCGGTCATCTATGCGGTGATCCTGTCGTTGGGTTTGATGGTCACAGGTCAGACCTTGCCCGACCCGATCGAGAAATCCTTCAACATTTTGGGGGGTATGTCGATCCCGCTGATGCTGCTGACATTGGGCCACACGCTTGCGACGCTCAAGGTGGGGGCGCTCTGGCGATCGGTGGTTTTGACGGTAATTCACCTTGTGATGGCCGTTGCCATCGCCAGCGTTCTTGTGCCGATCTTCGGCTTCACCGGGGTCGAGCGCGGGGCGTTCATGCTGTGCTGCCTGATGCCCTCATCCGTTGCGACCTATCTCTTCATCGATCAGCATATGCCGGAATATGGACCGGATGTGGCGGGGTTCATTCTGGTGTCGACGCTCACAACCATTCTGGTGCTGCCGATCGCGCTGACGTATTGGATTTGAAACCGCAATCTGCCTGGGTGGCCTCGACGGCCGCTCTGGATCTCAGTTGCGTGGGAAATCGGACGGGTCACGCACCAGTTCAGCATCAGCGCCACGCCCGGAACGCACGACCACCTTGGGCCGTCCCATCCGCGCGACAAGATCCTGCATGCTCAGCCCAAGAAAACGCAGCCCGCACAGGCGTTGCCCGTTCCGATCATCAATGATCGAGAATGTGGCCCCGCGAAAGGCAATGCTGTACTCTCTGGCCTGCATCTCATCAATCAGCGCGGTCCAGGTCGAGACACGATTGAAAATGGGAAGGAAAACCGACCGGATCAGTATCGCCGTTTCGCAATCTATGGACGCGGGTGGCGGTCCGGAGGGAACTGGATTTGAATGTAACATAACAACACCGAAGATTTTCACTCATTACAACAGGCTCAGTTTGACACAGCTCGCGAAAGAATGCTTCAAAAAACACATCCGTTCTTAAAATTTTATGCCGCGATACAGCCCTTCACTAAATAATAAATACCAGAGTGCAGCTATTGTTTCTGTGAAAGACATCACAATGGTCCATTATTTGTTGTGAATGCTTGGTGCTTGGCCTTGGTGGATGCGCTTTGGGCGAGCGGCCGTTCGCGATTCTATGGCCGCCGAGTCACTTCTGTATTGACGGATTTCCCGATCTCGGGCACTCAAACGCCTGATGGTTCCCGATGGTGTGCCCAAGGGATGAAAAGGGAATACGGTGAGGTTTGCCAGTCGGCGCCAAGTCCGTGACTGCCCCCGCAACTGTAAGCGGCGAGCGACGCCAAACACCCACTGGCCCAAAAAGGCCGGGAAGGATGGCCAAGCGACGACCCGCAAGTCAGGAGACCTGCCATCATAGGTTCAACCAACCCGGGGCGGGGCGTCCTGGAAGGAGGCTTTGATGGCACGTCCGACGCGTGTTTACATTACCGGCACCTTCCGCGCGCAATTTGCAGCGAGCGGAGAGTGCAATGCCGGATACGCCTGACCATTTCGTCCTGATCTGCTCGACCTGCAAAGCCGAGGCCTCCGCCGATGCGGTGGCTGATGCGCTGAAAGACAAACTGCCAGAGGGTTTTGCTGTCCGCTTCGTTCCCTGCATGTCCGGATGCGACCATCCGACCACGGTGGGGTTTCAGGCCCGGGGCAAGGCGCAATACCTGTTTGGCGACATCCAGACCGCATCCGAACTGGAGGCCCTGGCCGAGTTCGCCCACCAATACCGGCAAAGCTCCGACGGATGGACCAACGCCACTGCCCGCCCGCGTCCCCTGCTCAACAAAACCCTGTCCCGGATGCCCCGGATCGAAGCGGAGGTGGGCGCGTGACTGCTTCGGCCTTTCTCGTTGCACAAGACCTGGAATACTACGCCCAGAATGGTGACACTCTGCTGCAAGGAGTGTCTTTCGCGTTGGATGAGGGGTCCATTCTGGCCATCGCGGGCCCGAACGGGGCAGGCAAAACGACGCTATTGAACCTGCTCTGCGGCGCCGAGAGGCTCGCGCAGGGCGATGTTCTGGTTAAAGGCCACAGCCTGAAGCACCTTTCGGCCAGCGACCGCGCCCGCATGATCGCGGTTGTCAGCCAGCAGGAACTGCCGGACGGGCGGCTGATGGTACGGGACTATGTCGCGCTCGGCCAGATCCCGATCCACGCCGATCGCTCGACCGAGGGGCACGTGTCGGACCTCGGTCGCATTCTGGATCTGACCGGGCTTGCGGCGCTGGCAGATAAACGGATGGGGGTGCTTTCGGGAGGCGAGCGTCAGCGCGCCCATATTGCGCGGGCGTTGGCGCAGAACCCGTCCTTGCTGTTTCTCGATGAACCAACAAATCATCTGGACCCGGATGCCAAAGGGCGGATGCTGTCTCTGGTGGCGCAGCTTGGCATAACCGTAGTGATGATCGTCCATGATCTCGTCATGATCCCCGAATTCGCCACGCATGTCGCGCTGATGAAATCCACGCGGCTGACCGGGTTTGGCCCTGTGGCCGAGGTGCTGACGCAAGAGAGGGTGCGCGACACCTTTGGCGTCGACTACCTGCGTTTTCAGCACGATGGCCGCCTGATCCCGGCGCTGGACATCCGAAGAACCACCATTTCAACTTAGTTAACGGAGTATTCCCCTATGAAAAACATCTGGCCCGTGGCGATGCTTGCCGCCATGGCAAGCGGTGCGACCGCTCAGGAGGTTACGGTCGACAATTGCGGCGAACCGCTGGTCTTCGAAGCCCAGCCAGAAAGGCTGGTCGTACATGACATGAACATGACCGACATGGCCTTTGCATTGGGGTTGCAGGACAATATCGTTGGCCTGACCGGTATAACGGGATGGTACAAGACCAGCCCAGAATTCGACACGCTGCGCGGAGAAATCCCCGAGCTTGCGCCGAAGTACCCGACAGTCGAAAACCTCGTCGCGGTTGAGCCCGATTTGTTCTTTGCGGGCTGGTATTATGGCATGAAGCCGGGTGGTGATGTGACACCGGATACGCTGGAACCTTTTGGCATCAAAACCATGATCCTCACCGAAAGCTGCGTTCATTTGAACAAGGAACGCCCCGAGGCGAGCATGGACTTGTTGTTCGGCGACGTATTGCGCCTGGGCGAGGTTATGCATGTCGAGGACAAAGCCGAAGAACTGGTATCCGGCTGGAAAACCGAACTGGCAGCGATCGAAGCAAAGACAGCAGATCTGCATAAACCCCGTGTCTTCCTGCTGGACGGCCCGGCGGATGCGCCCTTTACCGCCGGAAAGTTTGCTATCCCCGACGCGATGATTGCTGCTGCAGGCGGGCAGAACGTTACGCATGATATGGACACAAGCTGGGGACGGTCTTCTTGGGAGACGGTGGCAGCCGCAAACCCGGAATTCCTCGTGTTGCTGGACTATCAGACCGGCAATGGCGCGGCCGATACCTTCAAGTTCCTGCAAGAACACCCGGTGATGTCACAGACAGATGCGGTCAGGAACGAACGCTGGATCGGTCTTCGCTACGAGGAACTGACGCCGGGCCCGGCGAATATCGAGGCAATTTCGAAGATGGCTCAGGCCATGCATCCGGACCTCAACTGACATGGGCCGACTGGGCCTGACACTCCTGTTAGGGGCGGTCATTCTGGCCGCCCTCTTGTTGATTTCGACAATTTACGGCACCACCTCGATCCCCGCATCTGACGCGTTCAATGCGATCATGCTGGGCACCGGACTTACAGAGGGTGACATGTCGCCCCTACACCGGATCGTGTTCGAACTGCGCCTGCCCCGTGCCTTGTTCGCCGCCGTGATCGGAGCGGGTCTGGGCATTGTCGGCGTTGTTCTGCAAACCACGACGCGCAACGATCTGGCTGACCCGTTTCTTTTTGGCCTGTCATCCGGGGCCGCTGCGGGGGCCGTGTTCGTTATCACCGTCACCGGAGATGTTCTGGGCTTCTGGACATTGCCGTTGGCTGCATTCTGCGGGGGGCTTGTGGCGTCCGGTATCGTATTGGCTCTGGTCCACGGGTTGCGCACAAGCGCGCCCGAGAAACTGATCCTTGCAGGGCTTGCCGTTTCGTTCTTATTCTCGGCCATCACCAACTATCTAATCTTCGCAGGCGACAGCCGCGCCGCGCATTCGGTCATCTTCTGGATGCTGGGCGGTCTCGGCCTGGCCCGGTGGGAGACCTTCCCGCTGGTCTGCGCGGGATTGCTGTTGATCCTGACCTATTCGCTCTATCGCAGCCGCTGGCTGGATGCGTTGCTCACCGGAGACTTGACCGCTGCAACATTGGGCGTTCCCGTGCAGGGGCTTCGGCTCAGCATGTTCTTTGCGGCCGCCCTGGCGACTGCGGTGTTTGTCTCCGTGGCTGGTGTGATCGGCTTTGTCGGCCTGATGGTGCCCCATATCGCCCGTGGCATCGCTGGACCGCTCCACAGACAGCTCTTGCCCACAGCAGCGATTGTGGGGGCGGCGCTGCTGACCGGTTCGGACATTCTCAGCAGGCTGCTGCTGGCACCGCAGGAACTACCGGTCGGGATCGTGACCACGTCCATCGGGTCGGTCTTTGTGTTTCTATTGCTGTTCAAGACAGCACGCACGCGGCGATAGAAATCTCCGATTGCGGGCCGGGGGTGTCAGCTTTCTGGCGGCGATCCTCAAAGACCGTAAAGCGCGCCGAATTTCCCCTCAAGATAGTCCAGCAGCGGTTGCGGCGAAGGCGCCACCCCGCTTGCCCGCTCGATCACGTCGCGCGGCGCATAGAGCCCGCCGAAACGCTGCAGGTTGTCACGCAGCCAGGCGAGCGCCTGAGAAGTGTCTCCCTCCGCCAATTGTGTATCCAGATCAGGCACCGCGCGGCGCAGCGCATCATAGAGGCAACCGGCATAGACATTGCCCAGGCTGTAGGTCGGGAAATAACCGAACAATCCGATCGACCAGTGCACATCCTGCAAACAGCCGTTCGAGGGTTTGTCGACCGCATAGCCAAAATCGGCCTCGAACCGGTCATTCCAGGCGGCTTCCAGATCGCGGACCTGTAGGTCGCCCTGCATCAGAGTGCGTTCCAGATCAAAGCGCAGCATGATGTGCAGGTTGTACTGCACCTCATCCGCCTCGGTGCGGATATAGCCATTGTGGACCCGGTTGACGGCGGCATAAAACGCATCCGCATCGCTGATCCCGAAATCGCCAAACGCCTCGCGCATCTGACCGTAGAGCCATCCGGTGAAGGCGCGTGAGCGGCCCAGCTGGTTCTCGTAGATCCGGCTCTGGCTTTCATGCACGCCCATGGAGGCACCCTGCCCTAGCGGAGTCAGCAGGTAAGCGGCGTCGATATTCTGTTCATAGCTGGCGTGACCGACCTCGTGAATGGTCGAGTAGAAGCAGTTGAACGGGTCCGTCAGGCTGGTGCGTGTGGTGATGCGCACATCATTCCCCGACCCGGAACTGAACGGATGAACCGCCTTGTCCAATCGACCCCGCTCCATGTCATAACCAAAGACCCGCGCCAGCTTCCGCGTCAGGTCCATCTGAGCGGTTTCGTCAAACTCGCCTGCCAGCCCAGCAGGCAAGGGTTGCGCAAGAAGCCGGGCACGCAGATCGACCAGCCGTGGCCGCATCGCGTCAAAGATCGCACCAATCTGGGCCGCGGTTGTATGCGGCTCATAATCCTCGATCATCGCGTCATAGACGTCACCGCCAGAGGCCAGTGCCGCGCCCTCTTCGCGTTTCAGGGCGACCACTTCCTCAAGCACCGGCAGAAACGCCGCCACGTCCTCATTCGCGCGGGCCTCCGCCCATTTGCCCTGCGCCTCGGACGTCACCTGCGCGATGCGCTTGGCCAGATCAGCGGGCACTTTGACCGTGCGCTCGTAGGCGCGGCGGATTTCGCGCAATTGCGCGGCACCTGCCTCATCCGGGGCCTCAGCGCGCGCCAGCCAGTCACCCACACGTGCATCCGAGCGGCGGGCATGCAGCACTGCCTCCATCGCCGCCATCTCCTCGCCGCGCTGGCTCGCGGCGCCGCGTGGCATCACGGTTTCCTGATCCCAGCCCAACCGGCCAGCGATCATGCCAAGCGCAGTTGTCTCGCGCTGATAAGCCATCAACTCGTCATAGGCGGTCATGTCAGATCCCTCGGACAGAGGTGGAAATGGGATAGGCGCAGAGGAAGCGCGCCCGCAGGATCAGCACCCAGACCAGAACGGCCATCAACTGATGCAGAATAGCGATCTGCCAGGGCGCGGCATAGATTACGGTGACGATCCCCAGCACCACCTGCAGCGAGAGGCCCGCCAACACCGCGTTGAAGGCAAAGCGCGTCTGCGGATGCGCGCTGCTCCGGCCCCGTCGCCAGACAACGATACCAAAGATCAGCAGCAGATAACCCGCAACGCGGTGAATCCACTGCACCAGGCCGGGGCTTTCAAAGAAGTTCCGCCAGACCGGTTCCAGCACCGTCGCATCCGGCGGCAATACCTGTCCGCCCATCAGTGGCCAGTCGGTAAAGGACCGCCCGGCGTCAATCCCCGCGACCAGAGCACCCAGCAGGATTTGCAGGAAGGCAAAATGCAGCAGCCCGGTGGACAACGAAAAAAGCTTGGCCTCTTTCGCCCGCCTTGCCTGCATCAACTCGCGCTCTTCGCGGCCCAGCAGGAAAATGTACCAGCCCAGCACGCCCAGGATGACAAAGGCGAGCCCTAGATGCACCGCCAAGCGATAACTGGCGACCGCAATCATCCCCTCGCCCTGTGTCACGCCCGAGGCGACCATCCACCAGCCGACACCGCCCTGCACAGCGCCCAGAGCGCCGGGAATGATCAGACGGCCCGTCCAGCCGGCGGGGATTTTCCGCAGCACCAGAAAGCCCAGGAACCCGATGGCCCAGACCAGACCAACAACGCGGCCTAACTGCCTGTGGCCCCATTCCCACCAGTAGATTTCCTTGAAATCCGGCAGTTCCATCCACTGGTTCTGAATCCGCCACTGGTCGATCTGTTTGTATTTGTCGAACTCGGCCTGCCATTCGATCTCGGACATGGGTGGGATGGCCCCGGTCACGGGGCGCCACTCGGTGATCGACAGGCCGCTATCGGTCAAGCGGGTCAGCCCGCCCACCACGATCATCGCCACCACCAGCGCAAAGAGCACCATCAGCCAGGCACGAATGGCACCCCGCGCGCCACCGCGCCCGCGATCAATCATGCCCGGCTGCACTGCCTCTTGCTTGCTGTCCTCCGAGACTTCCTCGAAGATGCTTCGCTTGCCGCTCATCCGATCCTCATTTTCTCATTCCGCTGCAAGCTAGGATGCCGGGCCGGGAAGGTCCAGCGTCACTCGCCGCGTTCCTTCCAGCGCACCATCTGCCGCATGATCCCGTGCAGCATCTGCACATCCGCTCGGGTCATCCGCATCCGTGACCAGAGATTGCGCAGGTTCAGCTTCATGTTCGCGGCTTTGGCGGGCGGATAGAAGAACCCTGCCTCTTCCAGCCGTTTCTCGTAATGCTCGACCAGCTTCTCCACTTCCTGCCCGGTGGCCCAATCCCCCTTGCCCAATTCGGTGCTTTCATGCACCATATCTCCGGTCCGACGCATCCATTCATAGGCCACCAGCAACACGCATTGGCCGAGGTTGAGCGAGGCATATTCCGGGTTCACCGGCACCGAGATGATGGCGTTGGCCTTGGCGATATCGTCGTTTTCGAGCCCGGCGCGTTCCGGCCCAAACAGCACCGCAACCTTTTCGCCTGCCGCAATCTTGTCTGCAGCCATCTGCATCGCGGCTTCGGGGCTCAGCACCGGTTTGGTCAAACCGCGCTGCCGCGCCGTGGTGGCAAAGACAAAGGTGCAATCCGATAGCGAACCCGACAGATCGTCAAACAGCTGCGCCTCATCCAGCAGCCGCCCCGCTCCCGAGGACATGGCCACCGCCTTGGGGTTGGGCCAGCCATCGCGGGGCGCGACGATGCGCATCCGATCGAGACCGAAATTCCACATCGCCCGCGCCGCCGCCCCGATGTTTTCGCCCATCTGCGGGCGCACGAGCACAAAGGCGGGCTGGGGTCTGTCACTGGGCATTGTGGTCTCCTGATCAGGCGCGCCTGCTCTACTGCCCCAGCCCGGTCAGGGCAAGTGTGCCTTACAACAACCGTACCGACATGCCGCCATCCACGGCCATGGACGCCCCAGTGACAAAGCTGGCCCGGTCGGACAGCAGGAAGAGGGCGGCCTGCGCAATCTCTTCCGGCTCTGCCATACGTTTGAGCGGGTGCAGCCCGGATATGAAGGTATGGGCATCCGGGTCGTCTCCGGCCATGGCTGTCTTCGTGCCACCGGGCAGAAGCGCGCTGACCCGGATACCGTCAGCGGCATGATCGGCCGCAAGTGATCGAACCAGCCCGGCCAGCCCGGCCTTGGACGCCGCATAAGCGCCCATGCCGGGCAACCCGCCGTTGCTGATGCCTACAAAGGACCCGGTAAAGACCATGCTACCGCCGCCCCTTTCCAGCAGAGCGGGGATCTGCTTCTGCGCCGCCAGAAACGCGCTGGTCAGGTTGGTGTCGATGACGGTCCGCCAATTGGTAAGCGTCATCTCTGGCGCCGGGGTCATATCCCCCATCATGCCAGCATTGTTGAGCGCGCCATCGACACCGTCAAATTCCGCCTTCGCCAACGCAACCAACGCCTCGGCATAAGCTGGATCGGTGACGTCGCCTGCCAATACAACAGCCTTGCCGGCGTCTTGAGTGATCTGGTCCGCTACCTGCTGCAACTCGGCCTCTCGTCGCGCGCCTAATACCAACCGTGCGCCCTCCGCCGCAAACAGATGCGCTGCCGCCGCGCCGATCCCGCTGCTGGCACCGGTAATGATGATTGTTTTTCCGTCAAGCTCCATGATCGTTCTCCTGGTTGGTCTGATCGGTTCGGGTTACCCATCACCAACCCACCACCACGATCCGTTTCTTGCGCTCTCCTCAACGCGACCGGTTGAAACCGCAAGAAACGGAACGAACAGTCTCGCGACCCAAGGCGGCGCGCCTTTGATGTTCCCATCGCAACCGCAATCCAGTAAACGGCCCGGAACCAAGACGTGAAGGACCGCCATAATGGACAGCCCCGAGCAGCCGCAGATCTATCTGATCACCCCGCCCGAAATCGATCTGGAGCAATTCCCCGACCAGATGGCGCAGGTGCTGGACGGCGCCGAAATCGCCTGCATCCGCATGGCGCTTTCCAGCCGCGACGAAGATCACGTGGCCCGCGCGGCGGATGCGCTGCGAGAGGTGGCCCATGCCCGCGACATCGCGCTGGTGATCTCGGATCATGTCCTCATGGCGCAGCGGTTGGGGCTCGATGGCGTGCATCTCAGCGATGCCGCGCGATCGATCCGGGCCGCCCGCAAGGAACTGGGGGCGGATGCCATTGTCGGCAGTTTCTGCGGCATCTCGCGTCATGATGGCATGACAGCCGGTGAGGCGGGCGCGGATTATGTCAGCTTTGGTCCGGTCGGCGCAACGACCCTGGGCGACGGCGCATTTGCCGAGGGTGATCTGTTCCAATGGTGGTCGGAAATGATCGAGGTGCCGGTGGTGGCCGAAGGCGGCTTGACCGATGATCTGATCCGGCAACTGGCCCCGCAGACGGATTTCTTTGGCATTGGCGACGAGATCTGGGCCGCGGATGATCCACTCAAACGATTAAATGAGCTATTGGCTGCAATGGATTGATATCAGGTCAGATATACGCGTTCCACACACCAATACATACCAATCCCGGCGATCACCAGTGAGGCCGGGATCGCGATCCGGCCCCGGTACCAGCTGCGGTCGCGGAACCAGAGCCCGACAGTCAGAAACGCGATGGCGATCACCGTCAGCTGACCGATTTCGACCCCGATATTGAAGCCGATCAGCGCAGGAATGAACTGCGCCGTCGGCAGCCCGTACTCGCCCAGCACCGTGGCAAAGCCCAGCCCGTGCAGCAGGCCAAAACCAAAGACGACAGCCACCCGCCACGGGTAAAGACGCCGGATAAAGACGTTCTCCAGCGCAACAAACACGATCGACAGCGCGATCAGCGGCTCGACAATCTCGGGGGTGATCCGCACAACTCCAAGTGTCCCAAGTGCCAGCGTCAGCGTATGGGCCAGCGTGAAGGCACTGATTTGCCAGACCAGCGGGCGCAGGCGCGGGCTGAGAAAGAACAGCCCCAGCACAAATAGAATATGGTCGATCCCATAGGGCAGGATATGTTCGAACCCGATGGGGATATAGGATTGGAAGGTCGCCCAAGGCCCAAGCGCCGCACCGCCGGCAAGCGCAATTACGGGGCTACTGTCTCCGCCTTTTAGGTAGCCCGTATAGGGTGCGTCGACCCCTTGCTGGCGCAGCACCAGGTCCCCGGCCCCGTCTGGCCACGTCATCTGGAAGTCGCGCGCAGTGGCAGGCACAGGCGCGGCAAAGAGGATATGTGAGGCGCGTGGCAGGTCGGTGTCGCCGATCAACGGAATGCGTGCGCCCTCAAACGACATATCCACCGGCTCGCCCACAATGATGCCAAGCGTTTCGATCCATTTGACCGCAAAATCGCGCACCAGGGGCTCTAATTCGGCGGATCCCATGACGCGGTAGTTGTCATAGCTGTCAGAAAGTTCCGATTCGTTGGTGTCGCTCATTCCGTCCAGATCGATCCCGGCCAGAAACGCTTCGACATTCAGGCGAAATTCCATCGTCAACTGATCATCTGTTACTGAGAAATCGGCAATGCTGGGCGTCACCTCGTGAGCGTTGGCGGGCAGGCACAGGCACCAGAGGCTTGACAGCAGGGCGATCAGGCGCAGCTTGAGACGCATCGCGTGAAAGGTCCTTGCCATGATCCGCCGTCCCCTGCTCGCCTTTATGTTGGCTTGTGTCGTGGCCCTGCCAGGCCTTGCGCATGAGTTTTGGATCGAACCGTCGGAGTTTCAAGTCGAAACCGGCGCAGCGCTGACGGCGCAGTTGCGGGTCGGTGAGAAACTCAAAGGTTCGCCGCAGGCCTATTTCCCCAACCGTATCGCCCGGTTCGAGCTGCGTTCGGGCGATGCGGTCCTGCCCTATGCGGGGCGTCTGGGGGACATACCGGCGCTGAACACGCGGGCGGAGCAGGACGGTTTGCTGGTCATCCTCCATCAGACTGCGCCCAGCACACTGGATTACAAGGAGTGGGCCAAGTTTCAGGCTTTTGCCGATCACAAGGACTTTCGCGATATCCGCGCGCGGCATCTGGCGCGGGGTTTGCCGCTGGACGGTTTCACCGAGATCTATACTCGCTATGCAAGGGCGCTGGTGGCTGTTGGCTCTGGGCAGGGTACAGACGGGATCAGCGGCATGGAAACGGAATTTGTCGCGCTGACCAATCCCTACGCCAATCCCACCCCAGATGCGGTCTCGGTACAGCTCTACTATCAGGGCAAGCCGCAGCCCGATGCGCAGGTCGAGGTTTTTGACCGCGCGCCGGATGGGTCGGTCTCGATCTCCCTCGCGCGCACCGATGCAGAAGGACGGGCCGTGATCCCAGTGACCTCCGGCCATCATTACCTGCTGGATGCAGTCCGCCTGCGCCCCTACGACGGGTCAGAGGAGGCTGTATGGGAAAGCCTCTGGGCCTCGCTCACATTCGCAGTGCCCTGAGCGGCGGCGGGCCTTGCACCGCAGGTGATTTCTAGGCATGACAGCAGGCATGACGCAGCAGACAGATATTCTATGTATCGGGTCGGTTCTTTGGGATGTGATAGGGCGCTCGGCCAGTCACATGCGGCAGGGATCGGACGTGCCGGGGCGGATCACTCGCCTGCCCGGCGGTGTGGCGATGAATATCGCGATGACGTTGGTGCGGTTTGGCATGACGCCCGCCCTTCTCACCACCATCGGGCGCGATGCCGAAGGCGATGAGTTGATCAGTGCCTGCGCACGTATGGGCATGGAAACCAGCCATATCTATCGCTCCGAGGACCTGCCGACGGACCGCTATATGGCGGTCGAGGGGGCAAACGGTCTGATCGCCGCCATTGCAGACGCGCATTCGCTGGAAGCGGCTGGAGCGAAAATCCTGCGCCCAATGGAAGATGGTTCTCTGGGCTCGCGCCAAGACCCCTATGACGGACTGGTCGCTCTGGATGGCAACCTGACCCTATCGTTGTTGAAAGAAATCGCCAAAAGCCCCGCTTTTGCGCGGGCCGATCTGCGCGTCGCCCCGGCCTCGCCCGGCAAGGCCGAGCGCCTGCTGCCGTTCCTGCAAAACGCGCGCGCCACGCTCTACGTCAATCTCGAAGAGGCCGGGCTGCTGTGCCAGACCGAATTCGCCGATTCCGAGACCGCCGCGCGGGGCCTGCTCTCGCGCGGGGCCTTGCGGGTGCTGGTTACGGATGGTGGCAAATCGGCGACCGAGGCCGACGCCAGCGGCGCAATCACCCAAACCCCGCCTGAGGTACTGGTCACTCGCGTGACCGGCGCGGGCGACACGTTCATGGCAGCCCATATCGCTGCCGAGGCCACCGGCTCCGATCGCGCAACCGCGCTCAATCGCGCCCTGCTGGCCGCCGCGACTTACGTTTCAGGAGAGACACCGCTTTGATCGATATCCGCCATTCCTCCGAGGTTGCCTCTGCGCGCGCCTCCGGCAAACCTGTTGTTGCGCTGGAAAGCACCATCATCACCCATGGCATGCCCTATCCGCAGAATATCGAAGTGGCGGCTCGGGTCGAACAGGATATTCGCGACGCAGGTGCCGTACCCGCCACCATCGCGGTGCTCGACGGACAGTTGCATGTGGGACTGGAAGCAGCCGAATTGCAACGGCTTGGCCAGGCGCAAGGAGTGGCAAAGCTGTCGCGCGCCGACATGGCCGCCTGCATCGCCACCGGTGGGACCGGAGCCACCACGGTTGCGGCCACGATGATCGCGGCGCACCGCGCCGGGATTGAGGTCTTTGCCACCGGCGGCATCGGGGGTGTCCACAAGGGGGCTGAGACCAGCTTTGACATCTCCGCCGATCTCAATGAATTGGCGCAAACGCCGGTTACCGTGGTGGCGGCAGGGGCCAAGGCGATCCTCGATCTGGCCAAGACACTGGAAGTTCTGGAGACGTTGGGCGTGCCTGTCATCGCCCACGGACAGGACGCCTTTCCGGCCTTCTGGTCGGCGCAATCCCCCCTCAAGGCGCCGCTGCGCATGGATGATGCGGCTACCATCGCCCGCGCCCATGCCACTCGTGCAGCCCTTGGCCTGCCCGGCGGGCAACTGGTCGCCAACCCGATCCCGGTTGCAGACCAGATCCCAGCCGAAGAACTGGCACCGATCATCGAGCAAAGTCAGGCCGATGCGGACACGCATGGAATCACCGGCAAAGCAGTGACCCCTTATCTGTTGCAACGAATCTACGAGCGCACCGGGGGCCGTTCACTGACCGCGAATATCGCGCTTGTCCGCAACAATGCACGTCTGGCCGCAAAAATTGCCCAATCCCTAACCGAAATCACCGGTTGAGCCCTCGGAAACCGCCCCGCCCCATTGTGAGTGCGATCAGAAAGACTTAACTAACCTGCGGGCTGGACGGGATAGATATGAATACGCCATTTGACGAGGAACCCAACAAACGCCCCGGTTTGCTGGCCGGGCTGCGTGCGTCCTTCCTGACCGGTATCGTCGTGATCGCCCCGGTGGGCCTGACAGTCTGGCTGATCTGGAGCGTCGTGGGCTGGATCGACGGCGTTGTTCTGCCGTTGGTGCCACACACGATCAGCCCCGAGCAATATATTGGCATCAACCTGCGCGGCGTCGGCGTTATCATCTTCCTCATCTTCACAGTGTTCGTGGGATGGATCGCCAAGGGCATCATTGGTCGTTCGCTGATTCAGTTCGCCGAAAGCATGGTGGACCGGATGCCGGTGGTGCGCTCAGTCTATTCCGGCATCAAGCAGATCTCGGAAACAGTATTCGCCCAGACCGAACGCAGCTTTGAAAAGGCTTGCCTGATCCAGTATCCGCGCAAAGGGATATGGGCGATCGGTTTCGTGTCGATCCCGGCCAAGGGCGAAGTGGCGCGGCGCGCCGAAACCGGCGGCGAATTGCTGAGTGTCTTTGTGCCCACAACCCCGAACCCGACCTCGGGCTTCCTGCTGTATTTCCCCGCCGAAGACGTGATCCTGCTGGATATGAGCGTCGAGGACGCGGCCAAATTGGTGATCTCGGCCGGGTTGGTCTATCCCAACGGCAAAGACCCCACCCAACCGCCCGAGGCGTGATCAGCCAAACATCTCGGCCAGATCAACGGTGCTTTGCGCGCCCAGATCAGATTTGTGCCGGCTGAGGAAGCGATCCGCTGCTTCTCGCCCTGCGGTTTTCAAGCGGTTCAGAATCGGTGCGGTTGGCACCAGTTTCGTGGCAACCGACAGTTCATTCATCAGATCGTTATCAGCGATCATATGCACCAGCACGCGCTTCATCCGCCCCGCTTGTAGCGTTCCATCCGCCAACAGGCGCTGCACGAAATTGATTGCGCGCAATTCACGGAAGAGCGAGGAATTGAAGCTGATCTCATTGATGCGGTTCTGAATCTGCTGCGGCGTGACAGGCAGTTCATCGCGTTCCAGCGGGTTAATGTTGACGATCACCACATCGCCGGGCAGGTCTCCATGGAACAACGGAAACAGTGCCGGGTTGCCGGTATAGCCGCCATCCCAATAGGCCTCGTCGCGGCCGGTTTTCGGGTCGTGAATCTTCACCGCCTGGAACATGCTCGGCAGACAGGCCGAGGCGAGGATGGCATCGGTGCTGATCTCTGTTCCCTGGAACACGCGAATCTTGCCGCTGCGCACGCAGGTCGCGCAGATAAAGAGGTTCGGACCGTCGTCAGCGCAGACACTCTTGTAGTCGAACCGGTCAACTACGGACCGCAACGGGTTGGAATAGAACGGTCCGTAGGCATAGGGCGACACCATGCGAGACCAGGTGTCAGCCACTGAAAAGGGCAGCGAGTATTCGATCGTCCGCGCCAGATGGCCGGGATCAAGCGCCGACATCCAGCCTGACAGCCTCAGATCGTCGATCGCTCCCATGCGACGCCAGAGCTGATCCAGATTGCGCCGCGCGCCATCTCGCCCATTGGCCACCATGCCCGATTTGAACGCAGCCCCGTTAAGCGCGCCTGCCGAGGTGCCGGTGATCGCTGCAACCTCGACATCGGGCTCATCCAGAATGCGGTCCAGCACACCCCAGGTAAACGCGCCATGTGCCCCGCCGCCCTGTAGCGCTAGATTGATCCGCTTCACCTGACCCGCTCCTTCATCTGCTCGCCTCTTTTGCAAAAGTCAGAGGGCGGTCCAGCCGCCATCCACCGAAATCGTCGTACCGGTGATCTGAGCCGCCGCATCCGAGCACAGGAATACAGTCGTACCGCCGAGTTGCTCGACCGTGGCAAACTCTTTCGATGGCTGACGCTCCAGCATGACCTTTTTGACCACATCATCCCGGCCCATGTTGTACTTCTCCATCGTGTCGGGGATCTGCGCCTCGACCAGCGGGGTCAGCACATAACCGGGACAGATCGCATTGGCCGTAATCGGCTCCTGTGCAGTCTCCAGCGCCACGCTTTTGGTCATACCCACGACGCCATGCTTGGCCGCGATATAGGCCGTTTTGAAGGGCGATGCGGTCAGCCCATGGGCCGAGGCGATATTGACCACCCTGCCCCAGCCCGCCGCACGCATCTTGGGAAGTGCGGCCGAGGTGGTGTGAAACGCGGAGTTCAGGTTGATGGCGATGATCGCATCCCACTTGTCGACCGGAAACTCATCGATTGGGGCCACATGTTGAATACCGGCGTTATTCACCAAAATGTCGCAGGACCCAGCCTGCGCGATCAGGTCGCGACATTCGTCGCCCTTTGACATGTCTGCCTTGATGTAGCGCGCCTGCGTGCCTGTTTCCTCGGCGATTTCTCGCGCCAAAGCGTGATCCTCATCCCGGTCGGTGAACGAGTTCAAAACCACGTCCGCGCCGGCGCGCGCCAATTCCCATGCGATCCCCAACCCGATGCCGGAGTTTGATCCGGTGATCACGGCGGTCTTTCCCGATAAAGTCATGGCTTGTTCCCATTGTGCATCTGATCAGAGTTCGCCACAGCCTGCCATGCTGCAACTGCAAAGAAAACGGGGAAGTTGCCGCGAACTACCACCCGGCCTCAGATCTGCGGGCGGGTTCCTGCGCAGCCTGACAATATGCCGCAAATCCAAGTCTCCATTCCGAGCTATATGCGTGAATACGCCAGTCTGGCCCCAATCCCGTAACCGCCAAAAAAAACGCCCGCACGAAGCGGGCGTTAAGTTATTGAGGCAGGTTTCATACAGGCAAGAAACCTATCGAGCAGTGAGACCTTTATAAGCAATTCCGCTGCGGCATCCAAGCTAAAAGTTTGAAAAGACGTGAATCCATCGCTACGCTCAAAGCATAACAAAATAAGGCCAGAGCAGGATTGTTGCTAAAATGCTACAGGATATCGCCCCACGGATACGTGCGCTAAGTGCCGGAATCGGCCTAATTTTTGCTGCACAACTTGTGGATGCAGAATCGGCGCATGGCATAGCTATGTATGGGGCCCCCGAGCTGCCACCGGATTTTGTGTCGCTCCCCTATGCCAACCCCGACGCCCCCAAGGGCGGGCGCGTTGTCTTTGGCAATACCGGCGGTTTCGACAGTCTCAATCCGTTTGTGCAAAAAGGCACCGTTCCGTGGCAATTGCGCTTCTGGACCCATGAGAGCCTAATGGGCCGCTCCTGGGACGAACCGTTTACGCTTTACGGCGTTTTGGCCGAATCGGTCGAGACCGATCCGGACCGCACATGGGTCGAATTCACGCTGCGGGAAGAGGCCCGATTCTCTGACGGCAGCCCGGTCACGGTTGAGGATGTGATCTGGTCCTATGAAACGCTCGGCACCGAGGGGCATCTGCGCTATCGCGGGCTCTGGGGAAAGATCGCCAGCATCGAAGAAACAGGGCCGCGCAAAGTGCGCATCACGTTCAATGTCGAGGACCGGGAACTGGCCCTGATCGCCGGGCTGCGCCCGATCCTGCAGAAAGCGCAATGGGAGGGAAAGGATTTTGCCTCGGCGCAGTTGCAGGATATTCCCATCGGATCGGGCGCTTATGTGATCGACAGCTATGAGGCGGGGCGCTTTGTCAATTTCAAGCGCAACCCCGACTATTGGGGCACGGATATCCCCTTCCGGCGCGGCACGATGAATTATGACGAGATGCGGCTGGAGTTTTTTGGCGATCAGACCGTGCTGTTTGAGGCGTTCAAGGCGGGTCAATTGTCAGCCGTACGCGAGTTCAACGCCGACAAATGGGCTACGCAATACAACTTCCCCGCCGCCCAACGCGGCGATGTGGTGAAAACGGAAATTCCGCATCTGAAGCCCTCAGGGATAACCGGCTTTGTGATGAACACCCGCAAACCGCCCTTCGATGACTGGCGCGTGCGCGAGGCGCTGATGCATGCGTTCAATTTCGAATTCATCAATGACACGATCACAGGCGGCGCCCAGCCGCGCATCACCTCATATTTCTCGGGCTCCGAGCTGGCGCTACAACCCGGACCCGCCGAAGGCCCGGTGCGCGCCTTGCTGGAACCTCATCTCGACGAGTTGCTGCCCGGGGCGCTGGAAGGCTACGACCTGCCGGAAAGCGATGGAAGTGAGCGCAACCGCCGCAACATCCGCGCCGCCACCGCTCTGCTGGAAGAGGCTGGCTGGACCGTTGCCGATGGGGTGTTGCAGGACCAGCACGGCACCCCGATGCGGTTCAACATTCTGATCAGCCAAGGCGACAAAGAAAGCGAAACCGCGATCGAGATCTTTGCCCGCGCGCTGGAACGGCTGGGTATCATGATCGCCGCCGAGAAAGTTGATGATGCGCAATTCACCTCGCGCACCAATGAACTCGATTTCGACATGACCTACTACCGCCGTGCCCTGTCGCTATCGCCGGGCAATGAGCAGAAGCTTTATTGGGGCAGCGAGAACGCCGATACGCCCGGCACGCGCAACTTGATGGGCGTGTCCTCTCCAGCAGTGGATGCCATGATCGAGCATATGCTGACCGCCACCTCGCGCGAGGATTTCATCGCAGCAACCCGCGCGCTGGATCGCCTCCTGATCTCGGGGCGGTACGTGATCCCGTTCTGGAATTTCGATGTAGGCCGCATCGCCCATGTCAAAGAGATGAAATTCCCCGAAGCCCTGCCAATCTATGGGGACGGACCACAATACATGCCCGACGTCTGGTGGTATGAGGCCAACTGAGCGACCCGAATCGAGTCCATCGGAGGCATGACGTGACCGCCCGCAAGCTATTCGCCGAGTTCTTCGGCACTGCCTTCCTGCTGATCGGTGTGGTGGGTTCCGGCATCATGGCGCAGACACTGTCGGACGGAAATATCGCGCTGGCGCTTCTGGCCAATGCGATTGCCACAGGCTGCATCCTGTTTGCGATCATTACCACGCTCGGGCCGATCTCAGGGGCGCATTTCAACCCTGCCGTCACGCTGGCATTTGCCCTGCGTGGCGAACATGCCTGGAAAGATGTCGCGCCTTATATCGCGGTGCAGATCGTCGGGGCGATTATCGGCGTCTGGGCCGCGCATCTGATGTTCGATCTGCCCGTTCTGCAAAGCTCGACCACCATGCATCGCAGCGGTGGCGCGCAGTGGTTTTCCGAGATCATCGCCACGCTTGGCCTTCTTTTCGTGATCTTCGGCGGCGTCCGGCACAGGCCCGATGCGGTGCCCCCGCTGGTGGCGTTCTATATCACCGGGGCTTACTGGTTCACCTCGTCCACCAGCTTCGCCAACCCGGCCGTCACCATCGCGCGCGGGTTCAGCGACACATTTGCGGGCATCTATCCCGGCCATATCGCGATGTTCATCGTGATGCAGATCATCGCCGTTTTCATCGGCCATGTGGTGCTGAACTGGCTCTTCGCCGGAAATGACGCCGAAGACGCCAAGAGCTGACCGGGTCAGGTTAGCGAGGTCACCCACAGGATCGTTGCATCCTCATCACTGACCGACACCACATTATGCCCCATTGTGGCATCGTAGTAAGCGCTGTCGCCTCGGCGCATTTCGACCGGCTCGTAGAACTCGGTGTAAAGCCGGACCACCCCGGTCAGCACATAAAGGAACTCTTCGCCGTCATGGCGTACCCAGCCGTCGAATTCCTCCATCGACCGCGCCCGGACCCGCGCGCGATAGGGCAGCATCTGCTTCTTGGTCAGCGCACCGGCCAGCAACTCATGCTCGTAGGTGGCGGTGGCATGTTCCGACCCTTCGCCGGACTTGGTCACCGACATGCGTCCGTTGACCTGACCCTTTTGCGGTTGTGTGAACAGCTGCGGCACCGATATGCGCAGGCCCACCGCCAGCTTCTTCAGCGCATCATAAGTGGGCGACATCTGCCCGTTCTCGATCTTGCTGAGCGTTGAGCGCGCCAGCCCGGCCTGATTGGCCGCCTGTTCCAGTGTCCAGTCCTGCGCTTTTCGCAACTCACGCACCCGCGCGCCCAGATCCAGTGGTTCCGAGCTTTCTTCGGTTCCATTCTCACGGGCGATGCGGATCAGTGATTTCGGGTCCTGCGGTTTCATGGCGCCTGTATAGGAGCGGCGCGCACGGCTTGCAACGCGGGCGCGCGCAAGATAGCCAAACGCCATGTTAGCGATCTTTGACCAGGGGCCACCGCCGCCCTGCCCGACCCCTTTCAATCTGGCTGCCTTTGTCATGCGGCATGCGCAGGCGCTGCCCGACAAGGTCGCGCTGTCGGTTTTGGGCACACAGGACTGGACCTATGGTGAGTTGGAGGCCGCCATTCGCGGTACCGCAACCGGCCTGCTGGATCGCGGCATCGAACCGGGCGAGATCGCCCTGATGCGGCTGGGCAATACGGTCGACTTTCCCATCGCTTATCTAGGCGCAATCGCCGCCGGGATCGTGCCGGTGCCCACGTCGTCGCAACTGACCGAAGCGGAAACAGCCAAGATCGTCGCCGATCTGGCCCCGGCCGCAATCCTGCGCGATCCTAATGTCGCCTGCGCGCCCCATGACCGCACCATTTCTCTAACCGACCTACAGGCGATGCGCGCCTTACCCCCGGCGGCGTATGACATGGGCGATCCTGATCGGATGGGCTATGTGGTCTACACCTCGGGCACGTCTGGCAAACCCCATGCGGTGGCCCATGCGCACCGCGCGATCTGGGCACGGCAGATGATGGTCGAGGGCTGGTATGGGCTGACCCCAGACGACAGGCTCTGCCACGCGGGCGCGTTCAACTGGACTTATACGCTGGGCACCGGGCTGATGGATCCCTGGGCCATCGGCGGCACTGCCCTGATCCCAACAGCCGGAACCCCGCCAGAGCAACTGCCGACGCTGCTGCGCGACCATGGAGCTACAATTATTGCAGCTGCACCAGGCGTTTACCGAAAAATGTTGCAGCAAGATGCACTGCCCGCAATGCCCGAGTTACGCCACGGGCTTTGCGCGGGGGAAAAGCTCTCACCCGCGCTGCATGAACGCTGGACCGCCGCGACCGGGACCGAGCTGTATGAGGCCTACGGCATGTCCGAATGTTCCACCTTTATCTCTGCCTGCCCGGGGCATCCCGCCAGCGGGGATGTGCTGGGCAAACCTCAGAAGGGTCGCCGGATCGCCCTGATAGATTCCAACGGACCGGTTGAGATGGGCGAAGAAGGCACAATCGCCATCCATCGCTCTGACCCCGGCCTGATGCTAGGCTATCTGAACGCACCGGATCAGACCAAGGCCCGGTTTCAGGCCGAGTGGTTTCTAACCGGCGATCAGGGGGTGATGCATGAGGGTGGCAGCATTTCCTACCTAGGCCGCAACGACGACATGATGAACGCGGGCGGCTATCGGGTCTCACCGGTCGAGGTTGAGGCCGTGTTGAACCGCCACCCTGGCATCACCCAGTCCGGCGCGGCCGCTGTTGAAGTCAAACCCGACACATTCATCATCGCTGCCTTCTATACCGGCCCCGAGACACTGGACGAAAACGCGCTGCAGACCTATGTCGAGACCCGGGTCGCCCGGTACAAACAACCGCGCGCCTATATTCACCTGCCGGAGCTGCCCGTTGGCGGCAATGGCAAGCTCCTCCGCCGCGCGTTGCCCGCGCTTTTCAAGGTGCCGACCTCATGACCCAGACGACCGTCAAGCTCGATATCATGTCCGATCCGATCTGCCCTTGGTGCTATATCGGCAAAACCCACCTGGACAAGGCGCTGGCAGCGATACCGGATCACCCCTTTGTCATCGAATGGCACCCGTTCCAACTGAACCCCGACATGCCCGACGAGGGCATGGATCGCCGCGCCTATCTGGAAGGCAAGTTCGGTGGCAAGGACGGCGCAGTCAGAGCCTATGCGCCCGTGGTCGAACACGCCGAACAGGCCGGTCTCTCGATCAACTTCGACGCCATGACCCGCACCCCCAACACGATGGATGCCCATCGGCTGATTCATTGGGCGGGGATCGAGGGCAAACAGACCCAGGTGGTCGACGCGCTGTTCACGGCCTACTTCGTCGAGGGGCGCGATATCGGCGATCACGAGGTTCTGGCCGATATCGCGGATGGGGTGGGCATGGACGCTTCCGTGGTACTGAAACTGCTGCAATCGGAAGCCGACCGCGATGACATCGCGGCGCGAGATACCCACTCGCGCAAAATGGGCGTGAATTCGGTGCCGACCTTCATCGTCGCCAACCAGCATGCGGTTCCCGGCGCGCAACCGCCTGAACTTTGGGAAAAAGTTATCAGCGACATCAAGTCTCAGCTTGAAACTGAGGCTGCGCAGTAGCACAACGACTGTGCAATTACGTCTATGGCTCTGATCCCAACCGCGTGATAGCGCGGGCGGAGAAGGAGTTATGGCATGAGTACGCGAATCTCGACAGCAGAGTTCATTGCGTTGATCGGCGTGATGTTCGCGACCATCGCGTTTTCCATCGACGCGATGCTGCCCGCCCTGCCCGAGATCGCGCAGGAGCTCAGCCCCGATGAGGAAAACCGCGCCCAGCTGATCCTGACGTCGTTTGTGGCGGGCATGGGGATCGGCACGTTTTTCACCGGCCCGCTTTCCGATGCCTTCGGGCGCAAGCCGGTGATCGTGGGTGGTGTCGTACTCTATGTCTTTGCAGCGCTGCTGGCCCTGTTCAGTAGCTCGCTTGAAACCATATTGGCGGCCCGCGTCCTGCAGGGCATCGGCGCCGCGGCGCCCCGGATCGTCGCCGTCGCTGTGGTGCGTGACCTCTATTCCGGTCGTCAGATGGCGCGGATCATGTCAATTGCGATGATGATCTTCACGCTCTTTCCCGCTGTCGCCCCGGCCATCGGGGCGGGCATCATCGCGTTTTCCGGCTGGCGCGGCGTGTTCATCGCCTTTGTTGTCTTTGCCTGCATCATGGTGACCTGGATGAGCGTGCGGCTCGACGAACCCCTGCCGCGCGAAAGCCGCCGCCCCTTCCGTGCACCGCTCCTTTGGGGCGCCGTACTGGAGATGTTCCGCAATCCCACCGTGCGCCTGTCCATTGTGGTCCAGACCCTCTGCCTTGGCATGCTGTTTACCATGCTCACCATGGTGCAGCCGGTCTATGACGTGATCTTCGACCGGGAAGAGACCTTTCCGTTCTGGTTCGGTGCGGTGGCGCTGGTCTCAGGCACCGCCAGCCTGCTGAACGCGGCAGTTGTGGTGCGGCTGGGTATGCGCCGTCTGGTGACTTGGGCACTTGGCGTGCAGATCGTACTGTCGGGTGGCGTGTTATTCCTGACCAGCCTGCCCTTGCCCGATCTGGCCAGCTTTGCTATTTTCGTAGCTTGGCAAGCCACCGTCTTTGCCATGGCCGGTGTCACATTGGGCAACCTCAACGCCATCGCGATGGAACCGATGGGCCATATCGCGGGCATGGCTGCGTCTGTGATCGGGGCCATCTCGACCGTACTCGCCGCGCTAATCGCCGCCCCGATCGGGCAATTCTTCGATGGCTCCTTGCTCCCGCTCACGGGCGGGATCTTCACCATGTCCGTGCTGGCCTTCCTGCTGATGCTTCAAATGGCACGCGTGGAACAGAGCGTCACAGCCTGAGCTTTGCGAAATCGAACCGCTGGCCTATCCTGCGTTGCAGGAGGGGCCATCATGTCATATGACTACAATCTCGGCACACATAGCTGCCCGGTCACCACCCGTTCGGACGAGGCGCAACTCTGGTTCGACCGCGGACTGACCTGGACCTATGCCTATAACCATGACGAGGCGATTACCTGTTTCGAACGCGCACTCGAACATGACCCGGAATGCGCCATGGCCCATTGGGGTGTGGCCTATGCCGCCGGCCCGAACTACAATTTGCCCTGGGCGCTTTTGGACGACGCCGGGCGCGAGCGTGCGTTGACCAAGGCCTATGACGCAACGCAGCAGGCAATGGTGCGGTTGGATGGCTGCACCGAGGTCGAAACCCAGCTGATCAAGGCCCTGCCCGCGCGCTACCCACAGCGCCTGCCGACTGACAATATGGAGAGCTGGGATCGCGATTTCGCCGATGCCATGCGCGCCGCCTTCACCCTTTGCCCTGATCAACTCGACCTGCGCACCATCTATGTCGAAAGCCTGCTCAATCTCACCCCTTGGAAGATGTGGGACCTGCGCAGCGGCCAACCCGCCGAGGGTGCTGCCACGCTCGAAGCACAGGAGGGTCTGGAGACCGCGATGCGCGACGATCCGGCGGCGATGACGCATCCGGGCTTGTTGCATCTCTACATTCATCTGATGGAGATGTCGCCGACACCGGAAAAGGCGCTGAAAGCCGGGGATATCCTGCGGACGCTTGTGCCCGATGCCGGGCATCTGGTGCATATGCCCACACATATCGACGTGCTCTGCGGCAACTACCAGGATGTGGTGCGCTGGAACCAGCAGGCGGTCGTGGCGGACCTTGAGTATTACCAGCGCGAGGGCCCGTTCAACATCTATTCCGGCTACCGCTTGCACAACTATCACTTCGTCATCTATGGCGCTCTTTTCCTTGGACAAATGCAGCCCGCGCTAGAGGCCAACAGCGGGATGTGGCAGACCATTCCAGAGGAGATGCTGCGTGTCGAAAGCCCTCCGATGGCGGAGTTTTTTGAAAGCTACCTGGCGATGGAGCCGCATATCCTCATCCGGTTTGGGCAATGGGAGGCAGCCAAGGCGCTGAAATTGCCCGACGATCCGGACCTGTTCCGGACCGTAACGGCAACAGTGCACTATGCGCGGGCCGTCGCCCACGCCGCTACCGGCGACGTGCCTGCTGCAGAAGCTGAGGAAGCCCTTTTTCACGCGGCCCGCGCACGCGTTCCCGAGACGCGATTGCTTCACAATAACAAAATCGTCGATCTACTTGAAATCGCATCAGAAATGCTGCGCGGTGAGATTGAGTACCGCAAAGGCAACTACGAGGCTGCCTTTGCCCATCTCCGCGCCTCGGTCGCACTGGACGATGGTTTGCCCTATGATGAGCCTTGGGGCTGGATGCAACCCACACGCCATGCGCTGGGTGCGCTGCTGTTCGAGCAAGGACATGTCGAAGAGGCCGAAGCAGCCTATCGAGAGGACCTCGGACTGGGCGGCCAACTCAGCCGCGCGACCGTGCATCCCGACAATATCTGGAGCCTGAAGGGATTGCATGACTGCCTGAAGTCACGTGGCGAATCCATTGAAATCATACAGATAAAGCAACGTCTCGACCTTGCGCTGGCGCGCGCGGACCGCTCGGTCGCGGCCTCTTGCTTCTGTGCGCAGGCCGCGATGCAAGCGCAGACCACTTGATCACGCGGTCTTGGCCTTTTTCCGTGTCCCGACCACTTTCTCGGCCAGATCGCGGGCAATCGCAAAGGCCCCTTTGATCTTGTCGCTTTCCTTGGCCCAGTCGCGGCGCACCACGATCTTGTTGTCCTTGACCTTGGCCAGCCCTTTCTGGTTCTGAATGAACTCCACTAGCCCCTCGGGTGAGGCAAACTTGTCGTTGTGGAACTGGATCGTGGCCCCTTTCGGCCCGCCATCCAGTTTGGCGATTCCGGCGCGTTTGCACATCGCCTTGATCCGCACAACAAGCAGTAGCGTGTTGACCTCTTTCGGCAGCGCCCCGAACCGGTCGATCAATTCGGCGGCGAAGCCTTCCAACTCGACTTTCTTCGACAGCGAGGACAGGCGACGATAAAGCCCGAGCCGCACATCCAGATCGGGCACATAGTCTTCGGGGATCAGCACCGGCACGCCCAGATTGATCTGCGGCGCCCACTGATCATCCGCATCGCTGAGCCCCTCCATCTCACCCGCCTTGATCTTGGCAATCGCCTCTTCCAGCATCGACTGGTAAAGCTCGTAGCCCACATCGCGCATCTGGCCGGATTGTTCCTCACCCAGAAGGTTGCCCGCACCTCGGATATCGAGGTCCTGGCTGGCCAGCGTGAACCCGGCCCCGAGCGTATCCAGCGACCCCAGCACGCGCAGGCGTTTCTCAGCCGTGCCGGTCAGCTTGGCGCGGGGTTTGGTGGTCAGATACGCATAGGCGCGGGTTTTCGAACGACCCACCCGGCCCCGGATTTGATAGAGCTGCGCCAGACCAAACATATCTGCTCGATGGATCACCATTGTGTTGGCGGTTGGGATGTCGAGGCCGGATTCGACGATAGTTGTGGCCAGCAACACATCGTATTTGCCGTCATAGAAGGCATTCATCCGGTCATCGAGTTCTCCAGCGGCCATCTGGCCATGGGCAACCACATAAGTCAGTTCCGGCAATTGTTCCTTCAGAAACTCCTCGATCTCGGGCAGATCGCTGATGCGGGGCACCACGTAGAAGCTCTGCCCGCCCCGATAATGCTCACGCAGCAGCGCCTCGCGGATGGTGACGGCGTCAAACTCGCTGACATAGGTGCGGATAGCGAGCCGGTCGATGGGTGGCGTGCCGATGATGCTCAGGTCCCGCACCCCAGTCAGGCTCAGTTGCAGCGTGCGCGGGATCGGCGTGGCGGTCAGGGTCAGCACATGAATGTCAGAGCGCAGCTGTTTCAGCCGTTCCTTATGGGCAACGCCGAAATGCTGTTCCTCGTCGATGATCAGCAGGCCCAGATTGTTAAACCGGATGCCTTTTGCCAGCAGCGCATGAGTGCCGATGACGATATCAACCGTTCCGCGTGCTAGGCCATCGCGCGTTTTTTGCGCCTCGCCCGCGGGAACAAAGCGCGATAACTGCCTGACTTCCAGAGGAAATCCTCGGAACCGCTCAGCAAAGCTGGCCGCATGCTGACGTGCCAGCAACGTGGTGGGCGCGATCACCGCAACCTGCATCCCGGACATGGCCGCCACAAAGGCTGCGCGCATTGCGACCTCGGTTTTTCCAAAGCCCACATCGCCGCAAACCAGTCGGTCCATCGGCTGGCCCGAATGAAGGTCCTCCATCACATCGCCAATGGCGCGTAGCTGATCGTCGGTTTCCTGATAGGGAAAGCGGGCACAGAACTCTTCCCAGGCATGGGCAGGCGGATCGAGCATCGGCGCCTTGCGCAGGGCGCGTTCAGCGGCGATCCGGATAAGCCGATCAGCCATCTCGCGGATGCGTTCCTTGAGCTTGGCTTTCTTGGCCTGCCACGCCCCACCGCCCAGCCGGTCCAGCAACCCTTCGTCATGGCCGTACTTTGACAGCAGCTCGATATTCTCGACCGGAAGGTACAACTTCGCCGCTTCGGCATATTCCAGCAGCAGGCATTCATGGGCGGCACCTGCGGCGGTGACCACCTCCATCCCCTGATAGCGACCAATGCCGTGATCTACATGCACCACCAGTTCGCCAGGGCTGAGCGATTGGGTCTCGGTCAGGAAATTCTCGGCCTTCCGGCGCTTCTTGGGCGCGCGGATCAGCCGGTCGCCCAGGACGTCCTGTTCCGAGATCACCACCATCTCGGGCGTCTCGAATCCGTGCTCCAACGCCCAGACCGCCAAATGCAACCCGCGTTTGCCGATCCGTGTTCCATTGGGAACGGGAATGGCCTCGGCCAGCCCTTCATCTTCGATCAGGCCGGTAAGACGTTCGCGCGCACCTTCGGAATAAGAAGCGATCAGAACGGGTTTTGCATCGAGAGAGGCTTGAACATGAGCTGCCAAAGCTCCGAAAAGACTTATGTTCTCTTGCTGGCGTTCGGGGGCAAAATTGCGCCCGATGCGACCGCCCGCATCGATGACGCCCGGTCCGCTGGCCTGAGGCAACGGATTGAACTGCATCACCCGGCGCGCTGCAACCGCTGCGGTCCAGGCGTCGTCATCGAGATAGAGCAGGCCCGGCGGGGTCGGCTTATAGACGCTGTCCATGCGCGAGCGGTTTTGCAGCGCATGTGTGCGGGTTTCATACTGGTCCTGAATGCTGTCCCAACGCGCCAGCCGGGCGGGTGTGACCTGATCGTCCAGAGTGATCGTGGCGTCAGGCAGGTAATCGAACAGGCTTTCCAGTTCTTCGTGGAAGAACGGCAACCAGTGTTCCATCCCCTGATGTTTGCGCCCCGCGCTCACCGCTTCGTAGAGCGGGTCGTCGGTGCCTGCCGCACCGAACTCGATCCGGTAGTTCTGCCGGAACCGGGTGATCGCGGCCTCGTCCAGAATGACCTCGCTCACTGGGGCCAGTTCCACCATATCGAGCTTTTCGGTTGTACGCTGGCTGACCGGATCAAAACGGCGCGCGCCGTCCAGCACGTCGCCGAACAGGTCCAGCCGCACCGGGCCGGACTCTCCGGGCGGGTAGATGTCGATGATGCCGCCCCGGACTGCGTAGTCGCCCGGTTCCATCACCGTGGGGCTCTGGGTGAAACCCATGCGAACAAGGAACGCGCGCAAGGCATCCTCGTCGACGCGCCGGTCGACCCGCGCCGTAAAGGCCGCCTCGCGCAACACCGACCGGGCCGGGACCCGCTGGGTGGCCGCGTTCAGCGTGGTCAGCAACACAAAGCGCTGCGGCATCTGATGCACGAGTGCTGCCAGCGTCGCCATCCGTGCCGCTGAAACTTCGGCGTTGGGTGAAACGCGATCATAAGGCAGGCAATCCCAACCGGGAAAGACAAAGATCGGCATGTCCGGCGCAAGAAAGCTTAGGGCGGCGCGCATGGCTTCCATCCGCTTGTCGTCACGGGCAACATGACAGACAGGTGCATCAGCCCGCGCGATCTCCCGCAGGATCAGCTGTGCGTCATAGCCCTCGGGTGCGCCGCCAACCAGAACGTGATCCGCTGCCTTCATGCCGTTGATCCTTTTTCCGCTCTAGAGGGCACCGATGGAGAGGTTTTGATACATACCCCAAAGCGCGGTTACAAAGATGGAAACCATCCCGATCACCTGAATGATGATCCGGCACCGGTTGAGGTGCCGGGCGATCTCCGCTCCCAGCGCATCCTGAGCATAAATACGGCGCGCCGTACGCAGATTCACAAGCCCGACAATCGACATCGGAAAGCCAAGCAGGAACACGGCCTGCGCAAACTCGATTCCGTAGTAGAAGCCCAGCATCGCGAGCCCAGACAGCAGAAAGCATCCGATTGCCAGGATCCACAGGCCCGAGACCTCGGTGATATAGAGCAATCGGTTTACGTTCACTCGGGTGATATCGTTCAGGTCCTGCTCGGCCTGGCCGCCCAACCGGCGGGCGCGTGTCACCATGTCAAAGGGAATGCCCATCACCCAATGGCTGGCCGTCGACCAGATGACCGCGAGCCCAATCCAGAACCAGAGGTTCGAGAAGCTTCGCATGTCGATCATCTCGAAGATCGAGTCGTACCAGTCCAACCGCTTTCCCCTGCCCTGTGCTCTTGTCCTGAGGCCTATGACATGGCGCTTGTTTGATTGCCACCCTTGAGACCGGGACAATTCCATGCCACCCAGAACGCAGTTGCGCAAGGAGTATCGCCGCATGAAACCCATCGCTGCCCCTTTTCCGACCACACGGTTTCGCCGCGCCCGGCAATCGCAGGCCATTCGCGGGCTGGTGCGCGAAAACGTTCTGACGGTGGATGACCTGATCTGGCCGGTCTTTGTGCGCGATGGCGAGGGGATAGAGGAACCCGTGCCCTCGATGCCCGGCGTCATGCGGCGCAGCGTCGACCGGATCGCGCAAGCGGCAGTCGAGGCGCATGCGCTTGGTATCCCGGCGATCTGCATTTTTCCCTATACTGACCCGTCGCTGAAAACCGAGGATTGCGCCGAGGCCTGGAGCGCGGACAATCTCAGCAACCGGGCGATCCGGGCGGTAAAGGCGGCAGCGCCAGAGATTGCCGTGATGACCGACGTGGCGCTCGACCCCTATAACATCAACGGCCATGACGGATATGTGGTCGATGGCGAGATCGTGAATGATGAAACTGTCGAGGCGCTGACCAAGATGGCGCTGGCCCAGGCCGAGGCAGGCGCGGATATCATTGGCCCCTCGGACATGATGGACGGGCGCATCGGTGCGATCCGGCAGGCGCTGGAAGCGGGCGGTCACCGCAACGTGATGATCCTGAGTTATGCGGCAAAATATGCCAGCGCCTTCTATGGCCCCTTCCGGGATGCGGTAGGTGCCTCGGGCGCACTGACCGGAGACAAGAAAACCTATCAGATGGACCCGGCCAATTCCGACGAAGCCATGCGCCTGATCGCCCGCGATCTGAACGAAGGCGCTGACATGGTGATGGTAAAGCCCGGCCTGCCCTATCTGGATATCTGCCGCCGTGCCAAGGATATGTTCGGCGCACCGACCTATGCCTATCAGGTCTCAGGCGAATACGCGATGATCCGAGCGGCGGCGCAGAACGGTTGGATGGATGGCGAAAAGACCATGCTGGAGAGCCTGATGGCGTTCAAACGGGCAGGATGCGATGGCGTGTTGACCTATTTCGCCCCTGAAACTGCGCGAATATTGCAGGGCTAACCCCTCAAATTATGTGATTTTCCGGGCGATATCCCGCCCGGCCCTGTCATGAACAAGGTGACAGCGCCGCCCTTTCCGCGTATGGTTACGCCAAGACCGGACAAACCGGCTTATCAGGCAAACCACAGAGACAGAGAAAATGAGCAGTACCCAATCCCCACGACTGAGCCGTCGCGGCTTTGCCCTTGGCATGGCTGGCCTCACCGTCACCGCCGCCTGTGGCAATGGCGTCGGAAACTCCAACGCAGCCGTGATCGACGCCCGCGTCGATGCGACCTTGCAAGAGCTTTACAACCAGTATCCGAACACCGTCGAGATCGGCAACAAGGCCAACGGCATCCTTGTCATGCCGCTGATAACTGAGGCCGGCTTTGGTTTCGGCGGCGCCTATGGGCGTGGCGCGCTTCGGGTGAACGGTGTCACCGTGGATTACTACCAGACCGTCAAGGGCACGGCGGGCCTGCAAATCGGTGCAGCGCAATATGCCACCGTTCTGTTCTTCATGACCGAAGACGCGCTTGGCAGTTTCCGCCGCTCCAGCGGCTGGGAAGCGGGCGCGGATCTGGCCTATGTGGTCGGCGATCAGGGCGAATCCCTGTCGGCCACCACCACGACGACAACCTCGCCCGTGATCGCGGCGGTCTTTGGACAGGCCGGTCTGCTGCTTGGGGCCACGGTCGAAGGCACCAAATACACCCGCATCATCCCCTGATGTGAACAATGTCGGCAGGGCATTTGCCCTGTCGGCGAACCCGGCCGGATTTCAGAAGGAAACGGCCTTTCAGCCCCCCGCCGCTTGCTCTATTTTGACCGCGATCCGGAACGCATAAGGCACGGGACCCTCATGAGATTGATTTTTCGCTGGCTGCTGCGGATTGCAACCGGGTTGATCCTGCTGATCGTGGCAGGCGTCGCGTTGGTGTATTTCCTGGCCAGCCAATCCCTGCCCAACTATGATCGCGAGGTTTCGGTCGCGGGTCTGACCGCCCCGGTCGAAATCGTACGCGACAATGCCAATGTGCCGCATATCTTTGGGGAAACCGACGCCGACGTTTATTTCGGCCTCGGCTTTGCCCATGCGCAGGATCGCATGTGGCAGATGACCCTGATGCGCCGGACCGTGCAGGGGCGCCTTTCGGAAGTGTTCGGAGAGCGCACGGTCAAGATCGACCGACTGCTGCGGCGGCTTGATCTCTACCGTGCAGCGCAGCGTTCCGTTGCGGTTCAGGACGAGGAAACCATGATCGCCCTGCACGCCTATGCCGCCGGCGTGAATGCGCGCCTGAACCAGATCAACGAAGAATCCCTTGGCCGCGGTGCGCCCGAAATGTTCCTGTTTCCAACGCCGATGGCCCCATGGCAGCCTGCTGACAGTATCGCGATGATCAAACTGATGGCGCTGCAATTGTCGGGGCATTTGGAGGAAGAGGTTTTGCGCGCCCGCACTTCGTTGATGCTGGATGACCCGGCCCGACTGCTGGACATTCTGCCAGATGTGCCGGGCTCGGGCATTGCGGCGCTGCCCGAGTATTCCGCACTGTTCCCCGGCCTGCCCCGCTACGCTGCGGGCGATCGGCCGACGAAGAGCCCTGTCTCTCCGGTACCGGAACGCGGGCTTGCCGGGGCCTCAAACGCCTGGGCAGCCGATCCGACCCGATCAGCCAGCGGCGGCACGCTACTGGCCAATGATCCCCACCTGGGTTTCTCGGCCCCTTCGACCTGGTATCTGGCACGGTTGGAGCTGACCTCAGGCGGGGTAATCGGCGGCACAATTCCCGGCATTCCAGCCGTTCTGACCGGGCGCAGCGACTATCTAGGTTGGGGCATCACCTCATCTTACGTGGACGATCAGGATCTCTATGTTGAACAGCTCAACCGGGACAACCCCGAGGAATATCTGACGCCCGATGGCTACAAGCCCTTCGAAAACCGCCCCTCAATCATCCAGATCAAGAACGCCGATCCCATCACTCTGACCCTCCGGTGGACCGAAAATGGCCCGGTGTTGCCCGGCAGCATGTACAATCTGGCCTCTATCACACCGCCGGGCCACGTGATGTCTCTGGCCTGGACCGCACTCAGCCCAAATGACACGACGATGTCCGCCGCCATCGCCCTGATGAGTGCCAAAACCGTGGCCCAGGCGATCGAGGCTGGTGAGCGTTACCTTGCACCAGCGCAGAACCTGACGCTGGCCGACAGGGAAACCGTGGCAATGCAGACTGTGGGCGCGATCCCCCGCCGCGACGCCCGCCACCAAAGCCAGGGCCGGATGCCCAGCCAAGGCTGGCGCCCGGAAAACCGGTGGCAGGGCCGTATGCCCTACGACACCAATCCCTCCTTCCTGTCGCCGGAGGGCGGATTGCTGGGCAATACCAACAACAAGACCGTTGACCGCCCCTTCCCGAACCATGTCTCACATAGCTGGGGCGACACCCAGCGGGTGAACCGCTGGGAACGGCTGATGCAGTCGCGGCAGGTCCATACACGCGACAGTTTCATCGAAGCGCAGCTTGACCCGGTCAGCTTCACCGCGCGTTCACTGCTGCCGCTGATCGGGGCCGACCTGTGGTTCACCGGCGAGGCCGCCCCCGAGGGCACGCCCGAACGGCAGCGCCAGATCGCGCTATCGCTTTTGGCGGACTGGAATGGTGAGATGAACGAGCATCTGCCCGAACCGCTGATCTATGCCGCCTGGCTGCGCGCACTGCAAAAACGCCTGATCGAGGATGAGCTTGGCCCGCTTGCCGATGAGTTCAAACATGTCGATCCGCTCTTCATCGAACGGGTCTTCCGCGATGTGGACGGTGCCTCGGTTTGGTGTGATGTCAGTCAGAGCGCCCCGGTCGAAAGCTGCACCGAAATGGCCCGTCTGGCGCTGGATGACGCGTTGGTCTGGATCGGTGAGACCCACGGCACCGCGCTGGAGAGCCTCCGCTGGGGCGACGCGCATCAGGCCACCCATGACCACCCGATCCTGGGCGAGGTTCCGGTCCTGCGCTATTTCGTGAATATCCGGCAATCGACCAGCGGTGGCGACAACACATTGCAACGGGGGCGCACCTCGGGCGAGGATCCGGCGCCGTTCCAGAATGTGCATGGCGCGGGGTTCCGGGGCGTCTATGATTTCGCTGATCCCGACAGTTCGGTCTTTGTCATTTCCACCGGTCAATCGGGTCATTTTCTGTCGCGCCACTATGACGATCAGGCGCAGCTATGGCGGCGTGGCGAATATATCCCGATGTCACTGGATGCCGATCTGGCGCGGGCGGCCTCCGTCGGCGTGACCACGCTCATCCCGCAATAGGCCCGTCTGGACGCGGTGCATCGGTTTGGCATAGTTTCGCCGGTGTGAAGGCAAGGAGACTCCCCCAATGGCCACAGCCCAGGACAGATTGCAAAATCTCGCGCGAAACTATGCCCTGGCCTGGAGTTCCGGCAACCCGGACTATGTCGCCAGCTTCTTTGCCCCCGGCGGCAAAATAACCATCTATCGCAGCGAGTCTCTTGTGGGTCAGGCCGCCGTGGCCGAGGTCGCCAAGGGCTTCTTCACCGAGTTTCCCGATCTCGACATGAGCTGCGATATGATGCGCAAAGCGGGCGATCACGCAATCTTTGCCTGGACGCTGGAAGGCACCCATGCCGAGACCGGCAACCGTGTCATCATCCGGGGCTGGGAGGAATGGGAAATGGATGCAGAACTGCGCATCCGGTCGGCCCATATCTGGTTCGACCCCGACGACCATCAGCGTCAGATCGAAGGGCGCTGATCCCCGTCACTTCAACATGCTTCAAAGGACATACGCACCCTGTCCATCCGGGCTTGCAACAGGCCGCTACAGGCTGGCGAATTGCGCTTCTTGCTTGCTGGTCCAGAGCACTAGTATTTCGAACCCCTCCTCTGTCTGTTTCTCGCTCTGGATCAACTCCTGCTCGAACAGCCAGGCGCGCTTGCGCCCGTCAGAGAAGCCAAGCCGCAACACGGTTTCGTGCCGCGCGCCCTGTAGCTCGACCGCGATCCGATCCAGCAGAGTGTCAATCCCCTCGCCTGTGACGGCAGAGATCGCAAATGTCCCGTCTTCGCGCGCGGCACGGGTCAGGACGCTCTCACGCATCTCGTCGGGCAGTTGGTCGATCTTGTTCCAAACCTCCAGCCGTGGCCGTTCTTCCTCAACACCCAGCGATGTAAGGATCGCTTCCACATCCGCAGCCTGCGCCTCGGTCTCATCATGGCTGATGTCGCGCACATGCAGGACCAGATCGGCAGCCAGCACCTCCTCCAGCGTTGCGCGGAAGGCGGCGACCAATTCGGTGGGAAGGTTCGAGATGAAGCCCACGGTGTCTGACAGAATCACCTCCGGACCATCGGGCAGTTGCACACGGCGCATGGTGGGGTCTAGCGTGGCAAAGAGCATGTCCTTGGCCATCACTTCGGCCCCGGTCAACCGATTGAAGAGTGTCGATTTGCCTGCGTTGGTATAGCCCACCAGAGCAACAATCGGATACGGCACCTTGGCGCGCGCCTTGCGGTGCAACTCTCGGGTTTTGACCACCTTCTGTAATTGGCGACGCAGTCGCACAAGCTGGTCGTCGATGGCGCGGCGGTCGGCCTCGATCTGGGTTTCGCCGGGTCCGCCGACAAATCCCAAACCGCCGCGCTGGCGTTCCAGGTGGGTCCAGGCCCGCACCAACCGCGTGCGCTGATAGGACAGCGCGGCCATCTCAACCTGCAAGACCCCTTCGCGGGTCCGGGCGCGGTCGCTGAAAATCTCAAGGATCAACCCGGTCCGGTCGAGGATCTTGACCTTCCAAGCTTTCTCCAGATTACGCTGTTGCACCGGGCTCAAGGGGCCATCGATCAGCACCAGCTCGATCTCTGCCGCCTTCAACTCAGCGGCCAGTTCTTCAATCTTGCCAGATCCGAACAGATGACCGGGCTGTGGTTTGGCAAGACGCACAATTCCCGACCCGATCACATCCAGATCGGGTAAGGCCGCAGCGAGTGCCACGGCTTCTTCAAGCGCTGGTTCGGGTGTCCGGCGCTCGGCATCTGATCGGATATCGGGATGCAGCACCCAAGCCCGGGTGCGCGCCCTCTCATGCTCCATCAAGAGGCGTCTTCGCCCTCATAAAGGCTGATCGGCTGGGCCGGCATGATCGTGGAAATCGCGTGTTTGTAGACCAGTTGCGACTGCCCATCGCGGCGCAGCAGCACACAGAAATTGTCAAACCAGGTGATGACACCTTGCAGTTTCACGCCGTTGATCAGGAAAATTGTGACTGGAACTTTGGTTTTTCTTACATGGTTCAGGAAGGCATCCTGAAGATTCTGTCTGTCCGAAGCCATTAATTCTGTTCTCGCCTTTGTTCTTGCGACGCGCTGCGGACCAACGCGCTCCCTCTGCGTCAAGTATGGAGTGCCGGGAAAGGATATTCCAGACGAAAAATCAACAATGACTGCGCAGTGGCAAAACTGTTCAATTGCGCCACAGGTCCGGTGTGATCAGCGCGATGATCGCCAATGTTTCCAGCCGTCCCACCACCATGGCAACACACATGATCAGCTTGGCCCAGGCGTTCAAGTCTACCAGCCGAATAGAGATTTCGCCCGACATGTCGATCAGTGGTCCCGTCGTGGACAGCGTTGCGATGCTTAGCACCATTGCCTGATCAAAACTCAGCCCGAAGGCGGCCAGAAGCGCGCTGACAACCGCAAGCGAGATGGCAAATAGCATGAAGAAGATCCAGGCAATAAATGCGCCATCACGGCGGATACGGCGGTTTCCCTTATCGCCTGAATCGACCGAAGACGGGTGAACCAGCTTTTGCATCTCTCTGTAACCGTTGAGATAAAGCGCATAGACGCGCAGCAGTTTGACGCCCCCCGCGGTGGTCGCCACACCGCCGCCGATCAACGCAAGGCCGAGCAGGATAAGCCCGGGATTCCCCAACCCCGACCATTGCCGCGCCTCTTCCCAATCGGCGCTTACAAAGCCGGTCGTGGTCAGAAAGGACATGATTGTAAACATGGCGCCCCAAAGCGAGCGAAGGGCAAATTCGATTGTGAACACAACGTCGATTTCGAAGGCCGCAACCCAGTGCCTCAGAAACAGCAGCAACGGCAGCCCGAGGACGATGGCCACGCCGATGCGGAACTCGGGGTCCCGATCCAGACGGCTGTGACCGCTGGTGGCCGTATCGCTGGAAAAAGTCAGCCGCGACAGTGCGAAGAACATGAACAGAAACAGGATCGCCTCACCGGTGATGCCCGAGGTCGATCCGGCGATTCCCCCAACCGGTGAAATGCCCGATGTCGACATGATGGCCATGGCGTGACAGACGGCAGTCAGATGCGCCTCACCGGCGATCAGCAGCAGCACACAGACAACCGCCGTCAGCCCCAGATAGACCGGCGCCAGCGTCCGGCTGATGCGCAGCAGGCGTCCGCGCGGATCGGCGCGTTCGCTTTGCGCGGCACCCGGCACGGCGCGGCCCGGCTGGCCGCGCGCAGTCACCTCGAAGCCCCCCAGCGACAGCGGCGCGAGAATGGCTGCCGCCGCGATCCACATGATCAGCCCGCCCATCCAGGCCACCAGCGCGCGCCAGAGATGCAGCGACGGTGCCAGTCGATCGGGTTCCGTGAACAGGTTCGCGCCAGTGGTTGTGATCGCGCTGACCATATCAAAATATGCGTTCAGAAAGCTCGTTGTGCGCAAAGCGTCATGGAAGGGCACCGCCAGGAACAGCGGCAGCAAGGCAAAGGTGGTCATCAGCGCCAGCAGCTGCCCCAGCGTGCCGCGCCGTGACGGCCTGCCATGTCTGGCCAACGAGATCATCGTAACCACGGTCAGCCCAACAATACCGGAATAGAAAAACGACCGCGATACATCGTGGTCGTCCTGCACCAACGCCATGACGGCCGGTATCCACATCAGCAGCGACGCTATACCCCAGATCAACAGGAACAACGGCAATTGCCGCACCAGACTGATCCTCTGTTGCGCGCGCGCCATCAGAAAAAGTCGATCGAGACCTGCATCAGGCGTTCGACCTCCGGCACATCCTTGGCCATGGCAAAGAGCGCGATGGTATCGCCCTCTTCAATCCGCAACCCGCCCGAGGGGCGCATGACTTCTTCGCCTTTGCGCAACGCGCCGACCAGCACACCTTCGGGAAAGTCGATATCACGCAGTTTCTGACCGGCCATCGGAGAGGTAGACAGCACCTCGGCCTCGATCACCTCGGCCTCGGCATCCCCGATGGAGTAGACCTGCCGCACCCGCCCATGGCGGATATGGCGCAGGATCGAGCTGACCGTTGTGGCACGCGGGTTGATATAGGCGTCGATGCCGAGCGGACCCATTAACGGGACCAGTGTGGGGTCGTTGATCAGCGCGATGGCCAGCGGGCAACCCTCGGCCTTGGCTCGGACGGCGGCCAGCAGATTGGTCTTGTCGTCATCGGTCACCGCCAACATCGCATCAGCGCGGGCAATCCCGGCTTCGGCGAGCAGCGAGGCATCAAGCCCGTCCCCGTTCAGGACAATAGTACGTTCAAGCGCCTCGGCGGCCAGCTCGGCGCATTTGCGGTCGCGTTCTATCACCTTGGCGCGGATGCGGGTCTTGTGCTGTTCCAGCGTGCTGGCGACTTCCAGACCCACGTTGCCGCCACCGACAATCACAACACGGTCCTGCTTGCCATGGGTCTTGCCGAACACCTCCATCGTGCGCTCGACATCGTCTACATGGGAAAAGACATAACATTCGTCGCCGGTAAAAATCTGATCGCCCGGTTCCGGGGCAAACAACGTACCCTCGCGCCGGATACCGACCACGATAGAGCGCAGGGTCGAAAACAGGTCGGTCAATTGCCGCAGGGGCGTGTTCACGATGGGGCAGTCTTCGTCCACCGCGATGCCAAGAAACTGCGCCTCACCCTCCATGAACAATTCGGTGTCAAAGGCAGCAGGCGCCGAAAGGCGTCGCATCGCGGCAGCGGCAACCTCGCGTTCGGGGCTGATCACCACGTCAATCGGAAGGTGGTCTCGGCGGTAAAGGTCGGAATAGATTGCGGTCAGGTATGATTGCGACCTGAGCCGTGCAATCTTGCGCTGGATGCCAAAGACCGAATGCGCCACCTGGCAGGTCACCATATTGACCTCATCGGAATGGGTGGCGGCAATGATCATGTCCGCATCCTTGGCCCCGGCCCGATCCAACACATCCGGGTAACTCGCAAACCCCGAAATGCCCTGAACATCCAGCGTTTCGGTGGCGCGCCGGACCAGATCGGGATTGTTGTCGACGACGGTGACGTCGTTCAACTCGCCGGAAAGATGACGGGCAATCTGCCAGCCCACCTGCCCGGCCCCACAAATGATGACCTTCATCGCACTGGTCCCTTCATGCCGGATTTCTGAATGACAGAAGCCCAAATCAGGGTCAATTGAATTGTCAGAGCGACCGTGGTGCGCCACAGTAAGCATATGAAAACGCTGGTCCCGGTTGCGCTGATTGGAACTCTGCTTGCAGGATGTGGGCCGCTATCGCTCTACTACAAACCCGGTGTGTCCGTCACAAGGCAACAGAACGACACGACGCGTTGCCAGGTTCAGGCGCTGGACGAGGTCCCGGTCAACACGCAAATCCGGCAAGGCCCGCCGATCTACTATCCCGGCAATCGGTACTGCAATCACGGACAATGCTGGCGCACACAGGGCTATTGGGATCGCGGGCCGGTCTATTCGGTGGACGCCAATAAGGGGCTGCGCAATCGCGTGACGCAGATGTGCATGGCGGAGAAAGGCTATCAGCCGGTGCAGATTCAGCCTTGCAGTGCCAGCATCAAGGCGCAGGTCCCCGCAGCAGCGACCCAAACGCTGCCACCCCTTGCAAGCACGTCCTGCTTCATCCGCAACGAAGATGGCAGCTATCAGATCGTCACGCCCCAGATTGCCAGCACCCGAGGCTGATCCAGCTTATTCCGCTGCCTCTGTCACCTCTTCATCCACATGGGCGACCCGGCTGCCCGCCTTGTTCGATGTCACCACGCCCAGCGATTTCAGCTTGCGGTGAAGCGCACTGCGTTCCATCCCGACGAACGAGGCGGTACGGCTGATATTGCCGCCAAACCGGTTGATCTGGGTCAGCAGATATTCGCGCTCGAAAGCCTCGCGCGCCTCGCGCAGGGGCAGCGTTGCCAATGCGCCAGAGAGCACCACACGGCCCTCGTCGCTTTCGCGCTCTTCTTCGCTTGGCAATTCTCGCGCCTCAATCGGGCCCGTGCTGTCGCCAAGGATCAGCACCCGTTCGATCAGGTTCTTGAGCTGACGCACATTGCCCGGCCAGGACATGGTCTGCATCAACGCGACCGCCTCGTCGCTCAACTCTCGCGCGGTCAATCCTTGTGTCTCGTTGCACATCTCGATGAAGTGTTCAGCCAGCAACGGTATATCTTCGCGCCGCTCTTCCAGTGACGGCACATCAATCGGCACGACATTGAGGCGATGGAACAGTTCTTCGCGGAAGCGTTCGGCGCGGATTTCCTCCTCCAGATCCTTGTTGGTCGAAGAGATAACCCGCAGATCCACCCGCACCTTGTCGGACCCACCGACGCGCTGGAACTGCTGGTCAACCAGCACGCGCAGGATCTTGGATTGCGTGCCCAGCGGCATATCCGCCACCTCGTCAAAATAGATCACACCGCCATGGGCCTCTTCCAGCAGGCCCGGTTCGACGCCGCGTTCCGCCGTTTCGCGGCCAAAAAGCACTTCTTCAACCCGCTCGGGCTCGACCCCAGCGCAATTGACGGTGACGAAGGGACCGTTGGCGCGGTTTGATTGCGCGTGCACGTAACGGGCGGCGATTTCCTTACCTGAACCTGCCGGGCCGCTCAGCATCACACGACCGTTCGAGCGAGTGACCTTTTCAAGCTGTCCGAGCATGGACCGGAAGGCTGCCGAATTGCCGATCATATCGGCGCTTGTCACCTCGCGGCGCTTGAGCGCGCTGTTCTCGCGGCGCAGGCGCGAGGTTTCCATGGCGCGCCGGATCACCACCATCAACTGGTCGATATTGAACGGCTTCTCGATAAAGTCATAGGCACCCTGCTTGATCGCGGCGACCGCGATTTCGATATTTCCGTGACCGGAAATGATGACCACTGGAATATCGGGATTATCACGCTTGACCGCCTTGAGGATGTCGATCCCGTCCATCCGGCTGTCCTTGAGCCAGATATCTAGGATCAGCAGGCCCGGAGGTTCGGCATTGATAGCTGCCATGCAGTCATCGGAATTGCCCGCCAGACGGGTCGCATAGCCCTCGTCTTCGAGAATATCGGAAACCAGCTCGCGAATGTCGCGTTCGTCGTCAACGATCAGAATATCACTCATCTTGCCCCGCTTTCACCTTTTTACCGGTTGTTTGTTTGGACGACGCGTCTTTACGGGTCGCGTCAGGCCCGGGTAGCTGGATCACGGCCATGGCACCGAAATGATCCTGCCCTTCAAATGTCGGCGCATCTTCCAGCACCAATGTTCCACCATGTTCTTCGATGATCTTTTTGACGATCGGCAGGCCCAGCCCGGTGCCCTCGTTACGGGTGGTCACGTAAGGCTCAAACAGCCGCGCGCGATCCTCGGGCAAACCGATACCATTGTCGGCGATTGTGATTTGATAGCCATCGCCCGTGTTGTCCAGCGTCACCTGAATCTCTGGCACCAGATTGTCCGGCGCGCCTTTTTCCTTCAGTGTTTCAATCGCTTCGCCCGCGTTCTTGATAAGATTGGTCAGCGCCTGGCTCAGCATCGTCGCATCTACGTCGCTCATCACCGGCCCATCAGGCAGCGCGGCTGAGACCTTTACCTCCGGCTGTCCGGTCTGCTGCAACAACACCGCGTCGTGTACAAGCTGGGTCAGGTCCTCTTCCCGGCGCACCGGCTCGGGCATCCGCGCGAATTTCGAGAACTCGTCAACGATGCGACGCAGATCATTTGTCTGCCTGACGATCACGTCAGTCATCGACACCAACGTGTCGGCATCCGCCTCGTCCAACTGGCGCGAGAATTTGCGTTTGATGCGTTCGGCGCTCAGCTGGATCGGGGTGAGTGGGTTCTTGATCTCATGCGCAATACGGCGCGCCACGTCGCCCCAGGCCGCCATCCGCTGGGCACTGACCAGATCGGTCACGTCGTCGAAGGCGACCACATAGCCCTCCAACCGTTCATCCTCCCCCCGGCGGGTCGCCATGCGCACCAGCAGGTTTTCTGACCGACCCTTGCGGGTCACCTTGAGCGCCCCCTGTACGGCTTCGCCACCGCCATCTTTCAATGTTTCGAAGAGCGGCAGAAACTCTGGAACAGCGACGCCAATGGCCGGACTCTGACCGCTGCCGGACCAGTCCAGCAAGCGCTCTGCCGAGCGGTTCACGAAGGTCACGCAGCCATCCGGGTCCAGCCCGACAACGCCGGAAGTCACCGAACTGAGCACTGAATCAAACAGCCTACGGCGGCTTTCGATCTGGCGGGTATTTTCCAAAAGCGTGTCGCGCTGACCTTTGAGCTGTCGTGTCATCTGGTTAAAATACCGCCCCAGCATAGCGATCTCGTCGTCGCCTCTTTCCTCAACCACCTGAACGCCCAGATCGCCCGCGCCCACCCGCTGCGCCGCAGTGGTCAAGCGCCCCACCGGACGCGAGAGACGTTCGGCGAACCACAGGCCCAGCCAGACCGCCGCCAGAATCAGGATCAGCGCAAAGCCCAGATAAAGCAGGCCAAATTCGAACAGCACCCTGCCCCGCTCGCTTTCCAGCTGCTGATAAAGCCGAACGGTTTCCTTGGTGTCGTCCAGCAGATTGAGGATTTCGCCATCCACGGTTCGGCTGACATAAAGATAGCGGTCGAGATAGGCGAAAAGCGGCACGATGGCTCGGAACTCGTTATTGTCCCAGTCCTGAATGATCAGATCGCCGCGAGTCTCAGCCTCGGCCACCTGTTCGGGTGTCGGGGCCTCGAAATCAAAGAGATAAGAGCGATCACCCCGCACCCGGATCTCGCCGGTCCCGTCGATGATATAGGCTTCTTTCAGCCCGCGCTGAATCTGCGCCTGGCCTTGCGCCAATACCTCGCGCAGTTCGGCATCGTTGATGTAGAAATCGATCGCGCGGGCCTGATCCAGAAACCGCCCCAACGCCTGCGCGTCTTGTGTGAGGTCCTCGCGATGCTCAAGCTCATAGGCTTCGGCGGCGGCAAGCGAGTTGCCGACCACTTGCCGAACCCGGTCAGAAAACCAGCCCTCAAGCCCGATATTCACAGTCAGACCAGCAAAAATCGCCACTGTCACAGTGGGCACCAGCGCCAGAAAGGTGAATACGCCGATCAGACGCAGGTGCAGGCGCGAGCCCGCCGATTTCGCCCGACGGGCCGCGATCAGCCGCCCGACCTGCGCCAGAACCAGCGCCGCCAGCACGAGAATGTAAACCAGATCCGCCAGCAGGATCAGCCGCAGGGTTGGCCCGGACACATCCAATTCAAACGGACCAATCACCAGATAAGTGATCAGCGTCAGCACAGGCCCAAGAACAACAAGACCCAAGGTTCCGAAATTACGGACCTTTCGGGATCTGCTCCACTGGCTCAAGGATGGAATTGGCCCGTTCTGTGACCAGGTTGCCACCTGCTGCCCTCATACTGATGTGTCGCCAAAGCGACGTACCGCCATATCTCGTGGTCGTTTCCAGGCCGAAACCCGTTTGCCACGGTTTGTGTGGCGATATTACATCAGTTTGCGCCTGCGTGTAACCTTTATATCGAGATCAGATATCTTTTTTCTGAGCGTATTGCGGTTGATTCCCAGCAAATCAGCGCATTTCGCCTGATTTCCGCCCGTCGCATCGAGGGCGATTTCTATAAGCGGGCCCTCTACTTCGCGCAGAATCCTCTGGTAAAGACCCGGCGGCGGCAACATCCCGCCATGCAGGTCGAAATAGCGCCGCAAATGCCGCCCGACAGAAGCCGAAAGCTTCTCGGAATCGCCACCGCCAATGGCCGGTTCCGCCTCTGGCTGGCTGCCCAGAACCGACTCAACCTCGGCTCGGGTGATCTCGTCGGCGCGACTTGTCAGGCCCAGGCGCCGTATTGCGTTTTCCAACTGGCGCACATTGCCGGGCCAGGAATAGACCCGCACCAAATCCTGCGCATCCTCGCTCAATCGGCGTTTGGGCGCGCCCTCACGCTCTGCCCTTGCCAGAAAATGTTCGGCCAAAAGTGGGATGTCCTCGACCCGCTCCCGCAAAGCCGGAACCTGAACCGTCGCGCCGCTCAGCCGGTAATAGAGGTCCTGCCGCACTCGGCCCGCATCCATTGCTGCGGCAAGATCGTCCTGGCTGGTCGCCATGAAGCGCGGCACGTGATCGCCGGGGGCATCCATCATCCGCACGATCCGGGCCTGAATCTCATCTTCGATGTCCGAGACCTCGTCGATCAGAAGCGTGCCTCCCTTGACCCGTGCGAGCACGCGTGCGGGTCCTTCCAGATCCTGCAAGTCCGCTGCGGTGACGGTCACAAACGGCAACGTGCGCCGATCTGAAAAATCATGAATAGCGCGTGCAATCAGTGACTTACCCGTACCACTTTCACCTGAAATGAGGACCGGGAGATCGGTATTCATCACCCGCGCCACCAGCCGGTAGAGCGACTGCATCGCCGGTGTCCGCCCGACCAGCGGCAATTCGTCTGGCCGCGCATTGTCTTCTTCCGGGGTTTCGGCCGGGCTGCGGCGGCGTTGGTCCAGCGCTCGCGCGGTGCGTTTCATCAGGTCCGGCAGGTCGAAGGGTTTCGGCAGGTAGTCATAGGCGTCCGCCTCGGCCGCCTGTATCGCGGTCATGATGGTGTTTTGCGCCGAGATCACGATGACGGGCAGGCCAGGTCTGTCCTCATTGATCTTGGGTAGCATTTCTAGCCCGTTGCCATCGGGCATGACCACGTCAGAGATCACGACGTCACCCTTCCCCTCGCCAACCCAGCGCATCAGCGTCGTCAGCGATGAGGTGGCATGCACCTTGCACCCCGCCCGTGTCAGTGCCTGTGTCAGAACCGTGCGGATCGTGCGATCGTCATCCGCGACCAGAACAGTGCCATCCATCAGGTCTTCTCCTCTATGTCATAGCCGCGCGGCACCCGAGGCAGCGACAGCCGGAAGATGGTCCGCCCCGGAACCGAGGTCACCGTAATCCATCCGTTGTGGTCCGATATGATCTTGCTCACCAGCGCCAGCCCAAGACCGGTGCCGTTTTCGCGCCCCGATACAAACGGGTCGAACACGTCATTGCGAATATCTTCCGGCAGGCCGGGCCCGTCATCGATGATCTCGATCTGCAGCGGCAGCGACTGACCAGTGCCGTCGCTGCGGCGCAGGCGAAAGGAATGCTCAAAATAGCTGTGTAATCGGATCGTCCCGCCCTTGGAATCTGCCGCCTCAGACGCGTTGCGCAGCAGGTTCAGCACCACCTGCAACAGTTGATCGGGATCACCGAAAGCCAGCGGCAGCGAGGGGTCGTAGTCCTCGACAATTTTCATATGCGCCCCAAAGCCCAGCAGCGCCGAGCGCCGCGCGCGATCCAATACGTCATGGATATTGACGGGGCGGAAATCTGGCGGACTGAGATTGCCGAATTGCTCGACCTGCTCCAGCAGTTTCACGATGCGACGACTTTCGGCAACGATCAGATCGGTCAGTTCCAGATCATCGGCGCCAAGGTTCATGCTCAGCAATTGCGCCGCACCGGTGATCCCCGCCAGCGGGTTCTTGATCTCATGGGCCAGCATTTCCGCCATGCCGATGGCCGATTGCGCGGCGGATTTCACCGTATGGCTCTGGGTCATGCGTCCGGCCAGTTCGCGCGGCGAAATCAGCATCAGCATCTTGCCCGGCTGTCCCAGCAGAGGCGCGATCTGCAATGCACATTGCAGAGGTGCGCGGCTGCCTGTCCCCACATCGATATCGTTGACGAAAAGGGGCGTACCGTTGCCGCGGGCGCGGGCGAACGCCTCTTCAATCGGGGCGTCAATGGCGATCTGGTCCCAGACAGGTGCACCCACGACCGACTTGACCGAAGCGTTCAGAAACCCCTCGCCGGCGGAATTGGCATCCTCGATCCGGTCCTGGGAATCGATGATGAATGCGGGCACCGGCAGCGATGCCCAGATGGTCTGATCCGGGCTCATGCCGCCTGCTCCTCGTGACTGTCGAGCGCCAGCGGCAGTAGCCGCAGCACCTCCGCCGGGTCGCGGGCCGTCAACACCTGACGACGCAGCGCATGCGGGGTTTCCGCGCGATCCATGTACCAACCCAGATGCTTGCGTGCGACCCGCAGGCCCAGATCGGGGCCATAAAAGCTCAACATCGCCTCGTAATGCGCGCAGACCATATCTGCCAACGCTCGCCCAGTCGGGATCTCCGGCGCGGGCGTGCCGTTCAGGACAGAGGCGATATCTGCCAGCAGCCAGGGCCGCCCCTGTGCGCCACGCCCGACCATGACACCGTCGGCGCCAGACTGCGCCAGCGCTTTCCGGGCAGAGGCAAGATCAACGATGTCGCCATTCGCAATCACCGGGATCGAAACCGCCTGCTTCACCGCGCGGATCGCCTGCCAGTCAGCGCGGCCCTTGTAGAACTGACAGCGCGTGCGCCCGTGAATGGTGATCATCTGCACCCCTGCCGCCTCGGCCCGGTGAGCGATCTCGGGCGCGTTCAGCAAATTGTCATCCCAGCCCAATCGGGTCTTGAGCGTCACCGGAATGTCCACCGCGCCCACCACGGCCTCGATCAGGCTAAGCGCATGATCGGGCGTTTTCATCAGCGCCGAGCCTGAATAGCCGCTGGTCACCTTCTTGGCCGGGCAGCCCATGTTGATGTCGATGATCCGTGCGCCGCGGCCTGCCACCTGCCGCGCGGCTTCGGCCATCCATTCAGCATCCCGCCCCGCCAGTTGAACAGAGGTGCTTTCGACATCGGCACCGATCTCGGCCCGTTCACGCACGCCGGGCTTGGCCTGCACCATCTCCTGACTGGCGACCATCTCGCTCACCACCAGCCCCGCGCCAAAGCGCATCACCAGATCACGGAAGGGCCGATCGGTGATTCCGGCCATCGGGGCCAGGATCACCGGGGGTGAGATGAGTTTGTCGGCAAGTTGCAGGGTCACTTTGCCCAATCCTTGTGCATTTGAGCCCGTGGTACCCAAACCGGAAGAAAGGCACAAGAAAACCACGGTATATATCGCATCCCGCCAGAGCTACATGCACATTTTTTAGGCAATTCACCGGGGTGATTGCCCTTGCCTCTCTCTGGACCTAAACAGGCATCGAACCCAGCCGGAGCACACCGCCCATGACAACAGCCGCCCTCATCGTCGCCGCCGGACGTGGCCGCCGCGCGGGTGGCGAAGTACCCAAGCAATGGCGCACGCTTGCGGGACGACGCGTTGTGAACTGGACGCTGGATCGCTTCCGACTGCCCGAGATTGCGCATCTGGTGCTGGTGCTGTCGCCGGATGATGCAGAGGCATGGGCCGAGTTCAGCGCAAGTGATCTGCTGCTTGCCAAGGGCGGCGCGGAACGCGCGGACTCGGTGCGTAATGGCTTGCAGGTACTGGAGGGGTGTGGCGTCACGCGGGTGTTGATCCATGATGTGGCGCGCCCTTGCGTCAGTGAAACTTTGATTCGCGCGGTGCTGGAGGCGCTCGAACGCCATCCGGCCGCTGCGCCGGGTCTGGCAATCACCGATGCGCTCTGGTCGGGCGTTGACGGTTCCGTCGATGGCGCGCGGGACCGAACCGGGCTTTATGCGGCGCAAACACCGCAGGGCTTCGATTACGAAATGATACGCGCGGCGCATGCGGCCCATAACGGAGAGGCCGCGGACGATGTGGAAGTCGCGCGCGCTGCAGGCATGACCGTTGCCATCGTGCCGGGAGAGGCTGACAATCTGAAAATCACCCGGGCCGAGGATTTTGCCCGCGCGGAAAGGATATTGGGACGCGAAATGGATGTGAGATTGGGCAATGGCTATGACGTGCATCGGTTCGGGCCGGGCGATCATGTGATCCTGTGCGGTTGCCGCATTCCACATGGGCGTGGACTGCAAGGACATTCCGATGCAGATGTCGGCATGCACGCGGTCACCGACGCGATCTATGGCGCGCTGGCACAAGGTGATATCGGACGGCACTTTCCGCCCTCGGACCCGCAATGGAAGGGCGTGGCGAGCGAGATCTTCCTCGACCATGCGGTGAAACTCTCCAGCGACATGGGTTACCGGATCACCAATATCGACTGCACATTGGTTTGCGAGCACCCGAAGATCGGGCCACATGCTGCTGATATGCAAACAGAAATGGCGCGTATCATGCGGTTGAACCCCGATCAGGTCTCGATCAAGGCCACAACCTCCGAACGGTTGGGCTTTACGGGCCGCGAGGAAGGCATCGCGGCGCTGGCCACAGCCTGTCTGGTGCGCGCATGAGCGCCGGGCGCGACCGCGCGGCGCGGCTGATCGCGACCGTGGGCGGCGTTGGTTACCTGCGACCTGCGCCGGGAACTTGGGGATCGTTGGCGGCCCTGCCACTGGCGTGGGTTCTACATCAACTGGGCGGCTTCCCCCTGCTCCTCATCGCGACCTTGCTTGCCGCACTAGCGGGCAACTGGGCGACACATGTGATAACCAAGGACAGCGATGACCACGACCCGTCCGAAATCGTCATCGACGAAGTGGCCGGACAGTTCGTGGCGCTCTGGGCGGTGTCGGGCCCGGCCTGGACGCATGGGCTGGATATCTCGGCGCTCTGGCCCGGCTGGATCGCGGCCTTTCTGCTGTTTCGCCTGTTCGACATCACCAAGCCCGGCCCCATCAGCTGGGCCGACCGGCGCGGCGATCCACTAGGCGTGATGTTGGACGATCTGATCGCCGGATTGTTCGCCGCCATCGGAGTCGCGGCGCTGGCCTTTCTGTCGCACGGGGTGCCGGGACTATGACCCCCGAGGCGCTCCTGACCCTGGCCCGCGCGCGTGGCCTACGCATTTGTACCGCCGAAAGCTGCACAGGTGGCATGGTTGCAGCGGCCTTGACTGATATTGCGGGCAGTTCGGACGTTGTGGAGTGCGGCTTTGTCACCTACTCGAATACTGCCAAACAGCGGATGCTTGGCGTCAAGGCCGACACGCTGGCCGCGCATGGCGCAGTGTCCGAGGAAGTGGCGGCAGAGATGGCCGAAGGCGCGCTGGCCCATAGCGACGCGGACATCGCCGTCTCAATCACCGGCATTGCGGGTCCCGGTGGATCGGAGTTCAAACCCGAAGGACGCGTGTGTTTTGGTATGGCATCCGGATCCGCACCAACCCGCACCGAAACCGTCGAATTCGGCGCATTGGGCCGCGCGCAGGTCCGCCTGGCGGCACGCGATCATGCCCTGGAACGTCTCGGACAGGCCGCTTCGCGCATTGATCAATAAATAATCCAAGCGCACAGATTTGTGCCTATTTTTTAGCCGCTATACAAAAAGCGTGCAAAATAGGCGGTTTTTCTGCCTTCTGCCTCTTTTTTCCCCACCCCTCCTCCGATTGAACCACCCGCAACACCACTCATTGCGATGCCAACGCATCGCTTGCAGGCAGGAAAGGAGAGCGGTTCATGAACGGAGCCGACACAGCCTGGATCATCGTGGCAACCGCGCTGGTCCTTTTCATGACATTACCGGGACTGGCGCTGTTCTACGGCGGCCTGGTGCGCGCCCGCAATGTTCTCAGCGTTTTCATGCACTGTTTTTCGATCGCCTGCCTGATGAGTATTCTCTGGCTTGTCGCGGGCTATTCCATCGCCTTTGGTGGCGGCTCAAGCGGCTATTGGGGCGGGTTGGACAAGATGTTCCTGCTGGGCATCACCCCCGAGACACTGGCAGGCACCCTGCCCGAGGTGCTGTTCTTTGCCTTTCAGATGACCTTCGCGATCATCACGCCCGCGCTGATCGTTGGCGCTTATGTCGAGCGGATCGGGTTTGCCTTCGTGCTGACCTTTTCGGCGCTCTGGATGCTGTTGGTCTATGCACCGGTGGTGCACTGGATCTGGGGCGGAGGGTTCCTGTCCGACGGCGGCATCTTTGGCGAGATCGGCGTGCGCGATTTTGCCGGTGGTATCGTGGTGCATGAAACTGCAGGTCTGGCAGCACTGGTGATCGCCATCTTCCTCGGGCCCCGCCGCAACCACACGACGCCACCGCACAGCCCCGGTTTTGTGATGATCGGCGCGGCGATGCTCTGGGTTGGTTGGTTCGGTTTCAATGGTGGCTCGCAACTGGCCGCTGATGGTGGTGCTGCGATGGCGCTGACCGTAACCCACATTTCGGCGGCCACCGCCTCGCTCAGCTGGGCGATGTGGGAAAAGATCAAATACGGCAAAGCCTCGATGGTCGGCCTGGTTACTGGCACCATCGCCGGTCTGGCCTCAATCACCCCAGCCAGCGGGTTTGTCGACCCGGTCGAGGCGCTGGTAATTGGCTTTGTCGCCGGCATCCTCTGTCAGGAGGCAGTGAATGTCGTCCGCAACGTCGCAAAAATCGACGACACGCTGGATGTGTTTGCCGTACATGGCGTGGGCGGCATTTTCGGCACGATCATGATCGCAGTCTTCGGCCAGGGCGCATGGGCCGCGCAGCTGGGCGGGTTGGTGATTGTCGGTGTCTTCACGGTGGTCGCAACCATCATACTGGTGAAGCTAGTTGCATTGATCACCCCGCTACGGGTAGATGCCGAGACGGAAACCAACGGGCTCGACCTGTCGGTACATGGCGAACGCGCCTATGACATGACCAGCTGAGCCCACCTCATGCTGCGTCAGGCCGGTAACGGCCGGAAAGCGGGTCTCTAACGAGGCCCGCTTTTGCTATTCCGCCATGCGCGCTGCCAGATCGGCCGCGGCCCCGCCGGTGCGCAACATCGACCAGATCTCGTCGCTTGCTTGTGCGCCGATCAGCTTGGCCGCTTTTGCCCGCACCCGTTCTTCGCGGGCGGCCAGCGGCAGCGGATGCAGCAGGTCGTGATCTGCCTCCAGCCGCTGTCCGTCGCGGCGCAACACGCTCAGATGCGCCTGCGTCTCGGTCAGAGTCTCATCCGCCTCCACCGAGATATGTTCGCGCAGGCGCTGCAACCGGGGATCGGCGCAGGTCTTTTCGGAATAGCTGTCCAGACGGGCCGTGTCATACCCCAGCGCCCACATCGCCAGCACGGTTCGGTACGAGAATTTAGCTCCTAAGCCGGTATCCGGCGCAAGCTGGTTGCAGACGCTCATCCAGCGTGGATGTGTTTTGACCGTGATCTCGGCCAGTTCCGGTTCCGCAATGTCGAGGCTACGCGCTGCTTCCAACGCCGCGTGCAACCCGTGGCAGCAGGCGTGGAACTTGTGGCTGACCCCTTCGAAAACCCATTCCTCGCCCAACCCCTCCAGCGCCGCATCGACGTCGCCCGCGCCATGATGGATGGCCCCGAAGCCTGCCGCACCCTCCATCGCCTCCGGGTTGGCAACAAAGCCGCGCTGGACCAGTTCCACCGCCTCAACGCCGCAGCGCGCCGCGAGCCCGGCATTGTAGGGTTTGCCCATGGTCCCGAACTGCGCCTTCAAACCGGCCGCATGCGTCGCGGTCAGCCCGAAGGCATGGGTCATCTGTTCGGGGTTCAACGCTGCTAGCCGTCCCGCCGCCGCCGCCGCGCCAAAAGCCCCGGCAGTCGCGGTTTGATGAAACCCAGTCTGATAGTGCCCACGCCCAAGCCAGAGGCCCACACGCACGGACAGTTCCATGCCCACCAGAGCGGCCTCTTGCAGGTCAACCAGTGGCAGGTCATGCAGTTCCGCCAGGGCCAGCGCCGCCGGGATCACCGCAACCGAGGGATGGCCGATATGCGCAAAATGCGTGTCGTCGTAGTCCAGCGCGTGCGAAATGGTGCCATTGACCAGCGCCGCCGCGCGCGCAGGTGCCACCGCACCGCCGAACAGATGCGCCTGACCTGCGCCACCTTCAGACAACACCATGTCGCGCATAGTCCGCGACACCGGTTCGTCCTTTCCGGCCCGGCCCACCGCAAACCAGTCCAGAACGGACATGGCGGTGATGAGGCGCGCCGCCGCGATGGTTGATACAGGGCCGGTCGCAAACCCGGCAAGCTCGGAGGTCAATCTGGTCATGAGCGCAGTCTAGCGCCCGCCCGCCAGTGGTAAAGCCTATCCGTAGAGCGCCTGTGCACGCTGCTCAAAGGCCCGCACGATCCGGTGCATGGCCTCATTGAACACAACGCCGATGATCTTTTGCAGCATCATATTTTTGAACTCGAAATCCACATGGAAAGCCACGTCGCAGCCACCATCGGCTGCATCCGCAAAGGACCAGTTGGATTTCATGTATTTGAACGGGCCGTCCAGATACTCGGTATCGATCCGGTGATCAGCATCAAAAAGCGTCACCCGGCTGCCAAACTTCTCGCGGAACACCTTAAACGAGATGACCAGATCCGCTTCAAGCACCCGCGCCCGGCCATCGTCATAGGTACGCCGCATCCGCGCCGCCGCGCACCAGGGCAGAAACTCGGGGTATTTGCCTACATCAGCCACCAGATCGTACATTTGCTGGGCGGTATATGGCAGGCGTCGGGTCTCGGAATGGGTCGGCATCAGCTGTGGCGTCTTCGTACATGACAATGGCGCGTGATGTCGTATGTTGGGCGCAAAAGATCAAGGGGGATGCAATGAGTGACCGCGCATATGTGATAGATCAGATGATCTCGGCCAAGGCTATCGCGGCGCGGATCGAGGCACTTTGCGATGAGATTACATCGGAATTCTCGGGCACCGACAAGCTGGTTGTGGTGGGGCTCTTGCGCGGCAGTTTCGTGTTCATCGCCGATCTGGTGCGCGAGCTGGACCTGCCCATCGAAGTGGATTTTCTTGAGGCGTCTTCATATGGCGATGCTATGGAAAGCAGTCGGGAAGTGCGCATTCTCAAGGACTTGCGCGGCGCGATTGAAGGGCGGGACGTGCTGGTGGTCGAAGACATCGTCGATACCGGCCACACGCTGAACCACGTCACCAAGCTGCTCAAAAGCCGCAAGCCGAGCCGGTTGAAATCCATTGCCCTGCTAGACAAACCCAGCCGACGTGAGGTGGATTTCCGCTCTGACTGGATCGGGTTTGAGATACCCGACGAATTTGTGGTGGGCTACGGCATCGATTATGCGCAGCGCAACCGCAACCTGCCCTTTATCGGCAAGGTGCGGTTCACCGAATAATCTAGCTCTTGCGCCCGCTCAGCTTCGCCTCGCGCGCATCGCGCAGGCGGGCAAAATCGTCACCGGCATGATAAGACGACCGGGTCAGCGGCGTGGCTGACACCATCAAGAAGCCTTTGCCGAATGCCGCCTTTTCATAGGCTGCAAACTCATCGGGCGTGACGAAACGATCGACCTTGTGGTGCTTCGGCGTCGGTTGCAGGTATTGCCCGATCGTCAGGAAGTCCACATCCGCCGCACGCATGTCATCCATCACCTGCCGGACCGCCTGCCCGTCTTCGCCCAAGCCTACCATGATACCGGATTTGGTGAAGATCGACGGGTCCAGTTCCTTCACCCGCTGCAACAGGCGCAAGCTGTGGAAATACCGCGCGCCCGGCCGCACCTCTGGGTAAAGGCCAGGTACGGTTTCAAGGTTGTGGTTGAAGACATCGGGTTTGGAATCGACCACGATCTCAAGCGCGCTGTCGTCGCATTTGATGAAATCGGGTGTCAAGATCTCGATCGTCGTCTTGGGGCTGCGATGGCGAACGGCGCGGATGGTCTGGGCGAAATGCTCGGCGCCGCCATCTTCCAGATCGTCGCGGTCGACGCTGGTGATCACCACATGATTCAGTCCCAGTTTCTGCACCGCATGGGCCACACGGCCCGGTTCAAACGCGTCCAGCGTGTCGGGCTTGCCCGTGGCGATGTTGCAGAAGGTACAGCCGCGAGTACAAATCTCGCCCATGATCATCATTGTGGCGTGGCCCTGTGACCAGCATTCGCCCACATTCGGGCAGCCCGCCTCTTCACACACGGTGGTCAGATTATTGTCGCGCATGATCTTGTGGGTTTCGGCATAACCCTTGCCACCGGGGGCCTTGACCCTGATCCAGCTTGGTTTCTTGGGCTGGGCATTGTCCGGGCGATGCGCCTTTTCGGGGTGGCGTTGCTCGGGGATTTTCAGATCGCGCACGGGTTTGCGTCCTCACCTAGGGTCAGCTTGTTTGTGCATACCATAATCTGTCGAAAGACAAACAGCCAGTGACGCATGGCGGCTATGCAAGGTGACTTTGCCTATGCAGCATATTCGCCGCATAGTCAGTACAACATAATGTTTTAATGATATTTTATGTAGTGTGCAACCGCAGATAGACGGGCTTGCAGCCGGTTTAGAATCGTTTTAATCCGCAAGCAAACAACACTACCGAAGAGGACATTGCAGATGAAAACCGGCACCAAACTTCCCGAGGTTACGTTTCACACCCGCGTGCGCGATGATGCCGTCGAAGGACCGAACCCGTTTCGCTGGCAGGACGTGACCACAGCGGACTATTTCGCGGGCAAACGCGTTGTCCTGTTTTCGCTGCCGGGTGCGTTTACCCCCACCTGCTCGACCTTTCAGCTACCGGGGTTCGAGAACGGTCACGCTGACTTCGTGGCACAGGGCATCGATGAGATCTACTGCCTGTCGGTCAATGACAGCTTTGTCATGAACAAATGGGCCGAGGCGCAAGACCTGAAGAACGTCAAGGTGATCCCCGATGGCTCGGGCGAGTTCACCCGCAAGATGGGAATGCTGGTCGACAAGGATAATCTGGGTTTCGGAATGCGCTCGTGGCGCTATGCGGCCATCATCAATGACGGCGTGGTCGAAGCATGGTTCGAAGAACCCGGCCTGATGGATAACTGCCCCGAAGACCCCTATGGCGTCTCTTCCCCCGCGACAGTGCTGGCCCATCTGGCCGAACAGAAACAGCCGGAGTTGGCATAAGAAACAAGGCCCGCCATTGGCGGGCCTTTTTCGTTTCAGGTCTGCGCGCGCGATCAGCCGATCATCGCATCCGCTTCGCTTGCCATCTCATAGTGTCGCCTGAGGCGCTGCAAGGCGATGCGCAGTACGATCTTGCCAGACCGCGCCGACCAGCCCAAAGACTTTTCGGCCAGTTCCAATCCTTCGAGATAGCAGCAACACCGCAACGCCACCTCACTCAGCCCCGGCCCGAGATCGCTGAGCGCACGGCCAACCCGGTCGCGCGCTGTCGAGGACCCGTGGCTGGCTGGTTTGGCCTGCCGGTCACCACCGCATTTGCCCGACAGAAATCCGTCCCAGCTCTGAATGACATCGGGACCAATCTGCGCCAGCTCAAAATCTTCTCGCAGCCTTTCACCGGCACGCACCAGATCTTCGGCCAGAAATGGCTTGCCGTCCCGATCCTTGCGGCGAGCCAGCGCGGCCAGTGGGCTTTCGGCCATCCCATATCGCTTCTTGCGGCGGGACGCGGACTGTCCGGGCATGTCGACCACACCGCCACGTTGCCCAACGAAAGCGGCCTGTGCCTCGGCAAAACCATCTTCGCGCGCCAGGCGGGCGCGATTCTCGGCCTCGGCCAGCAGGTGACCTAGGGCCGCGCGCCCGCTGGTGGTGATCCTGTAGCGGCAGATGCGACCAGGTTTGTCGCAGGAAATCCATTCATTCAACGCCAGCGCCTGAGCGACCGCGGATGTGACCACAGCAGTGCGCGTATTGCCGGTGGCACCGCTGTCGCGCACAACCACGGCTTTGTCCATGTCTTCGGCCACTGCCAGAACCGCCCCGGTTTCGCAGAGCCGCCGCAGCACCCTTGCCGCTTCGTGATCGAACATCGTCTTGTCGACCGGCTTTTCATCCGCCTGGCCGCTTGGGTCGCTTTCCCACTGCACGTCGCTGACGCTTGGTTGCGGGCGCCCCGGAAAATGCGACGATGCCAGATTTTGCAGCGCCGCGTCGACCAACGGATCGTCCCGGCGCACTTCAACCTTGCGAATCTGTCTGAGAACCGTCGAAGCATGGCACCCCGCCCCACGTGCTAGCTCTCGGATGGAATGTCCTGCTTCGGTATGCGCCAGGTAGCGCCGGGCGCCTTCTGGCACCCATTCCGGAACAAAAAAGCCGGACCCGTCATTCATCATATCGTACCCTTGTTTGATCATCCCTTGATGCCCCCGAGGCGTCCCCTGACAAACAAAAACAACCTATGGGAGCATTTGTTACCTGTTTGTTAAGAGCGAACCCTTGGGGAAACTATTGTTTAAATTTGATAAACAGGACTGAACCCAAAGAACGGTGCGAAGGCGATCCGGGCAACACTCCTATAAGTTGTGCAACAAAAAGGGCAAAGACACACACTAAGAGGGACACAACATGCAAGACCTGAACACCATGCTCTCCACGCTCCGCCGCCCGCGTCTGTTGATCCGGGCGGCACGTCATGGCGTGCAGGAATACAGCCGCGAGCGCCACCTGCCGCGCATTCTGGGGTATGGCGCGCTGCCGCGCCCGGCAGCGGCACTGGTGCGCCTGATAGAGCTTGAGCGTGCGTTGGACGAGCGGCGACGCGATGATGACGCGGGATATTCCGTTATCCGCCACTTGGATCTGCTGATCGCAATGATGGGCGAGGCGCAACTGCTGAAGGCCAGCCGCGCCCCAATCTAAGCCATCCTACATGAAAGCGTCTGGCATCGACGCCTTTTTCTCGGCGATATAGGCCTTGAGCGCCTCGGCGATGGCAGGGTCGAGCCCGGGCTGCTGATAATTGGCCAGCAAATGTTCGACCCGTTCGCTGGCCAGCATTCGCGTATCGCGCGCACCCTCTTCCTCCCAGGTCTCGAAGGGCTTGTAGTCCAGCATTTCGGACTTCCAGAAGGCGGTCTTGAAATTCGCCTGGGTATGAGCGCAACCAAGGTAGTGCCCGCCGGGCCCAACCTCGCGAATTGCGTCCATTGCCTGCGCCTCTTCGTCCACCGACACGCCCTTTGCCAGGCCGTGCAACGCGCCCAGCTGGTCGGCATCCATCACGAATTTCTCGAAATCCGCCACCAGCCCGCCTTCGAGCCAGCCGCAAGAATGCAGCATGAAGTTCACCCCCGCCAGCAACCCCATGTTCAGCGAATTCGCGGTCTCATAGGCGGCCTGCGCATCGGGCAGTTTCGAACCGCAGAACGAACCCGCCGAGCGGAAGGGCAACCCCATGCGTCGCGCCAATTGCCCCGCGCCATAGGTGACCATGGACGCCTCGGGCGTGCCAAAGGTCGGTGCGCCGGAATTCATGTCGATCGAGGACACAAAAGCCCCGAAAATGACCGGCGCGCCGGGGCGTATGAGCTGGCTATAGGCGATGCCTGCCAGCACCTCGGCCAGTACCTGCGTCAGCGTGCCCGCAACGGAGACTGGCGCCATCGCGCCGCCCACGATGAAAGGTGAGATGATGCAGGCCTGATTGCTGGCAGCATAGACCTCCAGCGCGCCCATCATCACGTCATCGAAAGTCATCGGCGAGTTGATGTTGATCAGCGAGGTCATCACCGTGTTGTCGCGCACGAAGTCCTTGCCGAACAGAATCTCGCACATCTCGACCGAATCGCGCGCCCGGCTGGGATCGGTGACCGAGCCCATGAAGGGCTTGTCGCTCAGCGTCATATGCGCGTGCAACATATCGAGATGGCGCTTGTTGACCGGTACATCGGTGGGTTCACACACCGTGCCGCCGGAATGATGCAGCCATTTCGACATGTAGCCCAGCTTCACGAATTTATTGAAGTCCTCCATCGTGGCATAGCGGCGCCCGCCTTGGGCGTCGCGTACGAATGGCGGGCCATAGACGGGTGCCAGCACTAGGTTGCGACCGCCAACTACCACTGATTTCTCGGGATTGCGGGCGTGCTGAGTGAATTCGCGCGGTGCTGTCGAACACAGCTTTCGGGCCAATCCGCGCGGAATGCGCACACGCTCGCCGTCAATATCTGCCCCGGCCTCTCGCCAGCGCTCCAGCGCGGCGGGATTGTCAACAAAATTGACGCCGATCTCTTCCAGCACGGTTTCCGCGTTGGCCTCGATGATGTCCAGCGCTTCGTTTGTCAGCACCTCGAAATTCGGGATATTCCGCTCGATATACTTGGCGGTCTCGATTTTCACTGCCGAGCGTTCGGCCCGGCGTGCGGCCCCGCCGCCGCCCCGGCCCCTGCGACGCGCTGCTGCTTCTGCCATGGGTCATGTTCCCTAAACTACGTGTTTCTTTTGTTTCTAACGGCTGGCGGCAAACCCACGCCGAAAGATTGCGGCGCTATCGGGGGAAAAGCGACATGGAGAGGTGGCCGGTCGCTCAAATACCGGCAGAGAGCCCGTCAATTCTGTCCACCGGCCCCGCAGCGTGCCTCGTCTGCAAGGTGCAACACCTTGCGCACGTTGCCCGAAGTTGCCACGCAAATACGGGTCTTGCAGGTAGCGACATTGAGCAAAAGTCTCGGCGCCCTCACAGCGCCTTTTGCATACTCACGACTTGCCCGGCTACGCCAGTCTCGACCCAACCCAGAGCTTTGTAGAACCTGCGTGTTGCCGACATGCCCGCGTGAGTCCGCAGGGTCAGATGCTCACATCCGGCACTGAGCGCGATCTCTTCGGCGGCCTGCATCAACCGCCGACCCACACCTTTGCCCTGCGCCTGCGCAGAGACCGCAAGATTTGCAATCATCAGCGCCTGTTCCGAGCGGACCAAAACGATGACGCCGAGTATTTTGTCTGACCGTTCAGCCAATTCGACGATGTCGTCTCGAATATTCAGGTCCAACCCTTCGGTGACATCCGGGATGCCGCTTAAGCGCGCACGTTCTAAGGCATAGGCTGATGTGATGACCTCGACCATTTGAGGCAGATCATCAAGTGTAGCTGTGCGCATTCGAATATCCGTCATCACCCTCTCCTCTCGCCGCACTCAAACTGCCTGAAATCCCTTGCGCTTGCCAGCACCGCGACCTAGTAGCTGGGCCATGAGCCAGACATCCCATGACCGCCTTCTTATCATCGACTTCGGCAGCCAGGTGACGCAACTGATCGCCCGCCGCCTGCGCGAACTGAACGTCTATTGCGAGATTCACCCCTATCAGAACGTAACGATGGAATTCGTGCGCCAGATGGGACCGAAAGCCGTGATCTTTTCCGGTGGGCCGGACAGCGTCACGCGCGAGGGCAGCCCGCGCGCGCCGCAGGAAATATTTGACTATGGCGTGCCTATTCTGGGCATCTGCTATGGCCAGCAGGTGATGATGCAGCAACTGGGTGGCAAGGTTGAGGGCGGCAAGATCTCGGGCGGCGGCGGCACGGCGGAATTTGGCCGCGCCTTCGTCACGCCGGAGGGCACCCTGCCTTTGCTGGAGGGCTGGTTTACGGATGGGGATGAGCAAGTCTGGATGAGCCATGGCGACCATGTCAGCCAGTTGGCCCCGGGCTTTGCGGTCTACGGCACCTCGCCCAACGCGCCATATGCGATCACCGCCGACACCGCGCGCAATTTCTACGCGGTGCAGTTCCACCCCGAAGTGCACCACACCCCGCGCGGCGCGAAACTTTATGAGAATTTCGTGCGTCTCGCCGGCTTCAGCGGCGATTGGACCATGGGCGCCTATCGCGAACAGATGATCGAACAGATTCGAGCTCAGGTTGGCGACAAGAAGGTGATCTGCGGCCTCTCTGGCGGCGTTGATTCCTCGGTGGCAGCAATTCTGATCCATGAGGCGATCGGCGACCAACTTACCTGTGTCTTTGTCGATCACGGACTTCTGCGCAAGAACGAAGCGCAGGAGGTCGTCGCGATGTTCCGCGACAATTACAACATCCAGCTGATCCATGCTGACGAATCCGAGCTATTTCTGGGCGAGCTGGATGGCCAGTCCGACCCTGAAACCAAGCGTAAGATCATCGGCAAGCTGTTCATCGACGTGTTCCAGAAACATGCTGACACGATCGACGGGGCCGAGTTCCTTGCGCAGGGCACCCTCTACCCCGATGTCATTGAATCGGTGAGCTTTTCGGGCGGCCCCTCGGTGACAATCAAGAGCCACCACAATGTCGGCGGTTTGCCCGAGAAAATGGGCCTGAAACTGGTCGAGCCGCTGCGTGAGCTGTTCAAGGACGAAGTCCGCGCCCTGGGCCGCGAATTAGGCCTGCCGCAAAGCTTCATCGGTCGCCACCCCTTCCCCGGCCCCGGCCTGGCCATCCGCTGCCCCGGCGAGATCACCCGCGAAAAGTTGGAGATACTGCGTGAGGCGGATGCGATTTATATCGACCAGATCCGCAAGCACGGGCTTTACGACGAAATCTGGCAAGCCTTTGTCGCCATCCTGCCGGTCCGCACGGTAGGCGTGATGGGTGACGGGCGCACTTACGACTATGCCTGCGCCCTACGCGCCGTAACCTCGGTGGACGGCATGACAGCCGATTATTATCCGTTCAGCCATGAATTCCTGGGCGAGACCGCAACACGGATCATCAACGAGGTCGGGGGCATCAACCGCTGCACCTACGACATCACCTCGAAACCACCCGGAACCATCGAGTGGGAGTAGTCCTTAACCGGATGACAAAGATAGCAGCGCGGCCAGAACCGGAGATGAACCTGATATGTTTTCTGATCTGATGGGGCATATGTATGTTTGGTTGTTCAGCCGCCCAAGGCTGCGCAATCGAAACAAAAAGATACTCAACCTCGCCCTCCGAGCCTATGGCTACAACAACCACACGAGCCATCGGTTAACAGGTGAGGATTTCCTGCTTACAGAAGTTCTGCCACGGCTTGACCCCAGAACGCTTGTGGATGTGGGCGCAAACGTAGGAGCCTACAGCGAAAAATTGCTGCGCGCTCTTCCAAATTCATCCGTTTATTCATTCGAGCCATTACCAAAATCATACTCCAAACTCGCCAAACTTTCCGAGAGTTTTGGCCAACGCCACATCACAATAAACGCAGCTGCGGGCGACAAGGCTCAGCGTCAGACTCTGCACTACAATCCCGACGCGACGACCCATGCATCGCTTGCTCCCGAAGTATCAAAAGTTCCATATGTCAGCAATTTGGACACCACTGAAATCGAGGTACTGACACTGGACGAATACTTCGAACAGAACACGCCTCGATCGACAATCGACTTCATCAAGATCGATACCGAAGGTTTTGAGGCCGAGGTGCTTGCAGGGGCTGCAAAGACCATAGATCGACACAGGCCTAAGGGAATTCAGATTGAATACAATTGGCACCAGCTGTTTCGCAACCAGTCACTCTACTCGCTTTCATCAGCATTAACTGACTATACAGCGTTTCAGCTTTTGCCAGATGGGATCGCGCGGCGAGATACCAAGGACCCACTGGCAAATGTGTTCGCGTTTTCAAATTTTGTGTTTATCAGAAATGACTTGATCGACACACTTAAGGCTAATGGGTTGAATATTTAAATCGCGTTTGGCCTTGCCGTGATATGTTCAAAAAGGGTTAAGGCCGCAATCTGGATGCGCGGCGCGACCACCTTGTTCATGCTGTTGGGGGTCTCGGGCCGGTCCGCGACCAGCACCCGTGACACGTTCGAAGCGATCGAGTTTCGCAACTTGGCTGGCATGATCATCAGCTGCGTCGTGTTCAAATTGGCCGACCACTGGCACCGGGTCAACTACGACCATCAGATGAGTTTACTTAACGCGACCGGTGCTGTTGCTTCGCTCTGTTTGGCCGGACCGTGATGGAAACTAAAACCGTGGATTTTGTTATCTTCCCCGAGAACTCCCAGAGAGTTAACCATTCAAGACGCGTCAGGACCCGATTGGCCGATCAGGCCACACCATCTTCGATACTCTACCAAAGAGATAGCAAGAAAAATGTCGCAAGTCCGCTTCCGTGCGCTCAGTCGTTCTGTCTGACCACACGCGATATTGTGTTCAAGAAAACTTACATCGGGAGATCATTCAGGTCGTGGAAGCAATGGCGCGCTCTGCACAAACAAGACCACATTCAGTTTGGGCGCGGTTCGAGCCCGAAACACGGAACAAATGGCTGGACGACGGTCGATGCGTTGCCATGCGATTTCCAACATGACCTTTGTAACGGAATCCCTTTGCCCAATGGCCCGGTTGAGCAATCCAAATTGGCAACCAGGACCTGTTGGCCTTCATTCCTGAATGCTATCGGATGCTCAAGTCCGGGGGCACTTTTTTCGTCTAAGTTCCAAATGCCAGATACTATATCGAAACCTACACGAAGGGTCTTGTTTTTCAGCCATCCGAGAAGCAACATCCGCCTTCAGCGGTATCCACAAGCTGCCTGATGGGTCAGATGAATTACCTCGACTATAAGGGAGGCGAACATAAGTACATGTTCCATCGGGACAATCTTCTTGCCATTCTGCGCCTGCGGGGCTTTGAATCCGTCAAAGCGCGTGCTTTTGATGCCGAAGTTGACCTACCGGAATGCAACCACCTATCGTTGCATGCTTTGGCGTTGACGGATTGACCCCAACCAAGAGAGAAACGAGGAGGCGCGGGAATTCGGAACCGATTGCTTCCCCCTCCCAAGCGCAGATTGCGCTCTCTGCCCTTTGGATGACGGGTGCGATCACCTCGTTCACGCTGATGGCCGTTGCAGGCCGGGCTACGGCCAACACCCACGATACGTTCGAGATAATGATGTATCGCAGTCTGGTCGGCGTCATCATCGTTGGTGCGGTCCTGACCTGGACTGGCACCTGGCACCGTGTCAGCCGCGACAATCTCAGGCTGAACATGGCGCGGAATTTGGCGCATTTCATCGGGCAGAACCTTTGGTTTTATTCTCTCGCTCTGATCCCATTGGCACAGGTTGTTGCGCTTGAGTTCACCACACCACTATGGGTGATTATTCTGGCGCCCCTGTTTCTGGCAGAACGCATCACCCTGCCAAAAGCTCTGGCTGTTGGGCTGGGTTTTGCGGGCATTCTCATAGTGGCCCGTCCCGGCGCCACGACGCTCAACGCCGGTGTCGTCGCGGCGGCAAGCTGTGCGATCTTCTTCGCGCTCACCATGATCGCCACCAAAAGGCTGACTCGAACCGAAGGCATCGGCAGCATTCTGTTCTGGCTCACCAGCATGCAGCTTGTCTTGGGTCTGCTGGCCTCAGGCTATGATGCGCAGATTGCATTACCCACATCGGCGACCATCCCCTGGTTGATTCTCATCGGGGTTTGCGGGCTGACTGCGCATTTCTGCATCACCAACGCGCTTGCCATCGCCCCGGCAACGATTGTTGTACCATTTGATTTCGCCCGGCTTCCCGTTGTCGCTATCGTCGGCGCGCTCGTTTACCACGAAGCCATTGATATATGGGTGTTTTTGGGAGGAGGCATGATCCTCGCCGCCAATTTTGTTAACGTCAAAACTTCCCTAAGGTAACTGACGCAGATACGTCACAAATCCGAAATCTTTGCCGTTAGGTCAGAGTTGACCGTGAAAATTACGTTCTGTTAGCCAACACTGCGTAAATAATAGCACTCACAAAAAACCCGCTAATACAGGGACAGCACAGGTCATGAAAAAACCACTCATAGCGTTCGCCGCGGCAGCGCTCTCGCCCACATTGGTATTCGCCGGCGGACTTGATCGTAGCGGTCAGGGCGTAAACATCCTGTTCGAAGAAGGATCCGCCGTTCAGTTCAGCCTGGGCTACACGTCGCCGGATGTCAGTGGATCCATGGTCAATCCGCTTCCCGGTCCGACTCAGGGGCAAACGATTGAGTCTGGCAACATAGCCAACAGTTTCTTCACGCCTCATCTCGCGTATAAGACCGCCTTGACTGAAAAGTTGGATTTTGCCCTGATTTATGATGAGCCGTTTGGTGCTGATATCGACTATTCGGCGAACTATCCCTTGTCTCAGAACGTATTGGCACCGTTTGGCGGAACATCTGATGTTCTGCGGGCTAAGGCGGATACCGATGCCATTACGGCCTTGCTGCGATACAAACTTGATGGTGGGTTCAGCGCCATAGGCGGCATTCGGGCGCAACGATTGAAGGCAAGTGTTTCTGTGCCGATTGCCGGTGCCTCTCTTTCGCCACCGCAGGGTGGGTATAGGGTCGAAACTGATGCCGAGATAGATTTTGGCTACGTCGTTGGTGTGGCGTGGGAAAAACCTGAGATCGCCGCACGGGTAGCACTCACCTACAATTCGAAAATCTCTCATGATATGGGGCAGACCGAGGCCAATGACGCTCTGACGCCGGCTGTCACTCGGTTGAGCGCGAGTTCAACAAGCGAAATCATAACGCCACAATCAGTCAATCTGGACTTCCAAACGGGTGTCGCCCCCAAGACATTGCTGTTCGGCTCGATCCGCTGGGTTGATTGGCCGCAGACGGTCTATGCGCCGCCGGTCTATGTGGGGCTGACCGGCATCAATCTGGTCGACTACGAAGAGGCAACATTCACCTATTCCCTTGGCATGGGTTACCAATTCACGGACGAATTCGCAGGTGCCTTTACGTTGGGCTATGAATCATCTCAAGGTAATCCCGTGTCAAATCTTGGCCCAACCGATGGTTTCTGGAGCATCGGTCTGGCCGGGACTTACTCCCTTGAAAGAGCCAAGATATCAGGCGGCGTCCGCTATACAGACATCGGTGACGCGACCGCAAACGGCACCGGTCCAAACAATCGAGCCACGTTTTCGGACAACAGCGCATGGAGCGTAGGCTTCCAGATAACATACGCTCTGGGCAATATCTGAGTCCGGCTTTCTCCGCTTGAATATGAACCCGCCATTTTTTCTGGCGGGTTTTTCTTTGCTCTCGCCAGTCCAGCCATACGCAAGATTGACCCCGCCCGCGCGGCGCTCTAGCTAGGGTCAAAATTCGGGACTGCGGGACATGCTCTATTCATCGGCTCAGGACTGGCGCGAGGCGCCGCGCAAGAAAGTGCTGTTTTTTGGCATGTCCGGTCTGGGCAAAACCCATCTCAGCAACATCCTGCGCTCGGGTGGCAATTGGTTTCACTACTCGATCGATTACCGCATCGGCACGCGGTATATGGGCGAGTATATCACCGACAACGCCAAGGCGCAGGCTATGAAAGTGCCGTTTCTGCGCGATCTGCTGTTGTCGGATTCGATCTATATCGGATCAAACATCTCGTTTTCGAACCTCACTCCGGTCTCGGCCTATCTGGGCAAGCCCGGCGACCCCGACAAGGGCGGGCTGGCGATCGAGGAATACCGCCGTCGGCAGGAACAGTTCCGGCAGGCCGAGATTCACGCCCTGCTGGACACGCCGTATTTTATCGACCGGGCCGAGCGGCTCTATGGCTATCCGAACTTCATCTGCGACACCGGCGGGTCGATCTGTGAATGGGTCGATCCCGAAGATCCCAAGGATCACGTGCTGTCGGAGTTGGCCAAAGACACACTGATGATCTGGCTCAAGGGAGACGAAGCCCATACCGACGAGTTGATCCGCCGCTTCGACAAGGACCCGAAGCCGATGTCCTATCAGGCCGAGTTCCTGACCGAGATGTGGGATACCTACCTGTCCGAACAAGGTTGCGCGCCTGGCGCGGTGGACCCGGACACCTTCGTGCGCTGGACCTATGCCAAGGCGCTGGCGCATCGGCAGCCACGTTATGAAGCGATGGCCCGGAACTGGGGACTCACCCTGACTGCTGAACAAGTATCGACGGTGCGTGATGCGGCAGATTTCGAGGCGCTGATCAGCGACGCTCTGGCACAGTGATCAGCCGCCGCAGGCCGCCCGCACCTGCCAGATCGCGCCCTGCGCATTCAGCAAGCTATAGCCGGCCCTATAGGCCCCATCCGGGTCCACGATGCTGATTGCCCGCCCCTGCCCCAGCAGGTTCAGAAACGGCGCCGATGGAGGCAGATCGCTGGTCAACTCTCCGCGTCTGCCGTGAAAGGCTAGCGGATAGGCGCGGCCATCGATACTGATCTGGAACACCCCCTCTCGCGCCTTGAGCCCGTAGAGCATCAGGTAGCTGTCCTGTCCGGGCACACATTGGAAATAAAGCCCCTGCCCGCTGCCATCAGCTGCCGCCAACCCGGCCGACCAAGTCTTGCCATCCGCTGCCATTCCCGCCGCCCAGCCTTGCGCCACGCGCGCGGGCATTTGTGCCTGCGGCGCGGTGCAACGGATGCTCACGCATTGGTGATAAATCGCGCTCTCGACGCCCGGCGAATTGGCCAGACAACTCCAGACACATCGCTGCAAATCCCATTCAGGGCCTTCCTGCGCCATGACAGGCGACGCGCACAGCACCAGCGCCAGAAAACTCAGTCTTTTCATTCCGGTCCCCTCTCGCCGGTCTGCACCCGATTGAGAGGTCACAGCGCAGTGCTGTCAAGCGCAAGGAGGCTTGGCACCACCGCCTGCCCGGATTATCTAGCCCAGACACGTTCGCAAAAGAGCCCCTATCATGCCCATCAAGATCCCCGCAGACCTGCCCGCCTTTGACGTCCTCAGCCGTGAGGGTGTTATGGTCATGTCCGAGGATCAGGCGGCACGGCAGGACATCCGCCCGCTGCGGATCGGGCTCTTGAACCTGATGCCCAAGAAGATCCAGACCGAAAACCAATTCGCCCGACTGATTGGTGCGACGCCCTTGCAGATCGAGCTGAGCCTGATCCGCATGTCCGAGCATCGCACCAAGACCACGGCTGCCGAACATATGGCCGAGTTCTACCGCCCTTTTCAGGAGGTGAAGGATGAGAAGTTCGACGGTCTGATCATCACCGGCGCGCCGATCGAACATCTGGAATTCACTGACGTCACCTATTGGGACGAGTTGGTCGAAGTGATGAACTGGACCCAGACCAATGTGCATTCAACCTTCGGCGTTTGCTGGGGCGGGATGGCAATGATCAACCATTTCCACGGCGTCAAGAAACACATGCTGGATGCGAAGGCATTTGGCTGTTTCCGGCACCGCAACCTTTTCCCCGCTTCGTCCTTTCTGCGCGGGTTCTCGGATGAGTGTTTCATACCGGTCAGCCGCTGGACAGAAATGAAGCAGGACGAGATCGATGCAGCGGACGGGTTGCGCACCCTCTTGGGCAGCGATGAGGTCGGTCCGTGTCTGGTGCGCGACAAGGCCCACCGCGCGCTCTATATATTCAACCACTTCGAATATGACAGCGACACGCTGAAACAAGAATATGACCGCGACGTTGCCAATGGCACGCCGATCAACGTGCCCATGAATTACTATCCCGATGACGACCCAAGCCGGGAGCCGCAGAACCGCTGGCGCAGCCACGCCCATCTGCTCTATGGCAACTGGATCAGTGAGATCTATGAGACCACGCCTTTTGACATCAGCCGGATTGGCCTTAGTTCCACCGATCTGAGGGCGTGACCGGGGATGCGGGTGCTGGTGATCATCTTACTTGTTCTTGGCGCCTTCTGGGCGCTGACGCTCTGGCTTGCCGCCCGTAATGAGGCACGGGCCGAGGCCAGCCATCCCCCACGGGGAGAACTGCTGCAGGTAGATGACCATCAGGTTCATGCCGAGGTGATGGGCGAAGGTCCCGACGTGGTGCTGATCCATGGCTCGAACGGCAATACCAACGACATGACCTATCGCCTCGCTCCGGCGCTGGCCGACCGTTATCGGGTCATCGTCTTTGACCGGCCCGGCCTTGGTTATTCCGATCCGCTCAACCCCAAAGGTGCGACGATCACCGAGCAAGCCACGCAGCTGATGAAGGCGGCGCAGCAGCTTGGTGCCGACAAACCCATCGTGGTGGGTCAAAGCTATGGCGGTGCGGTAGCGCTGGCCTGGGCGGTAGAACATCCCGATCACATCGCCGCTTTGGTCCCGATTGCCGGCGCCTCTAACCCCTGGGACACCGAGTTAGAGCTGTTCTACAAGCTCACTTCCAATCCGGTCGCGGCAGCAGTGGTGAACCCCCTGATCACGGCCTACGTGCCGCAGTCAGTGGTCGAAGATACCTTTGTCGATGTCTTCGCCCCCAACCCGATGCCCGAGGATTACGCCGCTCATTTCGGTCCCGGGCTCAGCCTGCGGCGGGATTCCCTGCGCGCCAACGCGCTGCAACGCTACAACCTGCTGGGCGAGATCGAGGAATTGGCCCCGCATTACCACGAAATCTCGGTCCCGACCGAGATTGTGCACGGCACCGACGACACGGTTGTCGGCCTTGAGATCCACTCGCAAACGCTGGCCGAACAAATCCCCGACGCAGTACTGACCAGCCTTGAGGGCGTGGGTCACATGCCCCAGCATGTCTCGGTCCCCGAAGTGGTGGAGGCCATTGACCGTGCGGCCGAACGGGCGGGTTTGCGTTAAGCCCCTTAACATTCCATAGTGCGTGTACGAGCAATTCAGGAGGCACGGAATGTCTCGCAAAAACAAGGGCGAAATCGCCCGGTTCATCGCTGAGGACGCGCCGGGCCATCTGCGCAAAGCGCTGGAAAAGGCCGCCAAGGACGACATCATCACCGACAGCTACCCCTACGCAGAACGCATGGGCCGCAAAGGCTATGACAAGCAGATGGAGGCGTTGCAGATCGAGTTGGTGAAACTGCAATCCTGGGTCAAGGAAAGCGGCCAGCGGGTCGCTGTGATCTTCGAAGGGCGCGATGCCGCCGGCAAGGGCGGCACCATCAAGCGGCTGCGCGAAAACCTCAACCCGCGTGGCGCACGCGTGGTGGCGCTGACCAAACCGTCAGATACCGAAAGCAGCCAATGGTATTTCCAGCGCTATATCGAACACCTGCCCTCGGCCGGGGAAATCGTGTTCTTCGACCGAAGCTGGTACAATCGCGGCGTGGTCGAGAAAGTGTTCGGTTTCTGCACCGATGAAGAGCGTGAGCGGTTCTTCCGGCAGGTTCTGCCCTTGGAAGAGGGTCTCGTGAATGACGGGATCAAGCTATTCAAGTTCTGGCTCAACGTAGGGCGCGGAGAACAATTGCGCCGCTTCCGCGACCGAGAAACCGACCGGCTCAAGCAATGGAAACTCAGCCCCATCGATGTGCAGGGCCTCGGCAAATGGGACGCCTATACCAGCGCCATCGGCGAAACACTGACCCGCAGCCATTCCAGCTTCTCGCCCTGGACCATCGTGCGCTCGGATGACAAGCGCCGGGCCCGGATCGCTGCGATCCAGACGGTGCTTCAGGGGCTGGACTACGAAGACAAGGACGCCGATGCGATAAGTACGGTCGATGACAAGATCTGCGGGGGCCCCGATATCTGGGATGGCTAAACGCGGCTATCATCACGGCAATCTGAAACAGGCCCTGATCGAGGGCGCGCTGGTGCTGATCGAAGCGCGCGGGCCAACCGGTTTTACCCTGTCCGAGGCAGCCAAGACCGCAGGTGTGACCCCTGCCGCAGTCTATCGCCATTTCGAAGGCCGCGAAGACCTGATCGCAGAGGCAGCGCGCCAGGGGTTCGAGATGTTCGCCGACCTGATGCAGTTTGCCTATGACAAGGGCCAGCCCTCAGCGCTCGCCGCGTTCGAGGCGACGGGCCGCGCCTATCTGGCCTTTGCGCGCAAGCATCCCGGCCATTACATCGCGATGTTCGAAAGCGGCATCTCGGTCAACCGCACCCCCGCGCTCGCCGACGCCGCCGCGCGCGCCAAGGCGGTTCTGGAAAAAGCCGCGCAAGACCTGTCGGAACATATCCCGCCCGAGAAACGCCCCCCTGCCTCAATGGTCAGCGCCCATATCTGGGCGATGAGCCACGGCGTGGTCGAGCTCTATGCCCGCAACACCGGCACCGCCTCGCCTTTCCCGCCTGAGGATTTGCTGGAATCAGGTGTGGGGATTTACTTGCGCGGTCTGGGGCTGATCTCGCCCGATGATTAAGGCTGAAACCGCGATCGGGTCTGCTGTGCGCGCAGATCTGCGCTGACATTGATCAACTCCATCTCGCCCATGCCTTTAATATCATAGCTGCCGATATCGGTGACTTGGAACTCGTCGATCAGGTCGTATTTCATCGATTCCGGTGCAACGATCTTCATCGGGTGAGCGAAGATTTGTAGCCGGGCGGCCATGTTCACCGCAGGACCGAAGACGTCATAAACGTATTTCTGAATGCCCACGACCGAGCCAACAGCCGCCCCCGACCCTAGCCCAATCCGGGCGCGCCATTTATGCGGGTGGCTTTCGTTGCGCCGCTCCAAATAGCGCAGGAAGCGGATGGCGCAATGGGCCACAGCAGTGGCGTGATCGGGGGTTTCATCCGGCATCCCCGAAACCGCCAGATAGGCATCGCCAATGGTCTTGATCCGCTCACAGCCATATTGTTCGACGATCCGGTCGAAGGCGGTGAAAATGTCGTTCAACTCGCCCAGCGTGATCGTCGGGTCGGTCTTGGCAGCGAAATCGGTGAAATCGACAAAGTCCAGCATCACCACCGAGACATTCTGGTAAAGCTGCGGAGTGACAACGCCGAAGGTCTTGAACTCTTCGTAGACCGAGCGCGGCATGAGGTTGAGCAGCAGCCGCTCCACCCGCTCTTTTTCTCGCTCCAGCTCGCGCGTGTTGCGCTCGACCATGGTCGAATAGCTGTCGATCATGTTTTCCAGCTCGCGGATGCGGGTAATGTTCTGGCACTCCACGATCAGCAGCGGTTCTTCAGTGCCGCTGGCGAGCGAGATATTGACCGCAAAGATCAGCGTCCGGCGGCGCGGCTTGATTTCGAGCTCGGCAGAGTAGCGAAGGCCGGTTTCACATACCTGCTCCAGCGCCTCGGGGTCCAACTCGCCCAAAACCTCGGTCAACGTGGCATCTGGTGCCGGGGAGCCGAACCACTCCGCGAAGGATTCGTTGTGGAAGACCAACCGAAAATCCGAGGCGCGCGCCAATGCCACGCCCACGCCAATGGCCCGTAGCAGGTGCTCGTTGATGGCCGAAATGCTCATCCAGCCTCGCGTGTCACGATGATCGAGCGTTTGGCTTCTACAGCAGCAATTGCGATATCGACGTCGTCGGGCGGCATCCCATGTTCCAGCAATGCCTGCCGAAGCAGCCGCGCGACCTCGTCGAAATGGTCGTGTGTGATGCCTAAGGGTCTGTGCACCACCTCTAGCCGGTCGTCACTGAACGAGGCTGGCCCACCCAGAAGCGAGGACACGAACTTGGTCTGGTGATCGATCAGCCGCGGCATCTCGACATCGTCGAAATGATGGCCGATCTCTTCTGAATCCAGCACCATTTCATAGAAGTACAGCACCACCCGGCTCACGGACTTGAAGCCGCCATGCTTCTCGTAAATTGACTGCGCCATCTATTGTGCCCTGGCTGGATAGCTCGGAACTGAGGCCTCAACGATAGGTGACTTCTCGCAAAATGTTAAACATTTTGCAGTTTTGCGCGATTTTCATCCTGTGGTTGCGCCTGCAGGGCCTGACCCCCGAACCACAAACAGGAAAGGCCGCGCATTGCTGCACGGCCTTTCGAAATTGTCGGGAAGTCCCGGCTTAACGCTTCGAGAACTGGAAGCTCTTACGCGCTTTGGCCTTACCGTATTTCTTACGTTCCACAACGCGGCTGTCGCGGGTCAGGAAGCCAGCGGCTTTCAGGGCGCCACGCAGCGACGGATCGTAAAGCTGCAGTGCTTTCGAGATGCCGTGCTTGACCGCACCGGCCTGACCGGTCAGGCCACCGCCCTTGACGGTTGCGACCACGTCGAATTCGCCCTCGACACCGGCAACCTGCATCGGCTGGCGCAGGATCAGCTGCAGAACGGGGCGCGCAAAGTAGACGTCCTGGTCTTTGCCGTTCACGGTGACTTTGCCGGAACCCGGCTTGATCCAAACGCGAGCAACAGCGTCTTTACGCTTGCCGGTGGCATAGGAGCGGCCCAGCTCGTCACGCACGGGTTCGCGCACAACAACTTCTTCGGTCACGGTTTCGACGCCTGCAACGGCGCTCAGCTCTTCGAGAGTATTGATCTGATCAGCCATCGGTCATTAGCTCCGGGTGTTTTTCTTGTTCATGGATTTGACATCCAGAACTTCGGGGCTTTGCGCCTCGTGGGGATGCTCGGCACCGGCGTAAACGCGCAGGTTGGTCATCTGGGTGCGCGACAGGCGGTTGCCCGGCAGCATGCGCTTGACCGCTTGGGTCACGACGCGCTCGGGGTGGGCACCCTCGAGGATCTGCTGCTTGGTGCGCGACTTGATGCCGCCCGGGTGGCCAGTGTGCCAGTAGAAGTTTTCTTCGCGCTTCTTGCCGGTCATCTGGATTTTGTCAGCGTTGATCACGATGACATTGTCGCCCATGTCCATGTTCGGGGTGAACGACGCTTTGTGCTTGCCACGCAGACGCATGGCGACGATCGAGGCAAGACGGCCCAGAACAACGCCCTCAGCGTCGATCAGGATCCACTTCTTGTCGATGTCTGCAGGTGTTGCAGAAAAGGTTTTCATGGCAGGATAGTCCTGTTTGATGTGAAAGACCGCCCCCTGCGGAGCGGCCCGAATTCGATGGATGGGGTTTAGACTCACTCTTGGTGCCGGTCAATACGCGCGAACCTAAAGTTTCACAGCAATAACAACTGTTTACAAAATAGGTATTATTTTACCCCATACTCACGCCCCGTTTTCTGTCTTGCTGGCAAAAGGTAAGCTAGAAAATCACTCGGCAAGAAGTCGGAGGTCAAATGAAACCGTTGCAGGAGGTCCTTGCGCATTATGGCGCGGCTTGGCGCGAGGACGATCCCGATAGACGGCTGGCGCATCTTGCGGCCTCTTTCGCTGAAAATGGCCGCTATGTCGATCCAAGCGCGGATGTGGCCGGACGCGCCGCGCTAAGTGCGCATATAGGCGAGGTTCTGGCCGAATTCGGGGGCCGCGTGGAGTTGACCAGTGCGCCGCAGCAGCATCACGAATTGGTGCATTTCACCTGGCATATGCGGGCTGATGACGGGTCGGTTATGGTTGCGGGGCGTGATATCGCCCGGCTGGATGCGGATGGGTTGATCGTAGAGTTGATGGGCTTCTTTGGTGAGCCGGAGCCATTGGATTAGCAGGTCAGACACCGATCCGTTCGGGTGGGTTATCGAGCAGAGTACGCAGGCGGCCCATCGCCGCTTCGAACGCCTCCAGGCTGACACCGGCATTCACCGCCAGCCGGACCGCATGCGGGGTTCGCGTCGTTCGGCAAGCAAATTCTTCGGCAGAGCGGATCTGTATGCCCTCCGCCTCGGCTGCCCGACAAAAGGATGCCCCCCGCCACCCTTCCGGCAGGGTCAGCCACAAAAACGGCACCGGGGATCGCCAATTCAACTGATAGGCACCCAAAATGTTGACCGCCGCCTTGATGTAATTCCCGGTTACTCGCTGCAACTCTTCCAGCATGCCGTCCAACTGCGGATGGGTCAGCAGCATAGCCGTGAGGTCGGCCAGCGGTGTGGCCAGCCCGAAAAACCCATGCTCGACCGCGCGGCGCAGATCGGCGATATGCCCGTCTGGCGCAACCGCAACACCGATGCGCAGCGCGGGCGTGATCGATTTGGAGATTGAAGTCACAAACCACGCGCGTTCCGGGGCAAGTATCCTGTATCCCGGTGCGTCGGCGGGCATGTGACGATAGCAATCATCCTCCAGAATGAAGAAGTCGCGTTGTCGGGCCACCCGAACCAAGGCCTCGCGCCGCTCCAGCGGCGTAAAGAGACCGGTGGGGTTATGGACCTCGGGCGAGGTGCAGAAAATCTGTGCATCATGGGCGCGCGCCGCGGCATCCAGCGCTTCTGGGATCACGCCATGTTCATCCATCGCAACCGGCACAACCTCGGCCCGCAACAGGTCGGCGGCGCGGCGAAAGCCGGGATAGGACAGTTCCTCGACCAGAATCGCCGGGCGCCTGCCCCGCAGCACCGCCTGCATGATCAGTGAAATCGCATTCTGACCACCATTGGTCAGAACCACATCGCTTTCCCGAATACGTCCGATCGGCGCGCGCGACAGCCATTGCACTGCCGCCTGTCGCGCTGGACGCGCGCCCGCGCGGCTGGGGTAATGCATCAGGCCCGAGGGCGGATTCTGCGCGATCTCAGCCAGAAGCTGTCGGATCAGCGCTGATTGCCCGACATTTGGCAAGTGCGGCGAGAACAGGTTGACCGTATGTCCATCGCCGCCAGCGCTGTTATGCGCGATCACATCCACCTCGATCGGTGCGACACCCACCTGATCCGTCCGCGGGGGGGCCACAAATGTACCCCTTCCCACTTCGGCTTGTAACAATCCCTCATCGGTCAGAATCGTATAGGCCCGCGCAACGGTGCCCGGTGTAATGCTCAATTGATACGCCAGTTCTCGCACCGGGGGCAGCTTTGCTCCGGGTTGTAACACCTTTTTGTCAATGGATTTTCGGATCGTGTCGGCCACCAGTTTGTACTTGGGGCCTTTCTCGCGCGGCAAGGTGTCGGGCCAAATTGTACCCATTACAATCTTTCCTTTGATTTAGCACAATTCAAAATGTACCCATACACTATATCCTCTAACCACCGCATTGTGTCAATACAATTGAAAGGAACCTACCATGACACACGCTCCGCAGAACCCAGCCCTGACGCTCCTCTCCGCCAGCCCCCGGCTGCCGTTGCTGGCCGCCCTGGCGGTCCGTTTTGCAGCGACAGTGACACGGTGGGAACAACGGCGCCGCACCCGCGTCAATCTGAGCTTTCTCGATGACCGACTGCTGTCGGATGTCGGGCTGACCAGATGGCAGGCCGAAAGGGAAACGGCCCGCCCCTTCTGGGATTACTAATCGTCTCCCCGTCCCAATCCGGGACCTCTGACTGGCCGGGCTCTGCCCGGCCTTTTTTCAGCCCGCCCGGGCAGCATCTGATCCGGCGGGCGGAATCGAATAGGTCATCGTGGCGCGGGCAACGGGCGCTTCGCTACCCTCGGAAAAGATCAGAACATCTCCGACCGCCAGACTGCGCCCCAGCTTCAACAACCGGCACTGAGCAAACATCGGCACATCGCCGCGCGGCTTGCGCATGAAATCCATTGAGCAATTGGTGGTCACCGCCAAGGCCTGCCGTCCCAGCCGTGCCAGAACGATCGCGTAGACACTGACATCGGCCAGTGCAAACATCGACGGGCCCGACACCGTGCCACCAGGTCGCAGATGGCGCTCAGCTGGCAGCAACCGCACTGTTACGCTGTCGTCGGACAGGTCATCAATCACAAAGTCCTTGCGCACTTGCGGAAAGATGTCGACCAGGTATTCCGCCAGTTCCTCTTTGTTCATTGCCAATGACATGCTTCCCCTCCGCCTCTGCGCCCCATAGAGTTGGACCGGGAATAGGGGTGAGGACAAGATGGCAATTCTGGAACGGCAGGACAAAGATGCGGTGGCGCATCTGCGACTAAACGCGCCCGAGCGGCTCAATGCGCTATCGGACGAGATGCTGGCCGCGCTGCAGGACACACTGGATCAGATCGCCGAAGACCAAACCGTGCGCGCGGTGATCCTTTCGGGGGCAGGCAAGGCGTTTTGTGCCGGGCACGATCTGAAACAGATGACCGCCGGACGTCAGAACGAGGATGGCGGAAAGGCCTATTTCAAGGACCTGTTCGACCGCTGCGCCCGGATGATGATGACCATTCAGTCGATCCCGCAACCGGTGATCGCGCAGGTGCACGGAATCGCCACAGCTGCCGGTTGCCAACTGGTGGCAACCTGCGATCTGGCCATCGCCGCAGAGAACACCCGATTCGGGGTCAACGGCGTCAATATCGGCCTGTTCTGCTCAACTCCCATGGTTGCGCTGACCAGGAACATCCCCCGCAAGCAAGCGTTCGAGATGTTGACGACCGGCCAGTTCATTGACGCCGCCCGCGCCGCCGAACTTGGGCTGATCAACCGCGCCGTGCCCGCCGACAGTCTGACGGAAGAAACCAGCGCCCTGGCCCTGACGCTGACGCAAAAGCTTGGCGTTGCTGTAAAAATAGGCAAACGCGCCTTTTACGAGCAGCTGCAATTCCCGCTGGATCAGGCTTATGCGCATACCGGAAACGTTATGGTAGAGAACATGCTTCACCGCGACACCGAGGAGGGTATTGCCGCCTTTATCGAGAAAAGGCCGCCCGATTGGAGCCAGTGAGTGCAACGTCTCACATTTTTTTTAGCATTGTTTCGAAATTCACGCTTTCAATCTGGGCGAGACTGTGTCAAAGCTTGGGCATGGCGAAAGCCAAGGATAGTTTTGGGTCGTTGTAGGTGGAAGGTCCCTCCTAGTCAGTTCTCTCGCTGACTTCGACATTCCCGCCACGACGACCCCAAATCCTCCCCCTCAAAACTAGGTCTGACAAGCGCTGGCAGCGTTGCGTCTGCACGCGCCCTGCCCTATGTGGCAGCCCATGACAGAGACATTACATATCGTGGGCGGCGGCATGGCCGGGTCCGAGGCGGCTTGGCAGGCGGCGGAAATGGGCGTTCAATTGGTGATCCACGAAATGCGCCCAAAGGTTGGCACCTTTGCCCATCAGACCGGAAATCTGGGTGAAATGGTGTGTTCCAATTCATTCCGCTCCGATGATGATGAACAAAACGCCGTCGGCCTGCTGCATTGGGAAATGCGTGCGGCGAAAGGCTTGATCATGTCCAGCGCAGATCAGCACCGGTTGCCCGCAGGTGGTGCGCTGGCCGTGGATCGCGAGCCCTTTGCCGAAACCGTCACCGCACGACTGCGCGCCCATCCCAATGTCAGCATCTCATCCGAAGAGATCACCACGCTGCCAGAGGACGGCCAGTGGATCTTTGCCACCGGCCCGCTGACCTCTGCGTCGCTTGGTGAGGCGATCCGGGCCGAGACCGGGGCCGAGGCGCTGGCCTTCTTCGACGCCATCGCGCCGATCGTCTATGCCGAGAGCATCGATATGGATCAGGCATGGATGCAATCGCGTTACGATAAAGGCGAGACCGAGGAAGAGCGCACCGCCTATCTCAACTGCCCGATGGACCGCGACCAGTATGAGGCGTTCATCGACGCGCTGCTCGCCGCAGACAAGACCGAATTCCACGAGGGCGAAACCGCCGGGTATTTCGACGGCTGCCTGCCCATCGAAGTGATGGCCGAACGCGGCCGCGAAACCCTACGCCACGGGCCGATGAAGCCGGTGGGCCTGACCAACCCGCATCAGCCCGACGTGAAGGCCCATGCGGTGGTACAATTGCGCCGCGACAATGCGCTGGGGACGCTGTTCAACATCGTGGGCTTCCAGACCAAGATGAAATACGGCGCACAGACGGACGTGTTCCGCATGATCCCCGGTCTGGAAAACGCAAGCTTTGCGCGGCTGGGCGGTATTCACCGCAACACCTTCATCAACTCGCCCACCCTGCTGGACGACCGGATGCGGCTGCGTTCGCGCCCCAATATCCGCTTTGCCGGACAGATCACCGGGGTCGAAGGCTATGTCGAAAGTGCAGCCATGGGGCTGTTGGCCGGACGGCTGGCGGCGGCGGACATTCTAGGCCACCCTCTGCCCACCGTCCCGCAAGACAGCGCCATGGGCGCGCTGATCCATCACATCACCGGCGGGGCCGAGGCCAAGACCTTCCAGCCGATGAACGTCAATTTCGGCCTGTTCTGCCCAGTCGAGGGGCTTAAGGGCGGGCGTCGGGGCCGCAAGGATCGGTACAAGGCCTATACGGATCGCGCCAAAGCGGCCTGGCTTGGCTGGCTGGAACAATGCGCGCTGGACGCCGCATGACGGGCGCGCTTATTCTTGGGTCATGTCAGATAAATTCCTCGACAAGACCTATGGCTTAGGATCAGCCGAAGAAACCCTGGACCACTATGACAGATGGGCCGCCAGCTATGAGGCCGAAGTGGGCGAGAACGGCTATGCCACACCGGGCCGCGTCGCAGACGCCCTCTGGAGCAAGATGCCCGAACCTCAGACACCGATCCTCGATTTCGGCTGCGGCACCGGCCTGTCCGGCCTCGCCCTGCGGCGAGCAGGGTTCGACATCATAGACGGCATGGACCCGTCGCCGGAAATGCTGGAGGGCGCGCGCGCCAAGTCCGCCTATCGCGCGCTGGATGTGCTGGACATTGACGATCCCACCCCTGTTGCCAAGGGCGCCTATGGGGCCATCACGGCCATCGGAGTTCTGGGTACTGGGGCCGCACCACCCGCCACGTTCGACCTGCTGATTGGCGCGCTGGATCGCGGCGGCATGCTGGCCTTTTCCTACAATGACCACGCTTTAGCCGACAGAGGCTTTACCGGTAAGCTGAACGAATGGGTCGATTGCGGGGCCGCTCGGCTTTTATTCCGCGAGTACGGCCCTCACCTGCCCGGCCTGAATATGGGCGCTGATGTTTACGTGCTAGAAAAAGCGTGACACTGACCACACGTTTTGCGCCCTCACCCACCGGACCGCTGCATCTGGGCCATGCCTATTCGGCGCTATTGGCCCATGACATGGCACGCGCTGCCGGCGGCCGATTTCTGCTGCGCATCGAGGATACCGACACCAGCCGCGCCCGCCCGCAATGGGAGGAACTGATCTACAAGGACCTCGCATGGCTGGGCCTGACATGGGAAGAACCGGTCTTGCGGCAATCAGATCAGACCCAAGTGTATCACGCCGCGCTCGACAGCCTTGCCGCGCGCGGGCTGATCTTTCCCTGTTCCTGCCGCCGCCGCGATATCCGAGCCGCCCTGTCGGCCCCACAAGAAGGCGCGCCGCTCGCCCCCGGTGTTTATCCCGGCACCTGCCGCAACCGGCCCATGAACGACCGAAAACCGGGAGATGCGTTGCGCCTCAACATGCGGGCGGCGGTGCAAAGCATCGAAATGACCGGCTTCACCGAACGCGGCGCGAAACATGTAGGAGCGCATCAACTGGACCCGGATCGAATGGTCTTGGAAATCGGCGATGCGGTACTGGGTCGGATCGAGCTGGAGACGATCTCTTACGTGTTGGCCTCGGTCGTGGATGATGCGGCGCAAGGCATCACCTGCATCATCCGGGGAGAGGACCTATATCAGATCACTTATTTGCAAGTGCTGCTTCAGCGGCTGCTGGACCTGCCCACGCCTGACTATCACCACCACCGCCTGATCCGGGACGATCAGGGCAAGCGGCTGGCCAAACGCGACGATGCCCGCGCCATTGCCAAATACCGCGCCGAGGGGGCAACGCCACAGGATATCCGTCAGATGGTCGGGCTATAGCCACGCTATACCATCGGCTTCATCAACTCGCGCTCTGTCCCGTCATTCACCGAAGTGTAGAAACAACTGCGTCGGTTGGTGTGGCAGGCCGGGCCGGACTGGTTCACCACCGCCAGCAAGCAATCGCGGTCGCAATCCACCCGCAGATCGACCAGTTCCTGCACGTGGCCCGAGCTTTCGCCCTTGACCCAGAATGCCTGCCGCGAACGCGACCAATAGGTGACACGGCGGCTTTCAAGCGTGCGCACCACGGCCTCTGCGTTCATCCAGGCCAGCATCAGCACCTCGCCGCTTGCGGCGTCCTGTGCGATGGCCGGAATCAGCCCATCGGCGTTATAGGTCAGTGTCTTGGGGTCGAAATCCATCTGCGAAAACCTTTTGCATCCCGGAATTGGCCCCTTATGTATGGGGAACGCATAACGAGGGAAAGCCATGTCCGGCGAAACCGATCTGATCAAGCTTTATTCGGGGCGCATTCTGGCGCTGGCCGCCGATATCCCGCATCTTGACCGGCTGGCCGACCCCGATGCCAGCGTCAAGAAACGCTCGCCGCTTTGTGGGTCGACCGTGACGGTGGACGTCAAGATGAAGGACGGGCGGGTTTCCGAATTTGGCCAGGATGTAAAAGCCTGCGCGCTCGGCCAGGCCTCGGCCGCCGTTGTGGGCGCGGCCATCATCGGCACCACCCGCCATCAGGTGGAAACCGCGCGCGATCAGCTCAAGGCGATGCTGAAACACGACGGCCCCGCCCCCGATGCGCCCTTTGACGGGCTTGAGGTGCTGATACCTGCCCGCGAATACAAGAATCGACACGCCTCGATCATGTTGGCGCTGGAGGCTACTGCCGAGGCCATGGAACAGGCCGAGCAGGCCCATTGCGCATAACACCGGGCACAGCTGAGGTCAGCCCAATACCGGAGGCGACGTGTTGGAAGATCTTCTGAACCGTTTCGTGACCTTGTGGGTGGTGATCGACCCGATCGGCACCATCCCCGTCTTCATTGCAGTCACCGCCGGGCTTGATGCAGCCACCCGCCGCCGCACCGCCCGGCAGGCCGCGATGGTCAGCGCCGGGGTGCTGATCTTCTTTCTGTTGCTGGGCCAGCTTCTGATAGACGCGCTGGATATCGGGCTGAACTCGTTTCAGGTCGCTGGTGGCATCGTGCTGTTCCTCTTCGCGCTCACCATGATCTTTGGCGACAGCAAACCCGAAGCCGACCAGCGCCTGGCCGAGGCCGACAAGGCCGCACATGTGCGCAAACAGAACCCCGCGATCTTTCCGCTTGCGGTCCCCTCGCTCGCCTCGCCCGGTGCGATGCTGGCGGTCGTCATGCTGACCGATAATGCGCGCCACACCGTCGTCGATCAGGGTATCACGGCGGCGGTCATGCTGGTCATCGTCGGTGCGGCTTATGTGCTGATGCTGTTCGCCGAACCGGTGATCCGTCTGATCGGTCATTCCGGTTCGGCCATCATCAGCCGGGTGATGGGCATGATCCTGGCCTCGGTCGCCGCCAATGCGGTGTTGTCGGCGCTGATCAACATCATTCAGACCGGCGAGCTCTAGCGTTGATCAAAAAAACCGCCGCTCCTCCCGGGCGGGAGAGGGCGGCGGCAGGAATGCGTCTCTCGTGTTGGGACCGAAGCGCCCAGCTGGGGAACGGGACATCCCCCTACAGGGTTGAGGACAGGCAGGTCACCCTTTGCATCGGGATCGAACAGGATGCAGGGGCCTCGGCACGAGATCGCAGGCAGAAATGGGTCAGAGGCCGGGCATATGCAAGGCGACCATCAGCATAACAACCAGCGAGGCCGCGCCCAGAGCATCCTGCAGGATGGTGTTACGGGAACGGGTCAGCGCAGTTTTGATCTGGGTCAGCATATGTCACCTCCGGCTCAGGTCTTAAGCATTTGTTGACCTTTTGTTCTCATTTCTGACGCCCCGTGTAAAGAACTTTATAGGAACATTAGTGAACTTTTTGCGAATTCAATCTCTAAGCCATTGAGACCATGAAGCTTTCAGTCAATCCATTTCCGCGGCTCCGCCTACTGCCCTCGAATCCGTCCCCCCAGATGCAGGACGCCGCGCCGTGGAGAAGGTCAACAATGAGCCCTTGTTGCTTGCATCATCATATTCGATATTTTGGAGCGTACTGCATTCTAAGGCGCAAAATAGTGAACATGATTGTCTTAACTCACGGCCTCGGAGCGGTGGGCACGATCCGCAAAAGTATCAAAAAGCTCCAACCCACGATGGAAGCTAAAGTCATTGGATCGTATGATGACTATTCTCAGGGCGAGCTTTACTTCACTGATGGCGTTGATGGGTTTTTTGGAAGGCGGCTCGATCACTGGCAAGCTACGAATTTGCATGCCTCCTACAAACTAAAGCTAGATCATGTTCGAGAGGTTCACTCTGAACTTGTAAAAAGCCTCAAACCCGAAAAGCTTGAGTTTTGGAGTGCGAACACAGTTCAAGATGAAATGTTTCTAATCGTGGCTCTTTGGATGCTGGATTTAGAGGGGTTCGACTTGGACAGATGCAGCATCCGCAGAACCGGTGCCGAACTGTCGCCCCATCCACTTGCAGTGCTACATCTCAATGAAATGCAGGGGTTTTTCTCTGAGAGTGCAGCCAACACTGTCGATATCGACCTGTACAGTCAGGCAAGGCAAGCGGTCTCAAAAAACTCCTTCGATGAGATTAGCCGGTTTGTTAAGAAACACACGAACGAACTGCCTCTAATTCGGGCGTTGCAGACCCTTTTGTTGAGAAGTCCTCAGCATAATGAAGGGTTGGGAGTGATCGACCGCGCATTGCTTGCGGGTGCAACGCTTGAGTTCAAGAACTCAGCACACACGATTGGCAATGCTATGGGTTTTCTCTCAGATAGCATAGACCTCATTGGCGATGCTTTTCTTTTCAACAGATTGGTTGAACTCGGCACAGATTCCTCTGACCCTTTGTTCGTATTGAGGGGTGACACGAAAAAAATTCGAACCTGTGAAGTTCAACTAACCCAGAAAGGTGAAGCGGTTCGAGAGCGATATTCGCTCTCAATTTTCTGAGAGTGTCGGCTCTTGGATCGCTTTATCTGCTTGTCACTTCGATGTCGCTAAGTCCGCAGAGCCGACTTCTACGCAGACTATAAGACCGGGCCCTCTTGGACGAGAATTGTTGACGTTTGAGCCAGATTTGAATAGCGCCGCCATGGCTTTTCTCGCGGTTTTGAGCATTGGAAGCGTCGAAGGTTCGAGGCGTTCCACACCGGACGGTTCCCGAGACGAGGCTCACCCCACTGATATCAAACGGATCGCCTGATCCTGTCGCATCAGCCAGAGTAGAACGCGGGCTGCCTGCCCGCGATCACTTGCCAGTTCCGGGTCGTCTTCAAGCAGCGCGCGCGCATCTTTCTGAGCGACGGCCATCAGCCCCGCCTGCCGTTCAAGATCGGCGATGCGGAACTTGGGCAACCCGGATTGCGCCGTGCCGATCAGATCACCGGCGCCGCGCATTTCCAGATCGGTTTCGGCGATGCGGAACCCGTCCTCGGTCTCGCGCAGCACCTCCAGTCGCCGCCTGCCGCTTTCGCTGACCGGGGCCTGGTACATCAGCAGGCAAGTCGATTCGGCCTCGCCCCGCCCGACCCTGCCGCGTAGCTGATGCAGTTGCGCGAGGCCAAAGATCTCGGCCCGCTCGATCACCATGATCGTGGCGTTAGGGACATTCACGCCCACCTCTATCACCGTAGTGGCCACCAGCACCTTGGTCTCGCCCGCCTGAAACGCCGCCATCGCCGCGTCTTTTTCGGTCGGTGGCATCTGCCCATGCACCAGCCCCACGACCCCCTCACCAAGTGCTGCGCGCAGGCGTTTGAACCGATCCTCGGCCGAGGTCAGATCAACCAGCTCCGACTCCTCGACCAGCGGGCAGACCCAGTAGCATTGCCGTCCTTCGGCAATCGCCTGGCGCAACCTTTCCACCACCGCATCCATGTTCTGGGTGCTGATCACCGCCGTTTTGATCGGTTTTCGACCGGGCGGCTTTTCATCCAGAACCGAGACATCCATATCGCCATATTGCGCCAGCGACAGGCTGCGCGGGATCGGCGTGGCGGTCATCACCAGCACATCCGCGCCCATACCCTTTTCGGCCAACTCCATCCGCTGACGCACGCCAAAGCGGTGCTGTTCATCGACGATCGCCAGTCGCAGGTCAGAGAACGCGACATCCTCCTGAAACACCGCATGGGTGCCGACCAGAATCTGGATGTCGCCGCGCGCCAGCGCGTCGAGCTTGCCGCGCCGCTCCGCCCCCTTGTCGCGCCCGGTGAGCAGTTCCAGCACCACGCCCGCCTCTTCAGCCAGCGGGCGCAACCCCTCCAGATGCTGGCGGGCGAGGATTTCGGTGGGGGCCATCATCACCCCCTGCCCGCCCGCCTCGACCGCGACCAGCAAGGCCATGAAGGCAACCAGCGTTTTGCCCGCGCCCACATCGCCCTGCAGCAATCGGTTCATCCGTGTCTCTGCCGCCATATCGGCGGAGATTTCCGCAACCGCCCGGGTCTGCGCGTCGGTGGGCCTGTAGGGCAAACTGGCCAACACGCGCGACTGCAGCGCGCCGGTTGCCACGCTGGAAATGCCGCGCCCCTTGCGCTCGCGCCGACGGGCCAGAGCCAAGGTCATCTGATGGGCAAACAACTCGTCATAGGCCAATCGCGCACGCGCCGGGGCGTGCGGCAACATGTCGTCCAGCCCGCGCGGTGCGTGTCCGGCCTCGATCGCGCTATGCCAGTCCGACCAACCCTCACGGTCTTTCAGCGCGGTGTCGATCCACTCGGCCAGTTGTGGCGCGCGTGCGAGTGCAGCGCGGGTGGCCTTGAACATGGTCTTTTGCGTGACGCCCTGGTTCAGATGATAGACCGGTTCGAAATCGGGAATATCACCGGCCTCTTCCACCGGCAGCATATGGTCGGGATGCACCATCTGCGCCATGCCGTCAAAGAGTTCCAGCTTGCCCGAGATCACCCGCCGCGTGCCTTGCGGCAGAACACGTTTGAGGTAATCCCCGCGTGCGTGAAAGAAGACCAGTTGGAAATCCGCCTGGGCATCCTCGACATGCACCCGGTAGGCTCCGCCCTTGTTGCGCGGCGGACGATGGGCGCCCACCGTCACCTCGACCGTCAGCGTCGCAGGCAGATCGACGCCCTTGATACTGTCGCGGCGGCGGCGGTCCACGACCGCATAAGGTAACGAAAACAGAATGTCGCGCGGCGCAGTGATCTCGGCCTGCACCAGCAGCTGCGCCGTCTTCGGCCCGACACCTTCCAGCGTCTCAAGCCCCGCAAAAAGCGGGAATAACTGTTCGGGACGCCCGCTCATGCGTCGCCGATGAGGTGCAGCCAGCCTTCCTCGTCCAAGGTTTCAATGCCCAGATCAGCGGCCTTCTTTGCCTTTGACCCGGCCCCCGGCCCCGCCACCAGCAGATCGGTCTTGGCAGAGACGGAACCAGAGACCTTGGCCCCCAACGCTTCAGCCCGTGCCTTGGCTTCGGCGCGGGTCATTTTCTCAAGCGTGCCGGTGAAGACAACGGTTTTGCCCGCGACCGGGCTTTCGGCGGCAGGCGCCTCGGGCGGCACGATGCTCAGATGGGCCCGCAACGCATCGAAGGCCGACCGTTCTTCGGAATTGGCAAAGGCATCCGAGAGCGACAGGCCCAGCGTCGCGCCGATGCCGTCGATCCCGGTCAGATCAGTCCAGGCTGCACTTGCGGTGTCGGGAACGGTGAGCTTGGCAATGGCGGCATCGCGCGCCTCTTTGATCCGCGCCCGGCGCCCATCACCCGTCGCGGCGATCCGTTCGGCCTTTTCCGCTTCATCCGCCGCCCTGTTGGCCAGCGCCGCCGGGCGGGCCGTGTCGACGGCCAGGGCCATCGCGTCCCAGTCCCGGTAAAACAGCGCCAGATCGCGCGCACCCACCTCGCCTACATGGCGGATACCAAGGGCAAAGATCAGTCGCGCCAACGGGATGGTGCGTTTCTCCTCGATGGCCACGAACAGATTGCTGGCAGAGGTTTCCCCCCAACCATCCCGGTTTTTGAGCCGCGCCAGACTTTGCGCGTCGCGTTCCTGCAAGGTGAAGATGTCGGCAGGTGTGTTGATGGGCAGCGTGTCGTCGCCATGAAACATCTCGATCTGCTTGGCACCCAGCCCTTCGATGTCAAAGGCCTTGCGCGATACGAAATGCTTGAGCTTCTCCACTGCCTGGGCTGGGCAGATCAACCCGCCGGTGCACCGGCGCACGGCATCGCCGTCTTCCCGGATCGCGTCGCTGTCGCATTCGGGGCATGTGGTGGGAAACTGATATTTTTCAGAATCTTCCGGACGTTTCTTCAAGTTCACGTCCGCCACCTTAGGGATCACGTCGCCAGCGCGATAGACCTGCACCCAGTCGCCCACACGGATGTCCTTGCCGCCCCTGATCTCGCCACCGCTGGCGTCCCGGCCCGCGATATAGTCTTCGTTGTGCAGGGTCGCGTTCGAGACCACGACGCCGCCCACTGTCACCGGATGCAGCCGCGCGACCGGGCTGAGCGCGCCGGTGCGACCGACCTGAATGTCGATCGCCTCAAGCCTTGTCCAGGCCAGTTCGGCCGGAAACTTATGCGCGATGGCCCATCGGGGCGTGGTCGAGCGAAAGCCCAGCCGCCCCTGCAAATCCAGCGCGTCAACCTTGTAGACCACCCCGTCGATATCGTAGCCAAGCGTGGCGCGCTGCGCTTCGATGTCGCGGTAATGGGCGATCATCTCGGAAACGCTGTGGCACAGACGGGTCAGCGGGTTGGTCTGGAATCCCAGCGTTTCGAGCCGCTCGATCGCCCCCATTTGCGTTTCTGCAAGGGCGTCCGAGAGTTCGCCCCAGGCATAGGCGAAAAATTTCAAAGGGCGCGACCGGGTGATCGCAGAATCAAGCTGCCGCAGCGAGCCGGCAGCCGCATTGCGCGGATTGGCAAAGCGTTTGCCACCCTCTTCGTCCTGGCGCAAGTTCAGCGCCTCGAAATCGGCATGGGTCATATAGACCTCGCCCCGCACTTCCAGCACGTCCGGCGCGCCGGTCAGGGTGGTGGGGATGTTGTCGATGGTCAGCGCGTTGGCGGTTACGTTCTCGCCCACTTCGCCGTCGCCCCGGGTCGCCGCCTGAACCAGCTTGCCGTTTTCATAGCGCAGCGAAAGCGACAGCCCGTCGATCTTGGGCTCAGCCGTGAAAGCCAGCGGGGCGTCACCTGCCAAACCCAGATATTTGCGAATCGAAGTGACGAAGCTGCTCACATCCTCGTCGTCAAAGGCGTTGCCCAGAGACAGCATCCGCACCGCATGGGTAACCTTTGAAAACCCGTCCGCAGGCCGTGCGCCGACCTGTTCGGACGGGCTGTCGTCGCGTTTGAGATCGGGAAATCGCGCCTCGATCGCAGCATTGCGCCGTTTCAGCGCGTCATAGTCTGCATCGCTGATCTCGGGCGCGTCGGACACGTGGTAGGCTTGGTTGGCGCGATCCAGCAGCCCGGCGAGACGCGCAAGCTCGGCCCGCGCCTGATCCTGCGTCAGCGTGTCGACTGATTGTGTATCTGACATGGCCTCGCCCCGCCGCTTGTGGTTTCGGACACAAGTGTTAGGACGAGGCCATCGTCAGGTCCAGACGTTGCGTGTGAGTGGTGGGACCGCTCCGGACAGGCGGCCGGGGGTGGTGTCAGGCGCTGACCGCCAGCTTGGACTGCGTCAAGCTCTCATCCTGCGGGTCACGCAGCACATAGCCACGGCCCCAGACCGTTTCGATGTAATTGTCACCCTCGGTCGCAACGCTCAGCTTTTTGCGCAGCTTGCAGATAAACACATCGATGATCTTGAGTTCAGGCTCGTCCATGCCGCCGTAAAGATGGTTCAGAAACATCTCCTTGGTCAGCGTGGTTCCCTTACGCAAGCTCAGTAGTTCCAGCATCTGGTATTCCTTGCCGGTCAGATGCACCGGCTGCCCGTCTGCTTCGACCGTCTTGGCATCCAGATTGACCGCGATGCGCCCAGTCTGAATGATCGACTGCGAATGTCCCTTGGACCGGCGGATGATCGCGTGAATGCGCGCCACCAGTTCCTCACGATGGAACGGCTTGGTCAGATAGTCATCCGCGCCAAAGCCGAAGCCCTTGATCTTGTTCTCGGTGTCATCTGCGCCCGACAGGATCAGGATCGGCGTTTCAACCCGCGCCAAGCGCAACTGTCGCAGCACCTCATGCCCTTCCATGTCGGGCAGATTGAGGTCCAGAAGGATCAGGTCGTAATCATAGAGCTTTGCAAGATCGATCCCTTCTTCCCCCAGATCCGTCGCATAGACGTTCAGATTGGCGTGGGTCAGCATCAGTTCGATGCTCTTGGACGTTGTTGGGTCGTCTTCGACCAAAAGTATGCGCATGCACCGCTCTCCGTTTTCTACAGAAACTCGCTCTCGGGACCACGGTGAACACAAATGGTTAATCCAACGTTACCGTTACTCAAACTATTACGTATCAACTTTAAGTTGTCTATATTTTTTCAACGCTGTGACCTTCAAGGCGTTCTCTCCATGGGTTGCAGCAGCCGCCACCCATCCGTTGAACTCCTCTTCGCTCAACCCATAAGCTTTCAGAGCCTCGGATTGCGTGATCAGCCCGTAAAGCACCCCGCGCACCACCGCGAGTTTGCGGGACGCCACCCATCTGCTGGTGCTTTCTGGCGGCAAGTCCGACCGCGTCATGATCGACCCGTCCGGCAGCGTGACCGAGTTCGGCCCTTCAACTTTGCGCAAATACATCACCTTATCCCCTTTATTGGCCCTGAAACTCTTGCGCAGCATACTTAACGGCACATGAAACCGCCCCTTGAGAGTATCTAGGATTTTCCTATATTCTGCCGGTCTTTCACCGATCCGCAGGAGTCGCCCGATGGCGCTGGACAACGACACACAATTGAACTCGCTTGGCATCGCCAAACCCCCGTCCGAAACGCGGGTGGTTGTCGCCATGTCAGGGGGCGTCGACAGTTCGGTCGTGGCCGCCTATCTGGCGGATCAGGGCTATGACGTGGTGGGTGTGACGCTGCAGCTTTATGACCATGGCGCGGCGCTGGCCAAGAAAGGCGCATGCTGTGCGGGGATCGACATCCATGACGCACGGCGCGTGGCCGAAGAGCGTGGCTTTCCCCATTACGTGCTGGACTACGAGAACATCTTCAAGGATGCAGTGATCGACGAATTCGCAGACAGCTACCTGGCGGGCGCGACGCCGGTGCCCTGCATCCGCTGCAACGAACGGGTGAAGTTCAAGGACCTGCTGGAAACCGCCAAGGATCTGGAGGCCGACTGCATGGCCACCGGGCACTATATTCAGCGCAAGATGGGAGTGAACGGCCCGGAACTGCACTCCGCCGAGGATGCGAACCGCGATCAATCCTATTTCCTGTTCTCGACCACACCGGAACAACTCGATTTCCTGCGCTTCCCGCTGGGCCATCTGCCTTCCAAGGACGCGACCCGCGAGATGGCGGCGCAATACGGCCTTGCGGTGGCGGACAAGCCCGACAGCCAGGACATCTGTTTCGTGCCCAATGGCAACTATGCCAGCGTGATCGAGAAACTGCGTCCCGGTGCTGCGGAACCGGGCCAGATCGTGCATGCCGATGGCCGGGTGCTGGGCGCGCATGAGGGCGTCATCCACTACACGATCGGCCAGCGGCGCGGTCTGGGCATCGGCGGGCTGAGCGAGCCGCTTTACGTGGTCAAGCTGGATGTGGATTCCAAACAGGTGGTGGTCGGCCCGAAAGAGATGCTGGCGACACGCACCGTCCCGGTGCGCGAGATCAACTGGCTGGGCGACGAACCCTTCACCTCGCAAAAGGAATGGCATGTCTCGGTCAAGGTCCGCTCGACCCGTCCGCCGCGCGAGGCGGTGATCCGACCGCGGAGCGATACAACGGCGGAAGTTGAATTGCTGAGCGCCGAGGAAGGTATCTCGCCGGGTCAGGCCTGTGTGTTCTACGAAACCGGTGGCAGTCGCATCTTTGGTGGCGGCTGGATCTGGCGCGGTTACTGAACCATATCGGTCCAGGTGTTGCTGAGAATAAAGATCCCGGCGCAGATCATCACGTAAGGCACGATCTTCTCCATCCGGCGCGCGATGCGCTCGGCAAAGCTGGTGGCGCGCGCACCCGCCAGAGCCAGAGCGGCTAAGCCACAGACGGCCAGTACAGCGCCGATCAGCCCGGCGATACGGTAGCTCGGCGCCGAGTCAGCCAATAGCGGCGCCATTACGATGAAGCTGTCCACGGACATGCTGAGAAACAGCAGCGTGGTCACTATTACCGAGGCGCCCGCAGGGAGTGGCGAGGCGGGTGCCTCCGTCTCTGAAGAGAACTGACGCCACAGGCCCCAGAGCCCCAATCCAACAGGAAAAACGCCGAGATAGCCTGCCCAATGCGGCACCGTATCACTGACGCCGTAAGCCACGGCCATCGCGGCCACGAGGACCAGCATCTGGGCCAGCAGAAACCCGGCTACTGAGCTGACCGCGCCCGACACCAGCATCAGCGCGATCAGCGCCGCCAGATTGTCCAGATTGGTCAGCACCTGCGCCAGCGCGGCGGAGAAGGCGAAAATCACATGATCCAGCATCAGCCCTGCATCCGTTTCAGAATCGCGCGAGCCGCGCGCAACCCGGGCGCTTCGCCGCCGCAGCCCAGACGTTGCATGGTCAAGGCCATGGCCTCGGCCTGAGCCGCGGGGTCGGCTTGCAACGCCGCAAGCGCGGCCGCAACGTTTTCCGGTGTGCAGTCAGGGCCAAGGCATTCCGGCACCACGCGCGTCTCGCTGACCAAATTGACCAGCGTGACCGTATCCAGCTTGACCATCCTTTCGGCGATCTTCTGGGTGAGCCAGCTGAGCTTGTAGGCGATGACCATCGGCGTGTTCTGCGCCGCCAGTTCCAGCGACACCGTCCCAGAGGCGGCCAGAGCCAGATCGGCCATTGCAAAGGCTGCGCGCTTACGGGCTGCAGCGGCATCGCTATCATGGCCGCGCGGATCAAGGATGACGGGATTGCCCGGCCAGTCGGCGGTCTGCGCCTGCACCAGATCGACCACATGCGGCACGGCTGGAACAACCACGCGCATATTGGGCCGGTCCTTCAGAAACGCACTGAGCGCCGCGCCAAAAACCGGTGCGAGTCGCTCGATTTCGCCGCGCCGTGACCCCGGCAGGGCCAGCAGCACGGGCGCGTCGCAGAGCCCCAGTTCCGCGCGCAGCGCGGCGGTCTCATCGGCGCTGGCCACCGGATCAGCGGCCACCGGATGGCCAACAAAATCGCATTCCATCCCGGCGCGCTCCATGTAGGGCGGCTCGAAGGGCAGCAGGGCCAGAACGTGATCGATCACCTTGGCCATCTTGTCCGCCCGGCCCGGTCGCCAGGCCCAGACGCTGGGGGCCACGTAGTGCACGGTTCGGACCGTGCTGGCCGCCTTGACCAGCTTGGCCACGCGCAGGCTGAAATCGGGGCTGTCGATGGTAATGAGCACGTCGGGCTGCATCTCCAGCACCGCCTGCGCGGTCTCGGCGATGCGGCGTTTGAGGTGGAAGAACTTGGGCAGCACCTCGGTCAGGCCCATGACGCTGAGCTCCGACATCGGAAAGCGGCTTTGCAGCCCCTGTCCTATCATCATCGGCCCGCCGATGCCGTCGAATTCCACATCCGGCACCAACTGCCGCAACCCCTGCATCAGCGCCCCGCCCAGCCGGTCACCCGACGGCTCGCCAGCAAGGATGAAGACCCGCATTCAGACGGCCCGTTCGCGCACGGTCAGGAACAGGCCAAGGCGGTTGCATTCAGACACGACGCGGTCCCGGTCCAGCACGATGACCCCGCCCTTTTCGATAACGATGCCCGACAGACCTGCCGCAACGGCGCCAGCCACGGTGTCGGGGCCAATTGCAGGCAGATCGGCCCGACGATCCTGATCGGGTTTCAGGGCCTTAAACAGAATACCGCCGCCCGCATCAGGGCGCTGGGTCAGCGATTGCAGCATCCAGGCGGTGCCATAGATACCTTCGATCGCCAGAGCCTGCCCCTTGGCCACCACACAAGCTTGTCCGACATCCGCAGCGCTCATCGCGCGGACGATGCCAGCGCCGCGATCAGCGTCGCGCAAATCCGCTTCGCTCGGCTGGAGCTCGGTCAGCGTGCCAAGCGGCGGTAACAGGTCAGGCGCGATCTCGTCTGCTGCATGAACCCTAAGGCCTGCCTCTTCCAGAACCGAGATCACCGCGCGCAGGGCGCTGTCATCCCCTGAAAGGATCGCTTTTTGCAAGATTGGCACCAATGGCATTGTCGCCGCGTCAATGCGCGACGGATCAATGGGTGGCCGCCCTACCGCACCTGCCATGCAGATACCTGTCACGCCTTGCGCCTTCAGTTCGGCAATCAGTGTGCCCAGATGTTCGATGATAAAAGGCCGATCCACAGTCAAGCGGTCGGGCAGAAACGGCTCCATCGCGCAAACAAGGGGGCGTTCGGGCAGATGAGCCACGATCTCGTCCGGCAGAACACCGGTCCCGGCGATCAGCGCCAGCATGGATCAGCGCTCCGGCGTCAGGAAGGACCGGTCGCTTTCGCCGGTCACAAACTCGACGATCCGCTGGACATAGTCGCTGTCGCTGTCTGCCCCCAATCGTTTGGCGCGCTCCTGAAAGGTGCCGTCGCCATCGGACAGTTCCTTGAACGCAGCCCGCAAAGCCGAGATATCGGCCCGCGACACGCCGCGTCGTTTGAGCCCGACAAGGTTCAACCCGTCAAGCCGCCCGCGCTGCGCCTGCACCAGCCCGTAAGGGATCACGTCATTGGGCACCATCGTCAGCGCGCCAATGATGGCCCCGCGCCCGACCCGAACCCATTGATGCAGCCCCGAGATACCTCCGACGATCACGTCATCCTCGACGATGCAATGTCCGGCGGCACCTGAATGGTTCACCATGATCACGCGGTTTCCAATTTGCACATCATGCGCCACATGCACGCCCGCCATCAGCAGGCAGTCGTCACCGATCCGGGTGACCCCGCCGCCGCCCTCGGTACCTGTATTTACGGTCACATGTTCCCGAATACGATTGCGCTTGCCGATCTCAAGCCGGGTGTTTTCGCCCCCGAATTTCAGATCCTGTGGGATTTCTCCGATCACCGAGAAATTGAAGATCACCGTGTCATCGCCGACCTCGGTCTCACCGGTTACTACCACATGAGACTTGAGCTCGACCCGATCGCCGAGTTTTACCTGGGCCCCGACCAGACAGAACGGGCCGACCACACAATCCTGACCGATCTGTGCGCCCTCTTCGATGATGGCACTGGGATGGATGCCGCTCATGTTGTCTTTTCCATGTCCCAATCGACATAGGCGGAAAATTCGGCTTGCGCCGCCACTTCGCCCTCAACGGTGGCCTGCCCGCTAAACTTGAAGATCTTGCCGCCCTTCTTACCGCGGACTGTCTGGACATGCATCTCCATCACGTCGCCCGGCACCACCTTGCGGCGGAACTTGCACTTGTCGATGGACATGAAATAGATCAGCAACTCCGTGTCGATCACGTCAAAGCCAACGCCCAACATCACACCCGCCGTCTGCGCCATCGCCTCGATGATCGTCACACCCGGCATGATCGGCGTTCCGGGGAAATGGCCCTGGAAATGCGGCTCATTCATGGTGACATTCTTGATCCCGCGCGATGAGGAATAACCATCGATATCCACCACTTTGTCGACCAGTAGAAAGGGATAGCGGTGTGGCAGAATGCGCTGGATCAGTTGAATGTCGGCGCTCTTGGTCTCTGATGTCATTGCGCGGTCGTCCTGTGGTTCATTCGCGTTCGGGGCGTCACTAGCAACAGACGCCCGTTTGAGCAAGCAAGCTAGCGTTCGATCTGCGTTTCCAGATGCGCGCCGTCCCCGATCGCTTCGTTGATCCGGGCGATCGCATTGCCGGTGATATCGGTGGCATTTGCGCTGAGGAAAACATCAGATCGTTCCAGAATGACGCCAGCCCCGGTATCCCGCATGAGCGTTTCCAGCACCGGGCGGGCAACTTCGAAAAACACCGCGCGCGCCTTTTCACGATTGAGCGTCAACGCATCAAGCTTGGCCTTCTGGCTGGCGCGGTTCTCTTCGACTTTCTTGTCGAACGCATCCGCAAGCACACGGAAGGCTTGCGGATCCGTCGTGGACCGGCGCTCTGTCAGGGCTTCTTCCTCACGGCTCAACTCGGAAATGATGCGCTCGTTTTCTGCTGAAAGGGCCGCGCCCTCGGCCTCCAATTCGTTGAGCACCCGACGGCCGAAATCGGATTCAGAAAAGAGCCTTTCGGCTGAGACGGTCAGAATTTGTCCCGTGGGCAGGCCCGTATCCTGTGCATGTATGGGCGCCGCCCCAATGAGCAGCGCCACAGCAAAAATCAGCGCGGCACCCGGACCGGATTTGCGCCAATGCGCCATCGGGGATCAGAACCGCGCCTGTAGCGTCACGTCGAAGTTCTGCTCCTTGTCGAAGTCTTCCTTCTGCAACGCCTTGGAGAAGTTGAACCGCAACGGACCAAACGGCGTGGTCCAGAGGATCGAGAAACCGATCACTTGCCTGAGCGACCCGTCCGCCCCCACGATCGATGCGCCATCAGTATTTACGTTATCGATGTTCCACAGGTTGCCCAGATCATAGAACAGGCCACCGCGAATGCCGTATTCTTCTGGCAGCCCCAGAGGGAAGTCAGCCTCAAGTCGCGCAACCGCGTAGTAGTTGCCGCCGATGGCATCGTCCACGCCGTTGGACAGGTCGCGAGGACCCAGACCCGCAGGCTCAAATCCGCGGAAAGTGCGAGGCCCCAGCAGAAAACGGTCGATCGTGCGGCTGTTGCCGTCGCCAAACCAATGAAACGCGCCCAGTTCCACCGTTGCTTTCAGTGTCACCTCTTCGCTCCAGACCAGACGCTGCGCGGTGCTCGTTACTGTGGCTTTGACAAATTTGTCGTCACCACCCAGCCCCGCCGTATCGACATCGGCGCGGAACAAAACCCCTGCTGTGGGATCAAGGCCGCTGAGGCGGCTGTCATAGATATAGCTTACACCCAAACCGCTCGCCGTACGTTTGCCCTCGGCGATTTCGGACGCGATTACCGCCCCCACGGTCTGATCATCGCGTTGACGCATCTCGCTCTGGCCCCAGTCATAACGGAACTGCATGGAGGACAGCTCACCGATCGGGAAAGTCACGCCCGGGGTAAAAAAGACCCGTCTGGTATCATAATTCGAAAAACTGGAATCGCGGGCGGCATAGCCAAGATCCAGATCACCCTGCAGATCACGTCCTAACAGGTTGGGCTCAGTGAAGCTGAACGTGTAGCGTTCGGATTCCTGCGCGGTGGACACATTCAGCGAAACCCGCTGACCGCGACCCAGGAAATTGTTCTCCGTCAGGCCGATCGCCAGACCAAACCCGTCAGCCGCCGAGTAGTTGCCGCCAAGGTTGAGCGAGCCAGTAGGCTGCTCTTCGACATCCACGTCCACGATGACACGATCGGGGGTGGAGCCTTCGCGGGTTTCAACGTCGGAATTGGCGAAAAAGCCCAGGGCACGAATGCGTTCCGCGCTCTCGCGAATTTCGCGCGGGTTGAAAGGGTCGCCCTCAACCGTCCTGAATTGAGTACGGACCACCCGATCCAGTGTCGTGGTGTTGCCCTCGATATCGATCCGCTCAACAAAAATGCGCGGGCCGCGCACCAAGGCAAAATCGACATCCAGCGAAAGATCGCGGTCGTTTCGGGTGATCCGGGGCTCAACACGCAAGAAATCGACGCCGTTGCGCAATCCCAGCTTTTCCAGACGCGCGATCTCATTGTCTACCAGCGACGGGGAATAGGTAACGCCCGGACGCACCTTGATCGCTTCCATATACGGTGCAGGATCAACACCCGCGATCTCGCTTGAGACGGTGATGTCACCGAACGAAAACTGCTGCCCTTCGGTGATGTTCAAAACCAGAAAGAACGCGTCGCGCTCGCGGGTGAATTCCACATTGGAGCTGTTGACGCGGAAATCGACATAGCCGCGCGACAGGTAGAAATCGCGCAGCACCTGTTTGTCAAACTCGATACGGTCGGCGATGAACGTGTCTGCCTGGATGAAGGTCCGCAACAATCCGGCTTGCTTCGTTTCCAACACACGCCGCAAACGCCGGTCGGAATAGGCACGGTTGCCGACAAAGCTGATGCGTTCAACCTCGATCGTGTCACCCTCGGCAATCTCGAAGACAAGATCGACGCGATTGTCGCTGCGGCGGATGACACGCGGTACGACCGTCGCTGCGATACGTCCCTGAGCTGAATAGACATCAGAGATTGCAACCGCGTCCCGCTCTGCCTGTTCGGGTGTGTACACGCGGCGAGACTCAGAAGATACGACTTCGGTCAACACCGTATCCTTGATCCGCTTGTTTCCTTCGAAACTGATCTGGCTTATGGTCGGGTATTCCGCGACCTTTACAATCAGGGTGTTGCCGCGCGGGATCATCTCGACTGTTTCAAATACGCCACTGTCAAGAACCCGCTGCACAGCATCGTTGAGTTGACCGGCGGTGACTTCCTTGCCGCGCTCGATTCCTGTGCGGTTAATGATCGTCGAGGTTTCGATCCGTTCGTTACCCTCGACCTGAACGGAGTTGAAGACGTAGGTCTGCGCCGCAGCCTTGTCGGGCAGAGTTACAAAAGCCGTTGCTGCCAAAAAGAAAATCGCTGCCAGCGTGCGCCACAACATCTTGCCGCTGCCCCGCACTCCGCCGCAGGATGTACCCGTCCCCGTGCCAGTCTTCATTTTATGTACTACCCGATTTCAAACCGCTATTTTTGCTTTTCAGTAGCCGGATTGAGACCAGTTGTCAAAACACCAAAAGCACGCAACCCTGCGGTTTGCGTGCCTTTCTTGATTATCAGAGCCTGAGAATCAGAACGAGTTGAGATAAGCGCCCATGGCAAGGCCCGCGCCAAGCGCACCTACGAACAGCAGGCGGTCCCAGTTCAGCTCAACAAGCAGGCTCAACCCGCGGTAGGAATGCTGAAGTGTAGGCATGGTGGGCCTCCAAAGAACGAATGCAAATAACCTAGCGCTGGAATATGGCGAGACTTGGGCAGACCTGCGGCAAGACTGGGAACGCGTTCAGCAGAACAGATCGTTGGTGACCGCGAAAACCATCAAGCCGAGAATGAGGGAAATGCCCGCCGTCATCAGCACCCGCAATGCCAGATCACTGGGCGGTTTGCCCGCAATCGCCTCATAGGCGTAAAACACCAGATGCCCGCCATCCAGCGCCGGGATCGGGAACAGGTTCATCAGACCCACCGCTGCCGACAGCACCGCGATAAACCAGATGAAACTTTGCGCGCCCTGACTGGCCATCGCGCCCGAAGTCTCGGCGATCCCGATCGGCCCCGAGATGTTGCAGGTGCTAATCGCACCGGTGATCATGTGCCACAGGCCGGATACCGATCCGCGAATGATCCGCCATGTCTGCTCGGTTCCCTCGGCCAACGCCAGAACCGGCCCGGACCGTTCCGTCGCGGGCTCCAGTGCCATGCCGCCAACAATACCGATCCGCCAATGGGTGACAAAACCGCCCTCAGCCTGGGGCTCATCGGTGCGTCGCGGAACAAGCGCAAACTCAAGTACCTCACCATCGCGCCAGACATCGAGCAGCAGCCCCCTACCATCCGATCCTTCGACCGCGTCTTTCAACTCGGAAAATGCAAAGACGGGCGCGCCGTCAATGCTGGTGATGACATCGCCGGGCTTCAGATCGATATCCATCGCGGCACTGCGGGGCGCAACCGCAGTAACAAGTGGTGGAAACAGCCAGGGACCCTGCACCACCATGTCCTGCCCATCTCGAATGACCGCATAGTCGAGGACCGGCTCCGGTTGCAGGCCGTCGATGAAATCGTCCCACGCTTCGGTATTTCCGAACTCGGGGACCATCGCACCGTTGATCGCCGTGATCTGGTCGCCAACCTGCAATTCCTCGACGGCATTCGGTAGAGGTTCGATTGCAGCAACTGTCAGCGGGTCGCTGGCGACGCCGCGAAACATGAATATCGCACCGAACACAATGATCGACAGGATGAAATTGAACACGGGGCCCGCTGCCACGGTCGCGGTTCGCGCCCATAGCGGAGCACCGTGCATCGAACTGCGCAGCGCCTGCGGGCTTTCTTCGGCCAGGCTCTCCATCGCGTCAGCATCCTTGCCCGAAGCCGCATTGTCGTCGCCCAGAAACTTCACATAACCGCCGAAGGGCAGCAGAGCGATCTGCCAGCGAGTGCCGTGCCGGTCAACGCGGCTCCACAAGACCGGGCCAAAGCCCAGCGAGAATACCTCGGCATGAATACCGGACCAGCGCCCGACGATGTAATGGCCATATTCGTGGACCGCGACAATCACCGAAAGCGCCAGCACAAAGGCAATTATGGTGTAAAGAAGTCCGCCGAATTGCGGGATCATCCCAAGAATGTCCAAGTGTCTACCCTGCTCTTGCGCTGATGGTTTCATCCGCCCGGATACGAGCGAGATGGTCCGTTTGCGTCACGTTATCAAGTGTCATTGGGGCATCAATGAGACCGGGATCGGTCTCAAATCGGTCAAGCACTGCCTCAACCGTTGCTGCCATTTCGAGAAATCCGATGCGCCCGGCGATGAAATGATCCAGCGCCCGTTCCTTCGCCGCATTGAGCACCGCCCCTGACAGCCCGCCGCGTTGCATCACCTGTCGCGCCAATGCGAGCGCCGGATAGCGGGCATCGTCAGGCGCACGGAAGTTCAATTGCGCCAGTTGTGCCAGATCCAGCCGCGACACCGGCAGATCCTGGCGATCCGGCCAGTTTAGTGCATAGCCAATTGCATGGCGCATATCCGGCGCACCCAGATGCGCCATCAGTGCTCCGTCCCGAAAGCCCACCAGCGCGTGAATGATCGATTCCGGGTGCACGATGACTTCAACTTGCTCGGGCGCAACGCCGAAATACTCTTTGGTTTCTATGACTTCCAGTGCCTTGTTGAACATTGATGCACTGTCGATTGTGATCCGCTGCCCCATCGCCCAATTGGGGTGCGAAGAGGCTTGCTCCAACGTGGCCTCTTTCAGCGCCTCCAGCGGCCAGTCGCGAAACGCCCCGCCGCTTGCGGTTATGACAATACGCTCCACCGCCGAGATATCCTCGCCGACCAGGGCCTGAAACACCGCCGAATGCTCACTATCGACAGGCAGCAGGCGCGCCTTGTTGCGCCGGGCGGTGTCCAGCACCAGCCGCCCGGCACAGACCAGAGACTCCTTGTTCGCCAGAGCCAGCGTCGCGCCCTGCTCCAATGCCTTCAGCCCCGGCGCCAGCCCTGCCGCGCCGACAATGGCCGACATTACCCAATCTGCCGGTCGCGCGCCCGCCTCGAACAACGCGTCCGGGCCAGCGGCGACCTCGATGCCGGTGCCCGACAACGCCTCGCGCAGCGCCTGATATTGCCCCGCATGGGCGGTCACGGCCAATTGCGCCTTTAACGCACGCGCATCTGCGGCCAGTTGATCGATATTGGCACCACCGGTCAGGGCCACCACTTCGAAACGCTCGGGATGTCGCGCGATCAGGTCCACCGTGTTCTGTCCGATCGAACCGGTCGCCCCTAAAATGGACACCCGCCGCATTACATCGGCCCCGGCGCATAGATGAGCCCTGCGATCAGAACAAACAGAGCCGCCCCCATCATGCCATCGAACCGGTCCAGAAAACCGCCATGGCCCGGGATCAGGTTCGAACTGTCCTTGACATGGCACTTCCGTTTGAGCGCGCTTTCGGCCATGTCACCGGCCTGGCTGGCCATCGACGCCAGGACCGATACCAGCACAAAAGCCAGACCAAACCCGGCCTGCATCGCCACAACGGTCCCTACCAGCGCTGCTGCAACCCAGCCGCCGACGATACCCGCCCAAGTCTTTTTGGGGCTCACCCGCGGCCAGAACTTGCGCCCGCCGATCGATTTGCCCACGAAATAGCCGGCCACGTCGGTGGCCACCACAACGCCCACCAGCCACAGCATCCAGCCAAAGCCCATATTCAGACGGATCGAGATAAATCCCAGCCCCGCCGCACTGATCCACAAGGCAAACAGCGCATAAAGACCCTTTCGCGCGGGCATCTGCCCTGCCCCGACAAGCACCGGGGCCAAAAGCACAGGCAGCCGGAAAATCATCGGCAAGTGATAGCTGAGCAGCACCGCAAATCCGGTCAGAACCCCCAGATGCACGGCCTCACGGCTCTTTTCGGGGGCGATGATCCGCACCAGTTCCCAGATCATCACGCCGCAGGCCGCCGCGATGAAGCTTTCGAACCAAAACCCGCCCAGCCAAAGCTCGACGGCGGCGATCGCGACCAACACGATCGTTGATACGATCCGCGTCGCTAGGTCAGACCATTTGCCCTCGCTCATGCGCGTACCGCACCGAAGCGGCGGTCGCGCGCGCCAAAACTCCGACACAGGCGTCCCAGCTCATCCGCCGTGAAGTCAGGCCAGAGCGTGTCGATGAACTCATATTCCGAATAGGCCGATTGCCAGAGCAGGAAGTTCGAGATCCGCGCCTCGCCGCTGGTACGGATGACGAGATCAGGATCGGGCAGAACGCAGGTATCAAGATAGCGCGGCAGGGTTTCCTCATCCACGTCTTCGGGGTTCAGTTTTCCCCTCGCCACATCCTGCGCCAACCGCCTTGTGGCGCGGGCCACCTCGTCGCGACCGCCATAGTTCAGCGCGATGGTCAGGTTCACCCGCGCATTGTCACGCGTCTTTTCCTCCAGAGTGTCCATCAGCGCGACAAGCTTGCTGTCCAGCCGCACCCGGTCGCCGATAAAACGCACGCAAACACCGCGTTCGGCCAATGCGCGGGTTTCTTTGGTGATATAGCGCCGGAACAGCGTCATCAGCCCGGCCACCTCGACCTGGGTTCGCTTCCAGTTCTCGGTCGAAAACGCAAAGATCGTCAGATATTCGATACCCAGATCGGGGCAGGCCTCGACCACTTCGCGCACGCGGCGTGCACCGGCGTGATGCCCGAAAAGCCGCGGTCGCCCGCGGGCCTGTGCCCAGCGACCATTGCCATCCATGATGATGGCAACATGGCGCGGGCCGCCCGCAGTGTCAGAGAAAGGATCCTTGGGCATCACCAGACGCGTTCACACCTGCATGATTTCGGCTTGCTTGGTTTCCAGCGCGGTATCGACGGCCTTTATCATCTCATCCGTCAGATCCTGCACCTCGGTCTCCCAGAACTTCTGGTCGTCCTCCGACATCCCGTCGGCCTTTGCCTTCTTGATCTGATCCATCCCGTCACGACGCACATTGCGGATCGCAACGCGGGCGCTTTCTGCATATTGCCCGGCCACCTTGCCCAGCTCGCGGCGGCGTTCCTCGTTCAGTTCCGGGATCGGCAACATGATGATCGTGCCGTTAAGCTGCGGGTTGATGCCCAGCCCGCTTTCGCGAATGGCCTTTTCCACCTTGCCGACCAGCGACTTGTCCCACACATTCACAGTCACCATGCGTGGCTCGGGCACGTTCACGGTGCCGACCTGATTGATCGGCGTCATCGAGCCATAGGCATCCACCATCACCGGTTCCAGCATCGAGGCAGAGGCGCGGCCGGTGCGCAGCGAGGCGAACTCGGTCCGCAGATTGGCCATAGAGCCATCCATGCGGCGCTTCAGATCGTCGGTGTCCAGTTCGAAATCATCAGACATGCTGCCCACTCCCCTTGCTTCAGGTGCTGTTTTGACGGGTCATACGCCATCGGCTTCTGGATGTATAGCAATCATGGCGCACAATCGCGGCAAAGACGAGACCGCATCAAGCGACTATCCGCTCTTCATCTGATCAAACATACCCCGGAGCGCGAGGCGAAGCCTCGCAAACTGCGTGGCAACGCAAACAGACAAAGCGCGCCGCAGGCGCTCCTTTGGGTAACGGCTAGCCCAGCACCTTTGTATAGGTGCCTTCACCGGCCAGAATGCCCCGGAACCCGCCTGGTTCATCTAGCGAAAACACGATCAGCGGCATGTTATTGTCCCGCGTAAGCGCGATGGCCGAGGCGTCCATCACCTTGAGGTTCTTGGTCAGCACCTCGTTATAGGTGATCCGGTCATAGCGTTTGGCCTCGGGGTTGGTCTTGGGATCGCTGTCATAGATGCCGTCGACCTGCTTGCCCATGAAGATCGCCTCGCAGGCCATTTCGCTGGCACGCAAAGCGGCGGCGGTATCGGTGGTGAAATAGGGGTTGCCGGTACCGGCGGCAAAGATGCAGACCCGCTTCTTCTCGAGGTGGCGCACTGCGCGGCGACGGATATAGGGCTCGCAGACCTGATCCATCGGAATGGCCGAGATCACACGGGTAAAGACCCCCAGGCCTTCCAGCGCCGATTGCATCCCCAGCGCGTTCATCACCGTGGCCAGCATGCCCATATAGTCGGCCGTGGTGCGCTCCATTCCCTGGGCCGAGCCCTGCAGACCGCGGAAGATATTGCCGCCGCCGATCACCATGCAGATCTCGACACCCATATCATGGACCGATTTGACCTCTTCGGCAATGCGCTGGACGGTGGGCGGGTGCAGCCCGAATCCCTGGTCCCCCATCAACGCCTCCCCCGATATTTTCAGCATCACCCGATTGTATTTGGCTTGCGTCACGATTTTGGGGGAATGAGAGGTCATGTTGCGCTCCGCTGCGGCACCGGTGTAATTGCGGCGCAAAATGGAGCAAAACGCAGCGAGGTTCAATGCGGGTTGAGTGTCAGATGGCAAGGAATTTGCGGTATGCGCGGGTGCTCACATGAGGCTTGCCGCGCAACTGCCTGACATCCCCAAGGACTTACCGGTTCTGATCGCGGGTCCCACCGCCTCGGGCAAGTCGGAGCTGGCGCTTGAGATTGCCGAAACCTATGGTGGCGTGATTATCAATGCCGATGCCAGTCAGGTCTATGACTGCTGGCGTGTGATCACCGCGCGGCCCTCGACCGAGGAAGAAGCGCGGGCGCCGCACAAGCTCTATGGGCATGTTCCCTATGATCTGGCCTATTCGGCGGGCCATTGGCTGCGAGAGGTGACGCCGCTGTTGGCCGGCCCGCATCGTCCGATCATCGTTGGCGGGACAGGGCTCTATTTCAGATCTCTGACCGAGGGGATGGCCGATATCCCGCCAACACCGCCCGACATCCGCGCTGAAGGTGATTCACTGCCCCTGGATGCGCTTCTGGACGGGCTGGACGCGAGTACTGCTCAGGGAATCGACCAGCAAAACCGCGCCCGTGTGCAGCGTGCCTGGGAAGTGCTGCGCGCCACCGGGCGGCCATTGGCGGATTGGCAGGCGGACGCAGCCGAACCGATCCTGCCCCTGAGCCAGTCCGTGCCGATCGTCATGGAAAACGACCGGGATTGGCTACTTGATCGCATCAACCGCCGCTTCGACGCAATGCTGGCGGGTGGTGCCTTGGACGAGGTGGCCGCGATGCGCCAGCGCTACGACCCCAACCTGCCCTCCTGCAAGGCCATCGGCGTACCAGAGATCGTGGCCTATCTCGATGGTGACATCCATCTTGAGGGCGCGCGCGAACGTGCGACGATCGCCACGCGACAATTCGCCAAACGCCAGCGGACTTGGTTTCGCGCAAGGATGGGCGACTGGCACAAGGTGCGGCCCGACCTCTGAGCGAACCCGGCTGGTTGTCCGTCTGCCGCTTTCATGCTGTAAATGTCGAAACACTCTGTTTCCCGTTGGATTGGTGCCATGGTGACCGGCGATATGCAGGCAAGAAATGATGTCCGGCTGCAAAGCCTGCCGCAGCTTGCGCCGCTCGGACGCTGGCAACTTGAGCTGCCACATGACCGGGCCGATCACCTGCTGCTTTGGATCACGCGGGGTCAGGGCGTCGCGCTGTTTGACGGCGCGCGGGCCGGTATCGGCACCCATAACGCCATCTTTGTCCCGGCAAGACAGTTGCTGGCCATCGATCTGGGACGGCAATGCTTTGGTCAGGCGCTGGTTCTGCCGGTGGGTTGCGCCCCCTCGCTGCCAGACCACCCCGTGCATCTTCGGGTTCGCGACGTGGCCACACAAAACGAGCTGGCCGGTCTGCTGGATGCCATCGGCCGCGAACAGGACAGTTCAAAGAGCCTGAGCGCAAAGGCGGTTCTTGCCTATGCCGAACTGGCCGCCATCTGGCTACAGCGCACGACCGAGGCAGAGCCTACCGCACCCCGCGCCAGCGCCGCGCGCCGGCTTGCGCGCCGCTATTTCGACCGGCTGGTTCACGCCCACGCGACCGGTGCCAGTATGGGTGACCATGCCGAGGCGCTTGGCGTGACGCCGACCCATCTGACGCGGGTCTGCAAATCGCAGACCGGACGTACTGCCGCGGCGCTGCTGACCGACCGCGTACTGCACGAAGCACGCGCGGCCCTGTTGCAAAGCAACCGCCCCGCCAGCCATATCGCCCGTGATCTGGGCTTCAGCAGCGCGGCCTATTTTACCCGCTTCATGCAGCACCATACCGGCCTCGCTCCGTCGGCGATCCGCCGCAATGCAGCATAGGGCTAGACCCTGACCGCAGAAGAACCCTCTTTCTCCGCAGAGTCGTTTTTAAATAATGCCAATGTCGCTTTTGAACCACGAAAGGGCGAAAGCAATCGTTGACGCGTGAGATTTTCTGTTGCCGTATGTTGCTATGGGGAGCTTGAAAAGACCAACGCGCCACCCGCGTCATACCTGCCTGTACCGAAGGCATGGGTGCTCCCGACTCAATCAAAAACAGATACACTCACGGGGAGACCACGATGACCAAGAAGACACTGACCGGAAAACCGATACACTGGGCGGCAGAGATGCACGCTCAGGAGTATCGTGACGGTAAACTCAGCCGCCGCGAATTCCTGACCCGCGCGACCGGGCTGGGCGTCACCGCAGCCGCCGCTTACAGCATGATCGGCCTGCCTACCCCGGCCGCCGCCCAAGCCACACCGAAACAGGGCGGAACGCTGCGCATCCAGATGGAAGTGCACGGGATGCGCGAACCGCGCCTCTATGAATGGTCCGAAATGGGCAACATGACCCGGGGCTGGCTGGAATATCTGATCCACTACCACAATGACGGCAGCTTCTCTCCTGTACTTGCGGAGAGCTGGGAAACGAGCGACGACGCCAAGACGATCACAATCAACCTGCGCAAGGGCGTCACCTGGAACAATGGTGATCCGTTCACCGCAGCGGATGTGGTCCACAATTTCGAACTGTGGTGTGACGGCACCGTTGAAGGCAACTCGATGGCCACCCGCATGGGGCCGCTTGTTGATCCAGAAACAAAGAAAGCCGTCGCAGGCGCGATCGTTGCCAAGGATGACCACACCGTCGTTCTGAATCTACCTGAACCGGATATCACCATTGTAGCGGGTATCGCCGACTATCCGGCGGCAATCACGCACCCGTCGCTGGATGGCGGCAACCCGATCGACAACCCGATCGGCACCGGTCCCTATCTGCCCGAAAGCTATGCGGTCGGCGAAAAGGCCGTGATGGTCCGCAACCCGGATCACAAATGGTGGAACGAAGGCAACGGCGCCTATCTGGACCGGGTCGAATTCATCGACTACGGCACCGATCCCGCGACCATCATGGCCGCAGTGGAGGCTGAAGAAGTCGACATGACCTACGAATCCGTGGGTGAGTTTATCGACATCCTCGACGGCCTAGGGATGAACCGGTCTGAGGCGGCGACGGCAGCAACCATCATCACCCGTCCCAACCAGAACGCTGAGGTTGACGGGGTCAAACCTTATGCCGACGCCGCCGTGCGCCGTGCTCTGGCCATGGCCGTCGACAACGCAATTGTCCTGGAACTGGGCTATGCCGGGCGCGGCACCGTTGCCGAGAACCACCATGTCAGCCCGATCCACCCGGAATATGCGCAACTGCCGCCGCCGGTCCATGATCCAGAGGGCGCATTGGCCGCAATGCGTGAGGCCGGGCTCGAAGATTTCGAACATGAGCTCATCTCGCTGGATGACGGTTTCGAAAAGGACACGACCGATGCGGTGGCAGCCCAGCTTCGCGATGCTGGGATCAAGGTCAACCGCAAGATCCTGCCCGGATCGACCTTCTGGAACGACTGGGACAAATACCCCTTCTCGTCGACCACCTGGAACCAGCGTCCGCTGGGCGTCCAGGTTCTGACGCTGGCCTACAAGTCCGGTGTTCCCTGGAACGAAACCGGTTTCGCCAACGAGGAGTTCGACAAGGTCCTGACCGAGGCCAGCGCCATCGCGGATGCGGACAAGCGCCGCGTACTGGCGAAACGGCTGGAAGAAATCATGCAGGAAGAAGGCGTGATCATTCAGCCCTACTGGCGGTCGATCTACAATCACTCCCGAGAGAACGTGCTGAATGCCGAGATGCATGCACAGTTCGAGATCAAGTATCAGTATATCGGCCTGGCCGAATAAACTGACACTGCTTCGCGTGGGCCGTCCAAGCGGCGGCCCACGGCACCCCGTCTTTTGCGGAGTGCCATTTGCCCCGGCTTAGTCGGCAATAAGAATAAGAGGGACAATCCAATATGGGACGGTTCATCCTACAGCGATTTGGCGTCATGGTGCTTACTGCGCTTGCGCTTACCTTCATCGTGTTCTTTCTGACAAACCTCCAGCCAAACCTGGAAAAGGTCGCCAAGTTCGAGGGCAATGCCCGAATGACCGACGAAGAGGTCGCGAGCTGGTTGAACAAAAACGGCTATACCCGCCCGATGCTCGTGCGCTACGGGGAATGGCTGGGCGTGGCCAAGGGATGGACCTATACCGACGAAGACGGAAAGGTCACCGGGCGGTGCATTGTCCACGGAGAAGATCCCGCCCAAGCCCCCGCGCGCTGCGGGTTGCTGCAGGGCGATTGGGGATACTCGATCTTCTTTAAGGCGCCGGTTGCCGGAAAGGTGGGCGAGAAACTCGCCCTGACCGGCAAACTGATGGGTTGCGTCATACTGCTGATGGTGCCCTTGGCGCTTATTGTCGGCATCTTGGCCGGAATGCGAGAAGGCTCGAAGCTGGACCGTTCGCTCTCCACCTTCTCGATCATTACCACGGCCACGCCCGAATATGTCTCCGGGGTGATCTTCATCGCGGTCTTTGCCTCCTCTGCCGTAGGGCTGAAATGGTTCAAGGGCACCGCCACATCGGCGATGGAAAACGCCACGTTCGAGAATTTCTTTCTGCCGGTGCTGACGATCGCGCTCTACGGGATGGGGTACATTGCCCGTATGACCCGCGCCTCGATGACCGAGGTGATGACGGCGCAGTATATCCGCACCGCGCGGCTGAAAGGCGTAAGTTTCCCCAATATCGTGATGAAACACGCGCTCAGAAACGCGCTGATCGCACCCTTCACTGTGATCATGCTGCAATTCCCCTGGCTGTTGAATGGCGTGGTGATCGTCGAGATCCTGTTCAACTACAAGGGTTTCGGCTGGGTTCTGGTGCAGGCTGCCGGGAACAATGACATCCAGCTGCTGCTGGCGGTCTCGGTTGTGTCGGTCTTTGTGGTGCTGGTGACGCAGCTGATATCCGATATCGGCTATGTCTACCTGAACCCGCGTATTCGGATTTCCTGAGGGAGGAATTGAACCATGGAACCTCTCACGGGATTTCAGATTTTTCTGCGCATCATGTACCAGTTCTCCTCGGTGTGGATCGCGCTGATCCTGCTCTTTGCCTTGTCCGTCGCGTTCAAGCGACGATTAGGGCTTTATGGCAAGATGTTCGATAGCCCCATCGGCATGATCGGCTTTGGCCTTGTCATGTTCTGGGTCTTCACCGGCATCTTCGGCGCCATGGACCTGATCGTGACCCATGACCCGCTGACTCAGATTTCGGGCATGAAGAACAAAGTGCCGGGCACGCCGTTGCCCAGCCCCGAAGAGGGGCAATATGCCTGGTATCTGCTCGGCGGCGACAATCTGGCGCGCGACGTGTTCAGCCGGATGGTCAAGGGCGCCTGGGTTGTTGTGCAGATCGCACCCATGGCAACGGTCTTTGCCTTTATGGTGGGCATCACGCTGGGCCTGCCGGCAGGCTATTACGGTGGGCGACTGGACATCTTTCTGTCCTTCCTGGCCAACCTGATCCTGGCCTTCCCGGTGATCCTGCTCTTCTATCTGCTGGTCACGCCCGAGATCGTGGCAACCGGAGTGCCCAATTACATGGCGGCGGTGCTGTTCCTGTTCCCGATCCTGTTCCTGGCTGTGCTGCTAAATTCGCGGTTCTTCACACAGCCAAAATTCCGCACGCCGCTTCTGATCGGTGTGCTGGGTGTAGCGATCTGGCTCTATCTGGCGCTGATCTCTTCCAACGGCAATATTGTCAACGCGCCCACCTACAGCATTCCGGGCCTGCCCTCGGTGCTGGATCCGTTCGACATACCGGGCGGGATATTGGTGGTGTTCGTCTCGGTTGTCTTCGTGAACTCGCCCACGGTGTTCCGCATCGTGCGGGGTCTGACCATGGACATCAAGACGCGCGATTACGTGGCTGCCGCACAAACCCGTGGTGAAGGTCCATGGTATATCATGCTGTGGGAAATTCTGCCCAATGCGCGCGGACCGCTGATCGTCGATTTCTGTTTGCGCATCGGCTACACCACCATCCTTCTCGGCACATTGGGCTTCTTCGGTCTGGGTCTGCCACCGGAAAGCCCGGATTGGGGATCCACGATCAACGAGGGACGCAGGCTACTCTCGATCTATCTGCACCCCGCCCTGCCCCCGGCGCTGGCGCTGCTGAGCATGGTGCTGGGTTTGAACCTGCTGGCAGATGGTTTGCGGGAAGAGAGCCTGAAGGATTGATCGCAAGGGCGGACCGGGGGCCAGCCCCCGGTCCCCCGCCGTATTTTTACCGAGAAAAAGAAGCGGACCGCTTTCGAGCTCGGACAGGGAGACACACCGATGAACAAACTGGCGGAGTATGACGGGCCCATCCTGGAAATTGACAAACTGTCGATTTCCTTCTTCACCCGCCTGCGGGAAATACCGGCGGTGATGGATTTCTCGGTCACCGTACAGCCCGGTGAAGCAGTGGGGCTGGTCGGCGAATCCGGCTGTGGCAAATCAACCGTGGCGCTGGGCGTCATGCAGGATCTGGGCAAGAATGGACGGATTGTCGGTGGCACGATCAAGTTCAAGGGCCGGGAACTGAGTGAGATGAGCGCCGAAGAACTGCGCGATATTCGCGGCAACGAGATCGCGATGATCTATCAAGAGCCGATGGCCAGCCTGAACCCGGCGATGAAGATCGGCAAGCAGTTGATGGAAGTACCGATGATCCACGAAGGCGTCGGCGCAGAAGAAGCTTATGCGCGCGCGCTTGAGGTGGTCACGGATGTGCGGCTGCCCGATCCCGAGCGGATGCTGAATTCCTTCCCACACCAGTTGTCGGGCGGCCAGCAGCAACGGATCGTCATTGCCATGGCGCTGATGTCGAAACCGGCGCTTTTGATCCTGGACGAGCCCACCACCGCTTTGGACGTGACTGTCGAGGCGGCGGTGGTCGAACTGGTCAAGGATCTGGGCAAGAAATACGGCACCTCGATGCTGTTCATCAGCCACAATCTGGGACTGGTGCTGGAAACCTGCGACCGGCTCTGCGTGATGTATTCCGGCGAAGCGGTCGAGCGCGGCTCCATCAAGGATGTGTTTGACGAGATGCAGCACCCTTATACGCAGGCGCTGTTCCGGTCGATCCCGCTGCCCGGTGCGGACAAGAACGCGCGCCCACTGGTGGCGATTCCAGGCAACTTTCCCCTACCCCATGAACGCCCGCCGGGCTGCAATTTCGGTCCTCGCTGCGACTATTTCGAGGAAGGTCGCTGTGACGCGCAGGAGATCGCGATGGAGGCCGTGCCCGGCAATGACCGCCATCACACGCGCTGCCTGAAATACAAGGAGATTGACTGGAACGCGCCGATCACGGTGGGCGAGCGGAAGGAAAAGGCCGAGGTTGGCAACGTTGTCCTGAAGATGGACAACCTCAAGAAATACTATGAGGTGGCTGCCAATGCGTTGTTCGGTGGCGGGCAGACCAAGGTGGTCAAGGCCAATGAAACGCTGAGCTTTGAGGCGCGCGAATCCGAGACGCTGGCGATTGTGGGCGAGTCGGGTTGCGGCAAATCCACATTCGCCAAGGTGCTGATGGGGCTGGAGACCGCCACGGACGGCCAGATCCTGCTGGACAACCGCAATATCGAGAGCGTGCCCATCGAAGAGCGCGACACAAAGACCGTTTCGGAAGTGCAGATGGTTTTCCAGAACCCGTTCGACACGCTCAACCCGTCTATGACCGTGGGGCGGCAGATCATTCGGGCCCTGGAGATTTTCGGGATCGGCAATTCCGAAGCCGAGCGTAAGAAGCGCATGCTGGAACTGCTCGATCTGGTGAAGCTGCCGCGCGCCTTTGCCGACAGGATGCCACGACAGCTCTCTGGTGGCCAGAAACAGCGCGTGGGGATCGCGCGGGCCTTTGCGGGCGACGCGCGGATCGTGGTGGCGGATGAGCCGGTCTCGGCGCTGGATGTCTCGGTGCAGGCGGCGGTGACCGACTTGTTGATGGAGATCCAGCGCGAGCAGAAGACGACGCTGCTGTTTATCTCACATGACCTGAGTATCGTACGATATCTCAGCGACCGGGTGATGGTGATGTATCTGGGGCACGTGGTGGAACTGGGCTCTACCGACGAGGTGTTCTCGCCGCCCTATCACCCCTATACCGAGGCGCTGCTCAGCGCGGTGCCCATCGCCGATACTTCGATCGAAAAGGAACATATCGTGCTGGAGGGCGACATTCCTTCGGCAATGAACCCGCCGCCGGGTTGTCCGTTCCAGACCCGCTGCCGGTGGAAATCCGAAGTTGGAGGTGATCTGTGCGAACGTGAGGTGCCGCCGGTCAAACGGCTGGCAGAGGGGCACCAGATCAAATGCCACCTGTCCGATGAGGTGCTGGCGCGGATGCAGCCGGTGATCAAGATCGCGGCCGAATAAATTTAAGGCGGATCAAATTGAAAGGGCTGGGCCAATTGACCCAGCCCTTGCGTTGCCGCCACCGTCAGGACTCGGTGGCGACGGTTTTAAGATGCCCTATTCAGCAGGCTCTTGCGCGACCGTCGTGGGTATCCCGGCCTTTTCGCGTTTGCCATCGTTGTAGATCGCCTTGATCAGCGCGAAACACTGCAAGACCATCACCAGCGAGAAGGGCAAGGCCCCGATCACCATCGCGGTCTGGATCGCCTTGAGCCCGCCGACCAGCAGCAGAGCCGTCACCACGGCACCCAGCGCAACACCCCAGAAGATGATATGCGGGCGTGCTTTGGGACCTTCATCGCCCGCAGCATTGATGGTGTTCACGATCAGCACGGCACTGTCCGCAGTAGTGACCAGATAGGTCATCAGCAGGACAACGATCATCACCGACATGGCCCAGCCGAGGAACGGTGCCAACATGTACTGCACCATTGCAAAGATCTTGTCGCCATCGGGTGCGTTCTTGATGATACCTTCAGCGCCTTTCAGTTCCAGGTCAATGGCGGTGCCACCGGCCCATGTGAACCAGACAAAGCACATCAGCGACGGCACAATCATCGCGCCCAGCACGAACTCACGGATGGTCCGGCCCTTGGAGATACGCGCAAGAAACAGGCCAACGAAAGGCGCAAAGGCGATCCACCAGGCCCAGTAGAACACTGACCAGCCGCCCTGCCAGCCTTCCAGCTTGGAGGCGATGCTGTCGGGGTTACCGTCACCAGCCCAAACGCGGAACATCATGTCGGGCAGCGCGATCATGTAATCCCAGAGCCCCAAGAACAGCGCCTGCAGACCGAAGAAGGTCGAGCCGAACACGAGGAAAAAGGCCAAGAGCGCGATGCTGAGCACCATGTTGATGTTCGACAGCCATTTGATGCCCTTGCCAACCCCGGACAGCGCCGAGGCGGTCGAGGCCGCCATGATGACGATAATGGCGATCAGGACACCGGCTGTGTTCGCGGTGCCTTCGGCATTGGTCAGTCCGCCTATCCCGATCCGGGTCAAGCCAGCAACGAATTGCTCAACGCCAAAGCCCAGCGTTTGCGCAACACCCAGAATGGTTGCCACCACCGCAACGATGTCGACGATATGGCCCAGCGAACCCGAGAGGCGCGCGCCGAAAAGCGGCGTCAGCGACGAGCGCATGGTCAGCGGCAGACCCCGGCGATAGGCAAAGAAACCAAGCGCCAGACCGGCAATCGCGTAACAGGCCCAGGCCCCGAGACCCCAATGCAGGAAGGACCATTTGTAGGCCATTCTGACATTGCCCTCGGTACTGCCCTCTGTAAGCCCCTGTATGACCTCGGGGTTGTTGGTCCAGTGATACATCGGTTCGGCCACGGCCCAGGTGAGCATCCCCACGCCGATCCCGGCCCCGAACATCATGGAGAACCAAGAGAAGTTGGAAAACTCGGGCTCGTCGGTATCAAGCCCAAGTTTCAACCGGCCCGCTGTAGGCCAGATCGCAAAGGCGAGGCAGCACAGCACAAAAAGCGCAACCGTCCAGATATACCAGGCGCCAAAAGACGAAAGGATGAATGCGTTGATCGAGTTCAGGACCGCGCCGGATTGCTCTGGGAATGCGATGGCCCAGACCACAAGACCGCCGATCGCCAGCTTGGACGAAATCGTGACCATGTGACTGAAACCCCGATAGAATCCGCCATCGGCAACCTCGATGGGCAGGTCTGTTAAGGGTGGTTTGATTGACATGTAACTTCCCTGTTCTGTTCGCTGTTTTTTGTTTGGTAGCTTTATTCTAAGCTAATCCATTGCATTGGGGGATTTTATTTAGAACCGGGTCGGTTTTTGCAGTAGTAAATTGATTATGGATGATCTTAGCAGCGTTAATAGGAAACTTGGTCACATGCTTGTGGCCCTGCATGCGTTCGATCTGGTGGCCCGGTTTGGAAACCTGTCGGGCGCAGCGGATGCTCTGGGGGTGACGCAATCAGCGATCTCGCAGAAAATCAAAGCACTTGAGGCTGAGCTTGGTGTCAGCCTGTTCCGGCGCGAACATCGCGGCGTGAGCCTGACCAATGAGGGGCTGCGTCTGCTCAATGTGGTGCGGCCTGCCATGAGCCAGTTGGGCAGTTCTGTCGAAGCGCTGCTGGAACGCAAGTCGAGGCCGCGCGTACGCATATCGGCGGATTTTTCCTTCGCGACCTTTTGGCTGTTGCCGCAGCTTTCTGACCTTCGCGATGAGTTGGGGGATGAAATCGAGATTCAGATCCTCGCCTCGCAAGCACCGCCCGAAAAGGGATCCGAGGACTGGGATATCAATATCCATATTCAGTCCTTCAACACGATCGGCAAGGGCGAGGTGGCTCTATTGCGCGAACGCGTCGCAGCCGTTTGCAGCCCGGGCTTTCTCGCCGAAAACGGCCCGATTGCATCCTCCGAGTCCCTGCTGGATCTGCAGTTGTTAAGCCTGTCGAAACCACCATCGGCTCATTGGCAAACCTGGCAAGGGTGGTTTGAGGGGTTGGGCATCTCGGACGCACGATCGAAGAATTACATCAGCTTCAACAACTACGACATGGTCACCCAGTCTGCGATTGCCGGAAACGGGGTTGCGCTGGGCTGGCTCGGGCTGGTGGATGGCCTGATTCAACAAGACCTGTTGGTTCAGGTCACCGAAGATGTGGTGGTGACAAACGCGGGCTATGTCATGTCCCGCGATCAGTCTAGCACCCGTCGGGGACCGAAGCTGGTCTTTGACTGGATCGAACAACGCGCCGCCAATCCGACCGCCCGGCGTGCGGTGTCAGTCGCGCAGCTCTGAACGTAAGCGATCCATAGGGCTCAGTCGGCATCGATCAGGTGTTCGTAGCGCGCATCTGTCTGCGTTTTCATAAAGGCGACCAAGGCGTCGATGCGCTGATCATCCAGCGCAGGGGCGTCGGTCAGTTCCTCGAACGACAGCGTTGTCGCCACTTCGGGGTCTCGCCAGGCCGCGCCGGTCTCGGGGTTGATCTGCCGACCGGCGGCCTTCGTGTTGTATTTGTTGTAGAAAAGCACAACGGTGCGCAGGTCTTCGAAGACGCCGTTATGCATATAGGGTCCGGTCACCGCCACGTTGCGCAAGGTGGGCACCCGGAATTTCCCTTCTTGCGCCACATCCTCGATATCGGGGTTGGCCAGCAGCCCGGCATCGGCCAGATCAAGCGGTACACCGTTATACGCGCGCACCGCTTCATGGGTGGGCACGCCTATGTTGTGATATTCGTGATTGGTGAAAGTCTCGCCCGGATCAATCTCGCCGCGCTGGAGTTGGTGGCACTGGTTGCAATTGGTGAATTGCTCCGAGAAGAACAGCAGGCGGCCCAGTTCCTCTTCCTTGCTCAGTTGATATTCGCCCCTCAGGAACCGGTCATACTTGCTATCAAAGGGCGCGAAGAAATCGGTCCGTTCGAATGCGGCGATGGCCGAGGTCATCGCCGCATAGGCCCGATCCGTGTCGTCAAAAAGCGTCTCATCGAACAGGCCACGCATGGCGATTACGTAGTCAGGGTTCTCCTGCAGCCGCGCCACGACAGCTGCTTTATCGGGCATGCCCATCTCGATCGGGTTCAGCGGTGGACCGCCTGCTTGATCCTCCAGCGTATCGGCGCGCCCGTCCCAGAACAGGCCCCCGGCCCATACACCATCTTCGGCACGATGCAGACCGGGAACCAAAGCGGCATAAGACGCCGTGGGCGCGTTGCGATCGCCAAGCGACTGACCGTCATCGCCCAAGGACACTGCTCGGCCCAGATCGGTTTCGCGGATATCGGCAAACCCCGCCTCGGGATCGTGACAGGTGGCGCAGGACATGGTCCGGTTGGCTGACAGGTTGGTGTCAAAGAACAGCGCCTCTCCAAGCGCTTCCAGACTGGATGGCGGGTCCGCCTGTGCCGCTCCGGACGCGAGGAGTATGGTTATCAGGGCAGATCGCATAGATGAGGTCTCCGAAGCGCTGAGTCACTGGCTTCGGCATACCAGATAAATTCGATCAGGATTTGATTCAACGCAAACCTGCGTCACCCGCCCCAGATCTTTTTCACGTAGTTCTTGGTTTCCTTGTACGGTGGCACGCCGCCATGCTTCTGCACCGCCTTGGGACCGGCATTGTAGGCAGCCAGCGCCAAGCGCCAGGATTTGAACTCGCGAAACTGGATCGACAGATAGCGCGCGCCGCCGTCGAGGTTTTCATAGGGATCATGCGGGTTCACGCCCAGCGAGCGCGCCGTTTCCGGCATCAACTGGGCCAGACCCAACGCGCCCTTGTGCGACTTGGCGCGCGGGTTCCAATTGCTTTCCTGTTGCACCAGACGCAGAAACAGCTCTTCGGGAACGTTATGCCGACGCGCAGCGTCCCGGGCCATGGCCGTGTATTGACCGCGGTACTTGCCGGTATAGCGCTTGTCGAAGCTGCCTTGCGCCGAGGGTGGACGCAGGCGCACCGAGTTCTCGTACTGGCTGGCACCGCGTGTATCGAGGAATTTCGCCTGGTTCTTGAACAGGTCCCTGCGGCTCTTGGTTCCGAACATATCAGCCGCCGCCGGCACTGCCGAAAACGCGACGCCAACCACAACAAGCCCCGATACAAACCTGCGCATACTCACTGCCCGCCTACTACACCTCGACGCGGGACTATACATATTTTGCCCGGAAATGAAAGAGTTCGGGAGATGTGCCGCGCGCGAGTGGTTCCGTGTTGCTATACCTAGTTTTAACCAAGTTCAGGGCCGTATAGGGTCTCCGGGACAGATCGCGCAGATTCGCGACATCAAGACAGAACAACAGATGGGGAAAGCCATGGCAGGCTCGGTCAACAAAGTCATTCTTATCGGAAATCTGGGCCGCGACCCAGAGGTACGTTCGTTCCAGAACGGCGGCAAGGTCTGCAACCTGCGCATTGCAACGTCCGAGACCTGGAAAGATCGCAACACCGGCGAACGCCGCGAGCGGACCGAATGGCACTCTGTCGCGATCTTCAACGAAGGTCTGGTTCGTGTTGCCGAACAATATCTGCGCAAAGGGTCAAAGGTCTATGTCGAAGGCCAGTTGCAGACCCGCAAATGGCAGGATCAGTCCGGTCAGGACCGGTATTCGACCGAAGTTGTGCTGCAAGGGTTTGGCTCGACGCTGACCATGCTGGATGGCCGTGGCGAAGGCGGCGGTGGTGGTGGCTATGGCGGAGGTCAGGGCGGTGGATATGGCGGCGGCTATGACAGCGGGCCACAGGGCTACAGCTACGGCGGGTCACGTGGCGGCAGCGCCCCTGCCCCAGCTTCTGGCGGGATCGATGACGACGAGATTCCGTTCTAAAGGCACGAACCGGTGACATGGTCCTTCCCGATAGGCCGCCTGCTGGGGTCGGAACTGCGGGTTCATGTCACGTTTTTTCTGCTGATCGCCTGGGTCGGGTTTTCGGCCTATGGCTATGGTGGCGTAATCGGTGCCACCTGGAACATTCTCTTTGTTCTGGCGCTATTTGCCTGTGTTCTCGCCCATGAGTTCGGACACGCGCTGGTGGCGCGACGCTATGGCATTCGCACGCCCGATATCACGCTTCTGCCCATCGGCGGCTTGGCCAGGCTGGAGCGGATGCCGGAAAAACCGGGCGAAGAGATCGCGGTTGCACTGGCTGGACCAGCCGTCAACATTGTGATCTGCGCCCTTTTGTTCCTGCTGGGCGCCCGGATCGGTACCGATACGCTCAGCAGTGTCGAAAATCCTAACGCCGATTTCTGGGGTCGGCTGGCGCTGGTGAACCTGTTTCTTGCGGTATTCAACATGATCCCCGCCTTTCCGATGGATGGCGGGCGGGTGTTCCGTGCGCTGCTCAGCATCTGGATGGACCGGGTTTTGGCCACACGGGTCGCGGCCACGGCAGGGCGCGTTCTGGCGCTTGGTCTGGGGTTTTATGGGCTCAGCTCGGCCAATCCCGTGCTGGTGCTGATTGCAGTCTTTGTGTTTTTTGCCGCCAGCGCGGAAAGCCAGGATGTCGCCATGCGCTCGGTCTCGCGCAATCTGGAGGCGCGTGACGCGATGATCACAAGTTTCGAGACATTGACACCCAACGACACCTTGAATTCCGCAGCGCAGGCCGTGATCCGCAGTACGCAGCACGAGTTTCCGGTGGTCGACACCGCTGGCGCGCTGCTGGGTTTCGTGACCCGCGCACGGCTTTTTTCTGCGCTGGCAGGCGAAGAACCCCGATCAACCCCCGCAGCTTCGGTGATGGAACGGGACATCCCGCGCGTTGCGCTGACGGACGGACTGGACACGGTGCTGGACGCTTTGCACAACGGAGCCCCGGCCGTCGCCGTCTGCGCCGCCAACGGGATCATGCTGGGCTACATCACCGCCGAGAATGTCGGCGAGCTTATGGTAATCCAGGGTCGCTGATGCTTTTCAACAGGTTGCCAGCGCATCTTCAAGCACAGTGCGCACCGCAGCGGCGGGTACATCAGAGGTGACAAAAGCCTGGCCGATGCCACGCGCCAGAATAAAGCGGAGCTGCCCGTCGATCACTTTCTTGTCCTGCGCCATCAGATCGATCAAAGCCGCGGCCCCAGGCAGCTCGCCGGGAATGTCGGCCAGATCGGTCTTCATCCCCATCGCTTTGAGATGCGCGCGGACCCGGCTCGGGTCCTCCTGAGAGCACAGCCCCAGCCGCGCCGACAGCTCGAAGGCCAGTGCGCAGCCAATTGCTACGCCCTCACCATGCAAGAGCCGGTCGGAGTAACCTGTCGCAGCCTCCAGCGCGTGGCAGAAGGTATGACCGAGATTGAGCAGCGCGCGGTCGCCCTGCTCGGTCTCGTCGCGGGCCACGATGTCGGCCTTCATCTGCACCGAGCGCTTCACCGCCCGCACCCGCGCTCGCATATCGCCCGCCGACAGCGCTGGTCCGTTTTGCTCAAGCCATTCGAAGAAGTCCGCGTCCCCCAGCAACCCGTATTTGACCACCTCGCCATAGCCCGCGATGAAATCTCGCGGCGTCAGGGTTTGCAGGACCGAGGTATCGGCCAGCACCAGCGAGGGTTGATGGAAGGCACCGATCAGGTTCTTGCCCTGCGGCGCGTTGATGCCGGTCTTGCCGCCGACCGAGCTATCGACCTGCGCCAGAAGCGAAGTGGGGACTTGCACGAACCGCACGCCCCGGCGCAATACAGCAGCCGCAAAGCCAACCAGATCGCCGATCACACCGCCGCCGAGGGCAACGACCACATCGTTGCGCTCGACCTTCTCGGCCAGCAGCCATTCCACCGTGCGTTCGAAGTGCGGCCAGCTTTTGGTGGCCTCGCCTGCTGGCAATTCCAATGAGACCATCTCGATCCCCGCTGCGGCCAATCCGGCACGCAGCCCGTCCAGATGCAGCGCCGCCACCTGTTCGTCCGAAACCACGGCCACGCGTGGCCGCCGCAGCATTGGCGCAATCCGGGACCCGGCCTCAGCCAGCAGATCCGGGCCGATCACAACGTCATAGGACCGGTCGCCCAGGTCCACATACACGGTTTCTTGCATCTAGTTCCGTTCCAAAACATCGGGCCGGGTTTCAAGCACCTCGATCACCCGGTCCACCATCTGTTCAATCGCGGCATCGCCATCCGAGACCACCATCAGGTCGGATTTCGCATAGAGCGGCACACGCGCCTCATAGAGCGCAGCCAGCGTCGCGCGCGGATTTTCGGTTCTCAGCAACGGCCGCGTGTCCTTGTGTTTCACCCGGTTCCACAACACCGGCAGGTCGGCATTGAGCCAGACGGACACGCCGCGCGCAGAGATCATCGCGCGATTGGCTTCGGACAGGAAGGCACCGCCGCCCGTCGACAGAATGCCACGCTCTTCATCCAATAGCCGCCCGATCACCTGACTTTCCTTGGTCCGGAAAAACGGCTCGCCGTCACGGGCGAAAATTTCGGGTATTGTCATGTTGGCGGCTGATTCGATCTCGGCATCGCTGTCCAGGAACGGCACCGCCAAACGTTGCGCAAGCGCCCGGCCCACAGCGGTTTTTCCCGCCCCCATCATGCCGACCATGACCACCGTCTTGTGCAGCCGCCACGTGGCACGTGACGCGGATTTGGTCAAGTTTTGCTCAATTTCGCTCATTTGCCATTGAATGACGTGATCTTGTGCAAAAGGCTAGCTATAACTTGGGGCAAAACGACGAAATGAGGCAGTTGCAGTTATGGGGCGTCTGATAAAATTCTTGGTGTATGTGATCTGCCTGTGTTTCATCGGGCTGATCGCTTATGCCTATCTCGGCCCGTTTTTCGGGGTGGACTTCAAGGCACCGCAAAGCGAGGTCCGACAACCGGTGACGCTGGATGCTCAATAGGCTTGCGCTGGCCCTTGCCGCGCTGCCGGTGCTGGCATCGGCGCAACAACCCCTATCGGCGATTGAATGGTTGAACGATCCCGCACCAACGGGATTGCCCGGCACTGTGCTGATGGAGCCGCCAGTTGCGACCGTTGGGCGTTTGCCGGACATCGCGGTGCGGCCTCTGGATGCACCCAGCCCGCCCATCGGGCTGGTGCCGTCCTCGGTCACTGGCCTGCCGGTCGATCTGTGGCGCGGCAGCGACCCGCAGCGGCTTGCGCGGCTCATCGCGCAGGTGCCGGTGCGCAATTCGCCCGCCATGCAGAAACTGCTCTATTCGCTGCTGCTGACCGAGGCGACCGCCCCAGCGGGAACGGGCGCCGAGGAAACCCTGTTGCGCGCTCGCCTTGACCGGCTGTTCGAACTGGGCGCGGCGGACCCGGCACAGAACCTTGTACAGGTGGCCGGGGCCACGCGAAATGCCGATCGGTACAGGCGCTGGTTCGATGCAACGCTGCTGACCGGGGATGAAGACCGCAGTTGCGAGGCGCTGGCCGCCGCGCCGCACCTGTCGCCCGGATATGAGGCGATGATCTTCTGTCAGGCCCGTCGCGGCGACTGGCAATCCGCGGCACTGACGCTTGAGGCCGCCCACGCGCTTGAATTGCTGGAGCCGGCCCAGTTGAACCTGATGGACCGCTTTCTCAGCCCCGATCTGTTTGAGGGCGCGCCGCCCCTGCCCAAGCCGGACATGCCCGATCCGTTGACCTTCAGGCTCTATGAAACGATCGGAGAGCGGCTGCCGACCGCGCCACTTACACGCGCCTTCGCCACGGCCGATCTGCGCGATGTGGCCGGTTGGAAAGCACAGTTGGAAGCTGCCGAGCGGTTGACCAGGATCGGCGCACTCACGCCGAACCATTTGCTGGGGCTATACACCGCGCGCAAGGCCTCTGCCTCTGGCGGTGTCTGGGATCGGGTCGACGCAATGCGGCGCTTCGATCAGGCCCTGCAGAGCGGCAGTGCCGAAGCGGTGTCAAAGACATTGCCGGTGGCATGGGCAGCGATGCAAGAGGCCGAACTGGAAGTTCCCTTTGCAGAATTGTTTGCCGCGCAACTGGACAAATTCGAGATCACCGATCCCGGCGCGTCCTACGTGTTGTGGGAGATCGCCCTTCTCTCAGGAGGACGCCCGCGTGCCTCGGACGGGTCTGCGGCCTCGCTGTTTCTGGCAGCACTGGCCAATGGCAGCCCGCGTGACCTGACAGCACCGGATGCAACCGGGCAAGCCATTGCCGACGGGTTTACCAGACCACCGCTGCGCCCGGAATTGCAGGATATGATCGATAGCGGGCGGCTCGGCGAGGCGATTCTGGAAGCGATGATCCTTTTTGGCGACGGCGCCAGCGGAAATCCCGCTGATCTGACGGCAGCGATTGCACTATTCCGCGCCGTGGGTCTTGAAGACACCGCGCGCCAGTCGGGGCTGCAACTTATGCTGCTCGATCGGGGGTGAGCATGGACGCGCCGCAGACACAGGACCTCTGGATATCCAGTTTTCTCGAAGCGCAGGCTGCGGAACTGGGGGCTGCCACCAACACCTTGCTGGCCTATGGCCGCGACCTGAAGGATTTTTCCGGCTGGCTGACCCGCAAGAAATACGATTTCGCCCGCGCCGAACGCGACCAGGTCGAGGCTTATCTGATCGATTGCGACGCGGAGGGCCTGTCACGCGCCACCCGCGCCCGGCGCTTGTCGGCGATCAAGCAGATCTATCGCTTCGCCTTCGAGGAAGGGTGGCGCAGCGACAATCCGGCCATTCAGATCCGCGGTCCGGGGCGACAGAAGTCGCTGCCAAAGACGTTGGAGGTGGTCGAGGTCGATCGCCTGCTGGAGGCGGCGCGCAGCACCGGACGCAGCAAGGCTGACCGTGTGCGCAACACCTGCCTGATGGAACTGCTCTACGCGACTGGTATGCGCGTGACCGAATTGGTCTCGCTACCGGTATCAGCAGCGCGCGGCGATCCGCGCATGCTGCTGATCCTCGGCAAGGGCGGCAAGGAGCGTATGGTACCGCTCTCTCCCCCCGCCCGCGAAGCGCTGGCTGCCTGGCTCACCCTGCGAGACGAGGCCGAAGATGTCGGCGTCGAGAAAGGCAAACCCCGCTCGCGCTTTCTGTTCCCGTCACGCGGCAAGCTCGGGCATCTGACCCGGCACCGGTTCTATCTGCTGATCAAGGAACTTGCGGTGGCGGGTGGTGTTTCACCGGCCAAGGTCACGCCGCATACGTTGCGCCATGCCTTTGCCACCCACCTGCTGGCCAATGGGGCCGACTTGCGCTCGATCCAGACCTTGCTGGGCCATGCCGACGTGGCCACGACCGAAATCTACACCCATGTTCTAGACGAACGGCTGGCCGAGCTGGTGCTGGATCATCACCCGCTATCCAAGAAACCTCGCTAACCCCTTGAATGGGCAAGCGCGCAGCCCCATAACGAGCCTGTATCTATGATAGTCAAGGACCGATGGACCCCACCCCTTCTGTGATCGACAGCGCATTCTGGATCACCTCTGGCGCAATTCTGTTTCTTCTCATCCTCTCCGGCTTTTTCTCCGGCTCCGAGACAGCGCTGACCGCCGCCTCGCGCGGCAAACTGCGCGCGCAGGCCGACAAGGGCAATCGAGGGGCGCAGCGAGCGCTCAATATCACCGACGACAATGAACGTCTGATTGGCTCTGTCCTGCTGGGTAACAACCTCGTGAACATCCTGGCTGCCTCGTTGGCCACGGCTCTTTTCACCCGGCTGTTCGGAGAAAGCGGCGTGGCGCTGGCAACACTGGTCATGACCCTACTGGTGTTGATCTTTGCCGAGGTGCTGCCGAAGACCTACGCGATCACCAATGCCGAAACCGCCGCCGGGCTTGTCTCGCGCCCGATCAGCATCATCGTGACGCTTTTCGCCCCCGTCGTCAGCGCCGTGCGGCTTCTGGTGCGCGGCGTGCTGCGCCTGTTTGGCGTTCAGATCGACCCTGACAGCCGCATCCTAGCGGTGCGCGAGGAAATTGCCGGTGCGCTGCAACTGGGCCATTCCGAAGGCGTGGTCGAGAAAGAGGATCGCGACCGTATCCTGGGCGCGCTTGACCTCAATGACCGAGCGGTCGAAGAGATCATGCTCCACCGCTCGAATATTGAGATGATTGATGCTGCGGCCGAGCCCGAGGCGATCTTGGAACAATGCCTGCAAAGCCCCCATACCCGCCTGCCCGTCTATCGTGACGAGCCCGAAAACATCGTCGGCGTCGTTCATGCCAAAGACCTGTTCCGGTCCATGTACGCGCAAGTGGGCGGCGCGGGCGGCGACGCGGATCAGATCAAGGACTTTGATATCTCGAAGGTTTGGAACGATCCCTATTTCATTCCCGAAACCACCACTCTGGATGACCAGATGCGGGAGTTTTTGCGCATGCGCAGCCACTTTGCGCTGGTGGTGGACGAATATGGATCGTTACGCGGGTTGATCACGCTGGAGGACATTCTCGAAGAGATCGTGGGCGAGATCACCGACGAATTCGACCCCGATGAAGAGATCCAGATCAAGACCGCCGAAGACGGCCAGTACCTGGTCGAAGGCGCGATGACGATCCGTGACCTGAACCGCGCCACCGACTGGCATCTGCCGGATGACGAGGCCAACACCGTGGCCGGTCTGGTCATCCACGAGGCGCAGATGATCCCGACCGTGGGACAGGTCTTTGCCTTCCACGATTTTCGCTTCGAAGTCACAGCGCGCGAGGGCAACCGGGTGACCGAGTTGAAAATCCGGCCCCTGCTGCTGTCGAGCTAAGCCCAAAATCGAATGAAATCAGTGGTCATGCGAACAGGCTTGCGCCAATCTGGCGCAAGGAGGACCCTTCATGCCCAGTCTGAAACAGAAACTCCGTGATCCTGCGCGCCGCCTCTCATCGGCGATCTGCACGATCCCGTCTGCCATTGTCCCTCAGGCCATGGCGGCGTCGGGGATGGATTTCGTGATGATCGACATGGAACATGGCGCGGTGGATCACGGCAGTTGTCACGCGATGATCGCCGCTACTGCCGGAACCGACTGCGCCCCGCTGGTGCGGGTGGCCGAGAATGACACCGCGCAGGTCAAGCGTGTGCTCGATATGGGGGCCGAAGGGATCGTTTTTCCCCTGATCCGCGACGCCGAGGATGCGCAGGCCGCTATCGCCAGCCTGCGCTACCCGCCACGTGGCACACGCGGGTTCGGGCCTTTCATCGCGCAGTCGCGCTGGGGGACCTCTCTGTTGAACTACCGCGAAACGGTCGAGGATCACCTGGTCTGCTGTCTGCTGATCGAAACCGTCGAGGCAGTCGAAAACATCGAGGCAATCTGCGCGGTCGACGGGATTGACCTGCTGGTCGTGGCCGCCTTCGACCTTACCACCTCACTTGGCGTCAGCGGACAGTTCGACCACCCTGACTACCTGAGCGCCCAGCAGCGTGTCGAAGAGGCCGCGCAACGCGCCGGGCTGCCGCTGGGCGGCGCGGCGCTGAACGCGACGCAGGCCGCCGCGCTGTTCGAACGCGGGCATCGCGTTATTGCCGGGTTCGATGTGCTATGGCTCAAACAACAGACCGCCGAAATCTTGTCTTGGTGCGCGGATTGACCACCGCGACATGCTGATGTCGTTAACCGAACAGCCTCTGATCCAAGCGCCACCCAGACTGACGCAAATGACCGGAGTTTGTGCATGAAAACCACCACCAGAGTGGCCGTCATCGGCGGCGGCGTTGTCGGCTGTTCCGTTCTTTATCACCTGACCAAGCTGGGCTGGTCGGACGTGATGCTGCTGGAGCGGTCCGAGTTGACCTCTGGCTCGACCTGGCATGCGGCGGGCGGCTTTCACACGCTCAACGGCGACACCAACATGGCGGCGCTGCAGGGCTACACGATCCGGCTTTACAAGGAGTTGGAAGAGATCACCGGCATGTCCTGCGGATTGCACCATGTGGGCGGAGTGACACTTGCCGACAATCAGGACCGCTTCGACATGCTGCTGGCGGAACGGGCCAAGCACCGTTTCATGGGTCTGGAGACCGAGATCGTTGGACCGGATGAGATCAGGCAAATCGCTCCCGTCACCAATACCGAGGGCATTCTTGGTGCGCTTTATGATCCGCTGGACGGACATCTGGACCCGTCGGGCACCACCCACGCCTATGCAAAGGCAGCGCGCATGGGCGGCGCCAGCATCGAAACCCACTGCATGGTGCGCGAGACCAATCAGCGCCCTGACGGCACGTGGGACGTGGTCACGGACAAGGGCACGATCCATGCCGAACATGTCGTCAATGCCGGTGGCCTCTGGGCGCGCGAGGTCGGTGCAATGGCCGGCGTCTACTTCCCGCTGCACCCGATGGAACACCAATACATCGTCACCGACAATATCCTTGAAATCGAAGCGATCATTGATAGCGGTGGAGAGCATCCGCATGTGATGGACCCGGCGGGCGAAAGCTATTTGCGGCAGGAAGGGCGCGGCTTGTGCATCGGGTTCTATGAACAGCCCTGCAAGCCCTGGGCGGTGGATGGCACGCCGTGGGAGTTTGGCCATGAGTTGCTGCCGGATGACTTTGACAAGATCACCGATAGCATTGAATTTGCGTATAAACGCTTCCCGGTTCTGGCTGAGGCCGGGGTGAAATCGGTGATCCACGGGCCGTTCACTTTCGCACCCGATGGCAACCCCCTGGTCGGTCCGGTGCCGGGGATGCGCAACTACTGGTCCGCCTGTGGCGTGATGGCCGGGTTCAGCCAGGGCGGCGGTGTGGGCCTGTCGCTGGCGCAATGGATGATCGAGGGTGAGCCAGAGCGCGATGTCTTTGCGATGGATGTCGCCCGTTTCGGCGACTGGATCAGCCCGGGCTACACGCGGCCCAAGGTGATCGAGAATTACCAGAAACGCTTCTCGGTCTCCTACCCGAATGAGGAATTGCCCGCCGCGCGTCCCAACCGCACCACGCCGATGTACGACATCTTCAGCGATCTACGCGCGGTCTGGGGGCAGCAATATGGGCTGGAGGTGGCAAACTACTTTGCCCAGGATGGCGAACCTGACTACGAAACCCCATCGTTTCGCCAATCAGACGCGTTTGCAGCGACGGGCCGAGAGGTGCGCGCCGTCCGCGAGCGCGTGGGCATCAACGAGGTCCACAATTTCGGCAAATACCGGATCACCGGCAAGGGCGCGCGCGCCTGGCTCGACTGGATCATGGCGGGCCGCGTACCGCTGCCCGGCCGTTTGTCTCTGACACCGATGCTGTCACCGAAAGGCAAGCTGATCGGGGATTTCACCATCTCTTGCCTGAATGAGCATGATTTCCGCCTGACCGCCTCATACGGTGCGCAGGCCTTTCACATGCGGTGGTTCAGGCAGCACGAAGTTAGCGATGTAAGTATTGAGAATATAAGTGATACTTGCAACGGATTCCAGATTGCAGGACCACGTGCGCGCGATCTGCTTTCCGCCTGTACCCGTGACGATGCAGCAAGTCTTCGCTTTCTTGATGTAAGACCCATGGTAATCGGCATGACAGACTGCATCGTGCAGCGCGTCAGCTATACCGGCGATCTGGGTTATGAGATCTACTGCGAGCCGATGGCGCAACGGCAGCTCTGGTGGACACTCTGGAACGCAGGACAGGATCACGGCATCACCCCCTTTGGGATGCGCGCGATGATGAGCCTGCGGCTGGACCGGTTCTTTGGCTCGTGGATGGCTGAATTCTCGCCCGACTACACGCCGGCTGAAACCGGGCTGGACCGCTTCATTTCATTCAGCAAGGACGTTGATTTCATTGGAAGGCCCGCCGCTGAAGCCGATAGGCAGAGCGGCCCGGCACGCAGGCTTTGCGCCTTTGAGGTCGACGCGAGGGATGCCGATGTGCATGGGTATGAACCGATCTGGCTGGAGGGTTCGGTGATGGGGTTCTGCACCTCGGGTGGCTACTCGCATTACGCAAAGAAATCCATTGCCCAAGGTTTCCTGCCCAGCGAACGCATTGCGCCCGGCCTTGAGGTCGAGATCGAGATACTCGGTCAGATGCGCAAGGCCCGGGTTCTGGACCAACCCCTGTTCGATGCGGACGGGACGCGGATGCGCGGGTGACAAAGCTGATGGTGAGGGTCATGGTGACTGCATGACCTCCATACCGATCATCTTGCTGGCCGCCGGGGCCTCTCGCCGCATGGAAGGCGCAGACAAGCTGATGCGCTGCATTGATGGCGAACCATTGCTACGGCGCACGGCCCGGCGGGCATTGAGCGTCGGTCCGCTTTATGTTGCGCTGCCACCGGAACCACATCCGCGCCATGCGGCGATCGCCGATCTTGACGCTCATATCGTCCCGATCCCCGACGCGGCGGAGGGGATGAATGCCAGCCTACGTGGTGCGGTCGCGGCCTTGCCTCCAACGGTGCCCGCAGCGATGGTCCTGCTGGCAGATCTGCCCGACCTGACTGAAGAGGACTTGAAAGTCATTCTGCAAGCCGTTGATACTAAATCGAAGAACTTGATTTGGCGCGGCGCGACCGATGACGGAGCCCCCGGCCATCCGGTGGTTTTCGCCCGTTCGCTCTTTCCCGAATTGCTGGCCCTGACCGGGGATGCCGGCGCTCAGGGTGTCGCCCGTTCGCATGCGGATCGGACCGTCTGCATCCGTTTGCCTGGCTCAAACGCCCGCCAGGATCTGGATACCGAACAGGATTGGGCCGACTGGCTGGCCCGACACTAACCGCTCAACCCATGATGCGCAGTTCTGCCCCACTGCCGGCGCCGGACGTCCTGGCCGGGGCTGTGCAGTCGCGCGCCTTGAGCGCCGGGAACAGCTCATAGAGCTCGTTGCGCTGCGCATTGCCACCTCCGACCCCGCTCCGCGACGGATCGGCAGGCTGAAAGCACTCGCTCCAAGCCCCGTCCGACAGCACCACCTCATGGGTATCGAAAGCAATGTGGATATAGCTGATCTCAGGAACCGCCGCCCGCGACACACCAAACAGGCCCGTCAGATGTTTGGCTGCCGCCAGAGCCTCGCGTTCTTCGAAGTAAAGCGCTGTCTGGTCGCTGGCGACCAGAACCCGATGATTGGGACTGACCAACATGTCGCGCTCAGGCAGTTCGAAGTCCAGCGCGCCTGCGCGGATCAGAATGGGTTGCAGATGGTCGGCCCGGGCCATCTGATGCGCCCAGACCCGGCGCCGGTCGACCTGACACAATGCCCGGATACCATTGTCGCGCGTCACAACGCGATCGCCGACGCGCAACTCTTCGACCTTTCGCTCGCCCTTCGGCGTCGCAATCAGGGTTCCGGGCGTAAAACAAGACACGCGATACTCACTTTCAAAATTCAACCATACCCGGAGGCCAGACCACGACAGTCGTCACCCTAGGCACAAATTGCCGCCAACCTCCGGCGATACTCTGAAGCCTCAACAGCATCCGACCGCCCGGCAACGTCGCCAGACCGCCAAAAAAACGGTGCCGGGCCAGAGAATAGAGTTGGACGAGTATGCCGCCCGCCAACGTCCCCTCCGGCCCGGCTCCTGATGAAGATTGTGCCAATTGCGCCCCCAGCTCGAACACCATAGTCACCAGTGACAGCCCTCAGGCCGTCCCCCTCTCCGATGACACTCGTTACGGTCCCCACACCACTCACACAGATGCTTTTGCTGTCACTCCTAGCACGGCCTTCATCTTCGACGTCATCGCAAGCAACGACGCCGTGCTGCATTCCCCTATGCTCAGATTCCATACCCCCGCAAACTATATGCTCTTTGCCTTTCCTCATAGAAAAGGCGGTCGAGGTGCCAAGTTCCGTGCAAAAACCCCCAGCACGGTGCGACACCCCGGCCTCCCCATCCGGGTTGCCCCGAATCCGGTTAAGCCTATTCGTTTGCGGCGAAATCTTACCCCCAAGACCCGCAGGCACACCCATGCCGAAGCGGGAACGCGGCTTACCCGCGATCCGGTCCGTACCTGAGATGTTGCGACTGCGTGTCATATTCGTCTCCGCAATGGGTCATGCTGGCCTCCAAAACACAGAGACCTCGCCCATCCGCGAGACAGCCCGAACTCGATCAAAACGCCGCACGCTACGACGAAAGCGAGCAAAAGGGGGTACGCAACGATACCAATCAACATCCGGCACACCTGTCGGCATACCGGTTAAGCACTCGTCACACGGCGAAAAATACCGCTTGCGACGTCGCGCCCCCCTCTTGCATCTTTCGATGCTTCTATGTGCGGTCGCCCCCGTGACCAACTCAAACCGCCCCCCAGTCGGGCTGTCTCATGGATAGCGAAGTGCACGAGCGCGAAAAAGGGAAAATGTCACATAAATTTTTTTCTTCGGCCGTTTGCACAAAGTTTAATCTGGCATGTGGTCAGAGGCCGCTCACCCTATGATTGTATACTGTTTCCTACAATCACAGGGTACAACCCGCACGTCATGCCTGTTTCGCAAGGCCGCCATAGGCAGCGCCGCATTGCGGGTCTGGCCGCCGTTTGTCGCTATAACGAGAACAACCCCACCTGTGACTCAACCAGACAGCAACCGGCAAGCGGCTGCCTTTTTTTTGCCCCAATGCACCAGAGCTGTGGAACCAATGACCTGATAATGCAGTGTATTTTTGTCTATTCGAGAACAATTAAGGTCTGAGAAGGCCACGATTCGGCGGTTCACCCCATCCGTTGACGCTATAGAGCCCCCAGGCCAGTCCCGCGAATTAGAGCCGCGGAATTCAACTCGGGGATTACAGCTCGCGACCTGCCGAGTAGCCAGACACTTCCAATGGTGCGACCCGGACGGCGATAGCCATTGCAAACCTTAAGGCAGATTAAGGGATCTTCATCTTTGCGAAAGGTTCCCGAAAGTAGCCCTGCCTATTTCGTGATCGGACCCGGATTGAACCGGAGCCATTACAGGAGACAACCATGAGCGATCGCAGCCATTCCGGCTTTCCTTCCAACCTTTCCAAATGGGCCGGTGCCTCAGCACTGAGCGCGCTGCTGCTGACGAGCGCGGCGCTGCCTGCCGCGGCCGATGCCGCCCTGGCCGACCTGGTCGACGAGGTCTCGCCCTCGGTTGTGACCATTCTGGCCAAGCAGAAGGCACAACCCCAGCCCGCCAACGCGCCCAATCCCGGCGCGACCGATCCCCGCTTTGACGAGTTCTTCAAGCGTTTCGGCCTGCCCGAAGGGTCATTTGGCGGCTCACCCATGCCCGCCCCCGGCCCGCGCAGCGGCCTCGGCTCGGGCTTCGTTCTTGAAGAGGACGGGTTGATCGTCACCAACCACCACGTGGTGGACGGTGCCGATAGCATCACCGTCCGTCTCAGCGACGACCGTGAATATGAAGCCGAAGTCGTGGGCACCGACCCGCTGACCGATCTGGCCGTGCTCAAAATCGCTGCGGATGAGCCGCTGCAGGCGGTGACATTCGGTGACAGCGAAGTCATCCGCGTCGGCGAAGACGTGGTGGCCGTGGGCAATCCGTTCGGGCTGCACTCGACCGTGACCACCGGCATCATCTCGGCCAAGGGTCGCAATATCTCTGCCGGACCTTACGCAGAGTTCCTGCAAACGGATGCTGCGATCAACAAGGGCAACTCCGGTGGCCCGCTGTTCAACATGGACGGCGAAGTGGTCGGCGTGAACTCGGCCATCTATTCGCCCACCGGCGGTTCAGTTGGCCTGGGCTTCGCCGTGACCTCGAACATCGTCGAGGATATCGTTGCCGATCTGATCGATGACGGTCAGGTGGACCGCGGCTGGCTCGGCGTTTCGATCCAGAACGTGAACCCTGAAATCGCCGCCGCGATGGGGCTTGAGAACGCGCAGGGCGCTTTGGTGTCGGATGTGGTCAAGGGCAGCCCGTCAGAGGGCATCCTGAAAACCGGCGACATCATCATCAGCTTCAACGGCGCCGAAGTCGAAGACAGCTCCGACTTGCCCCGCCTCGTGGGCGGCACCCAGAGTGGCAAAGCCAGCGAGATCACCCTGATCCGCGACGGTAAGGAGCAGAACATGACCGTCACGCTGGGTGCGCATCAGGACAGTGCCAGCGCAGGTGATGTCGTCAGCGACAAGGCGGACGACCCGAAACTGGGCGTCACTGTCGCACCGCTGGATCAGGCCGCACGGGCCGAGATCGGCGTCGGTGAGGACGTGAACGGTGTTGTCATCAAGTCGCTCGCCCCCAACAGCCCCGCGGCAGAAGCAGGGCTGCGTACCGGCGACGTGATCGTCCGTCTGGGCGCACAAGAGATCGAGACGCCTGAGGCGCTGATCAGCGCGCTTGAATCGGAAAAAACCGATCCTGCGCTGCTGCTGATCAACCGCTCGGGCAGCCAGATCTTTGTTCCGGTGCGGATCGCGTAAGCGAACCGTACCCAACCAACAGCGCGCAGCCTGGGGGGGTGGGAGCGCGTTGACTCCGGCGGGTCTGCTCTGTCCCCGACCCGTCGGGCCTGCCGGGCGCAACAAGATGCGCCCGGCGCGTGCAATCCGAAGAAACCCGGCATATACCTTTTACTAGAGTAGGATTGAGACCATGAGCAGACGCGTACTGATTGTTGAAGATGATGCGGAAACCCGTGATTTCGTTGCCAAAGGCTTCGCTGAAGAAGGGTTTGCCGTCGAGACCGCCGAAGATGGGCGCGAGGGCCTTTACCACGCGACCGATGGTGGATTTGACGTGGTGATCGTGGACCGGATGATGCCTGGCCTTGACGGGCTGTCGCTGACCAAGTCCATCCGCGCCGCCGGGCTACAGACCCCCGTGTTGATGCTGACCGCCATGAGCGCCGTTGACGAGCGGGTCAAGGGCCTGCGCGCCGGGGCAGATGATTATCTGGTGAAGCCCTTCTCGTTTCAGGAGCTTCACGCAAGGATCGAGGCACTGCTGCGCCGCCCGCAGGAAACCGAAGAGACCGCGACGCTGACCTGCCGCGACCTTGAGATGGACCTGCTCAAGCGCAAGGTGACCCGCGATGGGCGCGATATCACGCTGACCCCGCGCGAATTCCAGATCCTGGAGTTTTTCCTGCGCCGACAGAACCGTGTGATCTCTCGCACGATGCTGCTGGAAGGCGTCTGGGACTATCATTTCGACCCCAACACCAACATCGTGGACGTGCATATCTCGAAACTGCGCCGCCAGATCGACGAAGATGCCGAGGTTGCGCTGATCGAAACGGTGCGCGGCGCGGGCTATATCATGCGCGATGGCTGAATCGCTATCGGTCTTCCGCAATGCGCGCACCAGGTTGGCCCTGGCCAGTATCGCGCTCAGCACCATCCTTACGGCGGCGGTGCTGGCGCTTGTTTATGTCAACGCCAACCGCACCATCTCGGGCGAAACCCGTAGTGTTGTGACCGCTGAACTGGCCGGTCTGGCGGATGAATACGAGCGATTGGGCATGATTGGCCTGATCACAGCGATCAACCGCCGCACCGTGAATGCCGCAGAGCGGGATGCAATCTACCTGCTGACCAGCGCTAATGGTCGGGTCCTCGCCGGCAACATCAGCAGCTGGCCCAAACAAGTCGTGCCCGGCAGCGGTTGGGTGGAACTGTCACTGCAACGCCCCGACACCACACAAATCCAGCCGATTGCCGCCGCATCAATCCAGTTGAGCCATGGCGAAAGGCTGCTGGTCGGTCGCTACACGACAGAGGCCCGAAACTTTCGCCAAGTGCTCCTGCAATCCGTGGGGCTGGCATTGCTGGCCTCGGTCGCGCTCAGCCTGCTGACGGGCTGGCTGTTGACGCGGCTTGTCTTTTCGCGCCTCGCCGACATCACCCGCACCGCCGATGAGATCATGTCCGGCGACCTGTCCCGGCGGATACCGCTGCGCGGGTCCGATGACGAGTTCGAGCGTATGGCCTCGACCCTCAATGACATGCTGGACCGGATCGAGAATCTGATCGGCAATCTGCGCATGACCACCAATTCCATCGCCCATGACTTGCGCTCCCCCTTGTCTCGATTGCGCCAAAGGGTCGAGCTGCTGACATCATCTGACCGCACATCCGTCGAGCGTGAGATCGACGCGGCCCGCGCCATGGGCGAGGTCGACCACCTGCTGCGGGTGTTTTCGCAACTGACCGAGATTTCTCGTGCCGAAGCCGGGATTGGCCGCGAAGAGTTTGAACCGCTGGATCTGACTCAACTCGTGCACGACGTAATGGAGTTCTATGAACCGGTCGCATCGGATAAAGGCATCACGATTCAAGAGGCTGGCACCGCCACTCAGGTCCTCGGACACCGGACATTGATCGCGCAGGCTTTGTCGAACCTGTTGGAAAACGCTTTGCGCTATACGCCGGAAGGTGCGCAGATAGATATCACCGTGGCCGAGGGCGACGATCACGTTCTGCTGTCGGTCAAGGATGGTGGTCCCGGTGTGCCTGAGGAGGATCTGGACAAGCTTGCCCAGCCGTTTGTCACGCTGGACCCCAGCCGGACCGAGAAAAACGCAGGGCTCGGCCTGGCACTGGTGGCAGCGATTGCCCGTTTGCATGAAGGCGCGCTGAAGTTGAGCAATGCACACCCCGGCCTCGTCGCGGAATTGAGCTTTGCACGGGCCGCTGACCCTCTTCCAGTCAGCCCGTGACGGCAGGCAGCGAGGCATAACCGCGAAATCGGATGCGGCCGCCCTGTTTCCTGCCTGGCAGCAGGCGATAGTTTGGAAACCGCCGCAACAGACGCCCAAGCGCCACCCGACCTTCCAGACGGGCCAAAGTCAGGCCCACGCAAACATGAGGCCCGCCTGCAAAGGCCAGATGCCGGTTTGGTTTGCGCGCAATATCGAACCGCTTCGGATTCTCGAAAACCGCTGGATCGCGGTTGGCTGCACCAATGCAAAGATGCAGGTTGGTGCCCGCCGCAATGGCCAGCCCCTCAATCTCGACAGACTTAGTTGTCTCGCGATTGCCGAACTGGTTGGGGGAGCGAAAGCGCAGCACTTCTTCCACCGCCAGGGGCAGCAGTTCCGGATCATCCAGCAACCGGTCGCGCTGATCCGGATAATCGTGCAACAGCGCCAGCCCGTTGCCGATCAGGTTGGTGGTGGTTTCATGGCCTGCATTCAGGATGAAGATGCAATTCTGCAAAAGTTCGGTTTCGGAGAGCTGTCCATCCACCCCCTCGCCCCGGATCAGCCGGGTCAGTACATCCGTTTCCGGATCGCCCGGCTGCGCCCTGCGCCGCGCCACCAGATCGGACAGATAGGCTTTGAACGCCGTAACCGCCCGATTACCCCGCGCCAGTTGATCCTCGGTCAAGCTGGGCTCCAACGCCCCGAGAATGGCCAGCGACCAGTCTCGCAGGGGCGCGCGTTCTGCCAGTGGCACGTCCAACAGGTTACCGATGATTTGAATCGGGATCGTGGCGGCAAAATCCTCAATCAGGTCGACCTGCCCCCGCGCCGCAAGAGCATCAAGCAGGTGATCGACCGTATCGACCAGCCCCGGTTCCATCTTGGAAATGGCGCGCGGGGTGAGCGCCGAAGTCATGATCCGCCGGACCCGCGTGTGTAGTGGCGGATCGGAGAACACCAGCGAGGTCGTGTGATGTTCAAAAAGCGGCGAGGCGTCCCCGAATTTCGGGCCAAATGCCGCCTTCTTGTCCGAGGAATACAGCGTGGTGTCGCGATAGATACGGTCGAGTTCCGCATGACGACTGAGAAGGACCGATCCGTCAGGCTGTCGCAAAACCGGAGCATCGGCCAACAAGGCGTCGTAATACGCGAATGGGTCTTCCAGGAAAGCAGCGGGTGCATTGGAGAGGTCGAAATGCCTTACGGCCTCTCTTGTCACATGCAGCGTCATCACTTCACCAACTAGAAACCAAGTGGCCGCCGGGCCTGTTATCTCAAGCCCGGCGGCTGGTATCAGCAGGTTACAGGATGAAGTCGCCCTCGTCGACCGAGTTGACGCCCATCACAAACACCTTGAAGTCCGCGACCCGGTCGCCATCGATATCAGCTTCGATGACGGTATTTTCGCCACTCAGTCGCGTGATGGCCCGCGCTTGGCCTTCGATGAACTTACCGTCGATCGCGAGGGTCAATTCGCTGGGTGCAAGGCCACGCAGATTGATGCTATCAACACCGCTTACGAAATCCATGATACGGTCGAGCCCGGTCGCATTCGAGCTGTCCGTTGCTTTTGCAAAGCGGAACACGTCAGCACCCGCTTGGCCGTAAAGGAAGTCGACCCCGTAGCCGCCATGCAGGATATCGTTGCCGTCGCCGCCCTTCAGGGTGTCGCGCCCGCCCTGACCGTAAAGCCTGTCAACGGCATCGCCACCCATCATGTCGTCATTGCCGGTCTCGCCAAACAGGATGTCAGCGCCGGTGCCACCGATCACGACATCATTGTCGTCCCCGCCATAGAGGCGATCTGATCCGTCGCCACCATTGAGCAAATCTCTTCCGGCGCCGCCGGTAAGCCGGTCATCCCCGGCATGCCCGAGCACGGTATCCGCGCCGGCACCACCGTCCAGACTGTCATTTCCGAAACGGCCTTCCATGACGTTATCTGCGTTGTCACCCGAAATGGCATCGTCACCAGAACCGCCACGATGCGATACGTTACCGCCGGGTTGCGATCCGCCGCCACCAGGTTGCGACCCTGCTCCGCCGGGTTGTGTTACATCTGCCCCTTGGCCGACCCAAGCGCTATCGGATTTCAATTGCCATCCTGCGGCTCCGACGTCGCCGCCATTGACCACGTTCACGAAGTGGTCGCCGACGTAGTTGGGGTGGTTGGGATCCCAGGACAGCAGGATGTTGTCGCTGGTGTCCACGGTGTTGTCCGTG
>JBFOME010000005.1:0-216192 GCA_040830705.1 Paracoccaceae bacterium | reverse complement strand
CCAAAAATGTCAAACAACACTGCATGCAGACCAGAATAAAAGACCGATGCGCCAACTTAAGCGCCCCCGCCTCTCAAAACTGCCTCCGATGCCACCGTCTCTCCAGTGCGTCACCAGCACCGCTCAAGCGCCGGTGAAGGGCCTTCTAAGCAAAGCGCCCGAGTACCGCAAGCAAAAAAACCGGAAATTTGCAAAAAACCATCAGAAAACTTCTGACAAGCATTTTATTGATTTAAAATAAGGCATTGCGGGGCGTACACATATCGACTGAAACGCGAACTAGAGCGCTGATTGCCTCGATCAGCGCAGAATCCGACAGATCCCCTCGTAGTCGCCATGAAGCGCATACCAGATATAGTTATCGGGCGACACCAGACCACAAACCAGCTGTGGAGCGCGCGACTCGATTCCCGCGAAAAACCCCCGATGCAGGGGCGGAAACTTCTCCGAAGCGTCAGGTCAGGCTCTCGATCTGGGCATCGATCTTGTCCAGCTGCGCCTGTTTCTCGGCATCACTGAGAAAAGACCCGGCAAAGGAGTTGCGCGCGAGCGTGACGACCTCGCTCTCGGTCAAAGACAGGTTCTCGTGCACCGCGCGGTAATTGTCATTCAGATAGCCCCCGAAATAGGACGGGTCATCGGAATTCACGGTGACGAGCAATCCGGCATCCAGCGCTTTCTTGACCGGGCTGGCAGCAAGGTTTGGAATGCCCTTCAGACGCCAGTTTGAAATCGGGCACATGGTGAGCGGTGTCTGCTGGTCGGCGAGCCGTTTGATCAGAGCGGGATCGTCGAAGGCGCGGTTGCCGTGATCGACCCGCTGCACGCCCAGTGCATCCAAAGCGCCGCGCACATAGCTTGCGTCGCCTTCCTCACCGGCATGGGCCACGGGCACAAAGCCCGCATCGCGGGCTGCCTTGAAGACCCGTTCGAACTTTTCTGGCGGATTTCCCCGTTCGGAGCTGTCCAACCCAACACCAAAGATATGGTCCTTGTGCTGACAGGCGCATTCCAGCGCCTCGAACGCCTGCTCCTCGGGCAGGTGACGCAGGAAGCACATTATAAGCTTTGAGGTGATGCCAAACTCGCGCCTTGCCTGCTCCAGAGCCGAGGTGATACCCGCAACAACGGTTTCGAACGCAATACCGCGATCGGTGTGCGCCTGCGGGTCAAAGAACATCTCAACATGGGTCAGACCGTCCTGCTGCACGCGCTCCAGATAGGCCCAGGTCAGATCGTGGAAGTCACGCTCCGTCACCAGCACCGACATACCGAGATAATAGATGTCGAGGAAATCCTGCAAACAGTCGAACTGATAGGCATTGCGCACATCCTCGACCGTTTCATAGGGCAGGTTGACAGTGTTGCGCTTGGCCAGCTCAAACATCAGCTCGGGCTCAAGCGTGCCTTCGATATGCAGATGCAGTTCCGCCTTGGGCAGCGTGTCGATCAGGGCATTGGCGAGGTCGGTCATTTGGGGCCTCCGGACAGGGATTGGCTTTGGTCATAAATGAATCTTCTGCCGCCATCGGGCAAGAGCGCAGGTGCCGATCCGAGCATTTATTCCACTCGGCGTCACAGCAAACTTGCGATGAGGCGCAGTCGCTGACATCTTCGCGGAAACGCGCAGGTCCGTAGGCTGCATGGGCCGCTGCTAGCAAAGAGGGATGGTATGAAAGTAAGAATGGCCCTGCTTGGTGCAGGACGTATCGGAAAGGTCCATGCCAAGGCGATTTCGGGGAACAGGGACGCGACGCTGATTTCGGTTTCGGACCCGTTTCAGGAGGCCGCCGACGCGGTGGCTGCCGAGTTCGGTTGCGCGGTGCGCACAATCGACGAGGTCGAAGCGGCGGCAGATGTGGATGCCGTCGTCATCTGCACGCCCACTAACACTCATGCTGATCTGATCGAGCGGTTCGCGCGGGCCGGCAAGGCGATCTTCTGCGAAAAACCCGTCGATCTGGATATTGGGCGGGTACGTGCCTGCCTTGCCACGGTGGACGAGACCGGAGCGAGCCTGATGCTCGGCTTCAACCGCCGCTTCGACCCGCATTTCGCCGCCGTCAAATCGGCCATTGCCGACGGCCAGATCGGCACGGTCGAGCAGGTCACCATTACCTCGCGCGATCCCGGACTTCCGCCAATGGCGTATATTGATGTGTCGGGCGGGATATTCCGCGACATGACCATCCATGATTTCGACATCGCCAGATTCCTGCTTGAGGAAGAGATCGAAACGGTGCAGGCCATGGCCTCGGTACTGGTCGACCCCGAGGTTGCCGCTCATGGCGATTTCGACACCGCCATGGTCATGCTGCGAACGGCAAGTGGCAAACAATGTACGATCCTGAACTCACGCCGCGCCGCCTACGGCTATGATCAGCGGATCGAGGTGCACGGATCGACCGGAATGGTAACGGCCGAGAACCAGCGCCCGGTATCTGTCGAGATCGCCAATGGTGCTGGCTATACTCGCCCACCGCTGCATGATTTCTTCATGACCCGTTATACCGAAGCTTATGCTGCCGAGATCGCCGGTTTCATTGCCACGATCCGCGATGGCGCACCGGTCTCACCCTCGGGCGAGGACGGGCTGAAAGCCCTGGCACTGGCCGAGGCTGCACTGAAATCGGTCACCGAAGCGCGCAGCGTTCAGGTCTCCGAAATCGCCTGAAAGGGCATGGGTCGCACTGAAACAGTCGAAAAGGAATGACGCCTTGAAAAGTGACCTGCTGCGGAAACCAACCGCGCCCTCAGGCAAGGTGCATGATATCACCCCCGATAGCGCGCGCGGCCCGCAATCGCCCGATTGGGCTTATGTGGGGTTCGGGCTCTATCATCTGAAAGCAGGCGAGACCGCATCCGAACCAACCGGAGACAGAGAGGCGATTCTGGTCCTGGTCGAGGGCAAGGCGCAGATTGGTTGCGACAGCGTCGAGTTCGGCGAAATGGGCGATCGCATGAGCGTGTTCGAGAAAACGCCACCGCATTGCGCCTACGTGCCTGACCAAAACCGCTGGTCGGCAACAGCCACAACCGATTGCGTGCTGGCGGTTTGTACGGCGCCGGGCAAGGGCACCCACCCGGCGCAGCGGCTTGGGCCCGAGGGCATCACCTTGACCCCACGTGGCAAGGGTCAGAATACCCGCCATATCAACAACATCGCGATGGAAGATCGCGACGTCGCTGGCAGCTTGCTGGTCACCGAGGTGTTCACGCCCGACGGAAACTGGTCCAGCTACCCTTGCCATCGCCATGACGAGGACAACTTCCCTGACATGACCTATCTGGAAGAGACCTATTATCACCGGCTCAATCCTGGGCAGGGCTTCGGCATCCAGCGGGTCTATACCGAGGATGGATCGCTGGACGAGACCATGGCGGTCAAAGATGGTGATGTGGTTCTGGTACCCAAAGGGCACCACCCCTGCGGCGCGCCTTACGGGTACGAGATGTACTACTTGAACGTGATGGCAGGGCCATTGCGGAAATGGCGATTCAAGAACGACCCGGATCACAACTGGATCGCTGAACGGGACGCCTGATCGCACGGAAAGCAGCATAACTATTCAAGTCAGACGAAAAAAAGACGACCAAACGGGAGGAAGAGAATGAAACTGGGGAAACTGATGGCCGCGGCATCGCTGGCCGTAATGGCAACTTCGGCGCAGGCCGAAGGGGTCAAGGTCGGGATGATTACAACGCTTTCGGGCGGTGGTGCTGGCTTGGGGATCGACGTGCGCGATGGGTTCCTGCTGGCGGTCAAACAGGCCGGGCGGGATGATATCGAAGTGGTGGTCGAGGATGACCAGCGCAAACCAGATATCGCGGTGCAACTGGCCGACGAGATGATTCAGTCAGAAAAGGTCGATGTGCTGACCGGCATCATCTGGTCCAACCTTGCCATGGCGGTGGTGCCGGGTGCCGTGGCGCAGGGCAAGTTCTACCTCTCGCCCAACGCGGGCCCCTCGGCATTGGCGGGCAAGGGGTGCCACCCGAACTATTTCAACGTCGCCTGGCAGAACGACAATCTGCACGAAGCGGCAGGCGCCCATGCCAATGACGCGGGCTTCAAGAACAGTTTCATCCTTGCCCCAAACTATCCGGCGGGGACCGATGCCCTGACCGGCTACAAACGGATGTACGAAGGCGATCTTGCGGGCGAGGTGTACACGCAGCTGGGCCAGACCGACTATGCCGCCGAAATCGCCCAGATTCGGGCCAGCGATGCGGATAGCGTGTTCTTCTTCCTGCCCGGCGGCATGGGGATTTCCTTCCTCAAGCAATATGCCGATTCCGGCGTTGATCTGCCGGTTGTCGGCCCCGCTTTCAGCTTTGATCAGGGCATCCTGCAGGCCGTGGGCGACGCTGCGATGGGGGTCAAGAACACCTCGCAATGGGGCAAGGATATCGACAATCCCACCAACGCCGGTTTTGTCGAGAGCTTCCAGGCCGAATATGGCCGTTTGCCATCGCTATACGCCAGTCAGGGCTTTGATACGGCGAACCTCCTGATCAGCGCCATTGAGGCGGCGGATATCTCAGATGCCGACGCCTTCCGCGCTGCCCTCAAAGCGGCGGATTTCGACAGCGTGCGCGGCGAATTCAGCTTCTCGGACAACCACCACCCGGTGCAGGACATCTATGTCCGCGAGGTCATAAAAGAGGGCGATGTCTTCACCAACAAACTGGTCGGCACTGCACTCTCGGGACACTCCAACGCCTATGTTGGTGACTGCAAGATGTAAGCGACAGGTCCTGGCGTCACAGCGCCGGGACCACCACCGGATCCCACCCCCATGACCACAACTCTACTGATCGAGCAGACCCTGAACGGGATGCAGTTCGGCGTCATGCTGTTTCTGATGGCTGCCGGGCTGACACTGGTATTTGGCGTCATGGGGTTGATCAATCTGGCGCATGGTTCGCTCTACATGATCGGCGCTTTCGCGGCCGCGGCCACGTCGGCGGCGACCGGATCATTTGCTCTGGCACTGATCGCCAGCCTGATGGCCGCAGCGATCGCTGGCGTACTGGTCGAGATGCTGGTCATCCGTCGGCTCTACGATCGCGACCATCTTGATCAGGTTCTGGCCACCTTCGCACTGATCCTGATCTTTTCCGAAGGCACCCGCTGGGCGTTCGGCTCCTTCCCGCTGTTTCTCGACCCGCCAGAGATACTGTCGGGCACGGTGACCCTGCCCTTTGGCATTATCTATTCCAAATACCGTTTGTTCATCATCCTCGTCGGATTGGCGGTGGCGGCTGGGCTGTTCTGGATGGTCGCCAGAACCCGGATCGGCATCCAGATCCGCGCAGGAGAGAATGACCGCGAGATGGTCGCGGCCCTGGGCGTGAATATCTCGCGCCTCTACACACTGGTGTTTGCCCTTGGTGCGGCGCTGGCCGGGCTGGCGGGGATGCTGATCGGAGCAATCCAATCGGTACAGGTCGGCATGGGCGAGCCGGTTTTGATCCTGGCGTTCGTGGTCATTGTGATTGGCGGAATCGGCTCTATCAAAGGGGCTTTCATAGGTGCGCTGCTCGTCGGGCTGACCGACACGCTGGGCCGTTTCCTGCTACCAAAGGGATTTGGGCTGGTGATGGACCCCGCCTCGGCCACAACCGTCGGTGCCTCGGTCGCCTCAATGGCGATCTACATCCTGATGGCAGCAGTCCTCATCTTCCGGCCCCGCGGCCTGTTCGGGAGCGCCTAAGATGACCCGCGAAACACTGCTGAACCTGGCACTGCTCGCCCTGCTTCTGCTCATCCCGCTCGCGGCCTGGGCGCTGGATGAACCATTTCTGATCACGCTCACCACCCGTGCAGTCATCTTCGCGATAGCAGGAATTGGCCTGAACCTGGCGCTCGGCTTCGGCGGGTTGGTCAGTCTTGGACATGCTGTATTCTTTGGGATCGGGGGTTATACGATGGGCATTCTGGCCTCACACGCCCAAAGCTACACCCCCTTGGCCGAATGGCCACTGCTGATCGAGGGCACCAATTCCATGCCGGTGATCTGGATCGCCGCAATCCTGTTTAGTGCGCTGGCAGCACTGGCCATCGGTGCGCTGTCGCTGCGCACAACGGGCGTCTATTTCATCATGATCACGCTGGCCTTTGGTCAGATGTTCTATTTCTTCGCAATCAGCTGGCCTGCTTATGGCGGCGAAGACGGGCTGTCGATCTATGTCCGCAACCGGTTCGCTGGGCTGAACATGATGGACCCAATCCAGTTCTTCGCAATCTGCTACGCACTGCTGCTGGCCACCCTGTTTCTGATGTCGCGACTGGTGCGCTCGCCTTTCGGGCTGGCGTTGGGCGCGGCGCGACAGAATACCGACCGGGTGCAAGCGGTGGGCCAGATGCCCTATCGCTTGTTTCTAACCGCTTTCACCATTTCGGGCGCGATCACCGGACTGGCTGGCGCGCTTTTCGCCGACCTGAACCGTTTCGTCAGCCCGACCATGTTCAGCTGGCAGACCTCGGGCGAGATTATGGTCTTTGTGATCCTCGGCGGTGTCGGGCGCGTCTATGGCCCGGTCGCGGGCGCGGCGCTGTTCATTCTGCTCGAACATCTGCTGGGTGGGCTCAGCGACTATTGGCACATCTATCTGGGCGCAATCCTGCTGGGTGTGGTCCTCTTTGGGCGCGGCGGGCTCTACGGCATGCTCACAGGGCGGCAGGTGGCGCATGACTGATCCGGTTCTGGAAACGCGGAACCTGTGCAAGGCCTTCGGCGCGCTGGAGGCCAGCAAGGACGTGTCGCTAACACTACATTCCGGAGAAATCCACGCTTTGATCGGCCCAAACGGCGCGGGCAAATCGACATTGATCCAGCAAATCGCGGGCGGGCTGCGCCCCGATTCCGGCGCTGTCATCTTCGACGGTCAGGACGTTACTGCACTGAATACAGCGGCGCGCGCGCGGCGGGGTATCGGGCGGACCTTCCAGATTTCATCTCTCGCGACGGACTATACCGTGCTGCAAAATGTGATGCTCGGCGCGCTTGGCAGGCGGGGCAATATCTGGCGTTTCTTACGCTCGGTGATGGCGGACACCACCTTGCTTGCAGAAGCGGAGCAGGCGCTGGAGCAAGTCGGTCTGGCAGACTCTCGTGCCGTTCGCGCGTCCGAGCTTTCACACGGGCAAAGGCGTCAGTTGGAGGTCGCCGTCGCACTTACACTGAAACCCAAAGCCTTTCTGATGGACGAGCCGATGGCCGGACTTGGCATCGAGGGGTCGGCACGCATGCTAAGCTTTCTTGACGCGTTGCGCCATCAGGCCCCGATCCTGCTGATCGAGCATGACATGGATGCCGTCTTTGCGCTCGCCGACCGGATCAGCGTGCTAGCTTATGGTCAGGTCATCGCCTCAGGCTCCGTGTCAGAGATCCGCGCGGACCCCATCGTGCGGGCCGCATATCTTGGCGATGAGGACGCCGCATGAGCCTGCTGGAACTCTCCAATGTCTCGGCCTTTTATGGCCCATCGCAGGCGCTGTTCGATCTCAACCTGCGCCTGAACGAAGGTCAGGTTTTGGCGCTGATGGGCCGCAACGGGATGGGCAAGTCGACCACCGTGAAGGTGATCTGTTGCCTGCTAGACCATAGAGACGGATCGGTTAGCTTCGACGGGCAAGACTTGTCCCGCCTGCCCTCTTATCGCGCCGCACGGTTGGGGATCGGGCTAGTCCCCGAGGGGCGTAGATGTTTCTCTAACTTGAGCGTTTTCGAGAATATGATCGCCGCCGCCCGCCCAGGGCATTGGGATTTTGCGCGTGTGACAACCCTGTTCCCTCGCCTGGCCGAGCGGCGTGATCAACTGGCTGCGTCGCTTTCCGGCGGCGAGCAGCAGATGCTGGCCATCGGACGCGCCTTGATGACCAATCCCCGCCTGTTGATCCTGGATGAAGCGACCGAGGGGCTGGCCCCGGTGATCCGACAGGAAATCTGGGCGGCGATCACTCGGCTCAAATCCGAGTCCGGGTTGTCGATCCTGTTGATCGACAAATCCCTGCGTGAACTTCGCAGCGTGGCCGATAGCGGCGTGATCGTGGAAAAAGGAAACACAGTCTGGTCCGGCGGCTTCGATGAACTGACCCCAGACCTGACCAATCGCTATCTCGGGGTGTGAACGGTCTTTCAGTGATCGTCGTGATCGTCCAACTCGTTGAGCAGATCCAGCAAAGTTTCGTATTTCTCCGGGCCTAGGCGCGCACGCGTCGCCTCCAGCAACGCGATGCTCTTGTGGAGATTGTCGCTGATGATCTTCTTGCCGTCGCTCGTAACACCTACGATCTGGCGCCGCCGATCGGATGGATCGGTCTCACGCTCGATCAACCCTTTGCTTTCCAGGTTCTGCAGAATGCGCGTGAGGCTAGGAAGCAGCAGACAGGCCTGCTCTGCAATTCGGGTTGGATCCTGCGGGCCGTCCTCGTCCAGCACGCGCAGCACGCGCCACTGTTGTTCCGTGATCCCCACATCCGTCAGCATGGCACGCACAGGGCCCATCACCTGCTCGCGCGCGCGCAGCAGCGCTATCGGCAGGGAACGAGACGTGCGGGGCAATGTTCTAGTCATGCCCTACTGTCACCCAAACCACCTGCTGCTGCAACCGCAGAGGGGTAAGCATATGGCGTTTAAATGACAAATCGCTTGCAATCCGATCACCGGTTCGCAATTTGTCGGTGCGCTTGCGGCTGAGGGAGACGGGACGATGCCAGCACCAAAAAACACATTCAAACAGGCCCTGAAAGACGGCAAACGTCAGATCGGCTGCTGGCTCAGCTTTGCCGAAGAGGTCACTGCCGAGGTAATGGGAACCGCCGGATTCGATTGGCTGGTGATCGATGGTGAACATGCCGCCAATGACATTCGCTCCATCCGCAACCAGCTCATGGCGTTGGAGGCAAGTGCGTCTCATCCGATCGTACGTGTGCCCGTTGGCGAGGCCTGGATCATCAAGCAGGTGCTCGATGCCGGGGCGCAGACCGTTCTGGTGCCGATGGTGGAAAGCGCTGAGCAGGCGCGTGAATTGGTGCGCGCAGTGACTTACCCACCATCCGGAATACGGGGGGTCGGCGCTGCTGCGGCCCGCGCCACCCGCTTTGGAGAGATCACCGACTATGTCAAGACTGCGGGCGATGAGATCTGTCTTCTGGTCCAGATCGAAAGCCGCGCGGGCATCGAAGCGCTGGACGATATACTGGCGGTGGATGGGATCGACGGTGTCTTCATCGGCCCAGCCGACCTGTCGACCGACATGGGGCTGCATGGCAACAGCGCCGATCCTGAGGTGCGCGCTGTGATCGCGGATGCAATCGCGCGTATCAATGCGTCGGAAAAGGCCTCTGGTTGCCTCGGAGTGACCGACGAGGCGGTGCAGGCCTATCTGGACATGGGCACGCAGTTCATGGCGGTGGGGCTCGACGTGGTTCTGCTGGCGCAGGCGGCACGCGCGAAGGCGCGACGGTGGCTTAGTTGATCGTGGCTTTGATCTGCTCGGCAGCGCGGGCATAGCCGCCCGAGGCGCCATCGACCAAGTGGATATGATCGTCGCGGATCACTGATGGCACGAAACAGGTGGTCATCGCCTCGTCCTGTTCGAACAGGCCGAAGTGCAGAATGCCGTGGTGTTGCGCCTCTCCCAGGATATTGCGCAAGCGCTGCACAGTCTCAGCGTCGCAGTCCAACGTCATCTTCAGGCCGTCATCGAATTTCCGGAAGTCGGCATTGTTTGTGACCATGTTGGCATAATGCACCGGATCAAACTCTCCGGCTTTGAAACCGGTCTTGAAAAAGGCCCAGGCGATCAGGTTGCCAACCAGCAACTCGGCCTTGCGCCGCCAAAGCGACCGCGCACCGCGCGAGGCATGAGCCTCCAGCGCAAGGCCGGGCGGCGGCCAGCTTACACCTGGACCACCCACAGGCAGCGGGTGACCGCCACGGCTGAGCGTCTCTACAACTGCGACGATCCGTCGGGTAACGGCCGAAAACTCTGCCGGCAGAACCTCTGGGTGTGGTTGGATTACCACGGACAGAATTGTGCCATTGCGTGCAGGCGCATTGTTCCAGCGGCAGGACAGCCCGGTCAAATCTGGCAGAGAGCCGGGCTCTGCCGGCGGAACCGCGTGATCCCCCCGCTTTAACCTCGCCTCGGCCCATGACAGGCCGCCGCCACCGAACATGGCATAATCTACCCCAGTCGAGGCCTCGTATCGCGCGACCCCAACCTCGTGACCGGCGTCTCGAATCGTGGCAATCGGGAACTGTGCCGCCCGCAGCTCCAACCCGAACTCTTCCTCAGCCCAGCGCCGCATGATGCCAAGCACCTCACGGCTGGTTTCGGCAAAACTCGGTGATACTGCAAAGCTCGCGCCATCTCCGCCAAAGACATATGGAAACGCATGGCCGCCACCCGCGTTGATCTGAGACGAGATCACTGCGGCCCCGACCATATTCACCATTTTGTAGCGGCCCTCGGCGATATGCCCGGTGGACCCCACGATATCCGCAGTGCCGATCACCCAGCCCTCGGGTAGGGGTGTGTAAGTGGCCGGATCGGTCAGATCGCCAAAGCGAGTGACCCGCGGCAGGCCGACATAGAAATCGCTTTCTGAAGAACTTTGGGTCATGGCCCGAACCTACAACCGAATACTTGAGAGACACCCATAGAATATCGCCGGTGTGTTGAGATATACGGCGTTTTAAGCCCTGCGGATCACCATCAATTCACGCAGGCGCATGGGGCAAAGGCGCGCCGCCTTGCCCAAGATCAGGAGAAACCGATGCAGGATCTGCGCGTTATCGCCCCAAATCTAAAGCGCAGGCTGTCCGGCGTGACCACAACCGTGATCCGGCTGGTGCCCCTGCAAAGCCAGTGGATCGAGATCGCGGCGACGGGTCCCGGCCTGCCGCCAGAGGTCCCGCATATCCCACTTATCAAGGTGCCGTTCCTGTCACGGCGCCTATCCCGTATCTGGCATGCGCGGCGCAATACAGAGATGATTATGGGCCTGTTCCTGCGTCATGTGCTGCGTTGCAACTTCAAGCTGCTCTTTACGTCCGCCGCGCAGCGGGATCATTCCGGCTATACCAAATGGCTGATCTCGAAGATGGACGGGTTGATTGCGACCTCACCACAGGCGGCCTCCTTCCTCGACCGCCCCGCCCGTGTCATCATGCATGGCGTCAACACTGAGCTGTTTCAACCCGCCGAAGACAAGGCTGCTTTGCGCCAGGAGTTGAACCTGCCCGACGGACTATTGATCGGTTGTTTCGGGCGTATTCGCCCGCAAAAGGGTGTCGATCTACTGGTGGATGCCGCGGTCGAGTTGCTGCCCTCCCGTCGGGATGTCCACATCGTCTTTACCGGACGCGCCACCTCGGAATTCGAGGCATTTCAGGCCGAACAGGAACAAAAGCTCGCCGCGGCGGGCATCGCCAACCGCGTCCGCTTTCTGGGCGAACGGCCATGGGAAGAGATCGTCAAGACCTATCGAGCACTTGATCTCTTCGTCGCCCCCGCAAGGCATGAGGGCTTTGGCCTGACCCCGCTAGAGGCGATGGCCTCGGGCGTGCCTGCTGTGGCCTGTCACGATGTCGGTGCCTTCAGCGCGCAGATCGTGGATGGCGAAACCGGACGGTTGGCGGAGAAAGACAATGCCAAGGCGCTGACCGACGCATTGCGCGACATGATCGATGACCGAGCGGCACTTGCCGATGCCGGGATTGCGGCGCGCAAACACGTGGAATCAAACTTCCGTATTGAAGGCGAGGCCCGCGCCATTATCGAGGTATATCGTGACCTTCTGGAGCAATCGTGATCGCAATCCGGCACAAACACCCCTACGACGTCTGATTTCTCTTTATTGCCTCTTTTTTCTTGCCGTGAACGCGGCTATGTAGCCGCGTCCTTAATCCAGGAGACAAGAAGATGGGCTATCGCGTCGTTGTCGTCGGCGCCACGGGTAACGTGGGCCGCGAAATGCTGAACATCCTGGCTGAACGCCAGTTCCCCGTGGACGAACTTGCAGCACTTGCAAGCCGTCGTTCGCTGGGTACCGAAGTCAGCTTTGGCGACAAGACATTGACAACCCAGGACCTGGCCACTTTCGATTTCACCGGCTGGGACATCGCACTCTTTGCCGTGGGGTCGGCCGCGACCAAGGACTATGCGCCCAAGGCGGCAGCCGCGGGCTGCGTTGTGATCGATAACTCGTCACTCTATCGCTACGATCCGGATATTCCGCTGATCGTGCCCGAGTGCAATCCGCAAGCGATTCACGACTACAATAATAAGAACATCATCGCCAACCCCAACTGCTCGACTGCGCAGATGGTTGTCGCGCTGAAACCGCTGCACGACCGCGCCAAGATAAAGCGCGTCGTCGTCTCGACCTATCAGTCGGTTTCGGGTGCGGGCAAAGAAGGCATGGATGAGCTTTGGGATCAGACCAAGGCCATCTACAACCCGACCACGGATGTTGAGCCGAAAAAGTTCCAGAAGCAGATCGCGTTCAACGTCATTCCGCAGATCGACGTTTTCATGGAAGACGGATCAACCAAAGAAGAGTGGAAGATGGTTGTCGAGACCAAAAAGATCGTCGACCCGTCGATCAAGGTCACAGCAACCTGCGTGCGCGTGCCGGTCTTTGTCGGCCACTCTGAGGCCGTGAATATCGAGTTCGATGAGTTCCTCGACGAAGATGAGGCACGCGACATCCTGCGCGAGGCGCCCGGCATCATGGTGATCGACAAGCGCGAAGACGCGGGCTACGTCTCGCCCGTTGAATGCGCTGGCGATTTCGCCACCTTCATCAGTCGTATCCGTCAGGATTCGACCATCGAGAACGGCCTGAACCTGTGGTGCGTTAGCGACAACCTGCGCAAGGGCGCCGCGCTTAACGCCGTCCAGATCGCCGAGTTGCTGGGCCGCGAAGTTCTGAAAAAGGGCTGAAACCCTTCCATTTAGATGTCAATTTGAAACACCGTCGAGCCTTTTCAAGCTCGGCGGTGTCTCTTTTTGAGCCATCCCAAACCGCAGTGCATGTACAACCCTTGCGCGATATTTGCACGGAGCGATTCGCAATTTGGCGATAAGACTGCTCAAAAAGTCGGCGAGTCAACCGAATCGTGGCATTCGCGCGACCAGACTGCGAACAGAGATAGTTAATTTCCCGTCAAAAGTGTGATTTACCACATTTAGGTCACAGAAATGCACGATTCCGGGCAGATTTCGCCCGAACGATGAAGCCCTAGACGACAAAAACCGAACAAAGGAGATGGCGGATGGCTCCCAACGCGCTCTCTCGTAGTCACGGTAAAGTTGTAGCGCGGGTTATGCGCATTCAGAATTCCATAGACAGTGACAGCCGTCAGCGGCTTCCGGATTTGACGCATTGCGAACTCGACAAGCTGTTTGATCAGGCACACCGTCTGGAGCCCCAAAAAAACGCAAAACGCGATGAAACCCCGAGCAGTCCCGAACCGTCCGCGCAGAACGTTACACCGACCCAACCGGACTGAGCCGCAACCAGATCGGGACATAACCCGATCCAAGGGGAAAAAAGACCATGACCAATGTAATCGCCCTCACCGTCACCGCCTCCAAAACGTCGAAGACGCCGCAACCCCGCCAATCGGACAATATTGTTTCGTTCGAGGACTGGCGCGCACGCCCCCATCCGATACGCACCGCCAGTGGTGTGTTCTTTGTCTCCAACATGTGGGGCCACTCGGGCGACGCGGCCTGACCCCTTCGACACCAATTCAACTCTTGCCCCCAGCCAAGGAAACACCATGACCCAATCGCTTCTCGAAACCGCCCGCGCCAACCGTCTGTCCGCCCTCGCCCATCTGGAGCGCACGCGCCAGGGCAGAACCCGCACCGAAGACGTCCTGAGTTTCGCGGAACGCCGCGCCGAGCGGATGCCGCAACTGGTCTTCGTTTCATGTCGCGGCAAGACCACGGAAACAGCGTTGGCCGCCTGAACACCCCCGCTCAATCGCCCCCCCGGATGGCGGAAGGCAACCGAAAGGATGCCTTCCGTCTTTTTGTTAGTGCCCTTGCGCATTCACGCCCCGATTGCAAAGCTCAGCCTGAGTTCAAACGAGGTCGAGCCATGCGTTTCACGATTTCCCTGATCGCGTTCATCTGTGCCCTGCCAGTTCAGGCAGACGTCATCTCAGTCCCAAGCAAAGTTACCCAAGTGACGATGCACCCCGATAGCGCCACAATCCTGCGTATGGGCAGTGTCGATATCCCGGAGGGGAAACACCGACTGGTTCTACGTGGCGTTCCCGACAGCGCTGATACCGAAAGCCTACGAGTCTCGGTCGATGGCGTTCGTCAGATCGGCACCGTCATTCGTGAGGATTTCGCACCACCCCATGATGCGACCTCACCCGAAGTTGAGGCCGCCGAAGAGCGGATCGAAGATATCGAAAAGCGCATTCGCAACGTGCGCGACGACGCTGCTCAGGCCAGAGCGGCGGTAGCCGCCTCCGAAGTGTCGATCGAGTTCCTGCGCAAACTAGGTGAAAACGAAAGCATGGCCGAGGCTGGTGCAGATGCCCTGCGCGACATCGCGCGCATGATCCGCGAAGAAGCGGGCGAGGCCAGCCAAGCCGCGCTTGACGCCGAGCTGCGCGCCAGAGAAATCGAAGAGGCACTCAAGGATCTCAACGAAGAACTGGAAGACGCCACGCAAGCCCTTGCAGCCATCGCGCTGGAGGACGCCGACAGGCTCTATATCGCGATTGAGGTCAGTGCAACCGAACCGGTAATTTCGGATCTGACATTGAGCTATCTGGTCGATCGCGAGACCTTCTGGCTACCGACCTATGACCTTAATCTGGTCACTGGTGACGACCCGAAGGTCGAGATCAAAAGTAACGCCTGGGTCCGGCAGGAAACCGGCGAAAACTGGACGGACGTCACACTACGCTTGTCAACGACCGAGGCCACCGGGCAGATCGCAGCGCGCATTTTGTACCCTAGCCTGCGTCGTATCGAAGAACCCAGACCGGTTCTGAAACAGCGGGAATTGTCAGCTGCGGCGCCGATGGCCATGGATGCGGGCAGTCTGGAAGAGCCTGTTGTCGAACCCCCGGTTATCGTCGAGGAAGCGGGCGGAGGTGCGGAAGTGTGGTCAGAAAGCAATCTGATCCTCACATATTCCGAGCCTGTCTCGATTGCCTCCGGTGCGGATGTCCTCAAGCTGCAGTTGGACAGTTTCACCCAAGACGCAGACGTTCTGGCGATGGCGGTCCCGATTTACGACGAAACCGCCTATCGCATTGCACGGATGGTCAACTCCACCGGCCGCGAGTTGATCCCCGCTCAGCACGCAACCCACTATGTTGACGGTCAACTCGTCGGGTTCGAGGCGTTCGACGGCCTGACCTCTGGCCAGGAAGCGGATATCGGATTTGGCCCCATTGAAGGGCTGCGGTTGAAGCGGGACGTCCTCGACCAGAACGAAGGCGACCGGGGTATTTTGACCCGCTCGAACCAACGCGAAGACCGGATCGAGGTAGAGGTCGAAAACCTGACATACGAAGAATGGCCACTTCGTATCCTGGACCGCGTGCCCTACTCGCAGCAGGAAGATCTTGAGATCCAATGGGTCGCGCGGCCGAAGCCATCGGAAATGAATGTCGACAAACAGCGCGGCATTCTGGCCTGGGATCTGAATCTGGCGCCAGGGCAAAGCCAGACCATCCAGCTGGATACAACGTTGAATTGGCCAGAGGGCATGATTTTGCGGTGATTGGAGTTTGCAAAGGGGCCGCTTTCGAGGCGGCCCTGAATGCTATGTCAGCGCGGCCAGGGCAGCGAATAGGTCTTCACATTGGTGAAGAACTTCATCGCTTCAATAACGCCTTCCTTGACGCCATTGCCGCTGTCTTTGATGCCACCGAAGGGCGACATCTCAATCCGGTAGCCCGGCTGTTCCCAGATGTTGCAGGTCCCCACATCCAGCCCGTTGACGAAGGCGATCGCCCGGTTCAAATCGTTGGTGCAAACGCCCGAGGACAGGCCGAATTCGGTGGAGTTTGAAATCCGCATCACCTCGGCATCATCATCGGGCACGCGTACGATGGGCACGATGGGGCCAAAGGTTTCTTCCATCACCAATTCGCTGTCATGGGGCACCTTGTCTACCACGATAGGTGGCAGCAGAGCGCCGTCGCGACTGGGGTGATAGAGGATCTCCGCACCCTCTTTTTCCGCAATATAGACCCGCTTTTCGAACAGTTCCGCCGCCTGCGCATGGATCACGCAGCCCAGTTGAGTTTCGGGGTCCTGCGGGTCGCCGAACTTTATGGCTTTGGCCTTCTCCAACACCAAGGGCACAAACCGGTCTGCGACGCTTTCCTGCACCAGAATGCGCTTCACGGCGGTGCATCGCTGGCCGGAATTGCCGGTTGCTCCGGCCACGGCAATCGTTGCCGCTTTGTCCAGGTCAGCATCGTTTAGGTCATTCAAAACGATCAGGGGATCATTGCCGCCGAGCTCCAGCGCTTGCCGCTTGTAGCCCGCCTTCTCAGCGATGATCTTACCGACAGGGACCCCGCCGGTGAATGTGATGATGTCGATATTGTCATTGGTCACCATCTCGTCGCCGATGTCCTGCGGCCAACCCGTGACCACCTGGAACATCTCTGGCGGCAGCCCCGCCTCATAGAGAATATCGGCCAGCGCCAAGCAGGTCAGAGGCGTCAACTCGGTCGGCTTGCAGACCATGCAATTATTGGTCGCAATCGAGGGCGCGATCTTGTGACTGACCATGTTGAGCGGGTGGTTGAACGGCGTGATCGCCGAGATTGCGCGCACCGGCTCGCGGGTGGTGAAAATCTTGCGGTCCTTGCCGTTATGGGTCAGGTCGCAAGAGAAGATCTCGCCATCGTCATTCATCGCCTGCGCCGCGGCAAACTGATAGACATCCTGCGCGCGCTTCGTCTCGTAGATGGCGTGCTGGTGGCAGATGCCAAGCTCCAGCGTCAGCCATTTGGCCATATAGTCGCGACGCTCGCCAATAAGCTCGCCTGCGCGTTTCAGGATTTCACTGCGTTCATAGCGGCTGAGCGTTGGTTTGTAATTCGCCGCGATCTCAAAGGCGCGCTTGGCATGTTCTGCGGTACCTGCCGGAACCGTGCCCACCACCTCGTCAGTATAGGGGTAGTGCACTGGCACTACATCGTCGGTGAAAACCACCTCGCCCCCGATGCGCATACCCTCGTTGCGAATGTCAGCCTTGTTCATTGTTCCATCCATCGTTCAAAGCGCCGCCGCTGTTGTTGCATAAAAGAACGCATCGAAGTTGCGAAGCTCCGGTTGCGAGGGCAGGTCGATCCTGCGGTTCACGATAAACGGAACTTCCTGCTCGGTCAGCCCGCCATGGCTGCGCAACGGTTCCTTGAGCGCCGCCAGATCATGGCGGTGTTCCGAGGTGCCGATGCAGATATTCTCGCCCGAGACCATGACAACATCCCCAATCCTGTCGCCAGGCAATTCGAAACGTTCCATGGCCTCTTCCTTGCTCAGCACATCTGTAATGCCGTCCGTCGCCCGCAGCTTGGCGATCACATCCGCGCGGTCCGCGCATTCGGGAAGATAAGCGGTGGCGAACGAGCCTAGTGCACCGTGATGCACCACGTAAGGATCGGTGATCGGCAGGATGACACGGGCGGCGTCCTTGCCCAGCCAGTCATCCATCAGGTCCTGTACATAGACCACGTTGGGCGATCCATCGGCGTGGTGCTTGGGCTTCATGCCGTGATCGGCGGTCACGACAATGGCCGCACCCATCGCGTCGAGCTCAGTCAAGTAGCGGTCGAACATCTCGTAGAACGCCTTGGCCTCGGCATCATCGGGTGCGAACTTGTGCTGAATGTAATCGGTCGTGGTTAGGTACATCACATCCGGCTTCCATTCCTTCAGCAGTTTGACACCGGCGGCAAAGACAAACTCGGACAGATCGGCGGAATAGACCTCGGGCTGAGGCAGGCCCAGCCAGGTGCTAGCCTCTTCTTGCCCATGCTCGGCAGCGGTGGAACTGTCTGAGCGCTCGGCTGAGAAACACTTGGCCCGGTCTTCGTCAAACTTCAGCCCGGCCCCCAGCAGCGCCCGCAACTTGTCCTTAGCTGTGACGATGGCAACCTTGGCGCCCGCATCATAGAACTGCTTGAACAGCGTGGGTGCGCGCAGGAACCGCACGTCGTTCATCATCACCTCTTCTCCCGTCTCCGGATCGATCAAGTAATTGCCGCAAATCCCGTGCACGCTGGGCGGACGCCCGGTCGCGATAGAGAGGTTGTTGGGATTTGTGAACGACGGAATGACCGAATGCGCCAGCCGATCCGTCCCAGTCTCGCGCATGCGTTTGAGGGTTGGCATCAGCCCGTCGGCGATGGCCTTATCCAGATATTCCGGCTCGCACCCATCCAGGCAGATGGCAATGGCGGGCACTTTGGGCATCGGATAGACGCGCTCATTGGCCTCGACAGGGGTGTGCAGGGTCATTTCGGTTCCTTTGTCAGATCAGGCGGCCAGTTTGGCGCGTTCTTTCAGGGCGGCGGCTGGCGGTGCAGCGCTGACCACCCCCATTTCATTCAATGTGTCTTTGGCGGCCTCAACGACCTGTCGCATCACATGCTCGTCCATCTGTCCGATACAGCCAATGCGGAAACTGTCGACCACGGTCAGCTTGCCGGGATAGATGATGAAGCCCTTCGCTTTCATCAGGTCATAGAACCGCTCAAACTCAAAGCGCGGGTCGTCGGGGCAAAAGAAGGTTACGATAATCGGGCTGAGCCAGCGGTCATCCAGCAGGGTCTCAAACCCCAGATCGCGCATTCCCTCGACGACCACCTCGCGGTTGCGCAGATAACGCGCGCCACGTCCCGCGACACCACCTTCGTCCGCATGGGCCTGCAATGCGTGCAGAAAGGCCGCAACTGCATGGGTCGGCGGTGTGAATCGCCATTGCCCGGTCCGTTCCATACACTCCCACTGGTCCTGCACATCTAATGCAAGCGAGTGACTATTCCCCTTGGCGGCTTGCAGTTCGGCAATCCGGGCAATGACAAAACCAAATCCAGGCACCCCTTCGATGCATTTGTTGGCCGAGGAGACCATCGCCTCAAACCGGATTTCATCTGGGTGCAGCTCGATCGCTCCAAAGGCCGACATGGAATCGATCAGCAGCTTGCGCCCGGCGGCATATGTCACCTCGGCAATTTCGTGGATCGGGTTCAGGATGCCGCTGGAAGTCTCGCAATGGATTGCGACCACATGCGTGATATCGGGGTCTTCGACCAGTATCTGTGCGACTTCTGCGCCACGTGGCGGCAGATAGTCGCCCTTATCGAGCACTAGGTAGGCGCGGCCCAGATAGGCCAGCGTCTTGACCGCACGCTGCCCATAGGCCCCATTCGCCAGCACCAGAGCTTTGCCGTCCAGCGGCAGGAAGCTGCCCAGCATCGCCTCGACCGCAAAGGTTCCCGACCCCTGAATAGGCACGCAGTCGAAGTCCTCGGCCCCCGATCCCAGCAAAGCCAGTAGGCGTGAGCGTATCTCGCGGGTCATGGCACGGAAATCATCGTCCCAGCTGCCCCAGTCCCGCAGCATCGCCTCTTTCACCGAAAATGACGTGGTCAGGGGGCCGGGTGTCAGCAGATAAGGCTCGCCCAGCCTCGGTGCTTCGATCCTGCGATGTTCCGAAGTCATGGCCGCGATTCCCCGATTGGTGAATTGCCGTCATGTTTGCCAAAGCCCGATCCATATGTGAAATTGAATTAAACGATCAATCTATAGGTTTGATTTATGCGCAACTCTGCGTCGATCCCGGTTCGGTACAGCCAGCTTAAAGCATTCCATAATGTGGCTCTAACTGGAGGATTTTCACGTGCCGCCGACGCGTTGCGCCTGAGTCAGCCAGCGATTTCCGAGCAAGTGCGCCGGTTGGAGCAGGATCATGACGTGCTGCTCTTCCACCGCGAACGCAAGCGGGTGCGCCTGACCGAAGCTGGCGAACGCCTGTTTCATCTGACCCGTCAGTTTTTTGAGGTGGAGCAGCAGATCGAAGAGGTCATGTCGGAATCCGGCGCGGCCATTGATGGTGAGCTGCGCATCATCGCCGATTCAGCCCATCACGTTACCGACCTTTTGGGCCGGTTTCGGGCGCGTTATCCCAATGTGACTATTTCCCTACGCTCGGGCAACACCGCAGATGTGGTCGCGCATCTGCGCAGCTATGAGGCCGAGATTGGCGTGGTTGGTGGGTTGCCTCCGGGCCGGGACATGGAGGTGATTGAACTGGCCTCGACCGAGATCATTGCCTTTGCCTCCGTCGATATTGCGCCGCGTAAACGCGGGCTGACCCTCGCCGACCTGACCCAGTATCCGCTGATCTTTCGTGAAGCAGGCTCTAAGACGCGACAAAAACTGGAAGAGCAGGCTGAGGCGTGCGGTGTGCGACTGGAACCGGCCATCACCGCCGAGGGCCGCGAAGCGGTGCGTGAGGTGGTTGCCTCGGGCGCGGGCATCGGCTTTGTCTCGCGCGCGGAATATGTCGAGGATGCCCGCCTGCGCCAGCTTCCGCTGAGCGATATTCGGGCCGAGATGAGCGAGGCCATCGTGCATCTTGCGCAGCGCCGCGATGTGCGGGTGATCCGCGCCTTCATGGAGGTGGCCCGCGACGTTCACGGGCCACACAAGTCATAACTACGCCAATTTCTCGCGCAGTATCTCGCGCAGATCGAAGGCCGCGCGCATCAGGTTGCGCGTATACTCCTGCGTCGGATTGTCGAACACTTGCTCGGTAAGACCCTGTTCCACGACCTCGCCTTCGCGCATGACCATCACATAATCCGAAAGCGCCCGGACCACGGCCAGATCGTGGCTGATGAAGAGGTAGGACAGCGAGTGTTCCTTCTGCAGCCGCCGCAGCAGCTCGATCACCTGTTTCTGCACGGAGCGGTCCAGCGCGGAAGTCGGCTCGTCCAGCACGATCACCTTGGGCCGCAGCACCACAGCCCGCGCAATCGCGATCCGCTGCCGCTGCCCGCCCGAGAACTCATGCGGGAAACGGTTGCGCATCGAGGCTTCCAGCCCGACATCCTCCAACGCCTGCGCTGCGCGGTCGGCGCGTTCGCGCTGCGACAGGCCTGGCTCATGCACCAACAGCCCCTCGGTGATGATCTCGCTGACCGTCATCCGGGGTGAGAGTGAGCCGTAGGGGTCCTGGAACACCATCTGCAGCCCGTCGCGATAGGGTCTCATATGGGCGCGGTCCAACCCGCTGATCTCTTGCCCGAGATAGACCACCCGGCCATCCGAGGGCAGCAGTTGCAACAGTGCGCGGCCCAAGGTCGATTTACCGGACCCGCTTTCGCCCACGATTCCGATGGTTTGCTCCCGGTGCAATGACACGTCGATGCCTTTGACGGCGGTGAACTGAGTGTCCTTGCGCAGGAACCCGCCCGGCGCACCAAAGGTTACGACAACGTCCTTACCGGACAGCATCACCTCGGCATCTGTTACCGGTGCATCCTTCTCGCCCGAGGGTTCGGCATCCAAAAGCATACGGGTGTAATCGGTCGCGGGGTTCTGGAAGATCTGGCTTGTCTCGCCTTCTTCCTCCAGTTGACCCTTGCGCATGACATAGACCCGGTCGGCAAAGGCTTCGACGATTCCGAGGTCATGGGTGATGAACAGGATCGACATGCCTAGCCGGGCCTGAAGCTCGGCCAGCAGATGCAGGATGTCGGCCTGAATCGTCACATCCAGCGCCGTGGTTGGCTCATCCGCGATCAACAGGTCCGGATCATTGGCCAGTGCCATGGCGATCATCACGCGCTGGCGCTGCCCGCCGCTCATCTCATAAGGATAAGCCTTCATCCGCCGTTCAGGGTCAGGGATCTGCACCAGTTTGAGCAGCTCAAGCACCCGCGCCCGCGCTTTTGCGCGCGACATGCCACCATGCACCATCAACGGCTCGCAGAGCTGATCCTGAATGGTGTAAAGCGGGTCGAGCGATGTCATCGGCTCCTGAAAGATCATGGAGATCTTGGCGCCGCGGATCTTGTTAAGTTTCTTCACCGGCAGGTTCAGAATCTCGTCTCCGCGATAGCGCACCGATCCGGTCGCATGACCGTTCGAGGCCAGCAGCCCCATGGCCGACATCATGATCTGGCTCTTGCCAGAGCCGCTTTCGCCCACAACAGCGACCGTCTCGCCGCGTTTTACATGCATCGAAACCCCGCGCACCGCTTCGACCGTGCCGTCAGGCGTGTCAAAGTTCACGCGGATATCGTCGATCTCAAGAACGCGGTCTTTATGGATTTCCTTTGCCATATCAGCGGTCCTTCGGATCAAGCGCATCGCGCAGGCCATCGCCCAGGAAGTTCAGGGCAAAAAGCAGGATTGTCATTGTCGCCGCCGGATAGAACAACATGAACGGCGCGTTGCGCATGTTCTTGGCCCCTTCCGAGATCAGCACGCCAAGCGAGGTCAGCGGTTCCTGCACGCCAAGGCCCAAGAAGCTGAGGAAGCTTTCCAGCAGGATCACCTTGGGGATCAGCAACGTCATATAGATGATCACCGTCCCGGCAGTGTTCGGAATGATATGCCGACGCACGATGGATTTGCCGGACACACCCAGCGCCTCTGCCGCCTGCACGAACTCACGCCGGCGGAGCGAAAGGGTCTGGCCGCGAGTGATCCGCGCCATATCCAGCCATTCGACCGCACCCACCGCAAGGAACATCAGCACCAGATTGCGGCCAAAGAACACCACCAAGAGGATCACGAAGAACACGAACGGCAGCGAATACATCACGTCGACAAAACGCATCATCACGTTATCGACCCGGCCACCGATGAACCCTGCGGTCGCGCCATAGATCACCCCGATCGTCAGAGCCACAGCCGTGGCCAACGCTCCGATCATCAGCGAGATTCTGAGCGAGATCAGGATGCGCGAGAACAGATCCCGCCCGTTCGCATCGGTACCCATCAGGAAATAAAGCTGCTGAACCGAAGCCTCGATCACGCCTTTCTTGGGGTCGGTGGGATCGATGGTGATCTCGGCATCCGAGAACACGCTGGACCGGTCCAGATAGCGCGAAATGCGCGGGTCGATATCGCGGCTGTCGCTCGACACCTCGATCCGGACCTTGCCGTCTTCGACGTCAATCGCGCCCAGATCCACCCGTGCCCGACGCAGAGCAGATTCGGCAGCGGGGATCACCTGCTCTTCCTGCGGATAGGATTCGAGCGAGGGCTTCACTTTGACGAATTCCGGGTAGACTTTGGAATAGGAATGCGGCGCCACCATCGGCCCAAAAATCCCCGCCAGCGCCAGGATGATCAGCACAAAGATCGAGGCCATGGCGGCCTTGTTCCGCCGCAGCCGCAGCATTGCCGTCGCCCAAAGCGAGCGGCTTTCGCCCTGAACGGGCGCATTATCAACAGTCATATCAGTCATAGCGCACCCTCGGATCGAGAACGGCATAAAGAAGGTCGACGATCAGGTTGAAGACCACGACAAAGACGGCAACGATCACCACGGTGCCCATCACCAGCGTGTAGTCGCGGTTCAGCGCGCCGATCACGAAATAGCGCCCGATGCCCGGCAGGTTGAACACCTGTTCCACCACAATAGAGCCCGTCAGCAGCGCCGCCGCTGCAGGCCCAAGATAGCTGATCGCGGGCAGGATCGCGGCGCGAAGCGCATGTTTGCCGACCACCATATGTGTGGGCAGCCCATAGGCGCGCGCGGTGCGCACGTGGTCCGACCTGAGCGCCTCGATCATCGAGCCGCGTATGAGCCGCGTCACCACAGCAATCTGCGGCAGGGCCAACGCAATCACCGGAAGGATCATCTGGTTCCACTGGCCCCAACCCTGCGCAGGCAGCCAACTGAGGATCACCGCAAAGACGAGCGACAGAACCGGTGCCACAACAAAGTTCGGCACGGTAATGCCAAAGGTTGCGACCGCAATCACCGCGAAATCGGTCTTTGTGTTCTGACGCAGAGCGGCGATCGAGCCGAGCAGCGCACCCAAAACAAGCGCAAGGATCAGCGCGGTGGCGCCAAGCTGGATCGAGATTGGCAGGCCCTCGGCCAGAATCTCATGGACCCGCTTGTCGCGATAGATGAAGGACGGGCCCATATCGCCCTGAAACAAGTTGCTCAGGTAGATCCCGTATTGCTGCCACAGGGGCTTATCCAGCCCGAATGTCGCATTGAGGTTTGCCATCACCGTGGCCTCGAGCGTCCGCTCCTGATCGAAGGGACCACCGGGCGCGAGGCGCATCATGAAGAACGCAGCGGTGACGATGATAAATAGCGTTGGAATGGCGGACAAAAGCCGCCGGAGTGCATAGCTTAACATCTGAGGGGTTCACCAAAGAAGGGCGGCGCCGGAAGGCCCGGCGCCGCGCATGATGTGGTTACTGAGGCAGGCTCAGGTAACGTGTCGCGTGGACGTTCTGGATGTTGTCTTCCCAGCCTTGAAGGTCGGGCGAAACCAGCGACCGCGAGGAATAGTAGAGCAGCGGGATAAACGGCAGATCACGCATGAACAGACCCTCGGCCTGCTGAAGCAGCGCCGCGCGCTTGTCCAGATCGGTTTCAGCCGCAGCCTGGTCCATCAACCCGTCATATTCGGCGTTGTCATAGTTGGCGTAATTGAAGCCGTCATTGTCAGACTCGACCATGAACAGGAAGTTCTGCGGGTCGGAATAGTCGCCAATCCAACCGGCGCGCGCCACGTCGAAATCGCCCTTGTCGCGCAGATGCGCATAGTGGGCCGACGCATCGCGGACGTTGAATTCGACATTCACACCCAGGTTCGACCACATATCGGCAATCGCGGTTGCCGCGTTCTTGTGGTTCTCGCTGGTGTTATACATCAGCTCGATGGTGACCGGGCTGTCAGGGGAGATGCCCTTGGCGGCCAGAATCTCTGCAGCCTTGTCTTCGCGGTCCAGCATCGACATGTCGAAATACTCGGTCACCGGCGAACCAGCGGCATAATTGCCGATGCCGGGCGGAACGAAGCTTTCCGCGGGGACCATGGTGCCCTGGAAGATCTCGTCAGCCAGGAATTCCCGGTCGATTGCCATGGACAGAGCCTGACGCACTTCCGGGTCGGCCAGCGTATCGTCCTTGTGGTTCAGCGCATAGTAGTATGTGCCCAGATAGGGAACAACGCGCACGGCGGTGTCATGCTGGCCGCGCAAGCGTTCGATATCTTCGGCGGGAAGGTCAGAGCAGCTATGCACTTCGCCCGCTTCCCATGCGCGTACGCAGGTGGCTCGATCCTCGAAGGGCAGATAGTTCACCTCTTCAATGGCAACATTGTCGGCATCGTGGAAATTGGCATTCTTGGTCAGAACAATCTTGTCATTAAGGATATTCGATGTCAGCGAATAAGCCCCATTCGAGACCATATTGCCCGGCTGCACAAAATCGGCGCCATGTGCATCGACAGAGGCCGGGTGTACCGGCAGGCCGGTCTGGTGGGTCAGAAGCTCGATAAAGAACGGCGTCGCTGCGTTCAGCGTGATTTCAAGCGTCTTGTCGTCCACCGCCTTTACGCCCAGTTCCGAGGGCTCCATCTCACCCTTGTTGATCGCCTCGGCGTTCTGGATTGGGTAAAGGATGTTGGCGTATTTCGCCCCTGTGTCAGGCGTCATAATCCGCTGAAGCGAATAGACAAAATCGCCTGCGGTCACGGGATCGCCATTGGACCATTTGGCGTCATCACGCAGTTTGAAGGTATAGACGAGGCCATCATCGGTGACCTCCCATTCCTCGGCCACACCCGGAGCGATCTCGGCAGCCGGGGTGTAGACCACCAGCCCTTCGTACAGATCGCGCAGGATGTTTGCTTCGGCCACGGTCGACGTCTTGTGCTGGTCGAGCGTTTCCGGGTTGCCGTCATTGCCCCGCATATAGGTCGCCGCGCTTGTTGCGCTTGTTAGACCTGCGAGGATGGTGGCGGATAGAAGTGTGGTTTTGATCGATAGAGTCATCATGGTTCTCCCTCCCTGATAACGTTTCGCATCCTCATTCCTAATGCCGAGTCTCGGACGGATACAACCCCAACAGGAAACAATCGGCATCGTTCGACCACCACAATCCTCAATACGAACAATAATGTCGCGGCCGGGCTTCAACCTTTGCGATTGTGTTGTGCCGACCCCATCACGGCGCAAAGTCCGAAGGCACGCCAAACGGCGTGTCGTCTACGTTACGTCCAGTCAAGGCGTGCATGAAGGCCACCAGGTCGGCGATTTCATCGTCATCCAGCGTGAGCGATTCGACGTCTCGCGCCCTGCGCTGGCGCTGCATTTCACGCCTATCCTGCCAGATCACGAAATCGGTGGCGGCAAGCCATTTCGCCTCGGGCAGATTCGCTTTCTCGGGTGTCCACGATGTCAGGGCCTGGTCAGGATTCAGGTGATGGCGGATGACACCCTCCAGCGTGGAGTAGGCCCCGTTGTGGCCATATGGCCCTGTTAGAGCCACATTCCGCAGCATCGGCGTGCGAAACCTGTAGGCGTCCTCAAGACGGTCACTTTCGCCCATTCGACCGACATCGCGCGCATAGGGGTCAAAGCGCCGGGTTCTACCGGGGCCGAAGGGTGGCAGGCCCAGCGCGTGAAATTTCTGATCCGACAGCAGCGGCCCCGAATGGCAGCGCGCGCATTCTGCCTTGCCATAAAACAGGTCCATCCCGCGTTTCTGTGCGGCGGTCATCGCGGCCTCTTCGCCGCGCAGATAGGCATCGAACGGGCTGTCGATGCTCTTCCACTCGACGACCATAAATGCCGCCAACGCGTTTCCGATCTCGACGATCGTTACCTGATCCGAACTGTCGATATGGTCAAAGGCGGTCACAAAAGCCTGTTGGTACTTCGGGTCGATACGTACCCGTTTGGCCAGGATCGGCCAGGCCGCATCGATCCTGTCATGGACCGCGCCTATGATCTCGTTCTCCGACGGATTGCCCGCCATTTCAAACTGCGCAACCAGGGGAAACAGTGCCTGTGCGGCCAACAGCGAGTTGAGCCCCTGCGGCAGCCATTCTTCGGCAGGCGAGTCGAACCCGTTGCCAAACTGATCAGACTTGCTCAACCGGCCGTCATGAAAAAACGTGTGCAGCTCGCGTGCGCCAAGGTTCCACAACCCGGGCGCGTTTCGGGGAATACGTTTTTTGATGCGACTATCGCCGGTACCCGCACTCCGGTCGGTTCCCAGCCCGACGCCCCCCTCTCCGATCCCCAGCGAAAGCCCGTCCGACGTACCGAAATCCGGGTGGTGGCAATGTGCGCAAGTGATATTGCGGTTGCCCGAAAGGATCGGATCGTAAAAGAGTTGATGGCCAAGTGCTGCCTGTCGCGGGTCGACCTCAATGAAATCCGCATCACTCAGCGCGGGCGGCAACGGCTCTGCCGCCAAAGGCACTGACAAGACGAGGAAAAGAAAGCCATGTATCGCCTGCTGTTTATATTGTTTCTGGCGCAGCCAGCCCTTGCCGATATTGAAGAGGCGCGCGATCTGATGGAATCCGGGCAATTCAAAGCCGCCTATGATGCGCTTTGGCCCGCTGCGCGATCCGGCAACGCCGACGCCGAGGAATTGATCGGCGTTATGTATGCGATGGGGCTGGGGGTCGAACGGGACGACATGCGGGCTTTTGACTGGTATTTGCGCGCCTCGCTGAAAGGGCACCCCGGCGCGCAATCGGGCATAGGCTGGTATTATGAGGTCGGTCGCGGTTTGCCCGCGCCGGACTTGACCCGCGCCTACTTGTGGTACGCGCTGTCCGCGATTGGAGGGGACCCCGATGCGGCCATAAGTCTGGAAGAGGTCGTCAAAAAGATGACGCCGGAAGAGATCGCCAAGGCGCAGGAACTGATCGACGATTATCAACCCTGGATGTATCCGTTTCGCTAAAAGTGAACGGGCGGCGAGAACCGCCCGTTCATCTATCGGGTTATTGTGTGTCCGCCGCACGGCTGGCATTGATCCGCTCTTCGGCCTCGGCCACCGCGGCTACGAGCGCGTTATAGGCCTGCTCGCCACCATCCACATTGGACGTGAACCACTCATAGACAGGTGTTGCGGCTTCTTTGAACGCCGCCTTTTCATCAGGCGTTGGCACATAAAGGTCACCACCACCGGCAACGAAGTCCTCATAGGCTTGGATGGATTTGCGCTTGGGCGATGCGAATGTCGCCTGCTGCAATTGATAGAATCCGTCCACTACAACAGTCCGCAACTCGGGCGGCAGCGACATGAATTTCTCGTTGTTCATGAACCACAGTGCGCCCATATAGGCATGCCCGTCCAGGGTGACATATTGCAAGCCAGCATCGGGGAACTTCATGTTCATGATGTCGGTAATGCCGTTTTTAGAGCCTTCTACAACACCAGTCTGGAAGCTGGTGAACAGCTCGGGCCACGGGATCGGCGTCGGCGATGCGCCCAGCGCCTCGACCAGAACCTGCGGCAGATCGGCGACCACGGTCCGGATCTTCAGACCTTCCATATCGGCTGGGCCCTGAATGCGCTTTTGCGTGTTCGCAAAGTTCCGCCAACCGCCGGTATTGCCGATGGTCATCAGCCGCACGGCACCGCCAGAGCCGTCGGACACCATCTGCTTCATCTCCTGCATGAAGCTGCTGTCATTGGCCAGCACCGCCTCGGCCACGCGGTCATCCGCCATTAGGTAGGGCAGATCGAGCACCTGCACGAAGGGGAAGATGCCCGAAGTGCCACCCGAGGTCTGGATGACCACGTCAATATTGCCGTCGGCCACGCCCTGCAAACATTCCTGCCCGTTCGAACAAAGCTGCGTACCGATGAAAAGCTCCACTTCGATCGCACCGTTCGAAGCGGCCTCGACATAGTTCTTGAACACGATCAGACCGTCATAGTCCTCGTCATTCTCGTTCGAGTTGGCCGTCGCCCGCAGCGTGAAATCCGCCGCTGACGCGGTGATGGCAGAGCCAGCCAGTATGGCCGCCACGGCCACCGATTTTAAGGCAGTTTTGAGCACAGCGTTTCCTCCCTGTTCAGATACTCATTGTGCGAACCCGGTAAGTCTCGGGATCGTCATTGATATGGCCGGGACATAGGTGATCAGGAAAATCACCAGAATCTCCACGGCAAGAAATGGCAGAATGGCCTTAGCGATGGTCTCCACCCTCTCCTTTGACACCGCCGCCGCAACGAAAAGCACAAGCCCCATAGGTGGCGTCGCAAGACCCACGGTCAAGTTCACGCTCATGATGATCGCAAAATGGATCGGGTCAACACCGAGATCGGTAAAGATGGGGCCAAGGATTGGGCCAAGGATGATGATCGCGGGTCCGGCATCCAGAAACATGCCGACGATGAACAGTAGCAGGTTGATCAGAAACAGCAGGATCAACGGGTTTTCGCTGAGGTTCAGGATGAAACCAGCCAGCGTCTCGGGTGCGTGGCTAAGGCTCACCACCGTCTTGAACGCCATCGCGGCCCCGACCAGCAGCAGCACAACGGCCGAGGTGATGCCCGCATTGGCGAGGATTTGCGGCATGTCGCGCAGGCTGAGGCTGCGCAGGATGAAGAACCCGACAAAGACCGCATAGGCCACGGCAACGGCGGCAGCTTCGGTGGGCGTGAATACCCCCGCCAGAATACCGCCCAGAATCAGGATCGGCGTTTGCAACGGCACCATCGCGCGTTTGCACACCATGCGGAAGTCATGGCTGACCACGCGGCGCAAGCCGATGAAGAGGAAATGCGCAATCACCAGAGCACCGATCAGCAGCCCCCACTGCACGGCGGCACTTGCCTCCGCGCCCACCGGCATGAACGCCCACAGCAGCAGACCCACATTCAACCGCACCAGCAGGAAAGACACCCACCATTCGGTCTTGCCCAGCTGGGTACCGGTCAGTACCACGCGTTGCGCAGGCGGCAGTTCGTAACGGTCCGCCATCAGCCGCACCATCACCATCAGGCCAACGCCCACCAGAATGCCCGGCACGATCCCCGCCAAGAACAGCGCAGCGACGCTTTCGCCCATCACGTAGGCATAGATGATCATGATCCCCGAGGGCGGAATGATCGGCCCGATCACCGAGCTGGCAGCTGTTATAGCAGCAGCAAATTTGCGGCTATAGCCTTCTTTCTCCATCGCGGGAATCAGCATCGAACCCAGCGCCGAGGTATCCGCAACGGCGGACCCGGAAAGCCCGGCAAACAGGATAGAGCTGAGGATGTTCACTTGAGCCAACCCGCCGCGCAGGTGGCCCATCAGCGCCTGGCTGAACTCGACCAGCCGCACAGTAATGCCGCCCCTGTTCATCATCTCGCCCGCAAGCATGAAGAAGGGGATCGCCATCAGCGGAAAGCTGTCCATGCCGTTATAGACATTGCGATAGAGCAGCGTGATGTCCTTTTCCTGACCGTTGAGCCACAAGAGCAGCCCCGGCGCTGCAAGCAGCCCAAAAAAGACCGGCAGGCCGATCAGCAGGAAGAACAGAAAGGCGGGCAGGAACCAGATCAGCATCTATTCACTCCCCAGCATCTCTACATCGTCGATTGGGCGCAAACGGTCACTGCCGCCCATCAGTGTCACAATCCCCCGCAGGATCAGTTCAATATTGACCGACGTCAGCAGGATCACCCCAACCAAGAGCGAGGCCATCATCCAGCTGCGCGGTATCCGGAACCAATCGTCAAAGGAAAGCGAAGTCGGAAGGTAAAGGGAGGCAGTCGTGAACTTGCCGCCAAACCCGGTGACCTCGCCCCATCCGATCCCGATCGCAACGACAAGTACGAGCAACGAAATAACCAGCAGAAACAGGCTGAGGATCTGGCCGGGAATACTGGGCAGCGAGCGACCGAACATGTCGATTGCCACAAAGCCGCCGCGCCGAAATGCCGTGGGTGCCATCAGACCGGTCATCCACAACATACAGAACCGGGCGGCCTCGTCCGGCCAGGGTAGCGCATTATTCAGAACGTATCGGAAAAAGACCTGAATCAGGATCGCCAAGACCATCACGGCAATCGCGACAACACCAATTGCACGACCGATCCGCAAAGCGAATTCGTTCACGAAACCGATCGGTGCAAGCACCGACAATAATCCGCCCATGCGGATCGCCCTCCCTTTGGTGCCTGCCGGGTTTGGCAGGGCTTGATGCGCTTATTGCTGCGCGAATTGGCCGAACTTGCCGGCAAAAAAGGCCAGTGCGTCTCCTTCGCACATCTCGACCTTGTCGATCTCTCCTACGATGATCACGTGATCGCCTGCCTCATGGCAAGCCACGTGGCGGCATTCAAACCGCGCAAGACAGCCGGGGACCAGCGGGACCCCAAACTCGTTTTCGATATAGTCGAAGTCGCCCAGCGCATGGGCATCCTGCGAGCACGCCCAGCACAGTTCGCTTTGCTCGGCAGACAGAACATGAATGGCAAAGTGCTCTGCGTCCCTAAACAGCGGAAACCGGCGAGAGCCTTTGCCGGGCGCCCACATCACGAGCGGCGGCTCCATCGACAGAGACGAAAAGCTGTTGGCCGTGATGCACAACGGTCCGTTTTCGCCGGCGCAGGTCACGACCGTCACACCCGTCGCGAATTTCGCGAAAGCGTCACGCAATTGACGCGGGTTGGCAGTGTCGGGTTCGAACACCACCGGCGTCTTCGGGGAGAACGCATTCATCACGGAACCTCCTTGCCCAATGCCGCCTCATAGAGGCGGAACCAGCTTTCCCGGTCCAGCTTGACCTTCAACGCGTCCGAGAGTCGGGCGATCCGATCCAGATTGTTGGTGCCCATCACTGGAAGGATTGATGCGGGATGCGCCAGCAGGAATGCCACAGCGACGGCCGAGCGATCAACGCCCGCCTCGGCGGCAATCTCATCTGCGATCTGCGCGGCCTTGCTTTGCCCGGTCATCAACGCACCCCCTCCCAACGGGGACCAGGCCATCAGGGGATGGCCGTGTTGTTGATGATACGCGAGATCGCCGTTCGAGAAAGGTGTTATTTCGGAAAGGGATATCTCGATCTGATTTGTTACAAGCGGGGTGTTCATCGCCGATTGCAACAGCGACCAGTCCCAGGGCCGAAAATTCGACACGCCAACGCTGCGCACCTTGCCCGACGCCACAACCGCATCCAGCGCTGCCCCCGCCTCATGATGATCCATGAACGGGTCGGGCCGGTGGATCAACAACAGGTCGATATGATCAATGGCCATCAGCCGCAGCGAATGATCGACGGACGCCTCGATATGGGCACGCGACGTGTCGTAATATTTGACCTTCGCATCGGCATAACGACCGCAAGGTGCGACGATGCCGCATTTGGTCACGAATTCCATCCGATTGCGCAGGGTGGGATCGGACCTCAACGCGTTGCCCAGCACCTCTTCGGCACCATAATCACCATAAATGTCGGCCTGATCGAACGAGGTAATCCCTTGATCCAAGCAGGCATTGATCTTGGCGATCACATGCTGCGCCGAGGTATCAGCACCATCGGCCAGCCGCCACATACCGTAAACGATGCGGCTCAGCTCGAGCTCGTTGCCTAGTTTGACGCGATCCATCAGCGGCGTACTCCAGTGCCCAGCGGCGTCGCGGGCGTGTCCGACGGCACTCGACCATAGGCCTGCGGCAGCGAACAGGTTTTAAGGTTCGGCAACACGCGGCTGCCGAAATGGCGGGCTTCGTCGATATGGGGGTAGCCTGAGAAGATAAAGGCGCGAATCCCCATCTTTTGATAGTCTTCGATCTTGGACATGACCTGATCCGTTGATCCGACCAACGCCGCACCGCAACCCGACCGAGCTCGCCCCACGCCAGTCCAAAGGTGATCTTCGGTATAGCCAAACTGATCGGCCAATTCGCGCGCCCGCGCCTGATGTGAAACACCCAGTGAAGTCGAATCGAGCGCCCGTTCCCGGATCAGCCGACCGTACTCATCATCCAATTTAGAGACGATATACTCCGCATACTCCCGCGCCTCGGCCTCGGTATCGCGGACGATCATGTGAACGCGCAGGCCGTAATCCAGGGTCCGGTCATATTTCTCCGCAACCGCGTTCACCGCCTTCATCCGGCCTTCCAGCGCGTCCTTGGTTTCAGGCCACATCAGGTAGACGTCGCAATGCTGCCCGCACAGCTCCAGCGCGGCAGGAGAATAGCCACCGAAATAGAGCAGCGGTCCGCCAGTCTGGTAGGGTCTTGCCGGATCGGCGGTCAGACCCGAAAACTGATAAACCTCGCCCTCGTAATTGATCTCATCCTGCGTCCACGCCTGTTTCAGGACTTCGACCACTTCACGCGAGCGTTGATAGCGATAGCTGCTTTCGGCCTTTTCGCCGGGGAAGTCCGAACTGATGATGTTGACCGTCAAGCGGCCTTTCAGCATGTGATCAAGCGTTGCGATGGTGCGCGCCAGCATGATTGGCTGCATCTCGCCACAGCGCACGGCCGCCAGCAGATTAATCCGATCGGTGATCGGCGCGCAGCCTGCCACAAAGGACAGCGTGTCCTGCCCCACCTGATAGGAAGACGGACAGAGGATGTTGCGAAACCCCTGTGCCTCGGCCTCTTTCACGATATTCGAGCAATGCTCCCAGCTCGACCGAAGCGCGCCGTCTGGCTGTCCGAGGAACTGGTAATCGTCCGAACACAGAGCCGAAAACCACGACACCTCGGCGGCGTCGAGATCAGGCGATGTGATAGGCACAATGGTCATCTTAATTTTCTCCGCAAAGGGCGCGCGTTTTGTCTTGCGTAGCAGGCGCATTGATGTAGATCAATAGTGTATCAATTTTTTCCGCGACAGGACGCCGCATCCCGTGACACAGCCCGGCCCAAGCCCAAATGCTCTGCCCCTCTACGTGCAAATCGCAGAGCTGCTGACGCGCGATATCGCGGCGGGCCGTCTGATCGACGGGGAACGCCTGCCACCTGAGCGCGAGATGGCTACGCAGCTGAACACTTCGGTCGGCACATTGCGCAAGGCCCTGCGTCAATTGACCGAACGAGGGTTGCTCGAAAGAGTACAGGGCTCGGGTAACTACGTGCGCAGCGGGGCGGAAACTGAAAGTGTCTACGCGATGTTCCGGCTGGAACTGCCCGAAGGCGGCGGGTTGCCACGTGCCGATGTGCTGTCGGTCGATCTATTGCCCAAACCTGATGATCTGCCCAGCTTCGGCACATCGGAAAGTGGCTCACGGGTGCGCCGTCTGCGCTATCTCAATGACACGGTGATCGCGGTGGAAGAGATCTGGCTGGATGCTTCGGTCGGGCTGATCCGGCTACGGGACCTGTCCGATTCGCTCTATCGCTACTATCAGCACCAGCTCGGCTTCTGGATCAGCCGCGCTGAAGACCGGGTTTCCATCGGCAAGGTGCCGAATTGGGCGCCGGAGCAGTTTACAAAACCCTGCGGGACGACCATTGGGTTCATCGAACGATTCAGCTGGGCCGATGCGCCGCAGCCGGTCGAGTTTTCGCGCACTTGGTTCGACCCGGACCGTGCGCTCTATGTCCAACGGCTCAGATAAGGAGAGGCGCGTGACCCGACAGATCAATTACGGGATCATCGGCTGCGGCATGATGGGGCAGGAGCACCTGAAGAACATTGCTCTACTGGAGGGTGCGCGCGCGCATGCGATCTTTGAGCCCGATGCGGGGATGGCAAAAATCGCTGCGCAGATCGCGCCCGAGGCGATTCTTGCGCCTTCGCTCGACGCACTGCTTGAGGTGCCGGATCTGGACTGCTTGCTGATCGCCAGCCCCAATCACTGCCACGTGGCACAGGTCCAGCAAATCGCTGACACGCGCCCGCTGCCCATGTTGGTGGAGAAGCCGCTTTTCACTGATCCAGCAGATGCTGAGGCAATGATCGCGCTGCGCGAAAGCTATCCGGCCCCGATCTGGGTCGCGATGGAATATCGCTACATGCCACCTATCGCTGCGTTTCTGGAGCAGGCCGACGCGGCGACCGGCGGAGTGCGCATGCTGACCCTGCGCGAGCACCGATTCCCGTTCCTTGAGAAAGTCGGCAACTGGAACCGGTTCAATCGAAACAGCGGCGGCACCTTCGTCGAGAAATGCTGCCACTTCTTCGACCTCATGCGGCTGACGCTGAGGGCTGAGCCAGTGCGCGTCATGGCCTCGGCCGCGCAATCGGTCAACCATCTCGATGAACAATACGAGGGAGAGACGCCCGATATCCTCGACAATGGCTACGTAATCGTCGATTTCGACAATGGCGCCCGGGCCATGCTGGAACTGTGCATGTTTGCCGAAGGCGCAACCTATCAGGAAGAAATCTCCGCCATCGGCCCCTCCGGCAAGATCGAGGCACTTGTGCCCGGCCCGGGCCGGTTCTGGCCCACGCATCTGGGCGATGCGCCGACACCCAAACTGATTGTCAGCCCGCGTGCGCCGAAGGGTCCGGTCACCACCGACATTCCAGTGGACGGGAATCTGCTGGATGCCGGAGACCATAACGGATCGACCTTTTATCAACATCAGGCCTTCCTTGAACTGTTGCGTGGCGAGCGCGACGCGCCAGAGGTTTCTTTGCTGGATGGCTGGAGAGCGGTACAGATCGGATTGGCAGCGCAGCGTTCTGCCCAACAGGGCGAAACTGTTCACTTAGAGCCTGTTTAGCTGCATATTCCTACTGCGGGTTCCCCTTGTTCTGGCGCAGCGGATCGGACCCCGCGCTCCGAAGGATTCTCTCAGGAATGCCTAAACAATTTTATCTGTTAGCCCCCTTTTAACCCCTGCTTCGCTACCACCGAGATGGGTGAAAAAGGTGGTGGAGATGGGTACGCAATCGAATGCGGCGCCAGTCATCATCAAACGGAAGAAAGTCGTGGCTGGCGGTGGGCACCACGGGGGCGCATGGAAGGTGGCTTATGCCGATTTCGTGACCGCCATGATGGCTTTCTTCATGTTGATGTGGCTGCTGAACGCAACGACCGAAAAGCAACGCAAAGGGTTGGCGGACTACTTTTCGCCTTCGATCCCGCTCAGCCCGGTTTCGGGTGGCGGTGATGGCGCCTTTGGGGGCGAAAACGTGTTCTCTGACGATGCCGTGGTTCTGGACGGTCGCGGCGCACTGAACCGGAACCTGACCGAATCGCGCCGCGCGCGGGGCGCAACGGGCGTCGACCGGAACGGGGACGAAGCTGCGCCAGAGGAGGAGTTCAGCGCTATCGAAAATCTGCTGCAGGGGCGCAGTGGCGAAAGTCTTGTCTCTGATCGTTTGTTGAAGCACATCGTCACGCGCGTCGCCGACGAAGGCCTGATCATCGAGCTTTCTGCAACTGACGATGTAGCGCTTTTTGATCTGCATTCCGACACGCCGACCCAGACCATGCGGGACCTGACGGCGGTGGTGGCAAATGCTGCGGCAAGTGTCACCAACCATGTTGCGGTCAGCGCCCATGTTCAGGCGCGTCCGGTTGTGCTGGTGCGCAGCCCGGTTTGGACGCTGTCCATGGATCGGGCGGCAACCACCAAGACATTGCTGGAAAAATCCGGACTGGACCAGGCCCGCATGCAGCGCGTGACCGGACATGCTGACCGCAAGCTGCTGGACAAGAACCCGATGGCCGCCCGCAACAACCGTGTCGAGATCACCTTGTTACGCAGCCATGCCACGGAATAGCTCGCATTTTAGCTGTTAGCGCGCTGTTAAACCCCAGCGCATAGCTGTTGCAGCAGGCCGAATGACCGAAGCAACAAAAGGGGCTAAGATGTCCATTTCCTCTTCGCTGAACGCAGGCGTGGCTGCGTTGTCAGCCAATGCCAACCGACTGGCAACCATTTCGGACAATATCGCAAACGCCTCTACCTTTGGGTACAAGCGGGTCGAAACGGATTTTCATTCGATGGTCACCTCCTCATCCGGTGGCACCTATTCTGCGGGTGGAGTTCGCACGACCAACCGTCGCCTGATCGACCAGGGCGGTTCAATCGTTTCGACCAGCAATGCCACCGACCTCGCCATCCGGGGTCGCGGCATGTTGCCGGTGCGGCGCACCTCCGAGATTTCGGACGCCGGTTCCTCGCAAATGCTGCTGACAACCACCGGGTCGTTTCGAACCAATGAACAAGGGTATCTGGTAACCGAATCGGGTCTCGTTCTGCTGGGCTGGCCCGCCAACTCGGACGGATCGATGCCTTCTTACCCTCGGGATACGTCCGCAGGCCTGCAACCGATCCAGATGGGTGTGAACCAGGTTTCAGGCTCTCCGACAACCCGGATGAGCCTGCGCATGAACCTGCCGGCCACCGCGACCGAAGCGGGCGCACCGGGTGATACCCAACCGCTGTCTGTGGAATATTTTGACAATCTGGGCAAATCGGAAAACGTGCAGATCGAACTGGTTCCGACCGTACCCGCCATCGGGGTCAGCAACGAATGGACCATGACGATGCGTGATACGGCATCTGGCGGCACGGTGATCGGCGAATACACCCTGACTTTCAATGACAGCCGCACCGCTGGCGGCACTCTGGCAAGCGTCACAGCGGTATCGGGCGGGGCTTATGACCCTGCGACGGGCAGCTTGGTCGTCAATGTCGCGGGCGGTCCGATGGAGATCAATATCGGGCTCCTCGGTGACACCGACGGTATTTCACAGCTCTCGGATACGTTTGCGCCGGTGTCGACCTCCAAGGACGGATCAGCGGTGGGAACCATGACCAAGGTGGAGATCGACGAAAACGGCTATGTCTATGCGTTCTTCGATTCCGGGATCAGTCAACGCGTCTATCAGGTTCCGCTGGTCGACCTGCCCAACCCCAACGGGATGTTCTCGCTCGACCAGCAAACCTATGCGCCATCGCGTGAAAGCGGCACCTATTTTCTGTGGGATGCCGGGGACGGGCCAACCGGCGACATGGTGTCCTTCGCGCGCGAAGAATCCAAATCCGACATCGCAACCGAGCTGACCGCAATGATCCAGACCCAGCGCGCCTATTCCACCAGCGCCAAGGTGATCCAGACCGTCGACGAGATGCTTCAGGAAACCACAAATATCAAACGCTGACTTAGCGCGCATCAGGGCCACCACGGAGGGTTGATATGACAATCTCGGCAGCGTTTAGCAATGCGCTCAGCGGTCTGACGGCAAGCGGACGGGCGTCGGGCGTGATTTCGGACAACATCGCAAACGCACTGACACCGGGCTATGCGAAACGCAGTCTAGAGCTGGCGTCAAACACAACCGCCGGTCAGGGCGTCCGCGTTCTGGGCGTTGTGCGCCGGACCGACCCCGTGCTGACAGATAACCGGCGGGGCGCTGAGGCCATCTCACAAAATGCAGATACTCTCGCCCGGTTTCACGCCGAATTCGGGGCTCTGGTGGGGCCCATCGACGATCCGGGCGCGCTGACCAACCGAGTGTCGGAGTTCGAGGCCGCCCTGATTACGGCGGCTAGCAACCCCAGTGCCCCGACCCGCCTTGACGTAGCGGCCACCGCCGCAAGCGATCTGGCGCAGGCAATTCAATCCGCGGGCAAGGGCCTGCGCGATCTACGGACGCGGGCAGATCGCAATATCGGTCAGCAGATCAACAGATTGAACAGCACCTTGCAGGATATCGAAGCGCTCAACACCCGCATTCGGCGGGTCGAGCTTTCCGGCGCGGATACCGCATCCCTGCTCGATCAACGCCAGCAATTGGTGGATCAGGTCAACACCATCATCCCGGTCAAGATCGCGAACCGCGAACATGGTGGAATCGCGCTTTACAGCGAGGGTGGCGCGATTTTGCTGGATGGCTCTGCCGCCACGCTCAGCTTTACACCCGCCGCATCGGCCGAACCGCATATGACGCAGGCGAACGGATTGCTCTCAGGGCTTGAGATCAACGGTATGGCCATTCGAACCGTCGGTCCGACATCGCAGGTCCGGGGCGGGTCGCTGGCCGCCGAATTTCAGATCCGTGACGATCTTGCGGTCGACGCACAACAGGACCTCGACGCCCTCGCTCGGGACCTGATCGAGCGCTTCGCTGACCCTGCCATTGATCCGACGCTGGGCGCTACCGATCCGGGCCTGTTCACCGATGCCGGGGCAGCCTTTTTGCCGGCCGATGAGGTCGGCCTGTCGAACCGGCTGACATTCAATGCTGCCGCTGACCCGACCCAAGGCGGTGAAAGCTGGCGCTTGCGCGACGGATTGAACGCCCCGGGCACCGGTCAGCAGGGCGATTCCGCCTTGCTTAATGCGATGAGTGCGGCGCTCACCGGTTCCCGGACACTGGCGAGCGCAAATTTCGGCACCGGCACATTGACCGCTGCCGGGGTCGCGAGCGCCATGCTTTCGATCACCTCGCAGGCCGTGGCCGAGACCGAGCAACGCTCTGCCTTTGCCGCGGCCACTTTCACCGAATTCCAGCGGATCGAGCAGGAAATCGGAGTGGATACCGACGCGGAACTGCAATCCCTGATGCAAATCGAGCAGGCCTACGCCGCCAACGCACGGGTTCTTGAGGTGATCGGGACGCTCATTGATACATTGCAGAGGATCTGACCCATGCCCCTGACATCAATCGGCGATCTGGCCAGCGCGTTGACATTGCGCAGCCGCAGCGCCGCCATCAAGACCCGGATCTCGACACTTACCGATGAACTCAGTTCCGGTCGGACGAAGGATTTGAGCACCCGCCTTGCCGGTGACTATTCGCAACTAACCGATATGGATCGCAGGTTGCGGCACCTGCAAGCCTTCCGGACCGTGACCGCCGAGACGGCGTCAAGGGCGAGTGGGATGCAAACAAGCCTTTCGAATCTGCGTGACCGGGTTAGCGATCTTTCGACAAAATTGACCGCGTTTTCCTACCCCGGTCAGGACATCACCCGCCAACATATGAGCAATCAGGCAGCCGACGATCTAAAGCTACAGATTTCGACATTGAACACCCGGTCAGGCGGGCGCAGCCTGTTTGCCGGACAGGCCGTTGATACGACGCCGCTCGCCGATGACCAGACCCTGCTTTCTGCCCTGCGCGCGGCGGTCAGCGGTCAACCAACGCCGACTGACATTATCCAGGCCGCCACCGACTGGTTCAATGACCCCGCAGGGTTCGAAGCGGTCATCTATCAAGGCTCCGAGCAGAGCCTGGATCCGATCAGCATCTCCGAATCCCAAGACGCCAGCCTGTCTCTGCGCGCCGACCATCCAACGTTCCGTGCCGTCCTGCGCGACACTGCGTTGGCTGCGCTGGCAACCGACCCCGCGCTAGGGTTTTCAGAAACGATTCAGGCGGATCTGCTGAAACGAACCGGCGCTGGCTTGCTGCGCAGCCAGGATGAGCTGACCCTGTTGCAGGCTGATCTGGGGCATACGGAATCCCGCATCGAAGCGGCAAAGACCCAAAATGCCGCTGCCGCTACGGCCACCGAATTTGCCCGCAACAGCCTGTTGGCGGCGGACCCTTACGATACGGCAACACATCTGGAAGCGGCGCAATTTCAGCTGGAGAGCCTCTACGCTGCAACGGTCAGATCATCGCAATTGTCCTTGGTGAACTATCTCAGATGAACATGTTCCGAATTCTTATCCTGACCTTTTGGCTCGCCCTGCCCGCCACGGCCGAAGAGATTCGCTTGAAGGATCTCGTAGATTTCGATGGTGTGCGGGGCAATGACCTGATCGGCTACGGCCTTGTTGTGGGTTTGAACGGAACCGGCGACGGGTTACGCAATTCCCCCTTCACCGAGGATATGTTGTCAAACGTGCTGGAACGCCTGGGCGTCAACGTCACCGGAGAGCAGTTTCGCCCAAAAAACGTCGCTGCGGTTTTTGTGACCGCGAGCCTGCCGCCCTTTTCGCGGGTAGGATCACAAATCGACGTCACGGTATCTGCGATCGGCGATTCCAAAAGCCTGCTTGGCGGCACATTGATCATGACGCCACTTAACGCCGCCGATGGACAGATCTACGCCGTGGCTCAAGGCACCGTTCTTGCTGGCGGAGCCAGTGTCGAGGGCGAAGCAGCGTCGGTGGTGCGCGGCGTGCCGACCTCGGGTGTGATCCCTTCGGGCGCGCGAGTCGAAAAAGAGATCGACTTTGATCTGTCTTCGCTGAGCCGCCTTCGGCTGGCCCTGCGGGAGCCCGATTTCACAACCGCGGGGCGTATCGAAACGGCGGTGAACCGCGCGTTCCGGCGACCCGTGGCAGTGATGCGCGATTCCGGAACGGTCGAGCTTGATATCGCGTCGACGCGTGCGGCCTCTGTGGCGCATGCCATCGAGCGGATCGAAAACATCCTGGTCACGCCTGAGCGGCGCGCGCGCGTTGTTGTTGACCAAAGGTCGGGCACAATCGTTTTGGGTGATGATGTGCGCATCTCTCATGTGGCGGTGTCGCAGGGCAATCTGACTCTGCGGATTGAAGAGGCCCCGCTTGCCGTGCAGCCAAATCCGTTTGCCGAAGGGCGAACGGTTGTGGTGCCACGCACAACCGCTGCCCTTGAAGAGGATGAAGGCATCAAGCTGGCCGAGGTACCGGAGGGCACCTCGCTTTCGCAGGTGGTTGCCGGACTGAACGCACTTGGCGTGTCGCCACGGGATATGATCGATATTCTAAAAACCATCAAGGCGGCGGGTGCGCTGCATGCGGAGTTCATTGTACGCTGAGCCAGCGCGATGGCCCTCATGCGCCTCCATGCAAAGACAATGCGACCGACGAGAAGACATGCGAGCGGTGCTTAGCGGCATTGGCATTTTCGCCTCTTGCAGACTCACCCGCCACCACGTATATGGCTCCCAACAGCGGCGCGTCGGGCTCTGGCCTGAGGCTCCACCGGGAAATATCGACGGGCCGCGGGCCCGTTTTTTTGTGTTTGGACCAAGATGAGCAACGACCTGATAGCAAAGGCAGCGATTGACCGGCGGCTGGCCGAGATCGTGACCCCTGTGATCGAAGATCTGGGGTTCGAGCTGGTGCGCATCCGCCTGATGAGCGGCAAGCAGTCGACGCTACAGATCATGGCCGACAAGCCCGATGGCGGTATCGAGGTCGATGATTGCGCCGAAATATCGAACGCGGTCAGCGCCACGTTAGATGTCGAAGACCCGATTCTGGATGCCTATACGCTGGAAGTGTCGAGCCCCGGCATTGACCGCCCGCTGACCCGCCTCAAGGATTTCGACATGTTCGAAGGCTATGAGGCCAAGATCGAGACCGCCGAATTGATTGATGGTCGCCGCCGCTTCAAGGGGGAGCTGGCCGGGATCGAGGGCGACGAGGTACTGATCAACATCCCCGAGGGGTCCGAGACGATCACGATCGGGTTGCAGTTCGACTGGCTGAGCGACGCCAAGCTGGTGCTGACCGACGATCTGATCAAGGAAATGTTGCGCCAACGCAAGGATGCGGGCGCCCTGAACGAAAATGCCTTCGACGAGATTGAAACCGAAGGGTCCGGAGAGGAGACGAACTGATGGCAATCACCTCAGCCAACCAGCTGGAGCTGTTGCAAACCGCCGAGGCCGTGGCCCGGGAAAAGATGATCGATCCTGGTCTGGTGGTCGAAGCGATGGAAGAAAGCCTCGCCCGTGCCGCCAAAAGCCGCTACGGCGCTGAGATGGATATCCGGGTCAGCATCGACCGCAAGACCGGCAAGGCCACGTTCACCCGCGTCCGCACCGTGGTCGAGGATGAAGAGCTTGAGAACTACCAGGCCGAATTCACCGTCGAGCAGGCCAAGCAGTATCTGGAAAACCCCGCCGTCGGCGACCAGTTCATCGAAGAAGTGCCACCGGTTGAAATGGGCCGGATCGCGGCGCAATCAGCCAAGCAGGTGATCCTGCAGAAGGTGCGCGAAGCCGAGCGGGATCGTCAGTACGAAGAATTCAAGGACCGTGCCGGAACCATCATCAACGGTCAGGTCAAGCGCGAAGAATTTGGCAATGTGATCGTCGATATCGGGGGTGGCGAAGCTGTTCTGCGCCGCAACGACAAGATCGGCCGCGAAAGCTATCGCCCCAACGACCGTTTGCGCGCCTATATCAAGGAAGTCCGCCGCGAACCGCGCGGGCACCAGATCTTCCTGTCACGCACCGCGCCGGAATTCATGGCCGAGCTGTTCAAGATGGAAGTGCCAGAAATCTATGACGGCATCATCGAGATCAAGGCGGTCGCCCGCGACCCCGGTTCGCGCGCCAAGATTGCGGTGATCTCGTATGATGGCTCGATCGATCCGGTCGGCGCCTGTGTGGGTATGCGCGGCAGCCGGGTTCAGGCTGTTGTGAACGAATTGCAGGGCGAAAAGATCGACATCATTCCCTGGAACGAGGATCAGCCGACCTTCCTAGTAAACGCGTTGCAGCCTGCCGAGGTCAGCAAGGTGGTTCTGGATGAAGAAGCCGGCAAGATCGAGGTTGTCGTGCCCGAAGAGCAGCTTTCGCTTGCCATTGGCCGCCGCGGCCAGAACGTGCGTCTGGCCAGCCAGCTGACCAATCTGGACATCGACATCATGACCGAGGCAGAGGAATCGGCCCGCCGTCAGAAAGAATTCGAAGCGCGCACCAGCCTGTTCATGGAAACTCTGGATCTGGACGAATTCTTTGCCCAGCTTCTGGTCTCGGAAGGGTTCGGCAATCTCGAAGAAGTCGCTTATGTCGAGCTGGACGAGCTTTTGGTGATTGACGGCGTCGACGAAGGCACCGCGCAGGAACTGCAGGCGCGCGCCCGTGACTATCTGGAAGCGCAGGCCAAACAGGCGCTGGACAATGCCCGCGTGCTGGGCGTTGAGGACAGCCTCATTGAATTCGAAGGCCTTACGCCCCAGATGATCGAGGCATTGGCCAAGGACGGCGTCAAGACGCTGGAAGATTTCGCCACCTGCGCAGATTGGGAACTGGCGGGCGGCTGGACCACGGTGGATGGCGAGCGCGTCAAGGATGACGGCATTCTGGAACCCTTCGGCATGAGCCTGGAAGAGGCGCAAGCCATGGTGATGACCGCCCGCGTTCTGTTGGGCTGGGTCGACCCGGCCGAGCTTGAGGTCGAAGAAGAAGAGGTCGAGGCCGAAGACGGCGAAGACACCAACGCGGAGGCCGGGGCCTGATCTCAGGCCCGGTTGGGGTCGAGATGAGTCGCGGTGGCGCCTCGAAAGACCGGTCAGACGGTCCCGAACGCAAATGCGTCGCCACGGGCGAGGTGCGTCCTAAATATGGACTCATCCGCTTTGTGGCGGGACCGGACGGCACGGTGGTGCCCGATGTGATGGGCAAGCTGCCGGGTCGTGGCGTTTATGTCGCGGCTGATCGCAAAGCGTTGAGGCGCGCGGTCGACAAGAAGCTGTTCAGCCGGGGTCTGAAGATGCAGGCCGGCGTCCCGGAGGGGCTGATCGACGAGGTGGAGCGGCAATTGTCACGCCGCGTCGTCGACCTGCTGAGCCTGGCGCGCAAGTCGGGCGATGCGGTGGCGGGCTATGAAAAAGTCAAGACCTGGCTCGACAAGGAAGAGGCCCAGGTCCTGCTACAGGCCAGCGATGGATCGGCGCGCGGTAAGACGAAACTGAGCACGCCGCATTTCGGGAAATACATCGGCTGGCTCACGGCAGATGAATTGGGCATGGCGTTTGGACGCCAAACAGTGATACATGCGGCGCTGGCCTCTGGTGGACTCGCTAAACGTGTTGTAGAGGAAGCGCAGCGCCTGCGTGGCATGCGCGAAACGGATGACGGCGGCAAGGGCCGCACGGAAGGGTAAGTAAGCTTGATGAGCGATAGTGACGGCAAAAAGACATTGGGTCTGCGTGGGGCGCCCCGCTCGGGGAATGTGAAACAGAGTTTCAGCCACGGACGGACCAAGAATGTCGTGGTGGAAACCAAACGCAAGCGCGTTGTGGTCCCCAAGCCCGGTGCATCCAAGCCCGGGGCCGGGTCTGCTGCGCCTTCGGGTGATCCATCGCGTCGCCCTGCAGGGATCTCTGATGCCGAAATGGCCCGCCGCCTGAAAGCGGTTCAGGCCGCCAAGGCGCGTGAGGCCGAGGAAACCGCACGCCGCGCGGCCGAGGAAAAGGCCCGCGCCGAAGAGCGTGACCGTCGGCGGGCCGAAGCAGAGGCGAAAGAACGCGAGCAGCGCGAGGCCGAAGAGCGCGCCAAGCAAAAAGCTGCCGACGAAGAACGCCAGCGCAAGGAAGCCGAAGAATCCGCGCGCCGCGCTGCGGCCGAGGCTGCCTCGGCCAAGGAAGCGCCCAAGCAGGAACGCAGCGCACCGGCCAGCAGACCGGCACCCAGCGAGGCGCCGCGCCGTGACCGAGAGCAGCGCCCGTCGCGTGGCAAGGGCCGTGACGACAATCGCCGCTCTGGCAAGCTGACATTGAACCAGGCTCTGTCTGGTGGCGAAGGTGGCCGTCAGAAATCGCTGGCCGCCATGAAGCGCAAACAAGAGCGCGCGCGGCAGAAAGCCATGGGCGGCTCGGTCGAGCGCGAAAAGGTGATCCGCGACGTGCAGGTACCGGAAACCATCGTGGTGTCCGAACTGGCAAACCGGATGGCAGAACGCGTCGGTGACGTGGTCAAGTCGCTCATGAATATGGGCATGATGGTTACGCAGAACCAATCGATCGACGCCGATACCGCAGAGCTGATCATCGAGGAGTTCGGCCACAAGGTTGTTCGGGTTTCCGATGCTGACGTCGAAGACGTGATCGCCGATGTCGAGGACAAGGACGAAGACCTGCAGCCGCGCCCACCGGTCATCACCATCATGGGGCATGTGGACCACGGCAAGACCTCGCTGCTTGATGCGATTCGCGACGCCAAGGTCGTTGCAGGCGAAGCGGGTGGCATTACCCAGCATATCGGGGCCTATCAGGTGAAAACCGATGGTGGCACCACGCTGACATTCCTGGATACGCCGGGCCACGCCGCCTTTACTTCGATGCGGTCGCGCGGGGCGCAGGTCACTGATATCGTGGTTCTGGTTGTCGCCGCAGACGATGCGGTGATGCCGCAGACCATCGAGGCGATCAATCACGCCAAAGCGGCAAAGGTTCCGATGATCGTGGCGATCAACAAGGTCGACAAGCCGGATGCCAACCCGGACAAGGTCCGTACCGATCTGCTTCAACACGAAGTGATCGTTGAGAAAATGTCGGGTGAGGTTCAGGACGTCGAAGTGTCCGCCATCACCGGTCAGGGTCTGGACGAGCTGCTTGAGGCCATTGCATTGCAGGCCGAGATTCTGGAACTGAAAGCGAACCCCGATCGCGCCGCCCAAGGCGCTGTGATCGAGGCGCAGCTGGATGTGGGCCGCGGCCCTGTTGCCACCGTTCTGGTCCAGAAAGGCACGCTGCGTCAGGGCGATATCTTTGTGGTGGGTGAGCAATACGGTAAGGTCCGCGCGCTCATCAACGACAAGGGCGACCGCGTGAAAGAGGCCGGGCCTTCGGTTCCGGTCGAGGTGCTTGGCCTCAACGGTACGCCCGAAGCGGGCGACGTTCTGAACGTAACCGAGACCGAAGCGCAGGCACGTGAAATCGCCGATTACCGCGAACAGGCCGCCAAGGACAAACGCGCCGCTGCCGGTGCTGCGACCACGCTTGAGCAGCTGATGCAGAAGGCCAAGGATGACGAGAACGTCTCGGAGCTGCCGATTCTGGTGAAGGCCGATGTGCAAGGCTCTGCCGAGGCCATCGTTCAGGCGATGGAAAAGATCGGCAATGACGAGGTGCGCGTACGCGTGCTGCACTCAGGCGTTGGTGCGATTACCGAAACCGACATCGGTCTGGCCGAAGCCTCGGGCGCGCCGGTCATGGGCTTCAACGTTCGGGCCAACACCTCGGCTCGGAACACCGCCAACCAGAAGGGCGTAGAAATCCGGTATTATTCCGTGATCTACGACCTTGTGGATGACGTGAAAGCCGCCGCGTCCGGCCTGCTGAGCGCCGAGATCAAGGAAAACTTCATCGGTTACGCCGAGATCAAGGATGTGTTCAAGGTCTCCAACGTTGGCAAGGTTGCGGGCTGTCTGGTGACCGAAGGTGTCGCCCGCCGTTCGGCCGGTGTCCGCCTGCTGCGCGACAACGTGGTGATCCACGAGGGCACGCTGAAAACCCTCAAGCGCTTCAAGGATGAAGTCGCCGAAGTTCAGTCTGGCCAGGAATGCGGTATGGCGTTCGAAAACTATGACGACATCCGCAAGGGCGATGTCATCGAAATCTTCGAGCGCGAGGAAGTCACCCGCACGCTGGACTGATTCAGTTCGACAAATCAAAAGAGAAAGGGGTTGGCCGAAGGGCCAACCCCTTATTTGTGTGAGTGGCGGTGTGCCGTTTTTGTCAGGCAGCAGCCTTGACTGGACGCCCGGCGTAGAGCTGCTTGCCAACCTTCACTTCGATACGCCCATCGGCAAGTTCGCGCACATATGTGCCCTGTACGAACACACACGTGCCAATCGTGATTGTACGTAGCACGTGACATCCTCCCAAATAGGTATTTGGATTTCACCATTATACACGAAAATGACTCAAATAGACACTGTTTAGCGTCAGGTCTTAAATTTGCCTTAGCGCTAACACCGTAAAGGCAGTTTAGGACCTTAAAAGCCCGACAAAATAACTGATCAGGCCAGCCAAAAAACAGAGGTTTCTGAGCAATACCGCAGGATCAGAGCCAATCCCGAAGAATCGGGATCAGGGGAACATCAGCAGGAGGCATCGGGTAGTCGCGCAGGTCATTGGGCCGTACCCATTTCAACCTCTGGCCTTCATTGGATTGCGGGATACCTTCCCATTTCCGGCAAGCAAAAAGCGGCATGAGCAGGTGAAAGTCATCGTAACTATGGCTCGCAAAGGTGAGCGGGGCGAGGCAGGATTGCCAAGTGTTTATGCCCAGTTCTTCCTCAAGCTCACGGATCAAAGCCACCTCAGGCGTCTCGTCCGGTTCAACCTTGCCGCCGGGAAACTCCCACAAACCGGCCATGGATTTGCCTTCCGGGCGCTGCGCAAGCAGCACCCGGCCATCTGTATCGATCAGCGCGACCGCTGAAACCAGAATGATTTTCACGACCGGTAATCCGCGTTGATGTCGATATATCCGTGGGTCAGATCGCAGGTCCAGACGGTCGCGGTACCCGTACCCAGCCCCAGGTCAACGGCAATCACCAGGTCCTGCGCTTTCATATAGGCCGCAGCGTCTTCTTCGCGGTAATCCGGGCTGACCCAGCCCTTTTCCGCAACAAGAATGTCCCCGAACGAGATGCTCAACCGATCCCGGTCTGCAGTCGCACCGGATTTCCCGATGGCCATCACCACCCTGCCCCAGTTGGCGTCCTCGCCCGCGATCGCCGTCTTGACCAGTGGGGAGTTCGCCACAGAAAGTCCGTGTGTCTTGGCCTCATCATCCGAAACCGCGCCAGTGACACGGATTTCGATGAACTTGGTCGCCCCTTCCCCATCGCGCACCACCAGATGCGCAAGCTCTCGCATCACGGATTCCAATGCGGCGTCAAAACCGGCATGACCTGTCGCATCAACACCCGCCGATCCCGTGGCACAGACCAGCAGGCTGTCCGACGTCGAAGTATCGCTGTCTACGGTGATACAGTTGAACGTCCGGTCCGCCATGGCCGAAACGGATGATTGCAGCGCCGCCTGATCGTAGCCTGCATCGGTGAAGATGTAGACCAGCATGGTCGCCATATCCGGCGCGATCATGCCAGAACCCTTGGCGATTCCCGCAATGGACACGGTCTTGCCGCCGATCTCGACCTGAGCGCTTGCGCCTTTTGCGAAGGTGTCGGTGGTCATGATCGCCTGCGCGGCACCCTCGATGGCATCGCCGGACAGGCCCGCGTTTAAATCCTCGATGCGCGACACGATCCGGTCATGCGGCAACGGCTCGCCGATCACCCCGGTCGAGGCGGTGAAAACACGCGCCTCTGACACGCGGGTCGTCTGAGCAACCGCTTTCGTTACTTCGGCAACCGAGGCCTGCCCGTAATGGCCGGTAAACGCGTTGGCATTGCCAGAATTCACCAGGATCGAGGCGGGGCCGGAATTATCCCCGCCCAGCTTTTGCTGGCAATCCAGCACCGGCGCCGCACGGGTCGAAGAGCGGGTGAACACACCCGCAACCGAGGTGCCCGCGTCGAGAACCGCCAGCATCACATCTGTGCGCCCGGAATACTTCACGCCCGCAGCAGCCGTCGCAAAGCGCACCCCGCCGATGCGCGGCAAGTTCGGGAACCCCGCCGGTGCGAGCGGAGAGACCTTGGTGATCTTCGCCAACTTATTGCTCCTGAACGAGGTCGATCTGCTTGATCATCTCGGGCATCATGCCGTCGATCTCTGGCACTTCAACAGTCGCGCCTTGCCTCAGCTCTTCCAGTTTTTCTGCGACCAGGTCGGTTCGGATTTGTTGCGCCAGATCATCGCGGACCTGATCCAGCGAAGGCGCCTGCGATTTCCGCTTGTCATTCAGGATGATCAGATGCCAGCCGAACTGCGTCTGCACCGGGTCCGAGACCTGACCGGGCTCCAGCGCCATCACCGCCTGCTCAAACTCGGGCACCATCTGCCCCGCTCCGAACCAGCCCAGCGCGCCACCGTTGGGGCCCGAGGGTCCGGTAGATTTCTCTTTTGCAGTTTCCGCAAAATCGGCCCCGTTATCGAGGTCGGTCTTGATCGCTTTGGCGTCATCCTCGCTCTCGACCAGGATATGCGCCGCGTCGAACTCGTCGCCACCTTCCCAATCTGCAAATTGCGCATCATAGGCCGCCTGCAGCGCCTCTTCAGTTGCCGCATCTGCGGTCAGGCGGTCGATCACGGTCGCGGCGATTAGCGCGCGTTCCTCGTTTTCGAGCGTCAAGGCAACCTGACGGGGCACCTCGTCACCCAAGGCTTCGCGTAGCAGGTTCTGCTGGATCAACTGCTCCAGAATGGCATCATACAGCGCCTGATCTTCTACCTGCTGATATTGCGGCGGCAGCGCGGCCCGCGCCAGGATCAGATGACCCAGAGTGATGTCTTCACCGTTGACCGTTGCGACAACAGTATCGGCATCAGGCTGGCTTTGTGCAGCCAGAGGCAATGCCATCACTGCGGCAAGCGCCAGAGATGGCAGAAAAGTGAAGCCTTTGGGCATGTATTCATCCTATATTCAGGCCGCGACGGGGCGCGGCGTTGACACTCTTAGACCTGCCGCTTACATCGCTTTGAAGCCTTGGACAGGGCCGCCTTCACCCCCCGTATCTATGGGTTGCGCGCAGGGCGGGCAAGCCTGTCGCAACCTCGATAAGAATAGATCCGCTGGAGTGAACATGCTGGGACTGGGAACGCTCACCAAAAAGGTGTTCGGAACGCCAAACGACCGCAAGATCAAGGCGACCCGCCCGCTGATCGCAAAGATCAACGCGTTGGAAGAAGAGTTCGAAAAGCTGTCCGATGACGGGCTGAAGGAAAAGACCGAGGACCTGCGTAAACGCGCGCTGGATGGCGAATCCCTTGACGACCTGCTGCCCGAAGCTTTTGCCAATGTACGCGAAGCCGCCAAGCGCGCGCTGGGCTTGCGTGCTTTTGATGTGCAGCTGATGGGCGGCGCGTTTCTGCATCAGGGCAATATCTCGGAAATGAAGACGGGCGAAGGCAAAACGCTTGTGGCCACCTTCCCTGCCTATCTGAACGCGCTGACCGGCAAGGGTGTGCATGTCGTCACCGTAAACGAATATCTGGCCAAGCGAGACGCCGAATGGATGGGCAACGTCTTCAGTGCGTTGGGCATGACCACCGGCGTGATCTGGACCGGCATGCCCGAGGACGAAAAACGCGCCGCTTACAATTGCGACATCACCTATGCCACCAATAACGAGCTGGGCTTCGACTATCTACGCGACAACATGAAGTCAGACCTGGATCAACTGTTCCAGAAGCATCACAACTTCGCCATCGTGGATGAGGTGGACTCGATCCTGATCGACGAGGCGCGTACACCGCTGATCATCTCGGGCCCGGCACAAGACCGCTCGGACCTCTATCTGACGATCGATACCGTGATCCCCACGCTGGATGACAGCCATTTCGAGTTGGACGAAAAAACCCGGAACGTCACCTTTACCGATGAGGGCAACGAGTTTCTGGAAGGCCAGCTCAAGGCGCGCGACCTGCTCAGCGAGGACCAGTCGCTTTATGACCCCGAAAGCACCTCGATCGTGCACCATGTCAATCAGGGTCTGCGTGCGCATAAGCTGTTCCAGAAGGACAAGGACTACATCGTGCGCGACGGTCAGGTTGTGCTGATCGACGAATTCACTGGCCGGATGATGCCTGGTCGTCGTCTGTCGGACGGGCTGCACCAAGCCATCGAAGCCAAGGAAAACGCACCGATCCAGCCGGAAAACGTCACACTGGCCAGTGTCACCTTCCAGAACTATTTCCGCCTGTACGACAAGCTGAGCGGGATGACCGGCACCGCACTGACTGAGGCCGAGGAGTTTTCTGAAATCTATGGTCTTGGCGTGGTTGAGGTTCCGACCAACAAGCCAATCATGCGGGTGGATGAGGACGATCAGGTCTATCGCACCACCGGCGAGAAATACGGCGCGATGATCAAGGAAATCCGTAAGGCCAACGAAAAGGGCCAACCGGTTCTGGTCGGCACCACTTCGATCGAAAAGTCGGAATTGCTCAGTCAGTTGCTGACCGAGGAGGGCATCCAGCACAACGTCCTGAACGCCCGCCAGCACGAAAAAGAGGCGCAGATTGTCGCCGAAGCAGGTCATCTGGGCGCGGTGACCATCGCCACCAACATGGCCGGTCGCGGCACCGACATTCAGCTTGGCGGCAACGTCGAAATGAAGGTGCTGGCAGCCTTGGCCGAAAACCCAGAGGCCGACCCGGCAGAACTGCGCGCCGCTGAAGAGGCCAAGCACGCAGAGGAAAAGAAAAAGGTGCTGGAGGCAGGCGGGCTCTTTGTCATGGCCTCGGAACGCCACGAAAGCCGTCGTATCGACAACCAGCTGCGCGGCCGCTCGGGCCGTCAGGGTGACCCGGGACGCACGGTGTTCTACCTCAGCCTCGAAGATGATCTGATGCGCATCTTCGGCTCGGAACGTCTGGAAAAAGTGCTCAGAACACTGGGCATGAAAGAGGGCGAGGCGATCATTCACCCCTGGGTCAACAAATCGCTGGAACGCGCGCAGGCCAAGGTCGAGGGCCGCAATTTTGACATGCGCAAGAACGTGTTGAAATTCGACGACGTGATGAACGACCAGCGCAAGGTGATCTTCAACCAACGGCGCGAAATCATGGCCGCCGAAGACCTGTCCGAGATCGTATCGGACATGCGCGAGCAGGTGATCGACGACATCATTGACCAGTACATGCCGCCGAAATCCTATGCCGATCAGTGGGATGTTCAGGGGCTCTACGCCGCCGTAATCGAAAAACTGGGCGTCGATCTGCCTATTATAGAATGGGCCGATGAAGAAGGTGTCGATGACGAGCAGATCCGCGAACGTCTGATCAAGGCGACCGACGAGAACATGGCGAAAAAGGCGGTCGATTTCGGCCCCGAAAACATGCGCAACATCGAAAAGCAAGTGTTGTTGCAAACCATCGACAGCAACTGGCGCGAGCATCTGCTGACACTGGAACACCTGCGCTCGGTCGTGGGGTTCCGGGGTTATGCGCAGCGCGACCCGCTCAATGAATACAAGAACGAGAGCTTCCAACTATTTGAAGGAATGCTCGACAGCCTGCGCGAAACCGTTACCCAGCAATTGTCGCGGGTGCGCCCACTGACGGAAGAGGAACAGCGCGAAATGCTGGCCCAGATGACGGCCCAGCAGGCAGATATGCAGCGCGCGGCAGAGGGTGAGGCGCAGCCAAACAAGCCAGCACCGCAAGAGAAGGCCGAAGCAAAAGAACCCGCTCTAGCCTCTGCCCCGGCGGGGCAGGCCGCGGAAAGTGGCGCACAGGCAGCACCTGGTTTTGTCGAAGACGATCCGTCGACATGGGGCAATCCATCACGCAATGATCGGTGCCCCTGCGGCTCCGGCAAAAAGTTCAAACACTGCCATGGGCGACTGGCCTGAGGGGCTCCGCCCTTATTCGGACAAAATGACTCCCTCCGGCGGCCACAAACTGGCCGCCTTTTTTAACGAAAGTTAATCTGGACCAAGCCGGGGGAGTCGGTGATGATTCGGACACGCAACCTTTTGACAGTCGGCGGAACAGCCTTCTGCGCGCTGGCGATCGGGTATTTCATGCAGCGCGACGCGCCGTTGCAATACTCCTCCGTCATCAGCCATCCATCAGGGTTGCAGCAACGTGTTCTTGCCCCATTTGCGCGAGCGGAAGCGGACGAATATCCGATGATCGATGTCCGCGACATCAAGCTGACCTCGGCGCTTCCTGGTCTGCCGGGGCCCGCGCGATTGCCGCAACCGACCTTGGAACATGTGATAGATGGGGCGGTCTCGACTGATGAATTTGGCCTGTTGGCGCCGTCGACCGATACGATGCATGGCAAGCCAGGATGCGACGTAACTGTGGCATCATCGGTGTTGCCTTTGGCCCGCGTCGCGCTTTCGGTGGACGCACCTTGCTTCCCGAACCAACAGGTGACCGTGCATCATAGTGGCCTTTTCTTTACGGATACCACCGATGGCAGTGGCATTCTGGATGTCACGATCCCGGCTTTGTCGGAACAGGCCGTGTTCATCATCGAGTTTGACAATGGCGCCGGCGCAGTCGCGCGCGCCGAAGTGGATGAACTGCTGGATTTCGAGCGGGTCGCGATCCAGTGGGGCGGCAACTCGGGCCTGCAGATCAATGCAACAAGCGGCAACTCAGGAGAGTTGAGCCAGATCGCCGCAGATGCCGATCCATATGGTGATGTCGTCCGCCTTGGCAAGCTGGGCCAAGGTACCTCTCGGATGGCGGAAATTTATAGCGTCCCGCGTGACCAACTGGCGCAGTCGAACGCTATCTCGCTGACGATCGAAGCAGAAGTGACAGCGGCCAATTGCGACCGTGACATTGCTGCGCAATCATTGGAACTGCGCGCAAACCGCAGCTTGCGCATGCGTGACCTGACCCTGTCGATGCCAAGCTGTGACGCAACGGGTGATTTTCTGGTGTTGAATAATCTTGTTGAAGACCTGAAGATCGCCGGAAAATAATCCGCAGACAAATCAGGTTTCTCATGAATTGGTCTCGTGCGGCGGCGTTCGCCGCGCTTTTTGCTTCCGGCATCGCGCTGCCCGGGCTGGCACAGGATGTGACACTCACATCGCGCGATGGTGCGGTGGCGATCACAGGCGATCTTCTGGGCTTTGACGGTGAGTTTTATCGGGTCAGCACCAAGTTCGGAGAGCTTACAGTCGACGCCTCGGGCGTTAGTTGCGACGGTCCCGCCTGCCCCAATCTGACCGACTTTGTGGCTGAAATCACGCTCGCCGGCTCCTCCACCATGGCCGAGGTACTGCTGCCCGCGCTACTGGAAGGGTTCGCGCGCCGGAACGGCTATGTCACGCGGCGCATGCCGCTGCCCGACGATGGTTTCGCTTACACACTGCAACAGCCGGGCCGGGCGTCGCCCGCCGCGCGCTTTCTGTTTCACATCTCGACGACCGATAAGGGATTCGACGCGCTGTTGAACGGCGGCGCGGATATCACCATGGCGCTGCGTGAAATCCGCCCCGAGGAGCGCGAACGCGCCAGCGAGGCCGGTCTTGGCGACATGACAGAGCCCAACCGCAGCCGGGTCCTGAGCCTTGACGCCATGGTGCCGATTGTCTCGCCTGACAACCCGATAGATAGCCTGTCGGTCAGCGATCTGGCACAAGTTCTATCGGGCGAGGTGACCAACTGGGCAGACCTGGGCGGGCCAGACGCACCGATTGCAGTGCATCTGCCAGGTTCGGGATCGGGTCTGGCGCAAGCGGTCGAGGACCGAATTCTGAAGCCGGCGAAGGCCACGGCGATGGCGGAAACACAGCGCCACCAACGCGGCAGCCGCCTATCCCGCGCGGTCGAGGCCGACCCCTTTGCACTCGGGATCGCGAGCTTTGCCGAGATCGGCCGTGCCCGCCCGCTGACACTGAGCAGTACTTGCGGCTTTTCGATTGCGGCTGACCGGCGATCAATCAAAACAGAAGATTATCCGCTCAACTCGCCCATGTTTCTTTACATCCCAGCCCGTCGCCTACCGAAACTCGCACGCGAATTCCTGGCCTATACACGCAGCCCCCCCGCACAGCTGGTCATCCGCAAGGCGGGTTTTGTCGATCAGATGCCGGAACTGGTCGACCTTGACGCGCAAGGCGACCGGCTCGCCAATGCCATCATATCAGGGGGTGACGAGGTGCCGCTGGCTGAATTGCAACGGCTCACACAGACGCTGGCGCCGCTGGCGCGGCTGACCACATCGTTCCGGTTCGAGGCCGGATCGTCACGCCCAGACGCACAGTCGCGGTCGAATATCCAACAACTTGCCCAAGAGCTTGAGATCGGAACATATGACGCGCGCAAGCTGGTCTTTGTCGGGTTCTCCGACGGGGTGGGTCCGGCCTCGGGCAATCAGAGCATCGCCCTGCGCCGTGCCAAGGCCGTGCGGGATGCCGTGCTGGCGACCGCCGAAACCGCTGGGCTGGACCGGGTTGAGATCGCCGTCGAGGCCTTTGGCGAGGCGATGCCGATGGCCTGCGATGACAGCGACTGGGGCCGACAAGTGAACCGCAGGGTCGAGGTCTGGGTGCGTTAGAGATACCCCGAACCGCGAAAACTCAATTCCTCGGACTTTCCGATGATCAGGTGATCATGCAGCGTTAGCCCCAATGCTTCGCAGGCGTCTTGAATACGCATCGTCATATCGATATCCGACTGCGACGGGGTTGGGTCGCCCGAGGGGTGGTTATGTACGAGGATAAGCGCCGAGGCGTTCAACTCTAACGCCCGCTTTGCCACCTCGCGCGGGTAGACCGGTACATGATCGACCGTGCCGCGTGCCTGTTCTTCGTCGGCAATCAGCACGTTCTTGCGATCCAGGTAGAGGACGCGAAACTGCTCGGTCTCGCGATGCGCCATAGTAGTGTGACAGTAATCCAGCAGCGCGTCCCAGCCCGAAAGTACGTGACGTTGCAACACCTTTGACCTTGCCAGCCGGTGCGCGCTGGCCTCAACGATCTTTAGTTCCGTAATCACGGCGGCACCGATCCCTTTGATATCGGCCAGACGTTCCGGAGGCGCGCTGAGCACCCGGTTGAAGTCGCCGAATGCCTCAAGCAGCAGCCGCGCCAGAGGTTTCACATCCTGTCGCGGGATCGCCCGGAACAAGACCAGTTCCAGCAGCTCATAATCCGGCATCGCCGCTGCGCCGCCGGACATGAACCTGTCGCGCAGGCGCTTGCGGTGATCCTTAATATATGACGGCGTGCGCCCCGACGGCAGAGCATCCGCCGGAGCTTCGTCCGAATCAAACAGCATCGGGGCTTCACAAAAGGCATCGATCTCGGCCATGCCACCAAGCTGCACCGCAAGGAGTTTCTGTCAGGTTAACGCGCCTCGCCCGCCATACGCGCCGTAAGCTTGCGCACCACTAGATGCAGCAGCACCGAGAGCAAGCCGAGGGTCAGCATGGCAGCGAACATCAGATCTGTCTTAGCGCGGCCATTGGCCAGCAGCATCAGATAGCCCAGCCCGCGCGACGATCCCACCCATTCGCCGATCACGGCACCAATCGGCGCATAGACCGCCGCCAGCCGCAGTCCCGAGGCCAGCGAAGGCAGCGCGGCGGGCACACGGATCTGCCACAGGATCGCGCGGCGGCTGGCTTGCATCGTGCGCGCCAGATCCAGATATCCCCCGGGTGTGCGCATCAAACCGTCGAAAAATGACGAGGTTACGGGGAAGTAAATAATCAACACCGCCATAGCCACTTTCGACCCTAACCCGTAACCAAACCACAATGTCAGAATGGGGGCCAAAGCAAAGACCGGCAGGGCTTGAGTGAAGACCAGCATCGGCTGCACCAGCACCCGCGCGGTCCGCGAGGACGCCAGTTGAATCGCCGTGGCGGCCCCCAGCGCCGACCCGACGACGAGACCGATCAGAACCTCCAGCCCGGTGATAAGCGTGTTTTCGGCGATCACCGCACGGTTAGCCCACCATGCCTCCGCCACCACCAGCGGGCCCGGCAGGATAAAACGCGGCAACGCTGTGAACATCACCACGCCCTGCCAAAGCAGCAGCGCGAACACGGTCGCTGCAAGGGGCGCCCCGAGCTTCATGCCGCCTTCTCGCGCAATAGGCGCAGCAAAGCGCCCTGGGTTTCCAACATCTCGATATCATCGACCCGGCGCGGTGCGGGCGAGGACGGGACGGCGCAATGCTCAAGCCCACGCTGCGACATCACCGCGATGGTCTGACCCAGGCGCGCGGCCTCGCCGGGATCATGGGTCACCAGCAGAACGGTGCGGCCCTGCAGCAATTCGACCGCCAGTTCCTGCATGTCGGCGCGCGTTCTTGCATCAAGTGCCGAGAAGGGCTCGTCCAGCAGGATGATCTGCTTGTCCTCCATCAGCGTTCGCGCCAGCGCTGCGCGTTGCCGCTGCCCACCAGAAAGCTCCGAAGGTTTCTTATGCGCATGATCAGCAAGACCGACGCGCCCCAGCAATCTGTCCAACCGTTCGGCATCGGGCTTTTCGCCGCGCAGACGGGCGCCCAGCGTTACGTTGCGCGCCACATCCGCCCAAGGCAACAACAGGTCGTCCTGCGCCATGTAGGCAACGCGCGGCGCAACCACCTGCCCATCAGAGGCGTGGATTGCGCCATCGAAAAACGCCCCTGTCTGCAACCCGGCAATCAGACGCAGAACCGTCGATTTCCCGACACCCGAACCGCCCAAAAGGCAAGTCCATTTCCCAGCCTCAAGCACCAGACACAACGGTGCAAAAAGCGGGACGCCGTCAATCGACGCCCCCCCTTCAACCGTTATCTCGGGTGCCGATGTCACGGCGTCAGGCCCATCTCCCAGAACTTGACCTCAAGTTCGGTCGCGGTCCGGAACGTCTTGCACAGGCTCTGCCAAACCGGCAGTTGATCATAGCCCTCGCCCAGGCGACGGGTCACGGCGCTGTCGATCATGCCCCCGACATCGCGGCAATAGGCCTGATACTGATCGCCCGCATAGGTGTCGATCCACTGTTGATAGATGTCCGAGCGTGCCTCTTGTTTCAGCCGCAGTCCGATCTCGGCATAGCCCATTACGCAGGGCGCGAGCGCCGCCAGAAGGGTCAGGAAATCGCCGCTATACCCAGCCTCAAGCACGTAGCGTGTATAGGCCAGGTTTTCCGGCCGCTCGGGGGTCGCTGCAAGTTCTTCATGCGAGATACCGGCCTCCGCGCAGACACCGACATGCAGCATCATCTCTTCATGGATCAGCCCGTTCACCGTCGAGGACGCCACCAGCATTTCATCATGGGTTTCGGCCTTAACCACCGCCAGCGCCCAAGCGCGCGAGAAGTGGCTGAGGAACACGAAATCCTGCCGCAGGTAGTGCAGAAACGCCTCATTCGGCAGGCTGCCATCGCTTAGACCTTCGACAAAAGCGTGGCGGGTATAGTCCCGCCACGTCTCGCCGGTGGCCGCGCGCATCTTACCAAAGGCGCGGCCATAGTCTGGAGCCGCACTCATTGCGCGGTCACGTCAATTGCGATGTCGCTGACCGGATTGATACTGTTGGTCAAGCCCTTGTCCTTGAGGAACTCCTCAAACCGAGTGTAGCGACCTGCGTCCAGCCCGGCAGGGCGCAGCGCAAAGCGGGTCAGCGTGTCTTTCCACGCGCGCTTGTTCAATTCGTCTTGCAATTCGGGCGAGGTGCCCGAAAAGATCTCCCAGCTTTCTTGCGGGTGGTTCACGATGAACTGCGTGGCCTTTTCAGTCGCGGTCAAAAAGCGCGCCACTTTGCTGGCATCCATCATGTCCGGGTTAGCCACATAGATCAGCTCGTCATAGGGCGGCACACCTTCTTCTTCGATGTAAAAGCAGGTGCCGGGGTGCTTTTCGATATCCATCTGGTTCAGCTCGAAATTCCGATACGCGCCGATCACCGCGTCAACCTGACCGGACATCAGCGAGGGCGACAGCGAGAAGTTCACATTGACCAGCTCAACCTCATCCAGCTTGACGCCGTAATTGCCCAGAACCGTGCTCAGAACCGCCTCTTCGACACCGGCAACCGAGAAACCGATCTTCTTGCCTTTCAGATCGGCGGGCGTCTTGATCGGCCCATCCTTGAGCACCAGCAGGCAGTTCAGCGGCGTGGCGACCAGCGTACCGACACGTTTCAGCGGCAGGCCTTCATGGATCTGCAGATGCAATTGCGGCTGATAGCTGACGGCCAGATCGCCCCGTCCGGCCGCAACCAAACGCGGAGGGGCCGACGGATCGGCAGGTGCGATGATTTCAACTTCAAGATCCTGGTCAGCGAAATAGCCCTTTTCTTGCGCGACAATGATCGGGCCATGGTCGGGGTTCACAAACCAGTCCAGCAGCACCGTCATCTTGTCGGCGGCAAAGGCGGGCGTGGCCGCGAGGAGAGCCAATGTGGCGATAATTTTCTTCATGTTATCAACTTCCTGTTCATGAAGTGGAGGCCGCGACAAGAACAATCTCGCCGGGCCAGATTTCTTTGACTTTTTCTGCCGCACGCCAAGCCCGCAGACCCGTCGCACAGCAAAGCGCGAGCGGCGTGTTCGGATCGGGCAGCGCCGCGCTCACCTGTTCAGGCGCAATCCGCACTGCCCGGGGATGGGCCGGAACCGGCGCTTCGGCGGTGCTGCGCAATTCGATGATCTTGTGACTTTCCCCGAGACTGCCCGGTGCCACGAAGGCGAACTGGCTTTCGGGTTCCGGTGCCCCGTCGAAACGGAAGCTGGATAGTCGGAAAGTCTTGGCATCAACCTGCATCATCTGACCGATGGGCGATGGATCAAACCCTAGCAGAACCGACAACGCCATCTGCGCCTGCAGCGCGCCAATCATGGCCACAACAGGCCCTAACACACCGGAACTGGCGCAACTTTGCGTGTTGTCGGGCATCTCTGGGAACACCGCACGCAGGCTGGGTCCGGTACCGCAGAAGCCGCCGACATATCCGCTTAGACCCAGAACAGACGCGCTGATCAGCGGGGTTTCATGGGCGCGACAGGTATCGCTCAACACATAGCTGGCGGCATAACTATCAGCGCAATCGAGCACAATGTCAGCACTCTGCACAAGCGCGGCGGCGTTTGCGGGGGTTAGCGCCTCGGGTATGCCGATCACCGAAATCTCGGAGTTGATCGCCTTAACACGCGCTATGGCACGCTCTGCCTTGAGCTCACCGCGATCAGCTTCGGTGAATAGAGTCTGCCGATGCAGGTTCGACAAATCTACTTTGTCAGGATCGACGATGGTCAGATGCCCCACGCCAGCCCCTGCCAAAAGCGGCAGCAGCGGCGCGGCTAATCCACCCGCGCCAACCACAAGAACGCGCGCGGCCGACAGGCGCGACTGCCCGGCGGCGCCGATCTCGGGCAATTGCATCTGTCGCGCATAACGGCTCATCGCGTCGCCTCGATCCATTGCCGCACCCGTGCTTCAGGATCATCGTTGAGCGTGATGTCAGTCACGACTGATACGATATCAGCCCCGGCCTCAAGCACACCGGGCGCGCGTTCCACGCTCATCCCGCCAATGCCGACCAGCGGCACCGACCCGACACGCCCCTTCCATTCGGTGACTTTTGGCAGACCCTGCTGATGCCATTTCATCTTTTTCAGGATCGTCGGATAGACCGGACCAAGCGCGATGTAGTCAGGATGCAGCGACAGGGCCCGATCCAGTTCTGCATCATCATGGGTCGAAAGCCCTAGCTTTAGACCCGCTTTTTGGATCGCGGGCAGATCAGCTTCGTCCAGATCCTCTTGCCCCAAATGCAGCCAGTCGCAGCCTTCATCGATGGCAATCTGCCAGTAGTCATTAACGACCAGCACAGCACCGTGCGCCCGACATAACTGAACAGCAGCGCGGATTTGCGCCCGGATCACATCCTCGGGCCGGTCCTTGATGCGTAACTGGACAAGCTTCACGCCAAGCGGCAGCATGCGCTCCAACCACGAAACATCGTCAAAGATCGGGTAGAAACGGTCCAGCGTCATGACAGGAAGGCCTTTCCAATCACCGGTGTCGACGGCGTCGCCATATCGCGTGGCTCAATCGGATCGGCCTGATAGGCCAATTGGCCTGCCTCGACCGCTTGCGCCATGGCACGGGCCATCGCGGCTGGATCACCGGCACGGGCCACGGCGGTGTTGAGCAGCACCGCGTCAAAGCCCAGCTCCATTGCATGCGCTGCGTGGCTGGGCAGCCCGATCCCGGCATCGACCACCAGCGGCGTGTCGGGAAACTCTGCCCGCATGGCGCGCAGCGCGTATTCGTTGGCCAAACCCCGGCCCGACCCGATCGGCGCGCCCCAGGGCATCAACACCTCGCAGCCTGCGCCGAGCAGACGCTCACCCACGATCAGATCTTCGGTTGTGTAGGGAAAGACCTGAAACCCGTCTTCGGTCAGGATACGAGCAGCCTCGACCAGCTGAAAAACATCTGGTTGCAGGCTGTCGGTATGGCCAATCAGTTCCAGCTTGATCCAGGGCGTGTCGAACACCTCGCGCGCCATATGGGCCGTCGTGACCGCCTCCTTCACCGAATGACAGCCCGCGGTGTTGGGCAGGACATGCACATCTAGGTCGCGGATCATCTGCCAAAAGCTCTGGCCAGCACCCCCTGCCCCCTCACGCCTCAACGAAACGGTGGCAATCGCCGCTTTGGACTCGCGAAACGCCGCCTCGAGGATCGCGGGGCTGGGATATTGCGCCGTGCCAAGCATCAGCGGATTGGCCAATTGGGTGCCGTAGAACGCGCGCATCGCTTAGCCCCCCTGCATCGGTGCAAGGATTTCGACGCGGTCGCCATCAGCAAGCGCGTGGCCGATCCGGGCGGAGGAGGCGACAAAGACCTCGTTCACCGCCGTGGCCACGCGCCCGGAATAGCCGCATTCGGCCAGCAAATCGGACAGGGTTTTGGCCGCCACATCTTGGGGCTCACCGTTAACGATGATCTTCATCAACGAACTCCGAATGTTTGTTTTCAAGCGCAAGATCGGCAACGCCGCGCGCCACCGCCGGGGCCAGCAGATAGCCATGCCGATACAGGCCATTGGCATAGATGCGACCGTTCCTGCGACGGATACGGGGAAGATTGTCGGGAAAGGCCGGGCGTAGATCGACGCCGGTTTCCAGGATTTCCGCCTCACCAAAAGCCGGGTTGAGCGCAAAGGCGGCGCTGAGCAGTTCCAGCATCGAGCGGGCGGTGATCCGCGCCTTGTCTTCACTTTCAATCATGGTCGCGCCCAGCATGAAGACACCCTCGCCGCGCGGCACGATATAAAGCGGGATGCGGGGATGCAGCAGCCGGACCGGACGGCTGAGCGTCACATCGGGGCAGCGGATGACCAGCATCTCACCCTTGACGCCGCGCAGGTCGGAAAGCTGATCGCGGGCGGCATAGCCTCTGCAATCAATGGCATTGTCCAACCCTTCTGGAGCCAGTGCCGTATGAAACGCGACACCCTTCGTCACGAGAGTTTCGCGCAGGCTTTGCAACGCGGACCGAGGGTTCAGATGCGCCTCTTGAGCGAAATGCAGTCCGGCTTCGAAACCATGTAAATCAGGCTCTAACTGGGTAATCTCGTCACGATCTGCCTGCCCGTAGCCTTCCGTCCGGCGCGCAAAGCGGCGCAGGTCCGGCAGGTCGCGACGATGAGCCACCACCAGCGTCCCAGCGCGATCTACCTGAGTGTAACGATCCCACCAATCAATTGCGGTTTGACCGTGGCGCAACACCGGTTCCTCGGCATTTTCATATTCGCACCAGGGCGCCAGCATGCCCCCGGCCCACCACGAGCAGCCATGCGGACCGGGCGGACCGGCAGGGTCAAAGACCTGCACCTGCGCACCGCGCGCGGCCAGTTCAGTCGCAACCGACAGACCGGCAACCCCAGCCCCTATGACCGAATAGAGCGTCACCGCGCCCAGACCTGGTGGAAATGGTGAACCGGTCCGTGACCCTGACCGATCTTCAGGTCATCAGCCCGCAGGATAGCGCCTTGCAGGTATCCATGGGCATGCTGCATGGCCTCTTGCAGATCCTGCCCCTTGGCCAGCCCGGCAGCAATGGCCGAAGACAAGGTGCAGCCGGTGCCATGGGTGTTGATCGTGTTGCGGCGCGGGGCCGTGTAGTCAGCCAGCAAGCCAACACCATTGACCAGCATGTCATGGCAAACCGGGCCATCGGCGTGACCGCCCTTCATCACCACCGCCTGAGCGCCCAACTCAATCAAGGCCCGCGCTTGGGCGAACATCTCGTCCTGCGTCTCGGCTGGCTTGACCTCAAGCAGGCGCGCTGCTTCGGGCAGGTTTGGGGTGATGACGGTGGCACGCGGGACGAGCACCTCGCGCAGAGTTGCCACCGCCTCATCCGCCAGCAGGGCGTCACCGGACTTGGCGATCATCACCGGATCAAGAACCACCGGGCCACCAAAGCCACGCAGGGCATCCGCAACCGTATGGATGATCTCGGGCGAGGCCAGCATGCCGATCTTGATTGCACCTACGTCCAGATCACCAAGAACCGCTTCGATCTGGGCGGTGATCACCTCGGCCGGTATGCCATGCACGGCGGTCACGGCCTGGGTGTTCTGCGCGGTGACGGCAGTGATAACGCTGGCGCCGTAAACGCCCAGCGCGGACATCGCCTTGAGGTCGGCCTGAATGCCGGCCCCTCCTCCGCTATCAGACCCGGCTATGGTCAAGGCGATCGGCGTCATATCCATTGCTCTCCCGTCTGGGTGGGCGATGGGCGGTGGGGACGCTCGATATTCTGAGACCGTTTCCTACGCCGGCATTGCCCGGTTCAGGTTCGATGGGTTGACGCAGATGCGGCTCTCAGCCCGGAGGCACCCCAACGGTTTGCGCGTTCATCTCAGGGACGCGGCAAAGAATCAAGGGGAGAAATGACGCCATGATACAAGACCAAATCAAAAGAGCCGATCCAAAGGACCGGCTCTGTCATTGAGGATTTCGCGGGTTTCAGCCCTTCATCCCGTCCCAAAAGGATTTGACCGAAGAGAAAAAGCTGTTCGATTCCGGGTTGTTGTCGTCGCTGATCTCTTCGAACTCGCGCAGCAGTTCTTTCTGGCGCAAGGTCAGGTTAACCGGCGTTTCCACCGCCAGTTCGATGAACATGTCTCCGACGCCAGCGCCACGCAGCTGGGGCATACCCTTGGCGCGCAGGCGCATCTGGCGGCCCGACTGGCTGCCCGAAGGCACCTGAACCCGACCGCGGCCGCCGTCAATTGTCGGCACTTCGATGGATCCGCCAAGGGCAGCCTTGGCCATCGAGACCGGCACACGGCAATAGAGGTTCACCCCATCACGCTCAAACAGGTCGTGCTGCGCGACCTCAACAAAGATATAGAGATCGCCCGGAGGGCCGCCACGCATCCCGGCCTCGCCCTCGCCCGCCAGGCGGATACGGGTGCCGGTTTCGACACCTGCCGGAATGTTGACCGACAGCGCCCGGTCCTTTTCGACGCGGCCCGCACCCTGACAGGATTTGCAGGGGTTCTTGATGATCTGACCCAGGCCCGAACAGGTCGGACAGGTGCGTTCAACAGTGAAGAAACCCTGCTGCGCACGTACTTTGCCCATGCCGGAACAGGTCGGGCAGGATGTGGGTTCGACACCACCCTCTGCTCCGGTGCCTTCACAAGAAGAGCAAGCCACTGCCGTGGGAACGTTTATGGTCTTTTGCAGGCCACCAAATGCGTCCTCAAGCGAGATGCGCAGATTGTAGCGCAGGTCAGAGCCACGCGCTGCCCGGCGACCACCGCCGCCCCGCTGCCCGCCCATGAAGTCGCCAAACAGGTCGTCGAACACATCCGAGAACGCGCTGGAAAAATCGCCGTTTCCGCCAAAGCCGCCGCCCGGACGGCCACCACCGCCCATGCCATTCTCAAAAGCCGCATGGCCGAAACGGTCATAGGCCGCCTTTTTGTCGGCGTCCTTCAGAACCTCATAGGCTTCGTTGGCTTCCTTGAACTGCGCTTCCGCATCGGGGTTGTCTTTGTTGCGATCGGGATGAAGCTCTTTGGCCTTTCGGCGATAGCCCTTCTTGATCTCATCCGCCGAAGCGCCCTTGGACACGCCGAGCACATCGTAATAGTCGCGCTTTGACATCCGATTTTCCTTTTGCCTCAACGAGTTCGGGCCGATCCGGATACCGGACCGGCCCAAATAGGCACGGTTTACCCGTTAGTTACGCTTGTCGTCGTCGAGGTCTTCGAACTCGGCGTCCACGATGTCGTCCTCGCCCGGCGCTTCATCAGCGGCGGCAGGTTCGTCATCGCCTTCTTCCTGGCTTGCCTTATAGATCGCCTCGCCCAGTTTCATGGCCGCTTCGGTCACGTTCTGGATGCCCGATTTGATCTTGTCGGCGTTTTCGGTCTCAAGCTCGTCCTTGAGCGCCGCAATGGCCAGCTCGATGGCTTCGATCGTGGTCGGGTCAACCTTGTCGGAATGCTCTTCCATCGACTTCTCGGTCGAGTGGATGAGGCTTTCCGCCTGGTTTTTCGCCTCGACCAGCTCCTTGCGGGCCTTGTCGGCTTCGGCGTTCTCTTCGGCGTCCTTGACCATCTGTTCGATGTCATCGTCAGACAGACCACCCGAGGCCTGGATCGTGATCTTGTGTTCCTTGCCGGTGCCTTTGTCTTTGGCCGACACGGACACGATGCCGTTGGCATCGATGTCGAAGGTCACTTCGATCTGCGGCATACCGCGCGGTGCGGGCGGAATGTCTTCGAGGTTGAACTGACCGAGGATCTTGTTGTCAGAAGCCATTTCGCGTTCGCCCTGGAACACGCGGATGGTCACGGCGTTCTGGTTGTCCTCGGCGGTCGAGAAGACCTGCGACTTCTTGGTCGGGATAGTCGTGTTGCGGTCGATCAGACGGGTGAACACGCCGCCCAGTGTCTCAATCCCCAGCGACAGAGGGGTCACGTCCAGCAGAACCACGTCCTTGACGTCACCCTGCAGAACACCGGCCTGGATGGCGGCGCCCATGGCGACAACCTCGTCAGGGTTCACACCCTTATGCGGCTCTTTACCGAAGAATTTGGTCACTTCTTCGACCACTTTCGGCATCCGGGTCATACCACCGACCAGAACCACCTCATCCACGTCACCCGCGGACAGACCGGCATCCTTGAGGGCCGCCTTGCAGGGGTCCATCGAGCGTTTGATCAGATCGCCGACCAGTTGTTCCAGCTTGGCGCGGGTCAGTTTCATGACCAGGTGCAGCGGCTGGCCCGAGGAGGGATCCATCGAGATGAACGGCTGGTTGATTTCGGTCTGCGATGTTGACGACAACTCAATCTTGGCTTTTTCGGCGGCTTCCTTCAGACGCTGCAGGGCCATCTTGTCTTTCGACAGATCAACGCCGTTTTCCTTTTTGAACTCATCTGCCAGGTAGTTGACGATGCGCATGTCAAAGTCTTCACCACCCAGGAAGGTGTCACCGTTGGTCGATTTGACCTCGAACAGGCCATCATCGATTTCCAGGATGGTCACGTCGAAGGTACCACCACCAAGGTCATAAACCGCGATGGTCTGGGTCTCTTCCTTGTCCAGACCATAGGCCAGCGCAGCCGCGGTCGGCTCGTTGATGATCCGCAGCACTTCCAGACCGGCGATTTTGCCCGCATCCTTGGTGGCCTGACGCTGAGCGTCGTTGAAATAGGCCGGAACGGTGATCACGGCTTGCGTGACTTCCTCGCCCAGATAGCTCTCGGCGGTTTCTTTCATCTTGCCCAGGGTAAAGGCCGAGATCTGGCTGGGGGAGTACTTCTCACCCTTGGCTTCGACCCAGGCGTCGCCATTGCCGCCATCGACGATGGCGTAGGGCACCATTTTCTTGTCTTTCGCAACCGCCGCGTCGTCATAACGACGGCCGATCAGGCGCTTGACGCCAAACACGGTGTTGTCGGGGTTGGTGACCGCCTGGCGTTTTGCCGGCTGACCGACCAGACGCTCTTCATCGGTGAAGGCGACGATCGAGGGCGTGGTCCGCGCCCCTTCTGCGTTTTCGATTACCTTGGGCTGCGAGCCATCCATAATGGCGACACAGCTGTTTGTGGTCCCAAGGTCGATACCAATAACTTTGCTCATGCGTTTCGATCCCTTTCTATCTCAAGGCGATGTCCCGAGATCCGAACCCGTTCTGGCATTCAAATCCCGATTCAGTGTTGCGCGACAGCACTACACCATCGCGCGTCCCGGCGTATATAGGGGGCGGGCACAGGCGCTGCAAGCACTCAGAAACGTGGGTTTTCGGGAATCTGTGACCTTTTTGACAAGGCTTTGGCAGGGAATGGGAAGTCCGGTATGAGCAGGCTGCTTTTGCGCGGGTTCGACATCAGGAAAACCTATCTGAATGCGGCCGCTCAGGCAGGTCTGATCGAGGCGCTGCGACCGATTCTGAAGGCCGCACCGCTGTTCACACCAGAGACGTCGCGAGGCCAGAAAATGTCGGTGCGCATGACCTCAGCCGGTTCGGTCGGGTGGATCACCGACCGGGCCGGGTACCGCTATGAGCCTCAGCATCCCAAGGGGCAGCGCTGGCCAGCGATCCCGAACAGCGTTCTGCGCATCTGGCAGGATGTGACCGCGCTGGACCGGCAACCGGACAGTTGCCTGATCAACTACTATGGCGAAGGTGCGCGGATGGGGTTGCATCAGGACAAGGATGAAGCCGATTTCTCATGGCCGGTGGTTTCAGTGTCGCTCGGTGACGACGCGCTGTTCCGGATCGGCAATGAGACCCGCGGCGGCAAGACTGAATCGATCTGGCTGAACTCGGGCGACGTGGTGGTGATGGGCGGTCCGGCACGGCTGACCTATCACGGCATCGACCGCATCCGCTTTGGCTCGTCCCGTCTGCTGCCCAAGGGCGGGCGCATCAACCTGACCCTGCGGGTGGCGACCTAGCGGGGCGCGATCGAACAACAGCCTGTCAGGAAGCGGTCATCATCTAGGATCAGATCGATCTCAAGCGCAAAGGCATTGTCGGACATGCCGTCGGAACACGCCGCACGTCGGATAATCGCCTGGCCGGAGGTCCCGAGCGCAAATCGCAGCCGGTCCGAATAACCCATGGCTGGCTGGCGCACGCCCGCGACCAGAGTCATCGGGGCGGCATCGAAGAATCGGAACACTGACGCGTCACCGGGCTCGGCACTCAGCGACCAGAACGGCTCTGTCCCATAGCAATGAAGCGGACCAGCATAGTCCGCATCGAAACCGGGGCCTTGCGGGGCGAGGTACCTCATCGCAACCCAGCCACCATGTTCCATGACATTGATCCGGCCCCATTTGCCACTGCCATCGAGCTGTGTGATCTCGATGTCTCGCGCATCAGGGGCCAGCGTGCCGAGTTGATCAGCATCGGCGCTAGGGTCGTTACGAATGTTTAGGACATCGCCGTCAGAAACACCGCTTACCGCATAAAGTCGCGGCCACGTATCCGCCGCAACCAAACTGCTTGCCGCCATCCAGACCAGAATGGCACAAATCGCCTTCATCGTCTGGCGTACCAACTGGCTGAAGCATGGCGGCGCGTGTAAAACTCGGCCATCAGACCAATCACAACCAGAACAACGCCAACACCAAGCGCATAGTGCCAACTGGTGACATGCGGAAAGTAATTCCTGAACATGAAGCCGCGATTCTGGTCGATGATGTGGAACAGCGGGTTCCACTCGAACGCAACCAATACAGACGCGGGCAATGCATTGGCGACGAACATCTTGCCCGACGCAATCATCTGCGCCCGCCGATAGATCGTTGTCATGATGCCGACGGTACCGGGAAACCAGGGCTTGATCGACAGAAACATCAACCCGACAGCGCAGCCGGTGAACCAGGCCAGTATCAGCATGCCGAAAGCCCCGGCGGGATCCTGCATTTCAACGCCGCCAACGATGGCATGATAGGCGAACAGAATAACGATTATCGTCACCAGGTTGAGATAAAGAACCGACAATGCCGACGCGCTGATCGAGATGATCGTATTCATGGGCGCGTGTAGCATCATCGCACTTGTCGGACCTTCGGCGCCCATTACCGCGGTGACCGATTTCACATGGGTCACAAACAGGAACACACCTGAAAGCAAGAACAGGACGAAATCCGCGCGGATCGGGGCCCTGCTTAGACCAAACAGCAAGAACATCAGATAAAAGGCGCCAACCATGACAATCACTTGCAGCAGGTTTTGCACAAGTGCGATGATCGCATTGTTGTGCTTGGCACGCACGCTGCGAACGACCGAATGAAAAATCAGTTCGGCCATGGTGAGCGCACCGCTCATCAGAGATCTATGCTTTCGATATCGAAACACGTCAGGTTCGTCCTGTGATGCGGCCCAAAAACTCGCACGGAATTCTTGCCGTTCCGTTACAGGAACAGCATAAGAGCACCAATGCGTCAGAGCAACAAATCACAAGATCGGAGCTTTTTTGTGACTTACGAAGACCTAATTCCTGTCATCCGGCGGCTGGCGATCGAAGCCGGTGACAAGATCATGGAGATCTACAACTCCGACGATTTCGACGTGAAGGTAAAATCCGATGATAGCCCGGTCACCGAAGCGGACGAAGCGGCTGACGCATTGATCTCCGCGGGATTGCGTGCAGCGTTTCCCGATATTCTGCTGGTGACCGAGGAACAGGCTGCCTCTCACTCCGCCAAGGGCGACACGTTTCTGATCGTTGATCCGTTGGACGGCACCAAGGAATTCATTCACCGGCGCGGCGATTTCACCGTCAACATCGCGCTTGTCGAAAACGGCACGCCGACACGTGGCGTGGTCTATGCCCCGGCCAAAGGTCGCATGTTCTACACGTTGCCCGACGGACAGTCGGTCGAGGAAACCGGCGCGTTGGACGAGGCGGCCCCCGGTGCAACGACGCCCATATCAGTCTCTAACGCAAACAATTCCGCGCTGATGGTCGTGGCTTCAAAATCGCATCGCGATCAGGCCACCGACGACTATATCAACAAATACAGCGTCAAGGACAGCAAGAGCGCGGGATCGTCGCTCAAGTTCTGTCTCGTTGCCACCGGCGAGGCCGATCTTTACCCACGCGTTGGCCGCACCATGGAATGGGACACCGCCGCAGGCCACGCGGTTCTGGCGGGCGCTGGCGGCAAGGTGGTGCGCTTCGACACGCATGAGCCGCTGATCTACGGCAAGGATGGTTATGCCAACCCGTTCTTCATCGCCTATGCGCCCGACGTGGAGCTGAAAGAAGCCTGATGTCTGTCCTGATCGTCATACCCGCGCGCTATCCCTCGTCCCGCTATCCTGGCAAACCACTGGTGCCACTCAAGGGCGCAACCGGCAAATCGCAGACGCTGATCGAACGATCCTGGCGCGCGGCCTGCGCCGTGTCTGGCATCGACCGTGTCGTGGTGGCGACCGATGATGATCGTATCCGCGAAGCGTCGGAAGGGTTCGGGGCAGAGGTGGTGATGACCTCTGACACCTGTCGTAATGGCACCGAGCGTTGCGCCGAGGCGCACGAGGCGCTGGGCGGTGCCTATGAGATCATCGTAAACCTTCAAGGTGACGCGCCACTGACGCCCCATTGGTTTGTCGAGGATCTGGTGGCTGCCCTGCGCCAAAGGCCCGGGGCCGGGGTTGCAACGCCGGTTCTGCGCTGCGATGGTGCCGCGCTGAACAGCTTTCTGCATGACCGCAAACACGACCGGGTCGGCGGCACAACGGCGGTATTCTCGGCCAATCAAACCGCAATGTATTTCTCGAAAGAAGTGGTGCCCTTCACCAGTCAGACCTATGCCGATGACGCGCCAACACCGGTCTTTCACCATGTGGGCGTCTACGCCTATCGGCCCGAGGCGCTGTCCTCTTATCCAACATGGCCCATCGGCCCGCTGGAAGAGTTGGAGGGGCTGGAACAGTTGCGCTTCATGGAACAGGGGCACCGGGTGCACTGTGTCGAGGTCGATGCCAAGGGCCGCCAGTTCTGGGAGTTGAACAACCCCGAAGATGTGCCGCGCCTGGAAGCGATGATGAAGGATATGGGGCTGGAATAACCGACCCCGAATGAGGCTCTAATAAAGGCTGAGCAGGTCATGAACAATATTCTGGTAACCGGCGGCGCGGGCTATATCGGCTCGCATGCCTGCAAGGCGCTGGCGGCGGCGGGATTCACTCCCGTTACTTTCGACAATCTCGTGACCGGATGGCAGGACGCGGTCAAGTTCGGTCCCTTTGAGCAGGGCGACTTGCTGGACCGCGCACGGCTGGATGAGGTCTTTGACAAATACCGGCCCGCCGCTGTGATGCATTTTGCGGCGCTCAGCCAAGTGGGCGAGGCGATGTCGCAACCCGGCCGCTACTGGTCGAACAACGTGACTGGCTCGCTGAACCTGATCGAGGCGGCGGTTGCTGCTTGCTGTCTGGATTTCGTCTTCTCCTCGACCTGCGCGACCTATGGCGAGCATGACAATGTGGTGCTGGATGAAGACACTCCGCAACTGCCCCTGAACGCCTACGGTGCTTCAAAACGCGCGATCGAGGACATACTGGTCGATTTCGAAGCCGCGCACGGTCTGCGTCATGTCATCTTCCGCTATTTCAACGTGGCGGGCGCTGACCCCGATGGGGAGGTGGGCGAGTTCCACCGCCCCGAAACCCACCTGGTCCCTCTGATGCTGGACGCTATCGACGGCAAGCGCGACGCGTTGACGGTCTTTGGCACCGACTATGACACGCCCGACGGCACCTGTATCCGCGATTATGTGCATGTGTGCGATCTGGTCGATGCGCATGTTCTGGGCCTGAACTGGCTACAGGAAGGCAAAGGCAGCCGGGTGTTCAATCTGGGCACCGGCTCGGGCTTTTCCGTGCGCGAGGTCATTGATCACTCGAAATCGGTAACCAATCGCGATCTCCCCTATGAGATCGGTCCGCGACGGGCCGGGGATTGCACCAAACTTGTCTCAGGCTCGGTCCGCGCCTTGCAGGAGCTGGGCTGGAAGCCCGAACGGTCGAAGCTCGACCTGATGATCGCCGACGCCTGGCGATGGCATCAGAACGGGCATTACGAGAAATAGGTTGATGCGCGCTGTTGCCTCCGACCCGCCAACCGCGATTGGCTGGAAAGACGCCTATCGCTTGCGGTGGAAACGGCGGCGCCTGCTCTGGCGATCTCTGCGCAGCCGCCATCAACTGCGCAAATTGATAGACAGGACCAGTCAGATTACCTCGGACTCCGTCCTGCTGGTTTCCACAATGCGCAATGAAATCAACCGACTGCCGCATTTTCTGGACTATTATCGCGGGCTGGGTATCGACCACTTCCTTATCGTCGATAACGACAGCGACGATGGAACCACGGAGTTGCTGCGCGAGCAGCCTGACATCTCGCTCTGGCATACCAACGCCTCCTACCGCGAAGCACGCTTCGGTCTGGACTGGGTGACATGGTTGCAGATGCGCTATGCACATAACCACTGGGTTTTGATGGCAGATGCGGACGAGCTGTTGGTCTTTGCCCATTGCGACAGGTCTGGCCTGCACGACCTGACCCGTTGGCTTGACGCGCAGGGCCGCCAGGTCTTTGGCGCGATGATGCTTGACCTCTACCCAAAGGGGCCAATCGGCACGCAAGTTTGTGATCCGATCGCCAATCCGCTGGATGTGGTGAACGGGTTCGATCCTGGCCCTTATCGGGGGCAGTGGCAGGTACCACTGGGCAATCTTTGGGTTCAAGGTGGCGCGCGCGAACGTGTGTTCTTTGCCGACCGGCCCGAACGCTCGCCAACACTCAACAAGATCCCTCTGGTCCGCTGGTCACGGCGGTTTGCGTATGTGAACTCCTGCCATTCGATCCTTCCGCGCGATCTGAATTTCGCCTATGACGGCCCGGGTGGCGAGGCACCTTCAGGAGTGTTACTGCACACAAAGTTCCTGCCCGAAGTCCTGTCGAAATCTGTGATAGAACGACAGCGCCGGCAGCATTTCACTCACCCCGAGGATTTTGGCAGCTATTACGACCGGATCGCCGAGGCACCCACACTATGGACCCCGCGCTCTTGTCAGTACGAGGACTGGCGACAACTTGAGCGACTGGGCCTGCTCTATGGCGGCAGCTGGGATGGCGTGTGACGGCGAAACAGGTCATACGATATCCCGATGGCACAGCGCCAAAGAATGCTCTACCAATCGGTCTGGAACTGCACCTGGAACTACACGACGATGGATCGATCATCCCCAAAAACTGAGACAGACTCAAAGACCGAGCAAGACGCCTGGCGGAACCTGATCTCGGAGCTTGATCTTTGGCAGGCCGAAGGGCTGCGCGCGTCGTTCTGGTGGCGGGACGATGATGCGGCAACAACAGGCCCGCAACTGGAACGGTTGCTGGCACTATCAGTTAAAACCAACGCTCCAATTGCGCTGGCGACCATTCCGGCGCGTGCCGGTAAGGAACTGGCCGACGCGATCCATGCCCACCCGACGGCCTGCGTGCTGCAGCACGGCTACGCCCATGTTAATCATGCGGCGGGCTCGGGTGATGTTGGGGCTTGGGAGTTGGGCCGCCACCGACCCCTCAGCGTGGTGCTACAGGAACTTTCCGAGGGTCGGCAAATTCTGTTCGACCTGTTCAGCGACGACAGTTTCGTTCCCGTGATGGTGCCCCCCTGGAACCGGATCGATGCCGAAGTGATCGCCCCGCTCGCATCGTTGGGCTTTGTCGGGCTTTCGCTTTGTGACGCGCGTACCGCGCCCGAGGCTGCGCCGGGCCTTCGCCTTGTGAATGCGCATTGCGATCCGATCAAATGGCGCGGCGGCCCGCGTTTCACCGGAACCGCCAAATCCATCGCCCAGCTGACCGAACATCTGAGCGCGCGGCGACTTGGCACCGCCGATAGCGCAGAGCCGACCGGACTGCTGACTCATCACATCGATCATGACGACGCAGTCTGGCGGTTCTGCGAAGATCTGTTAGCTGCGTTGAACAACCATCCTGCAGCGTATTTCGTAACGCCGAAGGAGTTGTTTCCGTCATGATCATTCGCCCGGCGACCCGCGAAGACATCGATGAGTCCATCGCCTTGCTGCACGGTAAGATGAGCCGCAAGATCGCACCAGAGCGCTGGCGGCGTATTTTCGAATATGACTGGAACATGCCCAAGCCCAATTTTGGCTATGTCGCCGAAGTCGACAATCGCATCGTCGGCTATGTGGGTGCTATCCATTCCGAACGGCGTGTGGGCGGGAACCGGGTCGGGGTAACCAACATGTGTGCCTGGTACCTTGAAAAGGAGCATCGGGGCCATGGCGCCGGTCAGCGCCTGATGGCCGAGGCAACCTCGGACCCGGCGCGTCACTACACAAGTATGACAAGCACTAGCAACCCGCGAACCATGGGTGTCTTGCGTTCGGCCGGTTTCCGGTCACTTGATGACTATCGCTGGGATTGGCAACGAAGCAGCGCTGGCACCAGCGCCATCGAGGCGATCACGGATGTGGATTCTCTTTTGCCAAGGCTCCGCGAGGAAGAGCGCGGCTATTTGCATGACCTTCTGCCCTATGGCGTGCAGCCGGTTCTGTTGCGCCATGCCGAGGCAGAGAGTTTCGCTATCTTCTCCGTGACGCAGAAAGGCGAGGATCAACCCTGGTGGGACGTGCTCTATGCGCGTGACACGGAGCTGGGTTTCTTCGCCCGGTTTGGACAGGATATCGCCGATGCGCTCTTGCCTGCCGATAATGCCGTCCTGTCCGCTGATGGGCGGTTCTGCGGCGGAACGCCCTCATCCGCCACGCGCATTACCTTGCCGGCGCCGCGCTTTGCAAAATCGACCAGCCTGTCCGGCAGTGCCCTGGATCACCTCTATACCGAATTGCAGCTCCTGTCGCTCAAGCTCGACTAGCCTGGAACGTAATGATCAACAGATGAACTTTGTATGTGCAGATACGCTGCAGGCGCAGGCAGGTTTCCGGCAGCGCATCAATTTCCCGGAGGCAGCCCATGCTCACCAAGGCGCGTAAGATGTTCTACCGCGCGCGCGGGTATTACAACGGCAAGCTGAATGGCGAACCATTCCGGTTGGACCCCTATCATTCCAAGTTCTGGCGCAAGGCCACGGCGGGCCAGTGGGAGCCCGAGACCTTTGCCGTGCTCGACCAATACCTGTCGCCTGATCGCGACTATGTCGATATCGGTGCCTGGGCTGGCGCAACGGTTCTCTATGCGTCGCGTCGCGCCCGTCACGTCTGGTGCTTCGAGCCTGATCCGGTGGCCTATCGTTATCTGATCTGGAACCTTGAGTTGAACAACATCCGCAACGTTTCGGCATTTGGTGTGGCACTATGGAAAGACGCCGGTGTTGTCCGCATGGCCAGTCTGGGCGGCGAGGCCGGAGACTCCATGACCTCGGTGCTCGGCAATCCGGCCGATGGAACCGATGTGATCAGCGTGACCTGGGATCAGATCGTGCAAGCCGTTGATCTAAGCGGTGTATCGTTGGTGAAGATGGATGTGGAGGGGGCGGAGTTTTCGCTGCTGCCGACGTTGTTGCCCTGGCTGCAAGCCCAGCGCCCGTCGCTTTACCTGTCAACACACGCGCCTTTCATTGATGGCGACGCCCGCCCTGACGCGATGCGTACACTCGCCGATGGTCTTGGCTTTTACCAGCACTGTCAATCCGATGGTGTATCAAGCTCGATCGCACAGGCTATGCAGACACCTCGTGCGCTCACGCAGTTTCCCAGTTTCCTCTTCGAAGGGTGACGCGCAGCTCATATTTCCCCGCGACCCTGCGTCTCGCCTCACATAAGTCACCTAGCGTGGCACAAAAGCCAAAAAAATAACGCATTTTAAACCCATCGATACTCAATACGGATAAATGGGTTATATGTTGCGTCACCAGTCTATGCCGGATCGGTCCGGTTGGGGCTCGTCCAGGCGCACCACTCAAGGGTTGGACACTACGTGAGTCTGTGGGATTCGTATCGTATGAGGTTGCGGCGTCGGCGCCGCCTTTTGCGGTGCCTCCGGAAACGACGCGAACTGTCGAAGGTTCACGACAATACCAACGCAATAAAACCAGGTGACATCCTTCTGGTCAGCACCTTTCGCAACGAAAAGATCAGGCTGCCCTATTTCCTGAAGTACTACCGCGAGATGGGCATCGACCATTTCCTGTTGATCGACAACGACAGCAGTGACGGTACGCTGGACTACCTTTCGGGACAAAGTGACATCTCGGTCTGGCACACGCGCCATAGCTATCGCCGTGCCACCTGCGGCGTGGATTGGATGAACTACCTCAAGCGAACCTATGCGCATGACCATTGGACGCTGGTCGTCGATCCGGACGAGTTTTTCATTTACCCGTTCTGCGATACCCGTCCGATACAGGCGCTGACCGACTGGCTTGACGGGTCCTCGATCCGCAGCTTCGGCGCGATGCTCGTAGATGTCTATCCCAAGGGCAAGCTAGAAGACGTTCCTTATCAGCCCGGTCAGGACCCGCTGGAAATCGCGCAGTGGTTCGACAGCGGCAACTACTCGATCACAAAAAACCCGGTCTATGGCAACCTGTGGATACAGGGCGGACCACGCGCCCGAATGTTCTTTAAGGACGAGCCCAAAAAGGCTCCTGCACTGAACAAGATACCGCTGGTCAAATGGCAGCGCAAATACACCTATGTCAGCTCCACACATGCTCTGCTGCCGCGCGGACTGAACCAGGTGTACGAGGAATGGGGCGGCGAGAAAGCCAGCGGCGCGCTGCTGCACGCCAAGTTTCTGAACACCTTCTCTGCCAAAGCCAGCGAAGAGGTAGAGCGCAACCAGCACTACGCAGACTCGGCTGAATACCGCTCCTATGCAAAAGCAAGCCAGGATCAGCCGGACATGTGGTGCAAGTGGTCAGAGCGTTACATCAACTGGCGCCAGCTCGAAATCCTCGGCCTCATGTCCAAGGGGAACTGGGCATGAGCAGCCTCGGCGTCGTCATGCTGGTCCATACCGCGCTCGACCGGGCTGAGCAGGTGGCCCGCCACTGGCGTGCAGCCGGCTGTCCCGTTGTCATACATGTCGACCGAAAAGTGCCGCGCCCGATAAATGACGCTTTCCGTGCAGCCTTTCGCGACGATCCCCAGGTCCTGTTCAGCAAACGCCACACTTGCGAATGGGGCGGTTGGGGCATCGTCGCCGCCTCACAATCCGCATCACAATTGATGCTGGAGAAGTTCGCGGATGTGCATCACGTCTATTTGGCATCGGGGGCTTGCCTGCCGCTGCGGCCAGTGCAGGAACTGATCGAATATCTGGCCGAGCGTCCGCGCACCGATTTCATCGAAAGCGCGACCACAGCCGATGTGCCATGGACTGTCGGCGGGCTTGATAGTGAACGGTTCACGCTACGCTTTCCGTTTTCTTGGCGAAAAAACCGGTTCCTGTTCGACAAATATGTCGAATTTCAACGCGCGCTGGGCCTGAGGCGCAAAATCCCCGAAGGGCTGACGCCACATATGGGCAGCCAGTGGTGGTGCCTGACCCGCCAGACTCTTTCCGCGATCCTTCAGGACCCTAATCGCGCACGCTATGATCGTTATTTCAGGCAGGTCTGGATACCCGATGAAAGCTATTATCAGACCCTGTCACGAAAATACTCCAGCCGCATCGAAAGCCGATCACTGACCCTTTCGAAATTCGACTACCGGGGCAAGCCGCATATCTTCTACGACGATCACCTTCAGCTGCTGCGGCGGTCGGACTGTTTCGTGGCCCGCAAGATCTGGCCGCGCGCCAATCGCCTCTATCAAGCGTTCCTGACCGACCGGTCCGAAGCGATGAAGCGGACCGAGCCAAACCCAGGCAAAATCGACCGGATTTTCGCCAAAGCTGTCGAACGGCGGACCCGTGGCCGCGACGGGCTGTATATGCAAAGCCGCTTTCCCAGACATGGTAATGAGAACGGGCTGACATCGAACCCCTATTCCGTCTTCCAGGGCTTTGCTGAGCTTTTCGAGAATTTCGAACCCTGGCTGCAAAAAGCGACGGGGATGCGTGTGCATGGCCACCTGTTCGCGCCGGAGCGCGTGCAATTCGCGGGTGGCGATACGATGATCAATGGCGCGCTGTGTGACAACGCGATGATGCGCGACTACAACCCAACCGCGTTTCTGACCAACCTGATCTGGAATACCCGTGGTGAGCGCCAGTGTTTTCAATTTGGACCCGGCGACAATCAGGCGATCAACGATTTGGTGGCGCGCGATACTAACGCGCAAATCTCGGTCATTACCGGTGCCTGGGCGGTGCCACTGTTCTGGTCGAACCAGAACTTTGCCGATCTGCGCGCCGAAGCCGCGCGCTTGCAGAAGATCGAAAGCGAGCATCTGACGGTCCTGCGCTCTTCGATGACCAAGGCTCGCGTGCGAATTTGGACCATGGCCGAGTTTGTGGAATCGCCGATGGAGCCGATGCAGATGATCATCGACGAGATTGCCACGGGCCCTACTCCGCAGTTGGCAGAGGCTCCGAAAATGGTTGATCTCAGCGGCTTTGGACAGTTCCTTCAAAACCTCAAGAATCAGGGCATGCACCCCTATCTGATGGGCGATTTCCCGGTCGAGCCGGATCTGGTCAACCAGCCGAAACCGCTACGCAAGCCCTATCTGGTGCGTTAACACAGCATGCCCGCGACCTTCGATTACTTCATCGTTTTCGCCGAGATGCGTACCGGCTCGAACTTTCTGGAAGCCAACCTGAACGCGCTGGACGGCGTCACCAGCTATGGTGAGGCGTTCAATCCGCATTTCATCGGCGGGCCAAATCACTCAAGCATTCTGAATATCTCACAAGCTGAACGCGATCAGGACCCGCTTGCGCTGGTTGCCGCGATCCGCGATGTGCCTGGTACGCTGGGCGGCTTCCGGTATTTTCACGACCATGATCCCAGAATTCTGGACCATGTGCTGTCCGATCGGCGCTGCGGCAAGATCATCCTGACCCGCAACCCGCTGGACAGCTACGTGTCTTGGAAGATCGCGCGCGCGACCAAACAATGGCAGCTAACCAACATCAAGCGCCGCAGAGACGCCAAGGCGAGATTTGACGGGGCAGAGTTTTCGGACCATGTGCAAACCACCCAATCCTTCCAGGTCAAGCTGCTGAACGCGCTGCAACGGAGCGGGCAGACGGCGTTCTATCTGGCTTACGAAGACCTGCAGGATGTCGAAATCCTGAACGGTCTGGCGACGTGGCTTGGCGTTGACGGACGCTTGAATGGCTTGGATCAGAGCCTGATGCGACAAAATCCTGATCCGATCGAATCCAAGGTATCCAACCCGCGCGCCATGACCAAGGCGCTCGCGGAACTGGATCGGTTCAACCTGACCCGCACGCCGAATTTCGAGCCGCGTCGCGGGCCAGCGGTTCCAAACTATGTACTGGGATCGGAAACACCGCTGCTTTTCATGCCGGTGCGGGGCGGGCCGGAGAATGAAGTAAAGCAATGGATGGCCGCGCTGGATGGTGTGCCCGTCGGCAACCTGACGTCTGGAGGCAATCAGAAAACCGTCCGTCACTGGATGCGGGAACGGCCGGAACATCGCCGTTTCACTGTGCTGCGTCATCCGTTGGTCCGCGCGCATTCGGTTTTTTGCCGTCGGATTCTTGGAACAGGTCAAGGCAGCTATCTGAAAATTCGGCGCACACTCAGAGAATACTACAAGCACCCGCTGCCGCCCGAGGCACCCGGTGACGATTATACCAAAGACAATCACCGCGCCGCGTTCGAGGCGTTCCTGGGATTTCTACGGCTAAATCTGGCGGGACAAACCTCGATCCGGGTGGATGGAACCTGGGGAAGTCAAAGCAATACGCTGGCAAGTTTCGCTAGCTTTGCCTTGCCGGACATGGTTTTGCGCGAAACAGAACTGCGATCGCAACTGCCAGCGCTTGCCGGCCAGTTGGGTCGCACCGAAGCCCCTGACCCACAGCCTGCAGCCAATGATGCCCCTTACGCTCTAGCCGATATCTACGACGCCGAACTGGAACAGGCCTGCACCGAAATCTATCAGCGCGACTATGTCCAGTTCGGTTTCACCGACTGGCGCACGCCTTAGGGTCGCAGCGCAATTGGCGTGAAATCCGTGACCATGGCATAGATTTCTTCCATCTCATCATTCTTCACAGCGATGCAGCCCGCGGTCCAATCTGCGTTACGCGCCTTGCGCCGGTTCCGGTTCGGTTCACCATGAATGAAGATGTCACCGCCGGGTTCCTTGCCCATCGCCTTGGCCTCGGCAATGTCCTTGGAATTCGGGTAGGAAATGCCCAACGACAGGTGAAAGCTGCTATTTGGATTGCGGCGGTCAATCCAATAGGTGCCCTCGGGCGTCTTGCCGTCGCCCTTTATCCGCTTGTCACCGTCTGGCGCAAAGCCCAGATCAATGTCGTATTCTTTCAGCACCTGCTCGTTATGCAGCAGATACATACGCCGCGCGCTTTTGTTGACCACGACTGAGGTCACCTCAGGCCCGTTATAGGTACGAAACCGCCTTGCCGATCTTGAACTGCCACACGCTGAAACACTCAGCATCGCAACTGCGCCCAGTGAGAATGTCCGCCGATCCATTGCCATCTGCCTCGTTTTTCTCTTTTTTACCCGGATAGAACGAAATCACAAAATTTCAAAATCACTTTTTTGTCTGTGATTGTTCTACCAGCCGGGCTTCGATGGCTTCCAGCCGCATCAGAACCTCGTCACGATAGGCATCCGTTTTGAACTCATCCTCGGCATGATGCGCGTCCTGCATCGAGTTCACGATCAGACCAACCAACAGGTTTACCACCGCGAAAGTGGTGACCATGATAAAGGGCACGAAGAACACCCAAGCATAGGGATAAGCCGTCATCACAGGGCGCACGATCCCCATCGACCAGCTTTCAAGCGTCATGATCTGGAACAGCGTATAGGCCGACAGTCCCAGATCGCCGAACCAGTCCGGGAAGCTATGCCCGAACAGCTTGGTCGAGATCACTGCACCGATATAGAAAATGATCGCCATCAGGACAAACACGCTGCCCATGCCCGGCAACGCCGTGATGAAACCCTCGACCACCCGGCGCAGACTGGGCGCGACCGAAATGACGCGCAGCACTCGCAAGATCCGCAGCGCCCGCAGCACCGACAGACCCTCGGTGGCCGGTGCCAGCGCGATGCCCACCACCAGAAAGTCAAAGACGTTCCAGCCATTCAAAAAGAACCGGTGCCCGCGGGAAATCAGTTTCATCGCGATTTCGATGACAAATATGGCCAGGCAAAATGTGTCGAGCCCGACGATCATTGACCCGAACCTGTCCATCAACGCGGGCGAGGTTTCCATCCCCAGGAGCACCGCATTGATGATGATGACCCCGGTGATGAATTGCCCGAAGCGGGCATGTTCCACAAATGCGCCCAGACGCTCTCTCAGCCCCATATTCGCCTGCTCCTGCTCAGTTGGCGCCCGTATGATCCATCGTGAATGAGGCCGCAAGTTCCACATGGGACGACCAGCGGAATTGATCCACCACCTGCACCCAATTCAGGACATACCCCACATCGATAAGTGTCTTTGCATCACGCGCAAAGCTGACCGGATTGCACGAGACATAGGCGAGCAACGGTACGCGTGCGGCGGCGATTTCTGCCACCTGCGCTTCGGCCCCGGCGCGAGGCGGGTCAATCACGACGGCGTCGAACCGCACCAACTCATCAGGCATCAAGGGTCGACGGAAGAGGTCGCGCGCTTCAGTCGTGACCTTCTTCAGCCCCTTTGCCTTGCGCCAGCCGGTGTCCAGCGCGCTTGTCATCTCGGCCTCGCCCTCGACGGCATGCACTTCTGCTCCGCCCGCCAGAGGCAGGCTGAACGTGCCGCAACCCGCAAAGAGGTCTGCAATTCGTTTCGCCCCACGTGTTGCTTCAATAACAGCCTCTAATAGGGCGCTTTCACCGTTCTTTGTGGCCTGTAGAAATGCGCCCGGTGGTGGCAGTACCGCTGCGGCGCCGAACTTCTGCACCGGCGCATGACGCATCGCGATCACTTCACCCTCCCAACTGAGCCGAGCCAGCTCATGCTTCTCTGTGGCCTGCGCCAGTGCCAGTTCAAGTGGCCCGTCAAGCGGCTTGCCCCCTTTGACCGCCACATCCAGCCCCGCCTCGGACAGTGTCAGTGTCACTGCCAGCGCACCCTTCCGGCTGCCGCCCAGCAGCGCCAGCGCCTCGGCCACCGGAATCGCGCGGATCAGCGCCGGGTCAAGCAACTGGCAATCGGGGATTTCGGTGATCACGTCCGACGCCCGCCCATGGAAACCGGTCAGTGCGCCTTTCTTGGTACGTCGTACGGCCAATGTCGCGCGGCGACGCGAGGCCGGAGGGGACGTGAGAATCGGGCGCAGGTCAGTTTCGATCCGCTGCGCTGCAAGCGCATTGCGCATAATGTCTCGCTTCCACGCGGCTACAAACCCGTCGCTGGCATGTTGCAACTGGCATCCCCCGCAGGCGCGGTAGTGGCGGCAGGACGGTTTCACCCGATCCTCTGATGGCTCTTCGATGCGGATGTCGGTCAGCGCACGCCCGTCCAGCACCCCGCTGACCCGCTCTCCCGGCAGGGTACGTGGCGCATAGACCGGGCCATCAGCAATACCGTCGCCCTGATGGCCCAGCCGCTCTATTTGGTAAATCTCGCTCATGCCCCGCCTGATACAGCGCGGGGGACTGGCAAAGAACCCTTATTCCGCAGCCTCGGTCTGGATGAAGCCACCGGATTGCCTGTGCCAGAACTGCGCATAAAGTCCGCCCTTGGCCAACAATGCCTCATGCGTGCCATTTTCCACGATCCGTCCCTGATCCATCACCACGATCCGGTCCATCTCGCTGAGCGTGGATAGCCGATGCGCGATGGCCAGCACGGTCTTGCCCTGCATCACCCGGCTCAGCGCAGTCTGGATCGACGCTTCGACCTCGGAATCGAGCGCAGAGGTCGCCTCGTCCAGCACAAGTATCGGCGCGTCCTTCAAGATCGCGCGGGCCAGCGCGATCCGCTGGCGCTGGCCGCCTGACAGTTTCACGCCCCGTTCACCCAGATGTGCGTCATATCCCTGACGCCCCTGCCCGTCCTGCAGGCCCAAAATGAACTCATGCGCCTCTGCCTTTTCGGCGGCGGCAATCATGTCTTCCTCGCTGGCACTCGGGCGACCATAGAGGATGTTGTCGCGCGCCGAGCGGTTGAACATCGCGGTTTCCTGCGTGACCATGCCGATCTGGCGCCGCAGGCTGTCCTGCGTGACGAATGCGATATCCTGACCGTCGATGCGAATAGCCCCGCTTTCGCCCGTATAGAGCCTGAGCAACAGCGAAACGAGCGTCGACTTCCCCGCTCCCGAAGCTCCGACAATGCCCAGCTTTTCACCGCGGCGCACAGTGAGCGACACGCCCTGTACGCCGCCCACATTACGCCCATAAGCGAAGCCCACATCGTCAAAGACAATCTCGCCCTCTGGCACACGCAAAGGCTGCGAGGCTGCGGCGTCGTCGATCCGGTTCGCCACGGCCAAGGTCTTCATCCCGTTCTCGACCTCACCCACATTGGCGTACATCCCCATCAGCGTGAAACTGACCCAGCCGGTCATCTGCGCTATGCGGATCGAGATGGTTCCGGCAGCGGCGATATCACCTGTCGTGGCACTGCCCGATTGCCACAAGAGCAGCGTAATCCCGATCAGCATCACCGGCAGGACCCCTGCAAGGCACATCAGGATGAACCGGAAGCTTGCCGAAAGCCTGCCAAACTCCAGCGAGCGTTCGCGCATCGCGCCCAGCGCATCCAGCGCCGCGCTTTCCTCGTGGTCCGCATGGGCAAAGAGTTTCACGGTTTTGATGTTGGTGATCGCATCCACGATCTGACCAGACACCATGGCGCGTGCGCCTGCCCGGGCCGCCGAACGTTTGCGAATACGCGGCAGGTACCAGCGGATCAGGAAGAAATAGACGGCAAGCCAGCCGATGAAGGGCAACAACACCAGCGGATGGATGGCGCCCAGCAGCGCTACGGTGCCAACCAGCGAGGCCATCGCAAACACCATCGCGCTGATGGTTTCAGACACGACCGAGGCCATGGCGTTTGAGGTCTGCATCTGTTTCTGTGCAATTCTGCCGGCGAAATCATCGTCAAAGAACGTGACCGACTGGCCCAGCGTCCAGCGGTTCAGTCGCGCCAGCACCAAAGGCGGGATGTTGGGCATGACAACGTAGTTGTTCGAAAGCGCCGAAAGACCAAAGAACACTGGGCGGATCAGCAGGAAAAACGCCAATGCGCCCAGGATCATGCCCAGATTCTGCACGGTAAAGAACTGCTCGTGCCCGCCCAGCGTCGCGGTATCGATCACCCGGCCGAGAATCCAGGCCGTGCCTGCTTCCATGATCCCGGCGGTGGCCGAAAAGGCGGCGGCCAGAAACAGCATCGGCCAGGCACCCGCCAGGCACCAGCGCATGAACGCCCCCAGCCTTTGGGGCGGGGGCGTGTCGATCTTGCGAAACGGATCGATCAGGTCCGCCAGTCTCATTCAGCCGCCTCCGGGTTCAGGAAGCCACCCGATTGCCGCGCCCAGAACTGCGCATAAAGCCCGCCCTGCGCTAATAGCTCTGCATGTGGCCCCTGCTCGACGATATGGCCCTGATCCATGACCAGAATCCGGTCCATCCGGGCGATGGTGCTGAGCCGGTGGGCAATGGCGATCACTGTCTTTCCTTCCATCATACCGTAAAGCGTATCCTGAATGGCCGCCTCGACCTCGGAATCTAGCGCAGAGGTCGCCTCGTCCAACAGCAGAATTGGCGCATTCTTGAGGATCACCCGCGCCAGCGTAACCCGCTGCCGCTGACCACCGCTGAGCTTCACGCCACGTTCGCCGACCTTGGCATCATAGCCGTGACGGCCCTGCGGGTCGGTGAGGTCAAGGATGAACTCATGTGCCTCGGCCCGTCTTGCTGCGGCGATCATCTCGTCTTCGCTGGCGTTGGGGCGACCGTAAAGGATGTTCTCGCGCACCGAACGGTGGAGCAGCGAACTGTCCTGCTGAACCATGCCGATATGGCTGCGCAGGCTGTCCTGCGTCACATTGCGGATGTCTTGCCCGTCAATCAGGATCGCCCCGGATTCCGCGTCGTAGAACCGCAAGAGCAGCTTGACCAGCGTCGATTTCCCCGCACCAGAGCGTCCAATCAGACCGATCTTTTCGCCCGGCTCGATGGACATACTGATCCGATCCAAACCACCCGCACCGCGCCCGTAATGATGCGACAACTCGCGGATCTCGATCCGGCCCTTGTCGAGCTTCAGCGGTTCAGCTTTTGGCGCATCGATCAGATCAATGGGCTGGGCGATCGTTTGCATCCCTTCGGCGACAACACCCAATTGCCGGAAAAAACTGGTGAGCGCCCACATGATCCACCCGGTCATCGCGTTTAGACGCAGCGTCAGCGCGGCGGCGGCGGCGACAACGCCCACGGTCGCCTGACCGTGGAACCACAGCCAGATCGCCCAGCCGACAACCCCCACGATCAGCAGCCCGTTCAAGGTGACCAGCACCACATCCATGGTAGAGAATATCCGCATCTCGATCTGGAACGTCCGCCGCGTTTCCTCGATGGCCTCGCGGGCATAGTCGAGCTCCAGATTGTGATGCGCGAACATCTTGACCGAATGGATGTTGGTATAGCTATCCACAACCCGTCCCGTCACGGCTGAACGCGCATCAGACGCGGCTTGTGAGGCCGGGCCAACCCGCCTCACCGTCCAGCGTACAAGCAGCGCATAGAGTGCGAACCAGACCAGCAGCGGCAGGATCAGCCGCGTATCCGCAGCCGCCAGCAGGATCGCAGCGCCGATCAGATAGGCGATGGAATATGAGATCGCGTCAAAGACCTGAAACACCACCTCGCCCGCCGCGGGCGGCGTCTGCATGATCCGGTTGGCGATCCGACCGGCGAAGTCGTTTTCAAACCAGCCAACCGACTGGCGCAACACATGCTTATGCGCCCGCCAGCGGATCAGCGTGCCGAAATTCGGCAGGATCGTGTTGTTCAAGAGCAAGACGTCGATGAACTGGATCGCGGGCCGCAGCAGCAGGATGAAAGCTGCGACGAGGATCAATTCGGTCCCGTGATCGGCCCAGACCTGTTGCGGGTCGTCGGACAGCAGATCGACGACCCGACCCATATAATAGATCAACCCGATCTCGATCGCGGCCACGACGACCGAAATCAGCGCGGTCAGGACAAAGACACGCAGGAACGGCTGCGAGTAATCCAACATGAACGGCCAAAGCTTGCGCGGCGGCCGGTCAGTTTCGGCATAGCTCACAAATGGGTCGACTAAGTTTTCGAAGTAACGAAACATAGGGGGTGCTCCGGATGAGCAGACAAAAAGACATGCGAAAGCGGCGGTGCCAGGACACCACCCGATACGGGTCGGTTATCCCAGCGTCAGTGGAACCAGATCCCGTGATACATTCGCAGCCCTCCCTATATGTGACTGAGCGCAAGCTAACTGGAAACCGCTCCGATTGTCACCCTGAAATTTTCAGCGGACGAAATATCACACCATTCCAAGCAGTTCGTCGCGCGACAATTCAAAGTGAGACTCGATCCATTTCGTCTCTAACGCGGCGAGTTTCGCGCCCAGCGCGCGGCCTTGATAGGCTGGCATTAGATCGCCTGCGGTGACAGGAAATTGCGCCCCTGCGCCGGTTTCGACCTGCACGTTCCAGTCGGGATTCCAGGGCTGTTCCAGCAAGGCCGAGCGCAGCGCCAGCGAATCCAGCGCGGGTTTTTCCTTGAGCCGATAACCGAGTTCCGCCGCTTCTGCCGTACCCGTCGCCGCCTCGCGCAGCTTCGCAAGCGCGCTCATCTGCGCTCGGCTCAGGCGTAGGGTGTCCACCATGTCTGCTACGCCCAGCGCCGCGAGCCGCCGCAATGGATCGGGGGCAAGGCCCGCCATCTCTTCAAGGTGGATCAGCGGGGCAAGTGCACGGTCATCCGCCGACGGCAGCAGAGCGGGTAGCACACCAGCCGAACGCATCGTGGCGACAGAAGGCGCGGGATCAGGGGCGGCGAGCAGCTTCAGCATCTCGGCCCCCACGCGTTCGCGCGAAAGCGTGGCCAGCCCGTCCAGATTCTCAGAGATCGCCGACAATGCATCCGGGTCGAAACCCAGGGCCGGATCGCCATACCAGGCGTGGAACCGGAAATATCGCAGCGAGCGCAGATAGTCCTCGCGGATGCGGTCCTGCGCGACACCAATGAATCGAACCCGGCGGGCATGCAGGTCTTCCATCCCGCCCAGCGGATCAAGCACAGTGCCGTCCGGTTCCGCGTAAAGCGCGTTCATCGTGAAATCGCGACGCGCCGCATCCTCGGCCAGATCGGTGGAAAAGGCGACCACCGCGCGGCGGCCATCGGTGGCGATGTCGCGACGAAAGGTCGTGACCTCATGCGCGATGCCACCCTTGACCAGCGTCACGGTCCCGTGGTCGATGCCCGTGGGCACAGCCTTGATGCCGTTGGCCTGCGCCAACTCCATCACACGCTCAGGCAGCGCATCGGTCGAGATGTCGATATCCGAAACCGGTGCCCCCAGCAGCGTGTTGCGCACGCAACCACCAACGAACAACGCCTTGGCCCCGCCTTCGGTAAGTGCGCGGCAGACGGCTTGCGTGGCCCGGCGCGTCAGCCAGTTATCACGGATCTGCGTCACGGGTTCATCCGCGCGGCAAGCCCGCGCAGAATCCGCGCCGTCGCACCCCAGATGTAGTAAGGACCGTAGGGCACCACGAAATACTTGCGGCGCTGGCCCCGCCAGCGACGTGACTCCACAAGGAAATTCGCAGGCGACGTAACATGGGATAGCGGAACGGAAAACACTTCTTCGACCTCACCCGCTTCCGGTATCACCTCAAAAGGCCGATCCAGCACCGCAACAACCGGGGTGACATCAAAGGACGTCACTGTCTCATGTGTGGGCAGATGGCCAATCACCTGAGGCAGACCGCGTGGCAGACCAATTTCCTCCTGCGCCTCGCGCAGCGCGGCCTCCGTCACATCCGCGTCACCCTCATCCTGCTTTCCACCGGGAAAGGCGATCTGGCCGGGATGGTGTTTCAGGGCCGAGGACCGCTTGGTCAGGATAACCTGCGGGCCACTTTCCTGCAAAAAGATCGGGACCAGAACCCCGGCAGGTCGCAGCCTTCGGCCCTGGGGTAGTACAGTCTCGGGATTCAGGTCGAAATCGCTCGACCCCAACCCGGGACGGGCCAGGGCCGCACGCAAATCAGCGACCAGATCAGTCACTGCCATTCGTTTCTGCATCGAACCCGACCGTCTTGGGGTCGAGTACATAATGCGCTCCGCAGAACTGACAATCGGCAGTAACGATGCCGTCGTCAGTGGTCATCTTGGCGATGTCCTGCGCCGAATAAATCGACAGGCTTTGCCGTACGCGATCTTCGGAACAGGTGCAGCCAAAACGCACCGGTTGCGAATCATATACCCGTGGCTGCTCCTCGTGAAACAGCCGCACCAGCAGCTCAGTGGGCGGAATCGAGGGTCCGATCAGCTCCAGATCCTCGACGGTGTCGAGCAGGATATTGACCCGGTTCCAATTCTCGCCGCTTTCGCCATCGACCAGATCAGCGGCGGTCAACACATTGCCGTCGCCTTCTCCGCTTGCCACAAAAGGCGACGCTTTTGGCATATGCTGCAACATGATGCCCCCCGCGCGCCAATGCTCTGGGCGACCGGGTTCTGACGACCGTCCAAAGCTGAGCGAGAACCGGGTCGGCAATTGCTCGGACTGAGCGAAATAGGCCTCGGCGCAGGCGCTAAGGGATCCGCCATTCAGCGGCGTGATACCCTGATAAGGCTGCGTACCGCTGCCCTGATCGATCAGGATCGCAAAATACCCCTCACCCACCTGGTCGAACGGCGCACCATCGTTCAAGCGGTCGCGGTCGAAACTGGCATAGGCTCGAATGCGGGCAGGCTCGCCCTCCTGCTCGGGGGCGTAATAGTCCGTGGCGATCATCCGCACCGCGCCCTTTGACTGCACCTGCAAGGACAATTTCCAGCGCAAGCTGATGGTCTGACCGATCAGCGCGGTGAGCAGTGCCATCTCTGCCACCAACGCCTCGACCGCAGGTGGGTAGTCATGCTGCTTGAGGATACCGTCAAGGACACCATCCAGCCGGGCAACCCGGCCACGCATGTCCGGAACATCAAGTTGAAATGGCAGGACCGTATCGTCCCACGCGATTTTGGTACCAAGTGTCATGGGGTTTCCTTACGCGCCACAGATTGGCATACCGCGACCATATAGGGTGGGCAAGCCGAGTTGAAAGAGGCGCATACATGATCAGACGTTTTGGCGAAAGCCCGGAACCGGGTCGGCGTTATATCCGGCGCGCCGGGGTCTATGCTTTGCTGCCGCTGTCCGGCTCCCTGCTGTTGACCTGCCAGATGGAACCGGGGCCGGACCTGCAACTGCCGGGCGGCGGGATCGACCCCGGCGAATCGCCCCTGCCCGCGCTGCATCGCGAGGTGTATGAAGAAACCGGCTGGCAAATCGCCGCCCCCCGCAGGGTCGGAGCATTTCGGCGATTTGCCTATATGCCGGAATATGATCTCTGGGCGGAAAAGGTCTGCCTTATCTACTGCGCCCGTCCGGTCCGTCGACTTGGCCCGCCAACCGAGGCCTTTCACGAACCAGTCTGGATGGGCGCGCAAGAGGCCGCGCAGATGCTGGGCAATGCCGGTGACCGGCATTTTGCCGACCTCGTCGGACGGGTGATCAGGGGCCGTTGAACTCGAACAAAGTGGCCGACACGTCATCCTCCATCCCAAACTCGGGCGACATGCGCTGGCTCAGCTTGTCATAGAGCGCGTCCAGAAACGCGCGGCCTTGCAAGTCGGGATCACAGGCGCCGACCAGATCCAGCAGCCCATCCTCATCCAGCATTTCGCCATTTTCCATACGGCATTCTGTGAACCCATCGGAATACATCAGCACGCGATCACCGCGCTCCAACCGGGTTTCAACCTGTGCATAGGGCACATCCGGCAGCAGACCGATCGGAACCCCCCCATCGCCCAGAAACTCGGTCGTGCCATCGCGGCGCAATATCAATGGGTGGGGGTGGCCTGCTTGAACCATCCGCAATGCGCCGCTTTGGAGATCCACGATCGCGTAGGCCATCGTAAAATACTCTTCGACCCCGCGATCGGTTAGCAATCTGGCATTGAGCACGCGCGCAACCTCGTCAGGTTGGCGCAGGGAATAAAACTTGTCGAACCGACGCTCCATCGCCAGATTTTGATCCAGATAGCTGCCCGAAAGATAGCTGCCCAGCCGCGCGGTCATCATCGCCGAAGTGATCCCATGGCCCGACACATCAATACTATAGAACCCCAGCCTACCCTCGCCCGGTGAGAACATCCCGACCAGGTCACCGCCGATATGTCCGCAGGGTTCAAGCAACAAGCTGACCCGCGACGCGCCGAATTCGCGGCTAAGTTCGGGGACCAGCGATTCCTGTATTTTGCGCGCCTGGATCAGATCCTTGTCGATGGCGTCATGCGCCAGTCTAAGCTCCTCCAGCGCGCTTTCGATCAACCGGTTCTTTTCCGATAATTCACGCTGCATCCCCAAGATGCGATCACCTGCGGAAATACGCGCGCGCAGCTCGTCGGAGCTGACCGGCTTGATCAGGAAATCATCCGCACCGGCATCGAGGCCCTGCGCCACCTCATTTTTTTCACTCTTCGAGGTCAGCAGGATGAAGTAGGAATACCAGTTGGTTTCCAGATCGCGAAACGCGCGACAGAAATCAGGTCCGCTGATGCCCGGCATCACCCAATCGCTCAGCACCAGATCAGGCGGGTTTTCGGCGCAGATACGCAGGGCCTCATCCCCGCTATCGGCCTCGATCACCTCCAAACCCCACTTCTTGAGAGAGCTCGCAAGAATGCGTCTTTGCAGCCGACTGTCATCGACGACCAGCGCATGGCGGATCGAGCCCAACACTTTCTGCGAATGATCCTCTGCTGATCCAACCTGCAGCACCGTTCAACCCCGGATACGATTTCGGCCCCGACACCCGCCCACGCTAGGCAGGTGGTCTTAACATCCTATGAAACGCATATCGCCGGGAATTCTTTACCTTGTGTTTACAGCTAACTCCTCAAACTGCGCCAAGGGCAGTGCGGCCTCGAGAGGTGAAAGATGATTGACTGGTCCCGCGTCATCCAATTGCGTGACGAGGTTGGCGAGGACGATTTTGAGGAAGTGTTCGACCTGTTCCTCGAAGAGGTCGGCGACGTGATCGCGCGTTTACGAGCAAAGCCCGATCGCGACACGTTGGAGCGTGATCTGCATTTCCTGAAAGGCAGTGCGCTCAGCCTTGGATTCAAAACGTTTTCCACATTGTGCCAGAACGGCGAACGAGAGGCCGCGAGCGGCAATGCCAAAACCGTGGATATTGCTGAGATCATTTCCGAATTCGAAAAGTCCCAAGTCGCATTTCAGGCCGAGGCCGGGGCGCGCCTGGTCTGATCAGATCACGAATTGCGCCAGCGTTTCGTCATTGGTGATATCGGTATAGGTAAATCCGGCATCATCCAGATGCGCAAAAAGCCGTTCAAAATTTTCCGGTTTGACGGTTTCGATTCCGATCAGAACCGACCCGAAATTTCGCGCCGATTTCTTGAGATATTCAAACCGCGCAATGTCGTCTTCCGGGCCAAGAATCCCCAGAAACTCCTTCAAAGCGCCCGGTCGTTGCGGCAATCGCAGGATAAAGTACTTCTTCACGCCCGAATACCGTTGCGCCCGCTCTTTGACCTCCGGCAGGCGTTCAAAGTCGAAATTGCCGCCCGACGTGACGCAAACCACGCTGCGTCCCCGGACAAAGCTCTGCACGTCTTCGACTGCCTCGATGGCAAGTGCACCGGCCGGTTCCAGCACGATGCCCTCGACGTTCAGCATGTCGATCATCGTGACGCAGATTCGATCCTCAGACATAACCAGTACATCCGACAGGTGGGTTTTGTGCAGCAAATCAAAGGTCTTTTCCCCGATCCGGCCCACCGCCGCGCCATCCACAAAGTTATCCACATGACCTAGAGTCACCGGATGACCCGCCGCGAGCGCCGCGCGAAGGCAGGCGCCGCCCGCAGGTTCCACGAACAGGCAATGAGTGCGGTCCCCGAACCAAGTGGACACGCCCGAGGACATGCCGCCACCACCCACCGGCAACATCACATGATCGGGCACACCGCCCATCTGTTCCTCAATCTCGACGGCGAGCGAGGCCTGCCCCTCGATCACGTCTTCGTCGTCAAAGGGCGACAGGAAGTGCCCGCCATTTTGCGCACACCAGTCCTGTGCCGCGGCCAGCGTGTCGTCGAAATAGTCGCCGGTCAGATGGATCTCGATTTGTTCACCACCAAACTTGCGGGTCTTCTGAACCTTTTGCTGTGGCGTGGTGACCGGCATGAAGATCACGCCCCGCACACCCATATGCCGACACATATAGGCCACACCCTGCGCGTGATTTCCCGCACTGGCGCAAACGAACAGATCCTGCCCCTGCTGTTTGCGCATCGCATTGAACGCGCCGCGCAGCTTGTAAGACCGCACAGGGCTAAGGTCTTCGCGTTTGAGCCAGATGTCAGCGCCATAACGCTCGGACAGATGCGCGTTACGCTGCAACGGCGTCGGCGGAAAGACGGAACGCATCGCCTGCTCGGCGGCGCGGGCGCGGGTCATGAAATCACTCATGACCGCGTCACTGCCGTATCATCGCCGAAAGGGCAAGAAATACATCGGTATACAAGGGTCAGTCGAGCGCCCGACCCTCAATATAGTGACCATAAAGCGTCGTCAGGATGCTAACGTTGATCAACGAGAAAATCAGCGTGACGATGACCTGAACCGCAATACCAAGAACCGGCACGATAGAAATCGCGACCCCAAAGACCACCTGCAAGCCCAGTTGAACAAGCGCCATGATGACCACCAGCAACACGATCGCGCCGGTGCTGCCTTGGGTTGCCCGCCAGGCATCGCCAAAACTTATCGGGCGACCGATTGCCGTCGCTGGCAAGACAACGCTCAGGCGGTAGAACATCACCACAAGAAATATCCAGACTGCAATCATCACCACGACACCCAAAGCTCCCAGCAAACTTGAAATGAGCGTGGCGGCCATGCCGATCAGAACCATGAGCACGACAATCATCAGGCCTTTTCCAAAATACCCCAACATGCGATCAAAATGGAGCGGCGGAACCCAGCCCTTCGGGTATTCCTCAAGCAGGACAAAGCGGTGCCAAGAGACAAAAATCCACAGTGTGATCAAGCCCCAGATCAGGCCACCGAGAAACAGCCAGCCGGGCCTTATTTCTGCTTGAGCCTCGGCTAAATCCGTAACCGCATCTCCTGAAACCTGCGCCATTGAAAGGCCGCTTTGGTTGAAGACTAGGGCGATCAGAAACGCCATGATTACCGATGGAACAAGCCCGATCTGCAAGGCCTCTTGCAGGTTCCGGAACACCAGCTTCACTGAATGTAGAAAAAAGTTCCAACCCTTCATAACACGCCTCTCAATCTATTCGTGCGTCTTTGTTTCCGAATTCGCCCGCGTCGCCAAGGCAGGATAGCCGCACCAGCTTGCCCTGTTGCCAAAAAACCGCTAGGGGCCATCCGTCATTCGATTGAGAGGAACTTCCATGTCCGCGCCCAAGAAAGTTGTGCTGGCCTATTCCGGCGGGCTTGATACGTCGATCATCCTGAAATGGCTGCAGACCGAATACGGGTGCGAGGTGGTGACCTTTACCGCCGATCTGGGCCAGGGCGAAGAATTGGAGCCTGCTCGCAAGAAGGCCGAGCTCTTGGGGATCAAGCCCGAGAACATCTATATTGAGGATATCCGCGAAGAGTTCGTTCGCGATTTCGTTTTCCCGATGTTCCGCGCCAATGCACAGTATGAAGGTCTGTATCTGCTGGGCACCTCGATCGCGCGGCCGCTGATTTCGAAACGTCTGGTTGAGATTGCTGCAGCAACTGGAGCCGACGCCGTGGCCCATGGCGCGACAGGCAAGGGCAACGATCAGGTCCGTTTCGAACTGGCGGCCTACGCGCTGAACCCCGACATCAAGGTGATCGCACCCTGGCGCGAGTGGGACCTGACCAGCCGCACCAAGCTGCTGGAGTTTGCCGAAGCCAACCAGATCCCGATTGCCAAGGACAAACGTGGCGAGGCCCCCTTCTCGGTCGATGCCAACCTGCTGCACACCTCGTCCGAGGGTAAGGTGCTGGAAGACCCTGCTGATATGGCGCCTGACTACGTTTATCAGCGCACCGTCCACCCCGAGGACGCGCCGAATGAGCCGGAATTCATCGAGATCGGCTTTGAAAAAGGCGACGCGGTCAGCATCAATGGCGAGGCGATTAGCCCCGCAACCATCCTGACCAAGCTGAATGAGTATGGCGGCAAACATGGGATTGGTCGTCTCGATTTGGTCGAAGGCCGGTTCGTGGGCATGAAATCGCGCGGGATCTATGAAACGCCGGGCGGCACGATCCTGCTGGAAGCGCATCGTGGTATCGAATCCATCACTATGGACCGTGGCGCGATGCATCTGAAAGACCAGCTGATGCCGCAATATGCCGAGCTGATCTATAACGGCTTCTGGTACAGCCCCGAGCGTGAGATGCTGCAGGCGGCCATCGATCGGTCGCAAGAGCATGTCACCGGCACCGTGCGCGTGAAGCTCTACAAGGGCCTTGCCTCGACCGTGGGCCGCTGGTCGGATCATTCGCTCTATTCCGAGGCGCACGTGACCTTCGAGGAAGACGCTGGCGCTTATGATCAGAAGGACGCGGCGGGCTTTATCCAGCTGAACGCACTGCGCCTGAAGCTGCTGGCAGCACGCGACAAGCGCCTGAAATAAATACGCGCCAGAGTTGTAGATACCCCTGGAGTGCTACAACTCTGACAAACATTTGCCCCTTTGTTCTGTGATTCCTGAACGCGGGCCGCCCAAGGTGAAACCGGGCAGCTCGCGTATCGGTAATCTGGCAGAACACAGAGGCAGTCATGCGGGGAAGCAACTCACATATTTCAAGCGCGGGATTCGAATTCCGCGGTTCCGCACGGGAGTTTTTCGGGATCTGGATCGTCAACCTGCTGCTGTCGATCCTGACTCTCGGCATCTACAGTGCCTGGGCCAAGGTCCGAACCAAGAAGTATTTCTACCAGAACACCTATGTGGCCGGGCGCAATTTCGACTATCACGCCACCGGCATGCAAATCCTGATCGGGCGATTAATCGTCATTGCCGGTATCGTGGCCTACGCGCTGCTCAGCACGAACGAGATTGCGGTAGTCGTGATGGTCCTGGGCCTGATCGCGCTGATCCCTTACCTGCTGGTTCGGTCGCTGCGCTTCAATGCCCGGATGTCAAGCTGGTCGAATATCCGGTTCACATTTCATGGCGGCTTTGGGTCCGCACTGAAGGTCTACTACCTATATCCTTTCCTCGCTGCTCTATCGCTTTATACCACATGGCCCTTCGTCACCCGTGCCACGCAGCGTTTTCTGGCCAATGGTCACGGGCTGGGCACGACACGGTTCAACTTCAGCAGCACGATCGGTCCGTTCTACAAGGCGCTGCTGGCGGCCGTTATCTGGGGTCTCGGATCTCTAATGATCTTGTTGGCACTTGCCAGCACCAGCGTGGAATTTCCAACCGCATTTCAGTCGCTTGAAAACGGCTCTGACGAGGCCGCAGCACTCATCAGCTTGGGGCTGATCTATGCGATCTTTCTGGTGGCCATTGTTCCGGCGGCGTTGATCTATCATGCGATGGTGCGCAACACGGTTTACAATAACCTCACGCTCGACGATGCGCACAGCTTTCACTCCAGCGTTTCGCCGCTGAAACTGATGTGGATTTCGGTATCGAACTTCTTTGTCGTGGTTCTGACGCTTGGTCTCATGATGCCCTGGGCACATGTACGGCGCGCGCGCTACCTGGCCAACCACACCATTCTCTATCCCGGCGGCTCTCTGGATGATTTTGTCGACGAGGAAACCGCCAGCGGCAACGCTATTGGCGACGCCTATGGCGATCTCGAAGGGTTCGGGATCGAGGTCGCGGTCTAACCGCACCGCGCAGCGCCGATGCCCTTCATCCGCTCAACACAAGGCAGCGTCTCAATCCGGGGGCGCGCCTATCCACCGCTCAGTTCGCGCGAATTGCCCGCCCGGTTGGCGGTGGGCCAAGATCAGGCCTGGCTGATTGATCCGGAGCAGAAAATTCTGACCCAGACCGCACTGGCCGAGGTGAAGATCGAACCACGCCTGGGCCAGGCAGAGCGGAGGATCATCCTGCCCGATGGCACCCTGTTTCTTACCGATGCTCATGACGCGGTTGACGAGTTGCTGGGCGATCACACGTCACTGCACTGGTTCGAGCAATTTCACCCGCGGCTCATCGCCGTTGCACTGGCTTGTGTTATCGGCGCTTGGGCCATGTGGAGATACGGCTTAACCGCTTTGGTCCATGCGGCCGTTTGGATGACGCCTGCCCCGGTTGTCAGCACGATGGATCAGGGCTTGCTGGCCAGCATGGACCGCATAATGACCAAACCCAGCCAGCTCGACGCAGAGCGTAAAGCCGAAGTGCGACAGGTCTTTGACCTGTTGTTCGATCAGCTTGGCCCCGAAGGCAAAACCCATGACTACCGCCTCGCCTTCCGCCATATGCCGGACATGGGGCCGAACGCCTTTGCCCTGCCCGGTGGCACAATCGTCGTCACCGACGCCCTGGTGCACGCCGCTTCAGTCGACGCGCTGGCCGGTGTGATCGGACACGAGATGGGCCATGTCGCCGGTGATCACGGGCTCAAGCAGGTCTATCGCTCGCTCGGTGGATTTGTTCTGATCAGCATGCTCGCGGGCGATACCGGCCCGATCCTTGAAGACGCATTGTTGCAGGGCAATCTGATTCTGTCGCTGTCCTATTCGCGCGAGCATGAGCTGCAGGCCGACACGTTCGGCGCCACCCTCGCGCAGGAGGCCGGTTATGATCCGGCCGGGTTGCTGAAGTTCTTCGACAGTCTCGACCTGCCCACGCATGAGGGAACCTCCGACTGGCTCAGCACTCATCCGGGATTTGAAGAACGCAAACAAAATCTGCGCCTGCTGGAAGCTCCCCACTGACCTGCACGGCGTTGCGCACTCTCAAATCCGGTCAGCCATCATATGCTCATAATAGGGCATGGATGCATCCAGCAGGGGCTGCAATTCTTGCGGAACATCCGGCAGCGCGCCTTCGGGTTCTGCAAATCCCGTTGACTGCCAAACGGCACCGTACCAATGCGCCGCCCAAACCCCGTCATCCTTGTGACCGCCGCGCGGCCAGCTCAACATATGCGGCGACCATGGGACGCCTATTGCATCACATAACTTTTCCAACATCACAGCTGGCGCGGCACGGATATCGTGGCTATCGACAACAACCGGCGACAGGTCCCAGGCCTTGACTTCGTCGAACAGGTCCACCTGTTGGCGAAATCCGATATCGTCAAGCACCGGGTTTTCGCGCTTAGCCACATAGCTGGCGATCACCCGCGCAGGATGGCGGATCAGGAAGACGTTACGTACACCCCGCATCCAGTCGCGCGAAATGCCGTCCACCATGTGTTGGGCCATATGCTTTTGATACCAAAAAGGCCGCGCGCCAGGATTGGGGCCACAGAGATACTGCGCGACCTGATCCGCGTCCTGATCCTGCGTTGCCAGCACCTCGTCCCGCATCGGGTGGTCGATGCCCGTGCGTGCCAAATAGGCGGCATAGAAGGGCTCGTCGATCACGGCGCAATCGGCGCGCGCGCCGAAACTGTACATCATGGCGGTTGACAGGTTGCGCGGCCCGGACCACATGGCGATCTTCATGTCGCACTCTCCCGGTCGATCAGTGCCTTGTAAAGCGTGCGGATGTGCTTGGTGACCGGACCCATATCACCGGTCCCGATCTGGCGCCCGTCAATCTCGCCCACCGGGGTCTGGGCCCCGAAGGTACCCGTGAGGAACGCCTCATCCGCGCCATAGGTATCGACCAGCGAATAGTTCCGTTCGAACACCGGAATGCCATCCGCCCGGCACAGATCGATGACCTTCTGGCGTGTGATCCCGTTCATGCAGTAATCCCCGGTCGAGGTCCAAACCGCACCCTTGCGCACAATGAAGAAGTTGCAGGCATTGGTCGTATTCACGAAGCCGTTCACATCCAGCATCAGCGCCTCATCCGCGCCCGCCTTTTCCGCCGCGATACAGGCGAGGATACAGTTCAGCTTAGAGTGTGAGTTCAACTTAGGGTCCTGCGTCATCGGCAGCCCACGCAGATGCGGTACGGTGGCCAACCGGATCGGGCGAGGCAGGTTGGGCCGGGAGTGTTCCATGATGATCACGACAGTCGGTCCCTGCCGGCTGAGCGACGGGTGCTGGAACGGACGCATCTTGACACCCCGCGTTACCATCAGCCGCGCATGGGCATCGGTGGTCATGCCATTGGCCGCCTGGGTGTCCAGCAGCGCCTTGATCACACCGTCGCGGTCCAACCCGATATCCAGATCGATCGCCTTGGCCGCCTCGAACAGCCGGTCGATATGTTCATCCAGAAACGCCCAGCGTCCACTGTATAACCGCAACCCCTCCCACACGCCATCGCCCAGCATGAACCCGCTGTCATAGACGCTGACCGTGGCCTGCGCTTTCGGCACGATCTGACCGTTCAGATAGATCAGAATTGCCTCGTTCCGCGCATCGTCTTCGGCCTGATGCGTGCTCATCTTGTCTGCCATGATGTCTCCTCCGGCGCGCACGCTACTGCCGGGACGTCTGCCCGCCAAGGGATAAACTCCGGTCACCTGCATGTGACAAACCATGTCATCCCCTTGCCTCGAACCGCCCATCGCCACACCATCAGGTCAAAGGAGGCCCGACATGACCCTGACCGATCATATCAAAACCATCGCTCTCTTTACCCTGATCGCGCTTGCCGCAGCCTTGCGCGCCGCGCCCGTCGCATCAGCCAGCCCGGAAACCCTCACGGTGGCGGGCGGCTGTTTCTGGTGCGTCGAATCCGATTTCGAAAAGGTGCCCGGCGTGATCGAGGCCGTCTCGGGCTTTACTGGCGGCACGGTCAAGAACCCGAGCTACAAACAAGTCACCAAGGGCGGTACCGGCCATTATGAGGCGGTGCAGATCACGTTTGACCCCGGCAAGGTCTCGCGTGAGCAGCTGCTTGAGATGTTCTTCCGTTCGGTCGACCCCACGGATGCGGGCGGCCAGTTCTGCGACCGGGGCGACAGCTATCGCACGGCAGTTTTTGTCTCTAACAATAGCGAAAAGGCGCTGGCAGAGCAGGTCAAGGCCCAGGCACAATCGGATCTGGGGCAAAAGATCGTAACGCCTGTGAAATCCGCCGGTGCGTTCTATCCGGCAGATGCGTCTCATCAGGACTATTACAAAGGCAAGAACCTCGTACTTACCCGCTTTGGCCCCAAACGTCAGAAAACGGCCTATAAGCTCTATCGCGAAGCCTGCGGCCGGGATGCGCGGGTAAAGCAGCTCTGGGGTGATGCGGCACCGTTCGCTGGAAGCTGATCATCCAGACAGAAACAAGAAACCCGCCGAAAACAATCGGCGGGTTTTCTGTTGTTGAAGGGTTACCCCAGATCGTTTGAGGCCAGCACCGCCATGTTCAGAATGTCATTGGCGGTGGAGCCGGTCGAACAAATCTGGATCGGTTTCCCGATCCCGGCAAGGATCGGGCCGATCACATTGGCTTCGCCCATCTCTTGCATGAGCTTCACCGAAATCGAGGCCGAGTGCCTTGCCGGTACAATCAAGATATTTGCGGGACCAGTCAGACGCTGGAAAGGATAACCTGCCTGCGCCTGCGCGTTCAGCGCCACATCAACGGTCATCTCGCCCTCGAACTCAAAGTCAACACCGCGTGCCTCAAGCACCTGAGGCGCGCGATGCATCTTTTCGGCCCGCTCTGACACCGGATAACCAAAGGTCGAGAAACTGACGAAGGCCACTCGCGGCTCCAGCCCGATATGACGCGCAACGCCCGCCGCACGTTCCGCGATATTGGCCAGATCCTCAGGCTCAGGCCATTCATGCACAAGCGTATCGCCGATCAGAACGATGCGCCCCTTGTGAAGCAGCGCAGTGATCCCCGCAGTTCCGCTGTTAATGTCAGCGTCAAAGACATGGTTGATCCGATCAAGCACATGGGCCGATTTCCGCGTTGCACCGGTCACCAGGCCATCACCATGCCCATGCGCCAGCATCAGTGCCGAAAATACATGCCGGTCGCGGGCGGCAAGCCGGTGGACATCCTTTTCGTCAAAGCCCTTTCTTTGAAGGCGGTCGTAGAGGAAGCTTTTGTAGCCATCCAGGTGCAACGTGTTGGCCGCATTGACCACCTCAAGCTCTCGCGTGGCATCGCTGAGGCCAACGCCTTCCAGCTTTTGCTTCACGTCTTCGGCCCGGCCAACAACCAGCGCCTTACCATAGCCCGAGCGTTGATACATGACAGCAGCCCGCAGAACGCGCGGATCGTCGCCTTCGGCAAAGATCATCCGGCTTTGCGCCGCACGTGCGCGCGCGTTCATGCCGCGCAGGATGCTGGCGGTCGGATCCATCCGCGATTTCAGGCTCAACTCATAAGCGTCCATATCGACGATCGGACGACGGGCCGCGCCGGTATCCATCCCGGCCCGCGCCACGGCTGGTGGAATGCGGTGGATCAGACGCGGGTCGAAGGGCGTAGGGATAATGTAATCACGGCCGAATGACAGGCTCTTGCCATAGGCCATGGCAACCTCATCCGGCACATCCTCGCGCGCCAGTTGCGCCAGGGCATGGGCGCAGGCGATCTTCATCTCGTCATTGATGGCGCGGGCGTGAATATCCAGCGCACCCCGGAAGAGATAGGGAAAACCAAGTACGTTGTTGACCTGGTTGGGGTAATCCGACCGGCCCGTTGCCACAATGGCGTCGGGGCGTACCTCATGAGCATCTTCCGGCGTGATTTCAGGGTCGGGGTTCGCCATCGCGAATATCACCGGATTCTCTGCCATCGCGACCAGCATGTCCTGGGTCAAGGCACCCTTGACCGACACGCCCAGAAACACGTCCGCAGCTTTCATCGCCTCTTCCAGCGTGCGCAACTCGGTATTGATCGCGTGGGCCGATTTCCACTGGTTCATGCCCTCGGTTCGGCCCTGATAGATCACGCCCTTGGTGTCGCAAACGATGCAATTCTCGTGTTTTGCACCCATCGACTTCAAAAGCTCGATACAGGCGATACCTGCCGCCCCGGCCCCGTTGAGCACGATTTTGACGTCCTCAATCTTCTTGCCCGACAGATGCAGCGCATTGATCAAACCCGCCGCGCAAATCACCGCCGTGCCATGCTGGTCATCGTGAAAGACGGGGATATCCATCTCTTCTTTCAGGCGCTGCTCGATGATGAAACACTCGGGCGCCTTGATATCTTCCAAGTTGATGCCGCCAAAGGTCGGCCCCATCAGGCGCACAGCACGGCAGAACTCGTCCGGATCCTCGGTGTCCAGCTCGATATCGATGGAATTCACGTCGGCAAAGCGCTTGAACAGCACCGACTTGCCTTCCATCACAGGTTTTGAGCCCAGCGCGCCAAGATTGCCAAGCCCTAGAACAGCGGTCCCGTTTGAGATCACGGCAACCAGATTGCCCTTGTTGGTATAATCATAGGCGGTCTCGGGGTTTTCGGCGATTTCCTCGCAGGGCACCGCAACGCCGGGCGAATAGGCCAGCGACAGGTCGCGCTGCGTCGTCATTGGGACGGTGGCCTGCACCTCCCACTTGCCCGGCGTGGGTTCGAGGTGAAAGGCAAGCGCTTCTTCGCGGCTGATCTTGGCTTTGGGCATTTTGGGTCTTCTTGTTGCTAAAGGGGCCAGTGCCTCATAGCGCAGCATGGCTGTCGCCTCAACGGCGATACAGTTTCGCCTTTCACGATGCTAATCGGGTTTGTAAGGTCGCGCCGGTTCACCCACGGAGAGACAGACCTTGACCACAGTCACGCCGATGATGGCGCAATATCTCGACATCAAGGCGGCTCATTCCGATGCGCTGCTGTTTTACCGGATGGGTGATTTCTATGAGATGTTTTTTGACGATGCCGTCGCCGCGGCTGCGGCGCTGGATATCGCGCTGACCAAACGCGGCAAACACGACGGCGCCGACATCCCCATGTGCGGCGTGCCAGTTCATGCCGCCGCGGGCTATCTGCTGACACTGATCCGCAAAGGGTTCCGCGTTGCCGTTTGCGAGCAGATGGAAAGCCCGGCTGAGGCAAAAAAACGCGGCTACAAGGCGGTTGTGAAGCGGGACGTGGTGCGGCTGGTCACCCCCGGCACGCTAACAGAGGATTCGCTGCTTGAGGCGCGGCGGCACAATTTTTTGGCCTCCTATACGGTCGTGCGCGATGCGGCAGCGCTGGCTTGGGCTGATATTTCTACCGGTGCGTTCCACGTGATGCCGCTGGCCCCGGTCCGGCTTGGCCCCGAATTGGCGCGACTTGCACCAGCCGAAATGGTCATCGCAGATGGTTCCGAGGACGATTTCGCCGAAATAGTCTCTGATATGGGCGTCCCATTAACGCCGCTTGGCCGCGCGAGTTTCGACAGTACCGCGGCGGAAAAACGCATATGCGCTCTCTTCAATGTGGGCGCGCTGGATGCATTTGGGCAGTTCACCCGGGCCGAGGTTTCGGCAATGGGCGGGCTGATCGATTATCTTGAGATCACCCAAAAAGGCAAACTGCCACTGCTGCAACCGCCAGTGAAAGAGGCCGAGGATCGCGTGGTGCAAATCGACACCGCCACGCGCCGCAATCTGGAACTGACCCGCGCATTGTCGGGCGGGCGCGCCGGCTCGCTTCTGGCGGTGCTGGACCGGACCGTGACCCCCGGTGGTGCGCGCCTGCTGGAACAACGCCTGTCCAGCCCGTCGCGCAGCCTTGACGTTGTAACGGCGCGGTTGGATGCGATTACCTTTGCAACCGAAGATCGCCTGACAGCAGGTGACCTGCGCGAAGCGTTGCGCAAAACCCCGGATCTGGATCGTGCGCTGTCGCGACTAGCGCTAGAACGGGGTGGCCCCCGCGATCTGGCCGCAATCCGAAATGGCCTCACGCAGGCGGAAGCGATCTCTGTGATTGCAAAAAAACATGATCTGCCTGCCCTGCTCGCCGGGTCAGCCAGCAACCTTTCGGGGTTCGATGATCTTCTGGGGCTGCTTGATGCCGCGCTAGTGGCCGATCCACCGCTATTGACCCGTGATGGCGGCTTCATCGCCGAGGGTTTTGACGCGGAATTGGACGAGGCCCGGACATTGCGCGACGAAGGCCGGTCAGTGATCGCAGGGTTTCAACAAAAATATGCGGAACACACCGGCATCGCTTCGCTGAAGATCAAGCACAACAACGTGCTGGGCTATTTCATCGAAACCACGGCAACCCATGCCGACAAGATGTTGAGCGCTTCGCTCAGCGAGACCTACATTCACCGCCAGACCACCGCCAACCAGGTCCGATTCACCACCGTTGAACTCAGCGAGATCGAGACCCGTATCCTGAATGCAGGCAATCTGGCGCTTGAGATCGAAAAGCGGCTCTATCAAAGGCTTTCTGATGCGATTTTGGTAGAAGCCGCCGAAATCAACCAAGCCGCGCGCGGACTGGCCGAGATCGACCTGACCACCGCGCTCGCCGATCTAGCAATCGGTGAGAGCTGGTGCCGCCCGACTGTCGATACCAGCCGCGCCTTTGCCGTTGAGGGTGGTCGCCACCCGGTGGTGGAACATGCGCTGCGGCAACAAAGCGGGGAAAGCTTTGTCGCCAATGACTGCGATCTGAGCACCGAAAACGGTGCGGCGATCTGGTTGCTGACCGGGCCGAATATGGCCGGTAAATCAACCTTTCTGCGTCAGAATGCGCTGATTGCCCTGCTGGCACAAATGGGCAGCTATGTGCCAGCGGACGCGGCCCATATCGGGCTTGTCAGCCAGATATTCAGCCGCGTCGGCGCCTCTGACGATCTGGCACGCGGCCGGTCAACTTTCATGGTCGAAATGGTCGAAACCGCCGCCATTCTGAACCAGGCTGACGACCGCGCATTGGTAATCCTGGACGAGATCGGGCGTGGGACCGCCACCTATGACGGCCTCTCCATCGCGTGGGCTACGCTGGAACATCTGCATGCTGCAAATCAAAGCCGGGCGCTATTTGCGACGCATTATCATGAGCTTACGGCTTTGGCGGGTAAACTCGCAGGTGTTGAAAACGCCACTGTTTCCGTCAAAGAGTGGGAAGGTGAGGTGATCTTTCTGCACGAGGTCCGCAAAGGCGCCGCGGATCGGTCCTACGGCGTTCAGGTCGCCCAACTGGCGGGTCTGCCAGCCTCGGTGGTGGAGCGCGCGCGGGTTGTGCTTGAACAGTTGGAGAAAACCGAACGCGAGGGTGGCAAACAGCAGACGCTTGTTGACGATCTGCCGCTCTTTTCCATCGCACCGCAGGTGGCCCCGACAACAACAGCCGCACCTTCGCGCGTGCTGGATATGCTTGATGAAATCCTACCCGATGATCTGTCGCCCAGAGAGGCGCTGGATGTGATCTATAAACTGAAAGAGGCGGCCAGATCCTGACCGCCCCTCCAAATCACATCTCTCAACAATCAGCTCGCTGGTGTTGACGACACACCCACCTGCGCCGGGCGCAGCAGACGGTCATGCAGCATGAAGCCTTCGGCTGAAACCTGGATTATATCGCCCGCGCGCGTGCCCGGCAGCGGGGCCTCGAACATGGCTTCGTGCATCTGGGGATCGAAACGATCACCCACCTCGGGTGAAACAACGCGGATACCGTGCTTGGAAAACACATCCAGCAATGCACGCATGGTCAGTTCGACCCCTTCGATCAGCGCAGCAGAGACCTCTTTCTGCTCCTCGGTCGCCGCTTCCAAAGCGCGTTTCATGTTGTCATAGACCGGCAGCATGTCGCGTGCGAGTTTCGAGCCGCCATATTGCTCCGCATCGCGGCGTGCTTTGTCGCCGCGCTTGCGGGCGTTTTCAGCATCGGCCAGCGCACGCATGAACCGGTCCTTATACTGGTCCCGTTCGGCGCGCAGCGCGTCCAGCTCAGCCTCTTCGCTGCTGATCTCGCTCAGCTCCTCGGCGAACTCCTCGGCCTCGACCTCAGCAATATCGTCCAGAAAATCTTCGTTTTTGGGCTCTGCCATCTTTTCACCTCTAGCTCCGGTCCGAGATCAATTTCCCGACCAGTTGCGCCGTATAATTCACAATCGGCACGATCCGTCCGTAGTTCAGGCGCGTGGGTCCAATTACACCCACAGCACCGATAATCTTTCGATCAGCGTTCATATAAGGAGACACCACCAGAGAGGAACCCGAAAGTGAGAAAAGTTTGTTCTCTGAGCCGATAAAAATGCGCACACCTTCGCCTTCTTCGGTCAGTTCGAGGAAATCAGCGATGTCGCGTTTGCGTTCAAGGTCGTCAAACAGCGTTCTGATCCGCTCCAGCTCTTCTGCCTGTCCGGCATCACCCAGGAGATTCGACCGTCCCCGCACAATCAAGCGTGCCGAGTCGGCATCCTGGCTGTCCCAAGCAGCCAACCCGCTTTCTACCATCTCGCGGGCCAGCGAATCGATTTCTTGCCGACGCGTGGCGATCTGCGACTGAATATCTCGCCGCACCGCGCCAATCGTCCGCCCCTCGATCAGTGTGTTCAGAAAATTGGCCGCCTCGCGCATCGAACTTGGCGTCTGACCGGGCGGCGGGGTGAACAGGCGGTTTTCTACGTGTCCATCGGAAAACACTAGAACCACCAAGGCGCGATCATGGGCGAGCGAAACAAACTCAATATGCCGAATCTCGGCCTCGTGCTTGGGTGTCAGCACCAGCGAGGCACCCTGCGTAACCCCCGACAGGGCGGATCCAACACGGTCGAGCATACCGCTGACATCGGTGTTTTCGTTGCCCAGCGTGGAATCGATCCGCGAGCGATCAGCGTCTTCCAACTCGCCAACCTCAAGCAGCCCATCAACAAACATCCGCAATCCCATCTGCGTCGGGACACGGCCCGCGCTGACATGCGGGCTGTCCAGCAAACCCAGATATTCCAGATCCTGCATTACATTGCGCACGGTGGCGGCGCTGACCTTTTCGCTGAGCGTTCGGGTCAATGTACGGCTGCCGACAGGTTCACCGCTATCAAGATAGGATTCGACGATCAGACGGAACACCTCGCGCGAGCGTTCGTTCATGTCATCCAACAGTTTCGTCGCATCGTTCATACGCGCATCCTCGGTCGGGCGGCCATTAAAACCCATGTGCTGCAAAGGTCAATCGGGGTTGCGCTTGCCATCCCGCGGGCGGTATCCCAAGGCCTGACAGGATAAGGAATTCCCATGCGACCCTCTGGACGAAAACTAGACGAAATGCGGCCGGTTTCAATTGAAACGGGTGTGACCAAACATGCCGAAGGATCCTGCATGATCCGCATGGGTGACACCCATGTGCTGTGCACCGCCACCATCGAGGATCGCGTGCCGCCTTTCATAAAGGGTTCGGGGCTGGGTTGGGTCACCGCTGAATATGGCATGCTGCCTCGTTCGACCAATACCCGCATGCGGCGGGAGGCGTCCTCGGGCAAGCAAGGCGGGCGCACCGTCGAAATCCAGCGCCTGATCGGCCGCGCCCTGCGCGCCGGCGTTGATCGCGTAGCCTTGGGCGAGCGGCAGATCACTGTCGACTGCGACGTGATACAGGCAGATGGTGGCACCCGCTGTGCGTCAATCACCGGCGGTTGGGTTGCGCTGCGTCTGGCTGTGAACAAGCTGATGAAAGCTGGCGATGTAATCTCGGACCCTCTGGTCGATCCGGTCTCGGCAGTGTCCTGCGGCATCTACGCGGGGCAGCCGGTACTGGATTTGGACTATCCCGAAGACAGCGAGGCGGGCGTTGACGGCAACTTCATCATGACCGGTTCCGGCAAGTTGATTGAAGTACAGATGTCCGCCGAAGGCTCGATCTTTTCCCGCGACCAGATGAACCAGCTAATGGATCTGGCGGAAAAAGGCGTCTCGGAACTGGCCGCCGCGCAAAGGACTGCCACCACATGACCCGCAAATTCACCGGCGACCGGTTACTGGTCGCGACCCACAACAAAGGCAAGCTTGAGGAGATGTCGCATCTTCTCACACCTTTTGGGGTCACGGTCATCGGCGCCGGTGAGATGGATCTGCCGGAACCGGAAGAGACCGAGGACACATTTGTCGGCAACGCCCGGATCAAGGCCCATGCCGCAGCGGCGGCCACAGGCATGCCCGCGCTGTCCGACGATTCCGGCATCACCATCGACGGGCTGGATGGCGCGCCCGGTGTCTATACCGCCGATTGGGCAGAAACCGGCGATGGCCGTGATTTCATGATGGCAATGACGCGCGCGCATGAAGAACTGGAAGCGAAGGGCACAGCGCACCCTCGCCTCGCGCAATTTCGCTGCACCCTTGTGCTGGCCTGGCCCGACGGTCACGACGAAGTGTTCGAAGGCGTTGCACCCGGACATCTGGTCTGGCCGGTGCGCGGCATTGACGGGTTCGGATATGACCCCATGTTTGTGCCGCAGGGCTATGATCAGACATTCGGGGAAATGGACCGTTGGGAAAAGAACAAGATCAGCCACCGCGCCGACGCGGTTGCGAAATTTGTGACCGGCTGCTTTGACGGATGACTGGCAACAGGGCGGTTTTGGCCTTTATGTGCACTGGCCGTTCTGCCAGGCCAAATGTCCCTATTGCGACTTCAACAGCCATGTCTCCTCAAAAATCGACCAGAGGGTCTGGGTCGACGCCTACATAAGAGAGTTGGACCGCAATGCCCCTGCGCTTTCGGGCCGTGTTCTGAACACGATCTTTTTCGGCGGCGGCACACCATCGTTGATGGAACCTGAAGCCGTCGCTGCGGTGATAGAAGCGGCGCGAAAACACTGGCCGGTTGCCAACGATCTGGAAATTACGCTCGAAGCCAATCCAGGATCGGTTGAGGTCGGTCGATTTGCCGGATTCCGTGATGCCGGTGTCAACAGAATTTCTATGGGAATTCAATCACTTAATGACGACGATCTGCGTCGACTTGGCCGCATTCACACCGTCGCAGAGGCACGCGCAGCGTTCGACATTGCGCGCAACTGCTTTGACCGCGTCAGCTTTGACCTGATCTATGCGCGGCAGAATCAAACGCTGGAGCAATGGACCGCTGAACTGACCAAAGCGCTGTCAATGGCGGTCGATCACCTGTCACTTTACCAGCTGACAATCGAAGACGGCACCGCCTTTGGTGATCGCTATGCACGTGGCAAGCTGCGCGGGCTTCCTGAGGATGATTTGGCCGCCGACATGTACTTGTCCACACAGGAGATCTGCGCAAAACACGGCCTGCCCTCTTATGAGGTTTCCAATCACGCACGGCCGGGTTCGGAATCGCGGCACAACCTGATTTATTGGCGTTATGGCGACTATCTGGGCATCGGCCCCGGCGCGCATGGTCGGTTGACCGTAAACGGTCAGAGATGGGCCACCGAAACGCACCGGCTGCCCGGCAAATGGTTGAATGCGGTCAGTAAGGGGTCTGGAGATGCCCTCAGAACGCCACTTTCCAGCAAGGAACAGGCCGAAGAATACATGATGATGAATATGCGGCTGTCAGAAGGTCTAAATGTAGAGAGGTACACAAAACTTTCCGGTAGTGCCATCAACACACACAAATTAGCGCAGTTGACTGAGCTCGGTATGATTGAACATGACGGGACTACAATGCGTGCGACCGAAACAGGTCGACCCGTGCTGAACGCCATTCTACGCGAATTGATGGTCGGTTAAGACCATGCGGTTTCTTTGGGCAGCTCTTGGTCTGATCTGCGTCGGTCTCGCCATTATAGGCGTTGCTCTGCCCCTGCTTCCCACAGTTCCCTTTCTGTTGCTCGCGGCCTTCTTCTTTGCTCGGTCCTCGGAGCGTTTGCATGATTGGCTTCTGAGCCATCGTCTATTTGGCCCAATGATCGATGACTGGCACCGATCCGGCGCCATTCGCCCGGCCGCAAAAAGGGCGGCCACCCTCTCGGTCGCCGCCGTTTTTTTGATATCTCTGGTTTTTGGTGCGCCGGGGCATGTCCTGATCATTCAGGCCGTTGTGCTCAGTTGCGTCTTGGTCTTTATCTGGACCCGCCCTAGCGGCTGAGTTTGGCGCAGAGATCGTCCAGCTGATCCAGGTTTTCATAGATCAAAACAACCTGACCTGATTCTGCCCCCGGCTTATGGTTGATCGCCACCTTCATCGCTAAGATCGCTGACAAATCCCGCTCCAATGCGCGCGTGTCTGCATCCTTTGTTGGCGCTGACGGACGGGGCCGGTCCGTTGTTGCGCCAGACTCGCCCCGCTGTTGCTTCTTGACCAACGCTTCGGTCGCGCGCACCGACAATCCGTCCCTCACGACCTGTTTTGCCAATTCGGATGGGTTTTCTGCCGTGATCAACGCGCGGGCATGCCCCGCCGACAGCTTGCCCTCAATCACAAAGGCCTGAACATCTGTAGGCAGTGACAACAACCTGAGCAAATTGGCGATGTGGCTGCGGCTTTTACCAAGCGCCTCGGCCAGCTTTTCCTGGGTATGGCCGAACCTATCCATCAACTGCCGATATCCTGCCGCTTCTTCTACGGCGTTCAGGTCAGCGCGCTGAATGTTCTCGATAATCGCGACTTCCAGAACCTCGGTATCGTTTAATTCGCGAACAAGAACGGGAACCTCATGCAATTGCGCCATCTGAGCAGCGCGCCAGCGGCGTTCGCCGGCAACTATTTCATAGCCTCCGTCATCCATCGATCTAACGATGAGCGGTTGCAGGATGCCCTTCTCCCGTATCGAAACCGCAAGCTCATCCATATGTTCCTGAAGGAAACTGCGCCGCGGCTGGTCCGGGTTTGCCCGCAACTTCTCGATTGGGACATTCATATCCGAACGACGCGGCGCGGCTTCCGAAGAAGATGACTCTGGTGTCACATCCGCCATCAATGCAGAAAGGCCGCGACCAAGACCGCGTGGTTTCGACGTTTTCATGCTCCACTCCTCCCCGCCGTTATGCGGCGATCTTGTTATGTTTGCGCAGTAGTTCCTCGGCCAACGCCCGATATGCTGCCGCGCCCTGCGAGTTGGGATCGTAATTCATCACGGGCATAGCGAAAGAAGGTGCCTCGCTCAGTCGTACATTGCGTGGAATCTTGGTGTCAAACACCAAAGCGCCCAGATTGTCCCGTGCATCCTGCTCGACTTGTTGGGACAAGTTGTTGCGTTTGTCATACATGGTCAACACAACACCTTCGATTCTCAGGTCAGGATTTGCCGTTTGCCGCACCTCACGAATCGTCAGCATCAACTGCGAAAGGCCTTCTAACGCAAAGAACTCACTCTGCAGTGGTACCAGCACCGAATGCGCCGCAACCATGGCATTCACTGTCAAAAGACTCAGCGAGGGCGGACAGTCGATCAGGATGTAGTCCCAGCCAAACGCGTCCATCGCCGTCTGCCGTAACGCGTCATGCAACAGAAAGCTGCGCTTTTCGTTGGCCATCATCTCGATATCCGCAGAGCTGAGGTCAACTGTGGCTGGAACAATGGAAAGGCCTTCAATATCGGTATCCCGAATGACCGACGTCAGAGGCGCCTCATCAATCAGAAGCTCATAGGTCGTTCCGGTCCGTTCATCAATTCCAAGGCCGGTGGAGGCATTGCCCTGCGGGTCGAGATCGATCACCAGAACACGTAACCCCTGCTCGACCAAACCAGCCGCCAGGTTGATTGCTGTTGTAGTCTTACCCACGCCCCCCTTCTGATTTGCTACCGCAATTATACGGGGACCGTTGGGGCGAGACAGGTCAGACACGCGCAATTCCTCGAATTTTCAGAATGACCGCATTGGGTTCGGTTAAACTAGTAATCGTATCTGCGGTAAAATTCCATCGCTTCGCAGCGTTATCCACTTCTTTTTTCCAGCTGACTCCCTTTGGAAACAAAGCCAATCCATCCGGCTTCAAATGTCTGTCGCAAAAGGAAAAAAGTAAGCTCAGGTCAGCCAACGCGCGGGCGGAGAGAATATCTGCCTGCTGGGGCTCAGCGTCTTCGATACGCTTGGCCAGCACCTTCGCATTACACCCCGTCTCACGAACGACTGTTCGTAAGAAGGCACATTTCCTTTGATCGCTTTCGACTAGCGAAAAGCGCAGATCGGCATGATCTTCCATGGCCGCAATGGCCATGACCAATCCAGGAAACCCTCCTCCACTGCCAATATCCACCCAATGGCCTCGCTGTTTGGCACATTGGAATACCTGAAGAGAATCCACAAAATGCCGGGTCCACAGCACATCAAGGCTGCTTTTGGACACCAGGTTGATCTTGGGATTCCACTTTCGGACTAGTTCGGAATACACACTCAGCCGTTCGAGTGTTTCACGTGAAACATCAAAATCGCTCAGGGCGCGCATTGCGTCTTTCATGCGCTGCGTGCCCGGTTCAATCGCCGTAGGTGAGCCAGGATCAGAGCGAGGGCGGCTGGCGTAACGCCTTCAACCCGACCCGCCTGCGACAGGTTTTCCGGGCGAGCTGAAGTGAGCTTTTGCTTCAACTCATTTGACAGGCCTTCCAGGGCGGAAAAGTCGAAGTCTTGTGGAATAAGGTGGTTTTCATCCCGCTTTAGCGCTGCAACATCTTTTTGCTGGCGTGTAATATAGTTGGCATAGAGTGCATCACGCTCAACTTGTCGGCGGATCGGATCCTGCACCACATTGAGCCCTTCGATCAATGGCAACAAATCCTCAAAGCTCACATCAGGAAAGGCAAGAATATCCATACCGTCGCGGCGATTCCCATCTTGATTTACCGCTATTCCCGCGTCTCGTAGTTGTTTTGGGGTGTATGTGTGCTCTGTCAGCAGAGATTTCGCGTCGTCGATTTTCGCCATCTTCTCAAGAAATTGGACACGTCGCCTGTCGTTTACGCAGCCGATTTCCATACCCACGGGCGTTAAACGCTGATCTGCATTGTCTGCGCGCAGCGACAAACGGAATTCTGCGCGCGAGGTGAACATCCGATAAGGTTCGGTTACGCCTCGCGTCGTCAAATCATCAATCATGACGCCGATATAGCTGTTGGATCGACCAAAATGCAGCGGCTCCGCACCCTTGACCTGCAATGCCGCGTTCAATCCGGCGACCAATCCTTGCGCGGCCGCTTCTTCGTATCCGGTTGTGCCGTTGATCTGCCCAGCCAAGTAAAGGCCTGGCACTGAATCCAGTGATAGCCGGTTCGAAAGCGCGCGCGGATCCACGTAATCATATTCGATAGCATAACCCGGCTGCAAAATTACGGCATCTTCAAGCCCCTTGATGGACTGGACGTATTCCTTTTGCACATCACGCGGTAGCGACGTGGAAATTCCGTTCGGGTAGACGGTGTGATCATTCAACCCTTCGGGTTCCAGGAAAACCTGATGAGACTCCTTCTCCGTAAATCGGACGATCTTGTCTTCGATCGAGGGGCAGTATCGCGGCCCCACCCCATCGATATGACCGCCATACATGGCGGAACGTTCCAGATTATCCGCGATAATCTGATGGGTTTGCGCATTGGTGTGGGTGATCCCACAGGAAATCTGCCGCGCCGCTGGAGAATTTGAGAGAAACGAAAACAGGACCGGGTCGTCATCACCGGGCTGCATTTGCAGGTCGCTCCAGTTGATGCTGCGCCCATCGAGCCTCGGTGGTGTGCCTGTCTTTAGGCGCCCTAGCGGCAGATCGAATGAATCCAACCTTTCAGCAAGTTTGACCGAAGGCTTATCGCCCATCCGACCGCCGGGATGACTTACATCGCCAATATGGACGATGCCGCGCAAGAACGTGCCTGACGTCAATATCACGCTGCGCGACCGCAGTTCCGATCCATCAGCAAGCAGAACACCGCACACTCCACCTCCAGACATCAGAAAGTCAACAGCTTCGCCCTCGACGATAGTCAAGCCATAGCGGTTCCGTGTCTCGGCTTGCATAGCGGCGCGATACAATACGCGATCAGCCTGGGTTCGAGGACCCTGTACCGCTGGCCCTTTGCGGCGATTAAGTAGGCGGAACTGGATGCCAGCTTGATCAGCCACGCGGCCCATGACACCGTCTAGCGCGTCAATTTCCCGTACGAGATGCCCTTTTCCCAACCCGCCAATCGCGGGATTGCACGACATCACGCCAATATCTTCCTGCCTTAGCGTGATTAGCGCGACGCGCACGCCAAGCCGTGCGGCGGCATGAGCAGCTTCGCACCCAGCGTGCCCTGCTCCAATAACCGCGACATCAAATTCTGAATGTTTCACGTGAAACACTCCTTACTTTCCCAGACAAAAACTGGCGAAGATTTCATCCAACAGGTTTTCGACATCGACCCGACCGACCAAGGATTCAAGCGCGCGGATCGCCGTGCGTAACTCTTCGGCAGCTATATCATATTGATCCGGACCGGAGTCGAGAATCACCGAAACATTCGACAATGCAGACAGTGCGGTAATCATCGCAGCCCGGTGACGTTCCCGCGTAGCGATGCCGCGACTGCTGGCCCGGGTGAGCAACCGTTCGGAGATCTGTTCGACCAACTGAGTAATGCCTGCCCCGGTCAGACCCGAGATCGATCCTGGTTTTTCCCCGCTCAGATCTCCCTTGGGTCGAACATGAATGTCCTCGTCTTGCGGTATGATCTTCAGATCCTCCAGCGAGTCGCTGAGAAACACACGCAGATCGGCTAGGTCGGCGCGATCTTTGGCACGCTGGATACCTATGCCTTCAACATAGTCCTCGGTATCGCGCAAACCGGCCGTGTCCAGCAGGGTCACTGGTAAGCCGGACAGATCCATTCTTACTTCGATAATGTCACGTGTCGTTCCCGCAAATTCCGAGGTTATTGCTGCGTCACGACCAGCTAACGCATTAAGTAGCGTAGATTTTCCGACGTTCGGCGGCCCAACGATTGCGACCTCAAAGCCAGTGCGGATACGTTCTGCAATCTTGACGCTGGCCGCCTCGGTTTCGAGGTCCGCGGTGACCTTGCTGAGCAAAGAGCGGACCTCGGGCGTCACATCGGTCGGAATCTCTTCATCTGCGAAATCGATAACAGCCTCTAGCAGAGATGCGGCGCGAATCAGATCGCGGCGCCAGGATTCCGCCAGCCTGCCAAGGTCTCCGGCTAGAATTGTCTGCGCCTGTTTTCTTTGTGCTTCGGTCTCAGCATCAATGAGATCGGCCAGGCCCTCTACCTGAGCCAGATCGAGTTTGCCGTTTTCCATCGCGCGACGGGTGAATTCGCCGGGCTCTGCCAAACGCAGGTTCTCATGCGTGGATAGGGCGCGCAACATCGCAGAGATCGTCGCAGGGCTGCCATGGGTCTGAAATTCCACCACATCTTCACCAGTAAAACTGGCTGGGCCCTGGAATGACAGAACGAGTGCCTCATCCAGAATAGCACCGGAACGATCTGTCAGAACATGAAATCGCATACCGCGTGCTGGCAAGGAAGCGCCGCACATGGTCTCGGCGGCTGTCCGGGCATGTGGCCCGGACACGCGGATCACGGCTACGCCGGCTTTGCCCTGCGCGCTGGCCAGCGCAAAGATGGTATCCATACCGATGGCCTCACGATCATCACGAAAGGATCAGGTGTTCATCGAATCGAAGAATTCAGAGTTCGTCTTGGTCTGCTTCAATTTGGAGAGCAGGAATTCGATGGCGTCTGTTGTACCCATGGGATTGAGAATCCGGCGCAGAACAAAGGTTTTGGCCAGATCGCCCTTGTCGACCAGCAAGTCCTCTTTCCGCGTACCGGATTTGAGGATGTCGATGGCCGGGAACACGCGTTTGTCTGCGATCTTGCGATCCAGAACGATTTCCGAGTTACCGGTGCCCTTGAATTCTTCGAAGATGACTTCATCCATCCGGCTGCCAGTGTCGATCAGCGCGGTGGCGATGATGGTCAGCGACCCGCCCTCTTCGATATTCCGCGCGGCACCAAAGAACCGCTTGGGCCGTTGCAGAGCGTTGGCGTCCACACCACCCGTTAGTACCTTGCCAGAGGAAGGCACCACAGTATTGAATGCACGACCAAGTCTTGTGATCGAGTCAAGAAGGATCACAACATCTCGCTTGTGTTCCACAAGGCGCTTGGCCTTTTCTATCACCATCTCGGAAACAGCCACGTGCCGGGTCGCAGGTTCGTCGAAAGTCGAGGACACAACTTCGCCCTTCACAGAACGCTGCATGTCCGTCACCTCTTCAGGGCGTTCGTCGATCAGCAGCACGATCAGATAGCACTCTGGATGGTTCTTCTCGATGGAATGCGCGATGTTTTGCAGGATCACCGTTTTACCGGTCCGTGGCGGCGCCACGATCAGTGACCGCTGCCCCTTCCCGATCGGCGAAACCAGGTCAATCACCCGCGCCGATTTGTCCTTGATCGTCGGATCTTCGATTTCCATCTGCAGCCGCTCATCCGGATACAGCGGCGTGAGGTTGTCGAATGCGATCTTGTGCTTGGCCTTTTCGGGGCTTTCGAAGTTGATCTTGGTGACGTTGGTCAGCGCGAAATAGCGCTCATTGTCATTCGGCGCCTTGATCTGCCCTTCGATTGTGTCGCCGGTGCGCAGGCTGAACTGGCGGATCATGTCGGGCGAAACATAAATGTCATCCGGACCCGGCAGGTAGTTCGCCTCAGGCGAGCGGAGAAAGCCGAAACCATCCTGCAGCACCTCAAGAACACCATCACCGCCAATGGCCCATCCCTCGTCCGCACGTTCGCGCAGGATCTGGAACATCATCTCGCCCTTACGCATGGTCGAGGCGTTTTCGATCTCAAGCTCTTCGGCCATCGCCAAAAGGTCTTTGGGGCTCTTGGCTTTGAGATCGGCAAGATTGAGGGATTCGGTTGTCATGGTGATAGGATCCTTGGCCGCAATGAGGCGCGGCACAGACATTCATGGACGTGGAAAACTCGCCACCCGGACGGGTGGGACAGAGGTTACATAGGCGTCGCGAGGGGCAGAGTCAAATACCCGTCAGAACTTTACAACCACGGATACGACAATGATGGCCATCAGGATCGTCGGAACCTCGTTCATCAATCGAAACTGTCGACCCGTCAGTGTGTTGCGCTCTTCCAGGAAATCCTTCCGTCTGAGCGCCAGCCAATGGTGAAACCATGTCATTGCTATCACCGATGCACCTTTGGTCCAGGGCCAGACATAGCTCCAGTCGACGATACCGGGGGTCAGCACCATGATCAGACCGCAGACCCAGCTCACGATCATGGCTGGCCGCATGATCACATGCAGCAGCTTGATCTCCATCGTTTCGAAGATCGCGGATGCCCCTTCGACCTCTTTGGCATTTTCGACGTGATAGACGTAGAGTCTGGGCAGATAGAACAGGCCAGCCATCCATGAGATCACTGCCATGATGTGCAGCGACTTGATCCATGGGTAAAGGGTGAAAAGAAAATCGGTCATGTGGCCCCGCCTTGATCGGACCCTCCCTAATAAAAAAGAAAGAAAAGAAAAAGGATGATGGTTTTGTAGGAGGAAGGAATTTCGTGGATTACTGAGTTTTGCCCGGGTTGTCCCCAGCCGGGAAAAGTATTGCCATCGATCGTCGGGATATGTTGATTTCAGAAATTCTTATTATTAATCAAATGCTTGAGCTATATGACAGTGATGTGACATGTGGATAAAACCGAGATAACTTTGAAAGACCACGATTGATCACCGGTTGCGACTTATCCTTGTCCCGGCAGGATAGTTGCTGCGCGGTTTCGGGAGGTACCCGCTACTTTCATGGCTCTTGCGCGTTTTGCCCGAAATCATGCAAAGGGTTCACATCGGAACACAGTCTTTTTCACGGGGTTTTCCACATGTCTGTCCCAATCCTGCTTGCCTCGGGCTCGGAAATCCGGGCGAAGTTGCTACAAAACGCAGCCGTCCCGTTTCAGGTTCAGGTGCCGCGTGTGGATGAAGATCAGATCAAGGCGGCGCTGCTGGCTGAAAACGCAAGCCCGCGTGACATCGCCGACATGCTGGCCGAATGGAAAGCACGACGGATCAGCGAGCGAAACCCCGAGGCGATGGTGTTGGGCTGCGATCAGGTTCTGGATTTCGAAGGGCAGCTTCTATCGAAGCCCGCCTCGCCCGAGGCCGCGTTTGACCAGTTGAAACAGATGTGCGGCAAGCGACACATGTTATTGTCGGCGGCTGTGATATATGAAGGGGGCAAACCGGTTTGGCGTCACATGGGCCAGGTGCGATTGCGGATGCGAAACTGCACGGATGCCTATCTGGAAGGTTATGTTCAGCGGAATTGGGACAGCATTCGCCACGCGGTAGGTGGCTATAAACTGGAAGAAGAAGGTGTGCGCCTGTTCAGCGCCATTGACGGCGACTATTTTAACGTTTTGGGTATCCCTTTGTTGGAGTTGCTCAATTATCTGACTTTGCGGGGGGTTATCGACCAATGACAGACATGCGGATACCACTGGCCGGTGTCATCGGGCATCCCATCGCACACTCAAAATCACCATTCATTCACCGTCATTGGCTGACCACGATGGGCATCTCGGGGTTCTATGTCCCCATGGATGTGATCGCGCAGGATCTTGAAGACGTTCTTCGCACGTTGCCCAAGGCCGGTTTTGTCGGGCTCAACGTGACGATCCCCTATAAAGAGGCGGTGATGTCCATCGCGGACAAGGTGACGGATCGGGCAACACTGATCGGAGCGGCGAATACACTGATCTTTCGTGCTGACGGGCTTATCCATGCGGATAACACGGATGGCTATGGGTTTATCTCAAACCTGCGCGAAGGCGCGCCCAATTGGGATCCGCGCTCAGGTCCGGCGGTCGTGTTCGGCGCGGGTGGCGCTGCGCGGGCGGTGGTTGCCTCGCTGGCAGAGGCTGGCGTGCCCGAGATCATCCTGACCAACCGTACCCGCCCCCGCGCCGAACGATTGAAAGACGATTTTGGCCAGCGCGTCGTGGTGGCCGACTGGGTCCAAGCCGGCAACGTGGTCGAAGACGCCAAGCTGGTGGTGAACACGACATCACTGGGTATGGTTGGCAACCCCGAGCTGCGCGTGCCCTTGGATGGTCTGTCATCAGACTGTGTGGTGACCGATCTGGTCTATACGCCACTCAAGACCCGGCTGCTGCAGGTTGCGGAAGAGGCGGGATGCTCTACTGTCGATGGCCTTGGAATGTTGCTGCATCAGGCCGTGCCCGGTTTTGAACGCTGGTTTGGTACGCGCCCGGTAGTGGATGAGTCAACACGGATTGCGGCACTCAGATGAGTTTCTGCCTCGGGCTGACCGGTTCCATCGGGATGGGCAAGAGCACCACCGCGGCAATGTTTGTCGAGGAAGGCTGCGCGCTTTGGGATGCAGATGCGGCAGTACACCGTCTTTATAACAAGGGCGCAGCCGTTCAGCCCATAGCGAAACGGTTTCCGGATGCGGTTGTTGATGGTGCCGTGAACCGCGCGGCGTTGAGGGACGTCATCGCGGCCGACCCCTCCGTTTTGCGAGAGATCGAGGCCATCGTTCACCCGCTCGTGGCCCAGGATCGCGCTGGTTTTCGCCAGTCGGAACCGGCTGATATTCTGGTCTTTGATATTCCTTTGCTGTTTGAGACCGGCAGTGATGCTGAGATGAATGCGGTGGCCTGCGTTTCTATCCCTCCTGATCTGCAGCGCCAGCGGGTACTTGATCGAGGCACGATGAGTGAGGCGCAATTTGAGCAGATCCGGGAGAAGCAGATGCCGAACGAGGAAAAATGCGCCCGGTCGGACTATGTGATTCTCACAGATACACTGGACCATGCCCGTAGACAGGTTAACGATATTGTCAGGCAGATAAGAACAGGGTTGGCAGATGCGTGAGATTGTACTCGATACCGAAACCACGGGCTTCGACCCTCAAAACGGCGATCGGATCGTCGAGATCGGTGCAGTCGAATTGTGGAACCACGTTGCCTCAGGTGGCACCTATCATCAGTATATAAACCCCGAGCGCACGATGCCCAATGAGGCGTTCGAAGTGCACGGCATCGGCCCCGATCTGCTGGAGCCGCCGCAGACCCCCGCACCCGGCGCGGTGTTGCTGAAAGACAAGCCGGTTTTTGCCAAGATCGGCCGGGAGTTTCGTGACTTCGTGGGGGACGCGAAGCTGGTGATCCATAACGCAGCGTTCGACATGAAATTCCTCAATGCGGAATTGCGTTGGATGGGTGTCCAGGAAATCCCGTGGGATCAGGCGATCGACACGCTGGCAATGGCACGTAAACGGTTCCCAGGCTCACCCGCCACCCTGGACGCGCTGTGCCGCCGGTTCAACATCGACAACACCGCCCGAACGTTGCACGGGGCCTTGCTCGATTCCGAGATTCTGGCAGAGGTCTATCTGGAACTGATCGGTGGCCGGCAGCCTGATTTTGGATTGTCCAGTTCTGCGGGCCAAGGCGGATCATCTGCCGCAGATGCCTGGCGCCCGCAACCTCGTGAGACTGCCCTGCCATCGCGGATCAGCGACGAAGAACGCGCCGCGCATGAGAAGTTCTTGGAAAAGCTGGGCGAAAACGCCCTGTGGACCCGCGCCTGACTGGATCAGGCGCGGGCAGAGCGCTCAGGCGTCCGCCTTTTGCTCTTTCTGTTGTGCCTGCATATGCGCGAGGCGCTGGCGATACAGTTGCACGAAATCGATCTGGTCCATGTTCAGCGGTGGATAGCCGCCATCGCTGGTGATGTCGCTGACGATCCGTCTCACATAAGGGAACAGAAGGCGCGGGCATTCGATCAGCAGGAACGGGTGTAGCTGTTCTTGCGGAATGCCTTCGACATGAAAGACACCGTAATAGTCCAGTTCCAGCAGGAACAGCACATCGTCCATTCCCTTTGCCTTGTTTGTGATGTTCAGCTTGAGCGTCACATCGTACTGGTGTTCGACCTGACGTTTGCGCGCATCGACATTGACCTGAATATTGATGTCTGGCTCAACCTGACCCGAGGCCCCTTTCTGAGCCATGACATTCTCAAAGGACATATCCCGGATGAACTGCGCCAGAACACGCATCTGAACTTGCGGGGCCTGCTGCTGTGCCTGATCCTGCGGCTTTGCCTGATCTTGATCTGCTGCAGCGTCGTTTTCGGCCATGAAACCACTCCTGAATAAAAAGTCGGCCAATGCTTAGCAGCTTGATACTGCCACCTCAATGGCGGTCCGGCCCTTCGACCCAACCTGATGGTGGCGCATTCGGGTCTCTCGGCTGACGCACCTCTTCATACTCTCCATCGATCACGTCGCCGGTGCCCTGATTGTGAAAATTCGAGCGCATATTCGGGCCGGGGCCCATCTTAAACCGCGTGACCACCATCCTCTTTTGCAGGTAGCGAAACACCGCGACACGAACGGCAGGAACGAGAAGTGCAAAACCAACCGCATCGGTAAAAAATCCCGGTGTCAGCAGCAACACGCCCGAAAGCAGGATCATCGCGCCATGCGCCAACGGTTCGGTTGGGTCCTCAAGTTCGGAAAAGGTCCGCTGTAATTCTCCAAGCGCCATGCGCCCCTGGGTCCGTACCAGCCAGGTGCCCAGAAAGGCAGTCCCAACCACGATCGCAAGCGTCGGCCAAAGACCGATCAGGCCGCCTACTTTGATGAACAGCGCAATCTCGATGACCGGTATCAGCAAAAACACCAGAAGCAGGTACATTTTCACGGTCCTTTCCGTATGGTTGAGCGGTGGACTTGCCCACGCCTAGCCCCTACATAATGACGTGAGGCTCTGCTTACAAAGCCTGACGTCTAAGACGAGGACAAAATGAACTCACCCCTGATCCAGCTTCTTGTGCTGGCTGGCATTGCCATCTTCCTGATCCTGCGCCTCAGAAGTGTTCTGGGGACGCGCGAAGGCTTTGAAAAACCGCCCGTGCCGCAGCAGCCCCAAGGCCGCTCCGGTCGCGACTTCGAAGTGATTGAGGGTGGACCCGACCACGATATCACCGATCATGTTGCCGAAGGCAGCGATGAAGCTGAAGCTCTGGCAGCGATGAAACGGATCGAACCGGCCTTTTCCGTGGGCGAGTTCGTGCAAGGCGCGCGCGGTGCATATGAGATGATTGTCATGGGGTTCGAGCATGGCAACCTGAAGGAGATCGAGCCGTTTTTGGCCGAGGATGTGTTTGAAACCTTTGTTTCGGTCGTGTCGGCCCGAGAAGATCAGGGCCTGACCATCGAATCCGAGTTTGTTGGTGTTCGTGAGACCACAGTTGCGGACGTCAAATTTGACAAGGACACCAACCTGGCTCAGATCAGCATGCGCTTTGTGGGCGAGTTGACTTCGGTCGTGCGCAACAGCGAAGGCGAGATTGTTGAGGGCAATCCAAACACGGTCAAACGCCAGAAAGACACCTGGACCTTTGCCCGCACCATGGGCACCGATGATCCCAACTGGCTGCTTGTCGCCACGGACGCATGATTGCGGCGCTCCGGTCGGTTTTTCTGGCGGGTGTGGTGATGGCGGCGGGATCTACCAGTGCTGAAACAACGCATACCGTGCTGGATTTTGACAGTCTGGATGGCTGGGCGGCGGATGATCATTCCGCCGCTCTTTCGGTTTTTCTGAACACTTGCGGCGACCTGAACGACCCCGATTGGCGAACGCTCTGCGCTCTGGGTCGCGAACAGGGTGCTGCGGGCGCGCGGTCATTCTTTGAATTGTTCTTTCGCCCCGTGTTGATCGAGGATGGCGCCAACCCGCTCTTCACCGGGTATTTCGAACCAGAATTGAATGGCGCGCGGGGTCCCGGAGGCCCCTATAAATACCCCGTCTACAAGATGCCGCCCGAGGCGCGCGGGGTCAGCCAGTGGTTGCACCGCCGTGATATTCTGACCAGCGGTGTCATGGAGGGCCGTGGGCTTGAGATCGCCTGGGTTGATGACCCGGTGGAGTTGTTTTTTCTGCAAATCCAGGGCTCTGGCCGGATTCGGATGCCCGATGGCGGTACCGTCCGGGTCGGCTATGGCGGGGCGAACGGGCATAGCTATCGCTCGGTCGGGCGCGAGCTGGTGCGACAGGGCATCTTTGCCGCGCATCAGGTCAGCGCCGAAGTGATCAAGCGTTGGGTGCGCAGCAATCCGGCGGCAGGAACCGAGCTGTTGTTTCACAATCCGTCCTATGTGTTTTTTCGAGAGCTCAAACGATTGCCTGCAGGCGTTGGCCCGCTGGGTGCGATGAACCGTTCGGTTACAGCAATGCGCAGTGTTGCGGTTGATCCGGGGTTTGTGCCCTTGGGTGCGCCGGTCTGGCTTGAAAAGGATGGCGCAGATCCCATTCGCCGCCTGATGATTGCACAGGACACTGGATCAGCCATCAAGGGCGCGCAACGCGCCGATATTTTCTTTGGGACCGGGGACAAGGCCGGCCGGGCGGCTGGAAAGCTCAAAGATCCGGGACGGTTGGTCGTTCTTCTGCCCATACAACGCGCCTACGCGCTGGCACCGGATGGGCTGTGATGAAACGGCGGAAACTGCGTCAGGACGAGATCGACCTTTGGAAGAAAGTTGTCGAGCAAACCGATCGGTTGCACCCACAGCAGGCTGATCCGGTTCGCGCACCCGTGATCCCCAAACCCAAACCATCCAAAACGCCGCTGCCACGGATCGAAGCGTTCGATATCGGCCAGTCCGCCAAGCAGAAGCCCCAACGACCCAACTTTAAGCCCGCCGTGACTGACCGGCTTGCAGCCCTGCCCTTGCAGATGGATCAAAAGGCGTTTGCCAAGATGAAGCGCGGGCGGATCAAACCTGAAGGGCGGCTGGATTTGCACGGCATGCGGATCGACACGGCACATCCGGCGCTGGTTCGGTTCATCCTGTCGGCCCAAAACTCGGGCAAGCGGCTGGTTCTTGTGATCACCGGCAAAGGCAAGGATCGCGATGAACCCGGCCCGATCCCAACGCCACGCGGGGTCTTGCGCAATCAGGTGCCGCAATGGCTGTCGCTACCACCCTTGGCGCAGGCGGTGCTGCAGGTCACACCAGCCCATGTCAGCCATGGTGGTGACGGGGCCTATTACGTGTATCTGCGGCGGTCCCGTGGCGGTATCTGAACCCGATTGATGCCGAGCCAAACCAGGCCGCAAGCCATCAGAAAATAGGCGCTAAACCAGAGGAATTGCGTTTCCATGCCAATCCCTGCGTCAATCAGTACTCCGGTCAGTACCGGACCAATGGCCGAGCCCAACACCATCACGGCAGTGGCAAGCGCCTTGATGGCTCCAATATGGGCGGTACCATAGAATTCGGCACAGAAGGCGCTGGGCAGGGTTGAGTTTGCGCCCACGGTCAAAGCGAGCAGCATAAAGCCCAGCAACAGCATGCCAACACCGCTGCCAGAGGCAAAGACGAGAAAGCCAAGGATCATGGGGATCTGGAAGAGCGGCATCATTCTGGCAGTGCCCCACTTGTCCAACGCAACGCCGGTGGCAATGGCGGTGACGATAGCGAGACCGGTAAAGACCGGGAACATAGCTACAAATGTCAGATGCTCCCACCCTTTGACCTCAGCCAGATGCACTTGATGAAAGAATGTCGCGGTCACAAAAGCCGACGGGCCCAGTACAGAGGGAACGATGAACCAGAAAAGCGGATGCGACAACGCCTCGCGCCGAGTCCAGTGGTGGTTGTTCATTCCGGTTGAGGTGTCAGATTCGGCCAGGGAGTGCGGCGTGCGCTCATGCCGAAGCAGCGACATCAGAACCGGAATACCGGCGATGCAGACAAAGGCGCAGACCAGCCAAAGGTCGCGCCAGCCTACGACCTTCATGGCCGAAACAAAAGATAGCGGCAGCAGGGCCTCGCCAAAGGAAAAGCCCAGTGTTGCAATCGCCAGCGCCCTGCCCCGTGTCACCTGAAACCAGCGCGCCATGGCGACCAGCGCGATATGTGTGCTCATCCCCTGCCCGAACAGTCGCAAGCCGAAGATCACCACAGGCAGCATCATGATCCAGGTGTTCCAGGCCATGGCGAGGCAGGCGGCGGATAGTCCTAGTAATACGGCTGGGCCAAGCGCGCGCACGCGAAACCAGTCGGTCAGCACGCCGGACCAGATCATGACAACCGCCGAGGCGGCTGTGGCGATCGAATAGAGCCCGCCCCAGCCGCCATGGCTGAGCCCGAATTCACCGCGGATTTCGCCCGCAAAGACAGATATGAAAAAGGTCTGCCCAAAACAGGACAGGAAGGTCAGCAGTGTTCCGGCGCTCAGCCAGCGGGCATTGCGGATCAGGTATCCGCGCAACCCGCCATCACTCATCTATCTTCGCCTGCGAGCGGCGCGCTGAGTTTGACCGAGGTGGCTCCGGACTGGTTGCGCACACCGGCAGGTATCAATGCCTCGACGCCCAGGCTTTCGGGTTCAAGTGCTTGACTCAACGGACGGGCCGATTTGAACATCGCCAAGAGCGACGGCGAGGTTGCCGCCACAAAATGTGAAGAGGCCGCGTCCTCGCTGAATTCGGTGGTATCGATCACCTCGATAGGCAGATCGGCAATTTTCTGGATCGAGCTGATATTGCCCAACCGCTCACTATCAGCCGTGCCTCGCAGGCGGGCGGAAAACCCAAGCGCCTTGTCCTTTTCGGAAACCAGTATGGCAAAAGGTTGCGGGACGTTCTTGATCTCGTCGATCTGTTCGCGAAACAGGTCGATATCCAGATCGGGAGAGATCAGGATCACACCCTCGAATGTGCGGTTTGCCCAACCCGGATTCTTGAGTTCCGCCTGCCGCAGCATTTCCATCGTCAGCGCCGAACCCATCGAATGAGCCACCAAGATGATCCGCTTGGCCCCGGCAGCCTTGACCTGATTGACAAAGCTTTCCAGCCCGTCGCGGGCAAACAGCATACTGTCGAGATCATAGGCATAGCCATAGGCCCGCCCCCGGCTGGGCCAGGAATACATCATGATCTGGCCGGGAAGCTCAACGTCATGTGCCATCTGCGCGGCGCGAAAGGCGGTTTCGACCTGGGTCGTGTTGTAGCCATGCACAAATATCACCACCTCGCGGTTGGAGGCATCAAGGCTGCGCATCTGTTGGGTCAGGCGTGCGTTGAAATCCTTTTGGCTCGCAAACTCACGCTGACCCGCGAGCGCGAATTGGTTCTCGGGATCCGGGTTGGCGTAGGAGAAGTTCAACTCGCCGGGCTGGTGGGCTGGTGGGATCGAGACGGTGAGTTCAAGCAGGCTCAATTCAGCTGAGCGGCGAAAGCCGTAGGTTCCGTCCGGCTCCTTTGCCCGGCTCGACGCCACGAACACTGTGTGAGGCTTACCGACATCCAGCGCCGAGGGGACAACTGGATTGACGCTGCGGTCTACACAGGCGGTGAGGGCAAGCGCAATAAGGCCAAGCAGAATGGGCCGCATGAACAAACTCCGGATTCAATGCGGCTCCAAGCTAGACGATTTCGCGCTGAGGTCTAGAGAACGTAGCGACTTACATCGGCTGATTTCGTCAATTCGCCCAAATTGGCTTCGACAAACCCTGCATCAACCGTGACCGCGTCGCCGGATCGATCCGGTGCGGTGAAGGACAGCTCTTCGAACACCCGTTCCATCACGGTATAGAGCCGCCGGGCACCGATGTTTTCGACGCTCTGATTCACATCCGCGGCAATTTTTGCCAGCGCGGCAATACCGTCATCGGTGAAGGTGACGGCCACCTCTTCGGTGCCCATCAGCGCGGTATACTGCCGGGTCAAAGCATTGTCGGTTTCGGTCAGGATGCGGACGAAATCTTCCTCGGTCAGCGCACGCAACTCGACCCGGATCGGCAGGCGGCCCTGCAATTCGGGCAGCAGGTCAGAGGGTTTGGCGATGTGGAACGCGCCCGAGGCGATGAACAGCACATGATCGGTCTTAACTGCGCCATGCTTTGTGCTGACGGTGGTGCCCTCGATCAGTGGCAGCAGGTCACGCTGCACACCCTCGCGGCTGACATCGCCGCCGCGCGCCTCGGTCCGGGCGCAGACCTTGTCAATCTCGTCAAGGAAGACGATGCCGTTCTGTTCCACCGCTTCAAGTGCCGTCCGGTTGACGATTTCATCATCCAGCAGCTTGTCGGCCTCTTCGCTGATCAACACTTCGTAGCTGTCGGCCACCGTCATGCGGCGTTTGACGGTGCGGCCGCCAAAGGCTTTGCCAAATATATCGCCCAGATTCATCATGCCCATATTGGCGCCGGGCTGGCCGGGGATTTCCATCATCGACATCGGGTTTGAATTGTCGGTCAGCTCCAGCTCGATTTCGGTATTGTCGAGTTCACCCGCTTTCAGTTTTTTGCGGAACATCTCGCGCGTGGATTCGCGGGCGTCGGACCCGGCGATCGCCTCGATTACCCGCTCTTCCGCGGCGGCATGCGCCTTAGATTTCACGTCCTCGCGCATGTATTCGCGGGTCTGAATGATGGCGGCGTCAACCAGATCGCGGATGATCTGTTCAACGTCCCGACCCACATAGCCCACTTCGGTGAATTTGGTCGCCTCGACCTTGATGAAGGGCGCGCGGGCCAGTTTGGCCAGACGGCGGCTGATCTCGGTCTTGCCGACGCCGGTGGGGCCGATCATCAGGATGTTCTTGGGATAGACCTCGTCCCGCAGGTCATCGGTCAGTTGCTTGCGCCGCCAGCGGTTGCGCAGGGCCACGGCTACGGCGCGTTTGGCGTCCCGCTGACCGATAATGAAACGGTCCAACTCGGATACGATTTCGCGGGGCGTCAGGTCGGTCATGATCTCTCGGTCTCTTTGTTTCGGGGGGAACCTAAGCATGGGAAAGGAAAACGCAAGCCGATCACGGCAATCTCACGCGGCCACACGATGTGAACACGCGTTTTCAGGGGGTTGTGATGCATGGTTCTATTTCTCCGGCGAGGCCACAGATCACCGCAAGGCAATTGCGCCCAACTTTCAACGGGAAGGAACCCCTGATCATGCTGACTCGCCGCTCCTTGTTTCTCACAGCCGCCGCCTCGGGTGCGGCCCTTACCCTTGTCTCAGCGGGCACGGCCATCGCTGGTGGCGCCAAAGGCAAATTCGAAGGTCGCTCCAATCACGAAGCCTCTGGCTCGGTTCGGGTGTTCAAAGATGGAGATCGTTACATTGTCGAACTGGGCGATGACTTTTCCCTGGATGGTGGCCCCGACCCGCGGGTCGCCTTTGGCAAGGATGGCACCTATGACCCCGATACCAAACTGGGCGCTTTGCTGAATCTGACCGGAAAGCAGCAATATGCGGTACCAAAGACCTGGGACATCTCGGGCCATAACGAGGTTTATATCTGGTGCGAGGTCGCTGGCGTGCCCTTGGGTGTTGCAACGATCAACTAGGCGCCACTCACCCGCGCAGCATCAAGGGGTCGGACCGCGGTTCGACCCCTATTCACATGCCGTTGACCCCTTTCGCTCGGAAAATATGGAAATAATCCAGCACTTTGCTAGGCTGGTAGAGCAAGATCGATGCATAGGGGATATCATGACCAGAATAGCCAAGATCACCCTGCTATTTGTCGTATTCGTCGATCTGATTGGTCAGGGGCTGGTCTTTCCCATCATCAACTCTTTGATCATGCTGCCGGATGCTGGATTTCTGCCCGAAGCAACCCCAACGGGACGGCGGCATTTCTACTACGGGCTGGTGATTGGTTGTTTTTTTCTGGCCTGGTTTCTGGGTGTGGTTTACGTGTCCAAGGTCTCGGACGCGATCGGGCGCAAGAATGCGTTGCTGATCTGTCTGGGCGGGGCGTTGGTCGGCTATGCGTTAACCATAGCGTCGCTATACCTCGACAGTCTTTTGCTGCTGATACTGGGGCGCAGCATCACAGGGTTTACCGCCGGTAATCAGCCAATTGCGCAGGCCGCCATGATCGACGGCAGCACCGATGCCGCCGATCGTGACCGCAACATGGGCTATATCGTGACCGGCATCAGCTTTGGCCTTGTCGGAGGTCCGCTGATTGGGGCGGCGTTGTCCAACCTGCCGCTATTTGGAGCGGCTTCGTTCAAGACACCCTTCTACGGTGCGTTTCTGCTGGTTCTGATCGCGATTTTCCTGGTCATCTTTTTCTTCAAGGATCTGCGGACCGAGCGGGCGCCTTTTGTGTTTCGCCCGGCCGATGTCACTGACAGTCTGATCGCGGTGAAAGACCATCCGCTGGTTCTCAAGCTTTTGCCAGTCTACGCGTTTTTCATGATCTCCAATGTCACGTTCTACGTGTTCGCCGAGAACTTTCAGACCAGCGCATTTGGCTACGGTGTTGTTGGGGCCAGCATCCTGATGGTGACCATCGGCGTGGCGCTGGCCTTTTCCAGTACCTTTCTGGTCAAACCCGCACAGGAGAGGTTTACCAAACACACCATCTTGCGCGCCTCGCTCACCACGATGATGATCTGCACCCTCGGTTTTGCTTTCAGCCCTTACGGAGCGCTGACTTATGTACCGGTCTTCCTGTTCTATTTCTTCTTCGGCGTCGCCTATCCCACCCTGCTGGGTCTGTTTTCCTCCAGCGTCGCTGAGGGTGATCAGGGTTGGGTGATGGGCGTGACCACTGCGGTGTTCTGCCTTGCTGGCGGTGTGATGTCTCTGATCGGCGGGGGATTGATGAGTATCGATATCCGCCTGCCCTTTTATGTCGTTTTTGCTTCGGCGACGCTTGGCCTGATTGGTACCTACCGCGGCTGGCGCAGCAAAGAGCTGAAGTCGCTTCTGAAATAGTGGCAGCGCTCACGCGAGCTCACGACGGGATACACGTCTGATCAGCCTGTTGTGAGCAGGGCTAAAAAACAGACGCGATCCCTATCATGTTTCTAATGTCTTCGCGCTTCTCCCCCGGGAAGCGCAAAGCAAAGGGCACCACCACTCACGCACGGGGCCCGGGGGCTGGGAGTAAAACCTCAGCCCCCAATTGATTCCACGGTCAGATTGCCATTGGTATAGACGCAAATGTCAGCCGCGATGGCCATGGCGGAGCGCGCAACTTCTTCGGCATCGCGGTCGCTGTCCATCATGCCGCGCGCTGCGGCCAATGCAAAATTGCCGCCCGATCCGATGGCCGCCACGTTGTGTTCGGGCTCCAGAACGTCGCCTGCCCCGGTGATCACGAACATGTCGGACCCATCCGTGACGATCAGCATCGCTTCGAGCTTTTGCAGATACTTGTCGGTGCGCCAGTCCTTGGCCAATTCGACACTGGCACGCGCCAATTGCCCTGGAGTTGCCTCCAGCTTGGCCTCAAGGCGCTCAAGCAGGGTAAAGGCATCTGCCGTTGATCCGGCAAAACCCGCCACCACGTCGAACCCGCCGGGGCTAAGCCGACGTACCTTGCGTGCGGTGCCCTTGATCACCGTCTGGCCGAGCGAAACCTGCCCGTCCCCGGCAACAACCACTTTGCCATCTTTCTTGACGCCGATGATCGTTGTGCCGTGCCAGCCGGGAAAGTCGTTATCCGCCATGAAAGCCTCCTTTTGATCGTCGCCTATATGGATCGGGCGGTGCGGGCGCACAAGGGGCAGCACGACGGCACAATCCGAACCTCGGGTTTTCACCCTGCCTATTTGTTATGCACCGGATGCAATTCGGGACTGCCGAATGGGCAATTGTGAGACTCAGGCGCGCGGCTTAGATGAGGCTTGCAACCGACGAGGGGTCGGCTGCTTCATACAAGGAAAAGCGCAATGGCAAACGTCGCAGTAAACTCGCAAGCCCCGCGCGGAGCAGTTGCAGAGTTCCGCATCGTAAACGTCATCAGCTCGGTGATCGCATCCATCGTGAAATGGAACGCTGACCGCCTGACCCGCAAGGAACTGTCCAAGCTGACTGATGCTCAGTTGGAAGATATCGGTCTGACCCGCAAGGACATTGCGTCGATCTGATCCGATCAGCACACAGCTACCGCAGATGAGCCGCTCGATACCCGGGCGGCTTTTTCTTTAGCTGCTGAGCTTAAATGCGCCTTTCTGGTCGGGCAGGAACGCCTCGATCGCGGCGGTCGCAACGATATGTCGATCGCCGGTTGGCAGATCGTCAACATCCAACCCGCCCTTGACCGCGTGCACCGAGAGCGTTTTGCCTCGCGGCAGATCGCTGGCCACCAGATCGCAATCGACCAGATCAGGTTGCTGTACGCCAATGGTCACCTGCACCTGCATTTCGCTATGGTCCATGCCCAGCGACGACATCGCGGTGATCGAGGAATGATGCAGCGCGTCCTGCACCGCGCGGCGGGCGGCCTTGGTGTAATCCATCCCATGCAGATTCGTGCCAAAGCCCATTTCGAGGATCATGCGTTTCATGCTCATTGCGCGGGCTCCATGTCGAAATAAACCGAGATTGCGGCATTGGCCATGACGGTGGCGCCGCTGCCGCTGGGCTTGTCGATATCCAGACCGCCATGGGTCACGGTGATCTGGCTCTGGCCGTAGGGAAAGATGGATTTCAGCGCCTCGACATCCACCTGATCGGGCTTTTGCACCCCGATCTCGGCCTCGACGATCATTGCGTCTTTGGGAAAGCCGAAAAGCTCGGCCATTGTGACGGAATTGCGCCAAAGCGCATCGCGGATCGCGCGCGCGGCCGCCTCGGTATAATCCTCGCGCCGGAGAGATGTTCCCATCCCGAACTCTACCAGAACCCGTGTCTTGGCCATGATTGTCCTCCGCTCTTGATGTTGTGCACTGTGCCGGGTCAGTGGCGCGGTGCAACAAAAAAGGCGCCCGTGCAGAGCGCCTTTTTTCGTTTCCGGTTGGGCCAGGATCAGATCGAATCGTCGATCCAGCTTTGCAAGGCTGCCTTGGGTGCCGCACCAGCGCGGTTCGACACAACTTGGCCGTCCTTGAAGATGAACAGCGCCGGAATACCGCGCACGCCCATGGCGGCGGCAGAGTTCGGGTTGCTGTCGACATCGACCTTGGCAACCTTGATCTTGCCTTCATATTCGCTGGCCAACTCTTCCAGAGCGGGGCCGATCTGCTTACAGGGGCCGCACCATTCGGCCCAGAAATCCACCACAACGGGGATATCGGAGTTTTTGACTTCGGCGTCGAAAGTATCGTCGGTGACAGCTACGGTGGACATTGACATGTCTCCTGAATGGGGTGGGCTTGGGCAGAGAACCTAGGTAGCCATCTATGTAACGTCAAGATATCTGGGTGCGGCGCATGGCAGCCGTCACAAGATCGTGTGGCAGGGGCATCAGGCGACCAGTCCGGGTCCAGAGGATCGCGGTCTCGATCCGCCGATCAGGATAGACCTGAGCTAGCGCGTGCGCGTAGGCGCCCATCTGACGCAGCAGTCCTTCGGGGCAGGTTTCCGGCGTGTCGGGAACGGTGGCATTTGATTTGAAATCAATGGCCTGAACGCGATCAGGCGACACGATAAGCCGGTCGATTACACCGTGAATGCGTTGGTCACCAATCGGGGCGGTTACGGCTATCTCGGCTAATGTCCCAGGTCCAAAGATATGAGCCAGCGCCGGATTTTGCAGTACCGGTTCGACCTCTTTCAGCGCCAGTTCGCGCTCTTTGACCTCATGATCAAATAGCAGCGTTTCGGTGAGCGCATACCAATCCGCAGAATCGGAGCGCGGCAGATGCTCCAGCAATAGATGCACCGCAGTACCATAGCGCTTTGCCGCTTCTTCATCCTGCCCCTGATCGCTGGGAAGCGCCTTGGCGCCGCCCAGATCAGAGGGACTCAACGCCCTGGGATGAGGGTCGGCTTCGGGCGGATTGCGCAGGAAAAGCTCGGGCAGATCTGTACTCTCGGCGATCTGAACCGATTCATCCACAAGGGGCAGGCTGTGCCAATCGCCATGTTCCAGGCGCTGCCGTCCATCGGGCAGGCTTGATGCCCCGGCCGGGGCCATCGCGGCCTCGACCATTTGGTACCAGCTGTCACCCGCCTTGCCCAGATCACCTGCCGCAGCCACGATCAACCACTTTTCCGCCCGTGTTAGAGCCACATACAACAGACGCAGACGTTCGTTCATCTGCTTGCTTCGCGCGTCTGCCCGGGTCTCGGCAATGACCGCAGGCGAGGCGTCTTTCGGCACGCGCCAGACCGGTTTGTCCCCTGCCCGCATCACCTCGGCATCGGTGGGCGGACGGCGGGCGCCTGTGTCTGGCAGGATGACGATGGGCGCCTCCAAGCCTTTGGCGCCATGAACGGTCATCACGCGGATCACATCGCCGACGCCGCTCATCTGGCGTTTGATTTCCAGATCGTCGGTCTGCATCCAGACCAGAAAACCGGTCAGGCTGGGGACATCGCTGCGTTCATAGGCCAGCGCCTGCGACAGTAGCGCGTCGATCCCATCCCTGGCCTCGGCCCCCAGACGGCCAAGCAATTTGCGCCGCCCGTCATGGCGGGTCAGGATGCGTTCAATCAGATCGTATGGCCGCAGAAAATCGGTCTGCGACAACAGATCGTTTAGCATAGCCAGCGTGTCGGGAAAGTCCTCGCCCCTGGCCCGTAGTGCCTGCCACAGAAAGATCTCCTCGCGCCGATGCGCCAGATCAAAGAGTTGTTGTTCGGACCAGCCGCAAAGGGGCGATCTGAGCACTGCGGCCAGCGACAGGCTGTCTTCGGGCGTCGCCAGAAAGCTGAGGAGCGCGGCCAGATCCTTGACCGCAAGCTCGGCCCCGACCTTTAGCCGGTCGGCCCCCGCGATGGGCAAGCCGGCGGATTTGCAGGCGCGGATGATTTCGGCAAAGAGATCGGATCGGCGCTGCACAAGGATCAGGAAATCGCCTGGCCGGACCTTGCGGCGCACAAAATGGCCGGGCTTGTCGCCATCTTCGGGGATGGTCGCGCCGCCTTCGATCATGGCCTTGATTTCTTGTGCGATCTTCTCAGCCAGAACCACCGTGTGATGCTGCGCGCCGGGTCGGTCCACCGGATCGGTCCAGTCGTGATCCTCTTCTTCTTCGACCTTCTCGACCACGGGCCAGAGGTCGACTCGGCCTGGCAGGTCACCCTTGAACGCGCGGTGCTGCGCCTCTTTGCGAAACCCGGCTGCATCCTGACCGTCGAACACCAGATCTACCAACCGCAGGATGGCGGGGGACGACCGGAAAGAATACTCTAGCGTTGATTTCCATAATTTAGAGCCTGAATCCTCCAGCCTCTTTCCGAACTGCGCCTGCATCTGATCAAAGGCGTCCGGGTCGGCCCCCTGGAAGGAATAGATCGACTGTTTCTTGTCGCCCACCACAAAAATGGTGCGCTCCACATCCGGGCGGGCACCCTCGCCCGCGGTGAATTCCTGCGCCAGCTTTTCAATCACGTCCCACTGCGCGGGGCTGGTATCCTGCGCCTCGTCCACCAGGATATGGTCTATGCCGCCATCGATGCGATAGAGCACCCAGGCCGCAACAGAGGGATCGTTCAGCAAGTGCCGCGCCTTGAAGATCAGATCGTCAAAATCCAGCCATCCGCGCAACTGCTTGCGCCGCTCATATTCTGGCAGGAACGTTGCCGCGAATTGATGCAGCGCCAGCGACTTGCGCGCAGCGGCGTATGCCAACTCCTTTTCTCTCGCCAATGCCACTCTTTCCATCAGTTGATGGAAGGGCTCAAGAAAATGACCTAGTGCTTGCTGAGCTTTCTTGGTCGGGACGGATTTGGTCTTTGCTTCCGGTCGGTAATCGCCGTCTTTCGAATACAAGAAGGAAGAGTAGAGTATCTGAAGATCCTCGTAGCTCGGGTTCTCCCAATTGACGGTCCCTAGGTTAGCGGCCAACTCGATCATCGTTTTGCTCTGATTTGAGAGGATCGGGAGCGTTTGTTTTATTAGCTCTTCATCGCTTACTTCGATTGCCTCGTGGGCAATCAAGTCTTCTTCAAAACCTTTGGGTAGACCAAACAAATCAAGAAGTGCGGTCCAATCCAATGGCGTCGCAAATCCGGTCCGGTTTTGGGCGATGGCCTGTGTCAGCGCGTCGAAATCGGTGTCGGTCACGAATTGCGCGATGCCATCCACTAGCGGCGATTCCGCGCCTTCGGCAAAGTCCTCGATGATCTCCGCGCGCAGCAGCGCGGCGGCACGATCCTCCATTTCCGAAAATTGTGGGCTGACCCCGGCCTCGAGCGGGAAACGACGCAGCAGGGCCGAGCAGAAGGAATGGATCGTCTGGATCTTCAGCCCGCCCGGCGTTTCGATAGCGCGGGCAAAAAGCGTGCGGGCATGGGCCAGCCGCGCAGCATCGATCGCACCGTCGATGCCAAGATCGGTCAACTCACCCAATAGCGGCGCATCATCCAACATCGCCCATTCGCCCAGCCGCTTGAACAGTCGGTTCTGCATCTCGCTGGCGGCGGCCTTGGTGTAGGTCAGACAAAGAATATGCTGCGGCTCCACATCGCTGAGCAGCAGCCGGGCCACCCGGTCGGTCAGCACCCGGGTCTTGCCCGAGCCGGCATTGGCGGCCAGCCAGGTCGATGCATCGGGGCGGGCGGCCTGCACCTGTCGTTCGGTCGCGTCGTTGCGGGCGCTCATGTCAGGTCCTCGGGGTAGGGGGTTGCGGTGCGGTCCCACTCACCAAAGCGCGCAAGATGGTCATAGTCGCCCCGGTCCGTGTCGCGATGCAGCATGCGGCGTGCGGTAAAGCCCTGATCGGGTTGGAAGTAAGCTTCGATCAATTGTCTTAGCTCGGCCCAAACGCGGGCAGGCGGTTCACTGTCCAGCGGGGCACATACCTCGGAATAGCTGCCGCCCATGCCGATGAACACTGCCTGCGCCACCGGCATCGGGTCGATGCTTTCGAACCCGCCTTCCTCGGCCAGCGCCGCTTCGATCAGCAATTGCTTGTCGAAGCGCGCCTGCTGTTTTTCGCTCGGCGGCGCGCCGGTCTTATAGTCGTATATGCGCAGCGCGCCGCGCCCGTTCTGGTCGATCCGGTCGGCACGGCCCACAAGTGTGAAATCCAGCGGATCGAGGCGCTTTTTCATACGTGCCTCAAAGGCGATGGGCCCGCCATCGGTACGGCGTTCAACCTCGGCCGCAAGGAAGGCGTCAGCGATCCTGGCAAGTCGTGCAAGCCAGAGTTTGCGTGCTGTGGGCCAAGAAACATGTGTCTCTAACAAAGCGGAAGCGCGCTTCAGAAAGGCGTCGCGATGCAGGATTGCGCCATCGAACAGACTGTCCTTGATGAAACTTTCAAGGATTTCGTGAATGACGATTCCCCGCAGCAAAGCGTCCGGGGCCTGTACCAGCGGATCGAGCGGGCGCAGGCGCAGCACATGTTTGGCATAGATCGCGTAGGGGTCGCGGATCAGATGCTTGATTTCGGTAACCGAAAGCTGTCGAGGACGTGCCGATACCGGCGGTCGGGGCGAGGGCCGTGGGGCCGGGGGCAATGCAGGGGCAGCTTCCAACAGATCTGCGCGTTGCAGCCAAAGCGCACCCCGCGCCCGCATGCCCGACAGGGCCTGATCGCCACCCTGCCCGGGCAATCCGTGCAGCAGGTTTGTCAGACGGTTCAACCAGCGCGAGGGAACGGTTTCGGCATCGTCAGAACGGGTTGCACGGGTCAACCAGACCTCCGGCGCGGCGATCGCCTGCTGGAAGTCATGTGCCGACAGTCCGATCCGCCGCTCCGGCAACAACAGTCCTGCCCGATGGCGCATCTGGCGGTTCAACCAGGGATCGGGGCTGGGGGCCTCGGGCCAGCTGCCATCGTTCAGCCCACCCAGAATAAGCAGATCGGCCCCCTGTACGCGCGCTTCAAGCGTGCCCCAGATCATGATGCTTTCGTTTGGGGCGTCCCGGTCACGTATCTCTTCGCCTGACAGCAGCGCGCCAAGCAGGTCGCCGAAGTCGCGGGCAGATAGTTCTCCGCCATGCGCGGCTTCGCGCTCTAGCGATTCGATCAAAGACAGGGCTTTCTTGCCAGCGTTCTTGTCCCACAAGCCGCCTTGAATATCCGCATGGCCTGCGGAGATCGCTTCGGCCAGGTTGCGCAGGCGTTGAACCCAGTCGCTTAGCGGCAGGTTGTCCCGGACAAGCTGATCACAGAAATTGCGGGTGACCCAAGCAACCCAGTCGGCAGAGATCTTTTTGCGGTCGGCAAATACCGCAAGGCTGGCACTGTCGGGGAAGGGTGGGCCGTTACGCCGCAGGTCCAGTTCCAGCTCTCGCGTGTTGAGCAGATGCGTCCCGCGTTCCGCGCCATCGTGGCAGAGCGGGTGTTTCAGCAATGTCAGCAGCGCCTCGCCGTCCAGCCGTTTTGTGAACAGGCCCGCGACATGGCGCAGGAACCGGCCCGGCGGAGAAAGTTGCAGCGGCAGGCCAGCACTGTCATCAGGCAGGATGTCCCAGCGGTCGAGTGCGGCGCTGACCTGACGGGTCAGCATCCGGTCGGGCGTGATCAGCGCGGCGGTCTGACCGGTTTCGGCGGCCTCGCGCAGACGCAGCGCGATGGCAAGCGCCTCGGACCGGGGCGAAGGGGCCTCGATCAGCGTCAGTTCATTTGTTGCCATTGCCAGGTCGGTCAGCGCGGGTCCTTCGCTCATCCAGGCATCGGTGACCGGCGCGGGGCGCAGGGCCAGTGACACCAGCCGGTTTCGAGGCGGGCAGGGCGCGGGGTCACCCGCCCAGGGGCGTATGTCATCCGGCCCAAGATCGAGCTCGCGCAGCAGTTTGGCAAAGCGGTATTGCGGGTGATCCTCGGCCGAAAGCGCATCTTCGAGGTTGCGCCAGACGTTCGGAGGCTGGTCAAAGTCGAAACCCGGCAAGATCAGCGCGCCTTGCGGCAGTTTTGCTACCGCTTTCATCAGCAACATGGTTGTGCCGCGCGACCCGGTGGACCCGGCCAGAAGGATCGGGTGCTGTGGTGGTGCAATCTGCCATTGGGCGATCAGATTTTCGACCATCTTCCGCTGGCGCGCCTGCGGGTCCAGCGCGTCATCGCTGGCTTGCAGAAACTGCTCGGCAATCCCGATAAAGCTCTGCGCGCGCGCCCAATGACCCGATAGGTCGCTGACATCAAGGCCCCTGATCGCTTCGGGTGAGACACCTTCGCCCTGCATTTCATCCAGCAAGGCGGCCAGGCTGTCGGACAGATCAAAAAGCGATGCGCGCGGGGCGAGATCGGGCTGTTTTTCCAGCAGTGTGCCGACCAGTTGCGTAAGTTCCAGTCGCCGCCGCAGCGCAGACAGTGCCGGCGGCGCAGCTTGATTGCAAGCCGCGTCGGCATATCCTGTCACCAGCGAAAGTTTCGGCAGCAGGCAAGGCGCGCCGGCATCAAAAAGCGACCGCACCCGGCGCGCCATACGTCGGGTATTTACCACCAAATCGCAGCGCGCCAGCGCTTCGGGCGGCTGTCCTTCCGATCGGTTAAGCAACCCCGCAACCAGCGCTTTGGGGAAATCGGTGCCTGGCGGGACGGCGAAGACACGCGGGAGGTCTTTGGGGTCAAACATCGGCAAGCAGCGTTTCGGCCAATGTTATGCCATCGGGCGAGCCCACATCGCACCAACTGCCAGAATAGCGCAGCGCAAAAAGGCGGCGATCTGCCAGCATCAGGTCCCAAAGCCGGTTGAGTGAAAACGCATCCGCATCAATTTCGGCCAGTCGTTCGGTCTTGAGAATTTGCACGCCGCCATAGATCAGGCCGCTGCCACGGGCGATACGCCCGGTGCTATCGCGGGTGAAGTCGCCTTGCCCGGCATGCCCGAGTGCCTGCTCGACTGGAACGCACATGAGAAGCGCGTCCATCCGGTCCGGTTCCCATGCGTCCAGCAGCTGCGCGATGGGGTTGGTGCCGTACCAGATCGCATCGGTATTCATGGTGACCACCGGGGCAGAGCCCAGCAGGGGTAGGGCGGCACGCAGTCCGCCGCCAGTCTCAAGGATATCGGGCTGCTCAATGTTTACCGCAATACCCTTTGGCTCAAGATGCGCGGCCAGCATGTCGGCCTTGTAGTGAAGATTGGCGGCGATCAGCCCCGGCTGGACGGCACACGCCAGGTCCAGCGTGTGGTCGATCAGCGCCCGGCCCGCGACCGGGATCAGCGGCTTGGGGCGATCCCGTGTCAGCGCGCCCATCCTCGTACCGAAACCGGCGGCGAATAGCAGGATATTGGTCATGTGTGCTTGAGCCTCGACAAGTTTTCCGGCGTGGGTTCGGGCAGGCTGTCGACGAGCAGGCCGGCCACGGGCCGCAGCGCCGGATGATCGAGATCGCGCATCAGATGGTTCCAGACCCGTAGAACCAAATCCAGATACTGTGGTTTGCCGTAGTCGCTGCAAAGCCTGCCGAAGACACCAAGAATGCGCAGGTTGCGCTGGGCACCCAGCACTGCATAGGCGGTGGTGAACTCCGCGGTGTCGCAGCCGGTGTGCGCGATGTAATAGCGGATCGTTTCGGCCTCGGTTTCGGGCGTGACGTCGCGCCTGGCATCCTGCAGAAGCGACACGAGATCATATGCCGGATGACACAGAAACGCATCCTGGAAATCAAGCAGACCAACGCGGGCCGGGCCGGCCCGGTCCGGCAGCCAGATCAGGTTTTCGGCGTGGTAGTCGCGCAGCGCCAGAACCGATTGTCCGGACAGCTGCTTGTCAAGAATCTCGCGGAACCGGACCAGAAACTCGGCCTGAGCCGGTGCTTGCTCGCCTGCGGTTATCGGTGCGGCGTATTTGTGAAAGGCGATTTCGGTCATGACTGCAAGGTCGGCGGCGTCGGGTTCCGCCAGGTCAGGTGCCGGAAGCGACCGAAGCGCGAGCAAAACATCCGCCGCGGCTTGATAGAGGGGCTGTTCTAGCGATCCTTCGCGAGCAATCAGGCGTGCGAAAAGATCGTCGCCCAGATCTTCGAGCAGCAGAAAGCCAGTATCGGGGTTCGCCGCGTAGATTTCCGGCGCGCTCAGCCCTGCTTTTCGCAGGTAGTTCGCGATGTTCTGGAACGGTCTGACATCCTCTCCGTTCTCGGGCGGCGCATCCATGACGATCCGCCGGATGCCCGAGGCCGGGTCGGTCAGGCGCAAATAGCGACGGTTCGAGGCATCCCCGGCCAGCGACATAGTCTGTGCATCCTGAAGACCCTGTTGCCGAAGAAATCCTGTCAGCGTTGTCTGCCGGTCGCTCATGCCAAGCCGTCCAGCCGTTGCTTCCATTTGGGATCGGTCCACGCAAAACTCAGCGTGCGGGTCTCGGGTTGATCGGGATCGGCCTCGAAAGTGATATGCAGGGCTGCATCCGGCGTCAATTCGGCAAGGCGATCAGGCCATTCGATGAGGCAGATCGCGGTCTCGAACGCATCGGTCAGGCCAAGTTCTTCGATCTCGCTGGTGCCAGTCAGACGGTAAAGATCCGCATGCCAGAGCTCGCCCAGGCGCGTTTCATAGCTCTGGACCAACGTATAGGTGGGCGAGGGTACATCCTCGATCTCGATCAACAGGTTCTGGATCAGATGCCGGGCGAAATGCGTCTTGCCGCTGCCGATCGGGCCAGTCAGCAGCAGGCAGTCACCCGGCTTCAGAGCCGGGCCTAAAATCCCCGCCAGCGCCGCCGTTTCGGCGGGGGAGCGCGCGCATTTGATGAGTGTCGATGACCTGCCCGAATTCATGGCGCCACAATGACGCTGGCACAATCCGGCTGCAAGCCAGTTCAGGCCCGGGCGAGCAGCTTGTTTTGCGAACCCGCAGGTGTGACGTCATGGGTGAAACTTACCATTGTCGCCATGTTGGGCAGTGGGCTGACCGTGACGGTAAGCTGATGTCCCTTCCGAAGCTGAACCTGCGCCCACCAGTCGCCGCGATGTTCGCGCGAGGCAACAAAATCGCGGATGTCGCCCCAGACGGGCGTGGCAGCGCAGCGCTCTTGCCATATGCGGGTCGCATCCAGAACCGAGGTTTGGTCGAAGCTTTCATCCGGGTCCACCTCCCACAGGGTGCGAAAGGCGCGGTTGCAATAGCTCAGCGTGCCATCGGCTGAGAATACCGAGATGGCTTCGTTCAGGTGATCGAGGATGGTCTGCCCGAGCTCCATATCTGCGCGGAAACGACGGGTGAGAGTGATCTCGGCGGTGATATCCTCGAATAGAAAGGCCACCGCGCCATCGGGATGCGGTCGTCCGCTGACCGAATAGACCGAGCCGGAAGGCAATGACCAGGTTTCCTGATAGTGTCCGTTGGCTGCTGCTTCCAGCAATGCGTCCATCTGGTGGCGCCAACTGCTGTAGCTTTTGGGTTCGGGCATCATGTTGTTGTTGCGCAGCCGGTCGAAAAAACTGGCGACACTCGGCCGCCCACTGAGAAAGTCGATGGGAAGGGCCGTCAGATCGGTCAGCGCGGGATTGAACAGCGCAAGCTTCTGATTGCGGTCGAAAATTGCGAGTCCGGTGGAGAGTTGCGCAAAGGTTTTTGACAGGGTTTGCACGAAATCACGGCGCGCAATCTCCGCCTCGACCACCGCATGGGCATCAACGGCGTAACACAGGTAGCCACCCTGCTGTTCCAGCGCTGTCAGATCGTACCAAAGCTTGTGCTGACCGTTCTCGGTTTCGATTGTCAGGCGTTTCTTGCGGCCAAGTGCGCCAAGGGATTGCGGGTCAGGAAAAAACGGCTCTTCCAGTCTGGGCCGGTCGTCCCGCACTTTGCGGGCAAGCACGCTATAGGCCGTGTTGCACCATTTGACCCGGTTGAAGCCGTCCAGATACCAGACGGGATAGGGCGCTTTTTCCATGGCGCGTTGCATTGGCGCGGTCTCGTCGCAGGCTGCGTCGGGGCGGGCGGCCCGCAGTTCCACCCGTGTGACGCCATCGATCCATTCACAGAACACCTCGGTCTGGTTGCCGCCATCGATTGGGGGCACCCGGATTTCACCGTGTTTCCGGACGATTTCGGGGCTGTCGGGAAAGCCAGGAAAGTCAACGGACAGATGTGCGTGCAGCGTTTCCCAATCGGCCACCGGATCTTTCGGGTCGGGGCCGCTATCGGACATACCGATCAGGTCTTCGCCATCAAAAAGATAGACGATCTTTCGGCGCGGGTTGAAACGTAGCAGATGTCGACCTGGCCCCGCCAGCGCACGGGTTGGCGAAATCCAGAGCGCAGCCAATATGGCAGAGAGCACACAAATGCTTGCCAGCGTGATCCAGTCGCCTGCTGCCATCTCCGGTCCCCCGTCGAAATCGTACTGGCGACACTGGACCGAGAGAAGTTAACAGAGGCTTAATCAGACAGGAATCTGCTGGTTTCGGCCCAGTGGCACGCGGTTTGCACCCATGCGCGCGTCAAGCTTGCTGCGCGGCCAGACCACCTGAACGATGGCACCGAGCCTTTCGGGTGATGTGCTGAGCGTTTGGTTCGGGTCCCAGCCATTGGCGAAAGACAGCGTAGCACCGCTGCGTTCCAGCAGGGTCTTGGCGATAAACAGGCCAAGCCCCATCCCCTCATATTCCGGTCTGGTTCGCTGCTCGCTTTCACCCCGCCGACGTCGCATGAACGGATCACCGATCCGGCGGATCAGATGCGGGGGATAGCCTCGCCCGTCATCCATAATGCGTATGACGATCTTGTCTTCGGTCCACTCGGATTCGATCCAGACCGAGTTTCGGGCGAAATCGACCCCATTCTGAATCAGGTTTCGCAGCCCGTGGATCACTTCGGGCTGGCGCAGGATCGACGGTTGTTGCATATCGCCGCCCTCGCCGGGACCTTCGTGGAAATGCACCTCTTTACCGCGATCCAGATGCGGTTCGGCGGATTCGTGAATAACGGTCGACAGCGGCGCCTGCCGCAAATGCAGATCGTCTTTCCCGGCGCGGCCCATGTTGCGCAGAATGTCCCGGCACCGATCGGCCTGTTCGCGGATGAGGGCGGCATCCTCGCGCAGGTCGGGGTGGTCATCCAACTCTTCGATCAGTTCGGAACTGGTTAGCTTTATGGTGGCCAGCGGTGTCCCCAACTCATGTGCGGCTGCCGCGACAACACCGCCCAGATCGGTGAGCTTCTGTTCCCGTGCGAGCGCCATATGTGTCGCTGACAATGCTTCTGACATGGACTGCGCTTCGGTGCTGATCCGGTAGGAATAGAGGCCCAGAAAGATGATCGCGATGATGATGGCGATCCAATTGCCAAAGACAAAGATGTCGGCATCTTGCAGGATCATCCCGCTTGCGGTGCGCAATGGCAGATAAAACTCGGACAGCAGCGTCACCAGCAGGATCGCCGTACCTCCGATGATCAGGGTCGAGCGCAGCCCTAGGACGTTTGCCGAGATTGTCACCGGCCCCAAAAGCAGTAGCGCAAACGGGTTGTTGAGACCGCCGGTCAGATACAGCAGTGAGCCCAACTGCAGCAGATCAAACAGGACCATCAGAAAGTTCTCGAATTCCGTTAGGCGCTTGTTCTCGGGAAATATGAAAATCGCGATCAGGTTGCCAATGACCGAAATCCCGACGGCGAGATAACACAGCGCCAGCTCAAGCTGCAGGTGATAGACGCGCTGGGCGACGGTGATCGCACCCAATTGCCCAATGATCGCGACCCAGCGCAGCAAAATCAGCGTGCGCAGTCGAATCCAGCCGCTGCGTTCCTGGCCGCGCCAGAGGTTGCTATTGGAAATCGCCATTGGTCAACTATGTCCCGTTGCAAAGGCCGACCAAGTTGATAGGTCTCACGGCCAGTATGTTCAACATCTCATTCTTAGAGGTTCAATGCCATGCCCCGTCTCTATGCAATCCTGGCAGCCATCTTTGTGGTGCTGTTGCTTGCCACAACATGGTTCATGACACGGGGAGGGCAGTCGGATGATCAGTTCGCACAATGCCGTGCCAGCCAGGTCGCGGGCGGGGCGGGCGCGATTGGAGGGCCCTTCGAACTGGTCAACGCTGACGGCCAGACCGTTACCGATGCCGATGTGATCAAGGAACCGGCGCTGATCTATTTTGGCTATACGTTCTGTCCCGATGTCTGTCCCTTCGATATGTCTCGCAACGCGGACGCAGTGGATGTGCTTGAAGGCCGCGGGCAGATGGTGACGCCGGTTTTCATCTCGATCGATCCAGACCGGGACACGCCCGAGGTCGTTGGCGATTACGCCGAGAACCTGCATGAGCGGCTTATCGGACTGACAGGTTCACTGGAGCAGGTCAAAGCGGCCAGCAAGGCCTATAAGACCTACTACAAAGCGCAGGATAAGTCTGACGAGTTCTATCTGGTCGATCATTCGACCTTCACCTATCTGGTGCTGCCCGAACACGGGTTTGTCGAGTTTTTCCGGCGCGAGATTGAGCCAGAAATAATGGCTGACCAGATCGGCTGCTTTCTGGACGCTGCGTGACCCGTTGCCGCGTTTGACCTTTCAGGTTGTGCCGTTAATACTCGGCGCAGCCACATCGAGCCCAAAGAACAATGGAATGAAAAACCATGGCCGACACCTCTCAGCTTGAAATCGGGCCCGACAAATCTCTCTTGCTGGTTGACGATGACGAGCCGTTTCTGAGGCGCTTGGCCAAAGCTATGGAAAAGCGCGGCTTCGAGATTGAAACGGCCGGTTCCGTCGCCGCAGGGCGCGCCATCGCAACGGCCCGCCCGCCTGCCTACGCGGTGGTCGATCTGCGTTTGGAGGACGGCAATGGCCTGGATGTGGTCGAGGTTCTGCGCGAGAAACGCCCCGACTGCCGCGTCGTGGTCCTGACCGGCTATGGCGCGATTGCCACCGCCGTGGCCGCGGTCAAGATCGGTGCAACTGACTACTTGTCGAAACCTGCGGATGCCACCGACATCATGAACGCCTTGCTTGCGGGCAGCGATGAATTGCCACCGCCGCCGGAAAACCCGATGAGTGCGGACCGCGTGCGTTGGGAACACATCCAACGGGTCTATGAGTTATGTGATCGCAATGTGAGCGAGACGGCACGCAGGCTAAACATGCACCGTCGAACCTTGCAGCGCATCTTGGCGAAGCGCAGTCCGCGTTGAGTTTGTGCGCTCGGCCGTGATCGGCTGCGGCATTGGGAAGTGCGGGTCTGTTTCGCGGGTTTTGAGGATTGTGTTCCGGCGTGCCTACTTGGGCGCTAGATTGCAACGCCGACTCGATCGAATTGAATATAGTGTTTCTGATCTGCCGAGTTGACGGTTACCTTCATCACTTGGTTTGCACGCAACAAGACTGTGAGAAGTATCGAAGTGCCGCTCGTTCCGAACACGCCCTATGAAACCCTCGCCATCCCGAACCCGGTTGCCAAAGGTTTGGTCTCTGTCGTGACTGCCGCAGCAGAGAGGTTTGGATTCTGGAAGCACCCGAGGAAGGGCGCGGCCAGCGACATGCCCGAGATGAATGTGCTGGATAGCCTGTATTGGGCCTACAAATGCAAGAACCCGATTGAGTTGCCCGAAGCCGATCTGGATCAATCGGAGTTCATGACTGCGCGCGAGGTTCGGCTCGCAGCGCAAGATGGCGCTGAGGCATCGGACGGTGTTACATTGAGCTTCGTGGGCGACATTCTCCGAACCCACAGGGCGGGAGTGACGAAAGATCAGCTCTACACTCAGGTCCAAGACCTGCTGTTTAAGGCCGATATCGCGGTGGCCAACTACGAGTCACCGGTCACAACGCAGCCCCTGGTAGATGAGGTGATTGGAGGAGCGGACCCTGCAAAGGAATGCGCGTCAGAAGACCAGTTCGAGGCCCTGACCAGTCATCAGGGAAGGTTCTTTGATGTTCTCAACCTTGCGAATAACCACATCTACGACATGGGGGTGGAGGGGATTGAATGCACCCTCAAGGCCCTGAACGTCCGAGATATTCTGCAAGTCGGGGTCAATGAACAGCCCGAAGAGGCCAACATGGCCAGAACGCTCGAACGAAACGGGATCAGGTTCGGCTTTGCATCCTGCACGCTGGGGACCAATGGTCGCGCCCTTCCCGAGGGTCAAGCGCATAGCGTGAATATTGCGAAACTGACGTCAAAACACGCAGCCCCTGATATCTCCCTTCTCAAGGCCCAGATATCGAATGCGAAAGCGGGTGGTAGTGACTTCGTGATCGCAATGTTGCACTGGGGTCACGAGTTCGAGCTGTTTCCCCGCCGGGCGCAGCAGATCGCGGCCCAGGAACTGGCGGATTTCGGAGCGGATCTTATCGTTTGCCATCACCCGCATGTGGTCCAACCTATTCAGCTGTATCGCACAAGGGCTGGTGATCGGACGGTACCCATTGCCTATTCGCTTGGAAGCCTGCTGTGGGGGTTCGCACATGAACACATCTCGCGCAGCACGATCATGCAGATCACAGTGCAGAAAGTCGAAGATAGAGCCGAAATAACCACTCTCAGAGCAACGCCGGTGCGCTGGCGGGCCTATGAGGCTGACGGGGGTGTCTTCCAGAAAATCGAACGCTTGGATCTCTGACCCCAAGTCGCGTGCCAAGCTGGTCTCTATCGTTGATACCAGCTTGAATCATGTCTGTCGGCAATTTTGTAGCCCTTTTGTCAACAGGACTTAGCCGTAAGTTGCCATGGTAATGGCCGCACTTCCAATAGCGCTTCCTGCGCTTACCGTGGCGGCAACAGAAAGTGAAATGGCGCCGCAAATTACCGTCGTGCCCCCAACTGCTTGCAGTAGCTCTCGGTCAGTGATTCCTGCGTTGTCAGATGGGCCCGCTGCGACGTGAATATTGCGAACAGTCTCGGTGTCCCGTACGACTTGAATCTCAACACCATCAGGAATGACGTGCCCCAGTTCCTGAAGAACGGCGTTTGGTTCCGCTTCAAGCCGTGCAGCAAATTCGGGCTCCGACCAAACTCTGCGAATGACTTCCTCGATTGGTACAGGAGATTTGGTTTTATTGGTGACTTGTTCCATTTTTCAAAACCTTTTGTTTGTGGTTAGATTGAGTAGGCTTAGTTCTCATTGATTGATACAATGGCTGTCGCCGACGCAATTGCGCTGACCACTCCAGAAGCGGCGATTATGCACCACGCTGTTGTCCCACCTTGAGATAACAACAGGTCTTGATCGGTGATTTCGCCTTCCACCGGCGCAAGCGGAATATGGATATACTGCACATTTTCGTTGTCTATCAAGAGCTTGACATCAATGCCTTCCGGAAGTTCAAAGCCCAAATCCCTGAACGCCTGTCTTGGGTATTCGATCGCCTTATTTCTGTAGTTTTCATCTGCTCGCATCTTGGAACAGAACTCTTCTTTTCTCGCTGAGAGGATTTGAAAAATGTCTAAAGGCTGTTCCATTCTAGGGTTCCTTTCCAGTAATCACGTTTCGCTCATGGCTTGGCATCCGCACTTCATTCCATCCGGCGAAGAGCTTTCGTTTTGCCTTGCCGATCAAAGCCTTTTTGATTTCGTCAAAAGAAAACCTAGAAATGCAAAGTTCATTTTTCGGGAAAGTAGGATTAAACTATTTTGAGATTTCAGGCCACGTTGGCAAACGGCGAAACAAGATCTGGATCGACACAATATCTATGAAATCTATGAAGCCCGGGAGGCTTTCTGCCATTTTATCGCAGCGGGTTCCGACATGTCTGGCATTCTTGAGTTCGTTGAAACAGCGCCTGACCCAGTTTCGCAGGCGGTAGTGCTAACGGTCCAGACCGACGCGCCTTTTTCGGCATTGGCGCGTAGGGATCACCGGTAGCACTTTCTTCACGTCCAAAGATCTCGTGATGCTATCGGAATCGTAGCCGCGGTCCACCAGACGGCGGGACGAACGCCTAGATCTCGGCCAGTAGCTGCGAATGCCTTTCGGTGAAGGCGCATCTCACGTCAAGCGGCGGGCGCAATCTGATCTGCAATCCATCCATTATAGTGGTATCGGGTTGGCCAAAGAATTTACTAGCCTCGCTTTCCGAGAAGCCCGCGATTTGCGTGGCCTCCATCCAGGCGCTGATCTTGTCGGCTTTCTTGATCTGCCGCTTTATGGTCTTGGGCACTGCCGCAGGCAGGCCGAACCGGATGTGGATCGCTGCCGCCAATCGGTCGTCGAGCTTGCCGTAGTCGGCCCCGACGGCGGATTTCACCGGCGAGATCATGTCGCCGATCACGTATTCCGGTGCGTCATGTAGCAAGGCCGCCAGCCGCCATTTTGGCGGTGCTTTGGGGGAAATCCGGCCAAAAAGTTCCTCGACCAGCAAAGAATGTTCGGCGACGGAATAGGCAAAATCACCCTTGGTCTGACCGTTCCAACGGGCCACAAAAGCCAACCCATGGGCAATATCTTCGATCTCGATATCCACTGGCGTCGGATCCAGTAAGTCCAGTCGCCGCCCCGATAACATCCGCTGCCAAGCTCGTGTTTGCGTTGCCATTCAGCCACAGCCCTTCGTGTTTGCCATGTTTTTGCCACAATTCGATCGCACAATGTTCCCTATCCTGATCACGCATTGCGAACAATTTATTGAGCGCCCGTGGTTTGAAAAACGGGTACGGGATCACGATATATTAATCGAGGGGGACGCATTTTCCTCCCTAAGCGGCCCTCTCAGACAGAAACCTGTAACGAAAGGAGCTTGTCATGTTCAAGCGTTTGTTAGGTGTTGCCCTGACTTTCGGCATGGCCGCCACTGCGCCGCCAGCCCTCGCCGCCTCTTGCGGAGCCCGCGACAGTGTTGTCGCCAATCTGAAGGACAAATATTCCGAGCAATTGAAAGTCGGTGGTCTTCAGAATGTACGAGGTTCGCATTCGGTGATGGAAATCTGGACCTCTGAAAAAACCGGAACTTTCACCGTTCTACTGACCCAGGCCAACGGCATTTCCTGTATTGTCGCCGCAGGCACTGATTTTTTCGAAGCCGTCCCAGTTGTCATTCCGGACGGTACACCAAGTTGACCCGGGGCCAGTTTTAGCGAACGCGTCCCTTCCCCCTCTCCCCCAATTATCAGCCGAAACCCCTTCGGCGTCTAAGGATCACGGATCCAGCTGCGAGTTCTTTGCAGTGGAAGCAGCGGTGCGCTCGTCTGATCGTTTGACGTCAAGCCGATCGCAGTACTCGGCAGGGAATCGCGATGTCTCGCCTTTTGCGGTAAGCATCGGATTTGGCGTGGCTGCACGTAGCTCCAACTCAAGCTCATTCTACGATCTGAATTCGCGTTGTCGGACCATAGTTTGAATGCTAAAGGCCTTGGCAAACGAGCTGGAGTATCGTGATGAGCAACGACTACGTCGTCAAAGACATTTCGTTGGCCGAGTTTGGCCGCAAAGAATTGAATATCGCTGAAACCGAGATGCCGGGCCTGATGTCCCTGCGGGCGGAGTATGGCGAGAGCAAACCGCTGAAGGGCGCGCGGATCGTAGGGTCATTGCACATGACCATTCAGACCGCAGTGTTGATCGAGACGCTGGTGGCGCTGGGCGCGGATGTGCGCTGGGCCTCCTGCAACATCTTTTCGACCCAAGATCATGCCGCTGCGGCGATTGCGGCGGCGGATATTCCGGTATTCGCCATCAAAGGCCAAACGCTGGAAGAGCATTGGGATTATCTGGACAAATCCTTCCTGTTCGAGGACGGCCCGAACATGATCCTGGACGATGGCGGCGATGCGACGCTCTACATCCTTCTGGGCGCCCGCGCCGAAGCAGGGGAAGACATCATTCCCGTTCCAGGCTCGGAAGAGGAAGAGGTGATCAAGAAGCAGATCGCCAAACGCTTGGCGGCCTCGCCCGGTTGGTTCACCAAGATGCGCGACCAGATCCAAGGCGTGTCCGAAGAAACCACCACCGGCGTCAACCGTCTGTATCAGCTGGTGAAAGACGGCCAACTGCCGTTCCCGGCGATCAACGTGAACGACTCGGTTACCAAGTCGAAATTCGACAACAAATACGGCTGCAAGGAATCGTTGGTCGACGGCATCCGCCGCGCCACTGACACCATGATGGCCGGCAAGGTTGCCGTGGTTTGCGGTTATGGTGATGTCGGCAAGGGTTCGGCCGCATCTCTTCGCGGTGCCGGTGCCCGGGTGAAAGTGACCGAAGTCGACCCGATCTGCGCTCTGCAAGCCGCAATGGACGGCTTCGAAGTCACCCTGCTGGAAGATGAGGTCGCATCGGCCGATATCTTCATCACCACCACGGGCAACAAGGACGTGATCCGCATCGAGCATATGCGCAAGATGAAGGACATGGCCATCGTCGGTAACATAGGTCACTTCGACAATGAAATTCAGGTGGCCAGCCTGAAGAACCACAAATGGACCAACATCAAGGAACAGGTGGACATGATCGAGATGCCCTCGGGCAACCGGATCATCCTACTGTCCGAAGGCCGTCTGCTGAACCTTGGTAACGCCACCGGGCACCCCTCGTTTGTGATGTCCGCGTCCTTCACCAATCAGGTTCTGGCGCAGATCGAACTGTTCACCAAAGGTGATGAGTACGAAAACAAGGTCTACATCCTGCCCAAGCATCTGGATGAGAAGGTTGCCCGCCTGCATCTGGACCGGATCGGCGTGAAGCTGACCCAGATGGACAGCGACCAGGCGGCCTATATCGGCGTGAAGCCGGAAGGCCCTTACAAGCCCGAACATTACCGGTATTGAACCGGGCGGCGGGGCCGGGCAGTTCACCTGCCCGGCCTCAATCCTGCCTCAGCGCAGGGAGGGCATGAAATCGCCGCGTCCTTGCGGTGTCATGTCCAGCACATTCCAGAGCGGCCACACAGTATCCATATGACGCGGATGCCAGGGGCTGGGCTCGAACAGCATCTCGGATCCCCAGAAATGATGGATGCCGTCGCCATCCCGGCAAAAGACATTCATCATCGGCATTTGATTGCCGTCTGAATTCTCGGCCAGGTAGTCACGCTGATAAGACGTCCCCAGCGCCGAATAAAGCGGCAGCGCCTGCCATCCCATATGCGCGGACAGTGCGGTCAGTTTCTCAGGGGTGTTTTGCGCCACGATCACAAGCGAGATCCGCCGCGAGAGTTGTCCTACGTGACCGGCAAGCCCATCCAGCAGCGACGAACAGGCCGGGCAGGGTGCCTCGGCTTGCGGCCCATACATCAGAGAATAGATCGCCAGCGTGTCATGATCGCCAAATAGTGACGACAGCGGTGCCGCAGAGCCATCCAGCGAGGTAAAGCTGTAGTCCTTGGCAATGGTGCCACCCTTTGGCAGCGCACGCCGAAGGGCGGCCACCTCTTCGGTCTTCTGGCGCAGGTCCAGCTCCGAGTTCAGCAGCGCATTGCGGGCGTCGCGATAGGCGGGGGATTCGTTTGGAAAGGATACGGTCATATTCTGGTCTCCCGATCTCGAATGAGCACTGTTTAACTAAAATGTTAAAATAAAATCCACGAATTCGCAACAGGTTGGATGCTGGCCGCCGATAGGGGGAACAGAACGGATTTTTCCCTTTGTATGGTTCACCTGGCTCACTAGCTTTCGCGTCGGGACGCGCGCGCCCTACAAACATATTCATTACGGGAGATTTGCTATGGGAAAACGCGACGATCTGATCGCGCAATATGCCGACGATTTGAAAAACAAATGCGGGATCGATCCTGATATGGACCTATTGACCAAGGTCGCTATCGGCTGTGGCCCGGCGATCTATGACGCGGATGCCGCCACAGTTGCGGCCAGTCAGGAGAGCGAGCTGGAAACGGTCAAAAAGAACTATCTGATCAAGAAACTGGGCCTCGCGGACGGACCTGAATTGATGGCGGCCATAAATTCGGCAGTGGAAACCTACGGCAAATCCGAGCGCAACAAATACCGGGCGGTTGTCTATTACATGCTGACCAAACATTTCGGCAAGGAATCGATCTACGGCTGACGCCGCAGACCACAAAGCGCCTGTCTGAAAGAAGGTGGGCGCTTCAAATTTTATTTCAATCTGAGACGCTTAGAGTTTGCCAATCAAGGTCCAATGGCGGATAGTGATCCCAAGGACCAGGACGGTCAAACCTTCGGATTTTTTCGCGTGTGGTGAGTAGGGAGCACGTGGGGACGGGGAAGGTTCTGGATCGTCAGGACCTTCCCCAATTAGCCGCACATTTTTTCTAGAACAGTGTTAGAACCACACCCATGATGCCGCAGGCAAGTGTGGCATAGCCCCCATCGATCAGCGTCAGCTTGAACGGCCGCATGGAGTACATGTTGTTCAAAGCGATCCAGGGCGAGATGAAAAACAGCCCGACACCGATCCCGCTGAGCAGGCCGGCACCGATCGAGGCGATGCCGCTCATGCGGAACACATGGCTCATCATGCCGGCCACGATCAGTTGCAATACGAAACCCATCGCAAAAATCTTGGGATTCATTCCGCCCTCGGGCTGACCATCCGGTCCGCGGGGTACGCCCGATGCTTCCATCCACGGTTCGGCCAGCTTCATGTACCAGACCGACCCGACAGCAAATGCCGCGACTACGGCGATAATGATATTGAGCAATTCCATGTGCGTAGTCTCCGCTTTAGGGGTTAAGCGAACGATGCACGATCAATCCGCGTCTGTCTGCCCCAGGGCGCAGATTTTGCGCCACTCTTCCTCGCTGACGGGTTGTACCGACAGGCGCGAACTTTTGACCAGAACCATCTCGGCCAGCGATTCCTCAGCCTTGACCTGATCAAGCGTGACCGGTTCGGCAAAAGGTCGGACCGCCTTGATATCCACGCATTCCCAGCGTTCGTCATCCGTGGTGCTGTCTGGATGCGCCTCAGCGCAGACCTCGACAATTCCGACCACGGCTTTTTCCTTCTGCGAATGGTAAAAGAACCCGCGATCCCCAAGCTTCATGGCGCGCATGTGATTGCGGGCCTGGTAATTGCGCACGCCGTCCCATTCCTCGCCCGCCTCGCCTTTGGCGACCTGCTGATCCCAGCTCCAGGTCGAGGGTTCGGATTTGAAAAGCCAGTATGCCATCACCCGATCACTTTCTTCCAGACGATCAGGTCGACCGATTGAAACAGTCCGGCCTTGGCGTAGGGGTCATTATCGGCCCAGCTTTGCGCGGCTGCCATATCGGGCACGTCCAGAATGATCAGCGACCCGATCATGTTCTCGCCGTCCAGCAACGGCCCGGCCTGCGCGACCATGCTGGCGTTTTCTTCGATATAAGCCAGATGCGCAGAGCGGTTGTCCAGACGGGTTTGCAGCGCGCCATCCTTGTCGCGCGCGATCAGGGCAATCAGCATATCATTCCTCCTTAAGCGGTCGTGCCAGAAGTTGCGCCATCGCTGCGTCCGGGGTCAAGATACCATCCAGTAACCCGGTCACGCAGCGCGAGATTGGCATGTCGATGCCCATACCATCCGCGCGCGCGACGACGGCGTAGGCGGTTGCCGCCCCTTCGACCGTAACCGAAGGGTCAAATGCCTCGGATCTGCCCAAAGACAGCCCAAGACGATAGTTCCGCGACAAGTCGGAGGTACAGGTCAGTGCCAGATCGCCAAACCCGCTAAGTCCGGCCAATGTCTCGGGCTGCGCACCACAAGCCAGCGCAAAACGCTGCATCTCGGCATAGCCGCGCGTCATCAGCGCGGCGCGGGCGCTATCGCCCAACCCCGCGCCCATCACCGTTCCGCAGGCGATTGCCATCACATTCTTCAGCGCCCCACCTAGCTCGGCCCCGATGGTGTCGCTGGTGCGATAGAGGCGCAGGTTTGCGGTGGTCAGCTCATGCTGCAACGTCTCGCCCAGGTCCTTGTCTGCGCAAGCCAGGGTCAGCGCGGTTGGCAAGCCTCGCGCAATGTCGTCGGCGAAGCTTGGGCCCGTCAGCAAAGCGGTGCGTCCGCCGGGCAGGACATCAGCCATAACAGCGATGGGGCCCAGCCCGGTCTGCAACTCAATCCCCTTGCAACACGCAACCAGCGCGTGATCCCGAAGCGTGTCCAGATGATCGGTTACAAACACTCGCAGTTTCTGCATCGGCACCGCCAGCAACAGCGATTGGCTTTGTGCGGCCTGCGCAAGATCATGGGTGACGGTCAGGCTGGCGGGCAGCGCCACCCCAGGAAGGCGCGCGCTGTTCTCGCGCATCGACTGCATCGCGTCAGCTTGTGCCTGCGATCTGGCCCAAAGCGTCACCGGGCCTGTCCCCGCGAGCGACACGGCGAGCGCTGTACCAAACGCACCCGCACCCAAAACCGAAACGCTCATGCCTTGGCTCCTTTCTTACCGCTGCCCAGCATGGCTGGGCTCGTCTTGTCCAGCGGCCAGCGGGGCCGCGCGGCGAGTTCCATGCCGTCGCGCGCGCCTGCCCGAAACCGTTCCAGACCGGCATAAGCAATCATCGCCGCGTTGTCGGTGCAGAGCGCAAGCGGCGGAGCCAGAAAGCGTGCGCCGGTCTCCTCACAAAGCGACTGCAAAGCCGCACGGATCGTGCCATTGGCGGCGACGCCGCCGGCTACCGCGACAACAGGATAGGTAGGGTTTTCGCCCAAATAGAGCCTGATTGCCCGCCGCGTTTTCTCGGTCAGCGTGTCAGTAATCGCCATTTGAAACCCGGCGCAGAGATCGGCGCGATCCTGTCTGGTCAGCCCGCCTTTCTCAGCGACGATCTGGTCACGGGCACGCAGCACCGCCGTTTTCAGGCCTGAGAAAGACAGGTCGCAATCAGGCCGATCCAGCAGGGGACGTGGAAACCGGAACCGCTTCGGGTCGCCCTGCTTTGCCTCGGCCTCGACCATCGGTCCGCCGGGTTGCGGCAGCCCGAGCAGCCGCGCGGTCTTGTCGAACGCCTCGCCCGGCGCATCGTCGATGGTGCCACCGAGACGGCTGAAATCCTCCGGACCGCGTGCAATTAGGTATTGGCAGTGACCGCCCGAGACGAGCAGCATCAGATAGGGGAAGGTCACCGCATCGGTGAGGCGGGGGGTCAACGCATGACCCGCCAGGTGGTTCACCCCTATTAACGGCAACCCGGTCGCGGCGCAGAGCCCTTTGGCACACATCACGCCTGACAGGACCCCGCCGATCAGCCCCGGCCCGGCGGTGACGGCGATTGCGTCCAGATCAGAGAGCGAGGTCTGCGCGGCGTCCAGCGCCTCGCGTACCGCGAGATCCAGCTTCTCGGCATGCGCCCGCGCGGCAATTTCCGGTACAACACCGCCGAAATCGGCGTGTAATTCGGTTTGCCCATAGACGATTGAAGACAAAATCGCCGGAGGCTGATCGGGCGCTTGGCGCACGATTGCAGCGGCTGTATCGTCGCAGCTGCTTTCCAGTCCCAATATGGTCAGGTGCTTTGTCATGCATCCTCGGGATTGCATCGGATATCCGCTGCGGGGTAACATCCTGCGTTCCGGCAAACAATCCCGCGGCGGAAGGCTATGACAAGATGCATCTTCTGATGACACGCCCGCGCTCGGCTGCCGAACGGTTCATTGCTGACCTGCCTGTCGAAGTTTCGGCTCAGCTATCGCCGATATTTTCGCCCCTGATCGAGATCGAGCCGTTGGATGTCGTACCGGACTTACCAGGCGTGGACGCTCTTGTTTTCACCTCGGCCAACGCCGTTGCAGTGGCGGCGAGGTTGATCGAAAGCCGCGATCATTCCTGCTATTGCGTCGGTCGCGCGACAACCGCAGCGGCGCGCAAGAATGGCTGGCATGCCACTCAGTCAGGAGATACCGCGCAGCAACTGATTGCCGCGCTGACACGCTCAAAGCCAAGCGAACAACTGCTGCATCTGAGGGGTGTGCATGCGCGCGGAGATATCGCAAAGAATCTGTCTAGGGCGGGTGTGTCCTGCCGTGAGCAGGCGATCTATGATCAGACGCTGTTGCCCCTGAGCGATGCTGCGATGAGTGCTTTGGCGGGCCCACAGCCCGTAATTGCGCCGTTTTTCTCACCACGAACGGCGCGACAATTTGCCGAGACCGCGCAGATTAGCGCGCCGCTCTGGATTTGCGCGCTCAGCCCCGCAGTGGCGGAACCCCTTGAAACGCTGCACTTTCAGGGTCTGACGATCGCGGAACGCCCTGACAGCGCGGCGATGGCAAAAATCGTTGAAATGTCCCTCAAACGGGCGAACCGGGTTGAGGGCCGCACAGACGCGCATTAGTCTCTGCAAGGGTCTGGTGTTTAAACATTTTCAGAATCACGGGGGAAATACTCGGTGGCCGGTAAGAAAGAGACAGAGATCAGCAAGGATACATCATCCGAGTCCGATCCGGTGGAGGCAGCCGAAAATGCCGATGCCACAGAGTTGCCCGAGGATGAAACCAGTCAGGCCGTTGACTCGGATGAGCAGGTGGATGATCTGACTTCCGAAGCCGAAGCCGAAGCCGAAGCCGAAGCCGAAGCCGAAGCCGAAGCCGAAGCCGAAATGACTTTTTCGCAAACCAGCGAACCGCAGGCTCAGCCGCAGCCCGAAAAGAAATCGGGCGGGTTTTTTCCGGCGTTGATCGGTGGCGTCGTGGCCGCGGGGATCGGGTTCGCGGCAGGTCAGGCTGATCTATTCAATACCGGGCCAGACATAAGTGCCCTGGAAGGTCAGGTAACGTCGCTTGGCAGTCAGCTGAAACAGCAGACTGATGCGACAACTGCGCTCGACCAGAAGGTCAGCGGCATCGATACTGCGGGTCTGAGCGACAAGATTGATGCGCTTACCACGCAGATTGATCCTTTCAAGACCGAGTTGAGCGCGCTGACCACTCAGGTTCAGGATTTGACGAAATCCCTGCCAGACATCGAAAAGCGGCTGGGCGACCTCGAAAAACGGCCAGTGACTGAAGGAGCCTCGAAAGAGGCCGTGGCCGCCTATGATGCGGAACTGGCCAAGCTCAAGGACACCATGGCCAGCCAGCGCAGCGAAGTCGAATCCATGATGAAGCAGGCGCAGGACCTCAAGACGCAGGCCAGCGCCGATGCTCAGGCGGCGGCCAATCGCACCGCCGCTGCGCAGTTGCGGGGCGAACTGGAAAGCGGTGCCCCCTATGCCAAGACGCTGGAGGCGCTCAAATCAGGGGGCGTTGATATCCCTGATGCTCTGTCGGCCTCGGCCGCAGATGGGATTCCCACGCTTAGCGCGCTTCAGGAGTCGTTTACACCGGTCGCAAGGACGGCGCTGGCGGATGCCCGCGAATCCGACAAAGGCACCGGTTTGATGGCCTTCATCCAGCGCCAGACAGGTGCACGCTCGGTTGAACCGCGCGACGGGTCTGATCCGGATGCTGTTCTGTCCCGCGCCGAAGCGGCACTTACCAAGGGCGATGTCTCGACAACGCTCACCGATTTGGATGCCTTGCCGGATGCGGCCAAGACGGCGCTGGCCGAATGGATCGCGCGTGCGACCTCCCGTCAGGAGGCGCTGAGCGCCGCTGATGCCCTCGCAACCAGCCTGAACTCGAACTGAAGGACCCGCCATGCTTTGGTCACTGCTCAAAATTCTCGTTCTGGTGGCGATTGTCGCGCTGCTGGCATTGGGTGCCGGGTATCTGATGGATACACAGGGCGGCGTACAGATTACGATCGCCGGAACCGAATACACGCTTGGCCCGCTACAATCGGTTCTCGCGCTGATCGTGTTGGTTTTTCTGGTCTGGCTGTTCTTCAAGCTGCTTACGTTGCTGATCGCGACGCTGAAATTCCTCAACGGGGATGAAACCGCGATGTCGCGCTATTTCGACCGCGGTCGCGAGCGTCGGGGTTATCAGGCGCTGGCCGATAGCGTGATGGCGTTGGCCTCGGGTGAGGGGAGCGTCGCCATGGCCAAGGCCAACAAGGCCGAAAAGCTGCTGCAAAAGCCCGAACTCACCAATCTGCTGGTGGCGCAGGCCGCCGAAATGAATGGCGACACCAAGCGTGCTGCCGAGACCTACAAGAAACTAGTGACCAACAATGCGACCCGCTTTGTCGGTGTGCGCGGGATCATGAAGCAGAAGCTGGCAGATGGCGACGAGGACACCGCACGCAAGCTGGCCGAAAAGGCACTGGAGCTGAAGCCGAAACATGGCGATACGCAGGATGTTCTGCTGAGCTTGCAGACCAAGGCGCAGGATTGGGCCGGTGCCCGATCGACGCTGACCGCGAAGCTCAAATCCGGGTCGTTGCCACGCGATGTTTACAAGCGGCGCGATGCGGTGCTGGCCCTGTCTGAGGCAAAAGAGTTGCTGGACGAAGACGGCAACGTCGACCAGCAGGAGCGTGCGATCGAGGCCAATCGCCTGTCGCCTGACTTGATCCCAGCTGCCGCCATGGCAGCGCGGGCACATATCGCCAAGGGCAAGCCGCGCAACGCCACCAAGATCCTCAAGAAAGCCTGGGAGGTCCGCCCCCATCCCGAACTGGCCCATGCCTTTGCCGAGATCGACCCTGATGAGACGCCGGCAAACCGGGTCCGTCGCTTTTCGGCGCTGTCACGGTTGCATCCCAACGATCCGGAAACGCGGCTGGTCATGGCCGAGCTGAACGTTGTGGCCGAAGACTTCCCGGAAGCGCGCCGCGCGCTGGGCGATCTTGTCGAGATGGAGGATGCGGATGCTCGTGTCTTTACCCTCATGGCCGCCATTGAGCGGGGCGAGGGTGCATCGGATGCGGTGGTTCAGGGCTGGTTGGCCAAGGCGCTGACTGCCCCGCGCGGCCCGCAATGGGTCTGCGACAATTGCCACGACATCCAGTCCGAATGGGCGCCGGTCTGCCCCAATTGCGGCAGTTTCGACACGCTGACCTGGACCGCGCCCGCCAAGCAGGAGGTCGCGACAGCGACCGGGGCGCAGATGCTGCCGCTGATCCTCGGTGCGTTGGAAGATAAATCCGACGAGGTCGAAGAGACAGAAGACGTGCCGGATGAGCCCGAAATTCTGGACGGCGAGGTTCAGCCCACTGACACACCAGAAGGTGAACCCCGGCCGGCTACGTGAACATTGCGCCCCAGGTCAGGACTTGGGGCGCATCGACTGGCCTTGGTGAAACAGGTGAATTTTTGACGGTTCTGCGGTCAGCGCCACATCGCTGCCGCGCAGGTCACGCTGTATGCCGGGCAGTTTGGCAATGACCGGTTCCGCGCCCGCTACAGGTTCGAAGTAGAGCAGCGTCACCTCACCAAGGGCCTCGGTAATGTCCACTTTACCCTTGAACAGATAGTCGCCCTCGGTTGGTGTCATGTCCTCGGGCCGGACCCCGATATTCACCTGTTTCCCATCATCAGCAGCGGTTGTTGGGATACTGGAAACAGCTTTGCCGCCGCCATCGAGTGTGATGGTTGTCTGTGCACCGGTGCCTGTGATCCTGCCGGGCAGCAGGTTCATTGAAGGTGAGCCGATGAACTGGGCAACAAACTCGTTCTCGGGCGTTTCATATAGCTCCAGCGGCGTTCCAACCTGGGCGATGCCCTTGTTGGCCAGCACCACGATGCGGCTGGCCAGTGTCATCGCCTCGACCTGATCGTGGGTCACATAGATCATGGTGCGATCTGGCATCGCCTCTTTCAGCCGTGCAATTTCAATCCGCGTAGCAACACGCAGCGCGGCGTCTAAGTTCGAGAGTGGTTCGTCAAACAGGTATACTTTCGGATCGCGCACGATCGAGCGGCCAATGGCCACGCGCTGGCGCTGGCCGCCGGATAATGCCTTGGGTAGGCGGTCCAGATAAGGCTCTAACTGAAGGACTTTGGCCGCTTTTTCGACCGCCTTGTCGATCTCGTCCTTGGATTTCTTGGCGATCTTCAGGGCAAAAGCCATGTTATCGCGCACGGTCATATGCGGATAAAGCGCATATGACTGGAACACCATCGCAATGCCGCGCTGCGCCGGGGGCACGTCGTTCATGACGTCGCCATCGATGGTCAGTTCCCCACCGGTGATCTTTTCAAGCCCGGCGATCATTCGCAGCAGGGTGGATTTGCCGCAGCCAGAGGGGCCGACAAAAACGATTAACTCGCCGGTCTTGATGTCCAGATTGATGTTGTTGAGGACATTGACGCTCTCGGCATAGGTTTTTTCGACATTGGTAAGTTTCAAATCAGCCATGATGTCAGCCCTCCACCCGTTTTGCGACCAGATAGCCCCAAGCCCCAAGCATGGTGTGCTGGCCTTGCGGTGTTACGGCGCCTTGCATCCCCTGACTCACCGCTTTCCATGTCCCTTCGGGCAGGGTGACAGCCACCGGTTCCTCTCCGAGGTTGAAGGCGCAGAAGAGCGTCTCGGTTGATTGGCAGCGCTGGAAACTCAGTACGTTGCCCTCAGCCTGCAAGCCGTCCTGACGACCCGCCTGCAGGGCTGGGTGCGCGCCACGCAGCGCGATGGCGCGACGGTAGTGATGCAGCATGGCCTCGGGGTCTTGTTCTTGCCGATCAACGGCGGCGGCGGCATGGGCCGGGCTGACCGGTAGCCAGCTCTTGCCACTACCAAAGCCCGCGTTTTCCGCTTGTGTCTGCCAGACCATAGGCGTGCGGCAGCCGTCGCGGCCCTTGAATTCGGGCCAGAACTCAATGCCGTAGGGGTCCTGAAGGTCCTCAAAAGCCACATCTGCCTCGGGCAGACCCAGCTCTTCTCCTTGATAGAGGCAGACTGAGCCGCGCAGGCACATCATCAGCGTGGTATAGGCGCGCAAAGCGTCGTCGCTCAGGCCCCAGCGGCTAGCATGGCGCTGCACGTCGTGGTTCGAAAAGGCCCAGCAGGCCCAGCCATCGGGGGCCGCGGCCTCCAGATCCTTAAAGACATTGACGATGCGCTCAGCCGTCGCCCGGCGGCCTTCGAGAAACTCGAAAGCGTAGCACATATGCATACGCGTCTCGCCCGCCGTGTATTGGCCCATGATCTCAAGGCCGCGATGGGCATCGCCCACCTCGCCCAGACAGGCGCGGGCATCGTAACTGTCGGTGAGCGCCCGGAGCCGTTCCAGAAAGGCCAGGTTTTCTGGCTGGCTTTTCGAATAGAGGTGATCCTGATGGTTATAGGGGTTCACCTGTGGCGCGATGCTGTCATTGCGCTCAGCCTCTGGCAATGGGGGATTGTCGCGCAAATCCTTGTCGTGGAAATAGAAGTTGATCGTGTCCAGCCGGAACCCGTCCACTCCGCGATCCAGCCAGAATCGGGCCACATCCAGCAGGGCATCCTGCACTTGGGGTTCGTGGAAATTCAGGTCTGGTTGCGAGGTCAGGAAGTTGTGCAGGTAATACTGCCGCCGGCGCGCATCCCATTGCCAGGCCGAGCCGCCAAAGATCGCTAGCCAGTTATTGGGGGGCGTTCCGTCCGGTTTTGGATCGGCCCAGACATACCAGTTGGATTTTGGGGTGTCGCGCGACACCCGGCTCTCGGCAAACCACGGGTGCTGATCCGAGGTATGGGACAGCACCAGATCGATCATCACCTTCAGCCCAAGCGCATGGGCACGAGTCAGCAGCGCGTCGAAATCATCCAGCGTGCCGAACATCGGGTCGACATCGCGATAGTCGCTGACATCATATCCGAAATCCTTCATCGGTGACTTGAAGAATGGCGAGATCCAGATGGCATCGACGCCAAGCGACGCGACATAATCCAGCCGTTGCGTGATCCCGGCCAGATCGCCGATGCCGTCGCCGTTGCTGTCCTGAAAGCTGCGCGGATAGATCTGATAGATCACCCCGCCCCGCCACCAGTCCGATGCGGATTCGACCGGAACACCCGGTTGAGGAGCCATTTGAGCGTTCATGTGTTTACCCTATTTGACAGAGCCGGCCAGCAATCCGCGGACCAGGTATTTTTGCATTGCGAAGAAGACCATCAGCGGTACCGCAATTGATACGAAAGCCGCTGTAGCAAGGATTTCCCAGTTGCCGCCGCGCGTGCCCATCAGCTCGACAATCTGCGCGGTCATCACGGTGGTTTGCCCGGACGCGTCGATCAGGAACACTTTGGCGACCAGTAGGTCGTTCCATGTCCACAGGAACTGAAAAATCGCAAAGGAGGCCAATGCCGGGAAGCTGAGCGGCAGGATGATCTTGGTGAAGATCTGGAAATCCGTGGCCCCGTCCACCCGCGCGTTTTCGATGATGTCGCGCGGAAGACCTGCCATGTAGTTCCTGAGCAGGTAGATCGCGAGCGGTAGCCCGAACCCGGTATGCGCCAGCCAGATGCCAAGATAGCTTTTGCCGATCCCGACGCCCAAATGCAGTTTAAGGAGAGGGATCAGCGCAAGTTGCAAGGGCACCACCAGCAGACCCACCACCGCCGCGATCAGCAGGGCACGGCCGGGGAACTCCATCCAGGCAAGCGCATAAGCGGCGAATGCGGCCACTAGAATAGGGATGATCGTAGCGGGGATCGTCACGGTTAGCGTGTTGAAAAACGCCTTGGCCATGCCATCCACGTTTGCCGGGTCAAACAGGATGTTCTTGTAATTCTGGAATGTCAGCTCCGGCGGCGTTGTTGCGGTCACAAAGACACGCGGGCCGCGATTGCCTTCGAAAGCCTCGCTATTCACCAACCGGTAGCCGCCATCGGCCTGGACCGTGATCTCGCCCCCGCGCCGCAACTCGGCGGTCTCGCCCGGCGTATAGGCGTCGATATCACGTGACGAAACGCCCCAGACCGAGATCACAGCATCCGGGTTGTCGCCGAACAGATTGCCCTCGATCACATACATGTCGCCTTGTTGGACCTGCGTCTCGGGCGCGGCGGTGCGCAGGGTCAGGTTCTGCTCCGAGGCGAACATCGCCCGCCACCAGCCGCTTGTGGCGATCTGATCCGCGGTGCGGAAGGAGGACACGAATAGGCCAAATGTCGGGAAGAGCCAGAGGCAGACAAGCCCCAGCACGCAGAGATTGACGATCCAGACCAGTGCCGATCTTGAGCCAGCGATATTGTTCATCTCGGCACTCCCTATTTCATTTCGGCGCGGGCGTTGCGCACGTTCCAGACCAGGATTGGCAGCACCAAGATCATGATCACAATGGCTGAGGCCGAGCCCACGCCCCAGTCATTGGCGCGAAACAGTTTGTCGAACATGTAGTTGGCGAGAACCTGCGTCTCCCATTGTCCGTTGGTCATGGCAAAGACGATGTCAAAGACCTTGAGCACGGTGATGGTGATCGTGGTCCAGACCACCAGAATGGTGTTCTTGATCTGCGGCACCTTAATCTTGAAGAAGATCTGGAATGGGTTCGCACCGTCGACGATGGCTGCCTCGACGGTTTCCTCGGGGATGCCACGCAGGGCTGCGGACAGGATCACCATGGCAAATCCGGTCTGAATCCAGATCAGCACAATCATCAGAAAGAACGAGTTCCAGAAAGGCGTGGTCAGCCACGTCTGTGGTTCTGAACCGCCAATCGCCATGTAGATGGCGTTCAGCACACCGATTTGATCCTGCTCGACTGGCCTCGTGTCATAGACCAGCTTCCAGATCACTGCCGCGCCGACAAATGAGATCGCCATCGGCATGAAAATCAGCGATTTCGCTAGATTGCCCCAGCGGATGCGGTCGGTGAGTTGCGCCGCCAGAAGCCCAAAGGCAGTGGATAGCGCGGGCACCACGATCAGCCAAAGCATGTTGTTGCGCATGGCTTCCCAGAATTTGGGTTCCTGCATCATCTGCTGGTAGTTCCGCAGGCCGACCCATTCATAACCCCCGCCGGGCACGCGATCAGTGAGCGACAGGCGCAAGGTTTCGACGACGGGATAGGCCAAGTAGAGGCCCAAGGCGAACAGCGCCGGAAATAGGAACAGCCAGGGCCGGATCAGGTTGGCGCGGTTGATGTTGCGGCCCGCATTCGGCCCGCGTGGCGGGTAGAGAACTTTGTCGAGAAACTGGTTGGAGAGGTAGAAATAGCCGACACAACCGACCACTCCGATCACTATGGTCATAAGACCCTGCAGCGCTGGGCTCATCTCTCAATGCTCCGGGAAGGGGAAGGGTGAGGCAGCCCGGGTTTTGCCGGACTGCCCCTGCTCATGAGTGAGTGGGGGTTATTGCAATGCGTCCCAGGAGGACTGGATTTCGTCCGCGACTTCCTGGGCGTCTTTGCCGCCGGTATAGTCGACCATTCCGGTCCAGAAAGTACCGGCACCAACACCGCCTGGCATCAGGTCGGATCCATCAAACCGGAAGGTGGTGGCACCCAGCAGGATGTCGTTCATCTTCTTCAAAGTCGGATCGGAGAAGACCGATGTATCGACACCCTTGTGCGGCGTCAGGAAACCGGTGCGGGCCATCCAGATCTCATGCGCTTCAGGTGACTGAAGGTAGTTGATCAGGTCATGTGCGCCCTGGTTGTCATTGGTGATCGCCCAAAGTGTCCCTGCGCCCAGAACCGGGCTGCCCAAATCCTTGCCCTCGTAGGCTGGGAAGTAGAAGAAGTCTGCATCTTCACCCACAACAGTGCCTTCGGGGAAGAAGGCAGGGATAAAGCTGGCCTGCTTATGCATGTAGCATTGCGGGGGCGAGCTGAAGAGGCCCTTGGGGCTGTCGCGGAAGTCGGTTGTCGCCACAGCACCCGCGCCACCGGCAACATAGTCGTCATTGCGGGCGAAGGCACCGAACTCCTCGATTGCGCCGATCACCGCGGGGTCGTTGAACTTGGTCTCGTTCGAGACCCAGGCGTCATAAACTTCGGGCGGCTGGGTGCGCAGCATCATATCCTCGACCCAATCGGTTGCAGGCCAGCCGGTTGCGCCGCCCGAGCCCAGACCGATGCACCAGGGTGTTTCACCATCCGCCACGATTTGGTCGGTGAGCTCTTTCAGCTCTTCTAACGTGGTCGGTACCTCATAGCCTGCATCTTCGAAGTTTTCGGGGCTATACCAAACAAGTGATTTCACATCGACCTTGTAGAAGAACCCATAAAGGTCTTCGGCGCCATCCGGGCCGGCATAGGTTCCCAGATCGACCCAGGATTGCCCGGCTGCGTAGTTGTCGCGCACCCAGTCACTGGTTCCCTCTGCAAGTGGTGTCAGAAACCCTTCGCCTGCCATGTCCGAGGCCAGCCCGGGCTGCGGAAAGACAGCCACATTGGGGGCTGAACCTGCTTCGGCGTCGATGCGAATCTGCTGCTCAAAGCTATCTGAACCGACATAGGCAACCTCATGCCCGGTGGCTTCGGCAAAGCCGGCCAGCACGGCCTCGACGTTCTCTTGGTCTGGCCCCAGCCAGGGGCCGAATACCGTCACCTTGTCGGCCTGCGCCGCGCCAGCGGCCAGTGCAAGTGCTGCGGTTCCCGCGAGCAATTTGTTGTTCATTGTATCTCCTCCCAACCGCGTGGGGTGCGGTGCCTTGGTTCAGGCGCTTTCCAAAGCGCTTTGGATTTCCTCTTTTGCCGCCAAGAAATAGATTCTGTCAACAGTTTACATAGAAATCCCAATGAAATGGCCGAAAATTGGGTGAAATTTTGCCTATGTCCTGAAATATATTGACGTGGTTCAATTATCATTCCACAAATTACCCATGAAAATTGAAAGCGCTTTGGGCGTCTGATGAACCTGAAAACCCTCGCCGAAAAGCTGCAACTTTCGCAGACCACCGTCAGCCGTGCGCTGAACGGCTATCCCGAGGTGAGCGAAACCACCCGGCGGCGTGTGGAAGAAGCGGCGCGCGCGCATAATTATCGTCCGAACAGTCGTGCCAAGGGGTTGGCGACCGGGCGTGCAATGGTGATCGGTCATGTAATCCCGGCCTCGACCCAGCATGAAATGGTCAACCCGGTGTTTGGTGATTTTGTGGCCGGTGCGTCACGCGCCTATGCGGCATGCGGCTATGACATGATGTTCACCCGCGTCGATGACGGCGATGAGGAGCAGGCCTATCACGCGCTGGTCGCCAAAGGCTCGGTTGATGGGGTCATCCTGCAAGGGCCAAAGGTCAATGACGCGCGCATCCCGCTGCTAAAACGCATCGGTCTGCCCTTCATCGTGCATGGCCGATCTTCTGGCATTGAAGAGGACTACGGATGGGTGGACGTGAACAACAAACGGTCCTTCCAGCGGGCGACTGAGTTTCTGATCGACCTGGGTCACAAGCGGATCGCATTGATCAACGGGCTGGAGCAGATGGATTTCGCACATCGCCGACGAGAAGGGTATGTCGAAGCTCTTAAGTCGGCTAGAATAGAGCCTGATTCAGCCCTAATGCGCAGCGCCGAAATGACAGAGGTCTACGGTCATCATGAAACGCGCGCCATGCTGAAGATGGACAATCCGCCCACTGCGATTCTGGCCGCCTCGATGATCTCGGCCATCGGTGTGCGCCGGGCGATTGACGAGGCGGGCCTGACAATGGCGCGCGATGTGTCGGTCATCACCCATGACGACGATCTGTCTTATCTGCGCAATGGCTCTGACGTGCCGATCTTTACCGCTACCCGATCTTCGGTTCAGCAGGCGGGCGAGATTCTGTCCCGCATGCTGATCGAAAAGATCGAACAACCCGATACACCCAACAAAAGCCACATGCTGGAGGCTGAGCTGGTCGTTGGCCGCTCGACAGGGCCAGCGCCCGAGATGAGACGATGATGCGACATTCACGACAGGACTTCCCACCCGGTTTCAGCTTTGGTGCTGCGACCTCGGCTTATCAGATCGAGGGACACGCGCTGGGCGGCGCCGGGCCGACCCATTGGGACAGCTTTGCCGCCACGCCGGGCAACGTGGTGCGCGCGGAAAACGGCGCGCGGGCCTGCGAGCACTATCTGCGCTATGAAGATGACCTCGATCTGGTCGCTGGGGCAGGGTTCGATGCCTACCGTTTTTCCACTAGTTGGGCGCGGGTCCTGCCAGAGGGGCGCGGCGCGGTGAACCCGCAAGGGCTGGACTTTTATGATCGGCTGGTGGACGCAATGCTGGCGCGGGACATCAAGCCGCTGGCCACGCTGTATCACTGGGAACTGCCCTCGCCGCTGGCCGATCTGGGTGGTTGGCGCAATCGCGACATTGCTGACTGGTTTGCTGATTTCGCCGAGATCATCATGGGGCGGATCGGGGACCGGGTGCATTCCGTCGCCCCGATCAACGAGCCGTGGTGCGTCGGCTGGTTGAGCCATTTCCTGGGCCATCATGCGCCCGGCCTGCGCGATATCCGCGCCACCGCCCGCGCAATGCATCACGTGATGCTGGCGCATGGGCGCGCCATTCAGGCGATGCGGGCGCTTGGCATGGATAATCTGGGCGCGGTGTTCAACATGGAATGGGCAGAACCTGCCGACGGCTCGCCCGAGGCAAGGCGCGCCGCTGAGCTTTATGACGGCTATTACAACCGCTTCTTCCTTAGCGGCGTGTTCAAGAAGTGCTACCCGGACAACGTGCTTGAGGGGCTGGGGCCACATATGCCTGCCAACTGGCAGGATGATTTCGACATCATCGGCAGCAAGGTCGATTGGTGTGGCATCAACTACTATACCCGCAAGCTCATCGCGCCGGATTCAGGGCCTTGGCCGCATCATCACGAGGTGCCGGGTCCGTTGCCCAAGACCCAGATGGGGTGGGAGATATATCCACAAGGCCTGCAGGATTTCCTGACGCGTACGGCGCGCGAGTATACTGGTGACCTGCCCATTTATGTGACTGAAAACGGCATGGCCAACGAAGATGGACTCGTGGATGGCGCAGTGCCTGACCAAATGCGGATCGACTATCTGAACGACCATTTGGACGCTGTCAAAGCGGCGATTGCGGATGGTGTCCCGATCGCGGGCTACATGGTTTGGTCGCTGCTCGACAATTACGAATGGGCGTTGGGATATGAAAAGCGGTTCGGTCTGGTCCATGTGGATTTTGAGAGCCTGACGCGAACGCCAAAGGAATCCTACCATGCGCTTGCAAGGATGCTGCGCTAAAGACACGTCATTGCGAGGGAGACGAAACAACTCTTTGCTTTGCGCCGATGGGCCCCATTTGTTAGTCAAATGAGACATCAGATCGGGGGTAACATGAGCCGATACTTCAAAGACCCGGACGCAATCGCGGCCCTTTCGCCGGAAGAGTTCCACGTCACGCAACGCAGCGGCACCGAACGCCCCGGCACCGGAAAGCACCTGGGCAACAAGGAGCCCGGCATTTATGTCTGCATCGTGTCGGGCGAGCCGCTCTTTGCCTCGGCCCACAAATACGAATCCGGATGCGGCTGGCCGAGCTTCACCAAACCCATCGAACCCGCCCATGTGCAGGAGTTGGAAGACCGCACGCTGGGCATGATCCGGACCGAGGTGCGCTCGACCCATGGCGACAGCCATCTGGGTCACGTCTTTCCGGACGGGCCGCGCGAACATGGCGGGCTGCGTTACTGCATCAACTCAGCTTCGCTGCGTTTCATCCATCGCGATGATTTGGAAGCGGAAGGCTATGGGGACTATCTGGACCAAGTGGAGGATATCGCATGACAACCGAACGCGCCGTATTGGCTGGCGGATGTTTCTGGGGAATGCAGGACCTGATCCGCAAACTGCCCGGAGTATCGAAAACCCGCGTGGGATATACCGGCGGGGACGTGCCCAACGCGACCTATCGCAATCACGGCACCCATGCCGAAGGTATTGAGATCATCTTTGATCCGACAGTGATCAGCTTTCGCGATCTGCTGGCCTTTTTCTTTCAGATCCATGACCCGACCACACTGAACCGGCAGGGCAACGATGTTGGCCTTAGCTACCGCTCGGCGATCTACTATGTGGATGAGGCGCAGAAGCAGACCGCAATTGACACCATTGCTGATGTGAACGCCTCGGGTCTTTGGCCCGGTACGGTGGTGACCGAAGTGGAGCCCGTCGGCGATTTCTGGGAGGCGGAGCCAGAGCATCAGGACTATCTGGAGCGTATTCCCAACGGCTATACCTGCCACTTCCCGCGCCCGGGCTGGGTCTTGCCGAAACGGGTTGATGCGGCTGAATAGGCTCTAATCCGAAGCCACGCGGGGTCTCCCGCTGGCCTCAACTGTCACGCTGGCCTCTACGAACACATCGCGCGCCTCGACTTGGGCGGTGCGAACATCGCGTGTAGCGATAAGGCGGATGTCTTCAGCCCCTGCAGCACGCGCCTCGGTCTCGGCTATGCCGCGCAGTTGTTCCTCCAGCATCGCCATGGCGGCATCCGCATCGCCAAAATCGCGTGGCCCGCTTTGCAGGTGAACCCGGTACTTGCCCTCCGAAGGCGCGGTCACCACGCCGCTGCGCCGAAAGGTGACCCGGCCCACAACGGCACCGATCGCATTTGCAACACCCGCATGCTCCGGCAAAACCATGCGGCAGCGCAGGCGTTCACCCACCGCCGGGTAATAGGTCGGGGCCGAGGCGCCAAGTCCGATCACATCCACGTTCAACGCTGTATCAAGTGCCAGCAACCCGCGATGCGCCGACAGCCCCTTGCGGGTGAGGATATGGCGGGCCAGGACATTGGCCGGAAGGCCAAAATCCGCCGCTTCTTCGGCAAATGCTGCCTCCAGCAGGGTTTCTGTTGTTTGCTCGGTCAGTTGATTAACGATCATTCTGGCCAAATCCACGGCGCTCGCCGCCAACCGATGGCCCGAGCCTATCCGCTTGCGTGCAAACAGCGTCAGCGCCTTTACCGCCGCGTCCTTGTCCCAGGACGATAGAGTATCAAGCACATGGCAGGCATCCGACGGCGTTACGCCGGACACTTGTGCCAATCCGCGATCCAGCAGCCGGTTCAGCGCCGCCTGGTCCATACGCGAGCGCAGCATCGCGCCAAGCGGATGAACAGCGTCTCCAAGCCGGTCCAGCAAGGCCTGCTCGCGCGGGCCAAGCCCGCCAGCCTCTACACCTGCCATAGCGCGGACAAAGCGCCCGTCATGCTCGCCCGGCGTGGTGGCGCGCAGCTGAGCCTCAAGGCTGTCATGCACGATCTGAGTTGCGTCGCGCGCAATAAGCGCCACCGGCAACACCCGGCGCGGACCCAGCAACACGCCTCCGGTCAATCCTTCAGCCTGCACATGAACCTGACTGTCCCCACCCAGGCCACTGGTGCGCATTGCAACGGCTTCGACCATTGTGCGAAACGCGCCCACGCGCGCGCCAGCCGGATCGATGGCGGGTTTGCCATTGCGGATCAGGGCGACATCGGTAGTGGTGCCGCCGATATCCGAGACTAGCGCGTTCTGCGCGCCGGTCAGCCAGCGTGCACCGACGATCGAGGCTGCCGGACCGCTGAGGATGGTTTCAATCGGTCGGGCCCGTGCCTGATCCGCCGACATCAACGCGCCATCGCCGCGAACCACCATCATCGGGGCGGTAATGCCCAATTCGCCCAATACATCCTGCGCTCGCCCGATCAACCGGTCGATCATGCCGATCAGTCGCGCGTTCAACACCGCCGTCACCGCGCGCTTCGGACCGTTCAGCTTGGCCGACAGGTGATGAGAGCAGGTCACCGGCGCGTTGGTGTGGTCGCGAATAATCCGCGCCGCCTCCAGCTCATGCGCTGGGTTCCGCGTGGCGAACTGCGCCGCTACCGCGTAGCCCGATACGCCGTTTTCATTCTCTAAAAAGGCAATAAGTGCATCCTTGTCAAAGGTTGCGGCCTCATTGCCAGCATGGCCGTGGCCGCCCGGGACGATTAGGGCGGGATCCCCTTTCAGGGCGTAACGCAAGCCATGCCGGTCCAGATCGTTTTCCCGGAAACCGATATAGATCAAGGCAACCCGTCCGCCTTGGCCCTCGACCAGCGCGTTGGTGGCGAGAGTGGTCGACAGCGATGCCATCGAGATCTGATCCGCGCCAACACCAGCTTTGTCGAGCACGGCACGTACTGCAGCGCCAACGCCAATGGCCAGGTCGGACCGCGTGGTCAGCGCCTTGGCGCTCGCCACAACCTCGGCCTCGTCCCGCACCAGCACCGCATCAGTATAGGTGCCGCCCGTATCCACCCCCAAAGCAAGGGTCATGTTTTCCTCCTGCACATTTCGGCTCGAGAGGTAGATTGGGACGGCGGAAACATCCACCCTATTTGCGTCAACTATGGCAGGCGCCCGACAGCCCAGGACGCCGCATCCGAAACCACCGGGTCCGGATCACTCAACAGTGTGCGCGCTACTGGCTTCAGCGCAGGATCAGCCGAGTTGCCGATGGCATAGAGCACATTGCGCACAAAACGGTTCCGCCCGATCCGTTTGATCGGAGAACCAGAGAACTTGACGCGAAATGCTGCGTCATTGAGGGAGGCAAGCTCTGCCAGATCGGGGGCCAGCAGATCGTCACGCGCCGCATAGCGCAGGTCGCTGGCAGAAACCGCGAATTTGTTCCAGGGGCAGGCTGCGAGGCAGTCGTCGCAGCCATAGATCCGATTGCCAAGCTTGCCGCGCAATTCGATGTCGACCTGCCCTTTATGCTCGATCGTCAGATACGAGATGCAGCGCCTCGCGTCTAACTGGTAAGGGGCCGGAAACGCATCGGTCGGGCAGACATCGAGACAGGCGCGGCACGATCCGCAGCGATCTGGCTCCGCAGGATCAGCGGGCAGGTGAAGTGTCGTGAATACAGAGCCTAAAAAGGCCCAATTGCCCCACTCCCGGCTCACTAGATTGGTGTGCTTACCCTGCCAACCAAGCCCGGCAGCCTGCCCCAGGGCTTTTTCCGGTACCGGTGCGGTATCGACAAATACCTTTACCTCTCCACCTGCTTCGGCAATCAGCCATCGCGCCAGCCGTTTGAGGCGTTTCTTGACCAGATCGTGGTAGTCCTTGTTCTGCGCGTAGACCGAGATCGCACCTTTGTCCGGCTGGCCCAGAATGTCGCGCGGATCGTGATCCGGTGCATAGCTTTCGGCGAGCATGATCACCGATTGCGCCTCTGGCCACAAAGCCTGCGGGTTGCCACGCCAATGAGTTCGCTCGGCCATCCATCCCATCTGACCATGATAGCCAGCCTCGACAAAACGCGCCAACCGGTCCGGCACATCGGGCACGTCCCAAGGGCGGCAGATGCGGCAGGACACAAACCCTTCGGCCAGGGCCTGTTGTTCCAGCTTTGCCTTTAACCCGGATCCGTTCTTCATCTGGCCGAAACTGTCCTTGAGGGTGAATGGGCCTTGCACCAAAGAGGGCAGATGACCCTCTTTGCCCTCAATATCAGAAATCCAGATCGGCGTAATGGGCGGGCGGGCGGAAACCGGGGATTTGATCTGCCAGAATCGAACGGAAGGCCGGGCGCGACTTGATCTTGGCATACCAGTCCTTGACCGATTGGCTGCGGTTCCAGTCTACGTCAGAAATGTAATCCAGCGCGGAAAGATGCGCGGCGGCGGAAAAATCCGCGAGCGACATGGCATCACCGGCCAACCAGCGACGGTGATCCAGCAACCACGTCATGTAGTCCAGGTGATACTTGATCGCCTTTGCTCCATCTTTGACGTTGCGGCTGTCGGGATAACCTTCCTTGGTGACCTTCTTGTTCACGCGCTCGTAAAGCAGCTTGGCGGTCACCTCGTGATGAAACTTGTCGTCAAACCAGGTGACCAACCGCCTGACCTCATAGCGGCCTTCGGCGGTTTTGGGCATCAAGGGTGGTTCCGGGCGGGTTTCTTCGATATATTCACAGATCGCCGCACTTTCGGCCATCATCCGCCCGTCCAGTTTCAACACCGGAACTTTGCCCGCCGGGTTGCGGCGCATGAAATCGGGGTCACGCTCCCAATAGCGTTCTTCGATCAGTTCGACATCTATCTTCTTCTCGGCCAGCGACAGGCGGACTTTGCGGCAAAACGGCGAAAGGGGAACATGAAACAGACGCGCCATGGGATTCCAATTTCAAAGACAAAAGGGTGACTCAGAAATGCCTTGCTGCGCTGGGTTTTTCAATCCTCGAAACACGCAGCGCGGCCGTCTGCGCGAATCGTGGCCGCCCCGTCCATGATCGACGCGGTGCGGCGACGCACAAAGCTGGTCGGTTTCGAGGCCGAGCGTGTCTTGGGCGATGGCAGGACAGCAGCAATGCGCGCGGCCTGCAATGCGGTCAGATCTTTCGCATCCACATTGAAATAGCGCTGCGCGGCGGCCTGGACGCCAAAGACACCTTCATCCATCTCGGCCACGTTCAGATAAACTTCGACAATCCGCTGCTTGGTCCAGACCGCCTCGACCGCGGGGGTCATAGCGGTTTCCAACGCCTTGCGGACCCAGCTGCGCCCCTGCCAGAGAAAGACGTTCTTTACCACCTGTTGCGACAGGGTCGAGGCACCGCGGGTGCTGCCATCTTCGATCGCATCACGGATCGCCTCGACGTCAAACCCCCAGTGCTGGCAGAAATTGGCGTCCTCGGCGGCCACAACTGAGCGGACCATCACGGGGGAGATTTGCTCGAAAGACACCCATTCGCGATCGACAGATCCAAGCCTACGCCATTCCGACCAGATCGTATGAGTGACCGGCGGGTTCAAAAAGGCGAATAGAAAGATCAGAGCGGCGCACAGGATCACCACGACCAGACAGGCGCGCACGACAATAGTACCCACCCTTTTGAGGAGGGGTTTACGGGTCGTTTGGCGCGATTTGCTCGATTTTTTGCCTGACTTGCGGGCTGCCTGTTTCGCCATGTCGGATGTATAGGCGAGGTCCGCGTGTCTGCAAAGCTGATCTTGATTCACACCTGATGAAAAGACCGCCTCTGTGGGGCCGATACTCTCAGGACATACACAAAGCAACCTTCAAGCCATTAGTTTCGATGCCCGCTAGAGCGTGATTCAGCGGATTGATAAAGTTGAATTAATGCGAACTAAAGGACGACCTCAGTCTGTCTGCCCAACTTTTTTGCATGCAGGGAAGACCTTGTCTCAGGATGGCTGTTCTGCCCGGAATTCGGCTTCTTGCCTTACGACGCAATCGTCGATGCAAGAGGCGAAAGGCCAGTTCGAGTACGGACCAACACTGGCCCGTACCGGATGGCTAGGGCCGTTTGGTTCTAACTGGAAAAGGCAATCATCCGGGCAGGAAGTGTCAGCTGAAGTTTGCCATCAGCAACCGGTGTTTCAAGGGTTTTCAGGTATCTGAACGACCCGTTTGTCAATGCGTAGTGTCGCACAGTTTAAGGAGTCTAAATCATGATACAGAATTCAGAAGTCAACCCCGCTCAGACGGCCAAATCGGAGTTTCTGAACAAGGTCTGGACCGACAAGGATTTTGCGCGGCAACTTGAAGAAGACCCCAAAACGGCTCTGGCGGAGTTCGATCTCAATATTCCAGATGATGTTGAAATTCGCATCGTGCGCGACACGGAATCAGAGAAACATCTGCACATCCCGGTGGCTCCGGCAGAGGGCGAAATCTCTGAGGCAGATTTGTTGGAGGCGCAGGGCGGAACGACAATTATTTGTCTGAGCGGCACGGTCTCCACCATCGTTGGGACATCAGCCGCCGTTACATTGTAGTTTCGGGGCATAGAGCATTAATCTGTCTCTTTCCCGATGCCATCTTCCGTAATCACCCTCGGAGAGACGACTTGGGATTGATTGATCTGTGCTCACGTCAAAGAAAAAGGGCTGCCGGATGGCAGCCCTTCAATAGCATGTGCTGAGCCGGATCAGCCGTTCACGCTGTCTTTCAGCGCTTTTGCGATGGTCATTTTGACAACCTTGTCGGCTTCTTTGGTGAAGGTCTCACCAGTGGCTGGGTTGCGGACCTGACGCTCAGGGCGTTCGCGGCAGTAGATCTTGCCAACACCCGGCAGGGTCACTGCGCCACCGCCCGACACTTCGCGGGTGATCAGGCCGGTGATGGCCTCCAGCGCGGCGCCGGCGGATTTCTTGTCAGTACCCATTTCTTCAGCAAGTGCTGTGACGAGCTGGGTTTTGGTCATAGGCTTTGCCATTTCTTGGTCTCCTTACAGTGCCCGAACGCTTGGGCCTCACTGCGTAACAATAACGGCATCTAGTGGGGCAACACAACGAATAGTAGCGTGGAAAACCATAAAAATAGGCGATTTCTGGGGTTTTTTTGCATCACAGAAAGGCTGTTTCGTCAAATGAGCGCAATTTCCGGCTGTGCAAGCGCTCCAATGGCATCCCGCGCAACATCTCCATGGCCCGGATTCCTATTGCGAGGTGGCGCTGAACCTGGGTCGTATAGAACTCTGATGCCATTCCGGGCAGCTTCAATTCGCCATGCAGCGGCTTGTCGGACACGCAGAGCAGCGTCCCATAGGGCACCCGGAACCGATAGCCGTTTGCGGCGATGGTGGCGCTTTCCATATCCAACGCGATGGCGCGTGACTGGCTCAACCGATGCACCGGGCCGGATTGATCACGAAGTTCCCAGTTGCGGTTGTCGATGGTGGCGACGGTGCCCGTACGCATGATGCGTTTCAGATCGTAGCCTTCCAGCTGGGTGACCTGTTCCACGGCCTGTTCCAGCGCGATCTGAATTTCCGCCAGGGCAGGGATCGGCATCCAGACCGGCAAGTCGTCGTCCAACACGTGATCTTCGCGCAGATAGCCATGGGCCAGCACAAAATCCCCCAGCGCCTGGGTGTTCCGCAATCCAGCGCAATGGCCAACCATCAGCCAGGCGTGCGGCCGAAGCACAGCAATATGATCCGTGGCGGTTTTGGCGTTAGAGGGCCCAACCCCGATGTTGACCAGCGTGATGCCCGACCCGTCCTGGCGTTTCAGGTGATAGGTCGGCATCTGCGGAAGCTTCGGTGTTTCTGCCAGCGGCGCGTCGGGTTCGGTGATCTCGGCATTCCCGGTGCTGACGAAGCTGGTATAGCCGCTATCGGGATCGGCAAGTTGTGACCGCGCATAGGCTTCGAACTCGGACACATAGAATTGGTAGTTGGTGAACAGAACATGGTTCTGGAAATGCTCGGGATTGGTCGCGGTATAATGAGACAGCCGCGCTAGCGAGTAGTCGACTCTTTGCGCCGTGAACAGCGCCAGCGGACCGGTACCGTCGGACGCGGTATAGGTGCCATTCACGATGTCATCATTGGTGGTCGCCAAATCCGGCACATCAAACACATCGCGCAGGGTGAAGCCCGCCGCGCCTTCTTGCGGCACCACCATGTCCGAGCGGTTGGCAACGGCGAAGTGCACCGGCATGGGCGTGTCGGAACACCCGATGGTGACCGGTTGCCCGTGGTTACGGATCAATAGCCCGATCTGTTGCGTCAGGTATGAGCGGAAAAGATCTGGGCGAGTGATGGTGGTTGCATGAACTCCGGGCTGTGACACATGCCCATAGCTGAGCCGACTGTCGACTTGCGCATAGCTGCGGGTCTTGATCCGAATCTCTGGGTAATAGGCGCGGTGATGAACCCCGGTTGCGCCATCACGCATCACCTCGGCAAAGCGGTCGCAGAGAAATCCCGTTGCCTGATCATAAAGCTCTTCCAGCCGCTGAACGGCGGCGGTGGCGTCGGTGAATTCTTCGGGCTTTGGGGCGTCCGGTGTTATTGTTCTTGTCATCTGGTCGCTTTCAGGGGGTCTTTGTCTTGCCTGTTGCGGGCGGGTCTATTTCCGCCATAGCTGGCGCTGCACCACAGGGCGCGGGCATTGATCGCAAAGCGAAAGTGGCGGCGGCAAGGCAGGTCTGCATGGCCTACACTTTCTCAAAGCATGCACCGGCGCAACCCTACACTGTTCGCGTTATCAAAGTTTCACAGTTTCAGAACGTGCTTGACCCGTGTGCGGTAGGTGCTGAAGCTGGCCTCATGGACTATGAGACGATAGATGCGGATGGGTTCGGACGATCGCTGCGGGGGATCGGGTTGAACCTGCTGGTGCGTGATGTGAAAGCGCAATGTGCCTTCTTAGAGGCTGTTTTTGATATGGGGACGCATCAGGTGACGAACGATTTTGCCATCGTCACTTATGGCGATCAGGTGTTTCAGTTGCACAGCGACGGCACCTATCATTCGCACCCGCTGCTTGGGCTCTTGCCCGAGTCTCCTCCGCGCGGGGCAGGATTGGAAATCCACCTCTATGATACAGACCCTGACGCGGCATCCGGGAGGGCAGAGGCGCTGGGCGCAATGGTGCTACAGCCGCCCGCCGACAAACCACACGGTCTGCGCGAGGCTTATATCCTGTGCGACAACGGTTATGCTTGGGTTCCGAGCCGACCGAAGGATTGAGGGATCAGCACTGTTTCGCCGCAATTTCCCGGCGTATCCAATCCGCAAAGACGACTGCACCTGGTGTTTCTTCTGCCTGTGGTGAGAGCAGAAGGTAATAGGCCTCTTGCATGGGCGCGCGATGGGGAAAAGGGGCGACAAGGCGACCCTCGGATATCAGGCGGTGGGCGATGGTGTCATGGGCCAGGCAAAGGCCCCCGCCCGCCATCGCAACCGACAGGCTGACAAGATAGGTGGTGGAATAAGTGATGGGTGGGTCTGGCCAATCTAGCCCACAGTTTTCCGCCCAGCTTTCCCAGTTCGACAACAGGTTCGAGCAATCGTAAAGCGGCTGGTCAGCCAGCGTGTTCAGCGTCACCTGATATCCGGGCGCACAAACTGGATAGTAGTGATCCGTGCATAGCAACTCGGTTCGCACTGTGTCGGCTGGGCGCAGCGAATACCGAATCTCGACCGAGGCACCCTCTGCCATCTCGCGCGGCTCCCAAAGCTCGGTCGAGATGGATAGCCTGACGTCGGGGTGAAGGGCGTGGAAGTCCGGCAGGCGCGGTGCCAGCCAATTTGCGGCAAAGGTGATGTTGCTTTGTACCTGAACGGCGTTCTGCCGATCGCCGGTCACGGCGCGGGTGCCCTGCAGCAGCGTACGAAACGCCTCGCGCACCACGGGCAGATAGGTGATCCCCGTTTCGGTCAGTTCCAGCGCGCGCGGTCGGCGGTGAAACAGGGGCTGGCCCAGATACCCCTCAAGCGATTTGATCTGCTGGCTCACCGCGCTTTGCGTCATATTGAGATCGCGCGCGGCGCCGGTAAAGGACAGGTGCCGCGCCGCAGCCTCAAACGTGCGCAGCCAGCCAAGCGGGGGGAGGGCGGTTTTCATCACATAACCGTGCCATAAGTTTTACTACTGAACTAGGTCCGATTTTTTCGTTGGTCAAATCTGCGCGCCGCAGTCAGGCTTTCCGGCAACACAGGGAGAGTTACCATGACCGTGACCAATCTGCGACCAAACATGGATTACTGGGCCGAGCGTGTGGATCTGGCCGCGGCGTTTCGCTGGACAGTCCGGCTGGACATGCATGAGGGCGTGGCCAACCACTTCAGCCTTGCGGTGAACGAGGATGGCTCGCAATTCCTGATGAATCCCAATCAGATGCATTTCGGGCGCATTCGGGCCTCGGGCCTGTTGTTGTTGGATGCCAATGACCCAGACACAATGCAGATGCCCGGCGCGCCGGACCCGACCGCCTGGGGTCTGCACGGATCGATCCATCGCCACTGGCCGCATGCGCGTTGTGTGATACATGTACATTCGATCTTTGCGACCGTTCTGGCCTCGCTGGCCGACAGTAACTTGCCCCCGATCGACCAGAACACAGCCACCTTCTACAACCGCTATGTGGTGGATGAAGAGTTTGGTGGGCTTGCCTTTGAAAGCGAAGGCGAACGCTGCGCCTCGATGCTGAGCGATCCGAAAAAGCAGGTCATGATCATGGGCAATCATGGGGTGCTGGTGATCGGGCGCGACGTAGCAGACGCCTTTAACAGGCTCTATTATTTCGAGCGCGCCGCCGAGACCTATATCCGCGCGCTGCAGACTGGACAAAAGCTGCGCGTGCTGACGGATGAGATCGCTGAGAAGACCGCGCGCGAGTTGGAGGACTATCCCGATCAGGCCGAGGCGCATCTGCGCGAGATCAAGGCGATCCTCGATGCCGAGGGCTCGGACTACGCGAGTTGATACGATGACGGACATACCTCCGCAGCAGGACATGAACCGGGAATGGAATTACCATCCGGACCTGCCCTTGCAGAACCCATCCATCTTCCGCTGGCCGCCTGATCCGGCCTTTCTTGTCCGCTGGCTTGCAAAAAACTGGCTGACACTCAGCGAGCGGATGCTGATGGTGCTGCTGGCCATTGTGCTCTGGGCGGCTTTCTACCCCTCGCTTGAAACCGCGCCGACATTTGCATTCGGCTGGATCTTCCAGGTCTGGCTGGTGAACTTTGCGATGATCTTTGCCATTGCAGGCGGGCTGCACTGGTATTTCTACATGCGTAAAGCGCAGGGAAAGCGGTTGAAATTCGAACGGCGGGCGCAGGGTACCAACAACAAGCTCTGGGACTTCAGCGATCAGGTGCATGACAACATGTTCTGGTCGCTTGGATCAGGCGTGCTGCAACTGACCTTGTTTCAAGTCGTCACCATGTGGCTAATGGCCAATGGCTACGCGCCGGTGATCACCTTTGCCGAGCACCCGATCTGGTTCGTCCTTTGGCTGATCCTGCTGCCCATGTGGTCGGCATTCCATTTCTACTGGGTCCATCGCCTGCTGCACCAGCCCTTCCTTTACCGACGGGTGCACAGCCTGCATCACCGCAATGTCAATATCGGACCCTGGTCGGGATTTTCGATGCACCCCGTGGAACATCTGCTCTACCTGTCCACGCTCTGCATTCATTGGATTATTCCCAGCCATCCGATCCATCTTTACTTCCACATCGTGTTTCAGGGGCCCGGCGCAACTATGACCCATACCGGCTATGAGGATTTGCTGATCAAGGATAAACGCAGCTTGGCGCTGGGCACGTTTTATCATCAGCTTCACCACCGCTACTACGAGTGCAACTACGGCAATCAGGAAATGCCCTGGGACCGCTGGTTCGGAACCTTCCATGACGGCTCGCCAGAGGCGACGGCAGAAACTCGCGCGCGCAAGAAGCGGATGTTTGGATGACTTTCACCCTTGTTAGGGCCGATTGTAGCGCAGCTGAATTGGCGTTGCTCCAAACTCCCTGCGAAAGGCTCGGGTCATTGCGCTGGCGTTCTCATATCCGGCGCGCAGCGCCATTTCGGTGACGGCAAGATCAGTTTCGCTGACCAGTTTGCGCACAAGGTTCAGCCGCATTCGTCGATAGACCTGAGACGGTCCCGCGCCCAGTTCCGCCCGCATGCGCGCCTCAAGCGATTTCTGCGCAATGCGTGCCTGCCGAGCGACTTCTGGAATCGATAACGGGTGTTCCAGATTGGTCTGCATCACCGCCAACGCCCGGTTGACCGACGCGCTGGTGCCGCTGCCCGCATGGGAGCGCGCCGAGTCGCGGGTCATGAAAAGTTGTGCCACCTCAAGAGCCAACGCCTGACCGTGATCGCGCCCGATCAGATGCATCACCAGATCAAAGGCCGCCATCGCGCCCGAGCACGTGATGCGGTCCCCATCTATCACAAAACGCTCGCGCAGGACCTCAACGTCCGGGAAGCGCTCGGCAAAACCGGTCAACTCTTCCCAGTGAATGGTCGCCTTGGTGCCTGAGAGCAGCCCTGCGTCGGCCAGCAGCCAGCTTCCGGTATCCAGACCGGCCAGCGTCGAAAACCGGGCCGACGCGCTCCGCAATGCTGCTCCGATGGGCCAACTAAGGTAATCGCGAAACCCATAGGAGGGCATCACCATCAGCATATCGCCACTCTCGCTGCTCAGTCGCGCATGCGGGGCGACCTGCAATCCGCTGGAAGAGGTCACCGGCCCCGCATCAAGCGAAAGAAATCGCCAATCGTAGAGCGTTTTGCCTGACAGCATATTCGCTGCCCGCAACGGTTCCACTGTGTTTGCCAGGCAATGGTTGGAAAAGCCGTCGAACAGCAGAACTCCGAACCTTTGCCGCCGCGGCGATGATTTTTTCCATCTCTGCATGTAATTCGTCTAAAGCTGCACGATCTTTGCGGCAAGCTTCGCCACCATCTGCACAGATGAATTTTCGGAGCGTGCAATGCAGTTTGGCTTAAGTGACGAACAGGAGATGATCGTCTCGACCGTTCGCAGCTTTGTGGAAAACGAGATCTATCCGCATGAGGCCGAGGTTGAGCGCACTGGGCAGGTGCCGCATGAATTGGGTGAGGCAATCAAACAGAAGGTCATTGACCTAGGTTTTTATGCCTGCAATTTCCCGGAAGAGGTGGGCGGTGCCGGGCTGAGCCATCTGGACTTCACTCTGGTCGAACGCGAGCTTGGCCGAGGATCGATGGCGCTGACGCATTTCTTTGGTCGCCCGCAGAATATCCTGATGGCCTGCAATGACGAACAGCGCGACCGTTATCTGCTGCCAGCTGTGCGAGGTGAGCGCATGGATGCGCTGGCCATGACCGAACCCGATGCGGGGTCGGATGTGCGCGGCATGAAATGCCAGGCTCGGCGGGATGGCGGGGATTGGGTGATCAACGGCTCGAAACACTTCATCTCGGGCGCGGAACACGCCGATTTCTTCATTGTCTTTGTTGCCACTGGAGTAGACGAGACCCCCAAAGGCCCCAAGAAGCGTATCACGACCTTCCTCGTCGATCGCGGGACGCCTGGGTTCGAGGTGCGGGATGGCTATAATTCGGTCAGCCACAAGGGCTACAAGAATTGCATTCTCTATTTCGACAATTGCCGCCTGCCCGATGCACAGGTTCTGGGCGAGGTCGATGGTGGCTTTGCGGTGATGAACGAGTGGCTCTATGCGACACGGCTGACGGTCGCGGCCTTCAGCGTGGGCCGGGCGCGGCGCTGTTTCGACTACGCTTTGAACTACGCTGCCGATCGCAAGCAATTTGGCCAACCGATTGGCAAGTTCCAAGGGGTCGGTTTCCAGATCGCGGACATGATCACCGAGATCGATGCCGCCGATTGGCTCACCCTCGCCGCCGCCTGGCGGCTGGACGAGGGGTTGCCCTCGAACCGCGAGATTGCCTCGGCCAAGCTCTATGCGTCGGAGGCTCTGGCGCGGGTCACCGATACCACCTTGCAGATCTTCGGTGGTATGGGGCTGATGGATGACTTCCCGATTGAGCGGTTCTGGCGTGACGCGCGGGTAGAGCGGATCTGGGACGGGACCAGCGAGATTCAACGCCATATCATCAGCCGCGATCTGTTGCGGCCTTTGGGGGCGTGAGCATGGTGAAGCCGGCCATTCGCATCACCTATTGCACCGGCTGCAACTGGATGCTGCGCGCCTCCTGGATGGCGCAGGAACTGCTCTCGACCTTCGGTGAGGAACTTGGCTCGGTCACGTTGATCCCCGATGCCTCGGGTGGGGTGTTCGAGACCCGTGTTGATGATCATGTGCTATGGGAACGCAAGCGCGATGGTGGCTTCCCGGATGCGCGCGAGCTGAAATCACGTCTGCGCGACAGGATCGCGCCGGACCGCGATCTGGGCCATATCGACAGAAACTCTTGGAGTTAGAGCCAAAATCGTGCGTGATCTGTCCCGCTTGTTGAACCCCGCTTCGATTGCCGTGATCGGCGGCGGTGCGTGGTGTGCCTCGATCATCGAGGCCGCTCGGCGGATCGGGTATGAGGGAGAGATCATCCCGGTTCACCCCTCGGGTAAGAAAATCGCTGGCCTCCGGGCCATCTGCAGTATCGAGGAGTTACCCACAGCCAATGATGCGGCGTTTGTCGGCGTCAATCGTTATGCAACAATCGACATCGTGCGCGCGCTCAGCGCTCGTGGTGCGGGCGGCGCGATTTGTTTTGCTTCGGGTTTTACCGAAGCCATTGCCGAGGATGGTGAAGGCGCGGACTTGCAATCGGCATTGGTCGAGGCTGCGAACAACATGCCGATCCTCGGGCCGAATTGCTATGGCTTTGTCAATGCGCTGGACCGGGTGGCGATCTGGCCGGACCAGCACGGAATGCTACCGGTCGAGCGCGGTGTCGCGATACTGACCCAAAGTTCGAACATCGCCATTAACCTGACCATGCAGAAACGCGGACTGCCGCTGGCTTACATGGTCACGGCGGGTAATCAGGCGCAGACCGGGCTGGCCGAGATGGCGACTGCCTTGCTGGAGGATGACCGGGTAACGGCGCTGGGCCTGCATATCGAAGGGTTCGGCGACCTGCGCGCTTTCGAGGCAATGGCCGCGCGCGCCGCGGAACTGGGCAAACCGGTTGTAGCGCTCAAGGTGGGAAAATCGGCTCAGGCTCGCGCAGCGACCGTTTCTCACACGGCTTCGTTGGCGGGCGGCGATGCGGGGGCCGACGCATTTCTGACGCGTCTCGGCATACCGCGCCTGAACAGTCTGCCGGAGTTTCTGGAAACGTTGAAGCTGCTGCATGTGGCGGGATGGCTGCCGGGCAATGGGATCGCAACCATCAGCTGCTCGGGGGGCGAAGCCAGCTTGGCGGCGGATAGCGCCTTGCACCGCAATCTGGAGTTTCCCTCCCTCAACAACCGCCAGCGCCATGATTTGCGCGCCGCATTGGGTCCCATGGTGGCGCTGGCCAACCCGCTGGATTACCACACCTATATCTGGCGCGATGTTCCTGCGATGACGGCGGCTTTTGCAGCGATGCAGGATCCGGCATTGGCGATGACGATGCTGATCGTGGACTTTCCGCGTGATGACCGGTGCTCGGCGCAAGATTGGGATTGCGTGATTGACGCAGTAATTGGTGCGCGCCAATTGACCGGGCTGCCGATTGCTTTGGCGGCCACTTTGCCGGAGCTATTGCCAGAGCCCGTCGCGAATCATTTGCACGCGCACGGGATCGTTGCGTTTCACGGATTGGATGAAGCACTTGCCGCGCTGGAAGCCGCCAGCGCCCCGCGCCCGGCATGGCCAGCGCCAGTCTTGTTACCAGGTGTGGCACGAGAGGCGGTTCTGGTTCCCGAGGCGGTGGCGAAGCAGCGATTGGCGCAGTGCGGCCTGCGCGTGCCGGTATCGGCACGCTGTGAAAATGCGATTGCGGCGTCCGCTGCAGCAGAGCGCATAGGCTTTCCGGTTGTCCTGAAGGGTGAGGGCGTCGCGCACAAGACCGAAGCAGGCGCTGTCGCGCTGAATCTGATGAACCCCGATGCGGTTGCTGAGGCTGCCGACAGGATGCCCGCCAAGCGGCTTTTGGTCGAAGAGATGATTACCGGCGGCGTTGCCGAATTGCTGGTCGGGGTTTTGCGTGATCCGGCTCATGGGTTTGTACTGACCCTTGGCGCCGGAGGGGTGCTGACTGAACTGTTGCAAGACAGCGCCTCGCTGCTGCTGCCCGCAAGTGACGAGATGATTGCATCAGCAATTGAAACGTTGCGCATCGGGCGCGTCCTTTCGGGCTATCGGGGGCAGACGTGCGTTGATAAAACGTCTCTAATCAAGGCAATTCGGGCGATCTGCGACTATGCGGAACGCCATCAGGATGAGCTGGAAGAGATCGAGGTTAATCCGCTGATATGTACCCCGACGGATGCGGTGGCTGCGGATATCTTGCTGCGGCAGAAGGAGTGAACAATGACTGATACGCCAATCCGAACCCATCGTGACGGGCCGATCCTCGAAGTCACGTTGGATCGCCCAAAAGCCAACGCGATTGACCTGGCGACCAGCCGCATCATGGGTGAGGTGTTTCGCGACTTTCGGGATGATCCCGAGCTACGGGTGGCGGTCCTGACCGGTGGGGGTGAGAAGTTCTTTTGCCCGGGCTGGGACCTGAAAGCGGCAGCGGATGGCGACGCGGTAGACGGCGATTACGGCGTTGGCGGCTTTGGCGGTCTGCAAGAGCTGCGTGATATGAACAAGCCGGTGATCGCAGCGGTGAACGGGATCGCCTGCGGCGGTGGGCTGGAGCTGGCGCTCAGCGCCGACATGATCCTGGCGGCGGATCATGCGAGTTTTGCCCTGCCTGAAATCCGTTCGGGCACCGTGGCTGACGCGGCCAGCGTGAAACTGCCCAAGCGCATCCCCTACCACATCGCGATGGAGCTGCTTCTTACCGGGCGTTGGTTTGACGCGGAAGAGGCGCATCGCTGGGGGCTGGTGAACGAGATCATCCCCGGTGATCAAATTATGGACCGCGCCTGGGAACTGGCGCGCCTGCTCGCCAGCGGGCCGCCGCTGGTCTACGCGGCGATCAAAGAGATCGTGCGCGACGCCGAGGACGCAAAGTTCCAGGACGCGATGAACCGGATCACGCAGCGGCAGCTGCGCAGTGTCGATACGCTATATGCGTCCGAAGATCAGTTGGAGGGGGCCCGCGCCTTCGCAGAAAAACGCGATCCGGTCTGGCAGGGGCGCTGAGTCAGGATTTCTCGAACAGCGCAATCAGCGCCATGTCGTCCTTGTTTTCGCCCTTGGCCAGATCGCCATAGATGCGAACCTCGGGCAGGGACAAATGTTCGATCCGGGCATCATTCACCAGCGCGTCGAGTTTGGCGGCAAAGCCCATCTGCGAAAAATGCTGTGCGTTTATCGAGAGGGCGAACTGCGCACCGTGGCGGGCAACGCGAAGCAGAGCGTTCAGCGCATCAGGCCCCAGATGGCCGTGGGTGAAAGTGCCGGACGAGACGATGCCGGAATAGCTGTCGCGCGGCACCGGCACGCCCTCGTTCAGATCTGCCTCAATGGCATCGCGATAGATATCTTTGCGCATGGCACGGTCCAGCATCTCGGCGCTGATATCGGTGGCGTCGATGGGACTGACGCCCATATTCGCCAGCACCTCGCCGCACAGACCCGTCCCCGCACCCACATCCAGCACCGGCCCCTGGCCGCCAGCACGGCCAAAGGCGCGGGCGGTGTGGATATGCAGCTGATAGTCCTCGCTCAACGCAAAGGCCCGGTCGTACTCACCGGCCCAATCAGCATAGAGCCGCCGCGAATCCTCGGGCGTTTCCATAGCGTAAGCGCTGTGCAGATCGGGTCTTTTCCGGGTCATGCTCAATTGAAGAGCAATTGGGAGATTCGAATCAAGAAAAGATGACAATGGCTTGCATCCCTGCCACCGGCGGATCATCAAGGGCGCATGGCAAAGACATTGTTCTCTTTCGGGCATGGCTATACCGCACGGGCGCTGGCGCGGGATCTGATACCACAGGGTTGGAGAGTGATCGGGACAATCCGTTCGCGCGAGGCACTGGTCGAGATTGAGGCGCAGGGCGCAACACCGTTGCTCTGGCCTGATGCTGAGCCCGAACTGGAGGGCGTGACCCATATGCTGATTTCGGTTGCTCCAAAGTCGGATGGTGATCCGGTTTTGAACGCGCTGGGCGACGAGATTGCTGCGCGCGCCGGGCAATTCGAATGGGTCGGTTACCTGTCCACCACGGCTGTCTACGGCGATCACGACGGCAATTGGGTGGACGAGGCAACGCCGCCCGCGCCCACAGCTGAACGGGGCCGTTGGCGCTTGCAGGCTGAGCAGCAATGGGCAGCGATCCCGAACCTGCCGCTGCATATCTTTCGGCTCGCGGGCATCTACGGGCCAGGTCGGGGCCCGTTTTCAAAGCTGCGCCGGGGCGGGTTGCGGCGGATCATCAAGCCGGGGCAGGTCTTCTCGCGCATCCATGTGGATGACATTTCGCAGGTGCTGCAAGCGTCGATGGCGCAGCCCAATCCGGGCGCGATTTACAATGTATGCGACGACGAGCCGGTGCCCCCGCAAGACGTGATCGCCCATGCAGCCGAACTACAAGGGCTGCCCCTGCCGCCCGCCGTGCCGTTCGAAGAGGCCGACCTGACCCCTATGGCGCGCAGCTTCTATTCCGAGAACAAGCGGGTGCGGAACAATCGGATCAAAGAGGAGCTGGGCGTCAGCCTCCGTTATCCCGACTATCGGAGCGGCCTTCAGGCCCTGGCCAAAGCGGATTTTTAGGCGCGTTGTTCGCCAATAGTTGCGACACCCAGCACGTCCAGCACTTTGGCCTCTATGTGTTCGGCGTTCATGGCGGCGGTGCCGTACATATCCGCAGGGCTGGACTGGTCGATAAAGACATCGGGCAGCATCATCGAGCGGAACTTGAGACCGCTGTCAAAGATGGCTTCTTCGGCCAGAAGCTGCGCCACATGGCTACCGAAGCCGCCGACGGCCCCTTCTTCGATGGTGATCAGCGCCTCATGGCCATGTGCCAGATCAAGGATCAGATCGCGGTCCAGCGGTTTGGCGAAACGCGCATCGGCAATGGTGGGGCGAATACCCCGCGCCTCCAGTGCTTCGGCAGCTTTCTGGACTTCGGACAGGCGCGTGCCGAAAGACAACAGCGCCACGCGCGCGCCCTTCTGGATCAGCCGGCCTCTGCCGATCTGCAGCGCCTCGCCGCGTTCGGGCAGATCGACGCCGACCCCTTCGCCGCGCGGATAGCGGAAGGCAATGGGCCCGTCGTCATGCGCGGCGGCGGTGGCGACCATATGCATCAGTTCGGCCTCGTCGGCGGCGGCCATGACGACCATACCGGGCAGGTTGGCCATGTAGGCGATGTCGAAACTGCCCGCATGTGTGGCCCCATCGGCCCCCACCAGACCGGCGCGGTCGATGGCAAAGCGGACCGGCAGGCGTTGGATCGCCACGTCATGCACGACCTGATCGTAGCCGCGCTGCAGGAAGGTCGAGTACATCGCGCAGAAGGGTTTCATCCCCCCCGCCGCAAGCGCGGCAGAGAAGGTGACCCCGTGCTGCTCGGCAATGCCGACATCAAAACAGCGCGACGGGTAGCGTTCGGCAAAGAGGTTCAGGCCGGTGCCATCTGGCATCGCAGCGGTGACAGCGACGATCTTGTCGTCGCGACTTGCCTCATCCACCAGGGTCTTGCCAAAAACCGAAGTATAAGAGGGTGCGTTTGAAGGCGCCTTTTTCTGCTCGCCGGTCACCACGTCGAATTTCGCGGTAGCGTGGCCCTTGTCGCGAGCGGTTTCGGCGGGGGCATAGCCCTTGCCCTTTTTGGTCAGCACATGAATCAGGATCGGCCCGGAGGCCCGCGCCTTGACCGTCCGCAGTACCGGCAGCAACTGATCCATGTCGTGACCGTCAATCGGTCCGATATAGGAGAAGCCCAGCTCCTCGAACATGGTGCCGCCCATCGCCATGCCCTTGAGCATGTCTTTGGCGCGTTTCGCCCCCTCACGGAAGGGCTCGGGCAAGAGCGACACCGCCCCCTTGGCTGCCGCTTTCAGATCCTGAAACGGCTCTTCGGTATAGAGCCGTGAGAGATAGCTGGACAGCGCGCCGGTGGGCGGCGCGATGCTCATCTCATTGTCGTTGAGGATGACGATCAGGCGCTTTCTCAGGTGGCCTGCGTTGTTCATCGCTTCAAAGGCCATACCCGCTGACATCGACCCATCGCCAATGACGGCGATCGCGTCCCCCAGCCCTTCGGGTGTCACCCCGCCCAGATCGCGGGCCACGGCAAATCCCAGCGCGGCGCTAATCGAGGTCGAGCTATGGGCGGCGCCAAACGGGTCATAGGGACTTTCGCTGCGCTTGGTGAAACCGCTCAGCCCGTCTTTCATCCGCAGGGTGCGAATGCGGTCGCGGCGCTCGGTCAGGATCTTGTGCGGGTAGCATTGATGGCCGACATCCCAGATGACTTTGTCGCGCGGCGTGTCAAACACCGCATGAAGGGCCACTGTCAGTTCCACCACGCCCAGCCCTGCACCCAGATGCCCACCGGTCACCGAAACTGCCGATATGGTCTCAGAACGCAGCTCACTCGCCAGCTGTGTCAGCTGGGTGTCGCTGAGCCGCTTGAGATCCGCAGGGCGGTCCACAAGATCCAGCAGGGGCGTGTTCGGGCGGTCAGACATGGCGCCTCCAAGCGCGGATTAGCTGTCGCGGGCAATAACGAAGCGCGCGGCCTGCTTCAAGGTCTCAGCGGTCGGGCCGAACACATCCAGTGCGGCATTGGCCTGATCAATCAGCTCGGCCGCGCGGGATTTGGCCTGATCCAGGCCCAGCAACGACACGAAGGTTGCCTTACCCGCCGCATCATCCTTGTGCAGCCGTTTGCCGGCCTTTTCGGCGTCCCCCTCAACATCCAAGATGTCGTCAGCGATCTGAAAGGCAAGGCCAAGCGCCCGGGCATATTGGCGCAGCGGGTCGGGGTCGGCCCCAGCCATCACGGCGCCGGCGCTGGCTGACCATTCGATCAGCGCCCCGGTCTTGCCCGCTTGCAGGCGCGTGATCTCGTCGAGATTCAGCGGTGCCGGTGCCACTTCGGCTGCCATGTCCAGCGCCTGCCCCAATACCATGCCCTTGGCACCACTGGCTTCTGACAGGCTCTGAACAAGGGAAATACGCGTCTCTGGCGTCCCCACATCGGGCCGGGCCACCAGATCGAAGGCCAGCGTCTGCAAGGCGTCACCCGCAAGAACAGCGGTCGCGTCGTCCCATTTCACGTGCACCGTGGGCCGCCCGCGCCGCAGGTCGTCATCATCCATGCAAGGCAGATCGTCGTGCACGAGGCTATAGGCATGTAATGCCTCGATCGCGGTCGCTGGCCAGATTGCCTTTTGGGGATCAACATCAAAGAGCCGCGCGCTTTCCAGCACCAGAAAGCCGCGCAGCCGCTTTCCGCCTCGCGTGGCATACCCCATCGCCTGAGTGACCGGCAGTCCATCAAACTCTGCCAGGATCAGGTCAAAGTGATCCTGTATACGCGCCGCGTCTTTCGCCAGTTGGTCGCGGAACATCACATACCTTCGACAGGTTTTGTCCCGGTTGGCGTGCCATCCCCATCTAGTGTGATGGCGGCGACTTTTTCCTCGGCGCGCTTCAACTCATCCTCGCAACGCTTCTTGAGCAAGGCACCGCGCTCATAGAGAGTGATCGACTGGTCCAAGGCCACATCGCCGCGTTCCAGCTGACTGACGACGGTCTCCAACTCCTTCATCGCCTGTTCAAAGCTCATCTGGTCCACGGGCGTGTCAGTCATTGTGCTGCCTTTATCAATTCTTCCACATGCGCCTTGGTCGAGGCGGCCAGCGCGTTCAGATCATATCCGCCTTCCAGAGTCGAGACGATACGCCCTTCGCAGAGCTCTGCCGCAATGGCGCAGATCTCACGCGTCAACCAGCCGAAATCCGCTGTGGACCAGTTCAGCGAGGCGAGCGGGTCGTCCTGGTGGGCGTCGAACCCCGCGGAAATTATGATCAATTCGGGTCTGAACGCCCGCAGGCGGGGAAAGGCCTGCTGCTGATAGGTCGCGCGCATCTCTGCGCCGCCACTGCCGGGACCGAGCGGAATGTTGACGATGGTGTCGAAATCTCCGGTCTCATCTGGTCGGCCCGAGCCGGGCCAGAGCGGCATCTGCTGCGAGGTGATCACGAGTGCGCGTCGCTCGTCCCAGAGCAGGTCCTGCGTTCCATTGCCGTGATGAACGTCGAAATCCACAACCGCGACTCGCGACAGCCCGTGGTGGTCGAGCGCATGCTTTGCGGCCAAAGCGGCGTTACCAAACAGGCAAAAGCCCATCGCAGTGTCCTTTTCCGCATGATGTCCGGGCGGGCGGATGGCGCAAAAGGCATTGCCCGTTTCGCCAGATAGCACCAGATCAACGGCGCGCGTCACCGCACCGGCCCCGCGGTAAGCGGCCTCGACAGATCCAGGCGAAAGGAATGTGTCCCCATCAATCTGCGCAAAGCCTTCGGTAGGGCAGGCGCTTCGGATTTGGTTGATATAGTCGGCTGGATGAACCCGCAGCAAATCGTCATCAGCGGCCAAGGGTGCCGTCACACTCTTTAGTTCAAGCGGTTCCAGCGCGTGCAAGATATGCTCCAGCCGAGCCACCCTTTCGGGATGCCCGGTTGGCGTCACATGGGACAGGCAATCGGCGTGGGTCAGCAGGGCGGTCGTCATCGGGATCCGTTCTTCATCGGCGGTAAAGGTCTGCGCCTAAGGCATGAATACGCCGTGCGGCGACAAGTGTCTCAGTCCGGTGCCAGCATATAACCCGCGCCACGCACCGTCTGCAAATACCGTGGTTGCTTCGGGTTAGGCTCGATTTTACGCCTCAGCCGGGTGATCTGGACATCTACCGCGCGTTCCTGAGCCTGGCCCCGGTCGCGGCCCAGATCCTCGACAAGCTTGGTGCGGCTCACCGGCTCGCCAGGCTGGGAAGAGAAGATCTTCATGAGCTGGCTCTCGGTGGCGGTCAGTCGCACCAGATCCTCGCCCTGCCACATCTCGCCCCGCTCAAGATCATAACGGATCGGCCCCAGATGGAGGATTTTTGGCGCGGTATCCTCGGCAGAGGTTTCCGGCATGCGACGCAGAATCGCGCTGATGCGCAGCAAAAGTTCCTTGGGCTCGAACGGCTTGGCAAGGTAGTCATCGGCTCCTGCCTCAAGCCCCGCGATCCGATGCTCTGTCTCACCGCGCGCGGTCAGCAGCAGGATCGGTGTCGAATGAGTTTCGCGCAGGCTGCGGGTCAGGCTGACACCATCTTCACCCGGCATCATCACATCCAGCACGATCATATCGAAATCCAGCCCCGACAGCACGCGCCGCGCATGAGCTGCATCGCGGGCAGCGGTCACCAGAAACCCGTTGCGCATCAGAAACTTCTTGAGCAGATCGCGGATGCGTTCATCATCATCAACGATCAGCAGGTGCGCGTCCAGATCGCTCATGGGGTGCCGTCCTTCAGGTTTCGGTAGGCGCGTCGCATACTGGTATCCATCATTGCCTCAAGCACCTGTTTAAACCCGGCAACCGCCTCGGGGCCAGCATCCTTGTAGGCAGTCCGCATCCGCGCCCGTTGTGCATCGGACAATTTGGTCTCCAGCGCGCGGCCCGCATCGGTCAGAAAAAGATGGCGCTCACGCTTGTCCACAGTGCCGATCCGGCTTTCCACGAGACCATCAGCGATCAGCGTGCGCAATACTCTGTTTAGGGACTGTTTCGTGACGCCAAGAATGCTCAAAAGGTTGTTTACGGTGGTTCCTGGCGCGCGATTGATGAAATGAATCGCCCGGTGGTGGGCGCGCCCATAGGCCATTTCGGCAAGAATCCGGTCGGGGTCGGCAGTAAAGCCGCGATAGGCAAAGAACATCGCCTCAATCCCTTGCCGCAATTGCTCGTCGGTCAGGAACAACAGGCTTTCGCCGCCATAAACAGGGGCGCTGCGCGCGTCCGACATCAGATGCCTCCCGGTTGCTTTGGCGCAGTTTATGTCAGTCTTATTGACATTCCAAGAGCAAAGCGGTATCGAGTCGCAGTTTTGGCGCAAGATTGTGTCCGTAGCGGCCCTACTTTGCGCAACTTTTTGAAAAATCGTCCTTTTCGGGAGGGACCCCATGGCGGGATATGATGATCGCGACGGCGTGATTTGGATGGATGGCGAACTGGTCGACTGGCGCACTGCAAAGGTCCATGTTTTGAGCCACGCCATGCACTACGCGTCTTCTGTTTTTGAAGGCGAGCGCGCTTACAACGGTAAAATCTTCAAGAGTCGTGAGCATTCTGAACGCCTGATCGCCTCGGCGCGGGCATTGGACATGCCGATGAAATGGTCCGTGGATGATATCGAGGGGGCAAAGGCCGAAGCGCTAAAGGCCAGCGGGCTAGAGGACGCGTATGTACGCGCCGTAGTCTGGCGCGGTTCGGGCGAAGATATGGGCGTCGCGTCTGCGCGCAACCCTGTTCACATGGCGGTGGCTGTCTGGCCCTGGGGCGCCTACTACGGCGACGCCAAGATGAAGGGCGCCAAGTTGGACATCGCCGAATGGAAACGCCCCAGCCCGGAAACCATCCCGGTTCACGCCAAGGCAGCGGGTCTCTACATGATCTGCACCATTTCCAAGCACAAGGCCGAGGCCAGGGGCTGTTCGGATGCGCTGTTCATGGACTACCGCGGCTATGTGGCCGAGGCGACGGGGGCCAACGTGTTTTTCGTCAAGGATGGCGAGGTGCACACGCCCAAACCTGACTGTTTCCTGAACGGCATTACCCGGCAGACCGTAATCCAGATGCTGAAGGACCGCCAGATCCCGGTGCATGAACGCCACATCCTGCCCGAAGAGATGTCGGGGTTCGAACAGTGCTGGCTGACCGGCACCGCGGCCGAAGTCACCCCGGTGGGTGAGATCGGGCCCTACAAGTTCGAGGTCGGTGAATTGACCCGCGACATTGCCGACGCCTACGAACAACTGGTGCGCGCCTGATCAGGCGAGATGGGTAGCCGCGCAAGGCATTTGGGTTGTTGAACCCTGAAATTGGCGGTGCGGGCTCTTCATTTGAATGGAAAGCCGCGCTTCCCTCTAGCAGGCCATAGCATAGCGCTGACCGCACTAAGCGGTCAGGCGTGTTTCCGTCTGACCAGTGATCGCAGCGTCGACAATTTCGCCCTCACGTTGCGGGGCTGAGAAATCGACCTCGGTAAACTGCTCTGTTCGACCCATATGCGGGTTTTCCATCAGAATCCGATGGCTTTTGCCCACCTGAGCCTGAAGATGCTTCTGGACCTGCGAAGCGCCACAGGCGCGCAGGCGAGCGGCGCGGGTCTTGATCGTCTTGCCATCCACCTGCGGCATCCGTGCAGCGGGGGTTCCGTGTCGGGGCGAGTACGGGAAGACATGTAGCCAGGTCAGGCCGCACTCCTCGACCAGCTTCATGGAGTTCTCAAAATGTGCATCGGTTTCAGTAGGAAAACCGGCGATGATGTCTGCACCAAAGGTCATCGCCGGTCGCAAGCGGCGCGCCTCTTCGGCAAAGCGGATCGCATCGTCGCGCAGGTGTCGGCGCTTCATCCTCTTCAGGATCAGATTGTCGCCATGTTGCAGTGACAGGTGCAGATGCGGCATGAGGCGCGGTTCGGTCGCGATGGCCTGCATCAGGTTCTCGTCTACCTCAATGGAATCGATCGAGCTGATCCGTAGGCGCGGAAGGTCGGGCACCAGTTTCAGAATACGCATCACCAGATCGCCCAACTTAGGCTCGGCCGGCAGATCGGCCCCCCATGAGGTCAGATCGACGCCGGTCAGCACAACCTCGTTATAGCCCCTGTCGACCAGCCGCTTGATCTGATCCACCACAACCCCAGCAGGCACTGAACGCGAGTTGCCACGGCCATAGGGGATGATGCAGAACGTGCAGCGGTGATCACAGCCATTCTGAACCTGCACATAGGCGCGCGAACGTGTCCCAAACCCGTCGATCAGGTGGCCCGCAGTTTCGGTCACCGACATGATGTCGTCGACCTGAACGGCCTCTGTCTGTCCAATGAAATCGGCGGTCAGCCCTTTCCAAGTCTCGGGTTGCATCTTTTCTGTATTGCCGATCACCGCATCGACCTCATCCATCCGGACAAACGTCTCAGGTTCGGTCTGGGCCGCGCAGCCGGTAACGATCAGACGTGCTTCGGGGTTTTCTCGCCGCAGCCGGCGAATCTCCTGCCGCGCCTTGCGCACCGCCTCTGCAGTGACGGCGCAGGTGTTGACGATGACGGCATCGTTCAGCCCGGCCTGCCTGGACAACTCTTTCATCGCTTCGGTTTCATAGGCGTTGAGGCGACAGCCCAGCGTGGTGAATTTGGGCGCGCTCATCCGAGCGACCCCAGAAATTCGGGCGTTAGTACCCCCGAAAATACGTGCACGCTGGGCCCTGTCATCCAGACGCCGTCATCACGCCAGGCGACATGCAAGGTGCCGCCATCCAGATCAATGCGCACCTCACGTCCGGTCAGCCCACGCCGCGCCGCCGCCACGGCGGTCGCACAAGAAGAAGACCCTGATGCCAGGGTCACGCCCACGCCCCGCTCCCAGACACGCATACGGATGTGATCGCGGGTAATGATTTGAGCCACCTGCACGTTAGTCAGTTGCGGATAAAGCGGGTGATGCTCATAGCGTGCGCCGAACACCTCTAGCGGCACCGCCTCAGCATCATCGACAAAGAAAGTGCAATGCGGGTTACCCATACCGGTGGCGACCGGTGCGCCCTCGATGGGCAGATCCAGCGTATCCACCTCTTCGGCAAGCGGCACTTCATCCCAGCGCAACTGTGGCTGACCCATATTCACCGATGTCATGCCTTCGCCCGCGTCGCGGGCCATAAGGTCGCCGCGATCGGTGGTCAAGTGCAGCTCGGTCTTGCCGCTCTCGTTCATCAGGTGCCGAGCAATACAGCGCGTCGCGTTCCCGCAGGCGGCCGAGGTTGAACCATCTGCGTTGTAGAACACCAGATGCCCATCTCCCGCACCGTTTTCGATGACCGCCAATTGGTCGAATCCCACGCCGAAATGCCGGTGTGCGACCGCTTGCGCCAGCTGCGGCGAAACCGGTACCGCATGCGCACGCGCATCCACAACGACAAAGTCGTTGCCCAGCCCGTGCATCTTCATGAAGGGCAATCCGGTTTCATATTTGTTTGCCATGGCGCGCATATAACGCCGGTAAGTAAGTGAATCCAGCCTTCGACAGAAATTCCCCAAAAAAGGGCTTGACCCCCCCGTAAGCTCCTCATAATTAGGCCGCCTATCGGGTCGGTGGTTCCCTTGGGTTTCTGCCGTAACGAAAAGCGAAGCTGGTGTTGAACCTTGTGGGTGCAACGACCAGGCGTCGCGCGGGACTTGAAAGTCCCGGTACAAGAAGAGTGGGCCGTTAGCTCAGTTGGTAGAGCAACTGACTTTTAATCAGTGGGTCGCAGGTTCGAATCCTGCACGGCTCACCACTTTTCATAAATTTTCCTTTCCTTGCATGGGTTTGGTGTCAAGTTTGACGAACTTATTCGAAGGGTTCGCCAAATTACGCTCGCCATTGGGACGGGCGATCAGTTTCCCAATCGCAGAATCGGCCATGCCCTCGCGGCCAGCGGCCTCGGTGTAGCGCTGTACGAGGGCCAGAGTTTTGTGCCCAGTGACCGCGCCGATCTCGTGCGCAGTCGCTCCGGCTTCAGCCAAACGGCGTGCACAGGCCTTGCGCAGCCCATGAGCAGAGCATTGAGGCAGTTTAGCATCTTCAGTCCAACGCTGCATGAGATTACCCAGTCCACCAGCGGAGCGCATCGTTCCCTTTCGCGTGGCTAGGAAGGGACGATCCAGCGGTAGCGTTTCCAGCACCTCGGCCAGGTCTGGATGGATCGGCACGGAAACCAGCAACCCACCAGAGCGTTGCGTTTTTTGCCGCCGATATTCGATCTTACCATTGCGGATGTTCTTCGGCCCGAGCTTTACTGCATCGACCCGCGCTGCGCCTGTGTAGAGCATAAGCGTCACCGCTGCATGCGCTAGCGTGCCAGGCTTGTGGACCTTGAAGAACTGAGCCAGCTCTTCTTCGTCCCAGGTGTGGAAACCATCACCACCCACGCGGAAGGGCTTTGTTGCCCGCGCGGGGTTGTCGCCGCGCCAATCCAATGAGATCGCGAAATCCATCAACTGGATCAGCCGCTTTCGTAGGTTGTTTGCAGCGGTAGGGGTCTCGGCCTTCTCGGCGAGGATTGTTTGCACATGCCGCCGGTGCATCAATCGAACAGGCTTGTCGCCATGATCCTCTCGAAACTTCTCGACGATACCGCGATATACCTTTTGTGTGCTGGGCGCCAGATCAAGGAATTCGGGCGAGCGATACCAAAGTGCTACAAGTTGGCTGACGCTATAGGGTTTGGTTCTGTCCGACCTGCCCAGCCCACGTGTCGTGTGCCCGTTTACAGCGTCTTCATAGCGCCTGACAAAGTCGTCAGTACCATATTCCCTGCCAAGCTCCGCCGAGAAGCCTCCCTTCCTGAATCTCCATCGCCTTTTACCGTGCCGGTCAAAATAAGCTGTTGCGCCGGGAAATTGTTTGCGCCGCTTCATGCTTGGTCCCAGGGGTTGCCAATATCATTTGTTTGTTTTTCGGTGCTGTAAATCACGACTTTCCCGTCGCGGCTTATCTCCGATCGCACAACCGGTATACCGGCGTCCCTGTACGCCTTGAGATAACGTGTCAGTTCAGTTTGTGTTATAGATGCACGAGACGTGTTCATAGAGTGATCTTTCGCATCAAAGGTTTGAATGCGGAGGCTCGCCTATAGGCAAGCTCGATTGTTTTACGGTCGTTTGTTTGACCTTTGTAGCTTCCCTTTGGAAGCGCTCCCAGCCAGCTAAAGTAAGCATCTTGGTTTTCGAAGATATCTCAACAAACTCGAGTCGACCGTCGTTCACTAACGCTCGAACTTGCGCTGTGCTGAGACCTACGATCTCTCCGAGTTCTTTCGGTGAAAGCAGTTTTTCGCGTGTCAAAAGCTCTTCCTTTTCATAAGGTAGCACGAATCAGGTCACACTCGCTTTGTCGCAGTGATCCGAGTACGAAACGCAATCAATTGCGCACAAATGTGCGTATAGCAAACAATTGTACGCATTCGCAAGAGGAACGATGCCAGCATGGCGGGTCGGCCTAATGACTACTTGAGTTCTCTTGGAGCGCGCATAGCAATCGCGCGCAATGAGCTGGGCATGTCACAAAAGAAAATGGCGGATGCCCTCGGGATTTCACTACGCGCATATCAGAGTTACGAACTCGGAAAACGCTCTATGCCCGTCGAAAAGCTCGTAGAGCTACACCGTGAGTTTTCCGTTGACCTGAATTGGATTCTCTTGGGAGTCGAAGCAGTTAGATTGAAGCACGACTTATTCGCACTTGAAGAGTTCGAAGTCGCGCTGGATAAGTATCTATCTGATAGCGGGATAACATTGAGAAGCGAAAAGCGCGGAGCCGTAGCAGCACGCTGGTATCGTTCTTTCCTGGAGGGGAAGGAAGTGGTCATGGATGATGTTCATACTTGGATTGAACTACTTAAGGAGTAGGTTTTGGAACAACCAACAGTTCAATGGCAACGCACTAAAATTGCGGTGCTGGAAGGAGCTCACCGTAGAATCCTCGAGCCGGTTGGTAGGGCTTTGTACAAGGGCACAGCAGCAGCCATGCTCTGCTTAATAGTGGTTTTTATCTGGCACAACTTATTTACTTTTCGAGGTGCGGGGGATTCATTGACAATTGAAATTCAACAAGTGATTGCCGCGTCGTCGATGCTGACAGTGTTGCTTTTAACTGTGATCGCGTTTCCCGTCGCTTTTATTGATTGGCGCTATCGCCGCGAAATTGAATGCAGCTCTAAAAAACCATAAAAGATATGAAGCTCTTCAATAAAAAGACTATTAAGCGGCACCTTAAGCCTGCAACGATCCCTCAAGACCATTACGAAACCCTGTCTGCTTGGGCCAATATGATCCAAGACGGTCGAATCTACTCACTAAAAGAAGTCGCTCTGCATGGGCAGTTCACCTCCAAGATTGTAGAGAATGTACTAGGTTACCATGGTCCCGCTGGCGGTGCAGACTATACTGTTTCGACCGAACAAACGATACTGCGAGGCAGTGTCGACTTGGCCCTCGGGCGCTTCGGTGGCCCCAAGCCTGAAATCCTCGCACCATTCGAGCTGAAGGGCGCAGATACCCGCGACCTTGATGCGATCATGCCTGGTCGCAACAAGAGCCCCGTTCAACAGGCGTGGGAATATGCCATGAACGCGCGCGGCGTGAAGTGGGTTCTAGTGTCTAACTACATCGAACTGCGGTTCTATGGGTTTGGTGAAGGCACATCGGCTTACGAGGTCTTCCGCTTCGACAAGCTGACTGATCCGGACGAATACGCTCGCTTCATGCTTCTTCTTTCGGCCGAAAACCTTCTTTCTGGCCGCACGCTTGACCTGCTTAAGGAAAGCCGCCGCGAAGACAAGGACATCACGGACAAGCTCTACCAAGACTACAAAGACCTCCGGCTGAAGCTACTTCATGCAGTGCAAGTGGCAGACTCGTCTATCGACGCGCTCGACGCAATTGCCTTCGCGCAGAAAATCCTCGACCGCGTGCTCTTCATCGCCTTTGCAGAAGATACAGGCCTTCTGCCCGACAATACGCTTAGAGACGCGTTCTCGCACGTTGACCCCTACAACCCGCGCCCAGTTTGGGAAAATTTCAAAGGCCTGTTCCGCGCTATCGACGCAGGTCGCAATGAAGTTAGGGACGCAGAAGGCAAGGTCCTCGTCCCGGCCATCCCGCGCTACAACGGTGGACTGTTCCGCACGGATGAAGTGATCGACCGCCTCATCCTGCCGGATGCCATCTGTGAAGGGTTCAAGACGCTGGGCGAGTATGATTTCGCCTCCGAAGTCTCCGTCACGGTTCTCGGCCACATCTTCGAACAATCCATCGCCGATGTGGAACGCCTGCAGGCCATCGCGCGCGGCGAAGAGGAAGAACCGGAAAAGACCAGCGGCACCAGTGGGCGACGCAAGCGGGACGGGGTGGTTTACACCCCTGACTACATCGCGCGGTTCATAGTGGCTGAAACCCTTGGCGCGCACCTCAAGGAAGCCTTTGAAAACATCCTCCGCGATCACGCCAGGAAGGGAGCGGACATCTCCAACTATGCTACCATCCCGTGGCGCAGGAAATCGGCCGAGTTGGAAGCCTGGCAAGCCTATCGTGATCGCCTGCGGGCTCTACGCATTGTTGATCCCGCCTGTGGTTCAGGCGTGTTTCTGGTGATGGCTTTCGACTTCATGAAGGCTGAGCTGACTCGCGTTAATGACAAGATCAAGGAGCTGCTGCCCAAGGCCGAACACTTCGGCGATCTGCTCGACTACTTGCCGGACAGTGAAATCCTGTCGAACAACCTTTTCGGCGTAGACGTGAATGCGGAAAGCGTTGAGATCACTAAGCTGTCGCTTTGGATCAAGACCGCGCGGCGTGGCAAGGTTCTGGACAGCCTGTCGGGCAGTATCCGCGTCGGTGACAGTCTAATCGAAGACAGCAACTTCGCATATCTCGATCACGCTTTCACCTGGGAGACCGCATTCCCTGACGTCTTTGCCGAGTGTGGTTTCGACGTGGTGCTTGGCAACCCGCCCTATGTTCGGATGGAGTTCCTGAAGACGCTCAAACCCTATCTGGAAAAACGGTATGAGGTCGTGTCCGACCGTGCGGACCTTTATTGCTACTTCTATGAACGCGGATTGCGACTTCTGAAGCCCGGCGGGCGCTTGGGCTACATCTCAAACAACACTTTTTTCAAAACCGGCTCGGGAAAGCCGTTGCGCCAATACTTGCTGCAAAACACTACTATTGAAGGTGTAGTCGATTTTGGCGATCTGCAAGTCTTTGAGGGAGTTACGACCTATCCTGCAATCCTCGTGCTTAAGAATAAGGTTGCTGCGCAAGATCACGAACTACGGTTTTGGAAAGTAGACGCAATTCCTGAAACGAACTTTCTCGCGAGTTGGGAAACAGCCCAGGGTCCTTATCCGCAGGCTGCCCTTAGCGAGGGATCGTGGGAGTTGGAAAACCCCGCTCTTCGCGCGATCCGAGACAAGATCAGGAAAGGAAACAAGACTCTGAAGGAAGTATTTGGCTCGCCACTGTATGGCATCAAGACAGGGTTAAACGCGGCCTTCATCGTAGACACATCAACTAAAGAAAAACTCTGCGCACAGGACCCCAATTCGGCGGACATCCTGAAACCGTTCTTAGAGGGAAAAGACCTCAGGCGCTGGCGGGCAGAACCCCGCGGGCTTTGGCTGATATACATCCCCAAGAACCGCATCGAAATCGACAATTATCCAGCAATCCGTGATTGGCTTCTCCCGTTCAAGGATCGATTGGAAAAGAGGGCCACGAAGCAAGAATGGTTTGAACTTCAACAGCCTCAAGAGGCCTACGTGCCAGGCTTCGAAGGGACAAAAATAACCTATCGTGACATTGCAGCAGAGAGTCCATTCCACTTAGATACATCGGGAAGCTACCTTGAGACGACGGCATTTGCATTCCCATCTGACGACTACGCCGTTGCGGGTCTGCTGAACTCGAAGGCCGTGTGGTTTGTGTTCAAAACCCTGACACCTTTGGCTAGAGGCGGCTATTCCCGAATGAAGGCACAGTATGTTGGCCAACTCCCGATCCCAGACATGCCGAGCCAAGTTCGCGATCAACTTCGTGAAACCGCAAAAGTAGCACAATCTGCCGCTGAAGCCCGTCTGAAGCTCCAATCCGCTCTCACCCGCCGCATCCCCGACCTCTGCCCGCCAGACCGCGAGCCAAAGCTCAACAACAAGCTCAAGGAATGGTGGACCCTGCCAGACTTCGCCGCCTTCCGGGCTGAAGTGAAGAAAGCCTTCAAGGCCGATATCCCGCTGTCAGAGCGTTCCGACTGGGAAGACTGGATCACCCGCGATCGCGCCGAGATTGCGCGCCTCACCGCTGAAATAGCCCAGGCCGAAGCCAAGATCGACGGCATCGTCTACGACCTCTTCGACCTCACCCCCGACGAAATCGCCCTTCTGGAAAGCGTGGTGTGATATGAGTTCCGGTCTGCCCGACGGGCGCAACATGTGGATACGCGCCTTTTACGGTTTTGATCCGGAACTGGACGGCTATGTTGGTTGGACAAGAGAGAGCGGTCAGGCACGCGCCCTGCGTGAACTCAACGACGGCGATCTGATGATGATCTACGGCGCGGCTTCGGGCAACACCAAGAAATCCATGCGGTCGCATATCCTCGGGTTTGTCGAGATCGAGGCACGCCCGATACGCGATCACGAAAAGGCGTCTGAAGCTTCGCTTGAGGCCAAACGAGAAAGAGGCAACGGCGAAAAGTGGACCTATGGCCTTCCCGTGCGTCGCGCATGGCGTGCGCTCGACAAGATGTCGATCGAGCGCATCGCGCCCGACACTTACGACAAGGACGCGGGCCAAGGCATCGGCGTCTGGGGGCGCGCTCTGACGCCTGCAGAGATTGACACAGCGCTGAAGATCAAGGTGACCGAGGTCAACGTATTCGGCGAAGAGCCAGTCCGGCACAGCGGTCTGACCGACACCCCGTTCAAGGAAGAGTTCTTTCCGTCAAGGGCGTTTCCGGGGTCTAGTGGCCAGCGTACCTCCACCTACACAGATGGCGAGACGTTCCTTTACCTCGCGAAATTCGATGGCGACGGTGCTGCGCTGTTGGGGCGCGCCCAGTCTTTTGGCAGTAAGTCGGTCGCACTGAAGATCGGCGTCTCGAACGATCCGGCGTCGCGGTCTAACCAGTTAAACGCGGGAATTCCACCCGCTGCGAAGGGGCGGTGGCGGATCGAACTTCAGGCCCCGTTTGCTGATCGGAAAGCGGCTGAAGCGGCTGAGCAGTTGTTCAAGGATAAATCCGGCAAGCTGCAAAGTCTGGGCGGGGAGTTCTTCTGGGGCGATAGTATGGACGCCGTCCTGTTGTTTTCATCGATCCCAGGTGTGTCGCGGTTTTGAATGAGGGATTTTGATGAGACGATTTGAAATTGATGCAGAGACGCTCCCAGACCTTCCCGGAATGATGCTTGTCACGGTCGAGGCGCTGAAAGACCTCGGCGGGTCCGCGACGATCCAGGAGCTCGATGAGAAGGTGATCGAGCTGGAAGGCGTGACAGAGGCCGAACAGGCTTTCACCATGCCGCGCGATGAGAATCGGACGCGGGTGAATTACTACTTGGCCTGGGCGCGAACCTATCTGAAGCGCGGAGATGCGCTGAACAACTCCAAACGCGGGGTCTGGGCTTTGACGGAGACAGGGTCCGCGATCTCGGACCTTAGCGCGACACAAGCGATCTATGATCAGGTGACGCAGGAAGAGCGTGAGCGCGCGCGCCTGAAGCGTCTGGCCGCCAAGAAGGCTGATTCGGACAGGGGCGAAGAGATCGAGGTCATGGCTGACGATTGCCCGACTGATGAGGAAGACTGGAAATCGGCACTGCTGGCTGTGTTGGGCAAGATGACCCCAGACGGGTTCGAACGCCTCGCGCAGCGACTCTTGCGTGAGGCGGGTTTCACGAAAGTCGAAGTGCGCGGCAAGTCGGGCGACGGCGGGATCGACGGTGTCGGCGTGCTACGCGTGAACCTCGTGTCGTTCCAGGTTTACTTTCAGTGTAAGCGCTGGAAGGGCAGCGTTGGCTCCAAGGAAATCCGAGACTTTCGAGGAGCCCTGCAGGGCCGCGCAGATAAAGGGCTTTTTATCACCACAGGGCATTTCACTAGCCAAGCTTCGGATGAAGCGACACGCGACGGCGCGATTGCGATTGATCTGATCGACGGTGATCGGCTCTGTGAGTTGTTGAAGGAAAATCGGCTGGGTGTAGCAACTGAGATGATCGAGAGGGTTCAAATTCACCCAGATTGGTTTGAAGGAATTTAAAGCGCTGGATGTAGGGGCTTGAGATCATCCGGACTTGGGCACGAGATCGTCGGCGTTGACCTCTCCCAGAAAGCCGACATTCAATCGGCCAATTCAACAAGACCGCAAATGGAAACATGTAGTCGGTTCGCGGGAATGGTTGCGCGGCCCATCTAGTATCGGTCGAGACGTCGATTGATCTCTCTTATAGGAAGTCTGCATCTGGGGTGGTCACGAACCGCCTCAAGGCCCGATTTGAGTGTGGCTGTCGAACAAACGGCATGATGTTCCAGTTCGTCGAACACCCATAAAACTCCGTGCATCGCAATTTTGTGGTGCTCTGCTTCTGCCCGGAGCGCACCATCGCCGGTTAGAAGCACCCAGTCCCTTTCTGCCGCTAGGCAGAACGCAAAAACATCCGGCGTCGACAACATTGCTTTCGCCCGCTTTAGCTCAGTTGCGCGTGCGGTCTCTTGTGGCGTGAGTTCTTCGACTTTTAGTCCGAGACCGAGCAGATCAGGACCCATCCAGTCGAGGAGTTCTGCCTCATAGAGAAGATCGGGAACGGCAAAGTCATAAGGAAGATCAAAGAGCCTCGTGGTCAGCGAGGCTCTCTCGATGTCGATCAGGACAGAGGTATCAGAAACAAGGACTTGCACATAGGCACTATGCCATGTGGTCCAACCGCTCTTCCAGTTCTTTTACTCGTATTTCGAGAAGTTCTGCCGCGCGAGACAACCCGATCAACCCCTCGGAGAGGGCACGAAAACACAGCCGCTGAAAGCGGTCCGGTTCTTCTCGTTCCCAAGGAATGGAATTTGGCTCCTCGAACGGTTCATCCCGCCAACCACGTTGTTTATAGACCTTGAACAGGCGTGCAAAAGTTGCCTGGTTGATGATCTCCAAATCCTTGCATCGATACGTCAGCGCTTGAATGCTGACGCCAAACCGATCCTTCAGACTAATGAGCTCTCCAATGCTTATGTCCGTCCGACGGGCACCAATTTCCTGCCGTAACACTTCTGCCGGAACGAGGAACGCACCAGCAAATCGATTTGCTGCGCGTTCTGAATCGCAACCTTCAGCGACCTTGAGCACCATATGGCCCAATTCGTGGGCCAGGCTGAAGCGCTTCCGCTCTGACCAGATTTTTTTCTTGATCATGATGACACGAGCCGAGTGATGATCTTTGCGACGAACCTTTGCTGCAAGCCCGTCGATCCGATCAACATCCAACGAAAGTACTTTAATTCCGTGCTCCTCGAGGAGTTCGGCAAGCATTGGGATCGGATCGTGGCCTAATTGCCAGGATGCACGCATGTTGCGTGCCGCGTCCTCGGCATCACGAGGGTCGGCGACCCAGTAGGGAGCTTCGAGCGGAGCATCCCATTCCTGACTGGACAGATTCAGCAAGCTTTCAATTGCTAGGTACTTTTCGACCATATTGAGCGTCTTGGCCTCAATCGTCGCGACCTCTTTGGCCGACGAGCTTGCAGACTTGCGGAACTCCACGCCCTCCAACTCGAGCTCGTCGTCGCTGAGTAGGAAATCCACAGAAACGTTCAAAGACCGGGCAAGCGCTAGTAGCACGCCTGATCCTGGCATGTCTTCATTCCGCTCATACTTGCCGATGGCTTGAGCGGACACCTTGTTTTCCATGGCATCGGAAAGTGCACGGAGCGATAGGCCGGATGCAGCCCGGGCTCCTTTGAGTCGCTTGCCAATCATATCGTCCTCCCAGCGGGTGGTTTACATTTCACCCATATGATTGAATTTTTGTAAACTACAACGCTTGAATGCGTGGCGTATTGTCCCTAAATTGTAACATGAGGCCGGAAAAAAGGCAAATTTGTAAACCGCCGAATCACTGGACGATGCGCCAGCACAGGCAAAGAAACGAGGAAGCAGTCATGAACGCACCTTTTGCGGGCGACCTGCCGAAGGGAATTCAAAAGATCACGGCACTGCCGGACCTCGGTCTGGCAGAACTCTGGGACTCAATCGTCGTCGACGCTGAGATGAAGGAGCGCCTGCTCTCTCAGGCGGTGCTGAATTTCACAATGCGACCAAAAATGAGCCGAGCCGTGTTGCCGCTCCATGGCGTCCTGCTTCTGGTTGGCGCACCCGGGACGGGCAAAACTTCGCTCGCGCGAGGGCTGGCCAATCGAACCGCAGCGGCTTTCAAGGGTGGAAATTTCCAACTCGTTGAAGTTGAAGCGCACGGATTGACGAGTTCCGCCATGGGGAAAACGCAACGGGCGGTTTCTGACCTCTTCGCGCAGACCCTCGCAGAACTTGCCAATACAGGCCCGACGATTGTGCTGCTAGATGAGGTGGAAACACTTGCGGTCGACCGGTCCAGGCTCAGCCTCGATGCCAACCCTGTCGACATTCATCGAGCAACGGACGCCGTTCTGGTTCAGCTCGACCTGCTGGCAGAATCTCACAAGAACCTGCTGTTTGTGGCGACCAGTAACTACCCGGAAGCCGTGGACGATGCCTTCGTTTCCCGATGCGATCTAGTGCTTGAAGTACCCCTTCCCGGAAAGGAAGCCTGCAAGACAATTTTGCGGGAGTGCCTATCGGGACTAGGCAGCACCTATCCTGAGATAGAAGAGCTGACGGGAGACCGTGACTTCGATACCTGTGCTGGCGAATTCGTCGGCCTTGACGGAAGAGCGATCCGAAAAACGGTTGCAAACGCACTCGCCTCAAACACTCAGGTGGCACTGAACCCCGGTTCAGTAACGCTGTCCCAGTTGGCGGCAGCTGCGAAATCAGCCCAAGCCAACAAAAATGCAAATCGGGGGAAATGATGGCAACCGTAACCCGCAGAACATTCCGGAGCTCTCCGCATCGTGACGCCTTGGCCACATGGGCCGCAATCAGCGACTTGCTCACCCGGACAAATACCGGTGCGCAACAGGAACTCGGCAGTGTCGCCGGCATTGCAAGCAGCATAATCGCGGACAAAGCCTGCCACAACTCACCAATCATTGTCAGCTGTGAGGGACCGCAGACGCGCATCTACTGTCTATACGATGACGATGCGATCGATGGGTCGGACGCGAACGAAGACGTGCTCGGGTTTGACCCACTGAATGGTGATTGGTCGATTTCACTGCCATGTGAACCTGATGACATCGATTGGGTTCAATCAGCTCTGAAACAGAAGGGTGAGCGCATCACCGCCCGCGACAAAACTGAAACTAAGAAGCAAGACGCCGCGAACAGTTCACAAGGTGCAGCGCTTGAAATTGATTTCGAGGGGTTGTTGAAACCATGACATCGGTCATCACATATTCCCGCACCCAGTCCGTTACCTATGTGGCAGACAACATCCTCAAAAGCCTCAAAGACATAATTCGTCTGAGTGGGATGGACCCGACAAACTTCGTTAATGACACGGAAATCAACATGCGGGGTATCAAGGCTTGGCTAGAGAGCGAAGATCTCGAGAAAATTACTCTGGAGATTTACAACCCGACAACCGACAAACTGATACTGCGTTGGGACATTGACGTGAACTACAGTTGGTCTGCTGGAGATGGAAGCTTCTGGACAGACACTGACCAACTTCGTTGGGCAATTCGTAAAGCGGGTGTAGCGCCAACAAGCGCCAAGTACGACCTTCTGTTACGGACAAGACCTGGTCGACCTGATGTCCCGGGTTGGAATCGGACCACCGCCCGTTCAACCGACGGCATGGTTCGCCAAAGCCTTGGATCTACCATCGAACACAATGGGCTAGGAGCGACGGCCTCGTATTGGAGGCAAGCATCATGATTTCACTGCCGGACGCATTCAAGAAATTCAAAAGCCGAATGGAGTTGAATGAAAAAGAGCGGCAGAACGCATCCAAGCGTCAAAAAGAAGTCCGCGAACACTTGGATGCTGCTTTTCAGATCGATCGCAGCTTTTTGACCGGAAGTTACGCCCGCTGGACGAAAACTAAGCCGCTGAAGGATGTCGATATCTTCTTCGTTCTCGGAGAAGATGAAGAACACTATCGAGAAAAACACCCCGACAAGATTCTAACTGCGTTCTACGATACGCTGGTTGACGTTTATGGAGGCAGGGCCGTTAAAAAACAGGGCCGCTCAGTGGGTGTGGACTTTGGTGTTGTCGTCGATTCCGACGACAACACAGACTACAGGGTTGTAAGCGTGGATGCCGTGCCCGCATTCGCAAAAGGCGATGACTACGAGATCCCGAATAACACAACCGGGAAGTGGATGGAGACAAATCCCGAAATCCATGCACAGAAGGCCGTTGAGGCCCACCAAGCCTATGGCAATGAGTGGAAGGGCCTTGTGCGCATGGTGAAGTACTGGAACCAAAATAGCCGCCACGGTGAAAAGCCCATCAAACCGTCCTTTCTGATCGAGGTGATGGCTATGGAGTGCCTCCACGGCGGGTGGGGAGGTTCACATGATCGCGAAATTCAGGCGTTCTTTGCGACGCTGCGCGACCGAATTCACGAAGGCTGGCCAGATCCGGCCGGGCTGGGATCTCCTGTCAGTGACCGAATGGATGCGGCAATGGTAAAGCGCGCTCAAACGATTTTGGACCAGGCTAACCGCGACATCGCGACCGCGATACATTTGGCGCGCCAAGGCAAGAATGGAGATGCCCTGAAAGCATGGCGCGCATTCTTTGGGCCGAAATTTCCGCTTTCTTAGGAGGATAAAAGACAATGGCCGAATGGTCACTTTCACAACTCTTATCCTCCTTGCATGAGGACATTCAGCACCGGCTTTCGACTGCGCGAAAGTCCTTCAAGCATCCCGGGACGAAAGGGGACGCTAGCGAAGCTATTTGGATCGATATGCTCGCTCAGTACATTCCCGAAAGATACCAGGTTGCCAGCGCCCATGTCGTCGATAGCCTTGGAAACTTTAGCGATCAGATTGATGCGGTGATCTTTGATCGCCAGTATTCGCCTTTCATTTTCACATACGAAGATCAGCTCATTGTTCCAGCTGAGAGTGTCTACGCTGTTTTTGAGGCCAAGCAGACGGCAGACGCGGGTCTGGTGAGATATGCACAAAACAAGGTGGCTTCAGTCCGAAATTTGCATCGGACCAGCCTACCAATCCCGCATGCTGGCGGAATCTACCCGCCAAAACAGCTTATTCCCATCATTGGCGGGCTTTTGACTTTCGAGAGCGAATGGAAGCCGCCGCTGGGGACACCGTTCGAAAACGTCCTTAAAGAAGGCGAAGATGATAAAAGATTGGACATCGGGTGTGTCGCCTCTCACGGGCATTTTTTGTTTGACGGGGAGGAGGGGTACGACCTTGTTGAGGGAACGAAACCGGCAACCGCCTTCCTGTTCGCGCTGATCTCACGTCTCCAGTTTAGCGGCACCGTGCCAATGATTGATATCGATGCCTACGGGGATTGGCTGACCAAATAATCTCCGCACGGACGATTTTCGTATTGCTAAGCCGTCGCGTATCGAGAGCCCAGAAGTCAGGGTCCGATATGATGCGCCGCGTTACCACGAATTCTATGGCCGCGACCCGACGAATTATGGTCTCAAGTCGCTACGGATGGAAGCGTCCTGCGCTCAGTGAATTCTGAAAGCGTCTCTATCTGAAACGTTTTGTAGTGGGAGCCAATCTGTAATGGTTCAGTTGTTACCCAAAACCGCCGATTGCGACAATTTCCGTACCTCTGTCATTCAACCAAACCAACCGACAGTATCAAGTTCGCCTGGTTAACGACATGAAAGACATGTTCTATAAACATTTATCTTGAATAGTAATGACTTGCCCAATCCTTATTTCCTTCGCATCCAACCCTAGTTCTCGGATCAAAAAACCTCTATCACCCCATTTTTGGATATAGCGCATGTAGCCTCTACCTGCTTTATCCAAAAATAGACAACGTATGTCGCTGTATTCGCCCCAAACACCTGCAATGGCGATCAACGGGACATCCTTTGGCAAGCAACGCACTTTCTCGAAATCGCGATAGTCGATCCCGAAGTCGAGTGCTTGGCGAAAACTCATGGTGAAGCGTTCGTGTGAAAACAACATTGCTTTCCCTTCAAATTACAGTTGGAAGCCGTAGTCACGGTCTTGCTCAAGGCGTTGCTCGTTCAGCTCTCTCTCAGCTGTTTTTCGGCGGCTCTCGCTAGTTTCAAGCTGGTTTGCAATTTCTCTTCCAGCGCCATGTAGCTCTGCTCTTCGGTTAGCAAGTCGGCCAACGTACTGACTGATACGAGATGCGATTTCATTAGAAACTCCACGCACTGAACTAAGCCACTCAGTCTGGCTTCGATCCCGGTCGTCGAGCGTTCTTCCAAACTGCGCAATTCCTTGGCGGAGGTCTCGCAAGCCGTCACCAACCGCTCGACGCACGCGAGCAAATCTCGCTCCAAGGCTGTCATGGGTTGATCCATCTAGTTCGGCTCCACTCTGATGCAGGAAACCATTCGGCTCGCCACCGAACAGGTGCGCATGCTTGATGTCTCTGGCGGCAGGATCAAATAAGTCGCTTGCTCGTGCAGCACCGTCTGAATGCCCAAGCTCTCTAACTGCGTCGTTGTCGCCATCGTCGAAAGTTTCCAACTCCACAGAAAGGTCAGCCCTAAAGTCACTGAGATCAGCACCAGACAGGCTGTTGCCGTCGCCCAGGGTGAAATCCATAACAGTCGTTTGATCGTGTCGATGTGACTCTGCCAGGTCGTCCCGCTCCAATCCAGAAACATGCGGGTATCGGCTTCGATTGTATTCCGCGCGTGTGTCACACACTCCTGAATATCGTTCCTGAAGTTCTGCAATTGAGACTCCATCAAGACGGCGTGTTCTTTGCGGATCTCGTCCAGATCCGCATTCAATTTCTCGCTCAGCCGAGTCCGCTTGCCAGTCGTCACGGAATATTTCTCCTTTTAATCGCCAGCGTTCGCTGGTTTCGGGGTCTTTGGCTGTGATGTAATTCTTGCTGGCGCGGGGGATGTCGAAACCAACATCCGTCAAGGCATCAATCATGCTGGCGCGGTCAGTGATGGTGCCGATGCTGATCTGGTCGAGGATCCAACCGTGCAGCTCTTCGCGGCCTTGCGCGCGTGTTGGGGTCTCCACGGCGGCCTGCACTTCTTGCGCCCGCTCTAGCTCCATCGGATCGGCCCAGCCGTGCGTCTTGTTCATCAGGTCACGCAGGCTGTCGTAGGCTGTTTGATAGCCCGGCGGCGCGATGTTGAGGCTCTTGCCTGTGGTCAGCTCCAATCGCGGCGTGCAGAAGTGCAGTTCAATGCGATCTTCGTGGCTGTGGCGGACCCAGAGCACATCATATTGATCGCTATCCAATCCCGCAAAAGCCAGCTTTTCGAAGGCCTCCATTACTTCGGCTTGCTGAGCTTCTGTGGGTGCATCTTCGACGGCAAAGCTGATGACGCCTGCGCGATATGTCCACTGGTTGTGGCTCGCGTCGATCAGTGCTTCGGTGCGGTTAGGATCGCCGCGGAGAGCTTCGGGCATCGGATCACGCGTGACCATCACCGGGCGGCCATCGGCATCACGGATCAAATCGCGATTGGCGTCATAGGCTAGCACCTCACGCGCAACAAGATAGCCGACTGGTCCAGCGCCCGCGCCTTTACCGTTGGGAAAAAACTTGATCAGCATTGCCGTGCCTCATCGAGGAGCTGGGAAAGTTGGCGCTCGATCACCACGAGCTGGCGGGCCAAGGCCAGCGTCTCCAAGTCAATCCGACCAACCAGCAGCGCACGATTCACAAACCGTGCAACCTGGTTGAGATTTCTGCCGATGCGTCCGACCGCAAGAACCAACGCTAGATCAACGCGCGGTGCGGGCTTGCGGCGGCGAGCTTCGGTCAAGCCAAGCGCCTCGCGCAGGAGTGTCGCTGCGGGGACGCCAGCGGTCTCAGCCTTGGCACGAAGCTCAGCCTTCTCGGCAGCTGTACACCGGAAAACGAAGGTCTCGGTTAGCTGCTTTTTGGAGTGGGGCTTGCCCCCGACGGTGGGGTTCGAAGGGGAGGCTTGCCACCCCTCGCAAGGTCCCGTGTCAGCAGCGCTAGTGTATGACATGGGTCGCCTTGCTCTCTGCTCAACTCGCATGGCGCACTTCCAGCTCAGATGGCTCGAAAACCGTCCAACCTTTCTCGATGAGCCAGTGTTGCCAAGCGGGCCAGTCGTCTTTGTTAGTTGGCGGGAACCTGTCCGGAAGCCAGTATCCGCTAGCGCCGTACTCCCAGGCAGCTGGCAGGATTCTGTCAATCCAGGTTCCAAACATGCGTTCCGTGAACACTTCCCATTGGCGACAACCGAATGATGATCGCGGAACGAATACAGCCTGCGGTACACCCCCGCGGGCTGAGGCGGATGGCCCTCCACCCAGCAGATCCAGCTCAAGCGCGTTTTTTTGTTCTTTGGATTGTTTAATCTCTATATAGGAAAGATCACCTGTGAGCCTCTTTCCTCCCACGGTTGACCCCTTTTCAGTATTCGAAAGGCTCATTGGTGCGCCCTTTTTCTTGGGACGGAATGGGATGATTTTGGAGGGCGCGCGAAGGTCATATTTGGTGCAGTTTCCAGCACCACGCCCTTCGGTTCGAAAGAGCCAACCGAACTCAACAAGCTGCCGAAGGCATCGCTTGATGGTCGCCAGGGACATTCCAGCCAGGAACTCATCAAGCGTGTTTAGTGAGGGATTGAGCTGGCCAGTCCTATCGTTGGCGAACTGTACCGAAAGCGCTGAGGCAACTGCCTTAGTTGACGAGTTGAGTTCCGCGCATTGCAGGACGGCCTTCAGCCATTCGAAACGATTGAGCTTAGGCATGTGCGCCTCCCGCAATTGCGGTCAGGCTGTCAATTTGATAAGCTGTTCGTGCAGATAGATTTGCATTGCCGTTGAGGTGGGTGGCCGCCCCCTCAGCGGTTTTTCTTTGAGTTACACCGGATTTTTGGTTCGCCAGGCACTCAATTTCTCTAGTAGTTTCAATGCGCCATTTTTGGCGGTTCGTCAGTTTAAGTCTTTGATTTCTTTGCGCAGGTCCACTCCTGCACGGCTCACCACTTTTCTGCGTAAAAACAATCCGTTATGAGGTAGCCAATTTCGGTTGGCGGCGAGACCGCATATTGCCGGAAGCAATACGGAAGCACCTGACGTAGAATTCTTCGGAACGCCGCTGTTGCGACACCGACACAGCGGGGCAACGCAATCCCTCGATACTCCGATCATACAAGCCCGCCTATGGGGCGTCCGCGCCTGTGTGTTGAGTCGAGAGCGACCTCGCCATACGGAAAGCTCAATCGTCAACACGCTTATTATCGAGACTTTGCAAAGGTTGGGATTGACCCGTAGCTGCCTGCCCCTGTCTTCTTACGGAGCACTGTTCAGTGACAAAGAGCATTGCTCCGCAAGGGAAGTAGTGTAGTTGCAACCAATACCGTGCGGTGGGTTGTCTCGCAATTGGCCTCACTCTTGCAAGATCACCGCGGGTTTGGCATCCCGTTATTGTTGCAAACAATAGCAATTCTACAAAGTAGGGCTTTCATCGTGGCAAACATCGACACCGGAGCGATCAACGTCGGAACAATGCTACGCGATGGAAAAAGGTATTCGGTGCCGGAGTTCCAAAGGGACTTTAGTTGGGAAGCTGAACAGGTTGATCAGCTTTGGGACGATTTCCAAGCGGCTATTCAAAATCATCGTGACAACTACTTTCTCGGCTCATTCGTGATAAATGACCAAGACCAATCGAACTACAAAATCATCGATGGGCAGCAACGCCTCACTACAATTTCAATACTCATTTGTGTCTTACGGGATCATGCCACGCGGCTCGGAGAAAGTGATACGGCCAAGCAGATCAGCACAGATTTCTTGGGTAAGTTTGACTACAACTCCAAGAACACCATCCCCAAACTCACTTTGAATACAAACAACCGAGAATTCTACGATGAGTTCATCGTCAACCAAAAAGGTATTGAGAGGATTCGTAAGTCGGCGAGCCAACGCAGTATCCTAAAGACAAATCGACTATTGGCCGCATGCTATTGCAACCTCTACGACAAGGTCTCTAAAAGACTTGGGGATCCAAGCCAGCTTGGTGAGTTGGTCACGTCAATTACCGGAGCGATTGATGACATATTTCAAGTTATTCGTATTGCAGTAAAGGAGGACCATGACGCCTACTTGCTCTTCGAGACCTTGAACGACCGAGGCCTGGCACTTTCTGTAGCTGATTTGCTTAAGAACTACATCTTTTCGAAATCTGGGAAGAAGCTAGAACGCACGCAGGAGAACTGGCGAACTATGGTCGAACACCTTGGTCCGATCGAACTCAAGAGATTCCTTCGTCACTACTGGCTCTCTGAATACGACGTAGTTCGCGAGAAGTATCTTTATCGAAGGATAGCCGACAAATTTCAGAACCAAACTGAAGTCTTCGAGCTTTCACGAGGCCTTCGAAATTCGGCGGAGAACTATACTGCGCTTCATGACTCAGAACACTCCATTTGGGACGATGGGTATGAAGGTGCCGAGAGAAACAAAATTCAATCTAACATTGATCAATTGGTTACATTCAACGTAAACCAGTACAATCCACTACTTCTGGCGGTCCTTGAAACAAACCATGAGATATTCGCGAGCGTTAGCTCCATGGTTGTCGCGTTCGCTTACCGCTACAGCATCATAATGGGACAAGGTACCGGCAATATTGAAAAGGTATTTGCGTCGGCTGCACAATTCGTGAGAAAGAACCCTGATTGTACCGCCAAAGACGTCTTCGAACAGATAAAGGCGCTATACCCCACCGATTCAGATTTTCGGACGTCATTTGCACGCAAACAGATCACCGTGGCCAAACTCGCACGCTACACACTTAAGAAGCTGAGTGACTACATGGAGGGGAACAGCGGTGTCGAAGCCGTATCGAACCCACACCAGCTCAATCTTGAACACGTCCTACCGCAGAAATTCGTAACGGCTGAGTGGTCAGAATTTTTAGACGACAACGAGGTTGAAGTCAGCGACTATGTGCATCGTATCGGGAACATGACACTACTTCCAAGCAGCCTGAACCGCAAACTCGCGAATAAGTCGTTCGCAGTGAAAGTCCAAGGTGGTTACTTCGCTGATAGCCCCCTCAAGATAAACAGTTTTATTGCGGAACAGGAAGTATGGTCGTCTTCGATTGTTGATGCAAGGCAATCCACTTTGGCCCGTATAGCCACTCAGGTTTGGCGTGTAGACTATTGAATTTCTATTGGATCATTCCGTGCCTCGGAAGCTGCAAGCCTTTCAAGTCGGCACTCCTGAACTTGCAATAAGAAAGTCTTCTTGGGTTGGACCTTGTTGCCTGAACAAAACTATCGGATGTCCGCTCCGAAGACGATGGCAGACGCCTAGTGCTAGTTAAGTGAAGCTCGACCGCGAGACTCGCCACCAACGTAAGTCTCGGCTATGATGGGTGCGTTGACATGAACCAAGAATCTACCACCACGACACACATTCAGGACGCTAAATTAAGAATAGCCGCTGCCAATCGGTGGATATTTGGTTTCTTTTTCGTCCTACTTGTAACGTGGTTACCAAACTTTGTAATAGACGTGTCCGCCGGTGAGAACGGCTTAACAGAAGCCAGAGTAATTGCAGCGATCGACGCAGCGGACCGAGCACATACTGCCTGCAGCAATACATCCAAACTAGGCAACGAGAAATGCGAATCGCGCGCGAAAGAACTAGAAGAGAGCCTTTCCGCACTAAATAACGATCTTGATTTTGTCGTATTTAAAATTGGAAGCGTCGGACTTCGTTATCAAGTTCTCTTCATCGTTTTTATTGGCGGTGGACTTTTGTTTTACATTGAACATTCAAGAAGGCGCGTGAGTTTATCTTTGGTTAGAGCGGTCTCAAGCCTTCGGTTAGAAGATTCCGCCAATGTCCCTCCAGCGTATATTCTCGATTCGCCTCCGCCGTGGTTGTGGCCCCTGCCTCGAACTGATGACAAGGAAGTACATGAACGGCACCTTAAAGAGATGCTTGGCTTGTCCGGCAGCCACTTTTGGAATCTTACTGTCGGGATTGGTATCCGCGTCTTGTTGTTTGGAATGGTTGTACATGCGTTCTACATCCACACCACTTATGCCGACAAAGTCGTCGGCAGAGCAAATTTCTCTGATGGCGAAACGCGATATGATGGCCTATCTGGCGTCGATGACGAATTGCCGTACTCAATGGCTTTTACAGGTGATTTTTGGCTGGATTTTGCAATTCTCGCGATTGGCATAATTGTGGCCTGCGCCATGATAAATTACTCAATCACTTCACAAATTTCAGTTGGTATGTCGTCAGGTGACAACGAGTCGTCAGTTGGGATGCTGTTAACACGGCGAACGGTTGGGTTTTCGCTTATTGCGTTGAGCTTTCCCTTAGCCGATTCGCTCGGGAGTTCAACGCGAGCTATTGCTCGGAAACTGAGCATTGTGAACAATCCGCGCAGAGTCAATAAGGGCCCTCGGGTCTTTATTGACCTTGCTGAAGGCTGGTATGCGAAAGAAGCTCAGGGTAAGGAAAGAGCGACGCGCGACTCGCAGGGCTTTGTCCGAAGCGGAGTAATTCACTTCGTGGATACGGATAGGCACAATGGGAAGACCTACCTTGTCGCATCACCCCCAATTGCTATTAGTCGATTACGCCGGATTGAGCCTAGTACCGCACTGCTTCAAGACAGTCTTGCAAAGATAAACAGTAACTGCCGCGCGAAAGCTGTGGAATGGGCGGCGCTGGAAAGGCTTAAACAAAGGGATATTGCTGCGGAACCAGATTGGAGGGGAGCTCTTAGGTTCCTCGTGGCTGAACTGGAAATTATCACCGCAGAGGCACCAAAGTCGAAGTCTGTTCCGAATATTCGTCTGTTTGATTTGGCGGCTGGCCTAGCGGTACGATACGATGACGACCTCCATCTCTCTCGGATTCTTCTTCTGGCTCAAACGACAGCACAAAATAGCAGAATTGAACGCATCCAAAAGCGCCTGCGCCAACGTTTGGATCGGTGGAGCGACACGACTGGTAGCTGGCAGAACAAGTGGCGGGAAAATCCACGTGAGTGGAACTTTGTTGAGTTACCAGATGTCTAACGCTATGGTCATGGAGGCGGAGCGTATTTTTACGAAATTAATACACTGACGCCCGGTTCGAATCCGGGCCGTTCCGCCACCTTCTTTCTCTGTGGCACCGAAGCCTAGAATAAGATAGTTGGATTGGATCTGGTGTGAACCCAATCGTACGTTGGTGCATTTTGATGAACGCATTTGCTCGTCATCGGACCAAAAAGTCCGCATCGCCCTCCAACCCGACCTGGACCGTTCTAGTCCAATGCGTGTTCTAGACTGGGACGGGTCACTTTTGTTTGCCTCGCTCTAACGGTAGGGCCGTGTAATCATAGTCGCCGTGGGTTTGTCCTTTTGTTCCCGGTATTTTGCGGTGCCGTTGGAGCAGACCCAGTAATGCATTGTTTTTCGTGCTTTCGCCGGTAAATCCGTCAAGTTCTGCCCAGCAAAAGCGATCATTTCCCATCATCTCCAGATATTTAGCGTCATTTTCCATGCATTTCCGAACTTTTCCGATCATTTCCAGCACTTTCTTGTCCCTTTTAGGGTCAGGATTCATAACCAAAAGATGACGATTGCTGCGAGGGCGATTGCTGATAGGAAGAGTTTGGGACAGCGATTATAACGTGTCGCCACGCGTCTCCAATCCTTGAGCCTGCCAAACATGATCTCGATGCGGTTG
>JBFOME010000004.1:0-83804 GCA_040830705.1 Paracoccaceae bacterium | reverse complement strand
TTGCCATGCGACCGTGGGAAGAAAGGGGAAAGCTTGGCCATCTGCTCGTCGGTCAGCCAGAAAAGGTCGCTCATATCACCGCTCCGTTTTTCGAGCCGTGAATCACGCAGCGCTTTGAAAATCAATGCATCCTGACCCTACGTTCTCCGAAAATCTCTGTCGGATCACCTTAACGGTGAGATTGCGGTTCCAACAAAATCAGCTGCGTAGAATTTTGAATTTTTGAGACTCTAGAACCTATGATTTGCTAACCGAATAATCAAAAAGCAGTCCTTCATTTAAGCCGCAGAGAACGGTCGGAAAAAGCCGAGGGTGTGTGAAAACCCCCTCCCACGAGCTCTCCCGTTTCGCACGCTTTGAGCGCCTGTGCACAAGCTCTCACAGAAACGCGGGAGAATGCACATAGGGGGTGTTTTCGGCCTACTCTGCCAGACGGCCAGAGTTTTCACACAGCCTCAGACCGTGAGGGATTTCCCGATTTTGTGTTGCGCGGACGCAGCCTGAAAAATTCGGCATGTGTATAAACTACCTCGCCGCGTGGCAGTGGCCAAATCGGTCATCTGCGCAGCGCGCGGCGAAGATTTCGAATGCAACGATCAGGTCGCGGACCAAGCGGGCATCGGAATAACGCAGTTGGAGGTCGGAATTGTCGAGCCAAAAATTTAGCTGGCGAAAGCAATCTGCTTCGGCAAAATACACAGGTTTAACCTCGGTCATTCATATCCAGTGCTCGGTAAGTGCCTTCAGGCAATCCTGCTTTTCGGAAGGCATCAACGTAAGGCGCTATAAGAGCGTCTGGACGCTGGTAACGGCGATACACCCATACAATGTCAGCGATTTTCACGCCGGGGCGCGCGGCTTCAAGCTGGTTGCGAGCGCGCTCTAGCTCGTCATTCCGTCCGAGTTCGGCCAGAGCCGTGACTTCCGGGATCATTGAACACCAATAGTCCAGCAGCACGCCCCTTCGCGCTTCGGTAAGCGCAAGTTCGAATTCACCATTGTGAAAGTGATACTCAGAGAGCGCTTGATGCCAGTCTTTGATGGTCGACCCTGGGTCGAGGTCGATAGCCCGCCTAAGAAGCGCGGCACCCAAATCGAAACGCCCGGTCCAGATCAGCCAGTAGCCGAGTTCTGCTTCCACACTGCGGTCGCCACCGATCGCGAGAGCGTCTTCAGCCTCGGCAAAGAAACCGTCGCGATCCCCATTCATGAGCAGAAGAATACCCAAGATAAGTCGTACGCGGGCCGAGTTTGGGTTAAGCGCCTTGGCTTCGTTGGCGGCAGCCAAAGCGCGGTTGAGTTTTTCCTCATAGGTGCCGGCGTAGCGATTCCCGAAAAAGCTCAGATCTACGCGCAGTACCTCGGCCAGCTGCGCCCAGGCGCGCCAATAGTCTGGCTCCTCTTTGACTACCCTTTCAATGCAACCGTGGACCCGCCTCTGCACATCCGGTCTATCGTACAGATCGTCATAGAACATAGTGCATTCATACGACGACAGCCGTTCCGGCGGTTTCGCCCTTGCTTGCCTTTCGTCTGTTCGCCTGATGGCGCCACGCGTATCACCAATCGCAACTGCAACGCGCTCGGTGATTTCAGATTGCACATCGAAGAGATTGGCGGTCGTAAGTTTCTCATCGAACGCCTCCGACCAAACCTGCGCTCGGCTCTGGGTGTCGATCAGGCGCGCGGTTACTCGCAGACGATCACCAGCTTGCCGTACCGTACCTTCAAGCACGAAATCAGCACCCAAAGACTCACCCAGGACACGCACATCCTGGTGCTGCCCGCGTTGGGCGAAGGTGGTGTGCCGTGACAAGACATTGAGGTCGCGATAGCGCCCAAGCTCAATAATCACGTCCTCGCTGATGCCGTCGGACAAGTACTCCTTCGACGGGTCTCCACTCAGGTTCTCGAACGCCAAAACCGCTATCGTCGGACCTGTGGGCCGGATCAAAGCGGTAGCTTCGTCAAAAAGAACTGAGTTACTAGCGCCCTTGTGGTGTATGCCTTGCCAGATCGCAAATACCGCAATGATCAGAAGCGCTCCACCCGCTGCCGCCAGAACGCCACGACTGCGATGCCAGCTCGGGCGGCTGATCGCTCGGCTCTGAGGGTTCACACGATAGATCCGCACCGGCTCTGAGATATTCTTCAAGTGGGTTTCGCGCAAATACTCGAAACCAGCATTCGCTTTGCCGGCCGCCTGAGTTGCAACAACTTCAGACACGCAAACACCACCAGGTTCCGCCATCTCCTCAAGCCGTGCCGCGACATTGACACCGCCGCCATAAAGGTCATCGCCGTCGATCATCACGTCGCCAAGATTTATGCCGATCCTCATCTCAAGCCGCTCTTTAGGCAGCAGGCCTTCGTTTCGTTTCGCCAATTCCGCTTGGATGTCGGTCGCGCAATTCACTGCATCAACGACCGAGGCAAACTCCACGAGCGTTCCGTCACCCATTAGTTTGACAATCCGACCGTGATTTATCTCGACCAGTGGATCGAACAGCTCTGACCGAAGTGCTTTGAGAACGTTCAAAACGCCGATCTCATCTGCGCCCATCAAGCGTGAGTAGCCAACCACATCAGCGGCCAAGATCGCGGCAAGTCGACGTTCCATTGTCGAAGTGTACGTCAGAAAGGTCTGTCATTCCAAGAAACGCCGAAACTTGAACTGGAATGCGGGCTTGACCTTTGGAAGCCAAGGTCACAAACGAAAAGACCCCTACTAATGAAACATCGGATCTCAAGGAATGCTTCAGTCCGAACCGAACATTCACAACTAGACTTTGCATGCGAAAGAGCCCACGAATTTCGTTGGCGAGATCATGCAATTCCTTTGAAGAGCCTTCCGACCGCTCAATAGTGCACGAATGGCGTGCGCTTCATGGCTCTTGATGTGTATTGGATTGTACCGACCGGCCCGCAGAACTTGGGCGGTCCCACGAGCATCTGTCCTATCGGTCTTGTTGCGCATCGCAGAAAGCGCAGCGCTAACCTGGCGCGCTTCGATATAGACAGCGTCATATCCAGCGGCGGAAAGACCTTGGAAAAGATGTTGGTTCTCGACCGGCTATTATTACGGTTCCCGGCAAAGTGGTTTTGAAAACAGGGCGGAAGCCGACCTTCAACGCTGTTGCATCACGACTTTGTTCGATAGCGTAAAGCGGACACTCAACACACTTAGATTCAGTCAATTTGATATACCAAAGCGGTTTGTTTTCGTGTTCCAGTAAACGTCCAAATACCAAGAAATACCCATGGGGATACAGTCTGTCTAGGTTCATTAACGCACTGACACCGGGCTTGTCGTCGCTCTAACGACACGCTCCAGCTGGCAGCAGATTTTGAATGGCCCCGGGTTTTCTGAGGTAATGTAGTCGGTGAACCTTTCGCCGGCTAGCGTTCCAATGGTTTCTGCTGGGATGCGAATGGTGGTCAGGCCCGGCTCAACGTCTGCTGATCCTTTGAAGTCTCCGATGCCGATGATTGACAGGTCATCGGGGACCTTTAATCCAAGGCTCTGGGCCGCAAACAAAGCTCCCTGCGCGATTACATCATTTCCGCAAAGTAGAGCAGTTGGACGAGAGCGTTCGGTCAAAAGGGATATGGCTGCTTGCTTGGCCTGAGAAACACTATATGGGGTTTCAGACTCATGCTCACTCGGTACGGAAATGCCCATTTCGCGTAGCGCATCATGCACGGCAGAAAGCCGATTTTGTGCTCGGTCGTTACCAGTAGTTTTGGGAAAAATCAGCCCAATGTCGCGGTGACCCAAAGCCAGCAGGTGCTCTGCTGCAAGACGCCCGGCCAACCGATTGTCAGCACCAACACACGGAAGGACGGAATCCTCCGAGTAATTCCAAATGGCAAGCGCGGGTATTTTTTGCTGTTCGATCAGCCGGGCGGTGGCTTCGGAATGCTCCAATCCAACCAGTGCCACACCGTCAACACGATGCTCAAGAAACTTGCGGACCATCGCGTATTCCCGATCGAGGTCATAGCCATGTGACGCCAGCAACAGACTGAACCCGGCTTTGTCGATAGAATCCGAAAAGGCCTGAATGACTTCGGCAAAAATGGCGTGATTGATCGTGGGCACCACCAGACCAATGGTACCGGATCGTTTGCCGTGCATCGTTTGAGCTGCCCGGTTTCGGATATACCCTAAGCTCTGAACCGCTCGATTGATCTTTTTTCGAGTCGCGGGGCTGACCAAATTCGGGTGATTGAAGGTCCGAGACACTGTAGAGGGTGACACTTTTGCGGCCTTTGCAACAGCCACAATATCCACCTTACCCTTTTGAAAGTTGGACATAATATTCTCCCACTTGGTCGAAATTATGAAAACATTTGCAATACTATTTTCATCGCCTAACCTGATTTGTCAACAAAAGTAAAAGCATGAACCGACGGGTTGGGAGGCCCTGAATGGAATTCATTTATTACTTCGGAGACGTATTCACGCCGTTGTCGTTTTTGCTGCTGTTGGGGGGCACGATAGGGGGCCTGATCTTGGGCGCGACGCCAGGCTTGTCGCCCACAATGGCCGTCGCATTGCTGATCCCATTCACGTTCCAACTTGAAGCGGCGCAGGGCCTGATCCTGCTGGGCGCGGCCTACACCTCGACTGTCGCAGGCGGCGCCGTCAGTGCCATTTTGCTTAAGATTCCGGGTGCGCCGGCAAACATCGCAACGACACTGGACGGGCATACCATGGCCAAGCAGGGACAGGGTGCGCGGGCGCTGCAGCTGTCTTTCCTAGCTTCAGCTGTGGGAGGCATCTTTGGCGTACTCCTGTTGATCTTTCTGACCCCGGTTTTGGCCAAATGGGCGCTGGCATTCGGTCCTTCACACCTGTTCTGGCTGGCTATTCTCGGGGTGACAGTGATTGGGACATTGGATTCTGCTTCGGTCGTCAAAGGGCTGCTATCGGGTTGTATCGGGCTTTGGCTGGCCACAATCGGGTTTGACGACATTATGGGCGCGCAGCGGTTCATCTTTCATCCTGCTTTGGGCGGCGGCATCAACATCATCGCAGCGCTGATCGGTCTGTTTGCGATTCCGCAAGTGTTGACAATGTTCGCCAAGGGTCGCCGCAATGACGGCGCCGAAGTGATCGAAGTGCAGCGTCATTCGATCCTCGCAGCTTTCCGGGAGCTTTTCAGCCGCACGCGGGCGCTTAGCATCGGCACGCTGACCGGCTCAATCATTGGTCTGATCCCGGGCGTTGGGGGACAGATCGCCGGGCTTGTCGCCTATGATCAGACCAAGAAGCTCTCGTCCGAGAAGGACAAGTTTGGCACAGGACACTCGGAAGGCGTGATCGCTGCGGAATCCGCCAACAACGCAATGGTTGGGCCCTCTCTGGTACCGCTGTTGACCCTGTCGATCCCTGGCAGCCCCACCGCCGCTGTATTGCTGGGCGGGCTGCTGATCCATGGGATTTTTCCGGGCTCGGATCTGTTCGATAACCACCCTGACGTGGCTTGGACGTTCATCAATTCCATGCTGATCGGGCAAGTCCTGATGTGCATCTTTGGCCTCTATGTCGCCGGTCTCGCCGCCCGCGTCGCACAGGTTCCTCAGTCGGTCATGGCTGCCATCGTTCTGGCGCTTTCGGTCTTCGGTGCCTTTTCGGTGCAAGGCTCGATGGGTGATGTCTATGTCATGGCCTGCCTTGGCATCGGAATGTTCTTTCTCGAACGATTTGGGTTTTCGGCGGCACCATTGGTGTTGGGATTGATCCTTGGGCCGATTGCCGAGGCAAACTTTATTCAAGGCGGGATGATCGCTGACGCGACCGTGGGCAAAGCGTCATACTTCCTGACCGGTGGGTTGAACCTGCTTCTAATCGCAGTGGTACTGGCCTCGATCGCCTACTCAGTCTGGATGGAATTGCGCCACCGTCACCACACCACCAAAGAGGAGGCGCAGGCATGAACCGCTCGCAGCATATATTCGGGTCGGGCCTGGTATTCGCCGTTGGTCTCTGGGTGACCTGGGTCAGCTATACCCAGCAACCTGCCGACGCGTTTCTGTTTCCGCGCCTTATCGCGACCGTGTTTGTCATTTTGGCCGGATGGACGTTCGGCAAGGCGGTTTTGGGATTGTCCAAGGTTGGTAATGGGGTGACGCGCACGATGTTCATAAACATGTTGCCAGGCCTGTTCATCACACTGATCTATGTTTTCTGGGCCGCGAAGTCGCTGGGGTTCTACACGGCGACAACCTTCGCCTTTTTCATCCTGCTTTCAATCTACGATCCCGCCCCACACAGCGAGGCCAAAAGCTGGATCAAACGCGGGATTATCACAGGGGTCTTCGTGGCAGTGATGTACGGCCTCTTCGCCATGCTGCTGAATGTCTACACACCAAGGGAAATTCTGTTCTGACCACGCAAGCGATGTGGCTGAACCTAATCAGGGAGGAAACGCAAATGAAACGAATGATTGTTGGGGCTGCAATGGCCCTCATGAGCCTGACAGGCGCAGCGGCGGCCGAGGAATATCCCGAACGGCCGATCATGATGATGGTCAGTTACGGCGCGGGAGGCGCGACCGACTTTCAGGCGCGCATTGTCACCATGACGTCCGGAAACGAGGACGCGCTGGGAATGCCCATTGCCATCATCAACAAACCCGGAGCGGGCGGGCGTGTTGGTTGGAACTGGTTTGCCACACAGGCTGACCCGGATGGCTACACGCTAGCAGCCTATAACGTTCCGCATTTCATTGCCCAATCGATCAAGGGTGGTGTCGAATATTCGACAGACAGCTTTGAACCCATCGCCAACTGGGGTGCTGATCCGGCTGTATTTGTCGTTGGCGCTGATAGTGAGTTTAACTCGATGGAGGATGTTGTCTCCTTTGCCGAGGAAAACCCCGGCAAACTGACAGTATCCGGAGCGGGTCTGTTTGTGGGGCACCATATTGCGGCCCTGCAGATCGACAAGGCAGCGGGCACCAAGATGGCCTATATCCCGACCAAGGGCGGCGGGGCTGCAGCCATGAAAGCTGTGATCGCCGGTGAAGTCATGGGCGGCATAAACAACCTGTCCGATGCGTTCCGCGCGCAGGAGGCGGGCAACGTTAAAATACTGGGTGTTGCTGACCTTGAGCGTAACGCCTTCCTGCCCGACGTGCCGACGATGATGGAACAGGGGCTGGACGTCGATAATTCATCGGTCAATTTCCGAGGCGTGATGGTGCCGAAAGGTACGCCACCCGAGGTAATCGAGAAACTCTCGGCAACAGTGCCCGAGATGTTCGCCAATTCCCGTGTCGCCAAGAAAATGGAGGCCGGCGGTTCCCCCATGCACATCATGGCACGTGATGAAGTGATCGAGATGTGGGCACAGCGTCAGCAGACACTGAACGAGTTGCTGGCCGGTCTCTAGGCCAGACGGACACAGCGGGGCGGAGTGGGTCCGCCCCGAACAACAAATCGAGGACCAGGATGAACGCTCAGGACGGGATTTCGCCCGAAATCGCTGAAGTAGATCGTATCGTTGCACAGGCGCGCGCAGCCCAAGCGGCCTTTGAAGATCGTGGCAGTCAGGCGTTGTATGACAAAGCGGCACTGGCAGCGGGATGGGCCATCATGGAACCAGCGCGCAATCAGGCTCTGGCAGAAACAGCGGTTGAAACCACTGGTCTGGGAAATGTGCCCGACAAGATAACCAAGAACCACCGTAAGACTTTGGGCTTGCTGCGCGATATCGAAGACGCGAGAACACACGGCATCATCAGTGATGATCCAACAACTGGGATTACCGAGATTGCTCGACCTATCGGAGTTATCGGCGCGGTTGTGCCGTCGACCAACCCTGCTGCAACACCCGCGAACAACATCATCAATGCGCTAAAGGGCGGCAATTCTATCGTTGTGGCGCCGTCACCCAAAGGTGTGGCGTCGTGCGAGATGTTGATTGACTACATCCGCTCTGAATTCGACAAGCTGGGGCTGGATCGCAATTTGGTTCAGATGATCCCCGCGCCCGGATCGAAGGCCAAGACACAACGGCTCATGGAAACCGTTGATCGGGTGATCTGTACCGGCAGCCAGAACAATGTCCACCGCGCGCAATCCTGTGGTACACCGGCCGTGGCGGTTGGCGCTGGCAATGTGATTGTGATTGTGGACGAAACCGCTGATTTGCAGGCCGCCGCAGCCAAGATCACGGCTTCCAAGTGTTTTGACAACGCGACGTCCTGCTCTTCTGAAAACGCGTTAGTCGTTGTGGATGCGGTCTATGACGCATTCGTCGCTGCGATGGCTGTCGAGGGCGGGGCGCTGGTGCCGTCCTCTGCGGCAAGCGACATCGTGGCGCGACTTTGGCCCGATGGTCATCTCAACCGCTCGGCCATAGCGCAGGACGCCGACAAAATGCTCGAAGCTTTAGGGATGGCAGACAATGTGCCCAAGGGAACCAAATATCTGGCGGTGGAAGCTGACGGAATCGGCCCGGAATATCCTTTATCCGGTGAAAAGCTCAGTCGGGTTCTGGCACTCTATCGCGCATCAGATTTTGAATCGGCCAAGGCAATAGCGGCTCGCATTCTGGCATATCAGGGGGCCGGGCATTCGGTTGGCATCCATACTGATGACGACGAGCGTGCGATTGGGCTGGGTCGTGATTTGCCGACCTGCCGGGTCATAGTAAATCAACCGCATACCTTCGCCACCGGCGGCAGTTTTACCAATGGAATGCCTTTTTCCCTTTCGATGGGCTGCGGCAGCTGGGGCGGCAATTCCATCGATACCAACCTGCATTGGCGGCATTTCGTCCAGACCACCAAGATCATTCGGGAAACACCCCCGCGTGAACCGGGACTGGAGGAGATTTTCGGCGAGTACTGGGCGGAGGTTGGAAAATGATGGAACCACCGAAAGGAACCGTCCGCGACTGGTTGGATCATAGAGCAAGTCATGGGGGAACCGGGTTCGTATTCCCGGACGGGGCTCCGGACCTGAGTTGGGGGGAATTGCGCGAAACGTCCCGTCGCATCGCAGTTATGTTAACCGGCATGGGTGTGGAGAAAGGAGAAAGCGTTGCGATCCTTTACCCCAATTGCCGTGAAGCGCTAGAAGTCCTTTTTGGCGTCCTATGCGGCGGGTTCCGAGCAACGATGATAAACCTTGTCGCTGGAGATAGTGCCGTAGCTTATGCGCTGGAACACTGTGGTGCACGCTATGGCTTTGTACATCCCGGACAAAAGGAGCTCTTTGAGCGAACAGCCGATCCCGCCAGGATCACTCCCGTGCAAGTTAAAGATGCCGTCGATGCTGGCAGCAACTTGCACAGCATCACGTCCGAGAGCCATGCGCTGTTAATGTATACTTCCGGAACAACCGGGCGCCCGAAAGGCGTGGTTCATACGCATTCTAGCCTGCTTGCGGGTGGCTGGACCACTACAATCGCTCACGAGCTGTCCGAGAGCGATCGCGGATTTTGCGTATTGCCGATCTATCATATTAATGGGCTGTGCGTGACGGTCATGGGGACACTCGTCTCGGGCGGATCATTGGCCATGTGCGAACGATTTTCAGCAAGCCGGTTCTGGGACAACCTTGGTAAAGTCGAGGCGACCTGGTTTTCGGTCGTGCCAACCATCATCTCTCACTTGCTACACTCGGATTCCAAGCCGGATGCGCTTACTCGGCAGCGAGTGCGTTTCGGTCGTTCTGCGTCTTCGGCGTTGGCGCCGGACGTGCAGCGCGCCTTTGAAGATCGTTTCGAAATGCCCATCGTGGAAACCATGGGGCTAACGGAGACCGCTGCACAGATTCTGTCCAATCCGTTGCCTCCAGGTGTTCGCAAGATTGGCTCTCCGGGTATCGCTTACGGGAACGAGGCGGCGATCCTTGACGCAAACCTTCAACCGGTTCCACAAGGGATGGAAGGCGAATTGGTCATTCGCGGACCGAATGTGATGCTTGAGTACCTCTACAACCCCGAAGCAACAGCAGGTGCCTTTAGTCCAGATGGTTGGCTGCGAACAGGTGATCTCGCCCGAATAGACAAGGACGGCTACTTCTTTGTCACCGGACGGTTAAAGGAGCTGATCATAAAGGGCGGTGAGAACATTGCACCCCGCGAGATCGACGAAGCACTTTATTCTCATCCCGATGTTGTTGAAGCTGCCGCATTTGCACGTCCCTGCAAAAGCTACGGCGAAACCGTCGAGGCAGCGGTCAAAATTCGTGAAGGTTCTGAGGTGACGTCGCTGGGCCTGTCGAAACTTTGCGAAACTCAATTGGGTCGCTTCAAGTCACCCGATGAAATTCATATCTTGCCTGACCTTCCAAAAGGGCCATCGGGGAAAATTCAAAGAAACAGAATACTCGAGATCGTTAACGCGAAAGCTGGTGAATCGAAGATGTAAGTGTTCGATTCGCTATTTGTATGGCACCCCAATGTCCGCGCATTGCGGGATCGGCTGGGAAATCTACCGTCCGCTTTGGGCCGCCCACGAAGACGGCCCTGTGAAACTATATTTCAATAGATTCCGTGATCGCCAACGCGTCCTCAAGCTCTACACCAAGATACCGTGCTGTACTGTCCATTTTGGTTTGTCCGAGTAGGAGCTGAACGGCGCGGAGGTTGCCCGTCTTTTTGTAGATCTGGGTGACTTTCGTGCGCCGCATCGAATGCGTGCCGTATGCACTAGCTTCCAGTCCGATCGACGTGACCCAGTCCCGAACAATTCGTGCATACTGACGTGTGGATATGTGCAGGCGCTCGTGCAACCGACCTGGCCAAAGATACTCTGAACCGACCATGAGTTCGTCTTCCATCCATTTTTCGACAGAGACGCGCGTGCCTTCGGATATCTCGAAGCGTACTGGTTTTGCGTCTTACTCTGCAAGACCGAAGCACGCTCTTTGACCTGGCCCGACGCATCCCATCGATCACTTTCATCTTCACGAGGTCGCAGCACCGGAGCTTATTATCAATCGCCATGTAGAACAGAGCGAGGTCGCGATGGCCTTCGGCCAGTTCAAGTCGGACGCGGATCGCCCCGACATGTTTCGGTTTCAGCGGTCGCTTTTTCCGACAATGCGGCCCTTGTTCCATGCTGGGCGAAGCGCACGAATAGCAGGCAAGCTTGGTGTTTCCATGACTGATCCTCCGATCCGCCATGCCCTCCCAAAACGTCAACCCGACGTTGACCAACGCAGCCTATCACTGGATGCTGCGCTGCCTTCGATGGCAGGAGTGAGCCCACTCCCTCGAATGCTGCGCTAAACCCCAATGTTTGCATTACTTCGCAGAGTTCTCGCGGCAGCTTGCAATGCGTCGTCCAGACTACTCGCAACTTGACCCACATCCGCCATAGATAGGCAAAGCGGAGGGACCATGCGCAGGCATTGCTGGAATGGTCCGGATTTCGACAGGATAATCCCTTGCGCACGACAGGCCTCAAAAACCTCTGTCGTCATGGCCTTGTCGGGCGATTTGCTGTCGCGGTCAGTTACGAATTCTAAAGCCAGCATCAGACCGTGGCCCCGAACATCTCCAATGGCCTTATGTTTGTCTTCTAGATCTTTCAGACGCTCCAGCAGCTTTGCCCCAACAGTCTTGGCGTTTTCCTGCAGACCCTCGTCGCGCATGACGGCGAGTACGGCGCGCGCGGCAGCAGCAGAGGTCGGATTTGCTCCATAGGTATGGAACATGAACTTCTCGGCCATCGGCGCGGCGATATGTTTCTTGGCGACGACCGCGCCAATCGGAAAGCCATTGCCCAGGCCTTTAGCCATAACAACGATGTCGGGGACAATGTCGTCCGCTTCAAATCCCCAGAAATGATCGCCGGTACGACCGAAACCAGACTGAACCTCGTCTGCGATGTAGAGCCCGCCAGCCGCTCGCACCCGCTCCGCCGCTCCAGACATATAGCCCGGCGGCATCTGGTGAATGCCGCCATAGCCTTGAACACTTTCTACAAGGATCCCGGCCACCTGTCCGGAGGTGGCGGCATTGATCGTGTGGTTGATCTCATCCAGATAAGGCGCAGTGCCTGGGCCAAAGATACCGCGATACTGGTTCGGATCAGTAACAAAGGCGACGTTGCCGGGCATGCCGGGGTGACGCCAGCCGGAAATGCCTGTGACCGACTGTGCAGCGGCGGTTGGCCCGTGATAAGCAGTGCGCAATGCGAGCAAATCAAGATTGCCGGTGAAGGTGCGCGCCATTGTCATGGCCAGATCAATGGCCTCAGAGCCCGAATTGGTCAGATGCACCACCCAGTCGTGACCCTTGGGCATTGTGGCAGCGAGTTCCTCGGCCAAATGCGCTGGTGTCGGGTGATAGAACATGGTTGTGCAATGGGTGAGTTCCTGCGCTTGGCTCATCGCCGCTGCGACAACCCGGGAATGCGAATGGCCGACTGAGATGCAGACGTTCATGCCCAGAAGGTCCGTGTATTTCCGCCCGTCCGCGTCCCATAGGTACTGACCGCGCCCCTTCTGGAACACGATGGGGTCCCGGAAGGGTGTGAAACGGGTCAGCGAGGCCGCGTAATACTGGTCACGCCGCGCTGCAGTGCTATCAAAGTTCCAATCGGTGTGCAGGGGATGTTCGGTCATTTGGCGGCTCCGGCTTTCAAACGGGTGTTGTCGGGGTCATACGGTGGGCGCGCTAGGATGGTGGCCCGCCTGTGTTGACCAAGGATGGAAACGGTCAAGTTTTCGCGCGCGGCCCGGTCACGCAGGTAGGCCAGCGCGAGTACCTTGCCGGTGCGGTGGCCATAGGCGCCGGAAGTGACAACCCCCGCAGGGCTCCCACCTTGCCAAAGCGTGTGGGCATAGAACGGATCGACTTCGCCCGCTTCAATCTCCAGCAAGGCCATGTCCCAGTCTTGACGCAGAGTTGCCTGCAGATCCTTGCGGACAAAAGGCGTCAAACCTGCCTCCAGCGGGCTGCGCTCGGTCGTCAGATCGCTGCCCCAACCACGGTAGCCTTTTTCCAGTCTCATCGAATTGGTTGCGTATGCGCCGTAAAACCCGAGGCCGTAGGGCTTGCCACGATCTTCGAGTAACGTGAAGAGGCGCACAGCTTGGTCCCGCGGAACATGAAGCTCCCAACCGCATTCACCGACATAAGACACCCGTAGCGCACGCAATTTGATACCGTCGATCTCGGTCTCCGTGACAGATAGCCAGGGCATATGGGCAAGTTCAGGCAAGGTATCAGACGATTTCGGGCCCATCACACCGATCACCGCAATCTGTTCGGTGCGGTTCTGAATGCTGACATCAAAGCCTGACGCAACCTGCCTGAGCAGATCGAGGTCGATCTCTTCCGCTGCCGCCGCAGAGGTGAGATAGGCATGGGTTTCGCTGAGCCGCGTGACGGTAAATTCCGACAGAACCCCACCCGCAGAGGTCAGCGCATGGGTCAGTCCGAGGCGACCCGGTTTGGGGGCACGATTGGCACCGGTTTTTTCCAGAAATTCCGTAACATCGGGGCCTGTTACGTCGAACTTCGAAAAGACCGACAAATCCGCCAGCGCGACCCGCGTTGAGGCCGCATCGACCTCGCGAGAAACAGGACCAAACCAATTGGCGCGACGGAACGTCTCTTCCGCCTCAGTGCCGGGTGAATCGGCAAACCAGTTTGGCCGCTCCCAGCCATGGGCGGCTCCCATCACCGCGCCGCGCTCTACCATCAGGTCATGCAAAGGCGACAGTCGAAGGCCGCGACCGGCGGGGCGTTCTTCATGCGGGTAGTGGACGCCAAATTGCAACCCAAAACACTCGATCGCTTTGGCCACGCGGTAGTCGCGATCCGCCCAGGGCCCAAAGCGGCGGCTGTCGACAGCGAGCGCATCCATAGGCGGTGCACCATAGGTCATCCAATGCGCCAGGAACCAACCTGCGCCACCGCCCTCCATCACACCCATGGAAGAACCAGTCAGCAGCCAGGCGTTCTGCAACCCATGCGCAGGGCCAATCAGAGGATTGGCATCCGGCGCAAAGGTGATCGGTCCGTTGATCACGGTTTTTACTCCGCCGGTTTCCAGCGCTGGAATGCGGGACATGGCCGCCTCAATAATGTGTTCCACCCGGTCGAGATCGGGCGGCATCAAATCCGCGCCGAATTCGGGCGGGACGCCATCCACGGACCAGACCTCTGCCTCTTTCTCATAGGGGCCAAGGATCAACCCATCCCTCTCCTGACGGACATACCAGCTTTCCTCGGGGTCGCGGATGACTGGCAATTCGGGAAGTCCAGCGGCAATGCGGTCTGCCACAGCGCTTACCGTGTCGGTGACCAGGTATTGATGCAATACGGGAACCGATGGAATGTTAAGCCCCATCATCGCCCCAATCTCCCAGCCCCAAGTGCCAGCGGCATTAACGACATGCAGCGCCTCGACCGTTCCTTTTGGCGTGTCGATCAACCAAGCGCCCTCGCGCCGGATCGACATGACGGGGCAATTGCGCCAAATCTGCGCCCCGCCTTTGCGCGCGACCTCGGCCATGGCTTGGGTGGCCAGCGTCGGGTCTACATGGCCGTCATCAGGCTCGTAGATCCCGCCGATTAACCCATCGAGCCGCGCTAGGGGGTGAAGTTCGGCGATGCGCTCTGGCGTCAGAACCTCAAGCGGGTAGCCGGTGAAATCCGACAGGCCAGCAACGTGGCGGAACTCATCCATCCGGTCGGGGTTCCGCGTGATCCGCATTGCGCCCGAGGTGTGAAATCCGCAATCACGACCTGTCTCTTGTGGCAGAATATCGCGATAGAGTCGGACGGAGGTGGCGCGGAGTTCTTGTATCGTCGGATTGTGGGCGAAATGGGTGCACAAGCCCGCTGCGTGCCAAGTCGAGCCATGAGTCAGGTCGTTTTTTTCCACCAGCAGCACATCTGACCAACCCTCTTTGACCAAATGGTACATAAGCGAAACGCCCATCGCACCGCCGCCAATGATGACAACTTGGGCTTTGGTCACGATACTCATTGGCCGCGCATCCTGTCATTGCTGGGATCAAACGGCGCGCGGCGCAGGGGCGTGGCGGCGTAGTCTTTTCCTGCGACCTTCACGGTAAATGTTCGCGCGCAGGTCTGGGCTTTCGTCTCGCCCAGCTCAGTGGAGACTAAAGCAAAGCAGAGGTTCAGCCCGGTGCGCGGTCCACGCGCGCCGGAGGTAGTGAACCCGACATGCTGACCACCTTCAAAGACGGGCTCGTCATGCAACATCAATGCCCCACCTTCGACTTGCATCAGGATCAGCCGTCTACGGGCTCCCTGTTCTTTTTGCGCGACCAAAGCCGCTTTGCCCGTGAAGTCTTTGCTCCAGTCGATGGTGAAGCTAAGCCCCGCTTCCAAAGGTGTGATTGTCGGATCAATATCGTGGCCCCAGTGTTTGAAGCCCTTTTCGATCCGGCAGCCATCCAAGGCGTAGTGACCCAGTGGCGCTGCACCTAAGGCGATGAGTTTGTCGAAAACGGGCGCAGCCACGATGTTGGGAAGCGTTAACTCCCAGCCATATTCGCCGACAAAGCTGACGCGAGTGGCGCGCGCGCGATGGCCTGCGACAATAAATTCGCGCACCTGACCCATCGGAATGTTTGCCCAGGAGCTACCTGCGTCGAGCCTTTGCAGCGCCGCGCCACTGCCGGCGCCCATGACACCCAGCGTGCAAAAGTCCTCGGTCGCATCCGTTAGTTTCAACCCATCGGGTAAACTACGGCGCAAGAAGGCGAGATCGCGCGCCCGGGTCGCTGCGCCCGAAGTAACGTGAAAATGGGTGTCTGCGAGACGCGAAACTGTCACGTCCATCTCAATCCCACCTCGGTCATTCAGCATTTGGGTGTAAACAGCTCGGCCTACTTCGATGTCCATCTGTGCCGTGCAAAGCACGTTCATCGCATCCAAGGCACCCGCGCCGGCGATGTCGATCTTGGTGAACGGGCTTAGGTCAACCAACGCAGTGCCGTTCTTCATAACCGCAGCTTCGTCCTGGGCAATCGGCCACCACCCCTGTGCGCCAACCGAGTAGGGCTGTACCTTGCCATACCAAAGCCCGCGTTCCCAACCGGCGGTTTGTCCAAAGTGTGCCCCAAGCGCGGCCCATCGATCGTGCAGCGCCGACTTGCGCATCCCACGCGCGGCTATAGGCTGTTTGTAGGGCCAATGCAGATTGAAGAGGTCGGCAACCGCCTCTTCCATCCGTGCCTCAACATGCGCAGGCGTAGCCGTGAGTGGATCAACGCGCGCGACATCAACCTCCCACATGTTCATCGGTGGACGGCCATCCACCATCCAATCGGCCAATGCACGACCAATCCCAGCAGAGGACATCACCCCCACAGAGTTCATTCCGGCTGCGACGAACAGCCCATCAACAGCGGTTTCCCCGACAAGAGGGCGCGTGTCGACTGTGAAACTCTCTGGGCCGTTCATGAAATGCTGAATGCCCACGTGCGCCAGCGCCGGACACAGCGCCAACGCGGCCTCCATAAAGGGCGCAAACTGATCCCAGTCTTCGGCCATCTCAAGAAAGGGGCGATTGCCTTCCGGCCCGTATGGGTTCCAACATTTGGCGTCCGGTTCGAAGCCGCCAATCACCAGTTTTCCGGCATCTCCCTTGATATAGATGCCGCGATCCAGATCGCGGATCACGGGGAAGGGGTCTGGTAGATCGGGGATGGTTTCTGTCACGACATACATGTGCTCAACCGCTTGAAGCGGCAGCGCAACCCCGGCCGTCGCAGCCAGCTCTCGCGACCAGGCTCCTGTGGCGATGACGACCTGGTCGGCCTCCAAAGTAGTGCCGCTAGCAAGTGCCACGCCCTCGGCTATCCCGTTTTTTGTGACAACGGTTTTGACCTCAATCCCTTCACGGATCGTTACGCCGAGGTTCTTTGCGGCACGGGCATATGCCATGCAAAGGTCCACCGGGTTCACATTGGCGTCTTCGGGCACATGCAAAGCTCCGACATGCTCTGACAGATCGAGCAGGGGCATGTGTATTTCGCCTGCAGCAATTACCGCTGGCGTCAGCCATTGCGTCGCACCCAAGTCGGCAATCCGGTGCAGTTCATCCAGCCGCGCCGGTTCGCGCGCCAACCAATACCCCCCAGTGCGGCGATATCCGGTGGACATACCGGTTTCAGCCTCCAGCGCGGGAAAGACCTCCAGCGCCGCAGAGGCGAGCGTAGTCATATTGGGCGTTGCGCGCAGAGGCCCCACAATCCCGGCCGCATGCCAAGAGGTGCCCGACGTCAGCTGGTTGCGTTCCAGCAGAGTCACGTCCTGCGCGCCGCGTTTTGCCAAATGATAAGCCACGCTGAGACCGATCGCTCCGCCGCCGATGATCAATTTGCGGCTCATACAAGCCTCCGTTGAGGCAAGCTTTCAGTCGTCGTTAGGCTAACCGGATGAGGATACATGCTTTGTGGTGCCAACCGTGCTCGGTTTCGACGGCGTTTGAACGGATCATGCGTGAGCGTGGCGATCTGTCGGTCCAGCACGAACCGTTCATGTATCACCACTACCTGACGACCACAGACCGGCTTTTTCCGGGCTTCTCGCCAGAACCGGGACATCCCGTCACCTATGATGAGATCCGCGCAATGATCCGCGAAACAGCACAGAGCGGCCCGGTTTTTTTCAAGGATATGGCCTATTACGTCGCGGACCGGTTGTCGCGCGACGCAGGGTCTGCGGGCGAAATGTCCCATGCCTTTCTGGTGCGCAACCCCATCGAAGCTGCGCTGTCTTATGCAAAACGTGACCCGCAATTCACGCGATTGGAGTTGGGGCATGAGGCGCAATACAGGCTTTATGGCGCATTGACCGAGCTGGGACATACCCCGTTGGTGATCACTGCAGATCAGTTGCGCAACGATCCGCAAACTGCGTTGCGCCGCTACTGGGCGCATGCCGGGCTTGCGTTCCTGGACCAGGCATTCACCTGGAACGACACTGTGCCGGATGGATGGTGTTCCGTGCAAAGCTGGCACACCGAAGTGCTGCAAAGCGGCGCGATCAAAGCTCCTGAAATATTCGACTTCCATGCGGAGCTTGACCAGCTCGGTGAGCCCTACACCGACATAACTGCGCATCACGTGCCGTTCTATGTTCGGATGCGCGAGATTGCGGAAAGTCAGGCCCATCAGAAATAGTCCTGATCTGGTTTTTCGGCCTTGCGCGCGGCGATGTAGTCTTTCAGGGCCGCATCTACGTCGGGGTCGAGGCCGGGGTCTTTATATCCTGCCAAACGTTCCTTCCAGATAACATTGGCCCGCGCAGCGGCATCCTGTTCGCCAGCCGCGTGCCATTGTTCGAACGAATTGTCATCAGGTGTCCACGGGCGGAAGAGCGCGGTCATGAAATTGGCCTGCGTATGTTCAGACCCAAGGAAGTGTTGCCCCGGCCCAGTCCTGGCAATCGCCTCCATTGCCTGCGCATTCTCGCTCATGTCGATCCCATCAAAGAAGCGCCCGATCTTGCCGCAAAGATCATGATCAATCACGGTTTTTTCAAACGAGGTCACCAGCCCCCCTTCGAGCCAGCCAGTCGCATGGTTGATCAGATTGGCACCGGCAAACATCGACATCATTAGGCCCCAAGCGGCCTCTTGCTGGCTTTGCGCGTCGGGCAGTTTGGACGAACTGAGAGTGCCCACGGTGTGAAACGGCACTCCAAGCCTGCGCGCAAGCTGCCCGGCCGCCAGAACCATCAACCCTGCCTCTGGCGTTCCAAAGGTCGGCGCGCCGGACTTCATTGACATGGTCGATGCAAAGCTGCCCATCAGGCATGGCGCGCCCGGGTTCACCAGTTGGGTAAGAGTCATCGTCGCCATGGTTTCGGCCAGCACTTGCGCGAGTGTCCCAGCGACCGTCGCCGGCGACATCGCCCCTGTCAGCACCCAAGGTGTGCAGGCCACAGGCTGCCCCGCCCGCGCATAGGTTTTCAGCGCGCCCGACATGTGGCTATCCATCACCAAGGGCGCGTTTGTGTTGGACACGCAATAGAGTACCGGGTTTTCTGCCACGAATTCGTCGCCAAAAACGATCCGTGCTATGTCGATTGCGTGGCCTGCGTGCTCGGCCCCGATAAAGGCGCCCATGAACGCGCGGTCAGAGTACCGAATATGGGCGTGGAGCATATCCAGATGACGCTTATTGGCGGGAAGATCAACGGGTTCACAAACTACGCCGCCCGAATGATGCAGCCACGGTAAAGTGTGGTGCAATTTCACCAAATCGGTGAAGTCTTCGTAATTCGCATAGCGCCGACCGCGATCCAGATCATGTACGAAAGGCGGCCCCCAAGATGGGCAAAGAACCGTCGCTTCCCCGCCAAGCTGCACACTGTTCTTGGGGTTGCGGGCATGCTGCGTGAACTGGCCCGGCGCCGTGGCGGTAATCTTCCTGTGACAGAAGCCCGTAGGAAACCGAACTCGGGTGCCATCCACATCGCAACCTGCATTAGTGAATATCCGGAGGATTTCGGGGTCGTCCTGAAACTCCATCCCGGTTTCGGCAAGGATGGTGTCCGCATTTGACTCGATCTGTTCTAGCCCGGCGTCGCTGAGTACATTGAAGGTCGAAAGCTTGCGAAGAATGAAAGGCGCACGAGCCTCATCTTGGGTGTGTTTGGCTGAAGCTTTTTGGCGACGAGATGTACGTGGGCGTGACATATACCCATGGTGCCGCAGCGATTGACGGAACCCAAGAAAAACCAAATAGTATCAGAAAAATTTATACTAAGGATGAGTCGTGCTCGATCGCCACAAGATTTCACCGAGTCTCATGCGCTCGTTAGAGGTTTTCGTTGCGGTTGCAGAAACAGGTCAAATGCGAGCCGGTGCGAAACTGCTCGGTCTCTCACAGCCCGCAGCATCCCAACACATCACTGCGTTGGAGAAAGCGTTTGGCACGACTCTGCTCGATCGCAGTACGCGACCTGCTCGGCTAACATATGCTGGTGCGCGACTGCATGGCAAAGCGCAGAAGATACTGGATGCACTGTCCGATATGGAAACCGAATTGCGGCATGTCGGCGAACAATCCCTGACGCTGCTGAGGGTGGGCATCCAAGCCTCCATTGCGACGACCCTGACGCCATCATTGATCGATCTTGCGCAAAGGGTGTTCAACGTCGAAGACATCACTCTGCATGCCGGGCAAAGCGGTAATCATGAGCATCTGCTGCGCACCAAGCAGGCGGATTTGGCGATTACGTCGAACCCATTTTTAGACATGGACGGATTGGAGCGTCATCATGTTCTGACTGAGAGATACCTTTTGGTGCTCCCCGAAACATACGACGGCCCGACCGAAAGCCTAGAAGCGATCCAGACGAGGCTTCCGTTGGTACGTTTTGGGGATACGACAAATGCGGGACGGCAGATTGCCCAGCATCTGCGCCGACTGCGGTTTGAGCCCGACACAGTCATACAAGCAGATCGCTCCAGTATGGTGACCTCCTGTGTTTCGATAGGACAGGGATTTAGCCTTTTGACACCGACATTATTGATCGATGGTCTCGTGGAAAACATGAACCTGCGATTTCAAGAACTGCCAGTCTCAGGGTTGTCGCGCACGTTGACGGTTGTTGCTAGGAAAGAGGAGTTGCGGGGCCTCCCAGCGGCCGTCGCGGAATTGTGCAAACAGATACTGGCACAACAAATTGCGCGTCATATGGGGAAAATCGGAAACCATAGCGTGGAGCTAGAGCAATCCAAAGATCTGGCCTCTAGCAAAAGAGTTTAGGCTTAAGTCCTTTGGTTATATTTGCCATTGAAACCGCAAAGCGGACGGTCTGAATGAAATAATGAAGGTCGTCTATGTCCGCGATCTAGACCTCGGTCAACGCCTGGATCGAGCATTCCTATTGAATGGCGGCAAAGCGGGCTGCGACCGCAGCAAATCGACTAGGGTCGAACGACGGCTCTGGGCCGTGAGCTGGGGCAGGGCATTCTGCTGATCAACCAAACTCAAGTAAGACAGACTGCGTCGGTTTCCAGGTTGCGAACAGGCTCACTGGCGTTCGTTTGACGTAGACTTGAAGCGCTAAAACCCTCGAAACATTAGATAAGCGCAAAAATCCTAAGGTGTTGAATTCAAAGGGAGGCGAGTCTCAATAATTCAGTCTCATTATTTACGTACTCCGACAGTCTGGAGCCTAGTGGCGGCAAGAAGCGATAATCATGATTATGGTAAAATAACTGCCTATGTCGCTGCTTCGCTGCAACGGGTTCGAACCTCTGTTGCTATGGTTTATGGACCTTGTTGCTTGGAGTCTTCCTGCTTGCCTCCAATTCCATGGCATAACCCAGCAGCAGCGGCATCTTCTTTGCTGCATCGCGGATGGCGTTGTGCGCCGATGTGGCGGTTGCCCGGGCGGCGCCGTCTCTAGAGACGGCGATGGTCGACGCCGGTTATTTTGATGGATCAGGGTTTCCTGTATTTCGAACTCGAACCCATCCGACACCCGCGCTAATGGCACGAACAGGCAAGTTGCCACAGAGAACAGTTTTTTTGATATCGACCTTGATCCGCGACATGCTCGGCGTGTTCAACGACGCTAGCTCTTCTACCTCTGACGGCAGCAACGGTCAGGTGTATTTTTGCTCCAATGCGTCGTAGTAGTCCTTGCGCACCGCCTCCTGCCGCATTTGGAAGCCCGCAAGCGGGCCATCCTCGGTCATGATCCCTTCTGATTTCAGTTGCGACAAGGCGTTGACCATGCCGTAGAGCGCGCCTTGTAACGCGACGTTGGCGTAGAGCACTAGGCCAAAACCCATCTCATCCAACTCGTCGAAGCCAAGGATCGGGGTTTTGCCGCCGACCACCAGGTTGACCAGTTGCGGCGTGCCTTGCAGGCGGCGGGGGATTTCTCGGATTTCATCCGCCGAAACCGGCGCTTCGACAAAGGTGATATCCGCGCCATCCTCGATGAACGCCGCCGCCCGGTCCAACGCCTCATCCAGCGAGGTGGTTGCGCGGGCGTCGGTGCGGGCGACAATCATGAAATTCGGGTCCTGCCGCGCGTCGACAGCCGCCTTGATCCGGCCCCGTGCCTCATCAAGTCCAACTACGTCCTTGCCTGAGAAATGCCCGCAGCGCTTGGGGTTCACCTGGTCTTCCAGCTGGATGGCGCTGGCACCTGCCCGCTCCAGCATCCGCACTGTGTGATGCACATTCAGCGCGTTGCCGAAACCGGTATCGGCATCCACCACGATCGGCAGGTCGCTGGTATTGCGGATGGCGGCGCAATGCTGAGCGATGTCGGTCAAGTTGATGAAGCCCAGATCGGGCATGCCATAGAACGTGTTGGTCACGCCGGCACCCGAGATATAGATCGCCTCGAAGCCCAGATCCTCGATCACCCGCGCCGCAAGCGCGTTGGCCGCGCCGGGCATCAGCACCGCGCGGCCCGTGTTCAGACGCTCGCGAAAGGCTTTGTTGATCTCATGTGTCAGCATTGTGGGGCTCCCTTGAGCGCAGTCATTGATCCCGGGTATCTAGCGGCTGCCCCTGCCCGGCATCAAGGTGACGGAAATCGCGTTTCGTCAGGGAGAACGCTTAAGCAGAAAGCGACCTTGCGAGGCTTTCCAGCAGCGGCACGACTGCCTTGCGGGCTTCTTCGTCGAACCGACTGGCCAGGCCAGAGACCGTCAGGGCGCCCTGCAATGCGCCTTCGCGGGAAAAGACCGGTGTCGAAACGGAAGAGATGTTTGGATTGGTCTCCCCAACTGACATTGTTGTGCCTGCCGCATTGAACCCACTGGTATCGCCCACGTCCTCGCCGCTGAAATGGCGGAGCACCATGCCCGACGCGCCCGTGGACAGGCGCAGCCGCATCCCCTCCTCCACATGGAACCGCAACAGGTTGGGCGAGTTTTCCCTGTAAAGGCAGACCCTTTCATTGCCCGAGCGCACATAGAATGAGGCGGTCTCTCCCGTCGCCTCGGCCAGCATGCGCAAGGCAGGCGCCAGATGCTCACGCCTTGTGAAGTCTCGGCGGAAGATCAGGCCCAGCCGCCAGACACTGGGACCAACGCTGAACACACCTGCTTTGTCGCGCTGGATGAAGCCGTAGATCGCCATCGAATTGGTCAGCCGCAGGATCGTGCTCTTGTGCAGGCCAGTTTCCTCGGCAAGTTGCGCCAGCGTCATCTCAGGTTGCTGGGCGGAGAACGCGTTGAGGATCGACATTGCCCGTTCAACCGATTCCGTTCTGGTGGCGCACATGTGTTCTCTCTGGTGAAACGCACTCTCTGCGACCTTGCGGGGTTGGGGGTGGATTGTCTAGCTCTATCGCGTAAACGACCGGAGGGTGAGACGTGCGATACTTTGATGTGGCAGGCACAGGGTTTCAGGCAATCGACTATGCGCAAGGGTTGGGCGAGAGGCTGACCACCCTTCCCTATTCTCTGCGGGTGCTGGCGGAAAACGCCGCGCGCCATTCCGAGGGCGGAGCAGATGCCGCACTGGTGGCTGATCGCAAGGGCGACGCCGTACCGTTCCGCCCCGCCCGCCTGCTGCTGCATGACATGCTGGGCATTCCCGCCCTCGTGGACATCATGGCGATGCGTAACATTCTGGAGGATCACGGCGGCGATCCAGGTGATGTGGACATGAGCTTGCCGGTCGATCTGGTGATCGACCATGCGATGACGATCAACCACTGGGCCGAGCGGTTTGCGCTGGAAAAGAACATGACCCGCGAGTTCGAAGTGAACCGCGAGCGGTTTGCGTTTCTCAAGGCCTGCGAAACGCGTTTCCCGCGTCTGCGCGTGATCCCGCCCGGCGGCGGCATCTGCCATCAGGTCAATCTGGAATTCCTCGGCCAGACCGTGTTGCCCTCGAACGAGGACGCACAGGTGCTGATCCCCGATAGCTGCCTTGGCACTGACAGCCACACCACCATGATCAATGCGCTTGGCATCACCGGCTGGGGTATCGGCGGGCTCGAGGCCGAGGGGCTCTTGTTCGGCGAAACCACCGCCGTGAACGTGCCGCGCGTGATCGGGCTGGAAGTGATCGGCGACCCCTCGCATGACATCACTGCCACCGATGTGGCGCTCGTCGTTGCTGAAAAGCTGCGCGCCTTGGGCGTGGTGGATACGTTTGTCGAGATGTTCGGGGCCAGCTATGATCGGCTGAGCGTCGCTGACCGCGCCACCATCGCCAATATGTCACCCGAATATGGCTCGACCCAGGTGTTCTGCCCGGTCGATGCCAACACGATCCGCTACCAGCGCGAGACAGGGCGCAGTGCTGAGACGATCCGCAACACCGAAAGCTATTGCAAGGCGCAGCAGATGTGGTCCGAGGGTGTCGATGCACGGATCGAATACGATCAGGTGGTCACGCTGGACCTGAGCGCCATTGGCCGTTCCGTCTCTGGCCCCTCGCGGCCCGAACAGCGGATCGATCTGGACAAGGCCACCCGGACGCTCGCTCTACAGGACGAGGTCGAAACCGCCCGCCGCGTGCCGGTCGAGGGTGCGAGCCATGATATTGGCGATGGTGACGTGATCATCGCCGCGGTAACCAGCTGCACCAACACCGCCAATCCGCGCAACATGATCCTGGCCGGGTTGATCGCTCGCAATGCCGTGGCGCGCGGCCTGAGCGTGAAGCCACATGTAAAGACCTCGCTTGCGCCAGGCTCGCGGGTGGTCGCGCGGTATCTCAAGAACAGCGGCTTGCAGGAGGATTTGGACAAACTTGGCTTTGAGGTCGCAGCCTTTTCCTGCTCGACCTGCAATGGCATGTCTGGCCCCCTGCGTCCCGAGCATGAGGCGACGATCAAGGCGCATGACGTGAAGGGTGTCGCGGTGCTTTCGGGCAACCGTAACTTCGCGGGCCGCATCCATCCGCTGGCCTCGCGCAACATGATCGCCTCACCGCCGCTGGTGGTGGCTTATGCGCTGATGGGCACGATCCTGAAGGATATCAGCCAGGATGCGCTTGGTACGGACGCGCAGGGTAATCCAGTTACGCTCACCGATCTTTGGCCATCCGCGCAGGAGGTGGACGAGATCATCAACACCTATGTGACAGCAGATGATTTTATCAGCAATTTCAATGCGATCGGAGAGGTGAACGACGAATGGACCGCGCTGGAGGTCGGCACAGGCAGCTATGACTGGGTGCCCAGCACCTATGTCAGCTTTCCGCCCTTCGTGAAGTCGATCCGCGCAGATCATTCGGGCGTCGCCCCGCTGACCGGCTTGCGGCCTCTGGTGATCCTGGGCGACTCGGTCACGACCGATCACATCTCGCCCTCGGGCACGATCACGCCCGAATCCGAGGCGGGTCAGTTCCTGATCGCCAACGGTGTTGAGCCGCGTGACTTCAACTCTTTCGGCACGCGCCGGGGCTGTTCCGATGTGATCATTCGCTCGACCTTCGCCAACTACCGCCTGCGCAACGAGATGGTGCCGGGCAAGGAAGGCTCCTGGACCCGGATCGAACCCGAGGGCGATGTCACAACTGTGTTCAAAGCGATCCAGACCTATCTGGAGCGCGGCCAGCAACTGGTGGTGATCGGCGGCAAGGAATATGGCTGCGGCTCATCCCGCGACACGGCCGCCAAGGCCCCGTGGCTTGCGGGCATCCGCGCGGTGATCGCCGAAAGCTTCGAGCGCATCCACCGTTCGAACCTGGTGAATATGGGCATCGCTCCGCTTTGTTTCTCCGAGGGTGTGACGCGCGAGACGCTGGGTTTGGACGGGTCTGAAACCTATGACATCACCCTGTCCGACGACCTGACACAGGCGCAGCTGACCATCCACCGCATGGATGGCACAAGCGCTCAGACACCGCTTGACCTGCGGCTCTACAACGATCGTGAGCGTGAGACCTTCGCGCATGGCGGGCTATTGCCCATGGCGTTCCGCTCGTTTTTGGGCAAGGAGGCGGCATAAGATGCGGCAGGGTTTGAGGGCAGCCTTCTATCGCGGCGGTACGTCGAAAGCGGTGGTCTTCAATGGTGCCGACCTGCCTTCGGACCGCGCAGAGCGCGACCGCATCTTTCTGCAGGTGCTGGGCAGCCCCGATCCCTACCGGCGGCAACTAGACGGCATGGGGGGCGGGATTTCCTCGCTTTCGAAGGTCGTTATCGTCGAGCGCTCAGCCCGTGCTGATGCGGATGTGGATTATACCTTTGTTCAGATCGCGGTGGATCAGCCGGTGGCTGACTATGGCTCCGCCTGCGGAAACATGTCTTCTTGTGTCGGTCCCTTTGCGGTGGAAGAGGGACTGGTTCAGGTTTCCCCTGAGGGCGAGGCGCTGGTGCGGATCTTCAACACCAATACTGGCCAGATCTACCACGCGCGCTTTCCGGTTCAGGGCGGGCAGCCGGTCGAGCAGGGTGACTTCACTATCCCCGGCGTTTCCGGCACCGGCGCGCGGGTCACGTTGGATTTTCTGCAACCGGGTGGTGCAGCGACGGGCCGGCTGTTGCCTACAGGCAATCCACTAGATCTGTTGACCGTCGAGAGGCTGGGATCGATCGAAGCATCACTGGTGGACGCGGCCAACCCGGTGGTTTTTGTACGCGCCGAAGCGCTTGGCAAAACCGCCACAGAGCTGCCGCAAGAGCTGGATGCGGATGAAGACTACATGGCGCGGATGGAGGCTATTCGACGCGCTGGAGGGGTGGCGATGGGCATGGCCGCGACCGTTGACGAGGTCGCGCTGTCCAACCCAAAGGTGGCCATCATCGGTGCATCGGCGGTTTTCACTGCATTGGATGGCACCGCCTATGTTACAGACAGTCACGATCTTGGCGTGCGGCTGATTTCGATGGGCAATTCTCATCGCGCGATCACCCTGACCGGGGGTATGTGTACTGGCGTGGCGGCCCACATACCCGGCACGCTGGTAAACCAGATCGCCGGTGCGGCGAGCCCGGTGCGTATCGGCAACCCGTCTGGTGTCCTGCCGGTCAACGCGGATGTTTCACAAGGTTCTGACGGACCCGAGGCTATCTCGGCCAGCACGTTCCGAACCCAGCGTCGCATCATGGACGGAACCGTGTTCTACACCGGTGACACAGCCGCTAACTGAAGCATGTAGACCTGGACACCCGCGTCTCAGGCCTCTGCGAAGTTGCCCTGGTTCGGATACAGTAGACGGATCTGCAGCATGCTGCAGTCTCAGTCAGGCTGGATGAGGGGAGGCCATTTCGCCATCTTGGTTCCTTGGTTACCCGTCTGACCGATAATCATGCATGGTGCCGGATGGGCTGACCTTCCCCGCGACATTGACCTCAGTGCCAGCGATATGTCTGACTTCAACCTGTTTGAAAACAGGGGCATAAGTTCCGGATATGCGCCAATCAAGCTGTGGCAGATCCGGCCCGCAGGACAGCGACACCTGCGCCAGACAGTGATCGCGCGCCGGAGCGTCAGTGGCATCCCCGTCATCGTCATAGACCCAAGAAGTGACCTCGGACCCGCCCGCGGGTGCCGGGCAAGCCAACAGGACCCTACGCCCCTCCTGCTCAGGCGTGGCGCGCACCGTATTATCCGATAGCGGCAGCACAGCACCTCCACGTATGAAGAGCGGAATACTGGATTGCGTCACCGGCAGGTCCAGATCGGTTCCGCCTGCGTACCATTTGGCGGTCTCGTAATGCCACCAACCGCCGGGCCAATCTGGAAGATGAAGCTGGCGGATGCGCGCCTCCGGTTCGATCACAGAGGCAACCAGAAGGTCGGGACCGAGCATGAACTCGAATTGCTCATCACGGCAGGCCGGATCCTCGGGATAGTCCAGGAAGAGCGGGCGCAGCATCGGCTCATGTTCACGTATCGCGCGGTAAAGCTGCGTGTAGAGATAGGGCAGCAGCCGATAGCGCAGACGGATCGCGTCGCGCACCAAATGCGTAATCTCGGGATACATCCATGGCTCATTTGCAGTGCCGTCGTCGTTCCAGGAATGGATGGTAAAGCGCGGATGAAAGATGCCATTCTGGACCCAACGCAGAAACAGCTCGGGGTCGGGTTTGGGACCGGCGAAACCGCCCACATCATGTCCTATGTTGTAAAAGCCGGACAGGCTCAGCCCCAGACCCATCGGGATGTTCCAGCGCAGCGTATCCCAGCCGGTGCGATTATCACCGGTCCATGTCTGAGCATAGCGCTGGGTACCAGGTGCTGCGCAACGCGAGATCAGGTAAGAGCGTTTTCCCGGGTTATGCGCAATCTGCGCCTCATGCGAAGCGCGGGTCATGAGCTGGCTCATCAATGGCCTGATCTGTGCGATCTCAATTGGCGTACCAAAGCCGTTAGCGGGGCAGGCATCGTCCCAGACCTCGAACTCGTTATTGTCATTCCATGTATGGCCAATGCCCTGTTCCAGCAGCGCCGTGGTGACGCCGTTCTGCCACCAGCGGATGGTGTCGGGATTGGTGAAGTCCAGGTGACTGCCCTGCCCGTCCCAAAAGGCCGACACTTCGGGCAGCCCGGTTTCGCTGTCACGCAGGAACAGACCTTGCTCCGCCGCCTCGACGTATTTCGGGTGATCGTCCAACATCACCGGTTTGATATTGGCAATTAGTTGGATGCCATCCTGCTCAAACGCTGCCGCAAGCCCCTTCATGTCGGGGAACTTGTCCGTGTTCCAGTTGAACACGTACCGCTTCCCATCGATCGAGGTATAGCCCGAGGACATCTGGAAGCTGTCGCAGGGGATATCCTCGGCCCGCAGGCGCGCCAGAAACCCGCCCATCTGGTCCTGCGCGTCCCGCGCGTCGGTATAGGCCATGGAGGACGCCGAATAGCCAAGCCCCCAGCGCGGCATGAACGCGGTGCCGCCGGTCAGCCAGACCTGCCGCTTGACCACACCGCGCACATCTGGTGCCCAGCTGAGATAGAGGTCCAGATCCCCGTCCTCGGCCCGCCAGCTTCGGAACGCGGCGTGATAGTTGTCATGCTCGTTGCCCAGATCGAACCAACTGCTCGACAGGTTGTCATAGAACAGCCCCATCGCGCCCGCCCCCGGACGTTCGGTGATCGTGAAGGGGAAATGTTTATAGAGCGGATCGGTGCTGCGCGCATCGTATCCCAACGCATCGAGATTGCGCATCTCATAGCGTTTGCCGCCCCGCTCCAAGGGTCCTGCCTTTTCGCCCAGCCCAAAATATCGCTCGCCGGGGAACCGGTGCATGAAATGCGAGACGCGATTGTCGCGTCTGCCCAGCATATAGGCCCCGGTGGTGCGATCCTCGGCCAGCGGAACCCAGGGCGCGTCCGGGTCGGTGCGGCACTCCCAACGCAGCGCCAGTGGCGTGAGCACCGTCAGGCGCAGATGGTCGGTCTCCAGCATCGGCCCATCAACCAGCACGTCGGGGCAGGAAAACCCGCTTATTGCATCGCGCGCGCGCCCCTCCCAGGGCACATCGCCTTCGGGTGCGACGGTCCAACTGCGATCCAACCGGTATGTGCCCTCCTTCAACAGGCGGATCCGCGCCAGATCATGTTCAAGAATCTCGACGCGCAATAGATGGCAGCCCTCAATCCGTAGCATAAAGCTGTTTGCGCTCTGCTCTTCAAACACCCAGTGGCATAGGGTTTTCATTGTGCATCCTCGATAAATGCGACATCAGGCTTGGTTGGCCAAAGCGCGAAACATTCAGGTCTTTTCCATCCGGCAGACTAGTATCGCCAGACCATGACGCAAGAGCGCAGATTAAGCCCGCATTACGATTTGTTCAGACAAGCACGAAACCGGTGACGTCCGATTGGTGCGGGGTCGTTTTCACCCCATCTCCGGTGTGATCACAACATCGAGGGTCGTCGCGCGACCGGGAAAGGAGACTCCGAAATGACATTTGCCAGAACCGTCCTGACGGCCCCTGCCTTTGCTGCAGGGCTTGCCCTGCTGACCATCGGCGTGACGCAGCCGAGCTATGCCGCCACCAACGACTACCTGGCCGAGGGCAGCGTCACTGCAACCGAATTGATCCCGCCGCCACCCGAAATGGACAGCGCCGCCTTCGACACCCAGATGGCTATTGTGGAATGGGAGCAGCTGATACGCACGCCCGAGCAGGTCGCGTTTGTCGAAATCCCCCTGACCGTGGAACGGTTCTGGCCCGTCATCGGCCCGGATATGTTCACGGTGGACGCAGCGGCATTGAAAGAGGTGATCGACCACTCGATCGACGAGGTGCGTTTCGACTATGACGCGCTCAAATCGGTCTATGACTTGCCGCGACCCTTTGTCGTGAATGACGCAATTGAGCCCATCGGCGAAGTGCGTCCCGTCGCCGCCTATCCCAGCGGCCATTCGATCCGCGCGGTGGTCTACGCGAGGCTGCTTTCCGAGGCTTTTCCTCAGCATGAGGATGACCTCATCAATCTCGCCGAGCGGATCGGATATGGCCGCGTGACGGGCGGGGTGCATTACCCGGTGGATGTGCTGGCGGGCCAGATTCTGGGACATGCCTATGCGGATGCGATCACCGCAAACCCGGCGTTTCAGGAAGCCATCGCTGAGCTGCGGGTCTCATCTTGAGCTGAGCGTCGTGTAGACTTTAGCGTTGTGTAGAAACGACAAAACCCCGCGCCAGCCGGTGCGGGGTTCTTTTCTTGAATCCGGTTAGGGATCAGGCGGAGGCCGCTTGTGCCTTCGCGATCTCTTTCTTGACCTTCAGCGCGTTGGCAGACAGTTCGTCGTCCTTGGCTTTGGCCAGGAATGCGTCCAGACCACCGCGGTGATCGACCGAACGCAGGGCCGCCGCCGAGATGCGCAGCTTGACGCCACGGCCCAGGGTTTCGGACTGCAGGGTCACATCATTCAGGTTGGGCAGGAACCGGCGACGGGTTCTGTTTTTCGCATGGCTGACATTGTTGCCAGTCATCGGGCCTTTTCCGGTCAGTTCGCAACGGCGCGACATGGGTTTCATCCTTCGTATCTTGCGGCAGTGGTTCCGACCTCTGTCAGGCCCCTGCCAAATCATGAAGGGCGCGGCCCGAAGGCGCGCCCGAAAACTGGTTGGATGCGTGTATGAGGAATCGCCGCGAGGGTCAAGACGGATGGCGCGGAATCTTTGCCGCTCCCGCGAAATCCCTGCCAGCACCAAGGGCACCGGGTTGCAGCAGGGCTTTGTTATTCTTCAGGTGGCGTCTAATCAGCTGTGTTTGTTGGCGCATATGAGGAATGAAACGGGCCGTTTCCGGCACCTGTTGGTCCGCCAGTTCCGGAAAAAGCCCGTATATTTCACGCCGCGACTCTGGGCCCAGGGATTCCATGGCCTCCGCCCCGGCATACAGGCTCTCGGTTGGCGCGTTTTCAGCAAAAATCACCTGATGGTGATCAAAGAGCAGGTGAAAATAACGGACCGTCGACACCGTGTAATCCACGTAGATACCCGGCAGAGCGGTCAGTTTGACGGCGGGTATCAGAACCTCGGTCGTGCCAAACATCCGTTCCGCGATTCTCGACTGCACAAGCATCCGGTGCTGACGCGAGACCAGAAGATCACGATGTGGCAATCCGCCCCCCAATGCGCCGGCCAGAATGCGTACCGGGCGCAACCGGGCGTTTTCCCGCAGCGCGGCCCTGTCGAAATGGCGATGTCCGATCCAGCGGATCGGTTGTGGCCTGCGGCTCAGGGTCGCGATCAGGTCACCCACGCGCAGGGTTTGGACGGGGCGCATACCTGCCCGGGTAAAGATGCGTGTATCTTGTGTGAAACAGGCTACGCCGGTGCCATTCTCGAACGCTGATTAGGTGATCGTGTTGCCTGAGGGCAGCGTGAAGCTGCCGCTCAACAGGGAATAGCCGACCCGGCCTGCACTGTGAAGGTCCCGAAGGTTGCGTCATTGACAATCGTTCCCTCAGGTACGTTCAGCGTGTCTGTGCCACCGCCCGCGTTTACCGTGCCACTGACTGTGCTGATACGGAAATCGAGTGTGTCGTTTTGATTGCCTAGCCGGATGTTGCCAAAGCTTGAGCCCTGCACCGTGACCGTATCCGCTCCGCGTCCGGCGTTGAGCTGGCCCACCGTGCTGCCCGAGATTGTGATATCATCACGGCCCGCATTGGCATTGACGTTGCCTGTAATCGTGCTGGTATTGATGGTGATCGTGTCCGCACCGCCAAGCGCAGCAATATTGTCAATCGGGTTACCCTGCGGCACCCCGTTCAGCGTGCCGTCGTCATTGGTGACGTCAATATTGTCGGCGCTTGAGGTCCCGGTAATATCGGGCATGATCGGCAATCCCCAAAAGTTCGCTAGGCCACGTTCGAGTCATCACTTTTTCAAAGGAGTTTCAGCCATCAGCAAATGCAACTCAAAAGTGTATCGAGAATCACGATACCTCATCTGAGGCGAAGGCGCTACGCGTTAGATCAGAGGGTCTTTTGCTCTTGCCCCGTCGTCAACGTCGCCAACATCAGATCGGCGGCAGCCGAGGGGCTGATCTGGCCGCTGCTGACCTTGATCCCCATTTGCTCCATTTCGCTGCGCGCTTGCGGGGTCGAAAGGCGGGCCAGAAGGGCCGCCCGAACCTCCTGTTCGAACCAGTATTGCGCTTGCGCCGCGCGGTTGGCCTCCCAATGACCGGCTTCACGGCGCCATTGAGTCAACGCCTGCATCTCGCTCCAGGCCTGCTCCAGCCCGTGCTCCTCGACGGCCGAGACGGTCATGGCTTTGGGGAAACCCTCGGGGTCTTGTGGGCGTTTGCGCAGCAGGCGCAGCGCCCCGGCATAATCGGCGCAGGTGCGGGTGGCGGTGGCCTTCAGGTCACCGTCAGCCTTGTTCACCAGAATCATATCGGCCATTTCCATGATGCCGCGCTTGACGCCCTGAAGCTCGTCGCCGCCAGCAGGCGCAAGCAAAAGCAGAAAGATGTCGGAAATCTCGGACACCACCGTTTCCGATTGGCCCACGCCAACTGTTTCGATCAGCACCACGTCAAAGCCAGCCGCCTCACAAAGGCTCACCGCCTCTCGTGTACGGCGCGCCACGCCACCCAGATGGGCTTGGCTGGGTGAAGGACGGATAAAGGCGTTGGGGTCGCGCGACAGCCGGTCCATGCGCGTCTTGTCACCCAAGATAGATCCGCCCGAACGGGCCGAGCTTGGATCGACCGCCAGTACGGCCACCCGCAGCCCCTGCCCGGTCAGAAACATCCCGAAGCTCTCAATAAAGGTCGACTTGCCGACACCGGGCGTGCCCGACAACCCGATCCGGATCGCCTGGCGACCCGATTTGCGCAACTGTTCCAGCAGCGACGCGGCCTCGGCCCGGTGGTCGGCGCGCTGGCTTTCGACCAAAGTTATCGCACGGGCCAATGCACGGCGCTCGCCGTTCAGGATCCGGATTGACAGAGTATCGGTTGTCATGGCCTCGCCAATGCTGTTGTGGTGCCTTCATGCCGTGGGTATATCGCCTTTGTCCAGTGCCGAACCGACAGGGATCTTTAGTGATGCGATTGATAGGGGTCATCCTGCTTCTGTGCCAGCCCGGCTTTGGATGGGCACAGCACACCGAGGGACAGTATGATGTGCGCGCGCTTGGCGCCAAGGTTGGTGATCTGGCCCTGTCCGGCACGATCACCGACGGGCGCTACGCCGTTGCTTCACGGTTCGAGACCAGCGGTCTGGTCAATGCTCTCTCGGGCGTGCAGTTCCAACTGAAAGCCAATGGCCGCGTGAACGATGGCACGTTCCAGCCGCGCAACTATGTCGAAGAAATGAACACTGGCCGCCGGCAGTCAAACGAGCGGCTGACCTATACGGGTGGCGTGGCTCGCTCTGATGATGCCGATCCAGGGCCCAAATCCGAACATGCGGTCACCGACGCGGAACAAAAAGGCGCGCTTGACCCGCTGACGGCCCTTTTTGTTGTGATGCGCGATCAGCCTGCAAAAGGTCTGTGCGATCTCACGCAGCGGGTCTTCGACGGCAAGCGGCTGACCGAAATTGAGATGCTGCGCCGCACTGAAGCCGGGCCGCTGATCACCTGCCACGGCGTTTTTCGCCGCGTGGCTGGCTATTCGCCAGAGGACCTGAAACGCAAGCGCGACTTCGAATTCACGACCACCTACGCCCCAGCCGGCGATCTGATGCGGCTGGTAGAGGTGCGCGCGGATACACTCTTCGGCCCTGCCACGGTCATCCGGCGCTAGGCACGGGAGTTGGCATGACCCGACTGCCCATCGAGGACGCCCTGCCCGACCTGCTGGGCGCGCTGCGCCACTCGCGCCGCGCCGTATTGCAAGCCCCACCTGGTGCGGGCAAGACCACGCGCGTGCCGCTGGCCATGCTAGAGGCAGGACTGGCCCAGGGCCGGATCGTCATGCTCGAACCGCGCCGCCTGGCCGCCCGGGCTGCCGCCGAGCGGATGGCCGAAACCCTCGGCGAACCGGTCGGTCAGACGATTGGCTATCGCATCAGGGGCGAAGTGAAGAGCGGGCCAGACAACCGGATTGAAGTGGTGACCGAAGGCATTCTGACGCGGATGCTGCAATCGGACCCCGATTTGCCGGGCGTGGCCGCGGTGATTTTCGATGAATTTCACGAACGCTCGCTGAATGCCGATCTGGGACTGGCGCTCTGCCTTGAGGTGGCAGGCGCGTTGCGCGATGACCTGATCCTGTTGGCCATGTCGGCCACGCTGGATGCCGGACCGGTAGCCGCGCTCATGCAGGCGCCATTGATCACCTCCGAAGGGCGAAGCTATCCGGTCGATCTCCGCTGGCTGGAGCGGCCATTAGGCAAGGATGCCGACTCGCTCATGGCATTGGCCGATCTTGTGATACGGGCCGAGCAGGAAACGCGCGGCGCTGGTGGCAGTCTGCTGGTCTTTCTGCCGGGCGAAGGTGAGATTCGGCGCGTTCAGGGTCGGCTGAGCGACCGTCTGCCCAAGAATTGCGCTGTGCATCCCCTGTTCGGCGCCCTGCCCTTCGCCGAACAACGCAAGGCGATCGCCCCAGCGCGCGAAGGCCGCAAACTGGTTCTGGCAACCTCGATTGCCGAAACCTCGCTGACCCTGCCGGATGTACGGGCGGTGGTCGATATGGGCCGGGCGCGGCGGGCACGGTTTGATCCGGGCTCTGGCATGTCCCGGCTGGTGACCGAGCGTGTTACCCGCGCCGAGGCCACCCAGCGTGCGGGCCGGGCGGGCCGTGTGGCCGAGGGCGTGTGTTACCGGCTCTGGTCGAAGGGTGAAGAAGGGGCGCTGATGGCGTTTCCACCTGCCGAGATCGAGGCGGCGGATCTGACCGGGCTGGCGCTGGAACTGGCGCAATGGGGGGCCGCGCCGGGCGAACTGCCGTTTCTGACCCAGCCGCCCGAGGGCGCGATGCAAGAAGCGAGCGGGCTGCTTGCCTTGCTGGGCGCGCTGGACGCGCGTGGCCGGATCACCGATCACGGGCGGGCACTGGCGCGACTACCCCTGCATCCGCGACTGGGCCATATGCTGATCCGGGCCGGGCGCGACGCCGCCCCCTTGGCCGCGCTTTTGGCGGATCGTGATATCCTGCGCGGCGCGCCGGTCGATTTGACCCTGCGGCTGACGGCCCTTCGCGATCTGCAACGCTTCCGCCGCGAGCGTCCTTATCAGGTCAATCCCGGCGCTGTGAACCGGGTCAAGGATGAAGCCAGACGGCTGGCTCGGCAGGCCCCAACGGTGTCCGAAACACTCAGTCCGGCGGTGATGGCGGCGCTGGCCTACCCCGACCGCATCGGCCAGCGCCGCCCCGGCGATGCGCCGAGCTTTGTTCTGAGTGGCGGCAAGGGGGCCGTTTTGGATGCGGGTGATCCTCTGGCCGGCGCAGCTTATCTTGTTGCGACCGACACCGATGGCAATCCGCGCGAGGCACGAATTCGGCAGGCGGTTCAAATCTCCGAACGCGAGATACGCGACGGTTTCGAGAGCCAGATCGAATGGGTCGACAGCTGCGACTGGTCCAAGCGTGAGCGGCGGGTGATCGCCCGCAGGCAGGAGCGGCTAGGCGCGATCACGCTGGAGGATCGCATTTGGAAGGATGTCCCGCCAGAGCGCGTGGCGCGCGCGATGCTGGACGGCGTCCGCGATCTGGGTCTGCGGTTGCAGGGTGCTGCAGAGCGGTTGGCCACGCGCGTGGAACTCGCCCGTGCCGAGGGTGGTGACTTCCCCGACTTTTCGCTTCAGGGACTGACCGATACGCTGGAAGACTGGCTGCTGCCGATGCTGAGCGGCGTTCGCAGTGCCTCAGATTGGCGGAAATTCGATGTCCTCCCCGCGTTGCAGGCCGCGCTCAGCTGGTCCCAGATGCAGGAGCTGGACCGCCGTGTACCGGGGCAATTCGTGACGCCGCTCGGGCGCAAGGTGGCGATTGACTACGGGTCGGACGGCCCCGAAATCTCGGTCCGGCTGCAAGAAATGTTTGGCGTAACGCGCCACCCCGAAAGCGGTGGTGTCCCGTTGAAGGTCACGCTGCTGTCACCTGCGCAGCGCCCGATCCAGATCACCCGCGATCTGCCGGGCTTCTGGGCCGGATCATATGCCGATGTACGCAAGGACATGCGCGCGCAATACCCGAAACATCCCTGGCCCGAAGACCCGACGCAGGCCGATCCCACCCTTCGCGCCAAACGCCGCCCCTCCGGGCGCTGAACGCTCGCAGAGGCGCAATGACGCCGCTTTTGATGCATTTTTCGTGCCTATTATGTCATTTTTCAGATTTCTAGGCGTCAAATGCCCCCAGATTTGTTGAAAAATCGGGCAAAATGTCCAAGTATCAGAGCGATAGCCGCGCTCATAAGCGGCAAAGAAAGGGTCGGCAGTATGTTTATGGCGTTAAAGAGTACCTGGGAAGAGGTTGTGCGCCCTCTTATCCAGCGTCCAGAAGCGGTGCAGGTTGCGGCGCTCTGCCTGCGCGGCAAGAAGAAAAATCGCGAAGTGCTGATGATCACCAGTCGGGGATCCGGCCGCTGGGTGGTGCCGAAAGGCTGGCCCATCGATGGCAAGACCGGCGCGGAATCGGCGCTGCAGGAAGCCTGGGAAGAGGCAGGCGTGCAAGCCGAACAGATCGACAATGAACCGGTCGGCAGCTTCGATTACGGCAAAGTGCTGAATGACGGCGCTAAGCAACCGGTGCGGGTCAGCGTCTATCGGATCAAGGTGGATGCGCTGGCCGATGATTTCCCCGAGGCAGGCCAGCGCGAGCGACGCTGGATGTGCCCCAAAGAGGCCGCCAATCTGGTGGCGGAGCCGGAACTCCAAGACCTGTTGCGCGCGCTCTGACTTGCGTCTTGCCACACGTAATTCGGTATCACTACGGGATAGGCGGGCAGGACCCGCGCGATGCGCAGTGCTGGCGGTCTCATGAATGACGGACAGGACGACTTCCGCTGGACCAAGCTTGATCGTGACCTGAGCCACATTTCCCGCGCCGAGCTTGCCGCCTCTTACGCGGCACGCCCGCTGGTCGCGCCGGGTATCGCGCTCGCCTTCATTATTCTTGCCGGTCTCACTGCTGCGCTGTTCTTCGGGCAGACCACCGGTGGGTTGGTCGTGATCGCGGCTGCTGTCTTCGGCGCCTATATGGCCATGAATATCGGCGCCAACGATGTGGCCAACAATATGGGTCCGGCAGTGGGCGCCAATGCCCTGAGCATGGGAACTGCGATCTGCATCGCAGCCCTGGCGGAAAGCGCAGGGGCGCTGCTGGCCGGCGGCGAGGTGGTCGAGACCATTTCCAAGAACATCGTCGATCCCACGGCGATGCAGGATGCGCAGGTCTTTATCTGGGCAATGTTGGCGGCGCTGATTTCCTCCGCGCTATGGGTGAATTTTGCCACCCTTATCCGCGCGCCGGTTTCGACCACCCAAACGGTGGTTGGCGGCGTGATGGGCGCAGGTGTCGCCGCTGCGGGGACGGCGGCGGTCAACTGGCCCATGATGGGTGCGATTGCGGCAAGCTGGATCATTGCGCCATTGTTGGGTGGCGTTATCGCCGCCGCCATTCTGGCGTTTATCAGGACGCGCATTCAGGATCAGGACGATAAAATCGCAGCCGCTCGGATTTGGGTCCCGGTTCTGGTTGCAGTGATGGCAGGCGCCTTTGTCGCCTATCTGGCGGTCAAGGGCCTGGAACGGGTTGTCCGGATCGACCTCGGCCCGGCGCTTTTGACGGGTCTTCTTGCTGGAGGCGCGACTTGGCGCATCACCGCGCCATGGGTGCGCCGCAGATCCGAAGGGATGGAGAACCGGACCCGTTCGCTCAAAAGCCTGTTTGGCCTACCGCTGGTTGTGGCCGCGACCCTTTTGAGTTTCGCGCATGGGGCCAATGACGTGGCCAATGCGGTGGGTCCGGTGGCGGCCATTGTGCATACCAGTCAGTTCGGAGCGTTTGCGGCAGAGGTGCCAGTGCCCGGCTGGGTGATAACGATCGGGGCGTTTGGTATCTCCTTTGGTCTGTTCCTGTTTGGCCCGCGGCTTATTCGGATGGTGGGTACGCAGATCACCAAGCTGAACCCGATGCGCGCCTTCTGCGTGGCCTTGTCCACAGCCATTACCGTGTTACTGGCCAGTTGGCAGGGCCTGCCGGTCAGTTCGACCCATATCGCGGTTGGAGGCGTCTTCGGTGTGGGGTTCTATCGAGAATGGCATGTCCGAAACATCCAGCGCCGGTCGCTGCCCGCGCAGCGGGTCGCCATCGAAGAACGTCGCCACCGCAAACTCGTGCGCCGCTCGCATTTCATGACCATCATCGCCGCCTGGGTGGTGACCGTCCCCGCCACGGCGCTGCTGTCCGCGGCGCTCTTCGGTGTGCTGACTCTCTTCGCCTAGGCGGCGCGGATCTGGTCGGGGGTCAGGGGCACTTCCGGCGCGCTGCGGATCAGCCCTGCGACCTTCTGGCAGAGCGGTGTGGGCCGGTTATGGGATTGCCCCAGCGCAATGATTTCGCCCTGAAGCGTGCCGATCTCGGTCACCCGCCCCGCCATCAGGTCATAAGCCATCGAGGTGCGCGCATGCGGGTCGATGATGAGCATCCGCGCCGCGATCCGCGAGAAGAGCGGCGTCGGCAGGCGCAGGACATGCGGCAGCATCCAGGTGGGCAGTGGTGTAGTGGATTCGGAAGCGATGCCGGCAGCTTTCAGCACGGCCAGCGCTTCGGCCATCTGATCTGCCATCAGATGGCGCCAGTTGCGGTCCAGCAACTGCGCCTGCAGGGTCAGGCCGGACAAAGCGTTGAGCGCGTTGTTGAGGTTGATCAGCAGCTTGCCCCACTGGATCGCCTCGATCTGATCGCTTTCGGTGACACGCAGGTCTGGCACGGTCAGTTGCTGGCCCAAGCCACCAGGACCCGCTTCAATGACGATATCCCCCGAGGTGGCGCGGTGATAGCGACCCTCTGCCTGCGGCACAACGTTGAAGGGCACCATCCCGGCGCGGATGTCACGTTTGGGCAACCCCGCGCGCAGGACCTCGGCATTGCCAATTCCGTTCTGCCAGGACAAGACCGGTGCATGGGGCGGAGCATGTGACGCGATCTGCTTTGCGATCTCTTCGGTTGCGGTTGTCTTGACGGTCACGATCACCAGTTCGGCCTCTGCAAGGCAGGCCTGGTTTTCGGACAAACCGAGATCGGCGGCGTCCAGGCGGACTGAAAGACCCGAAAAATCGGTGACGGTCAGCCCTTGTGCGCGCACCGCATCCAGAACACGGACCCGCCCCAGCAGCGTGACCTGATGTCCGCCGCGTGCCAAAAGCCCACCCGTCAGACATCCGATAGCGCCAGCGCCTGCGATCACGATCCGGGCCATCAGGATGCGGGGCCATTATGTGAAGCGGCCTCGACCCGGCGCATGGACAGGCGGCGCGTGATGATCTGGCGCCGTATGAAAGCGATCAGAAACATTGCCGTCAGGATCAGTACGATGGTGGGTGCGGGCGCGCTGTCGAGGAAAAAACTGGCATAGGTGCCCAGCAACATCGCCGCCATGCAGACCAGAACCGAGACCCAAAGCATGGTTGAAAACTTGCGAACGATCAGAAAGGCGATTGCACCTGGTGCAATCAGCAATCCGATAGCCAGGATCAACCCGGCTGCGGCCAGCGTCGCCACGATGGTCAGCGAAAGTGCGGCCAGCAAACCATAATAAAGCCAGTTGACCCAAAGCCCCGACGCACGCGCCTGCGCCGGGTCAAAACTGTGCAGCAGCAGGTCCTTCCATTTCAGCCCCAGCCCCAGGGCGACGAGCCCCGAGATGATCCCTGCTTGCCAAAGCTCATGCGCCTCGACCCCCAGCATATTGCCAAAAAGGATGTGATCGAGATGCGCGTTGGTAGGCACAGAAACATAAAGGACGATACCCAGCCCGAACATGCCGGAAAACACCACGCCCATAACCGTATCCTGTTTGACTCGGCTATTGCTGGACAGATAACCAGTGGCCACGGCGCAGGTCATGCCCGCCGCGAAAGCTCCGACGATCAGCGGCAGGCCGAAGATATAAGCCAGCACGATCCCTGGCAGCACAGCATGGCTGACCGCGTCGCCCATCAGCGCCCAGCCCTTCATCACCAGAAAACACGACAGCAGGGCTGTTGGCACCGAGACGATCATCGAGATCAGAAAGGCGTTCTGCATGAAGGGAAAGCGGAAGGGCAGGAGCAGCGTCTCGATCTCCATCAGGCTGCCTTTCGTTCCGGCTTGGAGGTCGGGCCGCGCGCCAGCGCCGCATCCGCCTTGCGCCGGGCCGCCAATAGCCCGTGTTTCGGGGCAAAGACAAATGCCGCAAGAAACAGAAGCGTTTGCAAGCAGACGATGATGCCGCCAGTCGCCCCGTCGAGGAAATAGCTGACATAGGCCCCGAGAAAGCTTGTGACCGACCCGATCAAAACCGAGGTCAGGATCAGCCGGGGAAACCGGTCGCAGAGCAGATAGGCGGTGGCCCCCGGGGTCACCACCATGGCGATCACCAGAAATGCGCCAACGGTTTGCATTGCGGCGACCACCGAGGCCGAGAGCAGCACAAAGAACACCGCTTTCAGCAAACCTGGCCGCAGCCCGATGGCGCGGGCGTGGTTCTCGTCAAAAAAGGTGACCATTAGGTCTTTCCACTTCGCCAGCAGCACTGCCAGCGAAACAAAGCCGATGATCGCCAGTTGCAGCGTATCCTCGGGCGTGATGGCCAGGATATTGCCCATCGTGATGGTCTGGATCGAGATCGACATCGGGTTGATCGACACGATGAACAGTCCCAGCCCAAAAAACGAGGTGAAGATCAGGCCGATGATGACATCCACCTTGAGGCCCGAGCGTTCAGACAGGAACAGCATTGCGCCCGCCGCCAGCCCGCCCGCAAGAAAGGCGCCCATCGAGAACGGCAACCCGAGAATATAGGCCCCGGCGACGCCCGGCACCACCGAATGGGACAGCGCGTCACCGATCAGCGACCAGCCCTTGAGCATCAGATAAGCGGACAGAAAGGCGCAGACGCCGCCGACCAGCGCCGACACCCACATAGCGTTTGTCATGTAGGCGTAGTCAAATGGCTCAGCCAGGTACTCGATCATTCCTGCCGCTCCGTGCGCTGGGTTTTGTCGCCATATTGCACAAAGGGGCGTTCATCGTCGGACAGGATGGTAACCTGCCGCGCATCTTCATCGTCATGCAGCGTGTCGCCGCCCAGCGTGAAGTGGCGCAGCACGCCGCCAAAGGCCTGTTCGAGGTTCTCGCGGGTGAAGGTGGTTTCGGTCGGGCCGTAGCCCAGCACGGTGCCTTTGACCAGAACGGTGCGGTCGCAGAATTCCGGGACAGAGCCAAGATTGTGGGTCGAGACCAGCATCACCCGGCCTTCGTCCCGCAACTCGCGCAAAAGTGCGACGATCTGATCCTCAGTCTTCACGTCCACGCCGGTGAAGGGTTCGTCCAGCAGGATCACCTGACCGTCCTGCGCCAGCGCGCGGGCCAGAAAGACCCGTTTGCGCTGCCCGCCGGACAGCTCTCCGATCTGGCGGTGGCGATAATCCTGCATGTTGACCCGGCGCAGGGCCTGATCGACCGCATCGTGATCAGCCTGTTTGGGCCGTCGCAAGAACCCCATATGGCCGTAGCGACCCATCATCACCACGTCTTCGACCAGCACGGGAAACGCCCAATCCACCTCCTCCGATTGCGGGACATAGGCGACCAGGTTCTGTGCCAGCGCCTGTTTCACGGCCATGCCAAGAATGCGGATCTCGCCCTGCGCGGCAGGCACAAAACCCATGATTGCCTTGAAGAGTGTGGATTTGCCCGCGCCGTTGACGCCCACCAGCGCGGTGACCGTGCCGCGCGGTATTTCGAAACTGGCATTCCACAGCGCGGTATGGCCATTGCGATAGGTGACGGTGACATCGCGGGCGCTGATACCAGCGCCGGATGCACCGGTGTCACTCACATCCCGGATCGGGCCTTGGTCGTCCCGCATTCAGCCTTCCTTTGCCTTGCGGCCTTCAGTTGGTCGCCGTGGTTAACCCTTGTGCCACCGTGCCCGAGGTCACTGTGAGCAGGTCCAGATAGGTGGGCACCGCTCCACCCGCCTCGCTCAGCGAATCCACATAGAGCTCGCCGCCGTAGGCTGCACCAGTTTCGCGCGCAACCTGCTTGGCCGGAGCGGTGTTGACCGTGCTTTCGCAGAACACGACAGGTATATCATTGTCGCGCACCCCATCGATCACCGCCCGTACTTGACGCGGCGTTCCGACCTGATCAGCATTCATCGGCCAAAGGTACAGTTCCTTCATCCCGAAATCGCGGGCCAGATAGCTGAACGCGCCTTCGCAGGTGACCAGCCAGCGGCGGTCCTCGGGAATTGCCGCAATGGCATCACGCAAAGGCTGAATCGTCGCGCGCAGCTCATCCTTGTAGGCGGCAGCGTTCGCGGCATAGATTTCGGCGTTTTCCGGATCGTTCTGAGAAAAGGCACGCTCGATATTGTCAATATAGACCAGCGCGTTATCGAGCCCCATCCAGGCATGGGGATTTGGCTTGCCCTCGTAGTTGCCCGATGCGATGGGAATCGGGTCGATCCCTTCGGTCAGCGTGGCCGAAGGCACATCGCCCAGATTGGACAGGAACTGTTCGAACCAAAGCTCCAGATTCATACCATTCCATAGGATCAGGTCCGCATCTGAGGCGCGCACGATATCCTGCGGCGTCGGCTCGTAACCGTGAATTTCCGCGCCGGGCTTTGTGACTGAGACGACCTCGGCCGCCTCGCCCGCCACGTTTGAGGCCATGTCGGCCAGAACGGTAAAAGTGGTCACCACCTTCATCTTGTCGTCCGCCTGCGCGCTTGTCGCGAAGGTTATGGTCAATACTGCGGCGGAAGTGGTTTTGAACAGCGTCGTCAGCATCCGTATCTCCTTGCAGAGCAGATAAATCAATTTTGTGTAAATGCAAATCACTCGCAACTGTCAAGCCTTTTGCGAATTAGTCGCAATAAAGGCGGGCAACCACCCATGATAGGCCGCCACTGGCTGTCGTGTGTACTGGAACTGCGCGTCGAGCCCATGGACGAAACACCGCAGACATAGGAGAACCTTCTAGCCGTCCAAACACAACTGATCGCCAACCCTGTTTGGAGCGGGACCTGCGCGGGCGACCGGAATTCCGTCGTATTGGTACAAGGCCCTCGCATATGGCGCGCTAATCTTCCGGATAGCGGTTGATGATCTCGGGGTGGTATTATGAATGATCCACATAAGGATGCCTGCGCGATGTTCGGGGCATTTAACCTTCGCAGCGGGTGCGATCTTGCATCGTTCAAAGCGGCATATGATCCCTATTGCGAGCATCTTAAGGAGCGCGGCTACCTCCAGTCCTGGCGGGTCTGGCGACGCGCCTATCACGATGGCTATGACGCGCGTTTTCCAGAGGTCTCGGTGCTGATCGAGATGCGGTTTCACGATCATGCGGCCGCGCTGGCCTGCTGGGACTATGTCGAAGCTGGGTCTGAACCCATGAAAAGTCTGCACGTGGCCGCGAACCGTCAAGTGACTGAGCCGATCTTTGCCTTGTGGCATGAACTTCGATAAAGCCAGTTCCCCTGCCGCCGCCCATCACCGCGATCCGTGTGCGATAGACGGCACCGACTAGGCTTTGCACGGCTGGGTCTGACGTATCCCAGACCCCGGTCAGTGCGCCGTGGGAGAAAGCACGGGCGGACGAGAGCACGAGACGGTTTTTTTGGCAATCGCAAGACCAATCGGCGTCCGGAAGAAGCTGCAAGCGGCTGCATAAGTATTTTCATTATTCAATCTTCTGATACTAAAAGTCGGAATTTTTCCCATAATCGTTGACTATCTTCAATAATTTGGTCTTTCCTTGGAGTTGTCAGTAGATGTGATCCGCGTGTCGGCCCAAGCTGAGGCCGATGCCGGATTGTTCACCAACACCATTGTAAATCTGCACGGGCTGGGCTAGCGATTGGCTACGCAGGGGAGTCCCGCCGTGGGGACTGAGAGGCTGACAGGGCATTGCCCGGTGACGCGACCCTTTGAACCTGACCCAGTTGATACTGGCGTAGGAAGCTAGGGCACGCGGGCCGCAAGCCAAGGCCGGGCGTTTTCCGAACAAAAGGGGCACCCCTTTTGCTTTCCTCAAGCCACAATTCATCTGGTGTCTTTTTGAGTTGAACTGCTTGAGGAGCACCAACATGAACGTCCCCAACCCCCAGATCACCACAGGCGAATTGCCGGCTTCGCGCAAGATCTACGTCAACGGTAACTTGCATCCCGATATCCGCGTCCCGATGCGCGAAATCTCGGTTCATCCAACAGCGGGCGAACCCCCGCTCCCGGTTTATGACAGCTCGGGGCCCTACACCGATCCGAATGTCCTGACCGATATCAAACAGGGTCTTGCCACGCTGCGCCGGAGCTGGATTGAAGCGCGCGGCGATGTCGAGGAGTATGACGGGCGCGAGATCAAGCCCGAAGATAACGGTTTTGTCAAAGGGGACCGGCTGACCCCTGAATTTCCAGTGCGTCCGCGCCCGCTGCGCGCCAAGGACGGCAAGGCCGTGACGCAATTGGCTTATGCCCGCGCCGGGATCATTACTCCCGAGATGGAGTTCATTGCCATCCGCGAGAACCAACTGCGCGAGGCCGCGACAGAACAGCGGGATGGCAACGATTGGGGTGCCAACATTCCCGACTACGTATCACCGGAATTTGTGCGTGACGAAGTTGCCGCAGGCCGCGCCATCATCCCCGCCAACATCAATCACCCCGAAAGCGAACCGATGATCATCGGGCGGAATTTTCTGGTCAAGATCAACGCCAATATGGGCACGTCTGCCGTGACCTCCAGCATGGAGGAAGAGGTCGACAAAATGGTCTGGTCGATCCGCTGGGGCGCTGACACGGTCATGGACCTGTCCACCGGTCGCAACATCCACAACACCCGTGAATGGATCATCCGCAACTCACCTGTGCCAATCGGAACCGTGCCGCTCTATCAGGCGCTGGAAAAGGTGAACGGTATTGCCGAAGATCTGACCTGGGAGGTGTTCCGCGACACGCTGATCGAACAGGCTGAACAGGGCGTGGACTATTTTACCATTCACGCAGGCGTGCGCCTGCACATGGTCCCGATGACAGTAAACCGCGTCACGGGCATCGTCTCACGCGGCGGTTCGATCATGGCCAAATGGTGCTTGCATCATCACAAGGAAAGCTTCCTCTATGAGCATTTCGACGAAATCTGCGATATCTGCCGGGCCTATGATGTGTCCTTCAGCCTGGGTGACGGTCTGCGCCCTGGCTCTATAGCTGACGCCAATGACGAGGCGCAATTTGCTGAACTTGAGACGCTGGGCGAGCTGACCAAGATCGCTTGGGCCAAGGATTGCCAGGTGATGATCGAAGGTCCGGGCCACGTGGCCATGCACAAGATCAAGGAAAACATGGATAAGCAGCTGGAATGCTGCCATGAGGCACCCTTCTACACGCTTGGCCCCCTGACCACCGATATCGCGCCCGGCTATGACCACATCACCAGCGGTATCGGCGCTGCGATGATTGGCTGGTTCGGCTGTGCGATGCTGTGCTACGTGACCCCTAAAGAACATCTGGGCCTTCCGGACCGGGATGACGTCAAAACCGGCGTCATTACTTACAAGATCGCCGCCCATGCCGCCGATCTGGCCAAGGGCCTGCCGGGCGCGCAACGCCGTGACGACGCGCTCAGCCGCGCCCGGTTCGAGTTCCGCTGGGAGGATCAGTTCAACCTGTCACTGGACCCAGATACCGCGCGTGAATTCCACGATCAGACCCTGCCCAAAGAGGCCCACAAGGTGGCGCATTTCTGTTCCATGTGCGGGCCGAAATTCTGCTCCATGCGGATTAGCCACGACATTCGCGCCGAGGCTCAGAAAGAAGGTATGGAAGCCATGGCCGCCAAGTTCCGGGAAGGAGGAGATCTGTATCTGCCCGTAGCACCCGAACAAGATTGATGCTTGTCCCCGGAGCCGGTTGGCGGCTTCGGGGATATCTGAACATCCGCGCGATCATGCGCTGACTGAACCTGACAGGACGTGCTTGCATCGCATGGTCAATGGACGCTCTGTCTCAGTTTTTGCTGTAGTTCCAAGCTATATTTTTTGTCTGGGGTTGGACCGTTTGTTAGCGTGACCCAGTGCTATGGGATTCTTTTGACGGGCTTTTCGAATTAAACTTGCCACGCGATCCCCTACAGTGTCGGTGTATGAAGCGAAATACTCGCGCCTTTCGTGACCCGATCAATGACCAGTCTGCCGCCATGTCGCTCAGCGACCGACATTGCAATCGCCAGCCCAAGGCCACTGCCGTCGGAGGGTTCCACCTGCGAGAAGCGGCCGAACGCGGTTTCGCTTTGCTCGGGCTTGAGGCCCTTGCCATCATCCTTGATCGTAACGATAGCGTCGCCATTCGAATGCGTGATGTTTACGGCGATCTGGGTCAGATCAGGGCCACCATGCTTTAACGCATTGTCGATCAGGTTCTTGATTGCTTCGGTAAGAAACAGCCGGTCTCCGGATACATTTATTGGGTAATCCGGCGCGTTGAATTCGAACTCGAGCCCGCGTGAGAGAATAGTTGGCCCGAACTCAGCGCAAATGTCCTGAACGACATCTCGAAGATCGACGGGCTCAAGATCCGGTGCCATCGCGGATTGTTGCAGACGGTCGAGCGACAAGAGCTGATCGGCGACACGGGCGGAACCGCGGGCGGCGTTGACCAGTTCGGATATCCGCTTGTTTCTGTCTTTGGCAGAGGGCGCATCGCGCACCGCTTCGGCCATGGATTGAACGGCAGCCGCCGGGTTGCGCAGCTGATGCGCGGCGTCCGAAATAAAGACCTGATGGGCGTCGATGCTGGCCTCTACCTTGCCAAACAGATGGTTCAACGTTCGAACAATGCCGCTCACCTCGATAGGCACCGGGCGCTTTATCTGGCTCAGGTCATTTGGTGATCGCGCCGCAATCGCATCCTGCAGATCGATCAGCGGCCGCAGACCACGTGCCACTCCGAACCAGACGACCAGCGCAAGCGTTGCAAGCAGTGTGCCGATCAGCGCGGCTGCGCGCACCGCAAGTTGGCGGGCAAACAGCTGTCGATCCTCGATCCGTTGCCACACCTTGACCGAAGCATCGCCGGTCAGATTCTCGATCGTCACCCGCTCCCTGATCCTTAACACCCGCACTTCCTCGTCTCGATAGGTCGCTTCGAAGAAGTGGGGCGCGTAAAAATCGGCCTCCTCCGACCGGGAGGATTTTGGCGGGTAAGCATAACCGGTGATGTAGATGCCGCCGGGGCCCGTGGCATGATAAAACACCTCTCCCCCCGCTGCGTCCCGTATCAAATCGCGGGTCGAAGGAGACAAGGCATCACCGCCGGACACGGCCACATCGCGTGATATTGCGAGAGCGGCGGCCAATAGGCCGCGGTCGAAAAGGTCTTCGGCGGTGCGTTGGGCGACCGTAAAGCGCCAATAGCCCAATATGACGGCCATCACGACCAGCGGGCTGAGGATCAGGACAAAAAGGCGAAGCCGCAGGGAAGCGCGGCGCATCAGACCGCGACCTCCAGCATGTATCCCAGTCCGCGCGCGGTCTTGATCGAAATGCCGAAAGCACCAAGTCTCTTGCGCAGGCGCGAGACATGTGGCTCGACAGCCGTATCATCCACATCCGCCCCGACGCCATAGACATGATCGGTTAGTTGCGCCTTGGATACGATGCGCCCGCGGCGTTCCAGCAAACATTCCAGCACCGCCAGTTCGCGGCGAGGAACGTCCAGCGCCACGCCTTCGGCCTTTATCTCGCGCGTGTTTCGGTCGAATTCCAGCCCGCCAATTTGTTCCTGCGCGCCATAGTCCAGGCTTTTACGGCGCGACAGGGCACGAATGCGCGCCTCCAACTCGTCCATCTCGAACGGTTTGACCAGATAGTCATCGGCACCCATGTCCAGACCGGCCACGCGGTCGCTGGTTTCCGAGCGCGCCGTCAACAGAATAACCGGGGCATTGTCCTCGCGGTCACGCATTGCGCGCAGGATATCGAAGCCGGATCGTCCGGGCAGATTGATGTCCAGCACCACCAGATCCGCACCTTCGCGCGCCAGAAATGCGTCGGCCTCCTGACCATCATGCAACACGTCCGCCGAGTGTCCCCGATCACGCAGACGGTAGGCTATGGCATTTGCCAACGCCTCGTTATCCTCGATGATGACGATCCGCATTTCAGCTCCCGCAAGCTTGGCGCAAGGTTGGAACACCATGATTGGCAGATCGCAGGGGGAATCAACCCCGTATGCAGGAACAGCCAAGTCGGGATCGGAGGAGCCGGACTGGTTGTTGGTCACCAGGGAGGACATAATGACCGTTTCTGTTTTCACGCGCCGCGCGGTGATATCGCTGATCGCGGCTGCCGGGATTGCGGCACCTGCCGCAGCCGAGGTCGATTTTTCAGGCAAGACCATCGAGTGGGTGATTCCATTTTCCGAAACTGGCGGGTCGGCCAAATGGGCGAATTTCTTTGCCCCGCTCTTGTCCGAGGAACTGCCGGGTCAGCCGACCGTGGTGGTCAAATTCATGCCGGGTGCGGGCTCGACCAAGGGGGCGAACTGGTTTCAAGAGCAGAACCATGACGACGGCACGCTGCTTTTTGGAACATCCGGGTCGACCCAATTCCCCTATCTGCTGAACGATCCTCGGGTCCGCTATGAATACAAGGAATGGATTCCTGTCATGGCGTCGGGCACCGGTGGCGTTGCCTATCTGAACGCCGATGATGGGGCCAAGTTCGATGGTTCAGCCAACAACCTGAAAGATGTGAACTTTATCTATGGCAGCCAGGGGGCGACGCGGCTTGATCTGGTGCCGCTGCTGGCCTGGCAGATGCTGGGCATGAATGTCGAGCCAGTCTTTGGCATCAAGGGGCGTGGCGACGGTCGCCTTATGTTCGAGCGGGGCGAAGCGACAATCGACTATCAGACCTCATCAGGCTATTTGGGCGGCTCGGTGCCGTTGGTCGAGGCCGGACAGGCCGTTCCGATGATGACCTGGGGCGCGTTGGATGCAGATGGCAACATCGTGCGCGATCCGACCTTCCCGGATATTCCAAGTTTCAAGGAAGTCTGTGAGGCGACCGAGGGTTGCGAAACCTCGGGCGAGCAATGGGATGCGTGGAAAGCCTTCTTTGTGGCCGGTTTCCCGGTTCAAAAGCTGGCATTCCTGCCCGGCGACACGCCGCAGGATGTGGTCGATACGTATACTGCCGCCTTCCAGGCAGTGATCGAGCGCCCTGACTTCGCCGAGATTTCGTCGAAGCGCGTGGGCAAATACCCGGTCTTTGTCGGCGACGGCTCGCAGGCCGCTCTGGAAACGGCAACCAGCGTTCAGGACGGGGCCAAGCAGTTTGTTCTTGGCTGGCTCAAGGACGCCTATGGTGTCGAGCTGAACTGAGCGCCGGGCTTGGGCAGCCTCGATTGACCGGGGCTGCCACCATTTCGATTTACAATTCTCACTGACGGAAAGCGGCTCCCATGGAGATTCTCGCGACGGCTCTTCCTGAGCTCGGCAATGCCTGGGCTCTGATCCTGCAACCTGTTGTTCTGGGCTACCTTGTGCTTGGGGTCGTCATGGGGCTCGCTGTTGGTGTCTTTCCCGGCCTCGGCGGCATTGCAGGTCTTTCCCTTTTGCTACCGTTCATGTTCGGGATGGAGCCGGTCTACGGTCTTGCCCTGATGATCGGCATGGTTGCTGTTGTGCCCACATCGGACACGTTTGCTTCGGTGCTGATGGGAATCCCCGGTAGTTCGGCCTCGCAGGCCACCGTGCTGGATGGGTTTCCGATGGCCAAGAACGGCCAGGCTGCGCGGGCGCTGTCTGCTGCGTTTGCATCTTCTTTGTTCGGTGGGCTTGTGGGCGCCACCTTCCTGACCGTCTTCATCCTCGTGGCCCGGCCCATCGTGCTGGCCTTTGGCCTGCCCGAGATGCTGATGATCACCATTCTGGGTCTGTCGATGGTGGCCGTTTTGGCCGGGCGGATCGCGCTTAAAGGGATGGCGGCGGCCGGGCTTGGTCTGATGATCGGCACGATTGGCGAGGCTGATGCGGGTGGCAGCCTGCGCATGGCCACCTATGACATCCCTTATCTCACCGACGGCTTGAAGCTGGTTATCGTCGGGCTTGGCATCTTCGCAGTGCCCGAAATTGTCTCGCTGCTGCGACAAGATCGTTCCATTGCAAAGGGCGCCTCACTTGGCGCTGGTTGGTTCGACGGCATCAAAGATTGGTTCGCCAATATCTGGCTGTCCGTGCGTTGTTCCGTCATCGGTGTGGCGGTGGGTGTGATCCCCGGCCTTGGTGGTTCCGTGGTTGACTGGATCGCTTATGGGCATTCAGTGCAGACCACCAAGGACAAGTCCAATTTCGGCAAGGGCGAAGTACGCGGCATCATCGGGCCGGAAAGTTCGAACAATGCCAAGGAAGGCGGCGGGCTGGTGCCGACGCTGCTTTTCGGCATTCCCGGCTCCGGCTCGATGGCCATTTTCATCGGTGCCGTGGCACTACTCGGATCGGGCGAAATCGAGGTCGGCCCGAGCATGCTCAAGGACAATCTCGACATCACCTATTCCATTGTCTGGCTACTGGCGCTGGCCAATGTGGTGGGTACCATCCTTTGCATCGCGGCCTCGGGCGGCATCGCGAAACTAACCACGATCCGATTCACCTATCTGGCGCCGTTCCTGTTCATGCTGATCAGCTTTGCCGCCTTCCAGTCGGGGCAGAATTTCGAAGATCTGCTGGCGCTCTTCACCATCGGTCTGATCGGCATTTTCCTGCGCCGTTTCGACTGGTCGCGCCCGGCCTTCCTGATCGGTTTCGTGCTGTCGAACCCGGTCGAGAAATTCACCAATCAGGCGTTTCAGATCGCGTCCTTCAGGTTCCGTAAAAGCTTCGAGGAAGGGATGGACTACATCTTCAGCCCCATCGTGATTGTCCTGATCATCATCACAGTGGTCTCGGTCGTGCTGGGCATCCGGCAGGCCAAGACCATAATGGCCGAAGGCGATGTGCAATCCGGCTCCAAGCGCGCGCCGCTGGTCTTCCTGCTGGTCATCATGGCTTACCTGATCACCGCACTGATCAATGCCAACATGATCCCCGACTACAACATGACCGACAAGGTCATCCCGCTGGTGATCGGAGGCTTCTCGCTGGCCTGTTGCGCGGTTCTGCTGGTGCAGATGATGCGGCGTCCCGAAGGCGACGTAATCTTTGCCGACAAGGAAGTCGCTGGCGAAGATGCTGATGCACCCTATGGGCTGTGGTCGACGCTGGCATGGTTTGCGGGGCTGATTGCAGCAACCTGGTTTGTTGGCTTCATCCTGGCGCTGATCGGTTTCCTGATCACCTTCTTCCGGGTGCGGGCAGGCGCAGACTGGCGCATGACGCTTATCCTGACCGCCGCGGGCATCGCGTTTATGTGCCTGATGGCCGGCGCTCTCAATCGCGATTTCCCGCCGGGTCTCTTGCAGAGCGCGGTCGACCTGCCATGGCCGCTGAAATGACCCAGACCGCGATACCTTACGTTTTCATGCGTGGCGGGACTTCTCGCGGTCCCTATTTCCGACGCAGTGATCTGCCCGAGGATCTGGACCAGCTTGCAGAAACGCTCATCGCCGTGGTCGGCTCTGGCCATCCGTTGAACATCGACGGGATCGGCGGCGGGGCGGCGGTGACGACCAAGGTGGCGATGCTATCGCGCAGCGCGGACAACTGGGCGGATGTAGACTATTTCTTTGCCCAGGTTTCGGTTGAGGATCAACTTGTCGATTTCAAACCGACCTGCGGCAACATCCTGTCGGGGGTCGGGGCTGCGGCGCTGGAAATGGGCCTGGTCGACGCGCAGGGGGATGAAACGGAGGTGCGCATTCGCGCGGTCAATACCGGTGCTCAGGTGCTTGCCCGGATCCAGACACCCGGCGGTCAACTGGCCTATGAAGGGACCACGGAAATCGCCGGAGTGCCTGGACAGGCCGCACCAGTGCAGCTGAGTTTTATGGGTGTTGTCGGTGCTGCGACAGGGTCATTCCTGCCCACCGGTAACTTGCGCGACGAAATCGATGGGGTGGAAGTGACCTGCATGGATGTCGCTGTGCCGATGGTCATCACTCGCGCTGACGTTCTTGGTCTGACAGGCCATGAAAGCGCCGCAGAGCTGGACGACAACCGCGCCTTCTTCGATCGGATGGAGGCGATCCGCATCAAGGCGGGTGCCAAGATGGGCATGGGAGATGTTTCGCAATCGGTGACGCCCAAATTCGGTTTGCTGACCCAAGCGCAAGAGGGCGGTACCGTCGCCGCGCGCTATTTCATGCCCTGGAACACGCATCCCTCGATGGCAGTCACCGGTGCGCAATGTCTGGCGTCTTGCGCGTTGACGCCGGGTACGGTCGCGGATGGTCTTCTGACCCGCCCCGAGACCAGCCCCGCGCGCGTGGTGCTGGAGCATCCAAGCGGCACGATCGAGGTATTGGCCGATTTCTCGACCGAGGGCGGGTTTGGCCTGAACAGCGCAGGCCTTGTGCGGACAGCGCGCAAACTGGCCGACGGGCATGTCTATATTCCCAGTGCGATCTGGGCCGGACCGGAGGGAACGTCATGAGCATTCGAAACAGCCTGGTCGCCTTCAACGGCTCCGAAGGGGCGCTGTCTGCCTTGAAGTATGCGGCGTCTTTGGCAGGCAGCGCGGGCCATGTCACCGCGTTGCTGGCACATTCGACGCATGAAGACGTCAACAGCCATGCACCCTGGGTACCGGCCAAGGCGCGCGAGATCATAGCACAGGCGAATGCTGATGTTCTTGCGGAGATCGAGGGCCGGTTCGAAACGACGCGCGACGCGTTGGACCTTGGCCAAAGGCTCCATTTCGAACGAGTATCGGGGCGGGTTGACAAGGTTCTGTCCGAAACGGCGCGCAGCTTCGATCTGCTGATCGCGGGTCAGGACCTTGCCGAGCAGGTCGATGCCCATGTGATGCTGCATCCGGATCGGATCGCCTTGCTCAGCGGTCGGCCGATCCTGATCGTCCCAAGCGAACATAAGAGCGCAACGCGTGCGCATGTCGTGGTTGCCTGGGATGGCGGACGGGCAGCCGCACGCGCATTGTCCGATAGCCTCAGCCTGCTAGACAGCGAAAGCCATGTAACTGTTCTGACCGTTGGCGAAACGGGTGCGTCGGTTTCGGCGGCAGATGTCGTTCGGCATCTCGAACGTCACGCGGTCACCGCCACGCACGAACACATCCCGGCGGATCCTGGCGTGGCGCGGGCGCTTCTTGCCTATTGTCAAAACAACAACCCTGATGTGCTGGTCATGGGGGCCTACGAGCATTCGAAATTCCGTGAGGATTTTCTGGGCGGAGTGACCGCGCGCGTTTTACGTGAGGTACCGGTCCCCGTTCTCCTGTCGCATTGAAGGCACGGGCACCGCTTGAATATGCGGCGCGCCTTTGGTATACAAAGGCATACAATGGAGAGCGTCATGAACCCTGACTACTCTGAATGCCTCGACATCGCCCGACAGGAATTGCGCCTCGCCCATCGCGCGCTGCGCCATGAGATGTCGAACTACCCAACCCCGATCGCCGGTTGCGATGAGCAGTTCAATCATTTGCTGGTGCAAAGCCAACGGGTCCGGAATGCTCTGGAAGCATTGGATGCGCAGCTCTTCGTACCTACGCCTCGCAGGCTAGAACCGGTCAGCAGCATCGAAAGCCGATGAAGGTCCATATCCTCGACGACTGGTTCGACACGCTGCGCCACTTGCCTTGTTTTGACCGGCTCAGAGATCATGACGTCACGGTTTGGACCGACCATGTCGATGATGTTGACAGTCTCGCCGAACGACTGTCGGATGCCGACGCGCTGGTGCTCTTTCGCGAACGCACAAAGGTGACCGGCGAACTTTTGGCCCGACTGCCCAATCTACGACTGATCAGCCAGCGCAGCGTCTATCCTCATGTGGATGTGCCAGCCTGCACCAATCACGGCGTTCTGCTGTGTTCCAATATGCATGGTGGCACGCCATCTTATGCGGCTGCCGAGCTGACCTGGGCTTTGATCATGGCCGGTATGCGCGACCTGCCGCGACAGATGGCGTCGGTGAAGGCCGGGCGCTGGCAAGCTGGCGTGGGCAAAACACTGCGCGGGCGGCGGCTGGGGCTGTACGGTTATGGCCGGATCGCGAAGGCGGTGGCAGGCTATGCGCAGGCCTTTGGTATGGAGGTCTTCTGGTGGTCATCAGAGAGGGGCCGTGCCAGAGCGGCAGCAGACGGGGTTCAACTCGCTCCAAGCCGCGCGGCGTTTTTTGGTAACAGCGATGTCGTGTCTCTGCATGTGCGGCTCAAGCCCGACACAAACGGGATCATCACTGCGCAGGACTTGGCCGCGATGCAGCCCGGTGCTTTGTTCGTCAATACCTCTCGCGCAGGGCTGGTCGCGCCAGGTGCATTGTTGCAGGCGTTGGAGGCAGGGCGGCCCGGTACAGCCGCGATCGACGTCTTTGATCATGAACCGCTGATTGATCCCGATGATCCACTGCTGTCCCACCCAAACCTGATTGCGACACCGCATATTGGGTTTGTCACTAAGGACGAGTTCGATCTGCAATTCGCCGATATCTTTGATCAGGTGAATGCTTTCGACGCAGGCGCCCCGATCCACATGATCAATCCCGAGGTTTGGATGGGCTAGATCGCCGCCCGTATCGCGTCCTTCAGCGCAGCCACGGTGTTTGTGTCCCTGTGCCCCAAACGCGAGAGCAAGCCAACCGGACGCGCGATTCCCGGCTCGGTTAGCTCACAAGTTGCAACCCCTGCCCTGCTGATTGCCGACCGAGGCAGCGGGGCCACGCCAAAGCCGCTTTCGACCAGATCAAGCGCCGTCGTTGTGCGCCCGACTTCGAAGGTCCATCGCAACGGTTGTCGCGCCTTGGCCATTGCCTCGTCGATCAATAGCCGGTTGCCGGTTCCGCGCGCGGGCAGGATCAGAGGTACATCACGCACCGCGCGCCATTTGACGTGACCCGAACGAGCCAGATCATGATCCCTTGGCGCAGCCAGCACCATCGGATCGTCAAAGAGCGGCTCAAACACCGTCTGCGGGTCGATCAGGGGGATGGGGCACAGCCCGAAATCCGCCTCGCCACCGGAAACTGCTTCGGCCACTTCGTTTGCTGACCCGTCCAGTAGACGCAGCCGGGCTGAGTGGCCCGCCGCACGAAAACTCCCAAGCGCAGGAAGGACAAGCCGCGAAAGCACGCTGGGGATCACCGCCAGTGTCACAACGGCCCCGCGTTGATGGGCAAAGGCCACGCTTTCATCCCGCATGGCCCGCGCCGTTTCGTGGGCATCGTCCAGAATAGCTTCGGCCCGCGCCTGCAGGCGTTTCGCGGCCAGCGTAGGTTTTACGGCGCGTGTCGTACGCTCGAACAGAACCGAATCCAACGCCAGTTCAAGCTTGCGAACGCGCCGGGTTATCGCTGATTGCGACAGGTTCAGATGCTCTGCCGCCGCATGAAAGGAACCGGTGTTCTTGACGGCCAGGAACGCTTCGAGGTCCCCAAAATCATAATTAATGCTCATAACGCATCAATTGCGAAAAAACTGTCATTGGTCAAATCAAACCGGCGGCTTTAGGCAGAGATTAGACGGGAAACACACCATGACGAAATATGACATTGCAGTAATCGGAGGTGGCAACGCCGCCTTGTGCGCGGCCATCACGGCAGCAGAGGCCGGGGCTCGTGTGCTGATCCTTGAAACCGCACAAAAGCCCTATCGTGGCGGCAATTCGCGCCATACGCGTAACTTCCGCTGCGCCCATACAGGGCCGCTTGGGCCCTTGGTCGAAAGCTATGGGGAAGAGGAGTATCTCGACGATCTGCTGAAAGTCACCGGGGGCAACACAGACGAAACCTTGGCCCGCCTCGCGATCCGCACTTCGGAAGAGTGCCTGCCGTGGATGCGGGCGCATGGCGTGCGGTTTCAGCCGTCGCTCTCTGGCACGCTGTCTCTGGCACGCACAAACGCGTTTTTTATGGGCGGCGGGAAGGCTCTGGTGAACGCCTATTACCGGACCGCCGAGGCGCTGGGTGTCGATGTGCTTTACGAGGCGCATGTGACCCATTTGGAACTGAATGGGGATCGGATAGAGCGGGTCGACTATACCCATGCGGGCAAGGACCACCGTATCGAACCCAGCGCCGTGATTGTTGCTTCGGGTGGCTTTCAGGCAGATACCGATTGGCTTGCGCGGGCCTGGGGGCCAGCGGCAAAAAACTTCCTGATCCGCGGCACGCCTTTCAATCGGGGCGTCGTTCTGGCCGATCTGTTGGATCAGGGCGTCGAAAGCGTGGGTGACCCGACCCAGTGCCATGCGGTTGCCGTCGACGGACGTGCACCAAAATTCGATGGCGGCATCGTCACGCGGCTGGATTGTGTGCCCTTCTCGATTGTCGTCAACAAGAATGGTGAGCGTTTCTATGACGAGGGCGAAGATGTCTGGCCCAAACGCTATGCGATCTGGGGGCGGCTGGTCGCCGTGCAACCGGATCAGGTGGCCTATGTGATCATCGACAGCAAGTCGCTCGATCTGTTCATGCCGTCTGTGTTCCCCCCGCTGAAGGCCGACACGTTGGAGGAATTGGCTTGCATGATGGGCTTGCCAGCTGCTCAGCTCAGCAAAACCGTGGAGCAGTTCAACGATGCTTGCGGGAATACCTCAGCCTTCCATTCAACCGAACTGGATGGCGTGGCAACAAGCGGTATCACGCCCGCAAAGACAAACTGGGCCCGTCCGATCTGTGACCCACCATATTATGGGTATTCGCTGCGCACCGGCGTCACCTTCACCTATCTCGGTCTGAAAGTCGACGAAACTGCCCAATGTTCTAACGCCGATGGCCCGATCCAGAACCTTTGGGCCGCCGGAGAGACCATGGCCGGATCGATCCTTGGTCAAGGCTATCTGGCCGGGTTCGGCATGACCATCGGAACCGTCTTTGGACGCATCGCAGGGCGGGAGGCCGCAGCCTATGCAAATTGATTTGATCCAGGAGGCCCGCAGGCAGGCCGAGATCTGCAATGCCTGTCGTTATTGCGAAGGCTACTGCTCGGTTTTTCCGACGCTTCAAAGTCAGCGTGCCTTTGCCGATGGGGACATCACACAACTGGCCAACCTCTGTCACAACTGCCGCGGTTGCTATTATGCCTGCCAGTACACCGCGCCACACGAGTTTGACCTGAACCTGCCCAAAGCTCTGGCAGAAGTTCGCCGGGACAGTTGGGAAGACCTAGCCTGGCCGCAGCCTCTCGCTCGCCGGTTCCACAGTCAGGGCGGCGCCATCGCGCTGGCACTTGTGGTGGGCTATGCACTAATGTTTCTGGCGATCCGTGCCCTTGGCTCTGCCGGAGGGGACGGATTCTATGCAGTCATGTCACATGGCGCGATGGTCGCGCTTTTTGCCCCGGCATTCTTGCTGCCATTGTTGAGCGTTGGCATCAGCCTGCGGAGGTACTGGCGCATCGTGGGCGGCAAACCGATTGTTTTGGCCGATCTGTCAGCCGCACTCGGCAGCGCCGCCCGGATGAAGGATCTGGCTGCCGGACATGGCGAGGGGTGTAATTTCGAGGACGAAGACCGCTTCTCGCAATCGCGCCGCTATGCCCACCAAGCGATCATGTACGGCTTTCTGCTTTGCTTTGCAGCGACAAGTGCGGGGACTGTCCTGCACTATCTCTTCAACAGCCCGGCCCCCTACCCGTTCTGGTCCCTGCCCAAACTTCTGGGTATCCCCGGCGGGCTTCTGTTGACGCTGGGCTGCGCCTGGATGGCGCAGCTGAAGCTGAGTTCTGACCGTGTACTCGGTGATCCTGGCGCCTGGGGTGGAGACATCGGTTTCATCCTGCTGCTCGGCTTCACGGGGCTGAGCGGCCTGATGCTCTACGCGTTGGGTGGTACCACGTGGATGCCCGCGCTGTTGGCCATACATCTTGGGGCTGTTTTGACATTTTTCCTGCTTACGCCGTTCACGAAGATGGCTCACGGATTTTATCGAATAGCGGCATTGGTGCGAAATGCGCAGAGATACCGGGAATAGCCCGGCTGACTGGGGTGTCCAAAGTCCCAGCGATTTTGGACACAGAGCAAGACTTCGTTCCGATGCGGACCCTGGGTGACGTTGAAGATCGCGGATATTTAGTGGTCGGGCCGTTGGCCCGACCAAAATGGGTTCATTTCCTCGGGTGGCGCATGTCATCCGTGCCCAAAACAATCGGAAATTCCTCGCGGACCTGAAGGTCTGCCGACCCGAAGTAGTTCGGGAAATGGGAATTTAGAATGGCACCGGCGCTGTCATGGGCCCGCTCCATCAGATCGAGGCGACCCTGGTTCTCCCATGTATCGGTGCGTTCGCGGTCCATCAGCTGCGGGTACACAAACTCGGAACTCATGAAGCTGAGCGTATGCGGGTTACCAAGAAAGTGTCCGGGATCGATGGCGCATTTGTGGATGACATCCACGGCCATAGTCTCGTCCGTCACCTCAATGCCGCGCAGCGAGCGCAAGATCATGCCCCCCGCTTCATTGTCGATAACCATGCTTTCAAAGCTGCATCCCATCAGGCTTCCCAACATGCCGCCGAACTCGCAGACCCGGTTTGCCCCGGCATGGGCCGCCAGTGCGAAGGCAAGCGCCTTTTCCAGCCCGTATTGCGCATCTGGTAGCTTCGCGTCGGTCATGCCCGCGCCAACTGATGTTGGCAGACCATAGAAGTTGCCCATCTGCACCGCAGCCGCGCCAATCAACGCCTGCTCGCCGCTGCCGCCCGTGAAGGAACCGCTGCGCAGATCGGTAATGAAGGGCCAGGCCGCGAAGCTGACGGGGCAACCGGGTGTGATCAGGTTGGCGATGGCGACACAGGCCAAAGTTTCTGCCACAGCCTGTACCAGCGTGCCCGCCAGGGTGGCGGGTGCCGTGGCCCCCGCCTGTGGTGGCACCGCCAGATCGACGGTCAGGCCCAGCTTGGCCGTATCAATCAGGATCTCCATATTCTCGCGCCCGATGCGCAAGGGTGAAACGATGGGGCAGCCGCCGAAGATTACCGATGGTTTCTTCATGAACGCACCTTCGCCGCCCGAGGCCAGATCGAACATGCGGATGGCATGTGGGATATGGCTGCGATCGCGAAAGGCCAGGCAAGCCGGTTTCTGGCTGGCCGACAGCATGGCATAGACCATGTTCATGTCATGGGCAAAGTCATCGGTGACATCGGTGGCCAACACCGTGGCCCCCAGCATGTGAATGTTGTCCAGTTTGTCGACGAGCCGGGTAAAGTCGTAAATGTCACGCAGATCAGAGGGCCGGTAAGATCGTGTCTTTGCGTCAAATGTGGTGACCGCAGTACCGGAATTCGCGAAATAGACGCTCTCGGCCGTGCAGTGCATGTCGTCTTTGCCCGCGCGTTCGCCGCGCGCAAAGACGTAGTATTCCTTGGCGGCATTCGATAGCACATCCTCAATCAGCGCGCGCGGAAAGCACAGGCGATTGTGCTCGCTCAGCGTGGCGCCCTGGGACAAGACAATATCCAGCAGTTCGGGAAAGTGATCCGCCAAACCAGTCTCTTCGAGCACTGTCAATGCAGCTTGGTGGATGTTTTCCATATCCGTCTGCGATAGCGGGCGATAGCGACCGCCAGGCAGGCCGCCGCGCACCGCCTCATTGCCGGTTGTCGCCTGTTGCAACGCGATGCGTGCGGCGCGACCACCGCCGCGGCGGCGGGGAGAGCTTTGGCCCGCGGTCTTCCGGGTTTGAGTTGCATCGGTCATATCGTATCCTCCCGCAGATCGGTGATTTCCCGGCGGAACCAGTCTTGTTCAGCTTCGACTTTGGGCCGCTCGAAGTCGCGCGCAGCGCGGTGGCCCGAAAAGACGGCATCCGCGATCAGGCCAGGTGCTGCCGCATCGCCAAGGAGTTCGAGCGTTTCCAGCCCGGTTCCCTGAAGTTGGTCAAACAGGTCGGTGTTGCGATGACGTTCGGTGACCAGAACGGCAGAGTTGCAGTCGATCCCGGTTTGCCGACCCGAAAACCCACAGGTCAGAATTGCTTCTTGACCATTGACCGCTTGCAGCACCTGATTGCAGCGGATGTCGACGCCCAATTCGATCAGCCGAGCCTGAATGCGATGCTGTTCCAACGTGTTGACCGAGAAGCTGGAGACAAGGCTTTCCGGTGTCACGAACACCACCTCGCAACCCGCACGCGCGAGTTTTTCGGCGATCACGCCGGCGATGTAGATATGATCGTCGTCATAGACCAGGACCGGGCCTTCAGGGGCGATGCCCGACATGATGTCGTCGGGCGTAAAGACCCGTGCGGATGGCTCGATCCGAGGAGGGTGGCGGCGCGTGTTGCGGCCAAGGCCATCGGCGCGCCAGCTTGCGCCGGTGGCAAGGAACACATGCGGGATGCCCAGCTCGGCCACCTGAGCGGCGTCCAGTGCGCTTTCAGTGAACATCTGAACATTGGGGCGCTGTTGCAATTCATGCAGCCGGTAGTCCGCAACCCGAGCCCAGGCCCTGAGCCCCGGTAGCCTGCTTTCCCGCAGGACCCTGCCGCCGAACTCCGATGCGGCCTCGGCCAGCGTCACGTCATATCCGCGCCGCGCCAGTTGTAGCGCAGTTTCTAGACCCGCAGGACCGCTGCCAACGACAAGTGTCTGGGCCGCACTTTTGCGCGGTGTAATGCGCTCGGGATGCCACCCGCGCCGCCATTCCTCGCCCATTGTCGGATTCTGGGTGCAGCGGATTGGAATGCCAAGCGCATCGGAGGCAGCGCAGATGTTGCAGCCGATACATTCGCGGATTTCGTCGATACGCCCTTCCTCGATCTTGCACGGAATAAATGGATCGGCAATCGACGGGCGTGCCGCGCCGATCAGATCCACGATCCCCTTCCGCAGCATCGAGATCATCATGTCTGGTGATGTGAGACGTCCGACACCAACGACAGGTTTGTTGGTTACCTGTTTCACAAAGGACAGGTATTCGTTCTGATAGCCATCCTGCGGCTGGAATCGCGTGGTCGCTGAATCGTTGGACCAGTCAGAGACATTCACGTCCCAGATGTCGGGCAGGTCTGCCAGCAATTCGACCACGGCGCGGCCTTCCTCGGCGGCCTGCATGCCGTCGGGACCCTGCATCTCGTCAATGGCGAAGCGAAGCGCAACCGCGCAGCTGTCGCCGACCGCCTCTCGCGTATCCTCCAGCAATTCTCGGGTCAGCCGCACGCGGTTTTGCAGCGAACCGCCATATTCGTCACTGCGGGTATTCATATGCGAAAGCAGGAAGTGCTGGGCCAGCGTCATTCCGTGCCCGGCATAGACGTAGATGATGTCAAAGCCCGCCTCTTTCGCCCTCAGGGCAGCATCGCGGTGCCAACGCCGCAGGGCGCGGATATCAGCCTTGTCCATCGCCCGCGCCTGTTTCGGTTGCGCTGTGCTGATCGCCATATCAGAGGGCGCCAGAACAGGGGCCCGCGACAGCAGGTTCATCGCGTGATTGCCGTTATGCACAAGCTGGATGGCGGCCAGCGCGTCGTGTTCGTGGACGGCATCAGTCATCAGCCGCAGGGCTGGCACATCCCGCGCATCCCAAAGACGCCCCTCGGCATATGGTGACAGATCCGAGGTAGGGTGGATCTCGGTTTCCTGTGTCGAGACAACGCCCCATCCGCCTTCGGCCTTCATGCCTCGCAGCGCGGCTTCGGCGCGCGGGCGGACATGACCAAGCCCTGTGCAATGAGGGACCTGATAAAAGCGGTTCTTTGCAATTACTGGACCCAGTTGGACCGGCTCAAAAAGTGGTGCGTAGACCTTTGCATCGAACATCTTGCACCCTTTCTTGGCATATCTCGGGAGTGCGTCGCACTCTCGATATCAGAACACCTCGTTGACCTGCCTCGCGAAGATCGTCGTCTTCGAGCGGTCTGTTATTTGTCGTAGTCGCAACGGTAAGCGATCGCTGGCGAGAGGAAGATGCGGCGTTCATCCCTCGACGATCCAGACCGACATAGCCTCGTCACATTAAGATAATCTCATGACAAAGATTAAGAAAAACCCGGACAAAATTAACAATTCGGCAGTGTGGGTCCAGACTCGGCTATGTGCCTGATAATGTATCCGATTGTTCGTCAGAATTTGAACGCCGCAAATCGTTTATCATCGCCTTGGCCAGAGACACGCACATTAGCAGCAAAATAACGCTAAAGGGCAGCGCTCCGATGATCATCGAATTGGTAAGCGCCTCCAACCCACCGCCTCCGGCCAGCAGCAACGTTCCGATCACCATAGTCAGCAATCCACCCCAGATGATACGGTGTTTAAGACCGGTCTCCTCTGATCCGCCCGACATGATGGTGTTCATGACCAAGATGCCTGAATCGGCAGAGGTCACAAGAAACGTCATGGTCAGAATGACACACATCACACTGACGATGGTCAGGAAATTACCCGAGATCATTTCGCTGAGCGTGGCAAAAAGCGTTGCCGTTGTAGACGCCGCGAGGATTGCCCCGTTTGCGTCGCCGTTCAGTTCCAAATCAATGGCAGACCCGCCCAGGATCGTCATCCATGCGAAACAGACCAATGACGGCGCGATGACTGCGCCCAGGATGAATTCGCGTACCGTCCGACCTTTCGAGATACGCGCAAGAAACAGCCCAACAAAGGGCGAGAAGGCAATCCACCAGGCCCAGTAGAACGTTGTCCAGCCAGACTGCCAGCCAAACAATCGCCCTTCTTTGCCCGCATCATATGCGGCAGACTTGGTCGCATCGGACAAGGCCGCAGCATCATTGCTCAACCCGTCAAGAAAAGCCTCTTTGGTTCCCCAGGCATCTGTCGCTCCGGCAAATAGCTCACCGACAAATGGTGTGGCCTCGGCGGGCAGCACGGATGCAAATTCGGTTTCTGATATCGGGCTGTAGGCGTGGAAGCTCAACGGAATGAAGTTGGCAACATAATCCACCAGCGCCGCAGCATAGGTTGTAGTGGCGAAGGCGAACGAGCCGAAGATGATGAAGACCAACAACAAGGCCAGCGACAGAACCAGGTTGAGGTTAGACAGGTACTTGACGCCGCGCCCGACCCCGGAAACTGCAGAAAGCGTTGACATCATCATGACCAATACCAGCGCGGCTATCAGCCCCGCCGTAGAGGGTGCCATCGTAGTCCCGGTGTTTTCCAAGAGCCAGTTGGCTCCGGTGATCAGAAACGCGCCATCGACCAATTGGGATACGCCGTAGCCAATCGTCACCGCAACGCCGAGTATGGTTGCAACAACCCCCAGAATGTCGATCACGTGACCCGCGAAGCCATTGGAGTACTCTCCCAGCAAAGGGGTCAATGCCGCTCGGATGGTCAGAGGCATGTCGCGCGTATAGGCGTAGTAGGCGAGGCTCAGGCCGGTGACGACATAGATGGCCCAAGCGTGAAAGCCTGTGTGCAGGAAAGTATATCGGTAGGCCCCTTCGATTGCGTCTTCGCTCATGGGGTCGACCTCGCCCGAAATGGTCAACGGGTTCGTTTCCCACAGACCCAGAGGCTCGGCCGTCGCGTAAACCATTAATCCCACGCCCAGCCCCGCGCCAAACATCATCGAAAACCAGGAGAAATTGGAAAACTCAGGCCCGTCGTCGTCTGCTCCAAGCCGCATTCGTCCGGTCGCGGGAATGAGTGCGACGAGAAACAGGAAGATCGCATAGAGCGCTACTGATGTGTCGTAGAATCTGTTGAATTCAATCAGCAATCCCGTCTTCCATGATCGCAACGTATCATTTGCGGAGAACGGCCAGATCAACGCCCAAAGAACCAATAGCGTCACAGTCAATTTGCTGACCAAGGCGATCGGCAGACTATACCCCTCGTAAAAGCCGGACGACTGCGTTTCTATTTCGAGGTCAGTGAAAGGGTCCTCAAGCGCCATAAAGTCCCGGTCTCTCAAGTGTTGACTGCTCTGCACGCAGCAATGCCGAGTTAGGTCCCACGCAACGCGCGCGCGAGACACTCAACATCCTAAAATTGGAACCGAACTTCAATAGTTTTCATTCGATCCAAACGCGCATCGTGCGTTTGGATCAAAACACCTCGCGATGCTGGCGGCCAGGGGTGAGTTTCGAGCGTCAAGGAAACTGGTTCACGGAAGACCAAAGCCGGTTCTATGAGTTCACACCGCTATGCGTTACTGTAAGTCAGCGTAGGCTTTCTTGAGATTGGCGAGATGCTGTAGGAATGGTCTGGGTCCGTAGCTTGCGCGGGACACCCCCAGTGCGGCCACGCCCTTGATTGCCGACAGATCACCCATCATCATGACGTTTATCGGCAATCGCGCAGTTTCGACAACGCGCGCGATCAAGGCGGTTTCGGTGAGCCCCGGCACAAAGAAGCAATCAGCACCAGCCTCGGCATAGGCTGCTTCGCGCTCCAGTGCTTCTGTCAAACTGTATTCGTGTGTTGCTGGGTCCGTTCCGAGAAACATGTCTGTCCGTGCGTTCAGATAGAGAGGAACGCCTTCTTCGTCCGCTGCGGCCTTGATTGCCCTGATGCGTGCTGCCTGTGTCGGTATCGGATGAAGTCCCTCACCTTTGACGATCCTGTCTTCAAAGTTGATCCCGACGGCACCTGCGCGGATGACATTGCGGACGTTTTCAGCGACCTCGGTTGGACTGGGCGCGTATCCACCTTCGAAATCCACGGTGAGAGGTACATCAACAGTGGCACAGATGCGTTCGACGATGCTCAGAACGAAGCCCATCGGTATGGCCTCTCCGTCGTCATAACCCTGCGCGGCCGCCACGGACCAACTTCCGGTGGCAACAGCAGATGCGCCTTGATCCGCGAGGGCTTTTGCCCCTCCTGCATCCCAAATGTTATAGAGCACAAGCGGATTGCCCTTTTGGTGCAGATCAGCAAAGCGGGCAGCCTTTTCAGCTTGCCACATTGTGGTTCCTTTTTGTCTTTTCAGGCAAATATTGCCGTTCAATTTCCAAGAGCTTCTGTTTGCGCCAGAGCCCACCGCCATAACCGGTCAGCGATCCATCCGCGCCGATGACGCGGTGACAGGGGATGACCAATGCGATCTGGTTGGCCCCGTTTGCGCGGGCGACTGCGCGGACGGCAGTTGGGCGCCCAATGATCTTGGCTATCTCCGAGTAACTGCGCGTAGTGCCCACCGGGATTTGCTTGAGCGTGTCCCACACGGCCCCACTGAAATCTGATCCGTGATACGCAAGTGGGGTTTGAAAGTCTGATGATGTCCCATCAAAAAACGCCGCCAGTTCTGTCTTGATCTGGTCTGAAGGCTCTGTGCTCCCGATACCCAGACGATTTTTTGCGAATGCTTCAAGGCGCCCAAGCTCCTTCGGCAGCGCCTTCCGGTCAAAGAACTCTGGAAGATACAGATGTGATTTGCTGCTGACCGAAATCATGTCGCCAAGGGGCGTCGGCACCCAGTCGGCGAACAGCAACGGGTCCGGGGACAGATTGCCCGGAGCTTTTCCCATGAGTTTCAGGAAGGCTGTTCGGAACGCGCTGGACGAGTCGAAACCCGCATCAAGCTGTCCTTCGATCACCGAGCCACCATTGGCGATGGTCTGAAACCCGTCCCTGAGCCGCCTCTGGCGCGCCATTTCCAGAAATGTCATTCCGAACTGGCGCTTGAAGCTCCTCCGAACGGTGGAAAGATCAAATCCCATCCGCTCGATATCACCTTCGCTCCAGCGATAGTCGGGTCGTTCGTCCAAGGCGGCCAATAGCGTCGCGATGGCAGGGTCCGCCAACGCCATGGGTTGCAGCGGATGACAGCGTTTGCACGCGCGATAGCCCGCTTCGATACATTCCCCGACAGTTCCAAAGAATGTGCAGTTCTCCTGCTTGGGCTTGCGGGCTGGGCAGGTCAACCTGCAGAAGACGCCGGTAGAGGAAACACAGACATATGCCTGACCATCATAGGTCGGGTCGCGGTCTAGCAGTGCCTGATACAGGGTGCCGTGGTCTGGTAGATCAAATAACATGGCGACACAGGTATCACACTCAAATCGGCGCGCCGCCGAAAATCAGGCACGTATTCAATCTGCAACTTGCCAAGCGCATCTGCCCCTAGTCGGGACTATCCCATGTGACAGATCGCAAAAGCGTTTCTTTGGCATGGGTGAGGTGGACATCGAAGGCGGCATGGGCCCGCGGGAGGTCACCCGCCTCCAGCGCCGCGATGATCTCCAGATGTTGCTCTAGGGCGCGATGGTTGCGCTCCAGCTCGTCGCGCTTGTTCCAGCGATAGTGGTAGTGAAACACAAGCGAGACCAACTCGAAGAAGTCACGAACAAAGCGGTTGGCGAATTCGTCGATCCAAACTCGGTGGAACTTTTCGTCAAGGCGTGGGAACAGAACATAGTCCCGTGAAATATGCGCCAGAATTGTCTCATGCTCTGCGCGAAGCATCGTGGCTTTGGCGTGGCGCGCAGGTGGACCCGACAGGAAAGACTGGAATGCCTCGCGTTCGAAAATTTCGCGGACCGCAAAAAGCTCTTCGGCGAAATCCCGGGTGAAGCCCAACAAGACCCAGTGCCGGTTTGGGTTTTTCTTGATCAGACCAAAGCGTGAGAACCGGATCAGGAACTCGCGCACCGCCGTGGACCCTACGCCAAACGCCTTGGCCAATTCTGTCTCGCGCAACGTCGCGCCCGGGGTCAGCTCACCGGCAAATATGTACTCCATGAACAGGGATGGCAGCTTCTCTGCGACCGACTCTGTTTCAGAGGCCGGAAAATACTCGTTCTTTCTGGGCTTGCGCAGCACCTTTTTGGTGCGGCCCGACCATTCAATGATACCCGCATCCTGTAAGCGATGCAGTATGCTGCGCACTGTGGTGCGGCTGACAGCCCAAGTTTCCGCCAGCACCACCTCAGTCGGCAATTCGGGCATGTTCTCGCTGGTGCCAATCATGTCTAGCGCCCGGTTATAGCTGTCTTTGTAAGTGCTGTTACTGCGCGACATATTCCAAATTCACCATCTCAAACTCTCGCAGCCGCCGCTTACATGACGCCAAACGTCTTGAAGGCATCTACTGTCGACATGCCGCCCCGGATTGCAATGGCAACCTCGCTTTCTGTGGCGGCTTTCTCGTGGGCTGCCGTGATTGCGTCGACTTCGACGTCTTGCGGGATGACCAGAACCCCCTCGTCATCGGCAACGATGAGATCGCCATCGTTTATCTGAACAGGCCCGATACGGAGTGGCATGCGATAGTCGACCACTTTGCCCCTTGTGCCCTGATCCTGTGCGTAAGCTCCGCGCGAAAACACCGGGAACCCGAGGTGCCGTGTCTCTGCGGTATCCCTGACATAGCCGTCCAGAATCGCACCGGCAGCCTTGAGATACATTGCTCGCGTGGACATCAGTCCACCCCAGAGTGCGCAGTTTAGCGACGTCCCGGTTGTTATGTAGATCTCGTTTTCCTTAAGGTCATCAAGTGCCTCGAACATCAGTCCGAATGGGCGATCAGCCAGCGGCCCCTGCCCTTCGCCCATGGCATAGGGCGTCTCCTGAACCGTCATGGCGCGCCCGACAATGCGCGTGCCCGGTATCAAGGGGGTCACGCCCGCAGGAAGAAACTGATCCCGGTAGCCAAGCTGGTCCAGCACGTCCCCGATGACCGCGGTGAAAAGCTCTGTACGAATTCTGTCGAAATCCAACGCCATTGACCTGCCTTTCCCTAAAACCCAGTCGCGCCGCCCCCATCCACAAGGACGACCTGCCCATTGATGTACTTCGCCGCCGGAGAGGCGAGGAAGGCACAACACCTGCCGATATCTTCGGGTTGGCCGAGATGGCCCATGGGAATGCGGCTCATGATCTTTGCTTTGCGTTCCGGGTCGCCCCGGGTGGCATTGCGGAAAATGTCGGTGTCAATCCATCCCGGTGCCACGCCATTGATGCGAATCCCGCGCCCAGCAAACTCTGCCGACAGCCCGCGCACAACGCCGTTGATTGCGGTTTTGGAAATCGTGTAGCCCGAGACCATGGGCTGACCGATATAGGCGGTCATCGAGGACAGGAACTGGATCGTACCGGCGCGGTTCTCAGCCAGCATGCGGCGGATGACGCGGCGGCTCAGCTCCAACGCGCCGCGGACATGCACGTCAAAGACCTGATCGAACTCGGTTAGCGTTTGATCCTCAAACGCCTTTTTGAGCGTGTTTCCCGCATTGTTGACAAGAATATCTATCGGACCAAGCTCGGCTTCGAACGCCTTAATCGCCGCGATCTCAGTGATGTCGAAGACCTTGAACCGGCAGCCTGATCCGATTTCCGCTGCTGCCGCTTCCAAGACATCCGCGCGCCGACCTGCAATCACCACATCGGCGCCGACCTCAACCAGACAGGCCGCAATTGCCTTGCCGATCCCTGTACCACCCCCGGTGACCAAGGCACGCTGCCCATCCAGCCCATAGATCGCTGCTAGGCTCATGGCGCTGCCTCCATATCGATCATGATCTTGAAGGTCTCGTCGCGGTGCCGGGTCCAGTAGCTTAACGCGCTCTCTGCGTCGGTCCACGGGATCACGCGAGAGATAAGCTGGCTGGCGATATCCGGGTGGCTTTCCAGAAATGAAACAACTGCCTCGAAATCTGGTCGTGTCGCATTGCGAGATCCGAAAATGTCGAGTTCCTTGAGATTGAAGAATTTGGTGTCATAGGTGACCTCAGCTTTGGCATAGCCGACATAGACGACGCGGCCTGCGACGGGGGCCAAGTCGATTGCGGCCCGGAATGTCTCTGCGGTGCCAACCGCCTCGATGATCACATCTGGTCCAGCGCCGCCGGTCAATTCTGTGAGGGCCTGTTCGGCATCCTGAGTTTGGGGGTTGATCACCGCATCCACGCCGAGTGCATCAAGAGTGTGGCGTTTGGTCTCGGAAATCTCGTTGACGATCACCCTGGCGCCCCGTGCCTGAGCACCCAGAATGGCGCCTACGCCGATCATGCCGCCGCCAAGTACCAGAACCGTCTCGTCAGCCTTGATCTGCCCGCGGGACACCGCGTGGAACCCCACCGAGAGCGGCTCGACCAAGGCCATATGCGCAAGCGAAAGCGTGTCATTGGGGATAAGCCGATCCGCCCTGATCACAATTTGGCGGCACAATCCACCATCCTGCTGCACGCCCAGGGTCTGATTGTACCGGCAGGTATTGACCCGCCCCTTGCGGCAGGCCGGACATGACCCGCAGGTCGTATAGGGAATGACAATCGCCTTCTGCCCCACCGCAAATTCCGGCGCGACCCCGGGACCGCGCGCAGCAATAACACCGCCAATTTCATGACCGGGGATACGGGGCAGTTTGACCAGCGGGTTGAGGCCCTGAAACGTGTTCAGGTCACTGCCACAGAGACCCACGAACTTCACATCCAGCAACACCTCTCCGGTGCCGGGCACTGGAGGTGCGATCTGGCGGAACTCGGTGTTACCGACGCGGTCGATGACAAGGCATTGCATGGGAGGCGGCTTTCAGAGGAATGGGCGGCAGGCAAGGCATCCCCTGCCGGCCGCAATCGTCTCATTTGAAGTCGGCGACGTTGTCGTCCGTGATCAGGATACCGTCGATCGGCACCAGCGCCGGGGCATCTTGCCCCTTGATGATATTGGCGAGGATCTGAACGGACTCTGTGCCCATGCGGGTGTTGTCCTGCTTGATGGTGGCGTCCTGCTCACCTTCTTCGATTGCAACCAGATTGGCAGGGTTGCCATCAAATCCGACGATGACGAGGTCGTCCAGCTTGCCAAGGGCCTGCGAGGCTGAAACGGCCGCCAGCGCGCCCGGGTCCCAGGCTGAGAACACCGCCTTGATATCCGGATTCGACTGTAGGAAGTTCGTCGTTGTCTCGAAAGCGCAGGCGTCCTGCCAGTCGCAGATCTGGAAAATCACCTCGTGACCGGCGGCCTCGGCCGCACCCAGTACGCCGTCGCGGCGCGCGTTGCCGGTCTGGTGGCCCGCAGAACCGCCCAGGATCAGAACCGACCCTTCGCCGTTGAGCTGGTCAACGATGTATTTGCCTGCAACGCCTGCCGCGGCAAGGTTGTCGGTTTGCACCAGGCTGGAGATATGCGGATGATCGATGCCGGTATCGACGGCCACCACCGGGATGCCCTTGGAAGCCGCGTTGTCGAGCGAGGCGTCGAAGGCGCGGTTGTCAACGGAACCGATGATGATGCCGTCAACGCCCATATCAATGGCGCGGTCCACCGCGTCTTTTTGCGCCGCGCTATCGGGGGAGGATGCGGTCATGTCGATGAACTCGATGCCCTGCGCCTCGGCCTCTGCGGCTGCGGCGCTGGCCACGCCGATCCAGAACGTATTGTCGGTTGAATAGCCCGTATAAGCGATGCGCATATCGGCGGCATAGGTCGCTGTTGTCAGCCCGATCGCGGTCGCTGCCGCACATATCGACTTGGTAAAGATGGATGTCATGGTTCCTCCCAGAGTATCAAGAATGCCCGTTTGGGGCGGTTATGTGCGCCATGTGAGACAGTCTCATCGCGCCGATCGTCGCCAGACATCCCAATAAACGGCGGCAATGATGATCGCGCCGATTGCAATGCGCTGGTATGAGGTGCCGACGCCCATATAGGACAATCCGACAATAATGGTTTGCATGATGAACATGCCGAGCAGCGTTTTCCCGACACCGCCGCGCCCGCCGAAAAGGCTGGTGCCGCCGATCACGACAGCAGCGATGGCATAAAGCTCATAGCTTTGCCCACGGGCTGGCATGGCGAAGTTCAGCTTCGAAACTTCGATGATCGCAGCCAGACCGGCCAGAAGACCGCCCAGCATGTAGTAGTAGACCCGGCTTTTTGCGACCGGCACGCCGGACAGGCGCGCGACCTCCTGATTGCCACCGATTGCAAAGGCGCGGCTGCCGAGCCGCGTTTTGGTCAGAAACAGCCCGGTCAGGATCGCGACCGCAAACATGACCAGCATCGGGACAGTATTGCCCGTGCCCAGAACCCGGAACGCGTCGGGAAAGCGCGAAAGGTCGCGACCGCTGGCCAAAATTTCGGCAAGCCCCTTATAGGCGGTAAGCCCTCCCAAGGTGACAATGAAGGCAGGCACATTCGTCAGCACCTGTATCGTACCGTTCAGCGCGCCCAACCCCGCTCCGATTGCTAGCCCCAACCCGACCGCCAGATAGGGCGGCAGGCCCCATTCGGCCATGAAGATGCCGACAGAGACGCCGACCACGGCAAAGATCGAGCCCACAGACAGATCAAGCCCGCCCGAGATCAGCACAATCGTCGTGCCACAGGCCAGGATTGCCAGAATTGACGCCTGCCCGAAGATCGACAGGAGCGTGTCGAAACTGCGGAACGGTGGCGACATGATGAAAAAGAAACCATAGATCAGCACCAGCGCTGCGAGCACTTGCCAGATCTGCATGAAGTTGTGCTTTAGCAGATCGACCCCCCTGGCAGTACCGCCGGGTGTCGATTCCGCCGAGGAGCTGTCGGCCTGGCTCATGACACCACCGCCGTTTCACTTGCGCCGGTGATCAGCCCAACCAAGGTGTCCCCGTCGACGTCTTTCACGTTACGCACCGCCACCAGCCGCCCTAGCCTGAGCACCATGACCCGGTCACAATAGTTCAAGACATGCTGCATGTTATGGGTGATCATGATGACTGACAGCCCGTGGTCTTTCAGTGAGCGGACAAGGTCCATCGCCATCTGGCTCTCGCGCACGCCAAGGGCTGCGGTCGGTTCGTCAAGGATGGCCACGCGCTTGCCAAAGAGCACGGTTTTGGACAAGGCGACGGCCTGCCGTTGCCCGCCGGAAAACGCCTCGGCCTCGCGGTAAATGTCAGCGATACGTACATCCAGCTTGCTGAACAGATTGCGAATTTCGGCGTCCATTTTCTTAAAGTCGAGCACCCCGAACCAACGCCCCAACCAATCGTCGCGCACAATTTCGCGACCCAGAAAAACGTTCTTGGTGATTGAGATTTCGTTGACCAGTGCGAGGTCCTGATAAACGGTCTCGATCCCGGCGGCTTTGGCGTCTGTTGGCGTGTCGATCTGAGTTTCCACCCCGTCAAACCGGATCGTGCCGCTTGTCCTGAGGATCGCACCGGTCAGGGCCTTGATCAGCGTGGACTTTCCTGCGCCATTGTCACCTACAACGGCCAGCACCTCGCCTTCCAGCAGGGTCAGATCAACACTGTCGAGCGCAACGATACCACCGTAGTGCTTTGAAATTCCTTGTGCTTCCAGAACCGGCGGCTTGGCGCCTTTTGCCTCAATCACACCCATCGTTCCCTGCAGTTCCCGCAAAAATGCTTTCTATGCGTAAAAAACATTTTATGTTGCCGTCAATTGTTTTTTTTGCAAAAGATACATTTTAGGAGGTCGCGGCGATGGTAAACAGTGTTTCAGAGCCTGCAGTCGGGCTGCTGCGTCTGCATGTGAAAGACAATGTGGCGGTACTGGCGCAAGCCGTAGGCAGGGGCGATGCAATGACCTTGGATTCGATGACCTTCACCGCCCCCGCCGATCTGGAAATGGGGCACAAGATCGCCTTAACCGCGATCCCTGCCGGAGCGGATGTTCTCAAATATGGCGCCCCCATAGGCTTTGCCTCCAGCGACATCGCCCAGGGCGAGCATGTGCATCTGCACAATATCGCCAGTCGATACACAGTGGTCGAGGACATGAAAGCAGAAAGCAAATGAGTTCGCCGATAACCGGATGGCAGCGCAGTGACGGGCGCAAGGGCATCCGCAACATTGTACTTGTTGCATATCTGGTTGAATGCGCGCATCACGTTTGCACGCAGATCGCCCGAGGTTATCCCGATCAGGACGTACAGGTCATTGGCTTTTCAGGATGTTTCCCAAGCCGTTACGGGCAGGAGATGATGGAAGCCTTGTGCACCCATCCTAATGTCGGTGCGGTTCAGCTTGTCTCGCTCGGATGTGAAAACTTCCGCAAGACCGAGCTTCTTCGCGCGGTCGAAGCCTCGGGCCGGCCCGTGCAGCTGACGACCATTCAGGACGTGGGCGGCACCCGATCCGCGATCGATGAGGGCCGCGCTTGGGTGGATGCGCGACGCGCCGAGCTGCAATGCCAGCCCCGTGTGCAGATCCGTCACTCGGACCTTGTCATCGGTACGATCTGTGGCGGATCGGACGCCACCTCAGGAATGACCGGCAACCCCGCCGCTGGCCGTGCCTTTGACAAGTTGGTCGCCGCCGGTGGCACCTGCATTTTTGAAGAAACCGGAGAGTTGATCGGCTGCGAACACGTCATGGCTGCTCGTGCAGCCACGCCTGCCCTCAAGCAGGAACTGATCCGTACTGTCGAGAAGGCCGCCGCCTATTATGCCGCGATGGGTTATGGCTCATTCTCACAGGGCAACGCCACAGGCGGTTTGTCGACGATCGAAGAGAAATCGCTGGGTGCTTATGCAAAATCTGGTGACAGCCAGATATCTGGCATCCTGCGTCCCGCCCAGCGGGCGGCAACCGGCGGCCTTTATCTTTTGGACGTTGTTCCTGACGGCCCGCCAAAATTCGGCTTCCCCAACATCAACGACACGGCCGAGATTGTCGAATTGATCTCTTGCGGGGTGCATGCGGTGATCTTTGTGACTGGGCGCGGCTCGGTTGTAGGCTCTGCCATTTCGCCTGTCCTCAAGGTTTGCGCCAATCCGGACACCTATGCGCGCATGGCCGAGGATATGGACGTCGACGCCGGGCGCATCCTGACCGGCGAGGCGACGCTGGACGAGGTTGGGGAAGAGATTTTCGGAAAGGTCACCGCCCTCGCCAGGGGCGCTACCACCGCATCCGAAGATTTAGGCCATACCGAATTCGTCCTGACCTATAAATCCCAAACGCGGCCGGAGCCCGGCTGCCACAGCGCGGCGTAAGCAATTATGATCCTGACATCTGACCACACCCTTTCTTTTGGTACGGCCAGTCTTGGCGGACTTTATAAACCGGTGAGCGCGCGGGCGGCGCATGAGGTCCTGCAAACTGCATGGGACGCAGGTATCCGCTACTTCGACACTGCACCGCATTATGACAACGGTTCGTCTGAGCGGCGTGTCGGGGATTTTCTGCGTGACAAGGATGGTTGGGTGCTGTCGACCAAGGTCGGTCGCGTTCTAACCCCCACAGCTACCTCACCAGAAGTGGTCAACGGCTTTCACAGCTCCCTACCCTTCCGGCAGGATTTCGACTTCACCTATGACGCGATCATGCGTTCATTAGAGGACAGCCATCAACGCCTTGGGCTCAACCGCATCGATATCGTTTTTGTGCATGACATCGGCGATCCCGATGCGGGCACCGACACGCCGCATCACCGCGCCCAACTGCTGGAGAGCGGATACAAGGCACTGCGCGCTCTGAAAGACAGCGGAGCGGTCTCGACCATAGGGATCGGTGTCAACACTGTCGAGATCTGCGAAGAGCTCCTTGGACAGTTCGACATTGATTTGATCCTGCTTGCCGGTCGCTACACGTTGCTGGAACAAACTGCCGCCGATCGGCTGTTCCCGCTGCTCACACGGCACGGTACCAAGCTGGTAATCGGCGGGGTGTTCAATTCCGGCATCCTTGCCACCGGACCGGTGGAAGACGCGCAATACAACTACGCCCCTGCCCCGCCGGATATCCGCGCGCGGGCGGCGATGATCCAGGAACTCTGCGCCCGCCATGACGCTCCGATGGCTGCTGCCGCCTTGCAATATCCGGCACAAAGCGCGCATGTCGCGTCCACCTTGATCGGGACGTCAAATCCCAGCTCGCTTTTGCGCAATATCGACCAGTTCCGCGCCGATCTTCCTGCGGCACTTTGGGCCGAACTGCGCCGCAAAAACATTATCCGCTGACACAAAGAATTGCCGGTTCAACGATCGGCTTCGGTTTCAAAATCAGCTGTTGGAAAGTTAACCCTGGCGGTGGCGGACGTTAAGACTGCTTAATATACGGCCTTGAACGCCCGTATTTGGGGATTATCGCCGCCCTTGCCGAGCTCAGCCCATTGAACCTCACCCGGCCACACCGCATCTGAAATATTCAATTCAGGCGGCACCTTCGGCATTTCCTGCCCGCACATGTTCGGTAGAGAGTGAGGAGAAACATGCAATTTCGTGAGAAAGCCTTAAAGAAGCTCTCGACCCCCGAGGAACTCAAAGTTGCGGTGGCCGTGACGTCGCCGTTGACATGGGTTCTGGTATCTGCATTGCTCTTCGGGTTTGCTGTTCTGCTCGCATGGGGGATCAAGGGAACCATTCAGACCCGCGTTCTGGGTCCCGCGTTCATTGTCTATCAGGACACCGAGCTTACCGAGGTTGTCGCACTTGGCTCCGGAACGCTGACCGAGCTCTATGTGGATCAGGGTGACATCGTCGAGGCGGGCGATGTGCTGGCTTCGGTATCGAACCCCGGTCTGGTTGGCCGGTTGGAACATGCACGGTTGCTGGCGGACGAGGCGGCGCAATCCATCGAAGACTATAAGACGATGCGGGACACGGAGCTTGAAGAGTTCGACCGCCTGCAAGGATTGCAGCGTGCGGCAATGGACAGCAAGCTGGAACATACAAAGGAAATGGCTGACGCGTTCGAAAGCCGTTTGACGGGCAACGAGCACTTGCTGGAACGCGGCTTTACCAATGTGGCCTCGGTCGATGAATTGCGCAGCCAGTACTTCGTGGCGCGTCAGGAAATCGAGTCCGTCAAGAATGACATCGCTCAGCTTGACCTAAATCGCGAAGAACGCGTCACAAATTGGCGTCAGCGTATCTTGGATCTGGAGCGGAACCACTCGGAACTGACCGTTCAGGTGATCGAGTTGGAAGATATGGTTGCCGAGACCGAAACCATCTATGCGCCGGTCGCGGGCGAGGTCTCGCCCATACTGGTGGCTCAGGGGGCCTATCTTGATGCGGGTCGGCCGGTCATGTCCATCATCAAGCCAAACGCCCATCTCGATACGCTGGCCTTCATCAATGCGGGCCAGGCCAAGCTGGTCACGCCTGGCATGGGTGTACGGATTTCCCCGGCATCCTATCAGCAGGAAGAATATGGCACGGTGCGGGGGACGGTGCAGGATGTCTCACGCTTTCCGCTGTCGTCAGAGGCACTTTTTGCGATCCTGCAGAACCAGAACCTCGTCAATCAATTTGTGCAGGAAGGGGCACCCTTGCTGGTCCGCATCTCGATGGATCGCGACGAAAGTGGCGACCTGATCTGGACCACTGCCAATGCCAGTGACACCGAGCTCTCGGCAGGCACATTGGCGAGTGTCTCGGTGACCGTGCGCGAGCAGGCCCCCATCACATTGCTTCTGCCGACGCTTAAAAGCTGGGTCGGTGTGCAATGAGCCGGGTCAGAACACCAACCGTCATCCAGATGGAGGCGGTCGAGTGCGGCGCGGCCTCGCTGGCGATCATGCTGGAGTATTTCGGCAAATGGGTTCCGCTGGATGAGCTGCGCGTCACCTGCAACGTCTCAAGGGACGGGTGCAACGCCGCCGATGTGGTGCGTGCTGCGCGCGAGCATGATCTGACGGCCAAGGGGTTCCGCCTCAGCCTTGAAAAGGTGGCCGAGATGAAAGCGCCCTTCATCGTATTCTGGGAGTTCCGTCACTTCCTGGTTGTCGAAGGGTTCGGTAAGAATTGCGTTTACATCAACGACCCCGAAACAGGCCCCAGAACGATAAGTCTTGAGGCGTTCAGCGATGGGTTCACCGGCCTCGCCCTCAGCTTTGAACCCACAAAGGATTTCAAGCGTACCGGACGGCGGACCAGCGCATGGGCGGACATGAAAATGCGGCTTGTGCAGGTCAAATCCGGCCTTGTGATGCTAGGGCTTGTCAGCCTGCTGCTGATCGTGCCGGGACTTACCGTTCCAACGTTTTCGAAGATTTTTATCGATACGGTGCTGATTCAAGGCGCGACCGACGTGCTGCGGCCCCTGCTGTTTTCGATGATCGTGGCGGTGATCGCTTATGCCGTCATGGTCTGGCTGCAGGAATGGTCCCTGATGCAGATCGAAAACAAGATGTCCCTCACTGGTGCGGCCTTTTTCCAATCTCGGCTGATGAAACTACCGGTCCGGTTCTTTGCGCAACGCAGCCCCGGCGATCTGGTCGCCCGCATGTTGTCGAACGATTCAATTGCGCAGATGCTCGGCACGCAGCTTTGCCGAAACTTTGCTAACTTTCTTACCGTGGTCTTTTTCGCGATTGTGATGTTTGGCTATGATCCACTGCTGACGGTGATCGGTATCGCCGTGAACTTGTTTGTCGCGATCGGGTGTTTTCAGGCGCAGCGGGCTTTGCGCAATACCAGTCTGAAACTGGAAATCGAGAACGCTCTGCTGATGGGTGTGGGTGTCTTCAGCACGCGCGCGATTGACACGATCAAGGCCGGAGCCAGCGAAGACCAGGTCTTTTCAAGGTGGTCCGGTACCCATGCAAGGATGGTCAATACCGAACAGCAGCTTGGCAGGATCATGAATGTGATCGGCATACTGCCCAGCGTCGCGACATCGCTGACCACCGCCATCGTACTCGGCGTCGGCAGTTTCCACATTGTCAACGGACAGTTGACCGTTGGCGGTCTGGTCGCGTTTCTCGCGCTGATGACGGCGTTCTCGCGCCCGTTCGAGGGGCTTGTCCAGTTTGTCAGCCAGTTTCAGAGTGTTGGTGCGTCGCTGACGCGGGTCAACGATATCCTGCAGCATGACGTCGCCGAAGAGTTTGTAACGCCTGCCAAGGCCTCTGACAGCGACGCCGCGAAGCTGACGGGGCGGATCGAGCTGAGGGATGTCAGCTTTGGCTACACGACCTCGGGGCCGTTGCTGGTCGAAGATCTGAACATGGTGATCCAGCCCGGCATGCGTGTTGCTCTGGTCGGGTCGACGGGCAGTGGCAAATCCACGATCGGTCAGATGGTGGCGGGGCTCTATCATCCGACCAAGGGCGAGATCCTCTATGATGGGATGACCCGCGATGAAATCCCGCCAGCGCTGCGCGACAGTTCGATCGGGTGGGTGGCACAAGAACCCAACCTGTTCGAGGGCACGGTCTATGACAATCTCACGCTTTGGAATGACACGATCTCGATGGAGACCGTGATACAGGCGGCCAAAGATGCAGAGATTCATGATCTGATCATCCGCAGGCCCGGCGGCTACCAAAGCCAGCTCTCCGAAGGCGGGCGCGATCTGAGCGGGGGGGAGGCACAGCGTTTTGAGATCGCGCGCACACTGGCGCTTGAGCCCAGTATTCTGATCCTGGACGAGGCCACCAGCGCGCTTGATGCGCAGGTCGAAGAAAAGATCGACCAGAATATCCGCCGGCGGGGGTGCACCTGCCTGATCATCGCGCATCGTTTGTCGACGATCCGCGATTCCGAAGAAATCCTAGTGCTTGATCAGGGCAAGGTCACCGAACGCGGCAGTTTCCAGTCGTTGATGTCAGCCGGGGGGGCGTTTCATGACCTTGTCAAATACTGATCCGGAAACAATGACCTGCAGCGCCCTGCGGGCGGTGTTTGAAACCAAGGGACAGAATGTCGCGGCCTATGGGGAAGGTCCCGTTGTTCTGACCGACCCCAATAGCTGCTGGTTTGTTGCGCAGGGCTCGGTTGAGGTTTTTGCAACCCATCTGGACGCGGATGGCAACACCATCGGCCTGCGCACGCATGTCCTGACGGCCCAGTCAGGCGAGATTATCTTTGGTGGCCAGATCGAGGATATCAAACCGCCCGTTGCCCTGATTGGCAACGGTTCCGTGCACACAAGAATTCTGAAACTGCCAGTGTCCACGCTGTTGGTGCAGCCCGACAGCCTGTCTGAATTGGGTCCGGCGATTGACCTGTGGATATCGAAGCTCAGCGAAGCAGTAATCGAGAGTGCCGAGCGCAAGACCGTGTTCGACGGTGAAGTGATGCCCGGACAGATTGCAGCACACTCCAGTTATTGCGCGGGCAAGGGTACGGTCTGGGTTCGGTCGGAAACTCAGCTGACGTTCTGTGACGCAACTCAACTTGCGCCGACACCGGTCTGGTTTCCAATTGCTGCGATGGCGTGGCTGACAACGGACAAGGTCGGAACGCTGGAAACCCGAGACTGGTCGGACATCGTCGCTGACGGTCAGGCTCAGGCTGGGTTGTCGCTGTTCCAGACCCACGCGCTGCAAGGATTGTCGAAAAAGATCGAGTTGCTCGAAAAACGGGCGCGCGACCAGCAGGCGGGGCGCAAAGAGCTTGATGCCGCGCAGCTGAGCAAATCCCTGAACGACGCTCTGGTGGTGACGCGCCACAAAAAACCGGGCACTTATCGGCTGGGCGCGCAGGATGATCTGTCCAAGGTTGTCGATTTCCTTGCCGACATCTTGAATATCGAGATTCCGGAAAACGCCGCTGCCCCGAAGATGAGCGGCTCTGAAAGGTCGCTGAGCGCGCTTTTGACCCAGACCAACCTGTCCAGTCGCGAAGTGCAACTGACCGATGGTTGGTGGCGGGGCAAGAGCCTTCCGATGATCGTGCAGACCGCCGAGGGGCATCCGCTTGCGATCTGGTCGCCAAATCGCAAGGGCGCGCTGGCCTATGATCCCCGCACAGATCAGACGCATGTTGTGGACGCACGCCTTGCTGCCTCGCTGATGGAACGCGCCTATGCAGTCTATCCGACCCTGATGCAGGACAAGATCGGCTTTCGCGATCTGTTGCGGACCGGGTTGCGTGGCAGTGGCAGAGATTTGATTGCATTGCTCTTGTTCGGCGTGCTCGGCGGGCTGATCAGCCTGATCACCCCATCCCTGACCGCAACGTTGATCAGTGTGGCGATCCCCCATGCCGAAAGCGGGCTGGTCTTGGAGATAACCGGGGTCCTGATCTCGGTCGCGCTAGTCACGGCGTTGTTTCAGTTTCTGCAAGCAACCGCGTTGTTGCGGATTGAAACGCTCTTTGAATCGCAGGCACAGGGGGCGCTTTGGCATCGCCTCATGCACATGCCGTCCAACTTCTTCCGCAGGTTCAACTCTGGCAACCTGACCATGCGCGCGCTCGGCCTGTCGCAAATGCGAACGGTGTTGTCGCGCGGCATTGCGATGTCCGCGCTTGGGGCAATCTTTGCGCTGCTGAATCTGATCGTCATGATCGTTTATGGTGGCTGGTTGACGCTCGCTGCGCTGGCCATGACCTTGCTGACCATTCTGGTCGCAATTGTCACAAACATGATCAAGCTTGGACATTTGCGCCAATACATCGCCGCACAGGAAGATCTGGCTGGATTTTCCAACCAGATCCTGACCGGGATCCGCAAACTGCGGATCGCAGGCGCCGAGGATCGTGTGACGGCACGGCTGCTTGCACGGCACAATACACAACGAAAGCACTACTACAGCTCACGTTCGATCGAAAACCTGTTCCGCGCCTTTACGACCATTGTACCGCTTCTCTCGACGCTGGTGTTTTTTGCTGTGATCGAATTCCTCTTTGACTCACCACCTGACACAGGGAATTTCGTGGCGTTTGCAGCCGCCTATGGCAGCTTTATTGTTGGCATCTCTGGATTGCTGAACAGTGTGCCACTGGGTCTGATTGCCCTGATCCAGTATGAGCGGATGAAACCCATTCTGGAAACCGCACCGGAAAAGCAGGAGGGAGAGCTTCCACCCGGAAAGCTCACAGGGCGGATTGAGATGAGCCGGGTTTCGTTTGCCTACGGAAATGGCGGCGCGCCGGTCGTTGACGATGTGTCTCTGGATATCAAACCCGGACAATTCGTGGCCATTGTCGGCGCATCCGGTTCCGGAAAATCCAGTTTGCTGCGCCTGCTTCTGGGGTTCGAACACCCGCAGAATGGCAGCATACTTTATGACGGCAAAGACATGTCGCGGCTGGATGTCGCCGCGTTGCGCCGGCAGTTTGCCGTGGTGTTGCAGGACAACCAGATCCTTGGTGGCACCATCCTGGAAAACATCGCAGGCTCGCGCCCCCTGACATTGGACGAAGCGTGGGAGGCCGCAGCCAAGGTTGGTCTAGACCAGACCATCCGGGACATGCCGATGCAGATGCACACTGTCGTGAATGATGGCGCCACCTTGTCGGGTGGTGAAAAACAGCGCCTCATGCTTGCGCGCGCGCTGGCTGGTACCCCCAGGATCATGTTCATGGACGAGGCGACGAGCTCGCTTGACAATGAAACCCAGGCCACCGTGGCGCGTTCTCTCTCGGGCATCGAGATGACCCGCATTGTCGTGGCGCATCGCCTGTCTACGGTCAAAGACGCCGACGTGATCTACGTCATGGATGCGGGTCGGATCGTCGAGGCGGGCACAGCCGATGACCTGATTGCGAAAGGCGGCCATTTTGCCAAGTTCGTCGAACGACAGATGTTTGAATATTGAAGCATTGATGGGGGCTGGGCGAGACTGAACAGAGGATCGCCCGCAGGGTGCGGATCCGTGCAAGTGTTCTAACTTTGGCCGAAGACCACCGTGGCCACCGAATTGCAGGCAGGTGCGCAATGCGACCTGTCTGCTGTGGCATCTCTGACATTTTGGAATGCGCGATTGCAAAACATCGTCAAAATGATTGAGCAGACAATACAGGGGCCGCTACTGGTGCCTTTTGTCAAAAGATGTTGGCAGTTATCGACCGATGCCTCTACCCTTGCAAATTATGGAATTCGCGCCTGAGGTATCGCTCGCCGAGCGGTGCCACGTCGCCTGATATCTATGTGTGTTGGTGTTGTATGAGTATGATTATCAAAATTGCCGCAATCGCGCTGATCGTATTGGCAGTTGTTGTGTTTTTGGCCCTCCTGGCGTTTCAGAATTATGGTGTCTACCGCTTCACGGCGGGCCCTCAGACGCCCGAGGATGTCGGGTTGGATGGGGTTGAAGTGCTGGAGTTCACTGCAAGTGATGGACAGCCCGTCCGCGCATGGCTCGCCCGCGCGCAGGGCGACCGACCGTACCTGTTTAACTTCTATGGGAACTCCGCCGCGATTGGCGAGTCGATGGCGCAGTTCACCCCCTTGATCGACGCTGGCTACGGCGTGGTGACGATGCAATATCGCGGCACGCAAGGATTTGCGGGTCAGCCAACCGAGATGGGGTTTGCCGCCGACGCGCTGGCGCTTTACGACCGGTTCGACCAGTTGATCGGCGAAACAGTTCCGCCGGAGAAACGGGTCCTTAACGGCTTCAGCCTGGGTGCGGGTGTCGGGAGCCGCCTGGCCGCAAACCGCCCATTTGCCGGGGTTATTCTGGTGTCAGCCCCCTACCGGACCTGTCAGTATTTCGAACGCCGCTACCGTGGTGCACCGCTGTGTCGGCTGATGTGGCGTGAACGGTATGACATTGTCGACCATCTTCGCGGGATAGAATCCCCTGTGCTGATCGTGCACGGTGCCAGGGATGCGTCGGTCCCGGTCTCAGAGGCCGAGGCAAATTATGCGGCCGCCCCGAACCCATGGGGGCTGCGGCTGCTGGAAGAAGGCGGGCACGCCAATCTCGCCAAACACGGGCTGACCGATATTACCCAAGAGTTTATGGATGCTGTGGCTCCGGGGAATTCCGGGTAAGCTCTAATTCCGGGTAAGCTCTATCGCGATGGCATTCGAGAGCGCGGCCACGTGAGGGTCGTTCAACATGGAACGGTGGTCACCCGCGGTCATTACGATTTCAACCTTCTCCGGTGGCACCACCGATTTCCATCCCAGCGATGGATCCTGCTCAAATGCAAAAGTCTCGACCGGGCTTACCGGTGGCGTCTTGAGTAAGGTAATAGGTATATCAATCGGTGCGCCCTGATAGCCCATTGCGGCCTGCCGCCAAGCCTGCCGCATCATTTCATAGCGGTAGTGGGACAAGCTGAACGCCTTGACGAGCCCCTTGAACGACCCCCGAGCTAGTTTCGCCCGAAGCTTGGCAAGTCCTCTGTTCCACGAAAGAGACAATCCCTCGCTACGCAATTGCCAAAGCTCGTGCTTCAGTCGCTGTCCGGCGCTGATCTGCACATTTGGCACGAAGTCTTCGGCAAAGCCCGGAGCAAACGTGTCGAGGATAATCAATCGCGCAACTTTTTCGCCGTTTTCTTCGATCTGTCTTGCCATTTCGAAGGCGGTGATGGCGCCGCCGGAATAGCCGGCCAGCAGGTACGGACCCTTGGGCTGATGCTGGCGCATGTAGCGGATGTTTTCGGCCGCCATCTCCTCG
>JBFOME010000003.1:0-125509 GCA_040830705.1 Paracoccaceae bacterium | reverse complement strand
TTGCGCGGATTAACACTTGCGTGCAGTTCACTCTTCCCCGTGCATGCGCCGCTCGTCCCACTGTTAGAGGATGGCGTGATCAGCCGGATCGTTACGGTCTATGCCAGAGGCCCCGTGGCGGATGCGATCATGGCGGGAAAACTGGCAGACCCTGCCCTGTTGCAGACCCATGGCGGGCGCGCCAGAGCAATCAGCAGCGGGCAGCTACAGATCGATCTCGCGTTCATTGGTGCCGCGGTCGCTCGTCCTGACGGGGCTGCAACGGGACGCGCTGGCACACTGGCCTGTGGTCCGCTCGGCTATGCCTATGTGGACGCAGCCTATGCACGCAACAGCGTTGTCGTTGCCCATGACATAACGACCCAGCCACTGCCGCTCACCTGCATCCCGGGAGAAAATGTCGACGCCTTGGTCCAGCTTCCTTATCCAGGACAGCCCGAGGGGATTTTGTCTGGCGCAACCGTACCTTCCGCCACTTCGGCGGCCAAACGCATCGGAGAATTGGTGGCCGCCGCCGTCGCCGCATCGGGTTCGTTGCGACCCGGAATGTCAATGCAGACCGGTGCCGGCGGATATTCTTTGGGTGCGATCAATCTGATCGGTCAGCTGATGGCACAAGACGGGATTTGCGGAGATTTCTTGTCAGGAGGGATCACCGGTGCTCATGTGGCGATGCAGCAGGCCGGGCTCTTCTCCTCAATCCGCGATGTGCAATGTTTTGATCAGGTTGCGGTTGCCTCTTCGATCACCAACCCGATGCATGTGATGATGACTGCGGCAGAATATGCAAGCCCACTATACCCAAGGCCAACCGTAGATGCGCTTGATGTTGTCATTCTTGGGGCGGCTGAAATTGATAGCGACTTCAACGTAAACGTGACTGTCGGCGGCGACGGCCGTCTGATCGGCGGCCCGGGTGGTCATCCTGACACGGCAGAAGGTGCCAGTCTGGTGATCATCACAACACAGCTGACTGGTGGCGGCTTTGCCAAGCTTGTCAACCAGGTGTCATGCATCACCACGCCAGGCCGCCATGTGGATCTGTTGGTAACTGATCAAGGCATCGCCGTAAACTCAAACCGTGCTGATCTGGCTGAGCGTCTGCGCCATGCGGGTCTTCCGATCTATGACTTCAACGATTTGCGCCGCATGGCGAAAGATGAAGCAGCCAACTTGCCAATTTCCGTGCCCGAAATAGCCCCGCGACTGATCATAGAAGACCGCCATGGCGGCGCACTCGACATCGCATGATGCGAGGGTGCGCTGACGGTCCGGATTTCGCACTTCTTAAGCCCGATCGGTGATTGGTGGATCAACGATAGGCGAAGAAACGGGTTCACTTCTAACCTCAAAAACATAGATCGAAGCAGGCGTTTGAATCGTGTAGGGACTACCCCGCGAAACCAGTGTTTCGATCTGCGGCAGCGAGTTCATATCGACCACCACGTTCAAATGCTAGCCCGCAGATCGGCAGGTATTGTCGAACAGCACCCGCAACCCGTGGAACTTTGATAGCAACACCATTTCGATCACGCTTAGATCACTCAATTTAATCGGCAGACCAAGTGGCGAACCCCCTTCGGCATCGCCACTTGTCAACACGACCTAGTGGTCCAGCATCGCCCAAAGACGGCGTTTGATGGCCAGGAACTCATCGGTCAGGCGCATCTCGTCGGTTCTGGGGCGAGGTAGCGCCACATCTTCAATGTGATGAATGCGGCCGGGACGGGCGGACATCACGACGATCTTGTCAGAGAGGAAAATCGCTTCCTCTATGTCGTGGGTTACGAAAACGACGGTTTTCTTGGTCTGACCCCAAGTCTCCAGCAGATCCGATTGCATCCGCTCCTTAGTCTGGGCATCCAGCGCGCCAAATGGTTCGTCCATCAGCAGTACATCAGGGTCATTAGCATAGACCCGGCCAATATCCACGCGCTTACGCATTCCCCCCGACAACTCGCGGGGCCAGCGGTCCTCGAAGCCTTTGAGCCCAACCATCTCGGTCCACTTTGCCTCGATCTCGGCTTGTTCGGCTTTGGACGCTCCCCGCAAGCGCGGCCCGTAGGAGATGTTTTTGGATACCGTCATCCAAGGAAACACCGCATCTTGCTGGAATACCATGCCCCGGCGGCGGTTGGTGCCTTTGATCACCTCGCCATCCAGCGTCATCTGACCGTCAGACGGGTCGAACAAACCCGCCATCATTTTGAGCAGTGTGGATTTGCCGCAGCCTGATGTTCCAATGATCGAATTGAAGCTGCCCGATTCAAAGGTCAGGTCAATCCCTTCCAAAACCGTCAGCGCATTGGGGCCGCCTTTTCCGAATGTGTGGGTCAGGTTGTCGACTCTAATCTCGGGCATTATTCACGCGCCTCCGACCACTGCATGAGGTAGGCCTGAATTCGACGGAAGATCCGATCCATGATAAAGGCGCAGCCACCTATTATCACAATCACCATCATCACTTGATCGGTCAGGAAGTACCGCCGCCCCTCCTGCAGCAGAAAGCCAAGTCCGTTTTGAGCGGCAAGCAGTTCCGAGGCCACCAGCGTCGTCCAGGCTGCACCAAGGGCAATCCTATATCCCGTAATGATGAACGGGGTTGCAGCAGGAACCGCGACAGTTCGAAAGACTTGAAACCGGTTCGCCCCCATTGTCGATGCCGCATCAACATAGACCTGCGGGACGTTTTTCATACCTGCGATCACGTTGACCACGCAGACCATAAAGCAGGCGATGGAGATAATCAGAACGCGACTGAACTCTTCGATCCCGAACCAAATGATGATTATCGGGATATAGGCCAATGGCGGGATCGGGCGCAGCGCCTCGATCAGCGGATCGACCAAATACTCGATGGTCTTGTACCAGCCCACAAGGCACCCGACTATCAGGGCCGCTGTGGTGCCTATAAAAAATCCCATGAAAATCCGGAACAGACTGGCCCCTAAAGCCGTGATCAGGCTCCCCGATTCCAGATTGGTGAAGAAGGACTTCACAATGTCCGAGATCGGCGGCAGAAGCGCCGGATTGTTGTCGGGAAGATTGGTCACCCAGATGTAGACTGCAAACACCGACGCCACAGACAAGACGCCCAGCCAAAGGCGCCTTGATGTCATGAGATCGAAGAGTGCCATGTTACAATCTGCTGACGATCTGGTCGCTGATCAGGGCGTCGAGATCGGGCATGCTTGGAATGCGATCATTCGCCACCAGGAATTCCGACTGCACCGCCAGCGCGTTGTAGAGCACGCCTTGTGCGTAGATATCCTTGATCTCTTGCGTGTCGAAATAAAAGTATCCGTTCAGCAGCGGCTCTACCTCTTCGGCGGTCACACCCGCACGACCGACGCTTTCCTGCCAGGCGATCATACGCTGCACCACACCATCATTGTCATTGCGCAGCATGTCCACTCCCTGATTGTGGAAAGCGGAAACCACCTCAATCATCGCGTCCTGTTTGGCATCCATGGTTTGCTGGATGGTCATGAACACATCCATGATCGACGGGCGCGCATCGAGCGGCATTTTTGCCCCATCCACCAGCATGCTGGCCCCGGGAAGCTTGTCAAAGATCAACTCGCGTGAGGTGGCCAATGGCACGGTTGCGTCTACTGCACCTGCGATCAGTGCCGCCTGCGCGTCAATAGGTTCCATGTTGATGCGCTTGAGGTCCATATCGGCCAGACCGGCCTGTTCTAGCGCGACGCCAAGGAAGAAATCGAAATTCGACCCCGAGGTCACCGCAATCCGCTTGCCTTCAAGATCGGCGAGCGAGGACAGGCCCGGTGCACCGACGACGGTAAACAGCCCCGACGCGTCACCGCAGATCGAGATTTCGCGGAAATCGGCCACCTTGCGGGCCATCGCTGCCAGCGGGGGAACCGATCCGACAGTGATCGCGTCGACTGAGCCGCCAACCATTGCCTCAATCGCGGGTGGGCCGGAAGGAAAGACGCTGAATTCCATTTCTACGCCCGGCGCGAAACCCTGATCCTGAATTAGCCAATAGATGCCAAATGAGTAGGCAGGAATGATCCCGATTTTCAGCTTCTCAGTGGCGGCATGCGCTCTACCAACGAAGAAAGTGGGCGCCGCCAGGGCCGCGCTTGCGGCTATGCCGCCCTTCAGGATGCTGCGTCTGGAAACATAGCTTACCTTGGAATTCGACATCGTATCCTCCCTATGGGTATCGGTACGTCAGCGCCCAATTTTCCTTGTTTGGGCAGTTGGGAAGATAGTAGTGCTTGCGCTTTACAATTGTCAAATGTTTTGTCATAAGGCAGACTTTGCGATGCGATAAGGAACCGCAACGGCTAGTAGTCACTTCAGCGGATTCGTGAATCAAAAAAGAAGTGAGTCAGCCCTGTGCTAGCAGCCGTTCGCCAAGCGCGTCATCGACGCAGAGATGAGTGACCAGACCACCCCGCATCGCCGCTATGACGGCGTCCAGCCGGTCTTCACCAGCGGCAACCAGAAACTTGCGGTCTGCCGCACGCAGCTGCGCAATCTCGATGGCGACCAGGCGATCCTCAGGCGCAAGACCCATGCCCTGACCGTCATGATCTATATAGCGGCCGCACAAGATTCCCTTGGCACCCACGGAAACCGCCTGCGTCAATTCATCCTCATCCGCGATACCCGCGGCCACAAGATGTGTGTCGCTTTCAGTGTTGCCGACGGAGAACACCGCCACATCCAGAGCTCTCAGCCTGTCCAACTGCGCCGCAATCGTCGGTTCAGATTTAAGGTCGTCCGCCAAGTCAACGGAGGATAGAACGGCAGGCGCGTGCAGGGTAAAGCATTCGGCGTTCAGGCAATTGGCAATGCGGATGGCGCAGTCTTCCGATGTTGGCACTCTGTCCGAAACCATCGAACCGATCATCTGGCAGACGGTCACTTCACTCAAATCACTACGGCTCATTGCCAAAGACGTCGCCTTGATGGTCTCGCCCCATGCCACGCCAACCGTATCACCTGAGCGCACGATATCCAGCATTGCCATTGCTGCCACCCGGGCAACTTGTGGCAAGACCTCGGACCGGGTCGCCTGCCGCGCTCGGTCACGAGAACGCGCAACATATGCGTCCTGCAATTCGAACTGGTCGCACAAGGCACGAGACAGGTTCGAACCTGACAGCACATCGCCGCCGACCCTGATTTCGACAATTCCGCGATCCCGGCTGTCGCGCAGCATATTCACTACGGTGGGGCGCGACACCCCCAATCGCTTGGCAATCTCGCTTTGGGTTAACCCCTCGCCATAGTAAAGCAGCGCCACATTGGCGAGCAGGGCATCTTTGTCGTTCTGGCGGTTGGGATCGTCGCGACGCATGTTAAGCGTTTACGTTTTTTTGCCCGGATTGACCATAGTTCTTGCGGAACCAGTTGAAGCAACGGTCAATTTCCTGTTGCGACAATTCCTCTACCGGCCCCCGGCACATCGCCAGATGCGTGGTCATCGCTGCCTCTTCCAGGTACATCGCGATCGAAGTCGCCTCAGTTGCGGACTTGCCCATGGTAAAAACGCCGTGCGCCTGAACCAAAGCAGCATAGCCGCCGTCAGCGGCTTCGATCACTGCTTGCCCTGTATCTACCTCGCCGGGCGTGGCATAGCGTGAACAGGGCACATCGCGGCCCAGAATGTGGGTGATGGGCGTCAACACTGCTGGGATGCGCTCCCCCCGGGCGGCGAAGGATGTCGCATAGGGAGAATGGGTGTGCGTGACGCCGAACACATCCGGGCGGTGGCGGTAGATATAGAGATGCACGCCAGTATCGACCGAGGGTTTCTTGTCCCCTTCGATCACGTTGCCGTCCATATCCACCACAACCATCGTGTCGGATGTGAGCGTTTTGAACTTCACTCCTGATGGTTTGATGACCACCAGCCCGGTCTCGGGATCACGCCCCGATACATTACCTCCTGACCCCACCACCAGCCCGTTTGCGGGCAGTTCGTGGTTCTGCTCACAAACCTCTTCCTTCAGGGCCTCAAGCATGGGCTGTCTCCTTCGGGATGCCGTGGGGATAAACCACAATCTTCAACGACTTTTCAGCTTTGCGCAGCATCTCGAAGGCTTCGGCGCTGTCGGCTATGTCAAACCGATGCGAGATCGCCTCATCCGCCTTGATGCGTCCCGCTTCCAGCAGGCGAATATAGCTGTAGGTGTCCGTGTGATCGGAACTGTAGCGTGACGTGATGGTGATCTGGTCGAAATAGGCGCGGCTGCCCTCACGCACCCAGTCAGTGCCCGGCGCAAGGGGCGCGCCCAGATGCAGCGTGCCACCCACCTCGACCAGCGCTTCGGCATCACCCCAGGCTTGCGGGAAGGGGGCTATGACGATGACGGTATCGGCCAGGCGACCATTGTTGAGTGCGCGCAGGGCCTCCGCTGCGTCTTCAGTCTTCGGGTTGATCGTATGGGTCGCGCCAAATTCCTGCGCCTTGGCCAGACGCCAGTCGGAGAAATCCAGCGCGACAACCTTGCCCGCCCCAAAGAGCGGTGCGAGATGGACAAAGCCCTGCCCCATGAAGCCGGCCCCGACAACGGCCACGGTATCGCCAGGCTGAATGTTGCAGACCTTCAGCCCGGACAATACGCAGGACCACGGTTCGATGGTCACTGCAGCCTCGGTCGAGATGCTGTCGGGCAATTTATGGGCGTCCATACGCAGATGCTGCGCCGTCACCCGGTAATACTCGCAGACCCCGCCAGGATCGAGCTTCATCGAGGCATAAAACGGATCGCGGGTGAAATGACCGCGCCGAGACAGGTGACTGTCGACCCGCCCCACATGGTGGTTGATGAACAGCCGATCGCCGGTCTCGTAGTCTTTGACATCCGGCCCGACCTGAACGACCTCGCCAATCGGCTCATGGCCCAACACCTTGGGATCGGCCTTTTTGTACCACGCCATCGTTTCACCGCCGCACAGCCCGCAGGCAAGCGTTTTGAGCAGAACTTCATCGGGCCCTATTTCGGGCACCGGACGTTCCTCCAAACGGATATCATCCAGCGCGTGATACACCGCCGCTTTCATCATCTTTGCCATTTCAAGTCCTCGTCTCCTGCTGCGCCCAAAGCGTCCGGCATGTATTGGATAGTGCCGCATATGCGTTGAACGCCCTGTCATAAGCGGCGGTCGCGCGCGGGTCGGGCATGTAGGTTGTGGCCTGCTCAGGGCGGTTTGCCAGCACGCAGGCTTGCCCCTTTCCAATGGCGGCCGCGCCAAGACAGGCGGCCCCCCACAATCCGTGATCCGAGGCGGCGCTGACCGCGATCGGGGTCTGCATCACATCGGCAATGATCTGGCACCAGAGAGCGTTTTTTGATCCGCCCCCGGTCAGCCGGATGGGCGTTTTCGGCAGGTGACCACGCTCGGCCAGATAGCAACCACGCAGACTGAAGGCCGTGCCCTCCATCACGGCGCGTCCCATGTCTGCCTTAGTGCTGGTACCCTTCAGGCCAAAGAACGCGCCGCTCGCCTCTGGCGCGACAAAGGGTGCCCGCTCGCCATTCAGATAGGGCAGGAACGTCACGCCGTTTGAACCCGGTGGAACGGCTTCGGCCAGCGCATTGAGCTTTGCCGCGATTTCGGCGGGTGTTTCCCCTCCCAGAGTCTGCGGATGGAGGGCACAAAACCAATCGAAGGTCGCGGCGCCGGTCGTTGGCGCAAGCACACGGGTCAGCAATTCTCCATTGGCGTGCAGCACGGTCGCCCCGACCGGCGCATCGCTAGGCTCGACCCGGTCCGTTAGGATGTTGACCACGGCGGTGGTTCCCAGGATCATCATTGTGTCCCCGGGCCGGTCCATGCCCATCCCAACAATCATCGCCGAAAGATCCAGCGTGCCGACGGATACCGGCGTGCCCACGATCAGACCGGTTCGTTCTGCAGCAGCTTGACTGACCATGCCAAGCTGCGATTCCGCTGACTTTGGCGCAAGTAGCGCATCCCCTAGTGCCTCCACCCCAAGTGCGGCTATGGCCTCATTAGAGTATGAACGGTTGCTGAGGTCGAGAAAGGGTATCGTTGCGTCCGAATAATCGACCGCCATCTCACCCGTCAGGCAATAGCCGACCCACCCCGCGCAATGCATGATGTGCTTGGTCCGAGTTGCCTGTTCGGGCGCGTGTTCAAAAAGCCAGCGGAAAATCGCACCCGAAGTACCGGGCCAGAGCGAGGTATGGCAGGTATTGCCGATCACTGCTCGTTGTTTGGCGCTCAGGTCGCTCAACACACTTGCCGCGCGGTTGTCATTCCAGAGGATAGCCTGACCAGTTGGCGCCCCACCCGCGTCCAGAGCCCAGAACCCATCGCCTTGCGCGGCAATACCGACCGATTCAATTCGCGAGGCATCAACATCGGCCAGCGCTGCGCGAATGGCTGTGCAGACGCCATCCCAGACGCTGCCCATGTCCTGCTGCGAATGACCAGCTTGGGTTGTAGTCACAGGGCTTGGGCACTCGCCTATCGCAATACAGGTCCCGTCAGGCCAATAAAGCGCCGCCTTGATCGCGGTGGTTCCAGCATCGATACCAAGCCAGACCTTATCCATGTGACTTACCCTCTACATCTGGATGCAGCACAAACTGGGGAGGGCCAAAGGCCCGGATTTTGGGCAGAGGGTCTATCCACTTTTCAACCCGCACCAGCGCCGTGTGGCTGATATTGCCTTGCGTGAGCGCTGATGCGCCTTTGTCCATGGTCAAGACATTGGGGTTGCCATGCGCGTCCAAGCGACCCTGCGGCGTGTCCTGAATGTCCAACCATGCCCCCGTCGGCAACACCAATACATCCGGCCGCATATGCTCTGACAGTTGCACCGCTGCCAAACAGGCACCTCGGTCGTTGAAAACGCGTACGATGTCTCCTTCAAGCAGCCCCAATGCGGCGGCCTTAGCGGGGTGCAAAGTACACCGCTCACGACCATTGATCTTGCTGCCGCGGCTGGCGTCTCCATTGTCCAATTGACTATGCAAGCGGTTTGCGGGCTGGTTCGAAATCAAGTGCAATTGATCGGGCGCTGCACAGCCCAGCCATTCGATAGGTTCCAGCCAAGCGGGATGGCCCGGGCAATCTGCAAGGGCCATGGCCGCGATCTCGTCGCTGAACAGCTCGATCTTGCCGCTCTTTGTATTCAGCGGATTAATGTCGGGATATTCAACGAAATCCTGAAACAGGATTCTGGCTTCGTGGCCGTCCGGGATCTCAAAATGACCGCCTTGCAAAAACTCTTCATAAGCTGGCAGTTCAATTTCACTGCGCTGCGCTACCTGCTGACATTCGCTCCAAAGCCAGGCGCGCCACTCTTCTTCGTTTCTGCCTTCGGTGAAGGCTTGCTCCAACCCCAATCGCTTGGCGATCCTCCTGAAAATGTCATGGTCATGCCGCGCCTCTCCGAGCGGATCCAGCACTTGCCGCATGGCGATCAGGTTTGTGTCGCGCCTGTTCAGGAACAGGTCGTCGCGCTCTAGCGGAGTAGTAGCGGGAAGAACGATATCAGCCCGCTTTGCAGTGGCGGTCCAACTATGATCCTGAACGATCACAGTCTCGGGCTTGGTCCAGGCCTGTTCCAGACGCATCAGATCCTGATGGTGGTGGAATGGGTTGCCGCCGCACCAATATACAAGACGTATATCCGGGTAATGTCGTGTTTCCCCGTCAAAACTGTAGCTTTCACCCGGGCAAAACAGCATGTCAGCCACGCGTGCCACCGGGATGAACTCGGATATGGGGTTTTTACCCTGGGGCAAAGACGGCCAGTCCACAGAGCGTTTGGGGCGACCCGGCGGTGTGGTGGAGCCATAGCCAAATCCAAATCCAGTGCCTGGCTTGCCAATTTGTCCAAGCAGGCAGGCGAGCGCCAAAGCCGCCCAAACCGCCTGTTCACCGTGATCGGCCCGTTGCAGGCCCCAGGCCACCGATATCATCACTTTCTCGCGCGAAAGCGTTGCGGCCAATTCCGCAATGTCATCGCCGGTCATGTCACAAAGTTGCGCGGCCCAAGCCGGCGACTTGGCGATACCGTCGGTATCGCCCATCACGTAGGCTTGGAACCGTTCATACCCATGGGTGCAACGAGCCAGGAAAGCGTCGTCCTGCCAATCGTTGCGGATCAGCTCATGCGCCAGCGCCAGCATCAGCGCCACGTCTGAACCGGGTCGGATCGGTACCCAGGTTTCAGCGGGCAGCACATCATAGTCGGTGTCCAACGGCGAAACGCAAATGGTCTTCATGCCGTTCTGCGATGCCAATCGCAGCCAGCTATCGACCTCATGGTCCCAGGTGCCGCCTGAGGCAATTTGCGCGGTTCTGCCCGACACCCCCCCGAAAGCCAAAAACAACGAGCAATGTTCAGCGATAAGCGGCCAGGTGGTGAGCCCACTTTCAATCTGCTTCAGGCGCATTCCCACGATGTAAGGAAAGATCACCTCAGCTGCGGCGTGGGAATAGGTATTGCACGCGCCCACATACCCTCCGGTCAGGTTCAGAAACCGCCGCAACTGCGACTGACTGTGATGAAAGCGCCCGGCACTGGCCCACCCGTAGGAGCCGCCAAATATAGCGCCATTGCCATGCTGTTCAGAGACGCGCCCGATTTCGCTGGCGGCAATATCCAGAACCTCGTCCCACGACGTCTGAACATAGGCATCGTCACATCGGTTGCGCCCGGCATCCCCCTCCAGCCAGCCTTTCCTTATGGCCGGTCGCAAAATGCGGGCGTCTTCATCCGTGGCGGCCGACAACCAGCCTTGCCCGATGCGCGCGGGGGAAGGGTTTTGAGGGTTGGGCCGCAGTCGGACACCTTCTGCGTCATGGGCAATATGATAGGTGCCCCAATGGGCAACGGTCATTCTGGGCGTGTCATGACCTTTGGCTTTTGCCATTTGTGAATCCATTTTTACATTTGTAAAATAATATGTCATATGATACGCGACAGAACAACCACCAATTCACGCTATCAGCAGAGGAGGCACGCGCGATGCGCAATGAGAAGACCACCGAAGAGGTCGCGCTTGGCATCAGACGGCGTGTTTTCGAACATTCCATGCGCAACAATGGCGGCTACTTATCGCAAGCCTGTTCCGCAGGTGAGCAGTTGGCCTGGCTGTATAACGAAGAGCTTAACCTTGGCGCCCCGACGCTGCCCATGATCCCGAAGCCTTTCGAGGGCGTACCTTCGCCCTCCAATCCCAACTATCATACTGGGGCTGGCTATAATGGCCCGGCAACACCTGAACATGATCGCCTTTTTATTGCACCTGCTCACTACGCGCTGGTGGCGTATGCGACCCTTATCGAAGTGGGTCGGATGGCTCCCGAGGGGCTTGAGATGTTCAACAAGGACGGCTCCAGCGTGGAAATGATCGGAGCTGAGCACAGCCCCGGCATGGAGGTGCATAACGGCACGTTGGGTATCGGCCTCTCGACCGGCGCGGGTCTGGCCTATGGCCGTAAGCGGCGTGGTGACGACGGGCGAACCTGGGTGTTCATGTCTGACGGAGAGGTGCAGGAAGGCCAGACATGGGAGGCAGTACAAGCTGCCGCCTATCACGGAATCGACAATCTGTTCGCGATTATGGATGTGAACGATCAGCAATGTGACGGTGCCATGTCCAGCGTGATGGAAGTGGGAGACATTCGGACCAAATTCCTGAATTTCGGAGCGGCCTGTGTCGAGATTGACGGTCACGACATCGGTGCAATGCGTGATGCGGTGAACGAGACCCATGACGGCAAGCCGCTGATTATCCTCGCCCGCACCAACCCGTTCCATACCATGTCGATCCTCGAGGAACGCTTCCCGCGCCTGCACTATGTCAGGTTCAAATCTGAAGACGAACGCGCCCGAATGAACCAGTCCATTGCCGCCGATCTTGGCGTCGATCCGATCGACTATCTGCACTGAGGAGCCCGTGACATGGTAGAAATGGTATCCCGCCCCTATGCCTCGGCCTTCGAGAAGTTTGCAGCCGGAAATCCCGACATCCTGTGCCTCTCGGCGGACCTGACCTCTTCCTGTGAGGTCGACGGGTTCCGCGACCGGCATCCCGATCAGTTCCTCAGCCTCGGCATGGCCGAACAGAACATGATGAGTTTTGCGGGGGGGCTGGGGCTGGCCGGATTCCGGCCTTTCATACACACCTTCGGCGTATTCATGTACCGGCGCCCCTACGATCAACTTATGGCCTCAATCGCCTATCCGCGCCGCAAAGTTCGCCTCATGGGGTTTCTCCCCGGCGTCACCACTCCGGGCGGGATGACCCACCAATCGATCGAGGATATCTCGGTCATGCGGTCTATTCCGAACATGACGATCCTGGAGACTGGTGACGCCACCGAAGTCGAAAGCATCTGTGAGGCGGCGGACAGTATCGATGGTCCGGTCTGGTGCCGCGTGCTGCGCGGTTCGGTTCCGCGCCTGTTCGACACGCCTATCAAAGTCGGCGAGATGCGCGAGTTGTCTGCTGGAAACGACATCCTAGTTGTGACGGCGGGCATCTGCACCGAGGAAGCCATGCGCGCCCGCTCGGCATTGTCCAAGGCCGGGCTGTCGATCCGCCACCTGCATTTGCACACGATCAAACCCTTCGACTATCGGGCACTACTTGACCACATCGGGTCAGTGAAGCATGGCGTTGTTACGCTTGAAAACCATGTGACGGAAGGCGGAGTCGGTTCGCTGGTGGCCGAAACTATAGCAGATGCAGGGGTTGGCAAACGGCTGGTGCGACTGGGGTTAAAGGACACCTATGCCCATGGTGGCTCGCGCGCTTACCTAATGCGCTATTACGGCTTGGACGCGCTGGCCATGGTGCGCGGGATCGAGGACCTGATGGGCCAGACCTTTGGCATAACCGAAAGCGATCTGGATATCGCACGGGTCGAGGATGTGCATTCACTGGTTAAGGCAGAAGCACTCTAGTCGCTCAGTGTTGGCGCGGGATCCGTCGAAGCTCGACACCCAGCGCCAGAGCCTTGGGGTGGGCAAATCCAGGCTTGACGTGAAGGGTTGGCCGCGCTCAGGCGGCCTCCAGATCCCTGTCCGTCATGCCCAAACGATCCAACTGCTCGACCGGATACCCCTCTTCCTCCATCAGATCGCGTGCCAGTCGCAACATTCGGCGCCGCTGCGTCGGGTCGCTGTCCCAGAGGTTCTCCGTCTGCCCCGGATCCCGCTCGCGGTTGTAGAGAAAACTCTCATAGGTGCGCGGGTCGATCTGGATTGGCGTTTTCCAAAGCGGCAAGTCGACCGAAGGATCGAAAATGCCCTGCTCGGCAGGTGGTTCGGGTGGACGGCCAACGCGCCCGTCTACCGGGTTGTCTACAATCAATGGTCGGAAGATCGCAGTGGAATAAGTGAACAGTGGCTTATCCTCGACCGGAGCACGAAACAGCGTGTACTCGCCGTCTGTGACGCACAGACCCTGACCGAACGTGCCGTAGATCAGCGCGTCATGCGGGCTATCTGCGCCCTCACAAATCATGGGCAAAAAGGACCTTGAATGACGGTTGGCCGATGGCACGTCGGCCCCCGCCGCCTCGATCAGCGTGGCAAACAGATCAACTGTCTGAGTCAGGCCACGGGCTCGGATTCCATCGCCAGGGGCCTCCGGGTGGGAGACGATCATCGGAATATTCGCGTGGCTGTCGTAATGCGGGAATTGTTTCCCGAACGCGCGACGCTCGCCCAGGTCATGACCGTGATCAGTGGTGAAGACCACCATAGTGTCTTCCCAAAGATTCAGCACCTCCATCTTGGCCATGAACTTGCCCAGCCAAGTGTCCATCATAGTGACCTTACCCATGTACTGAGCACGCAAAAACGCCAGCTCTTCAGGGGTGGTTTCGTCCATGAAGCGTTCAAGATCCGCATAGACCTGATAGGGGGGCCAAATGTTAAAATCGTCCTTGTCGCCATCGGTGTACATCGAGGCATAGGGCTCGGGAACTTCAAAGGGTTCGTGAACATCAAAACACTCAACTTGCAGAAAGAAAGGCCCCTTGCCGGAATTCTCATCAAGCCAATCCATCGCCCCCTGAAAAACCTTTGGAGCAAAGTAGTCCTCCTCGCCTTTGAAGTCCTTGACGTTGGCTGCGTATTGGCGAATGTGCTCGGCTGCGCGGTACTTCATCACGTTTTTGACCCAGGGCGGGTCTTTGACGTTTGGATCAGGCAATTTCCAGCCATCTACTTCATGCCCGCGCACCAGTTGCAGGTTTTGAAACCCCTGCATGTAGCCGTTCGCCTCTTCCTCCCAGTAGTGATAATGGTCGGTCACCATAGCAGTATTGTAGCCCGCCTTAGCTATTTCCTTGGGCATCCGGGGATCGAACACTTCCATTCCGCCCCAGGGACGCCAAAGGAACTCTTTGCGGCCCGACATGATCTCTCGCCGGGCAGGCATGCAGGGCAGGCTACCAACATAGTGATCGTCGAACACCCGCCCTCGCGCCGCCAGTTTCTCAATATTGGGTGTCCGGCAAATCGTGTTGGGATTATAGATGGATAGGCAGTCCTTATTGAGACTGTCGACAAGAACCATGATGATATTCATGTTGTGACGATCCTTTTGCATCCCTTCTGGGAGAGGCGCGGCATTCAAGCGCAACCGAAGTAAGTAAGTACTCGCTCAAAACTTAACAAATGTCAAAAGTTATTACATTTGAATGTACTTACGTCAGATCAGTCTGTGCAGGTTCTGAAATATAGAAGCCCTGCTGGCTTCGATTTGCCGCCGCGAGTGTGCAAGCAACCTGATTGCGGAGGATCGGGACCATTTCGAGCAAAAAAGCTGCAAAGAAATTCTGCGTTGAAGCTTTGGACATCGATGATATCCGGAAACGGATCACCATAGGCAAAGACAGGATCAACGCAGCCGAGATTCCTGAGGTCCTCGATTGGCTGACTATGCCTGCAAGAATTGCACATCCAACCGACCCCCGATCTATGCTTGAGTGAAACCCGGTTTCGCGCCAAGCTGATGCGGGGTTAGTGGAGATGTGTTGTGCCGTTGACAGATGCCGAAAAAGACGAACTCAAGGCCGGGATCGCGATGGCGCGCAAGAAGCCGTTGAACTTCGGCCTGAGCGTTGCCGCCAAACCCGCTGAGACAGCGGTTCTGGTTCACCGAACCAAAAACCCCGATATGTTGCAAAGGGCCGCCAAGAAATCGGCCAAGTCACCAAAAACTGCCAGCGGCACTGTCGAGGCCAAGGGAAAGCTGGTGATGCTCAAATGCCATGACAAGCCTCCGCCAGGCGTTGCAAAGAAGCTGCGAGAGTTCTTCAAGAAGGTCGTCGGTCTAAGCGTCAAGATTCAGCTCATCAGTCCTGACGGCTCGATCGAAGAAGACGGTGAGGACGACGCCGTAACGAAAGACGAAGGTGCTGATGCGCCCCAAGCGGCCGAGGACACGGGCGGAAATGAGAAGCTTGTTGCGGCGCTGAACGCGGCGATCAACAAACTGATGCCGCGGATCAAGGCAGCATCGCAGACCAACCCTAAGGCCAAGCCGCATGTTGAAAAGCTGCTGGCCGAGACCAAAAAAGCCGGGGCGGCTGGTGATCAAGCTATGGCCAAGAAACGCCTGGCCCAGCTTCAAGACGTGCTGGTCAAAGTCGAAGGCGCTGCAAAGGCGTCGGCCAAAAACGGCCTTTCGCTGGTCAAGCTGGGCAAAGCCCGGATTGAATGGACGCAAACTCGCGATCTTGCGTTGGCTGACTTGGAAAGGCTGAAAGCCCACATCAAAAATGAATATGCAGACATGCCCGAGGTAACCTCGGAGGTTACGAACGCATTGGGTATGCTGGACAAGAGTTTGTCCGTATTTCAGGCCAATCTGCATGATCAGTTGGACGAAGTCCTGAATGCATCAGAAGATGCAGTCGACAACTGCGTCAAAGCCGCCCGCAAGACCATTGGTGTGTTCAATAAGCAAGTGGCGAGCGATCCGGTGCTCGGCGCTCTGGACGGCAACGACATTCTTCCCGACATTCAGATCACCGAACCGATCCGCAATAAGCTGAACGAAATTGCGACCGCTCTGGGCGAATAGATCTCTAATTGCGATTTTCTACGGGTCGGGACCTATCGGAAATCAGGTCCTGTAGGCGCTGTCAGCGTCGCTCTCCTCGGCAGGCTCGCTATCGTCGCCGGTACCATATCCGCTGTCGGGTGCATCGAGTAGTTCGTCATCATCTTCTTCCGGAGCAATCACGTCATCAGGCAGGGAGAAGGATGCTCCTCGGCTTTCCAACTGGCTCAGATCAAAACGAAGCTCGACTTTGTAGAACCGGCGAGCCGTGGCCACCAGCTCTTCCAGGAAACCCGGCATTCCGCGTTCGATCGGGCGTTTGGTCAGAGCAGGACGGTCCAGCCCGCTTTCGTTTGACATATCACGAACAAAAACCCGTTCCGAAGCGTTGAGTTCGCGTACGACGGTTTCAACGCTTTCCTCTTCGCCCTCGGTCATCATTTCAACCGCAATAACCCCTTCTGTGTCGATGGTACCAGAGGCCAGATCGACCTCGTCCCCATCATCAAAGATGTAGACAATTCTCAGTGGTGTCGTTCTGGTCATGTCAGTTCAGCCCTTTCGCGGCTCATAATCCAGGTGCCAAGGTCATTTCTTGCGCTCGGGTTCTTTGATTTTCGTCAGCTCTTCGGACACGCCATCACCTGTATCCCATGCATGGGCCTCAATCGGCTGTGTCTTGTATGGTTTTTGGTTCGCCTCATCCGGGTCGGGCTTTTCGTCTGTATCGACATAACCGCCGGGTTCTTGGTTGGCCGCGAATATCATCGCCTGAACATAGACCGGATCATCTTCAGTGAGGATCCCCTCCTCCAATCGCCGCTCCAGGACCGCCTGATAGTTATGCATGTTTTCGTGGATCACCGTGTTCACGGCTTCTTTGTAGTCCGACCAGCCGCTATAGGGGTGCGTGTTAAGGTTCAACGTCATCGTCGAGCCGGAAAAATACCCTTCGTCACCCGGAGGTTGGCAGAACAGGCGAACTTTGGGTGGTGGTATGTCATAGACCTTGCATTCGGCATTCATGACCTTTAGCAGCACCGCCAGCCGCTGTTCGTCAGTCATCTTGCCCCATTTGCCGCGGGCTTCGGTCACGTCCTTGTCTTTCTTTAGCGTGTCGACCAGGGCGTCCCGGCGCTTTTCATCCGCCTCCTTGAACTCGGCGTCATATTCGATCGCATTGTAAAGCTTGCGCTGCAGCTTCTTGTAAGCCTTAAGCTCTGCTGCGTCTTCGGGCTGACCCGCCGCGCGCAAATCCGCAAGCAGGTCGAGTTTCTCGGTGGCCGTCTTCTTTTTCAGATCGGCATCCGAGATCGGCCCCAACTCGGCAATCGCGGCGGCAGATTTGGCTTTGCCAACCACCAGCGCAGCATCAAAGTCGGATTTCTTGGCAGCCAGCGCCTTGGCCGCAGCCTCGTATTCGGCCACGGCCTCCAGCGCCAGCGTCCAATCCAGCCCGCTATATGCAGCCCAAAACCGTTTTGAAGCGGCCCAGTAGTACTTGAACAGTTTCTTCAGCTCCGGCGTGATCGGTTTCATCGCGCCAACGGTTTGCCGTTCGGTTTCGAATGAATCGTAGGCTTTGTTGACGTCTCTGACCTCATCGGTCAGTGCCTTGTCATTGTCTGCCTGCTTGGCGGTCCATTGCGGCAGAAGCCCGTCCAGATCGGCCCAGTATCGACGCGCTTTCTCGTAATCGGGAGCCGTATAGGCCCCATCTGCCTGAGATTTGGCATAGCTCATCCGGGACTGGATATCCTGCGTTTCAGGAAGCAGCGCCCAGCCATCTATGGCGTCTTCGACATCTGTTCCAATGGCCGTTTTCTTGTCATCAACCCATTTCTTGTCACCTTTCAGCTTGTCGTGGGTCGATTTCAATTTCAGAAGTGCGGCAAGGTCTTTTTCCAGCGCATCCATATGGGTTTCGGCCTTGCCATGTTCCTTAGCTTTGCTGGCAGTGTTAAAGGCCGCGACATTGACCTCGATCGACTTGAGCAGAGCATCAATTTCGGGTGAGACGGGTTCGAATTTCTTGGCGGCCGCATAATCCTTGTTCACCGCGGCCAGTCGCTTTGCGTTGTTTTCTTTGCGGGCTTCTGCGGCTGCGGTCCATTCGGGGATCTTGCCGTTAATCTGTTTGACCACTTCGGTGATCTGATCACATACCTCAATCGCCTTCAGACAATGGCGGGCCTTGGCGATATTGATCATGTCTTTGGCCAAATCGAGCAACTCCTGAAGCAGTTCATTGCTGTCAGGCTGGAAGTTCCGCGCCGCGGTTCGGGCCGCTACAAAGGCGGCTTCGCCTGCCTTTGCCTTTTCTTCATAGGCTCGGCTGGCTGCTGCAGCCTGTTTGGCGTTCTCAGCTTTGCCCTTCTGAATCTCCTTGGCCTCGGCAATCAGTTTCTTGATCCGGTCCGCCGTTCCGGCCTCGCCAATTCTCATCGCCGCACGAATGTCATCGTACTCGCGGCGGAATTTCTCGGTCTTGGAAAACATTTCAGGTGTGTTGGCTTTGATCGCCAATACCGCATCGAAGTCCTTTGTGCCCTTCTTGAACTCCTTGCGCGCCGCACTGCGGTCCTGCTTGGCCTGACTGTCCTTTTTCACCAGGCCGTCGATGATATCGAGCTGGTTGATTACCTCCTGCAGGTCTTTCAACGCACCATCATAGTCCTTGGCATCGGTCTTTTTGTCATGGGTCTTGAGCGAGGCCTTCATCTTGGCGATGGCTTCGGACATCTCGGGCAAGCATGGATTGAGCTTTAACGCCTTGATGTACCGAGCTTTGCCCTTGGCATCCCACAGGTCATTGGCCTGCTTAATCTTGTCCAGTTCGGCCCGCGCTGCCGCCGCTGCCTTACCATGGGTTTCAAAGGCGGCGCTGACTTCGGGGCCAAGCGCGTTGGCTTCCTCATGCTTATATTCGTTGATCAAGTCGATGAATTGAATGTACTTTTCCTTAGCGGCGGCATAGGCCTTTTCCATGTCGCTGGTCACATCGCGTGTAGACCTGATAATATTCCACCCTGCCTTGAGCTCACCGAACAACTTCTTCGATTCGGCTGCCAGCTTGAGCCTTGCATCGATTTGCGGTTTCAGCGCCGCGACCTGCTTGGCCAGGCTTTCCAGAGTATCCAGATATGTAGAGGCCACCTTGTAGTCGCGGACATACATCGCGCCCTCAAAGGCTTTGTCGATCCTCTGGAACCTCTCCACAAGCGCCTCGGATTCCTTATCCATCCCGAACACCGCACGCGCGTTGGTGACATCCCCATCAATCTTCTTTCGGCGGGCCAATATCTGGTCACGCAGCTTTATGCTTACTTTCAAATCCGCAGCCTGCGCGGCAATCGCGGCGACCCATTTCTCGCAGTTTTCCAGATGTCTGAGCGCTTCGACGAAATTGGTTTTGCCCGCGTGGAACCCTATGAGCGGTACCGCGTTTGCAAGAAGCCGATTTAGCTTCAGGACCTCCGGGGTCTCGGTTGGCACCTTCAAAGCCTTGGCAGCTGCGGCTTCGACTTTGGTCTGATCAGATAGAACCCGGTCGCGGGCTGCTTTGGCGGCCAGAATCTGCGGATCCTTGGCGAGGTCCGAGGCCATTTGCTGCATGGCAAGTGCAGCGCCGATGATATCCTCATCGGCGTCCAGGACGATTTTGTCGTGTCGGGCCTTCAGCGCCTCGATATGCTTTTTGGGAACACCGAGCAAACGCGCGCCATCAAGAAGGCCACTCACTCTCGTTCTGGCGGCTTTCATATCCTTTGCCGCAGTGCCGACCTGCACAAGCGTCTTGGCAGCCTCCGCCACCGCATCGCGCAGCCTCTTGGCTGCAACTTCGTATTTCTCATGCGCCTGCAACCCGCTGGCTTCCTCGCGGGCCGCATCCAGCTTGGCGCGCGCACCTTTGGGCAGTTTGTCAAATTGGGGATGCTTGATCAGCTTGTCGTACTGGGCCTTGGCATCTTCATACGCGTCTGGGTCTTGTTTCGCCGGCGCCTCGGCCGCCTTTTTTTTGGGCGGCTTGGGTGGCAGGCCCAGTAATTCGCGCAATCCCATCGTAAGCTCCCAAGACCGAACAATTGACCCTTGGGGAAGGTTGCAGGTCCGGCGTGACCTGTCAAATTTCTAATCGCTACGGAAGCCCGCCCAGCCCCTTATCGTGACCAGGCCTGTATCTTGCGATCAATGGTTTTGCGGGACACACCCAAACGTCTGGCCGCTTCGGCGCGGTTCCCGTCGCAGAGGTCAAGCATGCGCAGGATGTGACGTTGCACAACAAGGTCCAAGTTCTCGATGGCTTGCGACCCGATAACGCTGCCGCCACCGGAAAACTCGTCGGGAAAGCCGCCCAAGATCACCGACCGCTCGATCAGATTGCGCAACTCACGTACATTGCCGGGCCAGTCATATCGGCGCAGTTTCAGCAAGGTTTGCTCGTCCAACTGTAACGACGGCATAGCCAACGAGGCGGAGAACTGGGCCATGAAATAAGCCGCGAGTTCGATGATATCTTCCATCCGGTCCCGGAGAGGTGGCATATCGATCTTAACCACATGGATGCGGTGATAGAGATCGGTGCGAAACCGACCCGCCGCGACAGAGGCCTCGATATTGTCGTTGGTCGCGAACAGAAAGCGGACGTTCAGCGGTATTTCACGCTCGGCCCCCACCGGGCGCACTTTCTTGTCTTCCAATACACGCAAAAGCGCGGCCTGCACCGTCTCGGGCATCTGCGCGATCTCGTCCAGCAAAAGAGTGCCGCCATCGGCGAGCAACAGAAGGCCCGGTTTCAATCGATCCTCCGCTCCAACAATCCCAAACAGCTCTTCGGCGAAGCGATCGGGTTGGATAGTAGCGCAGTTCACCGGCACAAAAGGTGCCTCGGCCCGGTCGGAGGCGTCATGCAAATGGCGCGCGGCGAGTTCCTTGCCGGTGCCACTGCCGCCGGTAAACAAAACCGATGTGGGCAGCGGTGCGAGACGCGCCAGCATGGCGCGCACTTCTTCCATTGGTTCGGAATTGCCCAGCAGCTTGCCATGCCCGCTGCCCGAGGACAGTTCGCGCCGCAGCAGCGTGTTGTCGCGTTCCAGATATTTGCGATCAAGCGTCCGAGCGACAGCACTCAGGATTTGGTTCGCGCGAAACGGCTTGAGGACAAAGTCACTGACCCCCGCCCGCAGGGCGGCAATCGCCGTTTCCAGATCGGCATAGGCGGTAATCAGGATCGCATCGGCGAAGAACCCCTTACGCTTCTGCTCGGTCAGCCAGTCCAGCCCGGTTCCGCCGGGCATCAGGTTGTCGAGTATCACCAAGTCATACTGAGCCTCGTCCAATGCCTTTGTCGCCTGCGCAGGCGACCCCACGGCATCCACCCGCGTAACCCGCGTCTCCAATGTCTTGGTCAGAAAATGCCGCATACCCGGTTCATCATCGATCACAAGGATCGAGGCCCCCGACAACGAGGTGCCATACATATCCAGCGAGGTATTGGGCGGCGCGTTCATGGTGTCAGTCCAACCTCACGCTGTCGCCGGCGTTGCGCAAATCGGTCGAAAACCCCAGCTCGTGCAGCCCGAAATAGGCGCCGACCGAAATGACGATCAGCGCGGCAAAGCCCATCATCATGGCCTTCATGGTCAATCCTCCTTTGTCGCCTCGCGCAGAAACGCGATCAGATCTGCCCTGTCCTGCGCCCCAGCAATCACCTGCATCGGCATTTTCGAGCCCGGGATATAGTGATCAGGCCCCTCGTCGAACAGCGCGTCGATTGTAGCGTCGGTCCAGATAATCGCAGACCTGTCGAGCGTTGGCGAGTAGCGATAGCCCGGCACGACACCGGCCTTGCGCCCGAACACGCCGTGCAGCGTTGGACCAGCTTTGCGCGAGGGATCAGCCTCAAGACTGTGACAGATCGAACACTTGCGCATGAATTGCCGCTCGCCATTGCTCATCGTGGCGACGTCGCGCAGGAAACTGCGCGTGTTGCCCCCTGCTGGGTCATATGTATCGAGCAATGCAACCGGCCAAGCATAGATCACGTCATCGATTCCGCCGGCATGGATCACTGTACCGTTTTTGGAAAAGGCCAACGCCCAGACTGGTCCTTCCCGCATGGCGCGGAAATCGCGAGTGATGCGCCAGTCTATTGTGTCCACCATCATAATGTGCCCCTCGCCATCTCCAATGGCGAGTTGCCCGGTCTGCACATGGTACGCCATCGACAGGATCGGGCGGCGGTCGAGGGTGAAATCGGCAAGTTGTTTGCCCGTTTCGGCATCGATCACACGCGTCACACCATCCACCGCGCCATAGGCGATCCAGCCATCGTTCACGATCAGACGGTTGATGCCAAAGCCATGCCTTACCAGAGGGCGAGCCGCGTCGCGGGAGGTCATGTCATAACGCAAGAGATCACCCTTGGAAGTCGCCGCAAAAAGCTGCGTGCCATCCGCCGAATAGGCCACCGCATTCACGCCCGCACCGGGATAGGGCAGTGTTTCAGGCGCGCCTTCATGCAGTGGCCAGAGCACGATATCCCCGTCCCATGACCCGGCAGCCAGCACCGATCCGTCCGGCGATGCGGCGAGCGAGGTCACCTTGCCCTTGTGCTGGCCGATTTTGCGAGGCGCTGCCCCCCAGTGCCACACGGCGAAATCATCGCCCCCAGTCACCAGCACGCCCTCTCTATCCTCGGCAATCGCGGTCACAGCCGCGTCATGACCCTCAAGCCAGCGCGGGCTCTGCCCGGTCCAGACACCAACTGAATTGTCGAAACTGGCCGAGGCAAGCCTACCATCCCCGGTCACCACCAAGCCCATGATCGGCCCGCCATGGCCCTTGTAGGTGGTGAACTCCTGCGCCGCGGCGGGCAGCGCGAGGCACAGAAATAGGCTACTCAGCAGGCGTCGCATCTTTGGGGGCCGCCTTCGCCTTTTCTTCCAGTTCCTCCAGCCACAGCGAATGATGCTGCCGGGCCCAGGCCTCGTCGACTTCGCCCGAACCCATCGCGTCATAAGCGCCCTCCATACCCACTGACCCGATATAGATATGGGCGATGATGATCGCCATCAGGACAAAGGCAACAATCGCGTGCCAGGCTTGGGCATATTGCATCTCTTCATGCGGCGCGAGTGCGGTGGGCAGCGGGCCATAGAAGGGCAGTTCGGTGATACCCACGCTGCGCAAAATGTCAAAGGTCTTCAGGAACATCGGGAACTCAAACGGGAACAGCAGCGAAATTCCAGAGAGTGAAATCGACGCCCCCAGCAGGATCACGCTCCAGAAGATGATCTTCTGCCCACCATTGAACTTCTTTGCAGGAGGGTGTTTGGAACCTACAATACCCCCGGCCTGCGCGAACCAGGTGATATCGGTGCGGTTGGGAATATTGTGCCAGACCCAGAGGCAGAAAACCACGATCAGCGCGACGATAAAGGCCCAGGCCACGTTGTTGTGGATGAATTTCGATCCCAACAGCAGGGTCGCGTTAAATTCCTTGGAAACATAGGGCGCAATTAGCATTCGCCCGAACAAGGTCAGAAGACCGGTAATCCCCAACAGGATGAAGGACCCTGCTAGCAACCAATGCGCCGCGCGTTCGAACGTCTTGAACCGGGTTACGGTGCGGCCAGTTTTTTCGTAATCCAGCCGAATCCGGCCCCTCAGGACAAAAAACACCGCCAGCAAGGCAATGGTTCCTAACAGTAGGTAGCCGCCATAAGTCGCAAGCGGCCCTTTGCGAAACTCCAGCCATGCCATACCGCCATCTTGCATCAGTACCGAAGCGACCTCGCCCCCCGACGAAACTGTTATGTCCGCTGATCCGTAGCGGAGCTGTCGCCAGAGCTCCGGGTCCGAAGCTCCGCCCAATGTGCCCAATTGGCCCGACAGATCGCGGGCCGCACCGGCCGCATCGCCGGTTTTGGGCGCAACCTGCTCACCACGCTGTCGCGCCATGATGTCTTCAAGCGTTTGCGCACCGCCGGTGGCGGACCGGTCCGGTGTAGGCGTGGCTTCCTGCGCCGCCATCGGCAGCGCCAGACAAAGGGCGAGTATGCAAAGAAGAGTGCGCATATGGGTCCTCAAGTAGCGAAGCGGTAGGACACGAAAACATCCACAAGTAGCGGGGCAATGGGCACGCCACGCCCTCAAATTCTGTCGCATCAAGGATGCGATATCTGGCAATACTAGCCGGGACCGTTTTGTCATGGTCCCGGCATGATCAATGCGGCCCGCGCGAAGGCGCGCCGGTCGCTAACGGGGTTTACCCGTCCTGGCGGCCATAGGCTGACCCCCAACCCCACGCGCCCGAACCGAAGCCGCGGGCCACCACACGCTCGCGGTAGATGGCCGACACGACGTCGCCATCCCCAGCAAGCAGCGCCTTGGTCGAACACATCTCGGCGCAGATGGGCAGTTTGCCCTCGGCGATCCGGTTGCGCCCATATTTGGCGAACTCGGCGGTGGAGTGGGTTTCTTCGGGGCCACCGGCGCAGAATGTACATTTGTCCATCTTGCCACGCGATCCGAAGTTGCCCGCCTGCGGGAATTGCGGTGCGCCGAAGGGGCACGCGTAGAAGCAATATCCGCAGCCAATGCAGAGGTCCTTGGAGTGCAGAACCACCCCCTCCTCGTTCTGATAGAAGCAGTCCACCGGGCAGACCGCCATACAGGGCGCATCGGAACAATGCATGCAGGCCACGGAAATCGACCTCTCGCCCGGGTCGCCATCATTGATGGTCACCACGCGACGGCGGTTGATGCCCCAGGGCACCTCATGCTCGTTCTTACAGGCCGTGACACAGGCGTTGCATTCAATGCAGCGCTCGGCATCGCAGAGAAACTTTGCTCTTGCCATCTCTCATGTCTCCTTACGCTGTCCAGATCTTGCAGAGAGTCGCTTTGGTCTCCTGCATCTGGGTCACTGAATCGTAGCCATAGGTCTGGGCGGTGTTGGTGCTTTCGCCCAACACATAGGGGTCCGCCCCTTCGGGGTACTTGGACCGCTGGTCTTCGCCCTGGAAATGGCCGCCAAAGTGGAACGGCATGAAGGCAACGCCTTCGCCCACCCTGTTGGTAACCATCGCCATAACCTTGACCTTGCCGCCTTCGGGCCCTTCGACCCAGACCTGACTGCCGTCCCGCACACCAAGATTGTTGGCGTCGCGCGGGTTGATCTCGACGAACATGTCCTGCTGCAACTCGGCCAGCCACGGGTTGGACCGGGTTTCGTCCCCGCCGCCCTCATATTCGACCAGACGGCCAGAGGTGAGGATGATCGGGTAGTCCTTTGAAAAGTCCTGCTTCTGGATCGATGCGTACATCGTCGGCAGGCGATAGAACTTGCGGTCTTCGTAGGTCGGGTAATCAGCCACCAGATCCCTGCGGTTGGTGTAAAGCGGCTCGCGATGCACCGGCACCGGATCGGGGAAGGTCCACACAACCGTGCGGGCCTTGGCGTTCCCGAAGGGTGCGCAGCCATGCTCGATCGCCACCCGCTGGATGCCGCCAGACAGGTCGGTTTTCCAGTTGGTGTCCGGCCCCGCCACCGCATCGATCGCGGCGCGTTCCTCGGCGGTCAGGTCACCGTCCCAGCCGAGATCCATCAGCATCTGCATCGTGAATTCCGGATAGCCATCCTGAATCTCCGATCCCGCGCTTGCGACCCCTTCGGCCAGCAGGTTCTCACCGTCCCGTTCAACGCCAAAGCGCGCGCGGAAGGTCAAACCACCCTCAGCCACAGGCTTGGACATGTCATAGAGGTTCGGCGTGCCCGGATGGTTCATCTCAGGCGGGCCCCAGCTGGGCCATGGCAGACCGTAATAGTCCCCATCCGCAGGTCCACCCACGGCTTGCAGCGTCGTCCGGTCGAACGTGTGCTGGTTCGCCATGTGCTTCTTGATCCGCTCGGGGCTCTGGCCGGTATAGCCCACCGTCCACATGCCGCGATTGATCTCGCGCAGCGTGTCCTCTGGTTCGGGCGTCAGACCATCCTCTTCCAGCTTGATGTTGCGGAAGATACGGTCATGGAAGCCGAACTTCTGCGACAGCAGCGCGATGATCTCGTGATCAGGCTTGGACTCAAACAGCGGTTCGATCACCTGTTCACGCCATTGCAGCGACCGGTTCGAGGCGGTGACCGAGCCACGGGTTTCGAACTGCGTCGTGGCCGGCAACAGGTACACCCCATCGGTCCGGTCATGAAGCACCGCCGAGACGGTCGGGAAGGGGTCGATCACAACCAGCATGTCCAGTTGCTCCATCGCCTTCTTCATCTCGACCATGCGGGTCTGCGAGTTCGGCGCATGACCCCACAGCACCATGGCCCGCACTTTGTCGGGGTTGTCCATGTTGTCGGGGTCTTCAAGGATGCCGTCGATCCAGCGCGACACCGGGATACCGGTGAGGTTCTGTAGCGACTTCTCCTTGCCATCCGCGCCGGTGGTCTTGGCAAACTGACCAGCCAGCCATTCGGGGTCTTCGCCCCAAACGCGCGCCCAATGGCCCCAGGCCCCTGCCGACAGGCCGTAATAGCCGGGCAGCGTGTGGCTGAGAACACCAAGGTCGGTTGCGCCCTGCACATTGTCATGGCCGCGGAAGATATTGGTGCCGCCACCGCTTGTGCCCATGTTCCCCAGCGCAAGCTGCAGCACGCAATAGGCACGGGTGTTGTTGTTGCCATTGGTGTGCTGCGTGCCACCCATACACCAGATCACGGTGCCGGGGCGATTATTGGCCATGGTCCGCGCCACGCGCTTGAGCTGCGAACCGGGCGCGCCGGTCACGCGCTCGACCTCTTCGGGGGTCCAGCGGGCAACCTCGTCCTTGATCTGATCCATGCCCCAGACACGGGTGCGGATGAACTCTTTGTCCTCCCAGCCATTGTCGAAGATGTGCCACAAAATTCCCCAGATCAGCGCCACATCCGTGCCGGGACGGAAGCGCACATATTCGTCCGCATGGGCCGCAGTGCGGGTAAAACGCGGATCGCAGACGATCACCGGCGCGTTGTTCTGCTCCTTGGCGCGCAGCAGGTGCAGCAGCGAGACAGGGTGCGCCTCGGCCGGGTTGCCGCCGATGATGAAGATCGCCTTGGAGTTATGGATGTCGTTGTAGCTGTTGGTCATGGCGCCGTAGCCCCATGTATTCGCAACACCCGCAACGGTGGTTGAGTGGCAGATCCGCGCCTGATGGTCCACGTTATTCGTGCCCCAATAGGCGGCGAATTTGCGGAACAGATAGGCCTGTTCGTTGTTATGCTTGGCCGAGCCCAGCCAATAGACGCTGTCCGGGCCGCTTTCGTCCCGGATCGTCATCATGCCGTCGCCGATCTCGTTAATCGCCTGTTCCCAGCTGATGCGTTTCCACTCACCACCCTCTTTCTTCATCGGATACTTCAGGCGGCGCTCGCCATGGGCATGCTCGCGCACCGAAGCCCCCTTGGCGCAATGGGCGCCCAGGTTGAACGGGCTGTCCCAACCGGGCTCCTGACCGGTCCAGACCCCGTCCTGCACCTCGGCCACAACCGTACAGCCGACCGAGCAGTGCGTGCATACCGATTTCTTCAAATCCACTTTGCCTGCTGCCCCAGCGGCAGCGCTGGCCTGGGTGACCGTCCCGCCCGTGGCGGCAATCGCCGACAGGCCCCCGATCACCAGCCCCGAGCCGCGCAGAAACGCGCGCCGATCTACCGAGGCATTGGCTGCTTCAGACAGGATACTTGTCCGCTGGGGGCGTCGCGCAACCCCGTTGGTCTTTTTCCTAAGCATTGTTTCCTCCCTTGCTTGCGTCCCGTTGGTTCGGGTTGCTCGCTTGGTTTTCCCTATTGGTCTCCAGCAGTCGGGCGTCACGCAACCAGTCGCTTTCGTCCTGCCTCGTCCGGGCTCTTTCCCGGGCGCGGCCCTCCTCCTCTGTGGGCGCGGTCAGAACCGCGCGCTGTCAAAATACGCGCGCGTATGCGCGGTATCCTGCATCGTCTCCTTGCTCAGGTCGGGCTCTGCTGCCTCGGCCTGCGCGCCGGTTGCTACCACCGCTACCGCGGCCACGGGTGCCGTGGTCGTGGCCAGTTTCAGGAAGTCGCGGCGCGATGCGCCCTCTTCTTTCCTGCTCATCGACACGTCTCCTCTCGATGTTATGGCCGGGTTGCCCCGGCCCTTTTATCGCCGATCACTCGGCGCCGCTCATCCGGAAGGCTTCCGCCTCCACAGACATGAAAATCCGACCCACCGTGCCGACGGGTGTATAGAAGACAGAGGTTTTGGCCTCTTCGAGATCGGTAAAGAAATGCCCCGCCCAAGGGCCGATATGTTTGTTGAAGAACTGTTTTTGCGCCGCCAGATCGGCAGGCGCGCCAAATCGGCCAACGATCATGGCCGCCATCATCTCCATCAGACTGGCAATACTGTCTTCGGGTTCGAACACGGTCTCCGCGCGCTGCATGCCGCGCGTCGCCATGTCCTGGCGCAACAGCGCCAGCGGCTTTTCGTTCAGGAATCCAGTTAGGTAGTAGCTGGCAAAGGGCAATAGTTCACCCCTCCCCAAACCGATGAAAAGCTTGTTGAACTCCGTTTCAGCCGCCTTGGGCTTGGTCACGCGGGCCAGTTTCGCCAGCGTACCGATGGCCTGCCCCAACTCGGTGTCGTCGCCTGTGAGGCCTGCGGTCTGCGACAACAGCATGTCATCCGGGGGTCCAGCCAGCAATGTACCGAGGAAATTGTACAGATCGGCGCGGGCGCGATCCATGTCGGTAATTTGAATATCCTGGGCGGCGTCCATCTTCGGGTCTTTCATCCTTGGGTCGTGTCGAAACTGAACCGCATCCGGCGCTGTGGCGTCGCGACCGGCTCAGGTTCTGGGGTTGGCGGGGGCTGTGGCTCGGCCTGCACAATCTGTGGAGCAGGCTCGTCTTCTTCGATCTCTTCTTCGGTTTCTTGAACCGCGTCCGCTTCAACCGCATCTTCGTCTTGCTCTTCGACAAAAGCAGTCAGCATGCCCTTGCCGACCTGATAGGCGGTCTGCAGGTTTTCGACGACCGTGGCCGCGTCGGTATAGTCCTCGCCATAGTCGACCAGCCCGTCGAGATTGGCGAGCGTCGGGTTCAAGCGCCACAGCCGTCGCAAAGCGCGGGTCTTCAGACGTTGCGGCAACTCGGCCTTCAGGAATTCCCGCACCGCGTCGGGGCTTTCCAAATCCTCCGGTTCAGGCAGCCTCAATTCGGCCAGTATCTCATCATCTGGGCGCTCCTCCAGTTTGGCGACCTCAGCTTCGGCGGCGCGTGCCTCCACCGCATGGGCTTCGGCCTCAACCCCGGCACGCCGCCGGGACCAGAAATCGCGACCATCGCTCAATGCACCCGCCTCCGTTGCCGAGCTGGAGAAGCATAGATATCCCCGACCCCGGCGATCCGTGGATCGCCTATGCCGTCCTGTGTCAGATCGGTGCGTTTCTTGTCGCGCTTGCGTTTGACAAAGACCTCATCCTGATGGAACTCGGTGACAAAGGCCTGGACCCAAGCCATCAACCCGCCAGGCATCGGTACCTTTTCGACGATCTCTTCACCGCTATCGGTATAGTCCTGCGCTTCGTAGGGCGAGGCGGTGACCAGAACCACCTCAAGCGGCCGTTCACCACCAGCTTCTCGCATCACGACATATATGGCAGGGACCTCTGCCGACAAACCGTGCAGGTAGGCTTCCGTTTCTGCCCCGTGCAGGTCCAACGATAGGGTTGCGGCATGGTATTCAACTGCCTCGCCCTCGCGGCGCAATTCCTGCCAATCGGCAGCACCTGCCCCGGGCAAAACGGCAATGGCTTTCCAGCTGTAGGAGGCCCAGCGTGTCACACCCGGCAGGCGTCGCAAAACGACACCCAGCGGCATGGTTTGGTGCTGGTCGGGATTTCGGATCACCCAAGCTCCTCCTCTGCTCCTATCAAACTGCCTGAGGCGGCACCGGAGAAGAACGTTGTGCCGGAAATCTTCGGTCTAGCGTGGCTTCTGGCAAATTGGCCAGCCTGTCCGGAGCCATGGCATTGGAAGGGACGAAATGTCTAATATGAGTGTTTGCGTCAGGAATGGCGCTGGCACTTAAATCGCGAATCACCTCTTCAATTCGAGCCACAGGGAAGCACCGTGCAAGCATTGAAAATGGTTTGTGAAGCGCCACGATCCTAACTAGGCTTAGACTAGGAAATGATCAGGATAAGCGTGGAAACGCCACCTGAATCGGGGGAGGATGACGTGCCCAAATCATTGATAACATGCGATTGTTTGGGCACTCAAACCATCGACGCGCAAGGCCTTTCCGAGGCCGTCGGCCTGAACGTAACGCCCCCCTGCACTGCCCTCTGCACCACACAGTTGGATCGGGCCAAAGCCGCGCTTGAAGAGGGCGACGCGATTTTTTGTTGCAGTCAGGAAGCACGGGTTTTCGAGGAGTTGGCTGAGGGGCTGGGCCGCCCTGCCCCACCTACTCTGGACCTTCGGGACCGCGCCGGATGGAGTGATGATGGGCCCCCGAAACTACCCAAAATGTCCGCTCTCGTTGCCGACGCAGTGCTGCCAGCAGAGCCGGAAAAAACCCTCGATGTGATTAGTGAAGGGCTATGCCTGATACTGGGTCCTGCGGATGTGGCGCTTTCCGCCGCCGAGCAACTCAAGGATCATCTGGGTGTCACAGTGCTGATCGAAGGCGATGATCTGCCTGACACCCGCTCCTTCGATGTGGTTAAGGGAAAGCTTCGCCGTGCCTCTGGGTCCTTTGGCGGGTTCGAGGTAGTGATTAACGCGCTGCAGCAGGTAAACCCCGGCGGTCGCGGAGCCTTCACGCTCAGCGAGCCGCGTGACGGGGCGGTGTCGCAATGCGATATCATCCTGGATCTGCGTGGCGATACGCCCTTGTTTCCCGCCCCTGAAAAGCGTGATGGCTACTTACGTGCCGACCCTGGCCAGGCGCCCAGTGTGGCCGCGGCCATCATGGCCGCCTCGCATCTGACAGGCACGTTCGAAAAGACGCTCTATGTCAAAACCACGCCCCTGCTCTGCGCCCATTCCCGCGCGGAACAGACCGGGTGCACCAATTGTCTCGACCTATGCCCGACCGGGGCCATTACCTCTGCCGGAGAACATGTGGCGATTGATCCGATGATCTGCGCTGGATGCGGCGCATGTTCCGCCGCCTGTCCGTCGGGCGCAATCAGCTATGATGCACCACCGGTGGACCTAACCATGCGGCGGGTGCAAGCGATGGCCAAGGCATATCTTGACGCGGGTGGCGGCGCGCCACGCCTGCTGGTCCACGATTCCCATGGTGCTGAAATGATACGCCTTTCGGCGCGCCATGGTCGCGGCCTGCCCGCCGATGTCATCCCTCTTGAGCTGACCGCCATCGGTGCCTTCGGACATGCAGAAGCAGTTGCCGCCCTTGCAGCCGGGTTCGCGTCGGTCACGTTGCTCGCCGGTCCGACCGCAGATATTCCCGCGCTGGAGAGCCAGATCGTGCTGACCACCGCAATCGCTGGCACGCGCAAAATCACCCTGCTCGACACTTCCGACCCGGATGCAATGAGTGACTCGCTTTACGACGAGGCAATCCCCGAACCCGTCGCCAGCCCGGTCCGCCCGATGGGCACGCGGCGACAAATCACGCGGCAGGCAGCGCGCGCCCTGCATCCCGACACCGAACAGATACCACTGCCCCAAGATGCGCCCTATGGCGCGGTATTGGTGGATACCGATGCCTGCACGCTGTGCCTATCCTGCGTATCGCTCTGCCCCTCGGGCGCGCTTGGCGACAACTCCGACAAGCCGCAATTACGCTTTCAAGAGGACGCCTGCCTGCAATGCGGTCTCTGCGCCTCGATTTGCCCCGAGGATGCGATCACCTATGAGCCACGCCTCGACCTCACCAACGCGGCACTACGTCAGGAAGTGTTGAACGAGGAAGAGCCCTTCGCCTGTATCGAATGCGGAGCATTGTTTGGTTCCAAATCCGCCATCGACCGGATCAGTGAAAAGCTGAAGGACCACGCCATGTTCTCGGGCGACAAGCTGCGTATGATCCAGATGTGCGACAATTGCAGGGTGAACGCGCAATTCCACGCGACGGATAATCCCTTTGCCGGGGGCGAACGGCCCCGAGTACGCACCACCGACGACTACCTGTCAAAGCGAAGCGATCACTGATGCTGCAAGGGTTTGCCCAGATCGGCGGGGTCCAATACGGCCACATAGGCCAGGATCGCCTCCAATTCATCCAGGGTCAGTTCAATAGGGGCAATGGGCGACGGACGGTCGACCGGAAACGGATCGGTCACCTCTGCGATCTGGGTGAAAGCTGCATGAGGTTTGAGCACATAAAACGCCGTAAACCGTTCCTGCCAGTCATCAAACCCTCGCATGACAAAGAAGCTTGGGGTCGAACCGATGCCGAACCCGTCCTTGCCCCGCTCGGTCACATGGCAGCGCCCGCATTTGGCCCAGGACAACCCCTGCCCGGCCACGGCATCACCCGTTACTTCAATCTCGGCCACGACCGCCTGCTGCTGCCTCGGCTCAGTGAATATCGGCGCTCCTTCGGGCGCAAAACCTTGAATGGTGCGCGCACCGACCTGCGACGTCAGCCAGTCTGCAAAACGCTTTGCGCCCTTGGTTTCAGCGCGCAGATCCATATGCCAGGTCTGGCCGAGCCCCGAAAACAGCGCCCGGCCCACCGGACCCAAAACCAATTCGGCCTGCACCGGATCTTCCACAAGGTCGACCTTGACCTGAGTCTTCAGGGAAAAGCGCGGCGCAATATGGCGGATCAACCCGATTTCCACCAGTTCGGGCGGGGCGAACAACGCCACCCGTTTGTCATCGGCCATTGCCAAACCCGGCAGCAGCGCCAAGATCAGAACCAGGATACGCATTGGGCCAACCTATGGCCCCTTGGCGTGATCCGTCAACGACAGCGAGGACAAGAGACCCAATGAGCGACGTGGCGGAGGTCACATTCCCCCCGCTGTTGTGGGGCGAAGAAGCACCGGGCAGCGCCTTTGACCACGCAATCATGCGGGCAACGCTGGGCTGCGATGCAGGATTGGTCGCATACCAGCTTGGTGCGACCGAGATGGAGGCCGCTCTGGTCTTTGCACCAGAGGTACCGCTGATGCAGGCGATGACCATGTTACCGCTATGCGGTGTGGGCCTTCAGAACGCACTCGGCGCACTCGCACCACCCGAAGTGGCCGTGCATCTGGAATGGCAAGGCGTAATTCGTGTGAACGGCGCGCGCTGCGGCAGGTTTAGGGCGATGGCCTCAGGCACCGATCCCGACGCCATTCCCGACTGGCTGGTGATCGGCTTTGCCCTGCCTTTGATCCCCGCCAGTGAAGACACTGGCATGACGCCCGATCACACAGCGCTTTATGCCGAAGGATGCGCCGATGTCGCGCCCCCCGCTCTGCTGGAGGCATGGGCCCGCCACACGCTGAACTGGTTGAGCCGTTGGGAAGGTGAGGGCACCGCGGCGGTGCACGCTGAATGGCGTGCCCTGGCGCACGGGATCGGGGAAGATGTGAAGGACCAATCGATGGAGGGAACTTTTCTGGGCGTGGACGAAATGTTCGGCATGTTGCTGCGCGACAAAGACACAACCCACCTGATCCCGCTCACCACTATTTTGGAGGATCCGGCATGAAACTCGCCCGCGCGATCCACTTCGACGAAAGCGACATGAATGTTTTTGCCTCACCCGCGCGCACAGGTGAATGGTGCATCTCGGGCGGGTTCGAATTCTCTAACTGGTCCGAAGCTGATCTGGTCGGCAAGGCACGTCAGGCCTTTGCCAATGGCTGGTTCGGTTTGGAAACCGGCGGCCGGGTGACATTTGTCGCCGTCACCGCTCTCGAAACGGCCGAATTGGAACGACTCACGGACCTTCTGGCCCAACATTTTGTCAGCTATTACGGCGCACCTTCGGTCGAGGCCGCGCGCCCCGTAGCCAGCGAAGAGTTGGCACAGATGATCGAGCTATGCGACGACCATGATCCCAACACGTTGCTGACGGTGGCGCGTGAATTGGCCGAGGCGGGAGTGCGCGAGGCCTACCGCACGATCCGGCCTCAGGATGCCGGATTGGAACAGTTCGCTATTCATGGCGATATCGAAGAATAGACAGCACCAGCGCTACTTGGCGTTGAATACAAACAGCGTTTCGCCGTCGATCTCATACCCATCGATCAGGACCTGCGCACGCTCTGATCTCAGCCAGTCTTCCAGCTTGGCCGCTAGATCGGATTTGACATGGGGGTGCCGCGCAGGATTCACAGGCAAAAAAGCATATTGGTTGAACAGCACCGGATCCCCGGCAAATAGCAGCGCGAGTTCGCCTTTGTTGCCAAAATTCAACCAGCTTGCCCGGTCGGACAGAATATAAGCATCAAGGCCCGAGGCGGTGTTCAACGCGGCCCCCATGCCCGCACCAACAGCCCGATACCACGGGCCGAACCTTTCGGCGTCCAGACCTGCATCCTGCCAAAGGGTTATCTCTTTCTTATGGGTCCCACTGTCGTCACCGCGACTGACAAATGGAGCTTGCGAAGCAGCAATGTCCTGTAGGGCGCTGGCGGCGCCCTCGGCATCCGCTATACCCGCCGGATCTGTGGACGGGCCGACAAGAACAAAATCGTTGTACATGATCTCGCGTCGATGCGTACCGTAGCCTTCGGCCACAAACGCCTCCTCGGCGGCGCGTGAATGCACAAAGATCGCATCCACATCCCCCGCACGACCCAGCCGCAATGCCTGACCCGTGCCCACAACCAACAACTGCACATCCAGGTCCAGATCGCTGGCGATCTCTGGCAGCAACACATCGGCCAGTCCAGAATTGTGGAAAGAGGTCGTGACCGCCATCCGCAACTGATCCGTTGCAAGGGCCGCACTCGCGATGAAAACCGCGAGAATCCCAGCAATGAACCCTTTTTTCATTCCACAATATCTCCCTTTAGAAATGCACGCGCCTCGGGCGTCTTTGGTCCGTCGAAAAATGCCTCGGCCGGCCCCGTCTCATGTACTTTGCCGCCCAGGATGAACACAACCTGATCCGCAATCCGGCGCGCCTGACCCATGTCATGGGTGGAGAGGATCAGGCGGGTCCCCTCGGCCTTGGCCTGCAGCAAGATTGCCTCGATCTCACGTGTAGCGCGCCCGTCAAGCGAGGCGGTGGGCTCATCAAGAAAGACCAGCGCGGGCTCGGTGATCAGTGCGCGCGCAAGCGCAAGCTTTTGTTGCTCGCCCCCCGACAGCACCATGGCGCGGCGGCCCAGATGGGGCTCCAACCCAACGCGCTTGGCCCATCTCCGAGCGGCTTCGCGCGCCACGCCGCGCGCTACGCCACGCAGGCGAAGCGGATAGATCAGGTTGTCCTCCACGGTGCGGCGCAAGACGATAGGGCGCTGAAACACGAATGCCTGATGATGGCGCGCCTCATCGGTGTCGCAGGCCCATCGCACCGTGCCTCCTGTCAGTCTTGCAGTCCCGTGCATCAGCCGCAACAGCGTCGTCTTGCCCGCACCGTTGGGCCCCATCACCACGCACAGTCCCTGCCCGTCCAGTGTCAGATCCGCAGGCCCCACAAGCCGTTTGCCCCGGCGCGATGTCTCGGCCCCCTCAAGAACTAGAGGAAACAGCTCGGTCACCATCGGCTGTCCCTTTCCGTCTGGCCGATCCAGTGGATCAACAAGTTCACTCCAAGGGCCAGCGCGATCAGGATGAACCCCAGCGCAAGCGCAAGCGCAAACTGTCCCTTGCCAGTCTCAAGGGCAATAGCGGTGGTCAGCACACGCGTGGCGTGGTCGATATTGCCACCCACAATCATGATGGCGCCGACCTCTCCGATCCCGCGCCCAAAGCCAGCCAGCGCCGCCGTCAGTAGGGCGCGCCGCGCATCCCATATCAGCGTCCGCATCTTCTGCACCTGCGTCACGTTCATCGAGATCAGCAGGTCATGATATTCGGCCCAAAGCTCGCGCAGCGACTGGTGGGCAATAGAGGCGATGAGCGGCACAATGATGATCACCTGCGCCACGATCATCGCGGTGGGCGTGAACAGCAGCCCCAGCGCGCCAAGCGGACCCGAACGGGACAGGAAGATATAGACGATCAACCCGACAACCACCGGCGGCAGACCCATGAGAGCGTTCAGCATCGCGATCGTTGCACGTCGCATCCGAAAACGACGCACCGCCAGAAGCGCAGCCAAGGGCAGGGCGATCACGCAGGCGATCGCCAACGCGGTCAGCGTAACGCGGAGCGAACGCAGAGCGATCTCGGTCAATTCCGGATTCAGTGTTACGACCAACCAAAAGGCGTGTCGAAGCCCCTCCCAAAGATCGGCGATGGTTTGTCCTCCACGTTCCCGTTCTGCTCAGGTTGTACGGCTTTTCGGAGCGGATGCCAGCCCTGTTGTCGCAGCGTGGCTGCGCTGCACCAGCATGTCTTGGGCGGCGCGTTGACGGGCCAGTTCCGGGGTCAAATTGTCCTTCGACGGTCTTTGCGCCAATCACGGCTTTTGCGGAAATCAAACCGCTTTGATAGCGTGCGCCCATGACCTCTGTCCGTTTCCGTCTACTGATCCTGGCACTTGCGCCGATGGTCCTGCTGATGCCGCTCTTGCTTTTTCTCAGCATGACGCGGTGGACGGCGGATTATGACGAAGTCTTGATCGCCAATGTCGAAAGCGATCTAAGGATTGCAGAACAATACCTGTCACGCCTGATGGTCCAGACCGGGGATGAGCTAAATGCCGTCGCTGGCTCCGTGGAGTTCGCGCGGACCCCACGGTCGGGGTTTGATCAGTTCTTTGAGAAGAAACGCTCAGAGCTTGGGTTGGACTTTCTCTATTACTTGCCTCGTTCCGATACGACCGGCACCTGGCCGGTGATTGAAAGTGCCGCGCGGGGACAGGGGCAAACCGCCATCGATATCTTTACCGGCGCGGCCCTCGACGCGATTTCCCCGGATCTGGCCGACCGCGCCCGCCTGCCCCTGATTGAGACAGAGGCAGCAGTTCCAACCGACCGCGAGGTCGAGGATCGCGGTATGGTCATTCACTCCGCCACCCCGGTCAACTTGCCTGGGCGCGACGGTGTGTTGGTGGGCGGTATCCTGTTGAACCGCAACCTCGGCTTTATCGATACGATCAATGCGCTGGTCTATCAGGATGCGGTGGCGGGCGGCTCCCGGCAGGGCACAGCGACCCTGTTTCTGGAAGATGTGCGTGTTTCGACCAATGTGCGCCTGTTCGAGGATGTGCGCGCCCTTGGCACACGAGTTTCAGCGGCGGTCAGAGGGCAGGTGCTTGGCCAAGGGCAAACCTGGCTCGACCGCGCCTTTGTGGTGAATGACTGGTACATCTCGGGTTACCTGCCGTTGACTGACAGTTTCGGTGACTATGTCGGCATGCTCTATGTCGGCGTTCTTGAGGAACCGTTCACGACCGCAAAGCGCAATGCCTTCCTTGCCATTCTCGCGGCCTTCGTTGCCGTTCTGGTATTGTCCGCACCGGTGTTTCTAAGGCTTGCAAAAGGCATCTTCGCCCCCCTCGAACGCATGATAGGGACCATGGTCCAAGTTCGACGCGGCAACCTTTCCGCCCGCAACGGGCAGATCGGCGCAAGCGGCGAGATTGGCGAGGTGGCAGGGCATCTTGACGATCTGCTGGATCAGATACAGGAGCGCGACCAGACACTGAGGTCCTGGAACGAACAGTTGAACGAGCGCGTCGACAAACGCACCGCCGAACTGCAACGCGCCAACGCAAAGCTTGAAGAAACCTTTCGCCAATTGGTGATGAGCGAAAAGCTGGCATCAATCGGAGAGATTACTGCTGGGGTTGCACATGAAATCAACAACCCTGTCGCCGTCATTCAGGGCAACATGGACGTGATCCGTGACAGTCTAGGCGAGGCCAGTGATACAATCGGAACGGAGCTTGGCCTTGTAGACAGACAAGTCGCGCGCATCCAGACCATCGTTGGCAAATTGCTGCAGTTTGCGCGGCCCGGAGAGTTTGCCGATCTTGAACAGACGGTGCCGGTCAACCCGGTCATCACCGACTGCCTGGTCCTCGTTAACCATGTCATTTCACACGGCGACATAAAGGTCGAAACACAACTGGACGCTGAGACAGCAGTGCGCATCGATCCAGGAGAACTACAACAGGTCCTGATCAATCTCATCATGAACGCGGTTCAGGCCATGGGAGAGCACGGCGTATTGACCCTGACGACCGCGGATCGCGACCGTGACGGGTTCGCCGGTGTTTGCATCACGGTGTCAGATACGGGACCAGGCATCGCGCCCAAGGATGTCGATGATGTATTCGCCCCTTTCTACACCACCAAACAGGCCGAGGGGACCGGGCTGGGCCTGTCGATCTCGCAAACCCTGATACAGCGAGCGGGAGGTTTGATCTCCGCGCTCAATCGACCAACTGGCGGCGCCCGGTTCGAGGTTTGGCTGCCAGCGGCAACCGTAGTTGTGCAACAAAACCAACAGGTCGTTCAAGCAAACCGACTCTGAGGGTTAGATGCTCCAGCGGCATAAGACAAAACTCCCGGCAAAACAACGTGGCGCTGCCACCGCAAAAATCCGACCGACGAGGTTCAGTAGGACACTTTCAGAACATCCGCTTCGATCACAAATTTCGGAGTAAGGTTGTGTATCTTGTTAGCCTCATATGCGCTCGCGTTCAGCTCCGCCAGACTGGGGGCCGTCAGTACGGGATACTCCACACCCGGCTCGATACTATGATCGTCGGGAAACGAGAAGATCATCATCACAGGCGACAGATTGACCTTCAGCGCCTCTGCAATGGTCAGGGTGGTGGGGTCTGCCCCAAGCCGGATCTTTATCACACCGTTGGTCAGTTCCAGATGGCCGATGCTCAGCCCCTGCTTGTGCCCGCTGATATCCAGCGTGCCATTGCCAAGCAGGTGGATCTTTGCAGTGCCGCCGGTTGAGCTGTCAGCAAACTGAATCTGCCCTCCAGCCCCGCCTCGGGTTCCACCATAGGCAATCAGTGTGGCGTTTCCTGCCGTTCCGACATCGTTAAAAGAGGTGTACCCGCCTTGCTGATCCGGCGCATCGCTACCCAGGTTATAGATCGTCGCATTTCCGGCAGTTGGCGGCCGGTTCGGCGCACCGGTGCCGTAGGAAGACTCGAAAATGGTGAAACCTCCGGCCTGTCCGGGATGGTTCCATATAGTCGCATTGTCTGCACTGGAAAAAAACGCGTTGGGCGGCTTGATCGAGAAAATCGTATGACCAGCGGTCGAGGCGCTGTTCAGAGCGCTGCCAAAGTTCAGAATTTTTGCGCGCCCGCCGTTGGCATAGCCGAAGCGGGCGGTAAATTCGGTATGCCCGCCACCGCCGGGGCTTTCTTTGGTTGCACCGTAGTTGATATATGTCCCCTCTCCCGCCGAAGCGCCCGCATTTTCCATTGCTGGGAAGTTGGGATTGTTGTTGAAACTCGTCACCCCCCCATGCGCGCCATCGATTGTGGCCGGGTAGTTGTAAAATGTCCCCTGACCGCCAGTCGCCGCCCCGTCAAAGGAGACGTCGCCGCCATTCGCCCCTTTCCAGTTGGCATCGACCGCCGTTCCACCGTGATTGAGATAAGTGCCCTGCGCCGCGGAGGAATAGTCGTAAAACTGGGTGTTGCCGCCATCGCCGCTTGGCACCGTACCGCCGCGGTTGATGAAGGTGCCATTATCAGCCGAGGCCGCCTGATGAAACACTGCATTCGCGAAAGTGTCGCCGTCGCTGCCCAACGTTCCGAAAATCGAGAAGGTAGCGGTTCCGGCGCGCGCGCGCTCACTGAACGAAACGGTACCGCCAAGACTGCTCTGACGGTTGGGAGGGGGCACTTTTCCGGTTCTCAGAGTGAAATAGGCCGCCCCTGCACTGGCGTCGTCGTGGAAAGCAATGGTGCCGCCGCCATAGGTTGTCTCTAATGAGGGCGGGCCGGCATAAAAGCTGATCGGCCCGTCACCCACCGTCGCCGCACCGGTAAATTTCAGCTGTGGCTGATTGTAGGTTCCGTACGACGCCACGACAAAACTTTGCGTATTGAGAGACCGGTTCACGATACCAGCACCGGAGATTGTCAGGGCAGGATGCTTGGCAATATCCCGTACGGTGAAGGAATAGGCTGCTGCAGTCTCGGCGAACTCGATCTGTTCGATCTGAGCTGCGGAGTCAGCCGTGAAGCTAATCGCGGTTCGGGATGAGGCGTCGAACAGGGCATTGGCGTCCGGGACCTGGCCAGCGTCCCAGTTTTCTGCCGCGTTCCATTGATCAGATTGTGGATTGGCCTTCCAGCGAGATGTCGTCACGATCCGTTCCTCTCCAAATAGAATATTCTGCCGTCGAACCGGCCCGGTGGTGATCACTGAATGCCCCTGCCCCGCGCGGCGGGCCAGCGCGATACTTTAGACGTCAAACAGACGCTGGAACGTCGCCTTATAGGCCGCCGAAGCGCCATCCAGCACCGGCGCACCATGACCGCAGAACACATACCTGTAGTCCAAATTCGCGAGGCGGCGGAAATCCTCGGCGCCGGGTTCGGCCACCTGTCTCCAGACCGGCCCGACATTCGCTGGTGTGAAAAACCCCATACCGGTCATCATCTCGGCAGAGTCGTTGCTAAAATACTCATCCGGTTCCAAATAATTTTGCAGGGCGTCGCAGGCAATCAGCACGCCACCATCGCGGTCCAGCCGGAAAATGCATTCGGGTGTTTTTGTGGTCTTAAAGGTGAACAATTCGGCCCCCGACACCGGCAACGGGCCGCCTTCGATCAGTTCCCGGTCCACCGGAACGCCGTCCTGCCCGGCACCTGGCTGCGCCCAGTAGGTCGCACCAAACGTATCCCGATAAAAGGCGTCATCGGCTCCGTGCAGTCCGCCTACCTGTACCACGTTTGCGATCCGACCGAGGCTCTCCAGCGCCTTCAGCCCGTCCTCGGACAGGCGCACCGCGTTGAACAATGTCAGTTGATCGCCTTCGCGCACCACTGTCATGTTGCGGCTGAATTGCCAGTCGATTTCGTTGAAGTGCATTTCGCGCGTGCCGGTGACGAAAAAGATGTCCTGCAGGGGTTCCGTGATAGCACCATGAGGTGCGGCGGCCAAATGCTGAGCGTCCGAAAGAGTCATAATACTTCCCCGAAAAATAAGGCTATCCTAGCGTTTTTTCGTCGGGCAGGGAAGTGTAGTCGAATCGACCGACATAGGCATACTCATCCGCAAAGGCATGCAGATAGGTATTGAGGCAATCGCGCTGATCCGGGCGCAGGCGGTCGGCTATAACATCCTCCAGACATTCAGACCCGTCGCTCGTGTCCAGACGTTTCAGCAGAAACAGGGTCACCTCCTTGCCGCCGAACCAGTCTTTTGCGATGGATTGGGCCGGGCGGGCGCCGGACATGTCGAACACCGATCCCGCAAGTGCTGTCAGATGCGGCGCAAGCGCGGTATGGTCCAGACTCGACCCGGTTTCTGCTGGTTGGAACGGGGACAGCTTTCGGGGGGGCAGAACGGGTCGCGCGTCAAGCGCGGCGATATATGCAGGGTCCAGACCGGCCTCGGCGGCTCCACGAGACAGGATGTTCAGATATCGCCGGGTGGGTCGGCAGGCATCGTTCACGAACTCCGGCAAGCCAACATAAGCCAACGCCCGTTCAGTGCCCAGCTCGGTTTCAACCGTGACCTCGACCCGATCATAGCCGACACCGTAAGCCTCCATCCGATCCAGTGCCGCAAGGTCCGTTTCATCGCAACAATGAAGAACCCCCAGCACACGGTCGGCAGGACCTCCGGTGCATTCGATATTGCCAACCCCGCCTTCGTGGCGAAAGAAATGTTCGACATTAAATTCCAGCCGCCATCCGTTCAGTACCGCCGCGCGCGAGGCGGACGGGACCACTCCCTTGGCCCGCAATGAAATAAAATTCATATTAGAGCCGTATCCAAAATACTTAATCAAGGTTATGCTCTGAACCGGACCCGCATTTCGCAATATGGCAGCCTGCGAGGTCCATGTCATAGTTTATTTAATTGGTACTTCTGAAGACTGCAAAAAAGGTAGTTTCTGCCTTGAATGCTGAAATAGCCGGATATCAGATTGAACAGCGGATCGAGGCTTTCGACTCGAGTTCGCTTTTCCGCGCGCGACATCGCCAGAGCGGACAGCCGGCGATTCTAAAGACTCTGTCCGCCGAATTCCCCAATTCCCGCGACGCAAAGAGGCTGGAACGCGAATACTGGCTGCTGAGCGAATTCGGCGAGGCAGACGGCATTCTGCCCGTTTCGGACATCCGCTTTCGACGCGACGGAAACCCCGTCATGATCAGCCCGGCGACCGGTTGGCCGCTGTCGCACTATCTGCGGAAAAAGCGCGTGGCCACCTGGTCGCTAGACCAGATTCTCAGCATTGCCATCGACCTGACTGCGGCGCTAAGCGCCGTCCATGACCGCAACATGGTGCATAAGAACGTGGCCCCGCAGAACATCCTGCTCGACGATTCCGACTGGAGCATCAAACTGATGAACTTCGAAATCGCCGCCACGCTGACGCGCGAACATCAGGGCAAGGTTGCATCGAAGTCGGTCGAAGGCCACTTGCCCTACATTTCGCCCGAACAGACCGCCCGGATTTCACATGACGTCGACTACCGCTCGGATTTCTACTCGCTGGGCGTGGTGTTCTTTGAATTGCTGTTCGGCCACCTGCCTTTCACCGCCGAGACTCAACTGGAATGGGTGCATGCCCATATCGCCAAACTTCCAGCCATCCCCGAAAACGCCGAGGCGCATGTGCCCGCACCCGTCATTCAGATCGTGCTCCGTCTGCTCGCCAAGGATCCGGAAGACCGCTATCAAAGCTCTTACGGGCTGCTGCATGATTTGCGGCATTGCCTCGGTCAATTGTTAGACGCCGGTCGGGTCGCTCCGTTCGAGATAGCGCAGCGCGACATTTCAGAAACGTTCCGCGTGCCGCAGCTGCTGCTGGGTCGCGATACGGAATTGGCTTTCTTGACCGGACTGTTTCGCAATGTCGAACGGGGCTCGCCTGAGCTGTGCCTGATTTCTGGCAGTTCGGGGGTAGGAAAATCCGCACTCGTCGACGCGCTGAATAAGCCGGTCACCAAAGCGCGCGGGTTTTTCCTGCGCGGAAAATTCGACCAGTTCGAACGCGCCAAACCCTATAGCGGTATTGCCGCAGCCTTTTCCGGATTGGTGCAGGAATTGCTGGCCGAACCACCTGAGCGGTTGGCCATTTGGAAGGAAACCATCGTTGATGCACTTGGGCGAAACGCACAGGTTCTGCTGGAAGTCCTGCCCGAGTTGGAGGAGATCATTGGGCCGCAGCCTCCGGTCCCGGCGCTACCGCCAACCGAAGCGCAAAACCGCCTGCAACTAACCTTCCTAAGCTTCGTCAGGCGGCTGGCCAGCGCCGACCACCGGCTCGTTCTGTATCTGGACGACCTGCAATGGGCGGATGCGCCAACGCTGAACCTCGTGCAGAAACTGGTGACCGCGCGCGATGTTGGTCATTTGTTTGTTCTGGGTGCTTATCGGGACAATGAGGTTGATGGTAATCACCTGCTCAGCCTGATGCGCAGCGAAGTCTCCAAGCTCCGTGAGGTGCACGACCTGTCCCTGCCGCCGCTTGCACTATCTGTGGTGAACCAGGTCGTCGCCCGCACGTTCCGCACCGACGAACGGTCCACGCAGCAGCTAAGCGCAGAGCTGTACCGGACGACCGAGGGCAACCCCTTCTTTGTCAAAGAGCTTTTGCAGTCCCTATTTGATGACGGCATGATCTGGTTCGACCGCGCGCGCGGCCGGTGGCGGTGGGATCTGGATACGATCAGCCGTGCAGAGATTGGCGACAACATCGTCGACTTCCTAATCGGAAACCTAAACAAACTGCCCAAGGACACCAAGGACACGCTGCGCATGGCGGCCTGTATCGGGCATGAGTTCGACATGGCCAAACTGTCAGTGATCCATCAGCGCTCGAAGGAACAACTTGGGCTATCATTGATGAGCGCGCTTGCAAGCAACATCATCCTGCCCCTGGATGACAGCTATCAGCTTTTTGATCAGATTGCGGCCCAGACTGTCGGCAAGGCCGACATCGGGACGAACCCGCGCTATCGGTTTCAGCATGACCGGCTGCATGAGGCAGCCTATGAGCTAATCGACAAAGCCGACAAGCAGCCGGTGCACTTGTCCATCGGCAAGCTTCTGCAAAAGGAAGTCACAAGCGAGCCGCCAGAGGAACGTGCCGTCAAAATCGTCCATCATCTGAACAAGGCGCAAAGTCTGATCCAGGAGCAAAAAGAGAAATGCGAACTGGCAAGACTGAACCTGACAGCGGCCCAAGTCGCGCATGAAGCTTCCTCCTACAATGTGGCGTTGAATTATCTGCGCGTTGCGCGGTCGCTCTTGCCCACACACGCATGGCACGAGGCATATGATCTGACGAAAGACCTGTCATCCCTCTATGCGCAGACAGCGTATCTGAACGGACTGCATTCCGATGCCGATGCCGAGATTTCCAATGCCTTGGAAAACCTGAGGACTCCGCTGGAAAGGGCGCGCGCACTATCGATGCGCACCCGGCACTATTCGACGTTGGGCCGCATGGGCGACTCGATCAATGCTGCTCTCGAAGGTCTGGACCTGCTCGGCATACGATTCACTGCGGATGTGTCAAAGGCCGAGTTGGACGCCGAGATCGCCGAGATATCGACCAACCTCAGGGGCCGGCAGATCGCCGATCTGATCCATGCCGATCGTATGACGGACGCCAGGATGACCACGGCGATAGAATTGTTGATGGAGATTTTCCCCGCCGCCTTCCTTTCAGGCGCGGGCAACCTGTTCCGTCTGCTGGTCCTTAAATCGGTCAACTTGTCGCTGAAATACGGGAATTCGGCCGAGACCGCCTTTGCCTATTCCACTTATGGTATGCTGCTGTGTGGCGGCATGAACCGTCCCGCCGAAGCGCTGGAGTTTGGCAAGCTTGCCCTGGCAATGAACGAAACCTATGACGACATCGCGCTGAAGTCCCGCATCCTCTACGTCTATACGATGTTCATCCATCACTGGAGCCATCATTGGACGACCATGACCGACTGGTTCAAACGCGGGCTCGAGGCCGGATACCAATCCGGAGACCTGCTGTATCTGGCCTATAACGCGCAGGACTGCATAATCTGGGACCCCCGGCTGGATCTGGAAACCGCGATTGCCGAGCAAATCCGGTATCTGATGATCGTGAAGGACTGCAACTACGAGGACAGCTACGATTCCGGAAGCCTGTTTTTGCAAATGCTGCAGAACTTTGCGGGCAATACGCGGGACCGGTTCTCATTGACAAACGAGGCCTTTGACGAACAGGCCTGCATTCAGCGGATGCGGGACCGGAAATTCATGACGGGAGTGGCGAACTACCACATCTACAAGGCCGAGTTGCATTGCATGTATCGCGATTTTCAGGGCGCCCTGCCTCATATCACTGCGCAGGAACAGCTGATGGACAGCGTTATGTCCCTGCCTCAATCCGCCAGATTCCGGTTCATTGCCTTTCTGACTTACGCCTCATCTTACGAACAAACAGCCGATACCGGGATTTGGACGAAGCTGGCCAGCCACGCGGAACAGATGGCAAGCTGGGCCCAACATTGCCCCGAGAATTTTCAGCATCTCAACCTTGCCATGCAGGCCGAAATGGACCGGTTGCGCGGCGACGCGGTGACCGCATTTGCAGGGTTTTCCGAAGCAGTCTCCTGCGCCGAGGCAAACGGTTTCACCCGTGATCAGGCAATGATCCACGAGATGTGTGCAGAGGCCTTCCGACAGATCGGCCAGACACTCGCCGCCGCTGCCCATGTTAGTGCGGCCCGTCAACTGTATAGTCGCTGGGGCGCCACTCGGAAGGTCAGGCAACTGGACAGCCAGAACCCGACGGTCAGGTCTACCGCGCCTGACGGACAAGTGGACGTGGACCCGGCGGGCGTGGAAATGGCCTTCTCCATCTCTCAGAGCTCACTGGATCTACAGGCGGTCATGAATGCCGCACGCGCGATCTCGGGCGAGATCGTGCTTGGCAATCTGTTGTCTCGGACGATGCAGATTCTGCTAGAAAGCACTGGCGCGCAGAGGGGCGTATTCCTAAGTCAGAATGGTAGCGACCTCTGGGTTGAGGTCGAATGCACCGTCGAGCCTGCCGGTTTGACAACACACGGGGATCGTTTCGAGCCCGGGCCGGACACGGTGCCGTTGTCGCTGGTCAACTACGTTTCGCGAACCCGCAAACCACTGGTTCTGGATGACGCATCGGCACTGCCCCGATATAGCACTGATCCCTATGTGGCCAAAAACGGCACGCGGTCAGTTATGTGCGTTCCGATCATCCGGTCCGATCAGTTTGCCGGCATTGCCTATCTGGAAAACAATCTGGCTGCGGGTGCGTTCCCCGAGGCCCGGATGTCGATTGCCGAACTGCTGGCGGCACAAGCGTCCATTTCGATAGAAAACGCCGAACTCTATGATGGGTTGGAACAAAAGGTGGAACAGCGCACTGCCGAGCTAAGTGAGAAAACCAACGCGCTGGAAGCGGTAGCCAACCAACTGTCCAAGTATCTGTCACCGCAGGTCTACCGCTCGATCTTTGACCGCGAGAAAGAGGTCAGGCTGACCTCGGAACGCAAACTTCTAACGATTTTTTTCTCGGACCTTGTCGGGTTTACCGAACTGGCCGAGCACATGCCTTCTGAAGAACTGAAATCGCTTCTCAATCACTACCTGTCCGAAATGTCCGAAGTTGCGCTATCCTTTGGGGCCACCATCGACAAATATGTTGGGGACGCAATTGTCATTTTTTTCGGTGACCCGGAAACAAAGGGGGCGGATAATGACGCGATTGCTTGCGCAGAAATGGCAATCGCGATGCGCGACCGTCTGACTGTGCTACGTCAGCAATGGCACAATGCCGGGATCAAAAACCCGCTGGAATGCCGCATGGGTATTCACACCGGGTATTGCACGGTCGGCAATTTCGGCAGTGAGACGCGGATGGACTACACGATTATCGGACGCGCGGTAAATCAGGCCTCGCGACTTGAAAACGCCGCACGCGCCGGTGGCATTCTGATCTCCACGCAAACTCACGACCGGATTCAATCCAGGATCGACTGTGTTCCCGGCGGCGCGATCCAGCTGCGTGGGATCGCTGAGCCGGTCAAGACTTATGAAATCCGCGGGGTAAAGGCCGAAGCGCCCGGCCATTCGCACACCTCATAACCACTCATCGTCTGGGATAGCTTCGCCTTATGCACCTTCGGGATGTGTCATGTTGTTCTTCGGCCCCAGCGGCGGCGCGATATGGCAGCCACAAGGCGCATTCTCCGCCCCTTTGCACCGCTCCATCGCCTGATCGAACGTATATTTTGGATGCGGCGGCGGTCCGGCGCAGTAGAACAGATCCATCTGAGCCAGGGCGCATATGACCTGCGCGTCCCGGTCGTCGGCCGGTTTGGGCGGGCCAGTGCCCTTGGTATTGCCGAACCATCGTTTGCAGGCCCGCGCCTTTGCTTCTTCGGGTTCGATATCGGGGGTTTGGGCGTATTCATACAAGAAGGACGCGGCGACCAAATCTTGCGCCTCGTACATGCGAATATCGGGAATTTCATTGGCATGATCGGTGCATTTTCCGGTCACGCCTGCCGCGATCATGTGGTTGGCGATCATATATGGCGTCTCGCGCGGGTCATCGGGAGACAACCTCACCTTGCCCACCTGTAGAACCGGCGTTTCTGGGGTGCCGTTATTGTCCGTCGGCATATCGTCCTTGAACGCCACCCGAAACCAACCGGGCGCCTGGGGATCATAGAGCGGCGAGCCACAGACCAGCAAAGGCAGCGTATGGCGCTGGCCAGTCGCGTTGGGACCGTTAAGATATAGACCCAACATCGTGCGGATGTAGGCGCGTTCGGGCGGGCCATCAAAAAAGCCCGAAGCCATCATGATCGGGAAATAGTCATTGGGATACTCGCTCTGCCCCGCGCCAGGGGCGGCGATGGGATTCACATCCACAATGGTTCGGTAGAAACTTACTTCATCAGGGGGTATACCGCTGGCACGCAGCACCATGTCCCATCGGTGCATGGTCATGCATTTCAGAAAGGTCCCTTGCTGCAACACCTGCCAAGGCGGGTAATGCATCAGCAGCAGACCCCGCTGCCCCATCACATTCAGCCCGAGAGGCGGAAACAGGTGCCACTTGCAAAGGCCGTCGTCTTGGTCGTTGTTAACCGGGTAGCCCGCCATCGGGTTCCAGACCTCAAGCTCCTGCAACATCGCCTTGCCCACAAGAGCTTTGCCGGCTGCCTCGGGTGCCAGCAAACTCCGATGATGTTCGGCAAACTGCGCCAGCGCCGCCTCGGACGCATCCGCCGCTACTGAGACCCAATACTGCCCTTCAGACAGAGTGACACTGACGTCGGCCGCAGTGAAACCGTCCGCCTCCAGCGAATTCCGGGTGTAGTGGGCGATGACGCTTTCACGGTCAGTCAGTCCCACGTCGTGATTGGCAAGCTCCGCCGGTGGAAACAGCTCGTCCAGCAATTCGGTTGTGCCCAACGGGTAGGATTGATGCGCCATGCAATCAACCCACCGCCCCTTCGGGCGGGAATTTCTTGTCATATGGCGGTTTGAATGCCGGTTTGTCGTCACGCGGCTTTTCAAGTTCAAAGACCGATTCAAAGGTCGGGGCCACCTGCGCCCGGTCGCCAAGCCCCCAACGCGCCCGCGGAATGCCGTACCATTCCAGCACTGTAGACAGCAGCGAAGTTCCCTCGAACGGGGTCGGCTGGCCGCTGCGGAACACAGTATTCGATTTGACGCGCGGCGAGACCACAATTGTCGGCACGCGGGGCCCCAGCACATCGTATCTGAATCCGTCGTTTTCATCCCGCGGCCATGCAGGCTGCGCGGCGGGGGTGGGTTCGTGGTCATACAGGCCGCCGCCCTTACTGAAGGTGACTACAAGCGCGGTCTTGTCCCATTGCGGGCCGTGGCACAGTGCCTCGTAAATCTGGTTCAGCGTCTGCTCGCCGGGCACCATGTCCCCGGTCGAGCCGGGGTGATACGAGGTTGCCCCGGTGGGCGCGATCCAAGCCGGCTCCACGAACGAAAACTTTGGCAGCATCCCTGCTTTCGCATCTGCAATGAACGCGTTCAGCGGTTGCACATATTCAAACTTGGCCGCGTCCACGCTGGGCAGTTGGTTGCGCATATACAGATAATAGGTGAAGACTTGCTTTTGCCACTCGACCGAATAGTAGATTTTCCAGTCGTTATGGCCATTGTTCTGAAGGACCTTCCAGATCGGCTGACGCAGGGGCTGGTCAGCGTACTGGGTGTATTGTGGCTCGCCCTCACAATTCACGGTGATGTTGTAATTTGACCCAGACAGGGCAAACCCGCGATTGGCCACCGTCCCGCCCGGCATCGGCGAGAACCAGTAATCGCTGACAGCAAAATTCTCTGCCAGACCATTCAGAACCGGCAGTTGGGTCGGGCTGAAGGACACCATCGCCTCGGGGCTGACGTTGTTCGAAACAAACCCGCCCATATCCGGCACCGCGCCACTCTCATAGGCCGGATAACCGCCGCTGTATTGCTGAGCTATACAGTCCGCTGTGGCGTGAAACGGGTCGATCTGCGGCGATGCCAGCACGATATCAGCGCTCAACTGACCCTTGTTGTATTGATACACTGGGAAGGTTTCGCCGTCATAGGTATTGGTGTGGGAATACGAATTCGCCTTGAAGGGCGGTACCGCATTCACATAGTTCAGATGCGGTGCGTCCGCCTCATAGAGCCAGCCCAGAACGCTGTCCATCGTCCGGCTTTCCAGCATATAGACAACAACATGTTCGATGTTCGAGCGCATGAAGTCCATTGTGCCCGGCACCGCCGCCTTCGCGGCATTGATCGGAACCTCGGTCTGCACTGGGGTCAAGTCGCCGGTCACGTCGAAACCTTGCGGCAGCGGGCCTGACTTTAGCGGGCCGACAAACGGGTCCGACTGAAACGGGTCAAAGCCCCAAAGCCGGTAACTGCGGTTGTCCGGCGCAATATCCAGAATGAACTCACCCAAGGCGATCAGCCGGTGCGTGGTGTCCATATCCGTGCGCTCGCCCTCGGAAATCGCGGGCATCGCAAGAGGATGCCAGTTCTGCGGATCGAAGTTCCACACGCGGTACGTCGATCGGGCCGAGATCCATTCCAGCACGTAGTTTCCCATCGGCAGCAGTTCACTGCCGGCTCCGATTTCGGCAAAGGCGTCCTGCGGGCCCATCGCATTTGGCAGCGGGTCCGGCGGCTTCACCGGACTGGGTGCCGGATCGAAATTCCACAGCATATAGGTTCCGCGCGCTGCGGTCGGCATATAGGCCATGACATAGCCGGTCATCGGCACAAGCTGCACGATATCCGTGACGCTCGCGTCCCAGGTGTAATGTTCAAAATACTGCCAAAACTTGAACTTTTTCCACTTGCCCGATTGCAATGGCGCCACGTTCAGCGGGTCGGGCAGGGTCGGGTCGAATTTGAAAAGATCGTAGGCGACATGGGGGTGCTGTGCGTCCTGTAACGGCGCCGGATCATAGGCAAACATGTACCCTCCGACAGGACACAGTTTTTTTCCGGCACCAAATGAGGCCCCCGGCCCAAGTTGCATCGGCTGAAACAGGTCGGGCAAATCCGGGTCCATCCGCCACAGCGCGTAACTGTCCCCCTGGGCATTGTGGCTGATGACATATGTTGGGGCGGCGTTCGCAATAGGGTCTTTTTCGGTCATGATCCGTCCAATCGATGCAAGGTTAAAAAAATCTAATCGGAAAAACTGAGAAACGCTTTGTTGACCAATGTGCAACAAAACGGCGATTCACAAAAAGGAAAATTGCAATACGTGCCCGTTAGCAAAAAATGCCCACAACAGCGTCAGCCGCGACTTTCGCACCGATTGATCACCTTATTCGACGTCCAAAACCCACGGATCAAGAAGTTATGCGCCCGTCTCACGCCATCCGGATCAGTCGCAAAACTCTGGAGTCGGTTCGAAGCTAGAACGAGTGAGCAGGGCCGCGAAGGCTTTGTCTGGTTTTACGTGAGATATCTGGCGCGAAATTACGGCGTTAGTGCCCGGGTTACGCAGACGTTTGTTATCGCCAGCATTACATCGACCACAAAGCTACTCGCTTGATTTCGTTTCGAAGTGCTCCGTCTGCGAAATTGTTGACCTTTTGCGCAGTGAATTACTGGGCGAGCTAATGAATATGATGCCTTCATGTTGAAGAGATCTTGGTAGATAGGGCCTGAAGGTGGAACACGCAGCCCTGAAACGGTGAGCCGTAGAATACAGTCCTTTGGTCGCCCAGATGGCTTCCGTCTCCAGACCTCATCAAATGAGAGATCAGGGGATGTCCATTACATTCAGAGTCAGCTTTCCTCGAAACGCAGATCAATGACCTCGGACTCGGTCCCTTCGATCACTTCGAACATGCTTTTCTCCGTCGTTATGGCCTCCACCCCGTCGACGCACGCCCCAGCCTGGCGCGGGTTGCTGGTTGCCGGGATGGCAGGGGTCATCCCCCCAGATTGCCTGATAGGTATCAACCGCCATGCCGCGCTGTTGCATATGCACAAAAGCAACGATCAACAGAGCCCACCAGATGGCAAGGGCGAGCCACATCCAGACCAGCGCATTCGCCTTCCAAAGGCCCAGAACGATTGTGGCCGCCGCAAGCAGCAGCAGGCTATAGCCTAGGAGTTTGTGCATGTATTCAAAGGCGCGCCTCCAAGCGGTCATATCATAGTGGTCTCCGCGCCAGCTGCCATCCGCCGCAGGCGCGGTTGGACCGCCCTTGCTGCCTCGGAACAGGCCAAGCAGAACCTGCACCGCCATGCCAAACAGGACCGCATATCCCAGCCAATTGTGCAGGCTCATTTCGTTCCAACGACTTGGTAAAACCAGCGCGAGGCCAAAGATCGACAGACCAAGGACCAGCGCCTGCCCAATCCAGTGGCTGCGCCACCAGCTTTGGTTGTCCAGTTCTCTGGGCCAGTCTTGGCCCGGCATGACCTTAAAGAACCGGGCGGCCATTACGGCTAGCGGCGCCAGCACAGCCCAACCCAGAACCATGCTGCGCGCGTGCCACGAGATGGCGAAGCCCACCTCATGCGCGCGGTCCGGATCAATGGGAGAGGTGAACCAATCCCACATCAGCCTTTCACCGCGCCTGCCGTCATACCGGTTATGATCTGCCGTGAGGCAAACAGCGTGAAAATGATGGGCGGAATGGCCAGCAGCATGCCTGTGGCCATTATGACCCCCCATTCCACATTGAACTCGGACATGTTGTTCACTATCAGGATCGGTACCGTTTTCGTGTTGCGATCGGAGAGGGCCGAAGCCAACAGATATTCGTTCCAGGCGATACGGAAAGTAAAGATCGCCGCGGCGGCCAGACCGGGTTTGATCAGCGGCAACACCACTTTGAAAAAAACTTGAAACGGCCCGGCCCCATCAACGCGCGCGGCCTCTTCCAGCGAGCGCGGCACTTGCACAATGAAGCTCTGCAAAATCCAAATCACGAATGGTAGGTTCATTGCGACATAGACGAGAATGATGCCGGAATGGGTGCCCGCTAGGCAGACATCTCCCCTGCCCCCGAATGTCTCGCGGATCAACGACCCGACATAGGTAGTCTTGCCGATACAAAACTCATTGTTCCAAAGACCAAAGACCGGCACCAACAGGACAGCAGGCGGCACCATACGTACCATCAGCGTGGTGAGTGAGACCGAATCCCGCCCCATGAACCTGAACCGCACCAGCGCGTAAGCGGCCATGCAGCCAATCACCAATGTCAGAGCCGTCGAAACAAGCGCGATGATCAAAGAATTGCCGAAGGCATTCCCGAATTTCAGCGAGCAGTGATCCACATGATCGGGCTTGTACCAAAGCACGTCGCAGAGTGCTGTTTCGTAATTCTGGATCGTAGGCAGAAATATCAGGCCCGACGTACCCGAGATGATATCAACGTCCAGTTTGAAAGAGTTGACGAACATCAGCAGGACCGGACCCACCGACATCACAACCAACGCGGCGATCAGCGCATAAAATGCCGGCGGTTGTTTGTCATAGCTGGTGGCCATTACTCGTCCTCCTCGACGGCGGCGCGCAAGCGGTTGGCGCGCATTTCCTGCCAGCGCGTGAACGCGAACATCATCACGGTGATGAACAATAGCAGGATGAGCAGATAGTTTGACATTGCCGCCGCGACGCCGAGCTCTCGGAACTCCGTGGCGGTGCGCGAAATGCGCAGGGCGAGAATCTCTGTGCTCAGCCCCGGTCCGCCTTCGGTCATGACCAGGATCACCTCGAGCACCTTGAAAGCGTCTATCAAGCGCAGCAGCCCCGTGACGATCAGCACCGGCATCATCAGCGGTAGCTTGATATGAATGATCTGCTGCCATCCGGTTGCGCCGTCAATGCGCGCAGCCTCCAACGCAGAGCGTGGCAAGGACTGCAGCGCGGCGAGCGACAGGATGAAGATGAACGGGGTCCACTGCCAGATATCGGCAATGATCACCGACATCAGCGCATTTGCCCCCAACCAGTCGACAGTGGGCAGACCGATCGCCTCGAAGAAACGGTTAAACGTGCCAACGGTCGGGTGGTACATGTAACGCCACATCAGGCCGACCACGACCGGCGCGATCATCATCGGCAAGATGAACAACGTCCGTAGCACCGACATGCCACGAATGTTGCGATCCAACAGCAGGGCGAGACCCACCCCAATCACCATCTCAAATGTGACGACGAAAAATGCAAAGCTGAGCGTAACGCCGAGGCTCTCGCGAAAATTGGGATCGTGCCACAGGGTGATATAGTTCTTGAGCCCCACAAACTCGGCCTCGCCAATGGTCTGGCTTGGGTCCCAGTCGCGAAAGCTGCCCCAGACCATATAGCCCAGCGGATAGAGCAGGGCGATGATCATGATCACAACCGCTGGGGCCATAAACATGTAAGGCGTCAGACGATTGGCCGTGGCGCGTTGCATCGGGGGCATCCTTCGGAGATCTTGCGATAGGATCGGGACGCACGCGCCCCGATCCTGAACTGCGCGGTTAGTTCCAGGTGTAGTAACCAGCCTCAGTCATCACACCCTTGGTGCGCTCGGCGACGCCATCCAGCGCCTCCTGAATGTCGAGGTCTTCGGTCAGAACTCTGGATAGGGTTGTGCCCAGATCAGCGTTGATCTTGCCCCAGACCGGAATGATCGGGCGCCAGTCCGGATCAGCATGTTTCAGCGCCTCGCCAAAGGTCGCCATATGCGGATATTTGGCGTTCACCTCTTCATCGGCGTGGGTGGAGAAGCGCGAAGGGTTGCCGCCAGCCATCGCGACCAGCTTGTCGCCTTTCTTGGAGGTCAGCCATTGCATCAGCAGGAACGCGGCCTGTTTGTTTTCGGCATTGGCCGGGATACCGATACCAAAGCCACCGGTCTGGCTGGCCCGCTCGGCATCCATCGGATGCAGCGCCCAACCGACTTTGCCCACCACTTGGCTTTTAGATGGATCGTCGATCTGCCCGGCCACAACAGTGGTGTCCAGGAACATGGCGGTATCGCCGTTCAGGAAGGACCCAAGCGCCTCGCCGAAGCCAAAATTGGTGGCGCCTTCCGGGCCACAATCCACGATGGTCTTGAGGGCCTCGGCCGCCTTCACGCCTGCCTCATTGTTCACCACCGGGTTCCACTGATCGTCAAAGATCGCCCCGCCCATCGGATTGAGGTGCAACAGGAAGGCATGGGCTGCGTGATGGCCCGAAGCCGCGCGCGATGACAACCCGCCCATGCCTGGCTCAAGCTCTGGGATCTTGCAGGCGATTTCCAGAAGCTCATCGTAGGTTTCGGGCACCTCAAGACCGTGCTTGTCGAAGATATCCTTGCGATAGCCCAACACCGAGGTTTCCGACCCGTAAGGAATGCCAAACAGAGACCCAGTCGCGCCTTCCAGATAGCCTTTGTCGCCCCCCGCAAAGCCGATATTATAGACGTACCCGTCAATCAGATCGCCCGCATCATAGTTGGGATCAGACAGCTTGGGGTTCATGAAATACTTGGCCAGATTTTCCAGTTGATCGGCAAAGACATAGTCGGCCTTGGAAAACACCACATAAGCGATCAGGTCGTATTCGCCCTCGTCCTGCCCCAGCTCCAGCGTCTGGCGTTCGCGCATCTTGAGGTAGGGCAATTGATCCACTTCGACCTCAATCCCGGTTTCCGCGGTGAATTCCGGTAGAATCTTCATCACCGCGTCATAATGCGGATGCGCAGGGAAATTCACGATCAGCGTCGTGCCTTCGTAGTCGGCGTAGGGATTGGCAAAGGCCGATCCCGCCATGCAGGCCGCAACCGTGAGACCGGCGGCGGTGGATTTGATTAGTTTGGACATGCGTTCCTCCCTTTGCATGGAAATCGGGTTGCTAGATCGCAACCTCGCTTTGGCGGTCGAATAGATGGACTCCGTTCGGATTGACCGCAAATGTCAGGGTTTGCCCTAGGGCGACGGGTGTTTCCGAGTTCACCTCAACCATCACCTTGGCCGGTCCGCATCTGCACAGCAGGACCGATTGAGCACCGACATATTCCGAGACCATGACATCCAACGTCAGAGCCTCGTGTTCCGACGCAGTTGCATCAAAGGTCAGATCAGACGGGCGAACGCCCAGAATGACCTCTTTGTTCTGATGAGCTTTTGCTGCGGCTGCCTTTTCTGCCGCCAACCGCAGGTCAAAACCATCGCCGCTGACAAAAACACCTGCCTCACGTTCGACAATCTCACCCTCCAGAAAGTTCATTGGCGGCATCCCGAGAAAACCGGCGACGAATTTGTTGACCGGGCGCTTGAACAGCTCTTCCGGGGTGCCCTGCTGCTGGATATAGCCGCCATGCATGACAACGATCCGGTCAGCCAGTGTCATTGCCTCGATCTGGTCGTGGGTGACGTAGATCATGTTTTTCTGGACCCGCTGGCTCATCAGCGCCAGTTCGGCTCGCATCTGCCCGCGCAGCTTGGCATCGAGATTGGAGAGCGGCTCATCAAATAAGAATGTACCGGCATCGCGGGTCAGTGCTCGTCCCATGGCAACCCGCTGGCGTTGACCACCTGACAATTCGCCGGGCTTGCGCGCCAAGTAGTCCGTCAGGCCCAGCGTCGCGGCGACCGCTTTGACCTTCTTGTCAATTTCCTCCTGTGGACGCTTTTGCAGGCGCAGGGCAAAGGACATGTTCCGCGCCACATTCATATGCGGGTAAAGCGCATAATCCTGAAACACCATGGCAAGGTCTCGATCCTTGGGCTCCAACCGGCTGACCGGCTTGCCGCCGATATAGATCTCTCCCTCGGACACATCCTCAAGCCCCGCAATCATCCGCAAGGTCGTGGATTTTCCGCAGCCAGATGGGCCAACCAAAACCGTGAACTCATTATCAGCCATCTCGAGTTCGATCCCGTGCAGGACCTCAACATCGCCATAACGCTTGATCAGGTTCTCAAGATGGATGGTCGGCATGGCTAGATTGTTACTCCTTTGTGTTACCGGTCACATTAGCAATTGTGACCGGTAACACAAAGGAAAAATGCAATTTCCTATAAGTCGTTGAAAATTAGTGGGTCACAAATCCCGGGTAGAGCCGCGAAAGATCGGGAGCACCTCGATTTTGACATGCCGGGGAATCACCTCTCCCTCGGCCCGAGCGTCAAACAACTCGGCGATCAACTGGCCACTGGCGCGCCCGATGCCCTTTGGATCAACCATCACTGTGGTGATCGAGGGTGAGGCAAAACGGGACACTTCGAAATTGCCGAAACCGACAATGCCGATTTCATCGGGTACCGATCTGCCCAACACGGGCAAGACCGAAAGAGCACCGAAAGCCGGAGCATCGGAAACGCAGAAAATGCAATCGACGTCGGGATATCGTCGCAGCAATTCCGGCATGGCCGCCGCCCCGTCTTCGATGGAAAGCGGTGGCTTGCCGATCTTCAAAATCCGATGTGCCGACAAACCTGCCTCCGACATCGCTTCGATGAACCCTTTGCGGCGAGCGGCGCCTCGGGTCCAGTCGTCGTCAGCCTCGCCCAAAAAGGCAATGTTGCGGTACCCACGCTGGATCAGCGCCCGTGTCATTTCGGCGGCAGCAGCGCGGTTCGAAAAGCCGATCGTGTGGCCGATCGGATCCTCGGGACGTTCCCACAATTCAATCACCGGGACATTGGCATCGCTCAGCAATCGTACAGTGCGATCCGAATGACCGTCATAGGACAGCACAATGGCCTCCGGCCTTCGCCGCAACATAGTCTCGACCAATGTTTCTTCGCGTTCGGCAGAGTAGTCGGTGTAGCCCAGCAGTATCTGCTGACCGATCTCTTCCAGCTCTTCAGTCAGGGCCTGGACGGTTTCGGCAAAATGCAGGTTGTTAAGCGATGGCACCAGCACCGCGACAAAGCCCGAGCGTTTGGTGGTCAGGCTGCCCGCCATCTGATCGGGCACATAGTTCATCTCGCGCACCACCTGCAGGATACGCTCACGCGTTTCCTTCGAGATCGGGCTGTTTTCTTTGAGTGCGCGAGATACCGTCATGCGCGACACACCCGCTGCGCGGGCGACGTCGCGCATGGTTACCTGAGACTGTGATTTTGCTGAGCGCAACACCCTGCGTTCCGTAACTTTGTTATCGGTCACATAGTGCGCCAGATCCGATTGGCGCGTCAATCGGTTGGCAGCAGAAGGCTATAAGACGCAATTCAGTCGGATCTGATGGATTGGCAATATGACCGCTGCTGGACAAAACTCTGCAAATAACTTCAATTCACTTGGCAATCCTGGCTAGCCTCGCCTTGGCTACATTCGATATGTTCTGTTGTTTGGTGAGAAAACCTAGCTGGGAATAGTCCGCCAACTCAAACGTTGTCATAGCGGATAGCACTAACCGCGGGTAGATATTGAGATGAAAATGCCAAAGAACTCGACCTTGAACGCTCTTTTGGTCATAGGCATCTGGCTATCGATTCAGCTGGCAATGCCCTTTGAATGGAACAGTTCTACCATCTCTGCTGCCTGGGCCGATGATGATGATGGTGGCGATGACGGTGGGGGCGATGGCGGCGGTGATGACCACGACGATGATCGAGATGATGATCGGGACGACGATGACCGGCGAGGTGGCTCTGGTTCGCGCTCCGAGAGAGGTTCTTCGAGCGAGCAGTCAGCCGACACATCGCGAGGGCAAGCGACGCCACAGGCGCAAATTACCAGACCGCGCGCGCCAGTTCGTCTTCCTGCCAACGCTCCATTCGAAATTGTAGTTTCAGACCTTTCCCCGGGCGATCTGGCGCAGCTGGTGGCAGAAGGTTTCGAGATCCAATCCATTGTCGCACTTGATAACCTGAACCGCGCTCTGACTCGCCTGACAGCCCCATCGGGACTTACGCTGGAGGCAGCACGGGATCGGGTCCGCGAACTCCCATCCGGCAACAGTGCAGACTTCAACCACTACTACCGGTTTGAACAGAACGAAGACGCAGAGACGTCCGCTCAGGCATGTTGGCACGAGAATTGCCCGGCTTGGGAAATGATCGAGTGGCCTCAACTAGCACAGACGGTCGGGACATGTACGGTGCGCGTTCCCGTTGGAATGATCGATACCGGAATAAATTCGGATCACGAAATCATGGCTGGTGCCCGGTTGGAGTTGATTCACCTAGCCGATGCGTCGCTTGCTCCGTCGAAAGCCATTCACGGGACCGCCGTTGCATCGCTCATGACCGGCGATCCTCAAAGCCGGGTTCCGGGGCTCATACATGGGGCAGAGATCATTGCAGTAGATGCGTTTTCACGAAAAGGGTCTGACGAACGCGCGGATCTTGTCTCGCTCTTGCGCGGGTTTGACCTCTTGAAAGCGCATGATGTGCGCGTGATCAACCTCTCGCTTGCTGGTCCGGGCAACCGTCTACTTGAAGAGGCCATAGCACAGTTGGTGCAAGAGGACGGGATTGTTGTCGTGGCGGCGGCGGGTAATGCAGGCCCCAAAGGCGAACCGGCGTACCCGGCAGCGTATGATACCGTGCTCGCGGTGACGGCAGTAGATGCCCGCGCGCGCGTCTATCGCAAAGCGCAGCGAGGGCCGCATATCGATCTGACTGCGCCGGGCGTGAACATGTTGTCTGCGACTTCAATCCGTGGCGCGCGCCTGAAGTCCGGGACTTCCTTTGCGGTCCCGTTCGTCACCGCAGCCGTGGCAATCATGCTTTCAAATGACCCAACGCTGACGCCGGAGCAGGTCCGCGCCAGGTTGATTGGTGCCGCACAAGATCTGGGGGCACCGGGGTTCGACGAGATATTCGGCCACGGCCTACTGAACACACGGAGCTTATGTTAGCGCGCCCAGCCGCGCGCAATCAGAGCGGCTTCGTCTTCGGGGGCAAGCGCATTACCTGCCCCCAGCCGGTCCAGGAACGGGATGAGCCCTTGCATTTCTGCACCGCTAGCGGTCACGAACCCATCCTCGGTTCCCGACGATGCGAGCGGCTCGGTCAGGGTTACTTCGACGACCCATGTGCCGGCCGTCATGCATGCGATACCCAGATCGATGCGCTCATCTGAACGGTCGATAACTTCGAACTCGCGACAAAACCCGTCCGCAATAGGAAGTGTCGCCAAGATCAGCAACTCCTGATCCGCATCTTCTGAAGACGTAATTCCAGAGGGCAAGCTGTTAAGTGCCTCAGATAGGCTCGATCCGCCTGTGAGCGGCCCGACGGCCAGCCTAGGCGGCTGTGCCGGCGTGAAAATGGAGGGGCCGGTGAAAGCGGCTAAGGCTAGTGCGGCCGCCAAAGCTGTCCCTACCCAGACAACAGGCCGCTTGGGAAATGGTGCGATCACTGCGGTTTCCGGCTTGCCCAGGATCGTGTTTTCAATCGCTTGGGGTAAGGGATCGCCCAGCGGCGCGGCAAATGCCTGCGAAAGAGACTCGTTCGAAGCGATCACATTGTCTACATAGGCTTGGTCCTGCGGGTAATCGGCCAGATGCAAGACAACCTCTGCCGCCTCTTCCGGCGAAAGCTCTCCATCAGCGAAAGCAGCCAGGCGAGATTTGTCCATCATGGTTTCTGCAGTCATTGAATCGGTCCTTTCGTCATCCCGAGTTGGGGCAGTAGGGCTTCTCTGGCCCTCGACAAGCGGCTCATAACCGTTCCAACAGGCACCTCAAGAACGTCGGAAGCCTCCTTATAGGTCAGGCCCTCAATCGCAACGAGCGACAACACGATGCGCTGCTTGTCGGGAAGCGCGCCCATGGCGGCGCGCGCCATGTCGAGCATCATCCGATCTTCGGGCAGACGGGCGGCACGACCTCCATCGCTTAGCCCGGCATCCTCCGGATCAACCTGGGCACCGCGTGTTTTGTTGCGCCGGCGATCATCGATCCAAAGCGTCTGAATGATGCGATACATCCAGCTGTCCATCCGAGTGCCCTCGCGAAACTGCGCCGAATTCCTCAATGCTTTGATGCAGGCAGATTGCACCAGATCATCCGCATCGGGCTGGTTGCCAGCCAAAGACAAGGCAAAACGGCGCAGCTTTGGGATCACCGCTACCAAATCTTGCCGGAACCGATCCGTCATTGAGCAACTCCTGTTTGGCGTCATCTAGCGCAACAACGGGCTACCGACCGGTTTATTCCAAAATTATAGCACGAGAAAGCAAGCGAGCGGCAAACAAGGCGACAAATCGGGCCAGTTTCAGTCCGCCCCCAACGTGCCCTTACGCAGGACCGGCGATTCGATGGTGACCTGATTTTCGCAGGTCTCCGCACGGACCGAGCTTGATCCAGACCACCTGCCAAATCCGTTTCTCCAAAAACTTTGGAATAGAATCCAGGTTGCGCCGTTGTCCTCGCAAGACAGCGAAAATTGGGAGTTGAAAAATGTTTGATGCAGCTATGGATGTCTTGCCTTTGACCAAACCCTTGTCAGTCCACAAATTGTCCGTCGCCGTTGGTGGGCAGGTCTTATCTTCCGAAGTCCGTATTCCCAAAATCACAACCCCGGGCCTTCCCCCCCTTCTCGCCCTGCATGGAATCTCTCGTCAGGCAAGGGACATTGCCGATGCGTTTTCAGCGCCCTGCAGTGCAAAAGGGCAAATTCTGATCACCCCGCGCTTCTCCCGCAAGCACTGGCGGCACTTTCAGCAGATCGGCACCTATCGGCCGGATCGGTCGCTTCTGGCATTGCTGGACCTGGTCCAGCAGATGGGAATTGTGACCACTGAACGAGTTGACGTCTTTGGGTATTCCGGTGGCGCGCAGCTCGCCCATCGGTTTGCGATGCTCTATCCGCAGCGGATTGCAAACCTGCACCTTGCCGCCGCCGGTTGGTATTGCCTGCCCGATCCAAAACAACCCTTTCCAGCAGGCCTGGCTCCATCCAAAAAACAGATCAAGACAAACGTACCCGCCTTGGCGCATAGCCAATTGCGCAATTACCTGAACCTGACATTACGGGTTTACGTTGGCGCAGAGGATCGGCATCGCGATGCCGCATTGCGCAAAGACCCAGGCATCGATGATTTCCAGGGGCGGCACCGGTTGGCGCGCGCGCGCCACTATTGCAAGTCGTTTCGTTCCGCCGCCACAGCGCGAGGGATCACGCCGGATCTGTCACTCACCGAAATTCCCGACTGCGAACACAGTTTCTCCGACTGTGCCCGCGCGGGTCTAACCAAGCTTGTCTGCGACACATGAGATCATTCAATTACAGGAGATTATCAATGCAAATCAGCTACTTCAAAGACGCAAAATGGTGTTTCGCAACGCGCCGGATCGACCCCGGACTTGCCACAGGATTGTGTCAGAACCTGCCGATGACAATGCCCGGCGACCTCATTCTGGGACGGGTGATGTTCATTGGCAACCACCGCCGCATCCAGCTTCCGACCGGTCGCCCTTCGATGCTTTATCCCGGTGATCTGGTGGTTCTGCCCTGCGGTGCCCGTTACGCGCCCGATCAGTTTGAAGGTCTTGCAGAGCTAGACCCAACAGGCAGTGATATGCTTGCTGGCGGCGGCTGTATTGGGCGCATGGTCCAGCGTAACGAACGCATCAAACCGCCCACTCGCATCCAACCATTGGGCCGCATCGTTTCGCAGAACGGTCTTGTCCTGAACACACGCGACTTTGCACTGGCCAGCAGGACGACGCGCGCGCAGATCCCGGTAATCTGTGTCGTCGGAACCTCAATGAATTCCGGAAAGACCACCGCCACGGCGGCATTGGCCCATGGCTTGAAACAGGCTGGCTGGAAGACTGCAGTTCTGAAGGGCACCGGCACGGGCGCATTTGGTGACTACAACGCCTATGTCGATGCAGGGGCTTCCTATGTTGGAGACTTCACCGATGCAGGCATGGTGACCACTTATCTTGAACCCCTGCCCCGGATCATCTCTGGAATTGACACCTTGTTGGGCGAGGCTATGACGCGCGGCTGTGACATCGCGGTGATGGAACTCGCTGACGGAGTGTTTCAACAGGAAACCGCCGCCCTTCTGGCCGATCCCGAATCGCGAAGCCGATTTAGCAAGTATCTGTTTGCCTGCGCCGACGCCGTCGCAGCGTCGGGTGGCGTGGCAGAGCTGGCGCGCAACGGAATTCGGCCGATTGCACTGACGGGTATGCTGTCCTGCTCGCCGATGGCAGTGAATGAGGCTCAAGCCGCGACTGGCATTCAGGTGCTGACAAAAGGCCAGCTGCTTGACCCGGCCTATGCGAATACCATTGCGACCAGAACTGGGGTCCGTCGCGCGCCGCAGGCCGCATGAAACCTCCGGGCCTCTTTGCCGGCCATCGCCGCCACCTGCTGGGGTGGATCCTGTGTTGCGCTATGGTCCAGGCCGCCGCGCTTGCAACGGCGGCCATTGCGACGCGAAACGTCTTTGTCGCTCTTCATGCCGAATCAGATTCCGCAGCTCTTTCTATCCTGAGTGTGGGACTGGCGGGGGCTTGTGCCGCTGTGATGCAGGTGATTTTCCGAAACCTGGCCGAGCATCTGGGGCAAGACTATGCCAAAGACGTACGCCTGTGCCTGTTCGATCACGCCAGCCGCAGCGACCAAAACGACCTTAACCAGAGGCGCATGGGCTATCACATCCTACGGTTTACTGGCGACCTTACAGCCTTGACGGGTTGGCCCGGCCTTGGCTTACCTCGTCTTGCTCAGACGGCCATACTTTTGCCCGCCTCGTCCGCGGTGCTGATCTACCTCGATCCGCATTTTGTTTGGGTCGCCATCTGCGCGATCCTGCCCTCGGCCCTCTGGGTAGCCTTTACGCAAGGCCAACTTCTTCGCGCGTATCACCATCTGCGGAAGCATCGGGCTCGCCTTGCCGCAGATGTCACAGAGCGCCTCCCGATTGCACCAAAACTCACGGCCTTGGGGCGGCGGAAAGTCGAAAGGAGTATATTGGTGCGTCGCGCCTCAGAGGTCATGGATGCCGCCCGCGCTTGCCGCCGCATCTCCGAAATCAGAAAGTCGATCCCGGATCTGTCGGCGGCATTTGCAGCCTGCGCAATCATGCTGCTTGGCAGCCTGCAAGGATTGCCGGCAAGCACCATCGCCGCCGCCCTTGCTGCCCTTGGTTTGATGATACGCCCGATGCGCAATGTCACGTCTGCGACCGATCAGGCCGCGAAGTATTCCGCAGCCCACGGCAACCTTGCGCGCGCATTGAACCGACCGTTGGCGCCAATGCGAGGCAAGAAAACGCATTTGCGCCAAAAACCTCTTTCGGTTGAAATAGTACAGTCCAACGGCCCTTCCCTGAAACTGCGCGCCGGGCAGTCTGCCGTTGTCTCCGCGCCCTTAATGGATGATATCGAGAATGCCTTGACCGGAAATTCTGTCACCAGGGATTTTTCGCTCAAACTTTGCGGCAAGGATGTGTCCGCGTTGACACCGGGCAGCTTGCGCCGGTCGGTTGGCGTCGTGACCGAAACCCCCCTGATCCTGAAAGGAAGCTTGCGGCGCGCAGTCACCTTGGGTCTGCACCCACGACCATCCGATGAAGCTATCTTGAATGCAGCTGAAAGAGCTGGACTGGAAAATGTACTCGCTGAAATTGGAGGCTTAGATTTTAGACTCACAGAAAGAGGCGCGAACCTTGATGTGCATCATCGGCTCACAATCTCGATATTGCGGGTGGCGCTTCAAAGTCCTGGCCTCGTCCTCGTAAGAAGTGGTCTGCTTCTGGGCAAGGAATTGAAAGCCAACACAGATGCGACACAACTTGTCTTGCCTACGGGGCCCAATGATTTCCGCTGGTCGACATGATTCACCTACTGAAAACCGAAGGTTGTCCATGACTGGTTTTGTTTGAGCGGCGGACGAAATTGCCGCCAAACAGGGCGGAAAATTCGGCGAGAGCACCGACAGCCGCTTTGCGCGATTTGGTCAGGTACAAGTCAACTCGCTGTTCCGACAAAATCGTTTTCACAGCAGGAGTTGTCCGGTCAAACTCTTTGCTAAGTTGATCAGCCAAATTCAGCAAATTCGCGACAAGTTCAATTGTCAAATGACGCTGTTACGTGGCGCGTCATAGCAGAGCGCCGCGCCTCGCGAGCGATCCAGTCGCAGAAGCTTTGCGCTAGTGGATTTGCGACGCTGCTCGGCGTTACCGCATAGTACATCCCGTTGCCGACACTTGGTTTTCCGAACGGCACGAGCGTGCCCTGCGCCAACTCTGCTTCAACCAGATAGGTTGGGACAATGGCGGCCCCGATGCCCGCAATCGCCGAACTGATCACCGTGGAAAATTGATCGAATACGTCACCCTTGTATGCGGTTTTAGGGTCGAGCCCCAAATGCTCGAAATAGGCTGGCCATGCATCGCGCCTGGAGGACAGGTGCAGCAAGGGTAAGTCTCTGCAGTCATGCGCATCCACAATCCCGGCCTCTTCAACGAGCGTTGGAGATGCAACGGCGACGAGCGCTTCGGGGCAAAGCTCGGAGTGTGAGCCGCCGATCCAGTCGGGCGCTCCAAAGTGGATGGCGACATCAACACCTTCGCTCAAAAGATCAAAGGGTTCGCTCCTGCTCTTTAGGATAAGGCGTACATCTTGGCAGAGCGCACGAAAACCCGGCAGCCTCCGCGCCAGCCAGCGCGAGGAAAACGTGGGTAGCACGGCGATCGTCAGCGTTTGCCCAGCCGCACCAGCGCTTTGCGCGTTGAGAATGACAGCGCGAAGCCGTTCCAATCCCTTGTGCAGATCGTCTGCAAACGCCCGACCTGCCGGCGTCAGAACTACTCCGCGCCCTTCCTTACGAAAAAGCTGGTTGCCGATAATGCCTTCCAGTTCGCGAACCTGGCGACTGATTGCCGCCTGGGAAATCCGTAATTCTTCGGCAGCTGCCGTGTAGCTTTGGTGCTTGGCTGCCGCCTCAAAGCTGCGCAGGACCGCGAAAGTGGGGAGCATATCCATGCCTTTTAGTCACTGAATTATAGATTATTGATGCATTTTTATATGGCTTTCAAGTTGCTACGCCAGTGCAGAGGAGTGCTCCATGAAAGATGTCCTGCCAAACTCTATCCCTCGCGCTGATCGGCTCAAAGGCCTCGAGCTTTCGGAGATCGTCCAGATTTCCGAACGGGCCAGTCGTCTGCGCCGGCAAGGGAAGGATATTATTGCCTTGTCCACCGGGGAGCCTGACTTTCCGACACCGGGTTTCGTAATCGAGGCCGCCATGGCTGCTGCCCGGGAGGGCGAAACCCGCTACACCCCGACCGCCGGAACAGCAGAACTTCGGGCAGCCGTCGCTGCGGAACACGGTCGCGAGCCGAGCGAGATTGTCATCTCTACAGGTGCCAAACAGGTTTTGGCAAATGCACTTCTAGGCACGGTGAACCCGGGTGATGAAATTGTTATTCCGGCGCCGTTCTGGACCAGCTATGCCGATATGGTCCGAGTTGCTGGCGGTATTCCAATCGTAATCCAATGCGGGGCTGAGCAGGGTTTCAAATTGCGGCCTGAACAGTTGCAATCAGCTATCACTGCCCGGACCAGGTGGCTAATGCTAAACAGCCCCTCAAACCCGACCGGTGCGATTTACACCGCGACAGAGATCAACGCATTGGCCGATGTGCTACGGGTTCGTCCCCATGTCGCCATCATCTCTGACGAGATTTACGCTCATCTGAGCTTTGAACGTTTCACAAGTTTCGCAGCGGCAGCCCCCGACCTTGCAGACCGGACGCTAATCGTTTCTGGCGTGTCAAAAGCTTGGGCCATGACCGGTTGGCGCATCGGTTGGGGTGTGGGCCCGACGTCGCTGATCAAAACTATCACCGCCGTGCAGGGGCATTCGACATCCGGTGCGTCATCTGTGTCGCAAGCAGCAGCGCTTGCCGCGCTGGGTGGTGACCGGGCACTGCTAACCGAACGACGCGACACTTATTTGCGACGCCGAAACAAGGTTGTTCAAACCCTGAGCGCAATGCCTGGTCTGTCCTGCAGTGTACCTGCTGGCGCATTCTATGCCTTTCCGAGCTGCCCCGGCGATGATGGGGCGTTCTGTGGAGCGCTTCTCGATCAAGCGGGCGTTGCCGTTGTACCGGGCCGCGCCTTTGGCATGCCGGGTCACTTCCGGCTTTCGTTCGCCTATTCGGATGCTGACCTTGACGCGGGCCTCGAACGCATCGCTCGCTTTCTTGAAGGAACGAAATTGACCGCTGCGCCGGCGACAGGCTTTCACCCTCCAGCGGGCAAACCGATTCTCATCTCCGAGGGCCGCGATGACAGGCGCGCCCTTGTTACGAAAGGACACTGACATGACCCATATGGATACACTCGGCGCCGCAGGCCTGGGGGCGACAGAACTCACTGGCGGAACGCTTTCGGTGCGCTCGCCGATTGATGGCGCAACAGTTGCGCAAGTGGCAGAAACGCCCGTCGCCGACATGCCAAAAATTATTGCAAAGGCACAGCAGGCCTTTGAGGCGTGGCGGACAGTGCCTGCACCACGCCGCGGCGAGCTGGTGCGCCTATTGGGTGAAGAATTGCGTGCAGCAAAGCAAGAATTAGGTGCGGTGGTGACGCTGGAGGCGGGCAAAATCGTCTCAGAGGGTCTGGGCGAAGTGCAGGAGATGATCGACATCTGCGACTTTGCCGTGGGCCTCTCGCGCCAGCTTTATGGCCTGACCATCGCATCTGAGCGGCCCGGTCACCGTATGATGGAAACCTGGCATCCGATGGGTCCCTGCGGCGTCATCACGGCGTTTAACTTCCCTGTAGCGGTCTGGTCGTGGAATGCAGCCCTTGCCTTGATTTGTGGCAACCCGGTGATCTGGAAGCCGTCCGAAAAGACACCCCTGACGGCGATGGCGACAATGAAGATCATGGAACGCGCGCTTGCCCGGTTCGGCGATGCGCCCGATGGTCTGGCGCAATTGGTCATTGGTGGTCCTGAAATTGGCGATGCGCTTGTTGCTTCTCACGATGTGCCGATCCTGAGTGCAACAGGCTCCACCCGTATGGGCAGCATCGTTGGTCCCAAGGTTTCTGCGCGTTGGGGACGGCCCATCCTTGAACTGGGCGGCAACAACGGCATGATCGTTGCACCCTCTGCAGATATCGACATGGCTGTGCGGGCCATCGTCTTTTCTGCCGTGGGAACAGCCGGTCAGCGCTGTACGTCACTGCGGCGGCTCATCGTGCACAACTCGATCAAGGACGATCTGGTCGCAAAACTGACTTCGGCTTATGGCAGCTTACCCATTGGTGATCCTCGCGCGGAAACTACACTGATCGGACCACTGATCGACCAGGCGGCAAGCGACCGAATGCAATCGGTGCTTGAGGCGGCCAAAGCGGACGGCGGGAAAGTGCATGGTGGTGGCGTCGCCAAGGGTGTCGATGGTGGCTGCTATGTTGCGCCTGCGATCATCGAGATGCCGGGCCAGACCGAGACCGTAAAAACCGAAACCTTCGCGCCCATTCTCTACGTCATGGGCTACGATGATTTCTCCGAGGCGATGGCGCTACACAACGGCGTTCCGCAAGGCCTGTCATCGTGCATATTCACGCTAAACATGCGGGAAGCCGAGCTCTTTCTTTCAGCTGCCGGATCCGATTGCGGCATCGCCAATGTCAATATCGGGCCATCCGGCGCCGAGATCGGAGGCGCGTTTGGCGGCGAAAAAGAGACGGGCGGTGGCCGGGAAAGCGGATCGGACGCCTGGAAGTCTTACATGCGTCGTCAGACCAATACGATCAACTACTCTGATGAGCTGCCGCTCGCGCAAGGTGTCAAATTCGACATCTGACCGAAACAGCAATCACTAAGGAGGCCCCGAGGAATTCCCTCGGGGCCTTCGTCCTTAAGGTTTCACTAAACTCTAGCGGTGAAGTAGAACGCTCGCCTCTGCATGGCGTGCAATCTGTGCGGCATGTGTTCCAAGTGTAGACAGCGCGCTGCCTGACCGGGCCGCGTTGAGTACGATCAGATCTGCCCCTATTGCCTTTGTTTCAAGCAGCGCCTGCTCCCCGATCCCGCCACGCAGAACATGTGGGACCGCATCCGCGCCGGAGGCTTCGATAAGTGCCGCAAGCTCCGTCTTGGCGCGGTCATTCGCGGCTTTCTGACTGTCATCGGAGACGAAAGGTTCGATATAGCTGTAGAACCCGTAGGGCATGACATAGGCAACATGCAGATCGGCAGACGGGAAGGTATCAGCAGCATAGCGCAGCACTTCTTCTCCACTGTCGCGGTGCGCGATGTCGACGAGAACAAGAACGGTCATGAGAGCCATCGTCGCCTCCTATTTGCTCAATATTTCAGGAAGCCAAGTGGCAAGCCCCGGGAACATCACGAGGATCACAACGAAAAGGCACATCACAAGGAACATTGGGAAAGACGCCTTTGAGATAAACCCAATATCCTTGCCGGTCATGCCTTGCAGAACGAAGAGGTTGAAACCGATTGGGGGCGTGATCTGAGCCATTTCTACAACGATCATCAAGTAGACGCCGAACCAGAGCATATCAAAGCCCGCAGCACGCACCATGGGTTCGATGACGGCCATGGTCAGCACGATCGAAGACAGGCCATCAAGGAACATACCCAGGATGATGTAGAAGACCGTCAGGATTGCGATCAGTGCCAGCGGTGACGGCTGCCAGTCGGCGATAACCTCGGCAAGTGCCTTGGGGATACCGGTGAATCCCATGGCAAGGCTGAGGAACCCCGCCCCCATCAGGATAAGCATGATCATGGCTGTGGTGCGAACCGAGCCGAGTACGCTTTCCTGAAAGCTCGACCATGTCAGGCTACGTTGAACAATGGACAGCAACAGCGCACCGACAACGCCCAAAGCAGCGGCCTCTGTCGCGGTCGCTACGCCAGAATAGATCGACCCGATTACTGCGCCGATCAGGAGCAGAACCGGCAGAAGATCAGCCAATTTGCGGCCCAGGCTGGATACGTCCACGTCCTGGATTGGATTGAAAGTGGCACGGTTGACGACCGACCAGCAGGCGACATAAGCCATAAACAAAAGAGCCAGACACAACCCCGGTATCATCGCGGCCATGAAGAGCTTTGAGATGCTCTCGTTCACGGTGACACCGAAGATGATCATCGAAATCGACGGTGGGATCAGCAAGCCCAGGGTACCTGCACCCGAAAGCGTGCCGATGATCATGTGCTCGGGATATTTCCGCGCGCGCAGCTCTGGGATCGACATCTTGCCTACGGTGGCAACCGTAGCTGCCGAAGAGCCCGAGATCGCCGCAAAAACAGCCGATGCGCCAATGTTAACGTGCAACAGCGAACCTGGCAGGCCCTTCATGAAGGGGGCCAAGCCCTTAAAGAGCGTCTCGGACAGCTTGGTTCTGAACAGGATCTCGCCCATCCAGATAAACAAGGGCAAAGCAGTCAGGGTCCAGCTAGACTGCTCTCCCCAGATAGTGACTGCCATGGAGTCGCCAATGGGAGCAGAGGTGAACAGCGCCATGCCAACGATCGCCGTCGCCAATAGCGCCGCGCCGACCCAGACGCCGAGTCCAAGGCAAATGAATAGCGTTGACAGAAAGACGATGATGGAGACGGTTTCGCTCATACTTCGTTCGGCCCTTCGTGCCCGGCAGTTTCAGGGTTGATCGAATCGTAGTCGAAGAGCGCCTGAAGAAATGAATGGATAGAGGCGATGGCAAGCAGGGCCGCCCCGATGGCGACAGGCGTTTGCGGGATCCACAACAGGACGGCATCCGCCCCTTCACTTCGTTCGCCAAAGTCCCAGCTGTCGTAGGTCAGTCGCGTCATGTAATATGCGACATAGGTCGTGATGCAGGACATGAACCCCAGGCAGAAAATCTCCACATTCCGCCGCGGGGCATGCCCCAGCTTTTGTATCAAAAGTTGGACGCGGATGTGCCCGTTGCTGCGAAATGTATAGGCCAACGCCAAGAAGGTGCTGGTCGCCATGACATAGCCTGCAAAGTCCGTGGCACCGCCAGCGTAAAGGCCAAATGCTCTTGCCAGAATGGAATAGAGAACAAGAACACATAGTAGGATAAGCAGGGCTCCGGCTGCGAAAGCACCGATCTTGTAAACCGCGTCCATCAATCGCGACAGTTGGCGCATGACCTGCTCCTTTGTGTTAGGGTGGCGCGGCTTCGGGGAGTGGCAAAGCCGCGCCAGCTGGGCTTAGGAGCCTTGCTCAGCCGCATATGCGTCGAGGACAGCCTGACCTTTGTCGCCCGCGCGTTGGAGCCAAGCGTCTCGCAGTTCTGAGCCGACACGCTGAAACTCGACCTGCATGTCCTCATTGAGAGTGTCGACATTCATGCCGTTCGCCTTGAACTGCTCGACATACCAGCTGTCTAGCTCTTCGGCCTTGGCCCAGCATTTTTCTTCTGCGTTTGCCGCTGCGGCCTCAATGACGGCCTTGGTCTCGTCATCAAGGCGGTTCCACGCCTTGCCGTTCACGATAACCATGTTCCGTGGCAGCCAGGCTTTCACGTCGTAATAGTAGTCGACATGCTCCCACAGCTTGCGGTCATAGCCTGTAGAGCCGGAAGAGATCATCGACTGCGCCACGCCAGTCGCGAAAGCCTGCGCTAGCTCCGCAGCTTCGATTTTTGTGGGCACCATGCCCAAACCTTCGGCCATTTTTGAGGTGGTGGCATTGTAGGCGCGGAACTTCAGGCCCGACACATCATCCAGACTGTCTGCGGCTTGGACTGAATAGAAGCCCTGCGGCGGCCACGGGCAGGAGTAAAGGAAATGCAGCCTCGCTTCCTCTAACGTCTCGATCAATGCCGGCTTGGAAACCTCATAGAGTGTTTTGGCGTCGGCAAACCCCGATGCGAGGAACGGCACGCTGTCCACTTCGTAGATCGCATCATCGTTCCCAAGCGCTGAGATCAAACGCTCGCCAATCGGCGCAAGCCCCTTGCGGACTGCGCCAAATATTTCCGATCCACCGAAGAGCGAACCGCCGGGGTGCGTCACAATTTCGAGATCTGAGTTGGCTGTAACTTCTGCGGCGAACTCTGCCGCTATTTCCGAGTGGTAGTTGGTCGCAGAATAGGCCAGCGCCATATCCCATTTATCGGCCAAAGCTGCGCTAGCCGAAGAGACGAGCGCAACACCCGCCGCAATCATTGCGTTCTTCTTCATCATGAACTCCCATGTGAAAATCATGGTCAATGGTCGTCGGGGCAGACAAAAAAGGATATTAGCAAACTGACGGCATCTCGCCCAAAGCCGTCAATCTGACGGGTCAGTTACGCTTCGTACCTCGAAGGCTGATGTTGATGTCGCGTGGATAGGCCGGCGCAAGCTGTTCAGAGGGACGCAACTAAGGGCAAGGGCAGAAGGCTTCACTGCTATGTTGCGCGCTGGCGTTGCAGAGCCAGGCGGCTCAGAACTTTTCGACCGCTACGAGCCTCTATCCCTGAGCGAACAAACTCACTGCCCGACAGCTAAGGCTCAGCGCATGGCGCTTGGCACGACAGGCTAAAGATATTGGTTGGGATCGTTTAGCTCACAAAAGCCTAACACACAACCTGAAGTTGCGGCGCCTTCGACAGCGGCTTTTGACGTCTGAACTTGCTGGCCATTGCAATTGTCGCATCAACCGCGTTGACGCCCGGCAAGACGGATATGTCATCCACCAAAGCGTCAAGGTCTTCCTGATGGGGCGTGCGCACCATGCACATCAGATCATAACGCCCTGTCACTGATAGACATTCCTCAATTTCGGGATACCCACGTAGAGCGTCCACAATGGCGCGGCACGCGGCCCTGTCACAGGTCAGATTAAGCACGGCGCGCGTTTCAAGGACCTCGGTTTCTTCCGCAACGAGCGCTGTATATCCCAGAATTCGCCCTTCCCGTTCCAGACGCGCGACACGCTCACTCACAGTGGTACGGGCTGTTCCTATACGGCGCGCCAATTCGGATGTCGCAAGACGGGCATCGTCTTGCAGAAGCGCCAGCAAATTTCGGTCTATCGCGTCCAGCTTTCGCATTGTCATCCCCGTTTCTCGTTTTCTTCACGGTAAGCCGAGACTCGACAATGAAAAAAATGCTGTTTTTTACGATCTTCATGCATAAAACTCATGATATGCGCCGCTACATCCCTTCCCTTTCCGCTTTGCAAGCCTTTGAGGCATCCGCCTCGACCCTGAGTTTCACGCGCGCGGGCGAGGAACTTGGGCGCACGCAAAGTGGTGTTAGCCGTCAGGTATCAAATCTTGAGTCACTTCTAGGTGTCGACCTGTTCGAGCGTTTTGGTCCGCGCCTTGTCCTTACCTCTGCCGGAGAAGAATTTGCAGGTTCTGTATCCAGCATTCTCGACCAGTTGGAAGACGCCTCTATGGATGTCATTCGTGGTAGCCGGTCCGCGGATGCGTTGCAGATCGGCGTGCAAGACAGCTTTGCCAGTCGCTGGCTGGTACCCCGCATGAAGCGGTTCATAGACGCGCACCCGGCGCAGGCCTTCAACGTTATTCCATTGCGTGGCGAAGTTGACTTCACTCAAGGACCCGATGTTGCAGTGATGCGCGGTCAGGGCGCGTGGCGTGATGCTGTGTCATACGAACTAATCACGGAGCGCGTGGCGGTCGCGGCCTCTCCGGATCTGGTTACTCTGGGCCAGCAGCTTCCGATTTCAGACCATCAGACCTTTCCAAAGATACAAAACGCGCACCGACCGGATTCCTGGCTTCGTTGGATGGCCGCCAAGAATGTCGAACACCACGGGCCAATTTCAGGGCCCCGGTTTTCGCAGACCACGATGGTCATTGAGGCCGCACTGGCCGGAATCGGGCTCGCAGTATTGCCAGTCTTCATGATCGAGGAATACCTTGAAGACGGGCGGCTTCATTTGCCATTCGGAGAACCGGTGGCGAGCGGCGCGGGCTACTACGCCGTCTATCCTGAAACGCGCAGACCGGTTGCGTCGATCCGGATCTTTCGGGATTGGATCATGGCCGAAACCCGCCACCTTCGCTAGTTGAGCGAGATATAGCGATCGGGGCGAAAGGGTGCCGGGTCGATTGGAGGTGTTTTGCCTTCAAGCAAATCGCCCAGCGTCCGCGCCGTTCCTGGCCCTGTCGCAAAACCGATATGCTGGTGTCCAAACGCCACCGAGAAACCCGGCGCATGCGGCAAGGCCCCTATACAGGGGCGACTGTCGGGGAAAGTCGGTCGGGCGCCCATCCAGGTCGGCCCGGAGCATCGCGCGCCGAGGTCGATGGCCTCCCGCGCCGCCGTTTCGGCGCGATTTAGCTGCGAGTGGTTCGGATCAGCTGCGAGGCTGTTCAACTCAACACCGGTCGTGAGGCGCAGCCCTTGACGCATCGGGGATAGCACATAGCCCCCTCCCGTGTCGTAGATCGGGCGCCCAAGTGCCGGAACATTTCCGAGATGATCTGGACCTTGGAAGTGCCGGTGATATCCCCGTTCGAATGCCATCGGCACCTGATACCCTTCGTGCGCCAGCAAGTCCTTTCCCCATGGACCGGGGCACAACACACAATGCGTGGCACGAACTATTTCGCCCCCTTCAACTGTCACGCCCGGCGCACCCTCAAGGCTAAGCCCCACAACGGATCCCATTCTGAATTCGCCGCCCTTTGCAACGAACCGTTTCGCATAGGCCGCAACCAGCGCGCCGGGATCGCGAATGGATGCACTGTCTTTCACCCACAAGGCGTTGCGGAAAACTGGTGCCAGATGTGGTTCGAGATCCCGAAGTTCATCAGCAACGAGTGCTTCGCTGGAGATTTCAAAGCGCCCAAGGATACTCCGCAACATACCCCCGCGCGCAAAGCTTGCATCTGACCGGTACAGAAAGATCCATCCGCGTTCGGACAACAGATCGTCCTGCCCGCAATCCGCGATCATTGCCTTATGCGCGGGAATGGACAGCCGGATAAGTTCGTCAAGCGCAGCCGCCGTCTGATCAACACGCGACTGGCGGGCATTCGCCAAAAATGGCAGGGCCCAGTTCAGATTTCGCGACAGGTAACGCCAATTGTACCTGAATGCCGTCCGCTGATTACCCAGAAGACCGGGCAAATCCCGCAACATGCCCGGGTTGTTCAATGGCAACACCGACGAACGCGCAAGTACGCCCGCGTTGCCATATGAGGTTTCGCGCCCTGGCTCGTGGCGATCGATCAATGTCACCTGCGCCCCGCGCCGCTGGAGGTCGAGCGCCACGCAAACCCCGACCATCCCTGCGCCCACAACAACGACGGAACTGTCTTGCATCGAGATGGTTGAGGGGGGCGTCAAGCTGTCAAAAATAGACGACATCCTTTGCCTCAAGCGACAACGCGTCCTCGCCTTTCTTAGTCAGCCACGAATACACGGGCGGCACGCGATCGGCGATGGATTCGACATGAACGTCAATCAGGCAGGGACCATGTTTGTGGGCGAATGCTTGGACAAGCGCATCATCTAATTGTTCGGCGGTCTTTGCAGTCCAACCGGTCAACCCGAATGCCTCCGCGATAGCCGCCCCTTTTGGAGGCATGAAATCCACCCCAAAGGTCTTGTTGTGCCCCTTGAGACGATGGAGGCCCTTGATCCAACCGAAGTGCCCGTTGTTGAACAACAGCAAAATGGCGGGCACCTGCAAGCGGACAAGCGTTTCCAGCTCTCCGACGGTCATACCGAACGAGCCATCCCCGAACATGCCAATCGGACGTCGGGTATTGTCCGCACGCCAGGCCCCAACTGTCGCGGGAAGTGCTGAGCCAAGACCTCCGAAAGCACGCGGAATGGCGAACCGGGTGCGCGGATCGTTGATCTTGAGGAACCGGGTCATATGGGGTGTTGGCGTCCCCGCGTCTGAATAGATCAGGGCTGGTTGTCCCGAGGCCTCCAGCGCCTCGTTAAAGCAACGCACCGCCCGTTCCGGTCTTAGTGGTGTGCTATCGGCGTCCAGCAGGGCTTGCGCACCCTGCCAGAATTGGCTGCGCAGATCATTCAGGTGATCCACCCAAGGCGCGAATGCCTCGCCGTCGAAATTGTCCGGTATCGCCGCAAACAGGTCGCTCAGCACAAGTTTCGCATCGCCCGCCACCGACAAAACGTTTTCATAGTTGTTAGCCATGATCTCTGGATTGATGTCGATCTGTGCCACGCGCTTGTTCAGGGTCAGCTTCGGAAAGGTCCAACCGATAGTAACGACGGAACCCATCTTGGACCCAACAAATAGCACAAAATCGCTTTCTTCCATCGCTCGGTTCGCGTGGGGATGAAAGCCGTTATCTCCAATAACGCCAATCGACAGGCGGTGGTCGTCCGGCATCGTGCCCTGACCCGTCATCGAGGTACAGACAGGGATGTTCAGCCGCTCCGCGACACGCAGAACATCTTCGCCGGCGCAAGCCCGGATCACCCCGCCGCCAGAGACAATCAGCGGTCGCTCGGCCTTCGACAAATGCTCCAGCAGCGCGGTCGTCATACCCGGCGCGGGCCGTGTAGGGAAGGCCGGGAAGGTCTTGCACTCCTCCTCTACATGCAACGAGATGCGCGCCGGATCAATCTCGGCCAGAAGCATATCCTCGGGGATCTGAAGATGAACCGCCCCGGGTTTGCCTGAACACGCCGTTCGAAACGCCCGACGAATGATCTCCGGCAGTTTTTCCGCGGATTTCACCTGCACTGACATCTTCGTGACTGGCTCAAAAAGGCGTGCACAGTCGAGTTCCGTCAGCACCCCGCGCCCCTCACCAGGCAAGGGAATATCGATTGTAAGAACGATCACCGGAACAGAGGATGCGTTGGATTCCGCGATCGGTGGCAAGGTGTACATCGCGCCGGCCCCAGAAGGGCATTCGACCACACCGGGACGATCGGTGAAACGTCCATAAGCATCTGCCATGAACCCCGCCGACCGTTCGTCGCGCGCCATGACATGCGTGAACCGCTCTTCGTTTTCTTGCAGTGCTTCGTAGAGAGGAACGTTTGTGTCGCCCGGCACGCCAAAGATCGTATCGACCCCATATCCAATGAGCATTTCCACCAAGACATCCGCGCCGCGCATCAAAACCTCCATACCGAGCCCTTGAGGCAAGGCTAGGTGAAGGCAGATCGCGGGAACATTGGCAAACTGACGAGTTTCCTGCAGATCCCGGCAAACTGACAGTTTCGGTCGCCTAGTCGGACTCTGTCGCAAACTTTGGTTGGCCTGTTGCACCTTCGTATCGTTTAATCCAACCGATAGTTTGACTGCGAGAGCGCTTAGGAATGCCGATGATCGCCTTGAAGAGTGCGCATTACCCACGATCCGTGATCGTGTTCGAGGCCTACTTCTAGGTGTTCGGCCTGACAAGATGGATCAGCCTGCAACTAAACGAGTAGTCGAACATGGGAGGCCGGAAACATGAGGATTGATGATAGTTCTAACTTATTGATCATAATATCTGATGAGCATCGTAAGGACGCGATGGGGTGCGCCGGTCATCCCATCGTCAAGACGCCCAACCTGGATGCGCTTGCGGCCCGCGGGACGCTCTTCACCAATGCTTACACGCCGTCACCCATGTGCGTACCGGCCCGTGCAGCCATCGCGACCGGGAACTATGTTCACGAGATTCGCAACTGGGACAGCGCGTCGCCCTATGACAGCCGGATCCGTAGTTGGATGCACCAATTGCGCGATAAAGGTGTAGAGACCGTTTCTATCGGCAAACTGCATTTCCGTTCTACGGATAATGACAACGGTTTCTCTGATGAGATTCTCCCGATGCACGTGGTCGGTGGCATCGGCTGGCCCATCGGATTACTCCGCGAAACCCCTCAATCCTATGACGCCGCAGCCGAGTTGGCCGCCGATGTCGGTGTGGGGAACAGTACATATACCGATTATGACCGTGAGATCACCGAATCTGCTGAGGCATGGTTGCAGAAAAAGGCGGGTTCGGACCAACCGTGGGCCGCATTCGTCTCGCTGGTAAGTCCACATTATCCGCTGACCTGCCCGGAAGAGTTCTACGCCATGTATGATCCGGAGCAGATCGACCTGCCTGTCGGCTACCAGGATCGGTTCCGTCCAGACCACAGCGAATTGCAGAACGTAGCAGAGTTCTTCGACTACGAAGAATATTTTAGTGAACAGAAGATGCGTGAAGCAAAGGTTGCCTACTACGGTCTGACCAGTTTCATGGACAACTGCGTGGGCCGGATTCTTGCAGCTCTTGATGCAAGCGGCCAGACAGAAAACACGGTGGTCATTTATGTCTCTGACCATGGTGACATGATGGGCGATCAGGGGTTTTGGACCAAGCAGGTGATGTATGAACAATCCGCAGGTGTGCCCATGATTTTGGCCGGGCCCGGCGTGCCAAAGGGCCGGAAGGTGGCGACCGGGGCCTCGCTGGTCGATCTGGCAGCTACAGCGGTGGAAGTCGCCGGGGTGGTGCAAGATGAGACCAGCGCAGCCTTGCCGGGCATTTCTCTGCGCCAATTGGCTCGTGAAGACGACAACCCTGAGCGCACTATCCTAAGTGAGTACCATGATGGCGGTTCGACCACCGGAACCTTCATGGTTCGCTGGCGGCATTGGAAGTACGTTCACTATGTCGGCCATGACCCGCAGCTCTTCGATCTCGAAGCAGATCCGAATGAACTGCGGGATTTTGCGGCCTTGCAGGCGGACCACCCGGATACGTTGGCAGCCCTTGCGGAGGGCGAACGCCGTCTGCGCGAGATTTGTGATCCCGAGTCTGTTAATGCCCAGTGTTTTGCGGACCAGAAGAAACGAATTGCCGAACTTGGCGGTGAAGATGCCTGCAGGACAGCCTATCGTTTCAACCACACGCCAACTCCGAGCGAGCAGGCAAAGATGGGTAAAGCAAGCGCCAAATGAGTCAAGCCCTATGCTTGCGAAGGGAGAGTACCTGTTCGACGAAACCTTGTGCCTCTAAAGAATAACGCGGTTGCGCACTGACACAGTAGGTAGTTTGCCGCCAGGGTGCTCCGAAGCATTCCTGAGTGACATCGTTGGGAGGCGGTATCGCACCAGAGCAATGTCGCGTGACAAGTCTTACTCTGCGCCATCGCTCTCGCCGCCACTGTCATATTCTGGCTATGAAACAAAAACGAGTTCTGAACCTAGTTGGATTTCCCGGCTTTCAAAATCCTTTCAATCAAATCCAATGTCGCTTCCGGATCAGCCCGATAGGCATCACGAAGCAACTGCATTTCATCAAACGTCCTGATGCTCCTTGTACCGCAAGCAACTGAGTAGCGCTCGTATTCCGCGACATTTGCTATGTTTTCTGCCTCTTCCACGAAATCACACGCCATGTCGCTGCGACCCAGGCCGAATATGCCAGAGCTTTGCGCGTGGGCAGGTATCTGAAGTAAAAGTACAATCAGCGATGCGGACACAAAGAGTTTCATGACTTATCCCCATTCAGAATAGCAGCGGGGTTTCCGATATCGGACAGGTATTGCGCTACGGCATCTTCAAGAACCCCGTCTGTCTTGATGAGCTTTCGGTTTGAACCGGACAGAGGGTCGGAATCCTCTTCTACAAGAAGCCCTGCCCGCACCAGCAGGTCGAGGGTCTTTACGGCGCTGTCGCGGCTCATGTGATCAAAAAGCAGCGCCGCGATCTCGGTTTTTGCAAGCACAGCCCGGCCCTTTTCCTTGACCGTTTTCACGCAGACATATTGCTGAGCGTCCTTAAAGACAGATTTCTGTAGCTCTTTGCGCGTCCGAAACTGGAAATCTTCGGCGTCGAGCAGGCGCTTGACCTTCAAGTTATGGGCTTCGATCAGCGCTTCGATCGCGGCCGGAGTCGAGCAATCAAGAGCCTTCAGCAGGAAGAAAAAGCGCGCCACATGAACGACGTTTTCATGGTTCATCTCGCGTTGGATCGCTTCGATGTCTTCCTTAACTATGCATCTTTCCGCGGTTCGCTCGCGCAGGCGAGACAGAAAGCGCGACTCAGCCAGAAGGACCGCCTGGAGTGTGTTCACCAACTGCGGCGGCAGCAGTTCACCGGTCTCTTCCGCCTCTTCGGCCAAGTAAAATCTCCTGACAATTCTCAGCCGTGTGTTGGCGCGTTGTGATCCCAGGCAGGTTAGCGGCGCTGAGTTAGACATTGCAAGCTTTGGCTGGAAATTCTCAGGCATGGCGGGGGTTAGATCCTCTGTGACATTTAGCCGAATCTAACGCAATCGATCGGTTTCCAACGGGGCAATCTGCAATTCAGATCACCCCGCCTGACGGGCAGACCATCCCATTCAACCTACGGCTTCTGAGGCACGATCAGGGCATCGAGAGGTTCTCTCAAGACAACTTCGCCCGACCGGCACATGAAAGGTTTGAACATGAATTTGGCTGCTTCTGAATTTACCGTACTTGGTGAGGCGCTGGCGTTGATGGCCCAATGCGAACTCTACCAGGACCGCAATCTCGACGCGTTCAGCCAGTTGATCCTTCCGCCGTTGGCCTTGGGTCAGGTGCGCGTTTGGCGTTCTGGCGAGGTGCCGGTCGGGTTGGCCACATGGGCTTATCTCGATGCAGCTACAGAAGCGGCTATCCTGAACGATGGCCAGCCGCTGGCACCAGAAGACTGGAATTCCGGGCACTGCCCCGTTGTCATGGATTTCGTCGCGCCGTTTGGCAACGGCTTCAAGATGGCGCGCGATCTGACCCGTACAGTTTTCCCTGATGTTGCTTTTCGGGCTGCTCGGCGCGGCGCCGACGGGCGACTGAAAAAGATTGTCCAGTTTCCTGGCCGCAACGCCCAGGGCAACTGGACCCAAAGCGCGGCCGTCGCCGCATAAATCCAATTCTATCCAACTCATATTGAAAGGAATTTTCCCATGGGTAGCTCAAAGAAATCCCCGCATCAGACATACAAGCTATATGGAATCAGCGTGTCCAAGGACGCGGGCAGCGGCAATGACAAGATGTATGGCTACGCCGCCAAAAGCTATCTCAAGGGCGGCTCGGGCAACGACCTCGTCTACGGCTATGGCGGCTATAACAAGCTTTACGGCGGCTCGGGTAATGACACGGTCAAGGGTTGGGGCGCCAAGAACTACCTCTATGGCGATTCCGGCAACGACAAGGTCTACGGCTATGGCGCGTATAACCGTCTCGACGGTGGGTCGGGCAATGACAAGGTCTATGGCCTTGGCATCAAGAACTATGTCTATGGCGGGTCCGGCCATGACTACTTGGAGGGCAAGGGCGCTTACAACTACATGAGCGGCGGCACCAGCAACGACACGGTCAAGGGCTATGGTGCCAAGAACGACATGCACGGGGGTGACCATTACGACAAGCTCTATGGCTATGGCGCGGTCAACAACATGTATGGCGGCAACCACAATGACACGCTCAAAGGCTATGGCGGCTACAACAAGATGGATGGCGGCGCGCACAACGACGCCCTCTACGGCTATGGTGCCAAGAACTACATGACTGGCGGCTCGGGCAACGACCACATGGAAGGTCGCGGGTTGTGGAACAAGATGAATGGCGGGTCGGGTAATGACGTGCTGAAAGGCATCGGCGCCTATAACGAAATGTACGGCGACAGCGGCGACGACACGATCGAAGCCATCGGCGCGGTCAACAAGGTTCACGGCGGCACCGGTAATGATCAGATCACCGGCATAGGCGGCATCAACGTGTTGCACGGCGATGACGGCAATGATCTGATGAAGGCAGTGGGCGGCGCCAACACCGTTTTCGGCGATGCAGGTAACGACACTATGATCAGTGCAGGTGGCGTTAACGTCATGTTCGGCGGCACCGGCGACGACAAGATGGTTGCAAGCGCCTTGGTTGCTACGACCCAGAGCGGACAGGACGGAAACGACACGATGGTTGCTGTCAGCAATGCCAACTGGCAATCCGGTGGCAATGGCGATGACGCGATGGTTGGCGTCGGTAACCTCAACCTTCAATTCGGCAACGCAGGCAATGACATGCTGTTTGCCGCGGGCAACACCAACATTCAGGTCGGCGGCACGGGCGAGGACAAACTGTTTGCCCTCGGCAGCACCAATGTTCAGTTCGGCGGCGACGGCAAAGACCTTGCTGTGGGTGCCGGCGGCGCCAATATCCAATACGGCGGCAATGATGCCGATGTACTGATTGGCGGCGGCGCGGCCAACCTTCAGATTGGCGGCACTGGCAATGACTGGCTCATCGGTGCTGGCAAGGGCAACCTCCAGTTTGGCGGCGAGATCTGGTCGACCCTGCCCAAGGATGTGAACCTGGGCGCATTTGATCTGGACAAGGCGGCGGATAAGCTCGCCGAATATGCCAACTCGACCGGCACAGATGGCTTTAACGTCATGTTGGCAGGCGGCGAGGCGAACATCCAGATCGGCGGTTCCGAAACCGACATCACCATTGGTGCTGGCAAAGGCAACCTGCAAGTCGGCGGCAAGGGCACGGACCTGATGGTTGGCGGCGGCACGGCCACGGCTCAGTTCGGCGGCGCGGGTACGGACCTGATGGTCGGCATCGGCCGCGTCAACGTGCAAGAGGGTGGCGACGACACCGACGTCATGTTCGCGATGGAACGCGGCAAGGACGCCGGGGTTCAACTTCAGATGGGCGGCAGCGGCAGCGACTTCATGATCAGCCGCGGCGGTGATGGCGAGGCCGATCCTTTCAAGGCTTTGGCAGACCATATGAAGGAGAAAATGGAGGACTCTCGAAAGGATGATAACCAGACCGACGCGGCGGATCAGGATACGTCTGGCTCTGATGACGCGACAAAGAAGCAAACCCTGAAAGAAAAGCTGATGGACAATGCGCCATCGCTCAACCTTCAGTTCGGCGGAGAAGGCGAAGATGTCTTCTCGACCGGTGGCGATCTGGGTTTCCAGATGGGCGGTGCGGATAACGACATCTTCCTTGGCGGCGGTTCCTACAACTTCTCTTTCGGCGGCACCGGCGGCGACTTGATGCTGATGACTGGTGACAAGGCCAACTTCAACTTTGGCCAGGCTGGCGCGGACTGGATGATGGACACTGGCACCTTCACGGACCTCGTCTGGAATATGCTGAAGCCAGACTCCGGTACGGGGGACGGCGCGGTCAACAACCCGTTCGATACCGCGTTCGGTAACCTCCTGGGTGGCGTGACCGGCAAGGTCGACGATCTGAAGGCAACGCTTGACGCGCTGAACCCACTGAACAAGTTGACCGATGCGGTTGGCGATCTGGTGCACGATGCGAAAGACGCTGTCGCAGACATCCATACAACAATCAGCTCTCTGCTGGACTATGACAGCACACAGTTCTTCGGCGGTGCGGGCAACGACTTCCTCTCGGTCTCAGAGGCGGGCGGCGATGTTGTCGGCGGCCAGGGCAATGACACCTATCTCTACACCTTTGGCTCGAACGGCAAGATGGATGTAGACGAGGCCGGGCTGGACGCGGCACGCGAGTTGGGCGACTTCCTCAAGTTTGCCAGTGATAAACTCGACGCCATCTCAGGCGGCGGCGGCGGCGACAACGACGTGTTGGAACTGCGTGAAGCTGGCGCGCTGGATGGCAGCGACCTTCGGTTCTTCGTCGAAGGTGGAAAGGATCTGGTGATCGAGGGCGACGGTGGCGAAGTGCGTATCAAGAACATGCACGAGAACGCCACCCGTGTCGAAACCCTGCGCATCGTTGGCCAAGACGGCGTGCAAGAGATCGATCTTGGTCAGGCCTTCGAAGATGGACTTTTCACTGCCACTTGGGCCGATCGTACCGGTCAAACCGGCATCGACGCGGTCGACAGTTTCGAGTTCAAGACCAGTGATCCGGCATTGGGCCAGGTTGACTTCGGCGCATATCTCGGGAGTGCCATGGATAGAAGCGCCACCGACATCGCGTTCGCCGAGGCTTTCGACAATTGGATGCTGAATCTGGTCGAAGCAGGTTCGAGCCTACCCGTAGTCGGCGGTATAGTTGACGGGGCAGCCGACATTGCAGCGAACATCCTGAACTTGGAGGCGCCTGCTATGCCCGACACCATAGATTTCATCTGAATTTCAATACGCTAGGCAAATCAAGCTCGCCCTTTCGCAAAATCTGCGAAAGGGCGTGTTCCGTCGCGTTATCGCTCTGCTTTTGATCACTCGGTGTCCCTTTCTGGCATGGTGACAGCAAAATTCAGTTGCGATCAGGGCGTGGGACTCGGGCGTTCAATGCCTCCAAAGCCTCGATCGCATCCGCTACACCCTGCACCAGCCGTGCCTGCACCTCTTCGGCCAGTTGTTCTTCGCGTCCGAGGCGATCCCGCGCCCGCGCCATCTGCTCGCGCGCCTGTGGGAGCGCGCGCGTGGCGGCGGCGACAAAGCCCCGAGTGCCCAGCCGCTCAAGCGTTTCGCGGCGTTGCTCGGAGGCACCCCGAAACGCATCTTCGATGCGGCTCGCGGCCGCCTGCAGGCGCAATTCTGTCTCGATGCCAAGCGTATCGCTCGTCAGATCGGCCTGTCGCACCGTCGCTGTAGGGCGTAGCCCGGTCGCTGCGGGGACCACCACACTGGCCCCAGACCGAAACCCCTCGGCGTTGCGCAACCGGGGGTTGGCGCGCAACAACGCCGCCTCGGCCCGGCGCAACTGCGCCTGCCCGGCGCGCCCGCTGGGGATTTCAAAAATACGTCGTGCAAGTGTGCTTAGCGTGCGTTCCCGGCCCAAGGTGACAATCCGTGTGGTCGACATGGTTCAGTTCCTTCCTTAGGCGTTGATGTTGAGCGTGTTGAACGGTGCTGGCAGCGGGCCGTTGTTCAACCTGATGCCGGATGTTGTGACATTGCCCAGCACCGCCGCGCCGCCATTGGGGCTTGAAAACAGCTGCATCGAAGTGGCGTCGGTGGTGTGGGTGATCGTATTCGAAGAAACGGTTAGACGCGGCCCGGCGGCCAGAACCACCTGACTAAGCCCACCACCACTTTGCAGATCAAACTGATTGTCCGACAGACCAATTGCCCGCGCCCCGTTGCTGAACACCCAAACCATGGCCGACGTCACTCGCTGTGCCGATCGCGCCTGATTGCCACGAACTGTGATCTGCGAAGGTGTCGAGGGGAAGGCAATACGGAAACTGCCCGCCGAAGCAGACCAAACATCCTCGGCCACACGGAAATAGACATTGCCGTCCGGCGCCCGCCCTGGCACCGCCGCCAGATACCCGGTCGCAAGGTTGCCAATCACCCCGATATCAGGAGGGGTGACTGAACCGATGCGGATGGCCATCCAGTTGCTCGACTCATCCGACTGCGACAAATCACCGAAGATCCGGTTTGAGCCCACGTTCAACCCCACCAGCGGCGGCATGGCCAGAATACCCGATGATGTGCTTTCAGGCTGACCGCCACCTATGCCAGAAATCACATTGGTGGAAATATCGATGCTGCCGCTGCCCTGCACGGCGATACCGGCATAGACTTGACCCGAGAACCCTTCTTCGCCGACGTCGCGCACCGAATTTCCGACGATTTGGCCGGTCTGGGTGCCAGTCACTAGTATGCCCACAGCAAAATCACGCGCTGCCGCCAGGCCGATCTGGTGAACTGAGTTATTGTCAACGGCAAGGTGCCGGATCGCAGCATCAGGGTCGATGGTGATCCCGGCCTCACCACAGTCGCGGATAATGTTGCGCTTGATGAACAACGTATCAAGCTGACCAGCAACACGGATGCCCGCGCCACCCAGATCAAAGATCGTGTTACCGATGATCTGCGCGTCCGTAGGAGTTTCGGGCAAGAGGTTGGGCACGAGCGCAATCCCATCCCCGAAATCGTCACCGCCAGATATTTCGCAATCCTGAACCCGCAACGTGCCGGCCGACAGGATCATCGCACGGCGGTTCGCCAGCGCGGTACTCCCCTCAATGGACAGCGAGGCCGCCGGAATTTCGGCCCAGTTTATGCGTGCCCCGGTGTCCAGCGACAGGATCAGATTACGCGTCAAATGCGCCGCCGCGATATTGATTGCGGACCGGTCGATACGGACCCCCATCCGTCCGCCAAACAGGATGCAATCTGCCACCCTTAGTTCGGCAAATGCTGCGATCTGCAAATCTCCGTCCTCGTCCAGCCCATAAGACGACCGGGATCCCAGCGCATTGGCGGCAACAGCCACGCATTCCTCGACTTTCGCCCCCACCTGCGTGCCATCCAGCGCGATGCCGAAATCGGCGCGATCTTCGGGATTGGGCGCGATAACGACCGCCGCGAGTCGTCGCATCGCCAGTAGCGAGGCGTTCACCGCAGCCACGCCATGCACAGGCGGCATTCCACCATTTGCATCCTCAATCGGGGCGGCCAGAACCGAGAAACGTTCCAACCGTATGTCCACCGAGCTTCCGACCTGAACAGCACCGCCTACGCCGCGATACACGAGAATGGTTCCCAAACCCTGCCCCACCAGCCGGATGGCGCCGCGGCCAACGATCCGCACTGGTTCGCGCAGCGCATAGACACCTGCGTCCAGGCAGACAGAACCGCCTAGCGGCCCGACTTGATTGATCGCATCCTGAATGGTCAGGGTGCCCGAGTTATGTTCCTCAGCAGTGACGCAGACGGTACAGGCACACCCCTCTTCCCCGCCTTCGAATTCCGGTGGCCAGAAGGCGCGGCAATCCAGCACTTGCCCAGGCACGTTGGGCGTGCCCGGTGTCACGACGGCCAGCCGTGTGTAATGCCGTTGCACACCATCGGGTGGTGCATTGCGCAGGCTCTCGATCTGAGTGCCGGCGGTGCGGGCAGCAAAGCGCCAATGATCCATCGGCCGCCAAAGCCCAGGCCCATCGGCGGTATCGAAACTGACCGTGATACCGCTTTCCAGCATGATCGCGCGCCCGTCAGGTGGCACCGGGATTAGCCCGTCTGATCCCGGAAGGTCCAGATCGATCCAGAGAGTGCCATCATCCAGCCGGATCACACCCCTCTGATCCCAGCGGACCAGCCGGGTGTGACGATTTGCCAGCGTGTCGTCATCAAGACCGCTGGGCACCAAATCCGCCTCGAGGGTTCCTTCGAATTCTACGGTCCGTGTCTCAGCATCCACATCCGCCACCCGCAATATCTGACCCGAGACATGGTTGAACTCACGAATATCGTCGGTCAGTTCGACCCAGTCGCCGGGGCTGAACCGCAAGACTTCGTCGCGCCCGACACGCGCAACGGTTACCGACTGAGCGTCCTCAGCAACCGCCGTCACCGACGCGCGGACCGACGCGTTTTCGCGGCTGAACTTGAACCGCCAGTCACCTTGCGTCGGCGTATCGTCAGGATCGAGATCCGGCGCAAGCCCATGTATTTCAACGCGGTAGAACTGATTTTCGACGCCCGTGTAGCCTTCCGTCGGCGGCACCACACAAGGGTCTTCGGGGTCGTCCACATCTACTGTGCCGTTAGTCAGCCGGGCAGTCGAAGGTGCGATTTCCTCGACCCAGCCGGGCAATTCCTCGTCGGGCGTGGCGCAAGTCGCTCCCTCACCGAGATCTGGCAGAACGCGAACCTGCCAAACGGTTTGCCATCGAGTCGCACTGTCCAGCCCGCCAAGCGCGGGATCCAGGAGTTCTGGCATCTCGGTCGCGGTCACCTCACGCTGCCAGCCCACCAGATAGACCATGTAGCGGCCGTCAGCAGGCAGCGGTTCGGGCGTCGGCCAGTGGGGCTGCAACATGTAGTCGGTGAAATCACCCTCTGGCGGGGCAATCATCTCGTCCAGCACGCCCTGAGGGCCGTCAGGACCCGGTCGCGCTCGGTCGAATACAGGATCGGGTCGCGTCGGATCACTACCGTCGAAATTCGCAAACCCGAAGGATTCGCAGGTCATACCGTCCAGGTAGAGCCGCCCGAACCCATATTCGAACCCGGTTGCGGTCAACTGTATCTCAAAGGCCAGTTCGGTCTCCCGTGGGACGACGGCCCGCCCGATCGTATCGACCGTTCCAGCCCGGATACGTCTTTCAAACATCTGGACCAACGTATTCCAGTCGCTGTCCAGCACCGCACGGCCCTGCTGAAGGAAGACACCGGCGAAACTCTTCAGGGCGTCGAAGCTATCTCTGCTATAGTCACCGCTCATCGGTTTGCTCCTTCAAAATCATGTTTCATAGAAAATTCCCGCTTCCAGACCGAAGCGCAGATATTCCTCAAGTCGAATGCGCAGGTTTGCTTCGCGCTGAGGTGCTGCAAGCAGATGCCACGCACCCATCTCGCCCTCGTCCGACGCACCCTCGCGGATCTCGACTGGGCTGGCGTTGCGCAGTTGCACATAAGCCGGGTGCGCCGCCGATTTCGCCGTGAACCCAGGACGCAGCCATCGCACGATACGCGACCGGATCAGGTCGCGTTGCGCCTGGCTGATCGGACCACCCGCATCGACCTCGGCCTGCGCCACCGCTTGATCTATGGCGAGCTGCGGCTGGCAGCGATAGCGGCGCGGCGTAACCGAGCCGTCAGGGATGTAGCTGAATCGCATGCAGCCCTGCTGCCGCCGTCTTGCCTGTACGGGCGCCTCGCCACGCGCGTCCAAGATACTGTCAGATACCAGCGGGAAACTGCGTGCAACGATACGGCCCAGCACGGTGCTTGCAAGAATCTGTAGCGCTCCCGCCGGATCGTCCTCGCCTAGCAGACCAGCGATGGCCAGCCCTTCGGGACTGTCGCGAGCGGGGGTGGCCGCTGCGTCCACGATGCTGTCACGCAGTACCATATTGGTGGACTGATCCATGCGGACCGCACCGCTGACACAATTATCAATCAGCAGTTCAACACCCGTGGTTGTGACGCTCAGGCTGATCGCGCCGGGTGTGGCGGGTGCACCGATCTCGGTAAAGGAGAGGCCTGGGATCAGCATCAGATGCCTAAGGACAACCGAGTTGGGCGACGCCCCGTCGCCATTTGGTGTGATCTCTATCGGCTGACCATCGACCACTACACCGTCCAGCACAACGCGAGCATTCTCGCCGCCTGCTATGTTCAGCGCTCCGGGCGGCCGCAGCACCGGGCGCTGGCCATTGGCAGCCCGCAAGATCACTTCGGTGTCGGGCTCAGCCTCAATGGCGATCGCCTCTTCAAAGTTGTCCGACGTGGTGATCTCGACGATCCCGCCCAAGGTCTGCACATCGTCCAATGCGCTCTGAATCGTGGGATGGGCACCCGTGGGCACCGGTATCAGCGCCTGCCCCGGATCACGTGTCAGGGTGGCAGATCGGTTGTAGTGCCCGCCACCGATACGACCGGGAAAGCCAGTGTGGAAAGTGGCGCGTACCTCACCCTCCTCATCCTCGGGGAAAGTGATGCGACCCAGAACCGGGTCCACCCGCACCAACGCATTGGCCGGCGGTACCAGAGGGTCGGTATCCTCGATCTCGGCCAGATCGGCGGCAGGTATCCGGTCATGTGGAGAATGGTTCCAGCCTGCGCCGTCATCGGAAAGGTCGCAGGCCTCAATTCGCGTGATCGGCACCGCCTCGCCATCCACAAAGATCTGGAACGCCCGGCCCGGCCCGTACCACAGCGTTACATCCCGCTCCAACGCCCGGCGCGAGATGTCGCCCGGCACATGTTCGGGGCGTGAAATAGAACTGATCGTTGCTTCGGGCTGCGGCAGGTTCACAAGCTGCCGCGGCGCGCCCAGCGGGTCGAACAGATAGCGACGGTCATCCACCTGCGTTGTCGGCGTGAAAACATGCGGCCTGGCCATCAGTCTCCACAAGAACAAGCCGATATGCGGGAAATTGTGCCGCCCACCAATTGATTTGACAGCCGGCCCCTGCCGGATCGCGCGCATCTCTGCCACATGACTGGTCCCGTCAAAGGCGCGGTTGAGCGGCTCAAGGCTCAGCGGGTCGTGAAGATCAGGTGCCAGATGATGCGTGGCCCGGATATGGTTCATGTGCTGGCAGGTGGCCGTGATCTGGAAATATTCGACCACATGGGCGGGCCAGCCGGTCACGTCGCGGGCCAGCGCTTCAAGCACTGCCGCGGTACCCTTGCGGCGGCGATAGCCGATGGTGTTGGCCACCTCGGCGCGGTTTCCCACATCCGTACCCTCGATGGGATAGAGCGCGCGATATCCGATGGTGCCCCCGATATAGGGAGAGGCCCAATCTTCGCAGGTTTCGATAAAGAGGTTATCGAGCAGCTGTTCGATGTTCTCTTCGACCACCGCACCTTCTCGGGCTAGGACGGCCATCAGCGCCTCAAGCGGGCCGCCTTCGTCCGCATCGCGCAGACGGTGGATAGCGGGCAACAGCTCGTAAAGTGCTCTGGGTGTGATCCGGTTCATGACATCACCTCAAGCTTGGCCAACGCACCGGGATGCAGCGTCAGGATCTCGGCCGGCAGCAACGTGCCATCCGCACCCTGCCGCCCGGGGCGCGAGATCAACCGCGCATGGGCGATCGCCGCTATTTGCGGCGGCGTGCTGCGCGACAGGCGGTCGATATCCACCGCATCAACCCCCGCTACCTCATGCGCGGCGGCGGCGACCTCTGACAAGGTCAGCAGCGCGGCCAGATCACGCTTCGCGAAGGAAAACGCCTGCCGCAGATGCGCCTCAAGCGCGGCCAGCACTGTTTCGGGTTCGTAAGCCGTATTGACGGCCACCCGCAGACCCAGCCGGAAAGTAGCAGGCTGATAAGACAACAGGTCGACGCCCACCAATGGATCACCCAAACGGCGGAAGGCTTGCAACAGGTTGTCATGGGTGTTGCTGCCGGGCGGGACCTCGGCACCGTCATCGCCGGCGACCGTGACCACGATGCGCCGCGTCTGACCCTGCCAGACCCAACGCGCCTCAGCTTTTGCGATACCGGGATATCCCAATGCAAAATCACGGTAGTCGGTCAACGAGACAACACGGCCCAAAGTCAGCGTATAGATTGGCGCGTTGCGGCGTGCATCCTGCTGCGCCTCGGCATCTGCCCCGCCTGTAGCAGGCAGCGGGTTGTTCACGTCCTTGAGACCCAGCGGGCGGTCCAACGGCAGCTTGAGCTGCCCGGCCCGCAGGTTACCCGCCGCGCCCAGCCCGCGCGAATGATCCGCAACGATGTTGTCGCGGCCCGCAGGTGGTCGCGCACCCGAGATACCATCGCCGAACTCGACAAGCGTTTCACCCTCGTCCGTCAGCGCGGTCTTGTAGACCCGTGCCGTTGCGCCGCGCTCGTAAAGATCGGGCACCTCCTGCCATTCCACGCCATCGATCCGCAGGCTCAGCGTGCTTTCCACCCCGCTTTCGGTGGGTGCGAGGCGATGGGTCACGGGGGCTTGTTTCGGCAGGAATTTCTGGAACGGCACAGACGGGTCGCCATGACCCAGTATCTCAGTCACGCCTTCACCATGGGCAGCTCGGGCAACATTGGCATGGATGGTCAGGCCTGCCCGGTCAAAAGCTGCCCCCAAGGGTTCTGTCAACTCCAACCGTGAGGTGTTGGTGCCAATGGCCAAAACCTGATCCAGCACCGCTGGAACTGCGATCTCCTCGGCACCTTCGGGCGGTGGGGCGTAACGGAACCGGTTCGCTGGCTCGGTCGCGGTCCCTTCGAACCCCGTTTCGTCCTGAACACGGTAAAGAATGCTTGCGCCGAAAACCTCCGGCTCGGCCATCAAAGTCACGATCTGGCCCCGGATCAATGTCCGCACGGCACCGTCGTCATGTTGTAATGTGCCGATCTGGCCCCGATACTCCAGATGCGCCCGCTTGCCGCGGAAAATCAGGCGGCGTCCATCCGGAAGGCCGTCCGCGCGCATGTTCAGCTCGATCTGGTCACCCGCAACCCATGCGGTTTCCGGCACATCGGCAAAACCCAGCGCCACACTGCTACCAAAGATCGCGCTGCCGCGATATTGGCTGCCATCAAACAGGCCGATCCGATGATCAGTATCCAGTGTCAACCGCGAGGTCTTGCCGCTGATCGCATATCGCGCCAAAGAGTCGCCCCGCGCATCGTCAATGCGGTAGAGCTGGCGCGCGCCGAACGGGCGGCGGATCACAATCCAGCTCTCGTCTACGAAGCCCTTATAAACATTGTCCAGATGGATGCGTCTCGGGTCATCAAAGACAAACACCCAGTCACCGAAATCATCAGCAGTGCCGCTGATCGGCGACGGCGGGTCGCTGGCTGGCGTTCCACCAAAACCGAAGCCCGAGCGCTGCCGCGCCGTCAGAACCACCGGGTGGGGCGCGTTGAAGCCAAAAAAATTGGCGCGCTCGGGCAGATGGTACAGCTGCAAAGGCGGCTCACCCCCACCGCCGGACGGCCCTAGATTACTCAGGCCAACAGACCATGTGATCCGCGTGCGCGCACCGTCCTGCGCTGGCTCGACCGAGGTGATGTGTCGGAAGTTCCAGTTGTTGGAGGTCCTGTCGAACCCACTGAATGACTCATCCCACCGCTCGCGGTCGATGAATACAATGGCATCGCCGACCTGCAGGTTTGGCAGACCCTCCAACCACGCCTCTGTATCGCCGTTTCCGGGTAGCTCATCGCGGGTCAGACGCGGACGTAGGGCATTCCAGATCACTCTCGTTTCCAGCGGTTCGATGGTCTCGAATACCTGCGCCTCTTCCTCCGGGCCGGGTTGGGATTGCACACGTGTACCTTCGGGCACCTGCAATTCGGCCACATCCGGCTCGGCACCCGGTGGGTCTTCCATCAGGATCACCAGATCGGTTTCGGCGGCGGCACCGGGATGAAGGCGATAACCGATCAACCGTCCCAGTTCGCCAATCGACAAGCGCTCGGTAGCGGTGCCCATGTAGGATTCGTTGGCCAGACGTTCCTGATAGAAGGTCAGCACATCGCAGGCCGCCGCCCAAGCGTCGATCAGCGCAATCGAGAAATCGTAGTCATCACGCGTACGCAGCCTTGCCAGTGCCGGATAGGCGGCCGAGGCCAATCCGGTGAGCATTGACGCCTTGAACAGCGCATGATCACCGGCGCGAAATGCGATGGCCGACAGGTTGGGTCGATTGGCCGTATCGCGGATCGTGCTTAACGCCGTGCCTTCACAGCAACCGCAGAGATCGGCGCTGTTCCCTTCGTCGGGATGGCCAATGCGAATTGGGCCGTCGCTCATTTCCCGCCTCCCATATTGATGTCCAGCGCGCCACGCTCGGGAAAGTTCGGATCATTCTCGAGCTGCGCAATCTCCAGCCGACCGAATGTCAACTCACCATCGTCAAGGGCAACCGTGCTGGTGGATCCGCGCCGGCGGAAATGCAGCGCCCGGACTGACGCAACGCCTTCGACCTTCATCACATGCGCATAGATCGCAGAAAGGTAAACTGGCGTACCAAAAGTGAAATTGTCCGGATGGAAAAACCCGATTGAGCCATCGGGGTTGCGGGTCGCCGACAGCGCCTGCAGCACCGCCTGCCGTACTTGCGCACGGAAATGATCCGGGTGGGCGCAGATGAACAGCCCAAGTTCAAGCGCGATGAAACGCGGCCCGTCGACTTCAAGGTCATAGCCAGCCATACGGACCGCGTTGAGTTCCTCCCGCAGCTCCGCCTCGAATTCCGGCGTGATTGGTCGATTTCCGAACCGGTCCACCGTGACAAAGACCGTATGTCCGTGCCCATTCCAACGGAAAGTGGCAACGGCACGTTGCACGTCCCGATGACGCAGCGCCATCTGCGCATAGTCCTCCGGCGTGACGGCGCGTTCCTGACGACGATAGGCATAGGGTGCGGCCTGCCGCGCCTCTTCCATCGTTTCAGGGTTCACCCCGCCCGTGGCCGGGATCGGATTGCGCAGGGCGGTGATCTGGCTGACACCGGTGATCGCATGGCTCAATGCGTCGGCCCCCACATTGCCAGCACGCCCGTTGCCAACACGATACGCGGCAGTGAACGGCGTGCCCGCTGCGGGGCGGCGGCCATTCTGGTCGTCGCCAAAGCGAAGGAAAGCCGAGCCATCGGCCTCGGTCTCAACGACGAAATGGGTCTGTTCGGGTAGCGATTGCAGTAGATCGGGCTGCGCCTGCCAATCCTCGGTGGCCGGGGCGACACCTGATAGCAAATCAACCTTGGGCCGCCGCGCAGCAGGCGGCAAGTCGGTTGCGGCAAAGGCGGATGGTGCGTCCATATCAAATGGCGCGATCTGCGACACCGGTCCTTCAGCCAACCTTGGGCGATAGCGCGGCGGGACCGTGCGTGGCTCAGACCGGTCACAGGGATCGTGCGCGGGATCAGCCACCAGTTGCAGATGTGGGGCGGGCACAACGCCAAGATCCTCATCTTCGATCGTCAGGCCGTGATCGGCCAATACCATATTGCCCAGCACATGCGACACACGCCGCTCAAGCCCACCGCCCACCGCCTCGTCGAGTTCGGAGGAGATGCAGACTGGGAAGGGCAACGCATCCTCCTCGGCCCAGCGGATCTCGGTGATGGATTGGTTTTCCAGGTCGTCCTGCAGCCCCGCCTGCACCGCCGTCAGCCGCACTGCGTGACGATGGGCCGGGTCGGCGTCGGCGGTGCGCCCGGTACGCGGACCCAGCCTCTCTTCAAAAATCAGCACGTTTCCCGGCACAAGGTTGCCGAAATCCCCTGCAAGCGTCGCGCGTGTCGCGCCTTTGGGCAAACAGCATTCAACGTCAGACCATTCATAGAAATCCATCGCATTGTGTGCCTCGAACAAATCCTGTTCGTGCAGCGTCTCGAAGACCAGCGGCGTAAGGTTCAGCGCGTCGCGTTCTGTATCGCTTGCAGGCGCGATCACGGGATCGAACCCGATCAGCCGCGTCAGGATGCGCGTCTGCGCGGGCAGGCTCACATCGTCATCCGTATCGAAATGCACCCAGACCCGCGCATTGGCCCCATCATGCATCCGGTAGTCCACCAAACGCACATGGCGCCGGACAGACGAACGGCGGCGAGCGGTGGCCAGATAGGCCTCAGTCGCGACGGCATCCTGAGCATATGACAAGCGGTCAGCGGTGTAGGCCAGCGCCTCGACCAATGTGATGCCCAGATCGGCGGGGTTGCGCTCGCGCCAGTCGGGCATGATCTGCGCCATCCGACCTAGCATCAAGCGGCGGAAACTTTGGTAGTCCTTCGCCAGATAGCTGAGCGCGGGCTGCTCAGGCGGCTCCTCAGGGCAGATGACCTTAGGCGCGCAGTCGAAATCGGTAGGGCATTCAACCTTGAACGAGAAGGCGACCTCGGACAGGATCCGGTCGATGCCAGCAGGTGGTGACAGATCGCCCGGACTTGCAACCAGACGCAAGGTATAGCTGGCGAAGTCACCCGAAGAAAGCGTGCGTAAGACCAGCACCTGTTCGGGGTCAGGCAAGGTAGCCAGCCAAGCCACCAAGCCGGGCTCTGCCAAGGCTACATCCGGCACATCTGCACGTGTGACCCATTCCAGCGCAATATCGGTGATCCGCTCGCCGCCAGTCAGCTCAAAATTCTCTAATGTCAGCGCAGGCGCGGTATCAAGAAAGCGCAATAGCAGGGTGCGTTGTGCAGGCGTGTCGGCAGGGGCCTCGCGGTCTAGCACTTCGAGAAAGTCGATACCGTTGATGGCCATGCCACCTGCGATGGCTTGCAGCACGCGCTCTCGGCGCCGCGGATCACAGCAATGATAGATCATGCACCACCTCCCAAGGTAAAGCTCGCCTGATCCGCCGCCCCGGTCGATAATATGCGATAGACGATGGTGATTGTGATCGTGGCGTCATGGGCCTCAGCCGAGACCTCCTGCACCTCGATCCTGCGGCCCAGATACTGTTGTAACGCGCCCCGGATCATGAATTCGGTCGTTGCCGCTTGCTCGGCGCTAACAGGTGCAAATAGCAGCTGAGCAATACCCGCACCAAAATCGGGGCGGTTCACCCGCTCGCCCGGATTGGTGAACAAGATCTGTTCGATCAGGTCACGAATATGGTCGGCTTCGGTGGTTTCCGCCGTCCGGTCGCGGCCATCGAAATGATATGGAAAATCAACCTGCATGGCTCATGTCCCGATCACCCGCGTCTGCGCCTGCACAGGGATCAGCGGTGTGCCGGTGGGGGCGCAGATGGAGGTAGACGACATCAGCACGGCAGGCGCACCGTCGATCAGCACCCGTGTCGCTCCGACGACATAATTTGCGCTGACGCAGGGGCCGTTGCCACCAATGGGTACAAAGGCGCAGCCCGCCACCGTCCAAGGCGAAGTCTGCGCCACCGAAGGCTGACCGTTGACCAACACCCGCGCCGAGGGTGCAACTGGCAGGGCTTGACCGCCGTGCGAGCAGGTCACGGTTGCGCCAAGATGCAAAATGGGTCCGCTCATCTTTGCTCCTCCCTAAATCACCGTCAGCGCGCCGTTGTTCACAGTCACGGTTGGGCCGGTCATAACGATGGACGCACCGCGTCCATTCTGGATGTAGATGCCGGTATCATTGACGATCAGCGATGCGCCAGCGGCCGTTTTCAGCACGATCCCCCCGGTTGGCCCCGGCAGGTCGGTTACGGTGATGCCGTTCTGCAAAAGCGTCTGGATCGTGACCGCACTGACACCCGGCGGAGTCAATTGGTGCAGGGCCGGAACTTCGGCAGCCGAGCCATAGAAACAGCCCGTCCAGATCGGATAGTCGGGATCGCCCCTCTCGAACTCGACCCAGACACCGGCGCCGATGGGGGGTACACCCAGCGATCCGGTCTGCGTTCCCGCCACCGGGAAACAGGGCATGCACCACGAGGTCAGCGCTACTTGACTTACATCCGGCACGATGGCCTGAATGCGCCCGGTCAGCATCGGATCAACATTGTTGACCACCGTGCCGCGATACTTTCCCAAATAGCGCTCGGTCATGCAGGTATCGATGCGCGGGCTGGCAGCAACCCGCTCCTTTTGAGGGTAAAGCTCTGCTTGTATTTGCCGCGCGACAGGTCATGGCTGACTTGCTGCACATAATGTACGCCGTCAAAAGCCCGTCCTGCGCCGCGCACGCCAACCAATCCGCGCGCGCGCAGCACCCGACCATAACGCAGCACGTCCAACGATCCGGTGCCCGTCACCGCATCCGAATTTTGCGCCGCCTGCGCAAATCCGCGTGCCAGCGCCTGCAACGGATTCAGCCTTGCGGTGTCGCGTAACCGGGTGATCTTGGGCGGAAGGGGCGGCACAGCACCCAGCGGCGGCTGAAACGGAATCTGGCCCGGGATCGGAATTGGAATGGGCGCTTTGGTCAATGCGTTGTGGATGTAGACGATAGGGATTTCGGACTGTTCCTTGTCGAAACTGAAGCTCAGGCTTTCGCAGGTATCCGCAGCGCCGCTGTCCATCGTCAGCGCGGGCTGCACGTCGCCCATGCGAATATCGGGCCCCCAATAAGCAAAGGATGTGGCCGGCGCGGGTCCGGGTTTCATGAAAAACGTATATCCCGCCTCCTGCGCAAGGCGGCGGATATAGTCCAGATCGGTGTCCTGATGGCGGGGGATCACCTCGGTGGGCAGCGGTGGGCCTTCGAGGCTGGGAATGACCTGCGGAATGATGCCCAGCCAAGCATACTTCGCCAGGATCAGCGCCACGCGCGCCTCTGGCGGCATAGCTGGATATGGGATGAGACCCGAGAAATCGATCACATCCATCGCCGCCGTAAGGTCTTTGCCCTTGACCGACAATTGGGCGGGTTCCCCGCCCGAGCCTGGTCGAATATCGGTTCGGGTTACGACCCCATTGATAAGTGGCGTCGCCTGCCCGTTGATTGTTGCTACTAATGCCACCCGCAAGATCGGTAGCGTCGTGCCCCCCGACAAAAGGAACAGGGTGTTGAGCGGCGAATCCTTGTCCACCGAAAACATCAGTTCGAACCCCGACGGAGTGTCGCCTGCGTTTTCCTCGACCCGAACGTTTTCCAGAGCCTCAATCACCTCGCGCGGGGCGGGAACTGGCACGCCGGGACCAACCAGTAGGGATATGTCGATACCCTGGATCATCCTTCATCCTCGGGACCGGGCACGCCTTCAGGCAGGGTCAAACGGATCGAGAAACCGGTCCCTTCCAGTTCGTCAGGCCAGAGCGCGCGGTTTGCGTCGCAAAGCTGCCAGAAGCCCTGTGGATTGCCGTTCGTTTCGGCAGCGATACGGTCCAGCCGGTCGCCCTCGGCCACGGTGCGATACCCGATGGTGGCGAAGTTTTCCGGAGGCGGTGCGAAACGGCGCGCCAGATAAGGCACAATGCGGCCATCGGGGGCCGTGAAACTGTGGGTTGGGATGCCATGATACCGGCTTTCGGGCGGGAAATCTGTCGCCTCGACAATTCCGGCTTCAAGCATGGCCTGAACAGGGTTCTTCACAACGCACCTCCTGCGCCAAGCGCATCAAGCGACCCCGCCGCAGCCTTTGCCGCAAGCTGCTCTTTGGCCTGCAGATAGGCCATGAAGAGGCCTGAACCGCGATGGCCAAAGCCCAAATCGTCCACCGACAGGCTGCGCAGCGACAGCGACAGCTTGGCGCGGATCGGGTTCAGATTAGGATCGAAAAACTCCTCGGTGATCTGCAACGAGGTCATGGTGACCGGCACGATGCGGCTTGCGCTCCAGACAAATAGTGCCAGCGGTGTTTCGGCAGGCGAGATCTCGAACGACCCGGCACCGGCCTGCGTGTTCTGCCGGTTCAGTTGTGCCGTGGTGGGATGCAGCATCGTTTCCAGTGCGGAAAGCGCCGGAAAGATGCCGTGATCCACCGTGGTCTGGTTCTGATCAGGAAATTCCAGCTGATCGGTTGCGTCTATTGCCGCCTCAAGCGTAAAGGTCTCGACCGCGGGCGCGCGCAGGCGAAGTGGCTGGCCGCGGCCCGCTTGACTTTCCGTTGCCTGTGCCTCGATCTGGCGCGACAACGTCTCAGGCGCATATTGCAACGTGATGATACGCTCCACCGCACCAGTTTCGGGAGAGATCAGCACCAGGCCAGCACGGATGAGTTTGGGAGATCCGGGAAAGCCAGTCATTGTCTCTGCTCCAGCAATTCGCGGCGGCGAGCAATGGCCTGACCACCCTGCCGCATCATCTGATCAATGAACCGGCGGCGAATGATGGGCCGGGCCGCTTCAAAGACGCGGTCCAGATCCGATCCCGTCAATCCGCCCTCGACCAACCGCTGCCGCAGTGTCCGATCGGCGGCCTCGAGCACGCGGTTGGCATCATGAGCCACGGCATTGACTCCGATTTCGATATTGGGCAGCGCGGTCCGCCCGCCATGGGGGATGTTGTAACGGATCTGACTGACGACCCGGTAATCATCGGTCAGCCCATCGCGCATCTCGGAGGCATCCGCCTCCCCGGTGATCCGGTCGCCTGACAGCTGTCCGATCAGGCGCTCGTATCCCAACTCGACACCCAACGCCTGCGCCGCCTCGGCCTGCGCCTCGCGGCTTTCCTCGATCGTCACGAGGAAGCCCACGATCGACAGAACACCGCCCAGAACCACCGCTCCCGCCTCAAGCGCGAAGGTCGCGGCGACACCTTCGACAAAAGTGAGCGGCGCGGCGGCGACATTGACCGAAAGCTCTGCCGCCGACAGATAGTTCGACAACGTCCAGCCCTCTGTAGGCAGACGGTCGAGGATGGCCTGCGCCGCCTCGCGGTCCGCCTCGTTGGTCATCGCGTCGATGATGGCCTGCGGGTCGATCGGCTCGGGTTCAGGTTCTGGTTGGGGCTGGCGCTCGCTCAACCCCTGAGACTTGTCAAAGTCCTGCGCCGCCGCACGACCGCTCAGCGCACTGCCCGAAGGGGTGTTTCCGGGGCCGGTCGAACCACCGTCTTCTTCCTGACCAGACCGGGCCGGACGCGGCATCTCGGCGTTGTTCGGACCGGTTCCGTTGATTGGGGTCGCTTCGGAACCACCTGGTGCCAGACTCTCTTCGAACTGGGTGGTATCTGCCTGTTCTTCTGGGACCTGAATATCAGTGGTTTCGAACGCGTCGATGTTTGGTCCAGGGAAACGGTTGGCGTCGGTTCCGGTGATATTGGGATCCCCGAAAGCATCCTCGGGCGGCAGGCCGCACAGCGGATCGTTGGTATCCTCGCAGCGATCCAGAGTCTCCATACCCTTGCGTTCCCAGGCGTTCCGAAGCCGTTCCAGCATATAAGCGATTTGTGGCCGGTAATTCTGCATCAGCGCGCGTCCGCGCGCCTCTAGCTCATCCGCGCTCAACGCGTCGAGCTCGGGGATTGGACGGCCTAGAGCCCCGGGGGCTGAGGATTCCCAGTGCTCACCGGTAGTGGGTTCCAGATTGTCCTCGCGGTCCTTCAGATCCTCGGCTTCTAATCCGCGCCCCTCACGTTGGGCCATTAAGCGGCGAAGCTCGGTATAGTCTTCGCGACCCATCACAAAGAAGGTAGCGGGCACAGTCCCGTTCAGACCGAAGACCCGAGCGATGTATTCGCGCTTGCTTTCCTCCTCCATTGGCTGAAGCTCAGGCGGCAGGTATTCCTGTTCCGCCAGGAAATCAAAGGCCGCCTCAGGCGTGGGCAGCCGCTCGCCACCGATCCGCAGTGTTTCGAACCCCTGAAATCCGGTGGGCGCCCAGACGTAGGCATCACCGCCAAAGAAAGTCCGTAAGGCATCCAGGGCTTCAGGTGCCTGTCCAAATTCGCAGCCGCGGACGATGACGCGAGTGGACTCGTCGAACATATCCGACACCACCTCGCGCCGCCGCTGACGGAACCGCTGATGCAGGTCGTTGCGGAAGTCATCCTGCAGTTCAGCAAGACTCCAGATGTTGAAGAACCCTTCGGGCCGCCGCCCGGTCGAGCGGGTCAGCGGTATCTGCAACCCGCCAGCGGCGTTTGCGTGGGTCACGATGACCAGCTCGCGCAGATGCGGGTCGCGGCCCTGCGCCCGCGCTGACCGCATTTCACGATACAGCCGGTCAAACATGGCCTCGAAGCTGCGAGCCTGTATCAGCTCATATTCTGGATAATAGCTGTCGATGAACGCTTCGGCCGCGTTCCCGAACGCCCCACCGGTAAAGACAAAGGCAAAATCCATCTCCTGTGTATCGCCGCGCTCGATGCCATCCACGACCGGCGGCGCGGGCGGAGCCGGCGCGACCTCGCCGGGCACCGCATCACGCCGGATGACCGGGGCCTCTGCCTCCATCTGATTGGCGTTCTGCAGGGTATGCACAAGCTCATGTGCGATCAGCTGCCGACCCATTTGCGTCGCGGTACTGAACTGGCCCTCGGCAAATCCGACGTGGCTACCATAGGTATAGGCACGCGCGCCGATCCCATGCGCGGCTCGCGCCGCCGGGGCATCTGTGTGCAGGCGCACATGGCCCAGATCGCGCCCGAAGCGCGGTTCGAAATAGGCCCGTTCCCCTGCGCTCAACGACCGACCGCCCTTAGAGACTGCGACAGCCGCAGCGGGGGCCGCGGCCTCATGGGTGGTGTTGCGACTTTGTCCCGTCTTGGGCCGAAGCGCAGCATCGGCTGAACCGGGCGCGCCGAAAGACATGCCTGCCACCCCGTCACCCAGCGCAATCTTCGATGCGGCACGCTCGGCCTGCTGTTCGAACAGGTCGTGCTCGGGGCCAAGCCGCACACCCGCGCCCTCCCGTCCCGCCTGTGCGTCAGTGCACGGGCGGTCAGTGGTGGGGGCATGGGTCCGGGTGCTTGTCATTGCATTCCTTGGTCTCTGAGATACGCTCTGGTGATCCTCATACTTTCGGACAATCGAAGGTGGACAGTTTCAGACCATAGACATCCGAAACGACAGCCTCGTAGCATTCTGGGTTTCGGATCCGACGGTGCAGTGAACTGGTCGAGTGTTTCTTGTACTTCAGCCTTGCGTGTACGGCCTCGTGGATCAGAGTCGCCGCGCGTGAATCGTCGCTGGGCATGGTCCAGAAATCTGGGCAAATCCCCATCTGGCGGCTACCGGGACAGGACTCGGCATAGGCGGCCCCGCAAGGGCCAGACGCACATCCGGGGATGGTGTAACTCTTGGTCCCGGGGCAGCGATAGCGCACATTGCCCTCGAACCACTTGGCGATCCGCGCGTAATTCGTGGACACACGCCCCAATTCATGCTCAACGGCATCCGCTTCGTTTTTGAATTTCTTTTTGCTGAACCGGCTTTTCCAGCGCTTGCCCTTTTTGGGCGCTGTGCCAAACCGCTCTTCATAGGCTTTGTTTACCGCCCCTGTTCGCATCGAAGGATCGCCATGCAACAGCGATTGCAACTCAAAAACGTTGGCGGTGCCTTGCGCCAGATGCGCCGCACGCTTGTCAAGTTTCTCCAACGCATCCAAGGGCTTTTTGGGCGCGTTATGTAAGCTGGCGGGGCAATTCGACTTGCCGCTGACCTTGCGACGCACGGCCTCGCCGCCCTGTTGGAACGTATGCGTGATCTCATGCGCGAGCAGGCGCTGGCCCTGTTCGGTATCCGGGCTGTATTGCCCGGCGGCGAAATAGATATCGTTTTGGTGGGTGAAGGCTCGTGCGCCGATCTCATGGCTGAGTTGCTGCGCCCCTGCCCCATCGTGCAACCGCACATGCGAAAGGTCCATGCCAAAGCGCGGCTCGAACTGGGCGCGGGTGGCCGCATCCAGCGATCGGCCCGCAGCGCTTTCGTGACCCATACGCTGTGCAAATCCTTGCGACGCTGCGGGTCCGGCCCTCGCCCCGGCGGGTTTGGCCTGAAGCTCCTCCTCCTCTTCCGCCTCCTGGCGTTGCAGTTGCATCTCTTCCTCTTCTTCTGCCTCCTGACGCTGCAACTGCATCTCTTCTTCCTCTTCGGCTTCCTGACGTTGCAGCCCACCCGGCCCCAATGACGAGATCGAACCCGCATCGCGCCCTGTCACCACGGCATCGGCTACCCGGTCAGCCTCGCGCTCGTAGGCGTCACCGGGTGGTCCGATCGTCAACTTAGTCTGCACGCCCAACTTATCGTCGGCAGCGCAAGAGGTACATTTGCCCGATGCACCTGCGCTTTCGCCGCAACTGCAGGCGCGCTGCACCAGACCGGTAACCGCCGGGGTTGGGGCCGAATGCGTCTGGTGTGTCGCATGTGTGCGTTCAGTCATCTGAGTGCCCTCCCCTGCTCACCGCTTAATCGCCCCGATCGCAGCCGACGCGATCCGTGCGGGCAGCGATCCATGTCCTGAAAGCTCCGCACTCGTTTGCGGACGGTAGCCGCGCGAGACGAACTCCTTGGTGCCGCCAACGTCCATCTGACGAACAATTTCACGATGAAGCGCGGCCTCAAGTTCAGCTTTGCTGATGCCAGGCGCGTCCATGTGCAGACGGTCGATGCGCAGTGTTACCTTTGTCATCCGAAAACCCCCTGTTCATTGGTCGAAAACGGTTTCTCCAGCTTGGCGTATTCGCGATGTGCGGCGCGCCTGACATGGTCCATTCGCACCGGGCCAGCTTCAGCGGCAGCAAGATAGGTGGCGTTGAGCGCAACCGAGCGGATCGACCCGCCTGACAGGCCAAGCCCAGCCAACCGCGCAGGCTCCAACCCCTCTCGTGGTGTCCGGTCCGGGAACACGCGGGCCCAAATCTCGGCACGCGCAGCCGCGTCTGGAAAGGGAAAACTGACCACGTAGCGCAGCCGCCGCAGAAAGGCAGGGTCCAACGCCGACTTCTGGTTGGTGGTCAGCACCGCGAGGCCGCGATAAGCCTCCATCTTCTGCAAGAGGTAACTGACTTCGACATTGGCATAACGATCATGGCTGTCCTTGACCTCGCTGCGCTTTCCAAATAGCGCATCGGCCTCGTCAAACAGCAAGATCGCGCCCCCATCTTCAGCCGCCGTGAAAATACGCGACAGGTTCTTTTCTGTCTCCCCGATGTACTTGCTGACCACCTGGCTCAAATCGATACGGTAGAGGTCGAGGCTCAATTCACCCGCGATAACCTCGGCGGCCAGCGTCTTCCCCGTACCCGAGGCCCCCGCAAACAGGGCCGCAGCACCCAGACCTCTAGGATTGCGCTCGGCCCAACCCCAGTCATTGTTGACCCGCCAAGCCTCACGCAGATGCCCCGTCAGATCGCGCAGCGTCGCCATCTGAGCGCGCGGTAGCACCAGATCATCCCAAACCGCACGGCTGTCGATCCGGTCCGCCAGCCCATGCAGCGCTCGCCTGCCCTGTTCGCGCGCGGCCTGCCACATTGCCGCGCCGAGCCCGCCGCCCCGATGCGCGGCCATCCCGGCGGCCGCCTCGATGGCGGGTGGGTCAAGCGCGAACTGACCCGCCAGCCGGTCAAGAGCCGAACCTGCCGCGTCTGCCTCCGGCCCCAGCGCTGTGCGCCATAGCTCACGCCGTTCGGCGAAATCCGGCGGCTCAAGTTCCAGCCGAACACGTGGTGTGCGGTCCACGCTTGGAGGGTCGTCGGCGGCAACAATCACGGGCCCAGCCAAGAGGTCAGCCAGAGTAGCCCCTGAGTCGGCACTGTCAGCATCTGCCTCGATCAGGGCCAGCCCGCCGGACAATGCCAATTCCCGTTCCAGAAGCGTGGCCAGAGCCTGCCGCTGGGTCCAGTCGGCGGGGATATCGCGCGCGCTCAGCCGCAGGACCCGCAGGGTCATCCGGGCCGCGGCACACATAGCTACATGCCGCCGCGCCCTTTGTGTTCGTCCGCCAAGCTGGATCAGCGGTGCCGCGTCTTGCCACAGCCCGGCGATAACCTGTGCCAGTGGCGGTTCGCTTTCGGGAGCGCCGCGGAGGGGTGCAGACAACCGCACTAGACCACTCAACCGATCATCCAGATATTGAGTGCCGAGCAACGCATGCAGTATACGCTCATCCAAGCGTATGCCACGCGCATGCAAGGGCCCGGCCTCGGCCAGTTCGATCAACCGCCAGCGACGCAAAGGCGCTTCGGGGCACAGGATGTCCCAGATTGCCGGGCCGATCAGACGTTCCAACAATGCGGGACTGAGAACACCCGAACTATCCAGACCCGCAATCGCAGCAGCGATGCTACCATCCAGTTCGCGCCCGGCCGCCAGCGCCAAAACTTCCTGTTCCGCCAAAGACAGGTGAAAGACTAGACCTAGCATCCCAAACGCCGAACCCTGCGGCGGTTCGAATGGCGGTAGGATCGGCGCCTCGCCCTCACGCCCCAAGGATAACGCCTCAAGCCTTGCGTTGACTTGCGCCAACGCATCATCCAACCCCTCGCGGATCAGCGTCAAAGCCATATCGGCCGAGGGGTTCATACCTGCGGTCATGGGATCGTCACCGTCTCAAGGCTGGGCGGTGTTGTAGTCAAATCGATCACTGGGCTGTCGATACCATCGACCCGAAGGCGCACCGGCACATCGCTGCCTGTCGTCAGACCCTCAAACACTGCTGCTACGCTGTCCGTTGGGGTCGGTGGAGTGTCGACAATCTGCATCCGCGTACCGGCCAGAACGGCGGTGGACTGGCCAGGCCGGATCGGGGGTGCGCAACTCATTGTGATCTGTGTGCCCTGCGCCACATCAGCAACCGCAGGTGTGCTGGCCGGTGCCAGCGCCAGTGGCAGCGCATTCGAGGCCTGCTCGCGCCCGTCCACATGGCGCAGCAGCACATCAATGGAATAGAGGCCCACGCGCCACAAGGCAGGGTCCAGCGGAGTCCCGACCGCCGGATTGCCCGCCGCCAGCGCTGCGGGTCCAGGAAGGTCCACGACCAGCCGATCAGGCGCCGTCGGAAGCTGTGGCGCCAGGGTCAACACAGTACCGGTGCCCGGTTCGGAAAACCGCACGCTGATTTCGGACCCCACAGCGCCATCCAATGCACATCCCGTTAGCTCCAAACGGCCACCCATCCGCATCACCGGATGCCCGTCCTGCGGTTGCGCGGCGCTGAGCGTGGGCACCTGCGGCATCGCCGACGGATACACCAGTACGCCTGGGTCGCGACCCGTGACCGGATCGACCTGCCCACCACGCGACAGCACTGGAAGCGTGGGTCTTACCGGATGCTCGCGCTGGATCATCACCAGAGACACATCATAGGCGACCGTTGTGCGGTAACTAGCCTGAAACGCGGTCCAGAGTTTGGACATATCGTCGAGCGAAATCGTGCGCGGCGTGATCTTGAGCAGTTCCACCTGATCAGCAAGTTCCGAGGCACGGACCGGATCAAATTCCTCGGGCGGCAGGATGTCGTCGATCACGGCAGCCTCAAGCGCTGCGCGGATCCTTTCGCGTGCAAGCAGGGCATTCTCGTGAAACAGCTGCATTGCGTAGCCCAGCAGGATTTCCGCATGCAGCGGCTCGCCTGAGACAACCGTCAGGATGTAGTGGAGGTCCAGCGCCAATGTCGGGCGCTGCGTCAGTTCTCCGGCACCGTTGCGGGTCGGCAGATCCATGTTTCGATAACTGGCATTGGGTGAAACACCGTACAAAAAGACATTTATCTGTGTCGGTTGATCGCCCTCATCCGTCACCACTCGATCAGGCGGCAGGGCGGTAACAGTGAAATCCGATCCCAGAACCTCGGCAATATTGCCATCGATCAGGGTGTCGTTGAGCAGATCACGCAACAGTTGGGTAACGGCGGCGATGGCTAGAACATTGCTCATGATCCACCTCCGCGCAGATAATCAGACAGCGAGGGCAACTCGGCGGCGCGGGGTCGCGCCGGGGCCTGCCGCTGCGTGGCGGGTTGCGACGGCTGTCGCGCACGCACATCTAGTTGTCCGATATGGATAGTGATCTCTGGTTCGACCGCTTCAGGCTCGGGGTCTGCAAGTGCCGGCCCCGGTGACGCTGGTTGGGTCAATTGCGCCGGAAGCTCCAGCTCACGCGTGGGGCAGAGCAGCGGGTCGGGTGGTGATTGCGACACTGGTGATTCAGGGATAGCGAAAATCGGCGGCTCAGATTCTGGCGACAGCTCGGGTTTGCGCTCGGGCGGTACCACTGCTTCAGCGGAGTTTGACGCGTCTGCTTCAACCTGCTCGAACAGCGGTACAAAGGGCTGAGGCAGATCGACCGTAGAATGTGCCGCGTGGGACATCTGCGGTATGTCAGGTTGAGCAGGCTGTTCCAGCAATGGCTGAAAGTCCGACGCGACCTCAGGCTGCGGCGGGCTCTCCGGGCGCTCAGGCCGCGCGTTGTGTTCATCAAGAATGCGTGGCTGCTTCCGCTCGAAATCCGGCTGCAGCGACGGTTGCGCCGAGACAGAGACCGTTACTTCTTCGTTGACCTCGGTAAATCCCGACTCGGCCGGAGCTTCGAACCGCGACGCGATGCGCGGTCGCAACCCGGCAGTGGCCTGCCCAGTGGCCCGGCGCACGAGAGAGGTCAACACCCCGTTCATCCTTGCCTCGCGAGGCTCAAATAGGCACTGCGCCGCGCCGGGCTGAGCGCCAGAATCTCGGCCTCGGACCACCCATAGCGCATGGCCAGTTCAGCCACTTCGCGCAACAGACCTGTGGCAGCCTGTTCGACGGACGCCCAGACATGATCGACAACGTCCAGCACCTCGGACCAACTGGTACCACAATCGGCGCAGGTCAGATCGGTCTTCAGCACGACAGCGGATGCCTGAGCCTCGACCTGCCGGTCAAGCGCCTCGGACGGTTCCTCACCAGGTGCCAAACGGGCGCTCAGGGCGCTGGCGACTCTTTCGGCTGGAAGGTCCGCCACAGCTGCCAAATCGCGGCTGTTGAGGGCACGCGGTGTCTCACCCGTACCGACAGGCAGCGCGTCGATCAGTTGGTCCGCCTCGATCTCTGTTTCCAGTTCCGCACCGCAGCCCGGGCAACTGGTGCGGCCATGCAGAACCGGGCCGAAGCACCGTCTGCGTAGCGCCAGCAGGCGCCGATCACGCTCGGCCAGCGACAGCCCGGCTGGATCTTCGCCTCCGGCCCCAGCCGCCCAGAGGATCGCCAAGGCACGGTCCAGCGGACGCCGATTGGCACCTGCCTCCCACGCGGCTAACAAGCCGGTTGCACTCAGACGATCCTGCATCCTGTGTACCTCTCCACAGATGGCCCGGACCGGGTTGCCCCGATCAGAAGGCCAGTTCAGTGGGTTCCTGAACATCCGCGTCGCGTACCCAACCCTCGTTTTCGAGCTTGATGGATTGGATCGCGATCGCGTTGGCGTTGGCGTCCAGATCGGGCAGCGCCTGGTACTCCGAGACCCAGCAGCGGAAAACCTGGTAGGCAATAGCCAACTGTCCGGCCTCGTTATACATCTCGATAATGATGTCCTTACGGAAATCGGCCAGCGAGCTTTCCGCCCCCAGCCCGGCCCCGAAGGACCACACCCTGTTGGCCCAGGCCTCGAATTCCGGGTCGTGAGTCACACCGCGTTCCAGCATGATCGCCTCGAATTTCGAACGGCCCGGCGACTTGCGGCCGGTTGATGGATCGCCGCCGACCCTGTGTTCCACCACCTCGGTGCTGCGCTTGAGCGCGCCGACCTTGGAGATTCCCGCCACAAAGCGGCCATCCCAGCGGACCCGGAACTTGAAATTTTTGTAGGGATCGAACCGTTGTGTGTTGACGCTGAATTCAGCCATGACTGGTCACTCCTCCTGCTCAGCTCGCGCTTTGACCAGCAATCTGCTGGATCGAGATGATGACGAATTCCGCCGGTTTCAGGGGGGCAAAGCCCACCTGGACGTTGACAATACCAAGGTCGATATCTGCCTGGGTGGTGGTGGTCGCGTCGCAGCGGACGAAATATGCATCCGACGGCTTCGCCCCCTGGAATGCACCTTGGCGGAACATGTTGTTCATGAAGGATCCCACCGCCAGACGTATCTGTGCCCAAAGCGGTTCATCATTGGGTTCGAACACCGCAAACTGCGTGCCACGATACAGACTTTCCTCGATGAACAGCGCGGTACGTCGTACGGGAATGTACTTCCACTCGCTGGTGCGGGCATCCGCACCTACCAGCGTGCGCGCGCCCCAGCTAACCGTGCCATAAACCGGGAAGGTGCGCAGACAGTTCAGTCCCAGCGGATTCAAGACACCGTTTTCAGGGTCCGACAGCACATAGTCCAGCGCCTGCACACCGCGCAGCCCCGCTTCGATCCCGGCGGGTGCTTTCCAGACACCGCGCGCCCCGTCGGTCCGCGCCCAGAGGCCCGCCATCAGGCCCGAGTTGGGGAAGGACCGCAGCCGTCCGTTCTGCAACGGATCAGCCAGCCGGATACGTGGAAAATAGGCAGCGGAGTTGTTGCTCTTGAGTGAGGAGTTCGCCCCGGCATTCACCCAGTCGCGCGCCTCGTCCAGCGTGTCCACGTTGGGATCGATATCAACGATGATCATCGCCCGACGCTCTTCGCAATAGGTAATCGCCTCGGCCAGCACCGCCACGTCGGAATAACCAGGTATTGTGAAGATGTTGAAAAGGTCGGCATCTTCCAGGGCGTACATGCCGGTCTTGGCCGCCCGGCTACCTGTATAGAAATTGCCGGTGCTGGGCGGGATGCCATCGCTGCCCCCGATGCCTGCAACCTGTGCCGCCGAGCTTTGGCCCACGCCGGGCTGATAGGCGGCGATGTTCAGCTCGAACGTGTCGTCAGGGGCCGCTGCGCCGCCGGTCAATCCCAACAACGCCGCGCCCGCACCCGCGAAGGCGAAGGCGAGACCGGGCGTCTCGGTGCCGGGTCGTATGAACAGCGTGTCATCCACCACATCGACTACCGCGCCGGAAAAGGCGGGCTCCGGGCTGGCCGCCAGCGCGGCCTGAATTTGCGCGCGTGCTTCTCCCATCGACGTGGGAACCGGATTCAGCTGATGGGTGAGCGTGTTGATCACCGGGCCAGCGGGCGATCCGGCGGCATCCAGCGCTGTCAGATTAACGGTAACAGCGGCGTTTAGAGGGATGACTAGCGCCGAGAAATCCGGGATGCGGTCGCCTACCGAACCCGAGGCGGCGGGCCGAGTTTCCCGCGCCCCGGCCACTTCGCGACCGCCATTGACCACGCCCAGCCCAAGCAGGGCAGCGACGTTTTGCGAAGCGGCATTGCGGATCGCGACCGACGACCGCCTGCCCGGAGCACCAGACTCGCATGTCAACACACCGGCAGAATTGCTGCATGTGAACCCCGCCACCCCGTCAATATCGTTCACACGGTCCTGAATGCGCTGTGCCAAATCATCGACTGTGGCCAGATCGTTGGCCCCTTCGAACAGCCTGATTTCAGTCGACGGGCCGCCATCGACCGACACGTTCATACGTCTGGTGTCCTCCGTCAGCCCTGCGACGTCGGGGTCACCCAAAGTAAGTGAGCTGGTTGAGGTTCCGGCCAGTGCCCCGGCGAGGTTGGCATCGCTCAACTCGATCAGGTCAGAGGCCGCATTCACAGTATCCACCGCATAGGTCGCGGCCCGGTCATTCGTCGACAGGTTGCGATGGGTCTCGGTGCGGATCGCCACGAGGCGACCATTGCGTTCGCCCATTTCATTGACGGTCAGGTTGAAACTATTGACTGGGTCGGCGGTGTCATAATCCACCAACAGCAACAGCGCATTTCCCCAGACACCTTCGCTCGACGCCTCGGCCGTCAGGGTTACCACCCCACCTGCGGTCTCAAGTGAGACTGTGGCAGCGGCGGCGTTTTCGGCCACACGCACAATCCAGCAGGTGCCACCGCCGTTCAGAAAGAACTGCTGAACCGCATAAGACAGATCGCTATCCACATGCAGCCCGCCAAACAGCCGCTCAAAATCCGCGTAGCTGAAGATTTGTCGCGCTTCGTTCACCGGACCGCGGGCAGTATAGCCCACGAAGGCCCCAATCGCGGTCGGCACTCCGGCAATCGCCCGCGCTCCGCTGGGAACCTCTTGTATATAAACCCCTGGATAGGAAACGGATACGGGCATGACCAAAGCTCCTTGGTTAGAATGCAAACAGCGCCGCCCGACAGGCACACGCCAACGGCTTCGCCCCGCAGGGCGTTCAAAGGAAGTCTGTTGTCGAATTCGCGATACAATTGCTTGGCGCCGGGCGCGCCAAACAACTTGTGGGTAAATCAAATCGGTTTATTAAAACCTCCACTTGCCCTCGATTCGAGTCAAGGCAACGGACGGTTTAAGCGGATTTCAGCCTATCCGACGCAGGTGAATTTGTTCGGAAATTCTCGCAAAATACGGCCATCGGCAGCAAACCCCACCTGCATGTCGTGGCTTAGACATGGCGCAGATCGTCGAACATCTAGGCTTCGATGTTAGTCGCTAGCGAATAGGATTCAACCTAGGCCGCACGAGTTTCAACCTTGCGGGCACTCTCCTCCGCAAATTGGACAAACGCATCTCGTAGTTTTCGAGGGAGTCATCGACTTCGGCGGCAACAATGTAACAGCGCAGCGCTCCTCGACACGGGCTGAGCTCCCGCTCTTTGATTCTTCAGATATGAACATGTTGCAACGGGGCGGCCATCTGAAAGTCCGCTTCAGATCGCCGCTTTGTTATTGGTTCACGTAATGCAGCCTGTCGAATTCGCCGCGCCAAGCGGAGACCTCCGACAGAACAGCGTGGCCTCTCAAGGCGCGCTTGATCAGGTCTGCCAAACGCTCAGCGTCGTCAGAAGTCATGCCCCAGCGAACCAATTCTGGTGTACCAATGCGCAGGCCATTCATGTCGCCTTCCACCGGTTCAACGGGCAGCCCGATTCCACAGGCGAGGAAACCGCATTCGCGTAGCTGCTTCGATACTGCCTGCCCTCCACCAAAAGGCTCAGCCAGTACCGCGAATTGGTGGGAATTGGTAAAGCCATATTTGCCCGCGAAGACAGGAATGCCTTGTGCATCCACAGCATTGGCCAGCGCTTTGGCCATGGCAATCATCTCTTGCGCATAGGCCGGGCCGAAATCTTTCCAATCCAGCATGGTGATAGCAAGCGCCGCTGTTTTGGCCGCATCGAAATTGGCTGTCATGCCCGGAAAGGCGATGGCATCCAGCGCCTTCGCCATTTCGGCATCATTTGACACGATCAAACCTCCGGCAGGTCCGCCAAGGCTTTTGTAAGTGCTCATGGTCATGAAATGCGCACCCTCTTGCAGCGGGTTTGACCATGCGCGCCCGGCAATGATGCCGCACTGATGGGCGGCATCGAACATGACCTTTGCGCCGACTTCGTCCGCAATGGCCCGCACTTCGGCTACCGGATGTTCAAAGAGGTTCAGACTGCCTCCAACCGTGATCAGCTTGGGCCTTTCGGTCTTTGCCTGATCTCGCAGTCTATCCAGGTCGAAGGTGTAGCCATCAGCGCTGACAGGTGCCTCAATTGTCCGCAAGCCGTAAAGCCCCGCGCAGCCAGCCGTATGGTGGGTCACGTGCCCGCCAATCGACGCAGGCGGCGCGATGATTGTGTCACCCGGTTTGCAGGTCGCCATGAAACCATAGAGGTTGGCAATTGCGCCGGAAGGTACCCGAACCTCGGCAAACTCGGCATCAAAGACGTCGGCGCAAAGCTCTGCGGCGATGATTTCGATCTCTTCAATCGCTTCCAGCCCCATTTCATACTTGTCGCCGGGATAACCCAGTGAAGGCCGAGACCCTATGCCTGAGGCCAAGAGCGCCTCGGCCTTGGGGTTCATGACATTCGTTGCAGGATTGAGATTGAAGCACTCTTTTTCATGAATACGGCGGTTCTTCTCCGCGAGATGCTCGATCCGAGCTAACAGTTCATCCGACGACGTCGATGCAGTCTTTGTTGCGATTTCGTGCACCAAGGTTTCGCTCGCAGCGGGCACCCAGTCTCTTTGTGCAAGTGTCATCTGACATCCTCCTGTTTTTTCCATTCTGCGGGCCGACGCGTGACATCGCAAATCAGAATTGTTATTTCTTGGCGTAGAAAAACTAATGCTAGCGATATGAGTGTCGCACCGAAAAGACCCAAAGGTCCTCCCCTGAATGCAATGCGCGCCTTTGAAGCAGCGGCGCGCAATGTCAGCTTTGTGGCCGCAGCCGAAGAGTTGAACGTTACGCCGGGGGCGATCTCACAGCACATTAAGGCGCTGGAAGGCTGGGCGGGCACGCCGCTCTTTCGTCGGAATGCCCAAGGTGTTGAACTCACGCCCGAGGGTCAGTCACTTGTTGGGGATTTCACGGCGGCCTTTGATCAAATGGCCGATGCCGCTCGCGCCCTGCGCAACCTTAAGCCCAAATCTGACTTTCACATCGCAGCCCTGCCCGCCGTCGCACAACTTTGGTTGCCGAAACGGTTGCGGCGGATCAGGGCGCAACTTCCAGACGTCAATTTTTCTGTCACCGCGATGGAAACACCACCACATCTCGCTCGCGAGCTGTTCGATCTGTCGATCTTCTTTGCCGCAACAGAACGCTGGCCAAACGAGGTTGCCATCGTTGAGGATGAGATCGTCCCGGTGTGTTCCCCGACTCTTCTAAATCGTGCGCAGGGCGCAAACGGGTTCAAAAATGTACCGCTGCTACACGATCAAAGTTGGAATGAAGATTGGGCCACGTGGTCCCATGTCACCGGGTGTTCCCTGCACAACGAAGATAGCGGTCCCCGGTTTTCGCTCTATAGCCTTGCTGTCGAAGAGGCCAAGGCCAGCGCGGGCGTGCTGATGGGACACCTTTGCCTGGTCGAGGAGGCGCTGACTGCCGGAGCGCTAGTAATTGCCCACGGACAATCCTGCCCAACGGGTCGTTCTCTCGTTGTCCAGTTGCCACAAAAATCGAGACGACGGCCTGAAACGGACCAAGTCGTCGCGTTGCTATCTGGCTAACCGGCTAACTCCGTCATGGAATTCAAGCCTCGCCGCAAATCAGTATCTTCGCCGTGCTCAAGTTTGCGTCTGATAAGCGCAAAGTCGAATGAACCGCACCATCAAGCCGTAGAGCCAAACACCTAGACATGAGAGAAGCCGCCGGCTTTTGCATCGGGCTCACCCCCTGAACCCCGCTCCAGCCGCGCAAGCACTATGGTCAGATCCTTCAGAAGCATCTCAGCCATATCATAACTGAAGCCTTCGCGGACCACGATGCGAAGAACATGAATGTCCTCGGCACCCTCGGGCATCGAATAGGCCGGAACTTGCCAGCCATGAATGCGGAGATGCTCGGAAACATCGTAGACACTGAATTTGCTGGGATCCTTCACTTTGAAGGCAAAGACGGGGATTGTGCTGCCATCACTCAGCAACTCGAATGACCCCATTTGAGCAATCCGTTCAGAGAGAAACATCGCAGTGGCTCGCAAGTTCTCCATGATCTCGGTGTACCCCTGTTTCCCCAAACGCAGGAAGTTGTAGTACTGGCCGACAATCTGATTTCCTGGTCGCGAAAAATTCAGTGTAAAGGTGGGCATGTCGCCACCCAGATAGTTGACATGGAACACGAGATCATCCGGAAGGTCCGATGTGTCCCGCCAGACAACCCAGCCTACACCAGGGTAAACCAGACCATATTTGTGACCCGAAACGTTGATCGATTTGACAAGCGGCAACCTGAAATCCCACTCAAGTTCGGGTTGCAGGAATGGAGCGACAAACCCGCCGCTGGCGGCATCGACATGCAAGGGAACCTCGTTACCGGTTGATCGGTTGGAGATAACCAGGGCGTCGTGGACCGCCTTGATCGGCTCATATTCCCCGGTGAACGTGGTGCCGAGAATTGCGACGATCCCGATAGTGTTTTCATCAATCTTGGAAATGGTTTCTTCCGGGTCGATCACGTACCGATCGGGTGCCATGGGAACGTATCGTGGCTCGACATCCCAATACCGACAGAACTTCTCCCACACGACCTGCACATTGGTTCCAAGGATCAGGTTCGGCCGGTCGGTCGGCTTCCCTTTGACCCGCTGGCGTTCGCGCCAATTCCATTTCATCGCCATACCGGCGAGCATGACCGCCTCGCTTGAACCGATGGCTGAAGAGCCCGTGGCATTCTTGGGCGCATTGAACAGGTTTGCTACGATCTTGATGCAACGCTCCTCAATCATCGCCGTATTGGGATACTCATCCTTGTCGATCATGTTCTTGTCGAAAGTTTCCGACATCAGGCGCTGCGCCTGCGGCTCCATCCAGGTGGTCACAAATGTCGCAAGGTTGAGCCTGGCGTTGCCGTCCAACATCAGTTCGTCATGTATCAACCGATAGGCTGAATCCGCATCCATTTCGCCTTCGGGCAAACTGAATTTCGGGATCGGCTCGCTTGTAAAGCGTCCCCCATAGGCAGGGGTCAGAACCGAAGCGGTATCAGGTTCGGACGCAGGATTTTCTTTCTTGGTCATGACTCTACCTTTGTTGAGGTTCTTGTTTACAGGCGTTTGATCCAAGCAGGCCTGCGTAAAGCAAAAATCAGGAATGGGACGAGGGTGACAATCACCGCCCCGATCACCATCATCAGTTCGAATGACAGGGCTGACATCCCGCTTGCGGCTGGGGGGATGAACCCGATGACAAAACATGCCGCTGCGGCAATACAGCCTGTGCCAGCCGTAATCCACATCCCGGCCTTGCCCCCCGGTACCCGATAGGCGCGTACCACCTCGGGATGGCTGTACCGCAACCGAATGGCAGCCGCGTACATGAGCACATACATCAGGGAATAGATAAGCACCGCGATCGATGTCAAAATCAGGAAGGCGGTATTCACGTCATCAGCAAGCAGAAAAGACATTGCGATCAGCGAGATAAGCGAGGCTTGCAAGATCAGCAAGTTCGTCGGCACGCCCTGTCCGTTGACCATTTGCGTCCAGACCGGAAGGTTGCCTGCTTGGCCAGCTGCAAGCAAACCTTTGACCGGCCCGACAATCCAGGTGCTGACCTGCCCAGCGGCGCCTATGGCGACCAGCACGGCAGCAATAGGGGTCAACCAGCCAAGACCAAAATGCGTGAAAAAGGCCGAAAATGCTTGCATCGCACCGTTGATCTGGTCGATCGACCCGGCTGGCAGGATTGCGGCAACCGCTAGCCCGCCCAGCAGCGTCAGCACAAATCCGATGATCGCCGCACCAAAAACCGCCTGCGGATAGGTCCGATGAACGTTTTTGACCTCGCGGGCATGGCTTGCCGACACTTCAACGCCGACAAATCCGAAAATGAAACTGAGGAACAGAACTAGATTACCTGTTTCCCAAATCGAGGGGACCCAGTTCTCAGCGGTCAAAGCAGTATCAATTGCCAGGGTATTATCGCCGCCGGCATAGGCGGCACCCAATCCGATCAGCACGATGGACGGAAAGAGAACACCGACCGAGACAGCCACGCTGCTGATCAGACCAGAGCTTTTGGATCCTCGAAAATTGGCCAAGGTCGCAGCCCAGTACACGCTAAGGATGACAAGAACAATAAAGTACTTATTTGTTCCCAGCGCCGGATCGAACGCGTAGGCCAGCGACGCCGCAACATAGGCAACGATGGAAGTAATGCCAAAAATACTTTGCGCCCATTGCAACCAGACGGCTACGAAACCCAATCGTGTACCAAAGGCCGCCTCAACCCAATGAAATACACCATTCTTGGGCCACCCGGTCGCAAGCTCGGCCGAGACAAGAGCGACAGGGATCAGATACGCCACGATCGTTATGGCGTTGAAGATGACCATTTTCATCCCCGTCTGCGCCATCATCGGCATATTGCGTAACGTCATGAACAAGGCGGCCGTGATTAATGTAAGAGCGAGGACGCCGATCTGATGTTTGCTGTCGACCAAGAAACAACCCTTATTATTCTGCGGGAGCTGGCAAGCCACTCAACTCCATTTGCTTGCACGCGCCAGACATCTGCTATCTAGCGATCCGATATGACGGCATCTGCCAGCAAGCTAACAGGCAATAAAATCAAGCTTCAAGTACTCGGCAACCTTTCGCAGCCAGGTTGAGAGTTAGGCGTTCGTCATTTAGGGATTCACACAAGATTCCGATTTGACCGCCTGACCTTCCGCTGGCTTGAATTCCAGGGACAACATCCAAGCCACGCTGGCATGCTGTGTCCAAGAAGCAGCAACCTGCTAGGGCCTAGTGACAAACCCTATTGCATCGATCCCGCATCTTTTGGCGAGACGATCAATCTTCGGGTGTTTCGGGTATGAACTGTGCTTTCGACGTGAAACTCCAGCAAGGTCTGCAGGAGATTGCCTTTGATCTCGGCTGCTTCCGGGCTATCCCAAAGGTTCTTAGTCTCACCCGCTTCGCTTGTTAGGTCAAAAAGTTGACCTTCTTCGCTTGCGCGGAAATGTACCAGTTTGTGGGTCCTCGAACGAACCATCGTAAGGTAACTCGCACCCGTCATGTTCACATCACCGGCTTGCTCGCAAAATACATAGTCCCGGCCGCCGAAGGCCTCGCCCTGTAAAGCCGGGTTCAACGAGATTGCCTCAAAGCTGGGGTTCGGACGGATGCCCGCCCATTCCAGAATTGTCGGCCCCAGATCGAAAAGCTGTACCAAGGCGTTAACGCTTTGCCCGCCCTTAAATCGACCAGGTGCAGAAATGACTAGCGGCACGCGTGTGACCTCCTCGTAAGGTGCCCATTTCTGTATCAGCCCGTGGTCACCAAGATTGTCGCCGTGGTCAGAGGTGAAAATGACGATTGTGTTGTCCATGTTGCCGCGCGCCTCCAGAGCGTCGAGGATATGGCCGACCTGTATATCGATCATCTCCACATTCGCGTAGTAATAGGCGCGCATGCGTCGCAACTCTTCCTCGGACGGATCCAGCTTCCATGACACGCTGTCATGGTCCACCTCAACATCGTGAGTGCGCTTCTCAGCCCAGGGCGCGACAAGGTCCGCGAGTTCTTCGTCGCTTACATCCGGCAGAGGGACGTCGCGCAACATGTACTTTTCGGCCATCTCGGGCGTCGGATCGTAAGGTGGATGCGGGCCCGGAAAGCCGATTGTCATAAAGAGGGGTTTTTCGATCGGCTTGGTGTCGAGCCACCAACATGCGGTGTCACCGACGAAATTGTCAGATTGCAACGCGGGTGGAAGATCCCAGGTAAAGGCGCCCAGGCGATCCTTGTAGTCGGGGCGTTTGCGATATTCCTCGCGTTGCTGTTTTTTCAGCCCGTGGCTGGCCAGCGCCTTGTCCCATTCGTCAAAGAACCAGCGACCTTCGAGATACCTGTCCTTGTTCTCGACGACGAAACGCTCATGAAACCCGGCCTTGGCGTCGTAGGGGATGGTATGCATCTTACCAATGTTAACGCAATGGTACCCGGCGGCTGCGAGGTCAGAGACCCAAGTCCGGCTCCACGGTTGTCCATTGGCCAGAACGCCGTTTGTATGCGGATAATACCCTGTAAAAAGGCTGGCCCGGCAGGGTACGCATGATGGTGCGGTAACATGGCATTGCGTGAACGAGACGCCATTTTGTGCAAGCCGGTCGATGTTTGGCGTGTCCATATGGGACGCGCCAAGCGCCGCAATCGTGTCGTAACGTTGCTGATCAGTGATGATAAAGACGATGTCCGGCGCGGCGGGCATTGAGGCGCGCTCCTTCAGAGTTTGAGTTGGTAGAACCGCTCGGCCAATCCATCAAGATGGGTCTGCATGGCGGTGCGTGCGACTTCGGGTGCGCGACGCTCGATGGCGCGCAGAATGATCTTATGATGCTCGACCGACTTCTCCCGGTTAGAGGCATGCCGCGTCTGGTCATACCAGCGGGTCCACATGTTGCCTTCACGCATGCGCCAAAGATGTGCCACAAAACCAGCAAGGACGTCGTTGGCAGCAGCTTTCGAGATCGCAGTGTGAAAGGCAGCGTCGGCGACATCGAACCTTGCAATATCGTGAATGCTCGCGGCCATCTCATCAATGGTGGCCTGCATCTTGTTTAGGTCTGCGGTGGTCGCATTTCGGGCCGCAAGCGCAGCAGTTTCACCCTCAATGATCCGCCGGGCGGCCAGCACATCTGAGGGTGGCGCTCCGTCGGGTTCGACAAAGTCTGATTGGGCCCGCTGCGACTGATCCAGGACAAAAACGCCGGACCCCACACGAATTTCGATGAACCGCATGATTTCCAGGGCCAGGAGGGCCTCTCGCACGGTTGTCCGGCTGACGTCCAGCTTCTGCGCCAGCTCGCGTTCGGGCGGAAGGCGCTCTCCGACAAAGTAGCGCCCGCTTTCAATGTCACCGGCAAGCTTGCGCGCAATGTCAAGGTAACGGCGACTGCCAACGGGGAGATCAAGCACGTTCATGCGGTGTCCTTCGCTGTCGTTTTGCGATCCGATAGGCGCTTGGCGATGGACGGCCAAGCGACCGTGATCACCGCTAGTGCCAGGAATAGCAGTGCATATGGCCGGGTCAGGATTTCCGCAAGGTTGCCGTCGGACATCATCAGCGACGCGCGCAGTTGCTCTTCGGCAATCGGCGACAATACGAAGCCGATCACAAATGGACCAAGCGGAACCTTGCAATATTCCAGCCCAAGGCCGATGACGCCGAAGCCGATCATTACCCAGACATCGACGAAACTGGAGTTTACAGCGTAGGACCCGGTCACACAAAACACCAGGATGACGGCCATCAATCCCGAGCGGGGCAGCCGCACGATTTGCGCAATATAGCGCACCAGCCCCCACATCAGCATGAGCATCAGGACATTGGCGACCAGATAGGCCGCGATGATGCCATAGGCGATTTCGGGGGCGTTATGGAACAGAAGCGGGCCGGGTTGGAGGTTGTGGATTGTTAGGGCGCCGATCAAGATCGCTTCGGTGACGCTACCGGGAATGCCCATTGTTATGAGCGGGATGAGCGCACCGCCGATGGAGGCATTGTTTGCGCTTTCGGCGGCTATGACCCCGGGTTCGTAACCCGTGCCAAACTTTTCAGGCTCGCGGGAGATCTGCTTTTCGGTCGAATAGCTGACCAAGGCGGCGATGTTCCCTCCGATACCCGGGAGGAGCCCGATCCAGGTGCCGATAACCGAACCGCGCAAAAGGCGTGGAATGTAGGATAGGTCCCGTCTGTAAATCGGCAAGTGGCGGCTTGGCAGCTTCATATTGCTGATGTCTTGCGGGGTGGCACTGTCGCGAAGAATCTGGCTGATTGCGAAGGCTCCAATCAGAACGGGCAGAAGACCAAATCCGGACAGAAGCGCATCCGAGCCAAAAGTCAGCCGCGCTTGCCCGATTGAACTGTCGATGCCCGGAAGTGCAAAGGCCATGCCAAGCGTCGCACCGAGCAGCCCCTTGATCATGGAGCCCTGCGACAGAACGGCCAGCATGACGAGGGCCATGAGCACAAGAGTGAAGTATTCCCATGGTCCAAATTGCAGAGCAAAGCGCGCCAGCGACGGCGACATGCCGGCAAGAAATCCCCATGAAACGATACCGCCCACGACCGACGCCATGATACCGAGTGCGAGCGCGCGTTCTGCCAAACCCTTTTGTGCCATGGGGTAGCCGTCAAACGTAGTCACAATGGAAGACGGCGTACCCGGCATGCGCAGCAGGATCGCCATGATTAGCCCGCCCGAAATGCCGCCTACATATTCCCCGATCAGAAGCGTCACGGCGCTCACCGGATCCATGTGGAATGTCAGCGGCAGGGTCAGCGCAATCAGCATCGACGCAGTCAGGCCCGGGATTGCGCCGACAACGATACCCAAGGCTGTTCCGATGAACAGGAGCATCATGTTGTCGAGAGCAAACAGGGCGAGGAATGCGTCGGCCATGAGTCAGCCGATCCGAATATAGAGCAGGCGCTCTAGGACCGTAGAGATGAAGATTGCAAGAACCAGCCCGAGAACCGCGAAAGAGATCAGGCCGCGCCAGCTTATGCCGATGATCGCCATGCCCATGGCAATGACGAAGAGTGGCGTTGCAACCAAAAACGGCACGCTCAGCACGTCAAGCGCGAAGACGTAGGCGATCAGAGCGACAAATACGAGTGCACCGCGTTTGGGATCGGCCTTTGGCCCAGTCTTGTCCTCTTGAACGATCGGATCGCTACTGCGGTGGCGCATAATGGCGCCGACTGCAACGATCAGCGCGAACACCACCAGCAGTCCGCCAAGAATGCGCGGCAATGCGGCAGAGCCGAGCGGCTCGAAGCGCGGCGGCGGCAGTGACACGGCACCAATGAACAGGATCACCGCCCCGGCCAATGTCAGGCCTGCAAGCGCAAGATCAGCGATTGTTTGGCGGGCCTTGTCGTCCACGGGGAGTGGTCCTTTTTTTGGTAAGAAGGTTCGGGGGCGAACCTTAGGTGGCCCACCCCCGAGGGGGGCTTAGTTGATTGTGGCCGCAACAGCCGACAGCGCATCAAGCTGCTTCTGGGCATCTCTCAAGGCATCTGCGCCCGGCGTCCAATAGGGCTGGAGCGTGTTGTTGTTGAAGTAGTCGATGATCTCTGCATCGTTGATCGCCGCTTCAAGCGCTTCGGCCAGAATGGCAACGTGTTCATCCGGTGTCGAAGCCGGGGCGAGCCACCAGTTCGGATTGGCCCAGGCCACGTCATAGCCAAGCTCGATCGCGGTCGGCACATCGGGAAGCGCTGGCAGACGCTCCTTGCCGAAATAGACGAGAGGTCGCAGGCCCTCTCCCTGAGCCAGATACTCCGACGCCGCAAAAAGGGCGATATCCGCGTTGCCTCCCAGGATTAAGCGCAGCCGGTCAGCACCCGAGTTTGCGGTGACGTAGCGTGTCTCAAAACCGGCTTCGTTGGCCAACATGGCTCCGACAAAATGAGGGATCGTACCGATGCCAACAGCTTCGATGAGGCCGCGCGGATTTTCCTTGAGATGTGCGATGACATCATCGAGCGTCTGAAACTCGCTATCCGATTTCACCACCCAAACCGGGCTGCCGCCGCCAGTGTAGCCAATGGCCTTGAAGTCAGCGAGGTCAAAATCGCCAAGCTGCATTGCCATCGCGATGAGGGCTTGGTGGTGCCAATGAACAATCGTGTGGCCATCCTCATCGCCACGCTGCATCCGGTTCACCGCGTTGGCGCCCGCGCCTCCGTCGGCGTTCACCACGACCATTGGCTGGGCCAGAAGACCTTCGGACTGGATTTTCTCGCCGAGCAGGCGGGCCACGGTGTCGGTTCGTCCGCCGGGCTTGAAGGGCACAATGACTTCAATGGGCTTAGATGGAAACTCTTGGGCGCTGGCATCGGTCAGTCCAATTGGTCCAACCGGTGAAACCAACACAGCCGTGCATATTGCAAGTAAGGGCGCCGATCGGCGAATTAACTGGATCATTTCTTGTTCTCCCTGGGATAATTGCGTAATGAATGGCATTCATTGGACCAACCAATACGACAGGAAGTCAAAATTGTCTAGACCGGTTAGCGCGCGATATGATCGTCCGAACATTGTGTTGATAATGACCGACCAGCACGCGGCGCGGGTTTTGGGTGTCGCGGGCGATAGTGCTGCACAAACGCCCGCTCTTGATCAACTAGCTGCAAATGGGACGGTATACTCCAATGCATATTGTCCGTCGCCGCTTTGCGTCCCGTCGCGCATGGCGTTTTTGACGGGCCTTGAGCCGCATAGATCGGGTGTGTTGACCAACGACGATTTTCTACCTCCCGATGTCCCGACGATTGCTCATTCCCTTGGCGCCGCGGGCTATGATTGCCGTCTTGTTGGACGAATGCACTTCTATGGACCGGATCAGCTTCACGGTTTTGCTAGCCGCCCAATTGGCGACATCGGGCCCGGATGGCCAGGGGCCGGCGCACCGGAGATCGGACCTTTGACCAACGCACGCGGGAACCACGGCAGCCAAGTCGGCGGGTCGGGGCGCGGTGAGACTTCGTATCAGGCCTACGACGCTGCGGTCGCTGACTGCGGTGTAGAAACGATTGAAAAACTAGTTAGAAACCGTGACGCCACCGGGCGCCCATTCTTTGCGCTGGTCAGCCTGTTTTGCCCGCATCCGCCCTATATTGCTCTGCCTGACGACTATGATGCGGTATCGGACGCCGTAAGGCCGCCTGAGCTCGAGGCGCCGCAAAAGCGTCACCCTGCAATAGCCGAGTGGGCAGAGGCCGGTGCAGTCGCGCTGATTGACGACGATGAGGTTCAACGAGCCAGGACTGCCTACTATGGGCTTGTGCGAATGGTTGATCGATTGGCGGGACAAATCGTGTCTGCTGTTGCGGGGCGTGACGACACAGTCGTGATCTACACATCCGACCATGGTGAGGCACTGGGTGAGCGGGGCCTGTGGTGGAAGAGCACGTTCTACGAGGAAAGCGCAAAGGTTCCATTGATCATAGCCGGGCCCGGGATTGCGCGCGGGCATGTCGATCATCGCGTAACATCGCTTTTTGATCTATCGGCAACAATTCTGGATCTCAGCGATGCCCCCGGTCTGCCGGGACAGGTTGGCAGGTCTCTGTTGACGGGTGGTCGGTGGGACGATCGGGCGTTTTCAAGCTACTACGGGGGACTAATGAATATTAAATCGAAGACGCTGCAACACCGGATGCTGCGGCGCGGTGCGCATAAGCTGTGTGTCTACAACGGGCATTTGCCGCAATTGTTTGACCTAGCCAATGATCCAAACGAACTTTCCGATATTGCAGGACAAAGGCCGAAATTGGTCTCCCAGCTGCTCGAGGAATTGATGGCCGGCTGGGACCCTATCGCGATTGCCGACATGCAGGCGCGAACCGTCGAACGCACGGCGCTAATTCGTTTATGGGTCAAGGCAGCACGGCCCGAGGAGCCATATCGCTGGAAGGATCGGAAGCCAGAGCGCAATCGGTATTTATAGATCGGTCGGCGCACCTATGCCCGTAGAACCCAGATTTCAGCACAATTTCAATCCGATATCTTTGTGGTCAGATTGGCAGGCAGCAAGAAAAATCGACTGACCCCCGCTCAGCCTGGGGTTGCCGCCGCATGCCAATGGTTGATTTCAAGCCCGCCAGCAAGGCTTCCATTGGCTCGGTAAGGTCTTGCATCGCACGCTGGCGCCATTCCAGATTCGAGGCATGTTGGTTCCGCGCGGCCTCAAGCAACTCTCGCGCTTTTCCCGGGTCGGCTTCCGACCCTTCAAAGACCGCCTCGCCTTGCTCAACGTGGATTTGATTTCGTCAGTGCCTGCAATTTCTTGCCGGTCTTTTTCGACGGCCACGATCTAGTCCATAACGTCTTCGGCGGATAGGTTGTCAACGACGTTGGGCAGAGTATTCAGCCGATCCCCATGGCGGTGAAGGCCTCGCCAGCCTTGGTGACATTGTTCACCATCACAAACGTTTCCCAAGCGTCATCGACAGATCGGCGGTATTGGGTCCGCGCCATTTGTTCCTGCTTGAGCACTTCGGAAAAGTCACTTTGGGCCGAGTTCCACTCTATCGGAATTTGCGCCGAAAACGGCCTCGTTTTCTACATGAAGCGCAGACATCCAGGCTCACGCTTTGGTGATGAAGTCCTGTTACCGGGTGCCTGTTCCAACGTTGTTTTCTGCCTTTTCCGCTCCGCTTCATTTGCCCAGATCTTGCGTTGAATGGCAGGTACATCGCTGTGGATCGGGCGGTATGACAGGACTGCTTCTTCGGTCTCTGCTAGGGCCTGCTTGATGGCCTAGATTAGTGCAAAACTCTGTTCAGATGTGGAATTTGCATATTGCAGTTCATTGGCCAGCGCATCCGGAAGATAGGACATATCCGTTTGCTGCGACATTGCGATGCTCCGAAGAATCCCCTGCCCCTGATCAGAATGAACGTCAGCCACATACTCCTCCAGACAGACCTGGAATGCCCCTCCTGTATTGGCTCGGCCATCGCCTTGGCCATCGTCGCAACAGCGGGCGACAGGCAGCAATTCCGCAACGGACGCGAATTCGCTGCTTGGCTGGGACTTACGCCTATCAACCGATCAAGCGGCAGGAAAGAACGTCTGTGGCGCATCACAATAATGGGAGACAAATACGTCAGACGCCTACGGGTGGCAGGCATGACGGCACCCTCGAGACATATTAAGAATAATCCGGAACGGACTGATCCAAGGGCAATCGACCTACTGGGTCCAAATCCTCCAAGACTCACAACCGAGGCCATAGCCAACAAAACCGCTCGGATAGTCTTGGCGGTCCTGACACGAACCGAATGCTACCGACCCCATACGGTATTAGCTCTTAGGAGGGACATAAGAGACGCATGACCATTGAGATGATGGAGCAATGTCAGCCCGCCAACCATGACACCAAAATAGTGGCACAGCTTTAAGGAGCTAAGACAAGAGCAAGGGCATCATCCTCACCGGTGGGATCGTCAAGCTGGCGCATGGCGGGGTCACCACTGCGCTCGATCCAGACCCGGCCGTCAGGGTTCAGAACAATCTCGGACAGACGGGGATCGGAGAGCAATTGCTCTCCGAACACCCGATGCAACGTGCTTTCGAGATGACGGCTCACCGGCTGAACCCCCGATCCCCTTTGGCACGGTCTTCCCGATCCCGACGCAACCGCCCTTGGACAACCGGATCGCGGTCAATCTGCCGATCGATGTTCTTTACATCCCAGGCTGTGCGGGTAACGTTGACGCGTTCTGGCTCGTCCGTCTCCGGGTTTCGACGCGAGCGCGTGACCTCTTCCTTGCCCGCTTTGATGAATGTCACGGTGTCGCCGATAGAAATGTTGTTCCGTGCCATCTGATCCTGCAGTGCGGTGCCCCATAGGCGCTGAGGTTCTACTTTGCCCTCCACTTTCATATCGACCTGGAACGATTTGCTGCTGGGATCATCGGGGCGCATATAGGCTTCTTTGGCGCTCACGATCACGCCGGTGACGCCGGTCTGGGCAATTTCCTCAACGCGCTCCGTGCCATGCTCGATCCGTGGCGGTTGCGGTGTACGGGACGGATCGCGCTGTGTCTGATCGCCGCGCTGCAGCTGCGCATCCGCGTCCTGCGTTCTGTCTGCCTCACGCGGCGCGCGGTCG
>JBFOME010000002.1:0-252904 GCA_040830705.1 Paracoccaceae bacterium | reverse complement strand
TGCCATGCGACCGTGGGAAGAAAGGGGAAAGCTTGGCCATCTGCTCGTCGGTCAGCCAGAAAAGGTCGCTCATATCACCGCTCCGTTTTTCGAGCCGTGAATCACGCAGCGCTTTGAAAATCAATGCATCCTGACCCTAACATACTTGCACTTGAGTCAGACGCTTCCCGCAGCCGCCGCCTTTTTGCGAATACAGGCATTCAATGCATCTGCACCTGCCTGAGTCGCCCCCGTGCCCGGCACTGGGCTGACAACTGGGACCTGCGCGGCAGCCGCAGATTGATACTCACCTGGAGCGCTGACATCGAACATGCAGGATACGAGATAATCAGTTTGTTTTGAGGGGCCGTTGCAAGCGCTCAGACCTCCGGCCAGTGCGATCACAGCCACGGTGAAGAAGCTTTTGGTCAATCGAATACTCCATCTCTCTCTGCGCGTATGCCAGATATGCTTTAATCGGGGATCCAGGCCGCAAAATACAACCATCACGATAAATTTAGTGTGGATACTCTCCCAAGGCAATGGCCAGTTGGCTCAACTTGCGAGCAGCCGTTTGTCATCGGATTAGGCTAGATGCGTCCTATTCGGCGGCCTGATCAGAAGCCGCCTTTTCCGCCTCAAGCTGTGCGGCCTTGACCTCGACCTGCTCGACAATATGATCGATCATCTGGTCGTTCGACAGTTTGTGGCTCTGCTTGCCCGCCAGATAGACCATGCCCGACCCGGCACCGCCGCCGGTGAAGCCCACATCGGTCATCAGCGCCTCACCCGGCCCGTTCACCACGCAGCCGATGATGCTGAGGCTCATGGGCGTCTTGATATGTTCCAGCCGCTTTTCCAGCGCCTCGACCGTCTTGATCACGTCGAACCCCTGCCGCGCGCAGGAGGGGCATGAGATGATGTTGACGCCGCGATGGCGCAGGCCCAGCGATTTAAGGATCTCGTATCCGACCTTGACCTCTTCAACCGGGTCCGCCGAGAGCGACACGCGGATCGTGTCACCGATCCCCATCCACAAGAGATTGCCCAGCCCTATGGCCGATTTTATGGTGCCGCTGACCAGCCCGCCCGCCTCGGTGATGCCCAGATGGATCGGCGCATCGGTGGCTTCGGCGATGCCCTGATAGGCCGCCGCAGACAGGAACACATCGCTGGCCTTCACGCTGATCTTGAAATTGTGGAAGTCGTTGTCTTCCAGAATGCGGATATGTTCGAGGCCGGATTCCACCATCGCCTCGGGACAAGGCTCGCCGTACTTCTCCAGCAGGTGACGCTCCAGACTGCCCGCATTCACCCCGATCCGGATAGAGCAATCATGGTCGCGCGCAGCCTTAATGACCTCTTTGACGCGGGTTTCGTCGCCGATGTTACCCGGGTTGATTCGAAGACAGGCCGCGCCTGCTTCTGCCGCCTCGATCCCGCGCTTGTAGTGGAAATGAATGTCGGCAACGATCGGGACCGTCACCTCTTTGATGATCTCTTTCAGTGCTTTCGACGAGGCCTCATCCGGTACCGAGATGCGGACCAGATCCGCGCCCGCCTCGGCCGCGGCGTTCACCTGCGCTACGGTTGCGGCCACATCTGTGGTCAGCGTGTTGGTCATGGTCTGCACCGAGATTGGCGCATCGCCGCCCACGGGAACGTTGCCCACCATGATCTGACGGGATTTGCGGCGATAGATGTTGCGCCACGGGCGCACGTGATTGAGCGACATGGAGGTCCCTGTCTGCGGCTCTGTCTGTTTCGGGATACATAGGGCGATGCGGGGCGGCCCGCAACGGTCAGATTACTGCGCGGGTTGCGCGGTTTCGTCTACCAGCGTCTGCGCTTCGGCCACAACACGGGCCAGATCGCCATCCTGCTTGATGTCAGCCACCTGATAGCGCTCGTTTACCGCGTCGATGGAGAGCGGCAAGTTCTTGGTTACGACGCCTTTTTCGCCGACCGGGCCATAATGCGCGCCGTTCACAACGAAATAGACGGCCCCGGATTCACCGGCCCGCAGTTTCGGTGGCTCTTCAGTCAGTGGAACCTCATAGATTTCGCCCGGTTCCATGATCTTTTCATAGATATGGGTGCCATCCGCTGCCGTGACCCGCACCCAGGATGGGCGTACCGCAATCATCTGCAGGCTTGGTGCCGCATCTTCGACCACCTGCGGAACCGTGGGCAATTGCGGCCCGATCAGCTCTTCCTTGCGCTGGTAATCGGCAATCTGCACTTCGGGCAATTCCGGCGGACGGAAACTGCCAATGGTGCGGGGGTCGAGCGTCGAGATCGGCGCATCGCGCGAAACCAGAACCGGCACATCCAGCGCCTGTGGGCGATAGAGCCTGTCCAGCGCGTCCGGTGTTGGCACGCCATCTTCGGCGCCCGGCTCTTCGACAGTCAGCGCCCCTTCCAGCGGGTCGAGATCAGCTAGCACCAGTGGCGCCTGCTCTACAGGGGCCAATTGCACCTGCTGCACCTGTTTCAACACGGTCCAGCCACCATACCCAATGCCTGCGATCAACGCGACCAGCACCATCAGCGAGCCTATCGCGCGGGGTTCAATCTGCGAAAACACCGAGTCGCCGCCCGGAATGAAAGGCGTGTTTGGCGAAATGAACGGATCATGCCCAATCGGGCCCTTTGCGATCACCTCAGAGCCGGATTTCTTGATGACCGAGGCTTGCGCGGACATGCCATGCGCCACCTCGAACCCGCTTTCCTCGCAGAAGGTGGCAAAGGTCTCATCGGGATCCATGCCAAGATAGCGCGCATAAGAACGGACATACCCGGCAATGAAGCCGGGCGTGTCAAAGGCAGAAGGATCGGAATTTTCGATGGCGGCGATGTAGTTGGCCTTGATCCGCAATTCGCGCTGAACATCCAGCAGCGATTTGCCCAACGTCGCGCGCTCACCGCGCATGGTGTCACCCAGACGCAGTTCAAAGTCGTCAAACCCTTTGGGCCTCACGACTTCCGATTCCTCGGACTCTATACGTTGGGATCTACGCCCAATCATTCCTGCCGCCCCGTTTTGCCTGCCGCGAGTGTAAGCAGTGCATGGAATCGCCCCAATGCGATTCGTAGACACTTATTGTTAACTCAACTGTAACACGCAGCTATGGGATTTGCATACTCAACGAATAGCTTATCCGGCGAGTTCGGCGCGATTTAGCGCACAATGTGACCATAATTGGTCCATCGCATGCACCAAGGCGTTCATTTCATCAGGTCCATGAACAGGGGATGGCGTAAAGCGGAGCCGTTCGGTTCCGCGCGGAACCGTCGGGAAGTTGATCGGCTGCACATAGATGCCGTGATCTTCCAGAAGCATATCACTCAACTTCTTGGTGTGAACCGGATTTCCAACCATGACCGGAACAATGTGCGATCCGTGATCAATAAGCGGCAGTCCCAGGCCTTTCAGGCGCAGCTTGAGGATCTTGGCTTGCGTCTGGTGTTGCTCGCGTAGTTCCGGTGCGCGCTTGAGATAGGCAACCGAGGCCGCCGCACCGGCTGCAACCGAAGGTGGCAGCGAAGTGGTAAAGATGAAGCCCGGTGCATAAGACCGGATAGCGTCACACATTTTGTCCGACGCGGCGATATACCCGCCCATCACGCCAAAGGCCTTGGCAAGCGTTCCGTTGATGATGTCGATGCGATGCGTCAGACGGTCACGCTCGGTCACGCCGCCGCCGCGGGGGCCATACATGCCAACCGCGTGCACCTCGTCGATATAGGTCAGCGCGCCAAATTCGTCGGCCAGATCGCAAATCTCTTCGATGGGACCAAAATCGCCATCCATCGAATAGATCGATTCGAAGGCGATCAGCTTGGGCGCCTTGGGGTCATCCGCCTCAAGCAACTCGCGCAGATGTGCCACATCATTGTGACGGAAGATGCGCTTTGCCCCGCCATTGCGGCGCACGCCTTCGATCATGGAGGCGTGGTTCAGAGCGTCGGAATAGATGATCAGCCCAGGGAACAGCTTGGGCAGCGTGCTGAGTGTTGCGTCATTGGCGATATACGCCGAGGTAAAGAGCAGCGCCGCTTCCTTGCCATGCAGATCGGCCAGTTCGGCCTCCAACTGCTTGTGATAAACCGTCGTGCCCGAGATGTTGCGCGTTCCGCCCGACCCCGCACCTGCCGCATCGATCGCATCATGCATCGCGTTCAGGACAACCGGGTTCTGCCCCATGCCAAGGTAGTCGTTGCCACACCAGACAGTAATGTTCTGCTGGCTGCCGTCAGGCCGCGTCCAGACGGCATGCGGGAAATTGCCGTTGCGGCGCTCGATGTCGATGAAGGTCCGGTAACGGCCTTCTTCATGCAGACGCGCAATGGCGGTATCGAGCTGTGCGGTATAGTCCAACATGCTTCTCCTTGGCTTCCGCCCCGATCTGAATCGAAGCGACGGTCCGGTGACCGCTTTTGCGTTAGAGGTGGATACAGCGCCGACCCCGTTCAATCAATACATTAGACAAGGGCGTCATGTCGCATCTTTGACTTCAATCAAGTCAAACTGGACACCCGTCGCGACAATGATACGGTCCGGCGCAGAAAATCGCAAAATTTCCGGAGTTCACGAATGTCTCTTGCTGACGTGCTGGCACGAATCGACGACGACCTGCCCAAGGCTACCGACCGCCTGATGGAACTGCTGCGCATCCCGTCGATTTCAACCGATCCGGCCTATGCCGAAAACTGCGATCAGGCGGCGGACTGGCTGGTGCGCGACCTGCAAAGCAACGGCATTCAGGCCGAAAAGCGCGCCACACCGGGCCATCCCATGGTGGTGGGCCATGTGGGCGACAGCGGCCCGCATCTTCTGTTTTACGGCCACTACGACGTGCAACCCGTTGATCCTCTGGAGCTTTGGGAGCGCGCGCCTTTTGACCCCGACCTGCACGAGGCCGAGAATGGCACCATCATCCGCGGGCGCGGATCCTCGGATGACAAAGGCCAGCTCATGACCTTTGTCGAGGCCTGCCGCGCCTGGAAGGCGGTGCATGGCGAACTGCCCTGCCGCATCACATTCTTCTTCGAGGGCGAGGAAGAAAGTGGCTCGCCCTCGCTCGTGCCGTTCCTTGAGGCCCATAGGGACGAGTTGAAAGCCGATCTTGCGCTGGTCTGCGATACATCCATGGTGTCGCGTGGTGTGCCTTCGATCGCCGCGCAACTCAGGGGCATGCTGAAGGATGAATTCACGATCATCGGCCCCCGCATCGACCTGCATTCGGGTCACTATGGCGGCCCGGGCCTGAACCCACTGCGCGAGATTTCACGCATCATCGCGTCGTTCCACGATCCCGAATCCGGACGAGTCACGGTCGAGGGGTTCTATGAGGGCGTGCATGACGTGCCTGCCGATCAGCTTCGTCAGTGGGAGAATTGCGGGTTCGACGAGGGTGAATATCTGAACTCGGTGGGCTACAGCCAACCGCATGGCGAAAAGGGCTATTCCACCCTGGAACAGCAATGGGCGCGCCCGACGCTTGAGATCAACGGCATCTGGGGTGGCTATAACGGCGCGGGGTCCAAGACCGTGATCCCGTCCGAGGCGCATTGCAAGCTGACCTGCCGCCTCGTCGGCGACATGGACCCGGACGCGCTGCGCAACAACATCCGCAAACATGTGGAAGACCGGTTGTCGCCCGACGCCAAAGTGATCTGGGACAATGATCTGGACGGCTCGCGCGCCTCGGTGATGAACATCCACCGCCCGGAATTCGAGGCGGCGCGCGGGGCCCTCTCGGATGAATGGGACCGCGAGGCGGTGTTCACCGGCATGGGCGGATCGATCCCCGTCGTTGGGTTCTTCAAGGATATTTTGGGCATGGATGCGATGCTGATCGGTTATGCCAACGAGGACGACGCCATCCACTCGCCCAACGAGAAATACGACCTCAAGAGCTTCCACAAAGGCATCCGCTCCTGGGCGCGGGTGCTGGATGCGCTGACTCGGTCTTAACTATTCCGGGATCAGCCGGTCGATCACCGAACGCTGAAACGCATCAAGAAACGACTGATCTGCGGGTGCCGCACAGGCTGCCCGCAGACTGGCCTTGAGATCACGCATCAAACCGGGATCACGCTCTACAACGATCCTGGCAATTTGAGCACCGCGTTCGGCCGCCATACCCTCGGCCACCACATCCACCAACCCCATCGCATGAGCCATCTGTGCATCAAACAGCGGCGATTCGAGCAGGAATTGCAGGGCGCGCCCGTAGCCCAGCCGCGCGGGCAATCGCTTGGTCGCGCCGCCGCCCGGCATGGCGTCATAGCCCAAATGCCCGTCGGTGATTGCCGCGCCCGTTCCGGCCACGATCAGATCGCAGGCCAGCGCCAGCTCCAGCCCGCCCAGACGGCAATCTCCATCGACACAGGCGATCGTCACTTGTGGGAGTGCCGCCAAACGGTCCAGCACCCTTCCCATACGCCGGACGACGGCGGTAAAGGCGGCGCGATCCTGAAAGCAGACCTCAAGCATGTCGGCGTCGAGCCCAGTGGAAAAGACACTCTCCTGTCCGCGCACCAGCAGGCAGCTGACCTGCGCCTCTGCTGTCTCAAGCTTGGCCAGCGCCGCTTCCATGTCAGCCATCGTTGTCGCGTCGATACCGTTCGACTGCGCTGGCCGGTCAAGCGTCCAGACCATCAGGCGGTCATCACATTGAACATGCATAGCTATCCGTCCCACTCAGACATTGGGTCCAGTTGGAGGAATTGTCTTGCCTCAGGTCAAGCCTGCAGGCGGCGCAGAGACTCAGGGATCGTGCGAGAAATCCAGTTCCACCCCTTCGTTGATCCCGTGATCAGATTGAGCGGGTGAGTCATACGCGTCCTGATCATCCTGCCAACTTTTGGTCTCGTCCCGCCAATGGGTTGGCAATTCCTTCCTGGTGACGTTGTCGGATTTAAGATCTTCCTCGAAGCTCTTGACACATTTCAGGAAAATCTTGTGGTGATTATCCTCATGCGCCTTGAGCTTTTTCCACATATTGTCCCAGGTGCCCTTCTGACCTTTGTTGCCCTTCGAATAATTCTTCCATTTCGGCATAGTGATCACCGGCTTGGCAGTCACGGTGATGGTCTTGATATGACCATCCAGCTGATAAGTGGCGGATTTAGACTGGTTCGAACGGTAGCGCCCCCAGAACTTGCGCTTGTTGAGGTTGTTGAAGACCTGTTCGATGGTCTTGCCCCCAACCGAATAGACCACCAGTTTCGGGTTTGAGATCGCTTGCTTGACCTCCGGCGGATCGGGCGGAATATCGGCCAGTTCAACGCCTTGTTTGTAGCCGCCCAACTGCTTGCTGTCATAGTCACTGGCCGCCTTTTCAATGGCTTCCTTGGCTTTCTTCTGTTCCTTGATGAAGTCCGCCTTTTTCAGACCGTCCTTGCCTTCCAGGTCCTTCACAACCTTGACCAGCGCCTCAAGCGACAGCGCGTAAAGCTTGCGCAGGTATTTCTCCAACGCAGCGATCATGCGATTCCATTCCGCCTGACGTTTCTTGGTGGTCTTGGACAACTCCTTCCATTTCGGAATTTCTATCACCGGCTTAAGCGTGATGGTGATCTCGGTCACCGTCTTCGACTTGTCATATTTCGGCACGAGCGTGACATTGGGCCGATACGCCCCCCATGTGTCGCGCTTGTCGAGAATCGTGGTCAGCGCGTCCAAATCGAGGCCCGAAATGTTGAAAATCTTCTTTCTGGGCTTTTGGTTCTTTGTCTTAATCTTCGTCGGCATAATCGGTCTCCGTCGCGCGGGCCGAAATAGACCCGCAGGGTGCAGGTATCACGCGGAACGGCGCCCTGACTGTAATCTGGATTACCGAAATAAGAAAGAATGGCGCGGTTGACGGGGCTCGAACCCGCGACCCCCGGCGTGACAGGCCGGTACTCTAACCAACTGAGCTACAACCGCGCATCGTTTTCGTGGACCGTTGAACCCCGGTCCGGGGCGTGACAGCAGTGGCGCGGTTGACGGGGCTCGAACCCGCGACCCCCGGCGTGACAGGCCGGTACTCTAACCAACTGAGCTACAACCGCCCGCTGTCTTGCCCGGTCGCCCGAGCGTTTGCGTGTATTATGGGCAGTGCGGTGCAGGGTCAAGCACGCATTCGCACTTTTTTCGGATCGGCCCGAGGATTTCGCAAACCGTCCCCGATCCGCCACGCAATATGCGCTCCGGTAACGCGATAAACTAGGCATTGTCCCTCGGTGGTAAACGGTCCCCCGGCTGCCTTGCAACTTGCCCGAATGTGCAGCCCCGCGCAGCCACTGAGCGCTCCTTGGGGTTCACTTGCCGTCTCTTTGCGCCATCTTCTTCGCAAAGCCGAAGGAGCACACAATATGTCTTGGAACCCTGCGCTAGACCCCCACTGCCCCACTGGTGACGCAGTGGACGCCATCGAGACCGTGATCATCCCCCGCGCCCGTGATCTGGGTGGTTTCGAGGTACGCCGCGCCCTGCCCGCACCGAAGCGCCAGATGGTTGGCAGTTTCATTTTCTTCGATCAAATGGGACCCGCAGAGTTCTTGCCCACCAAAGGGATGGACGTTCGCCCACACCCTCACATCGGTTTGGCGACGATCAGCTATCTCTATCGTGGGCGTATGCATCACCGGGATAGCCTGGGAACGGATTCGTGGATCGAACCCGGAGCAGTCAATTGGATGGTCGCTGGTCGGGGCATCACGCATTCAGAGAGAACCGATGATGAAACCCAAGTGGACCCGATGCCGTTCTTTGGCATCCAGACTTGGGTTGCCCTGCCGAAGGATCATGAGGACCGAGACCCGACCTTCGAACACGCCCCTGCCGAAGCGCTGCCGCTGATGGAAGGTGAAGGCAAAGAGGTGCGCCTGATCCTTGGCAATGCCTACGGGGAACGTGCGCCGGTCAAAACACCTGCCGAGATGTTCTATGCCGATGCAGTCCTTCAAGCCGGGGCCAGCCTGCCCCTACCAGACGACCACGAGGATCGCGGTGTGTATGTCGTTGAGGGTTCGGTGACTGTCTCCGGGGACACCTTCGAGTCGGGTCAAATGATGGTCTTCCGTCCCGGCGATCGTGTGTCGATGAAAGCCGGAGAACGAGGCGCGCGCGTGATGCTGCTCGGTGGTGAGACTCTGGAGGGGCCTCGACATATCTGGTGGAACTTCGTGGCGTCCTCCAAGGAGCGCATTGAGGAGGCCAAAGAGGCTTGGAGAGCTGAGACCTGGGACAGCAATCCCCGGTTCCACCTACCGCCTGGTGATGATCAGGAGTTCATCCCATTGCCGAAGAGGTAGTCAGTCGGCAGAGCCGCCACTCCCGATGCTTAACCCCTACCAATCTGTGTACCAGACTTGATCATCGCTGATTGGGTGATTGAAGTCTTGTCCAGCAAACTCTGCGTCCCCGCGCCGCCAGACTTGGGCACCTAGAGTTTTGTGGCTCCACGTCGTTCTGCGATCACGTCGATCACCTCATCCGGATTGTCATGATCGCGACTAGCCCGCGCCCGTATCGCGGCACTCGACCGACGGGCAACAATCTGTCTAAGCTACAAGAGTTTAGAACGTCCGATCTGTTCGGAGCGGTTGCGCAGGGCAGCCAATAATGCGGCGGGGCATCAAGGGAGGAACCGGATGCAGCAAGACTTCACGCTGGGCATCGAAGAGGAGTATCTGCTGGTCGACAAGGACAGCTGCGAATTGGCCACCGCACCAGAAGCGCTGATGACAGCCTGTCAGGCCGAATTCGAGGGTCAGGTCAGCCCGGAATTCCTGCAATGCCAAATCGAGGTCGGCACCCGCCCCCACGCGACCATTGCCAGCGCCCGCGAAGACCTAAAGCGATTGCGTGCCTGCGTGTCGATGCACGCCGCACAACACAATCTCGCGCCGATCGCCGTCTCTTGCCATCCGTTCGCCAACTGGAAGGATCAGCCACATACCCGCAAAGACCGCTATGACGCGCTGCAACATGCGTTGGGCGGCGTTGCGCGGCGTATGCTGATCTGCGGGATGCATGTGCATATCGGGATTGCGGACAAGGCCCTGCGCGCCGATCTGCTGCCACAGCTCAGCTACTTCCTGCCGCATATGCTGGCGCTCTCTACCTCGTCGCCCTTCTGGAATGGCGAGGATACCGGCCTCGCCTCGTATCGTCTGACAGTGTTCGACAACCTGCCCCGCACCGGCCTGCCGCCGAGATTCGAAAGCTGGTCCGAGTTCGAGCGCACCACCGGAACGCTGATCGAGATGGGCGTGATCGAGGACACCACCAAGATATGGTGGGACCTGCGCCCGTCGCACCGCTTTCCGACGCTTGAGACCCGCATCATGGATGTGCAGCCACGGCTAGAACACACGCTGGCGCTGGCTGCGCTCAACCAGGCACTGCTGCGCATGCTGTGCCGCCTGAAATCCCGCAACCTTCGCTGGCGCACCTATGACCGTTTCCTGATCGGCGAAAACCGCTGGCGCGCGCAGCGTTACGGGGTGAGCGAGGGGATGATCGACTTCGGCGACCGCTCAATCAAGCCGATGAGCCTGCTGGTTGATGAGTTGATGGGCATGCTATCGGAAGATGCCGAAGCGCTGGGAACCCTGGGCGACCTCGCCCGCCTGCGCCGGATCGCCGAAAGCGGCACCTCTGCCACCCGGCAACGCCGTGTTCATGCCGAAGCGGACGCACGCGGCGAAGATCCCGGGCGCGTGGTGGTGCAGCACCTTATAGAGGAATTTCACGCCGACCTGTGATTGCAGCGCGGCTGTTATCGCCGCGCCCTCCAGACCCGATCCCGGTAATCCCACTCGAAACCCGCGGCCTCTTTGTAGTCGTAGAGATTGTCAGACCAGCTAAACGACACCGTCGCCGGGTCGCATGCGAGTTCAGCGATGATCTTCTCGCCCTTGAATACCGTTACCGAACCGAATTGCGGATGCGGGTTTTCGGATTCGGCCTCATCCCCAAACATGCGGTCGACGCCGCCATTGACGACGTATCTGTAATCGCCGTTGGTGAAGGTCACGGTTTCCCAAATCGAGCGGCCGACACCGGGCCAGGGCGTGTAGCCAAGCGTTTCATAGGTCTCGGACAAGGCGAGTTCGGCAGGGCCGCCGCGCGGCCCGAAGGAATAATGCGCCGCCTCAGCATCGTAGCAGGCTTGCATAACCTTCGGCTTGCCTTCGATCTGGCAGGTCAAAAAGGAACTCTGACCATTGGGGCAAGAGGCAAACGCCGCCGAAGCGGTCAGGAGGTAGGCAATGACACTGCGTAACATGCGGACAAAGTGCCTTAGGTGATCAGGAACATGCAATCGGAACTTTGATCCGATTTAACACCCCGCTTTCGTTGGCGTTTCCTAAGGCTTAACTCGGCTGGTTGAGATGACACCCGGCAGATATGCAGCATCAGGCGCGAGGAGACCCACGAGCTTTGCATCGATGCAAAGGTTGTTTGCGGGATTGCCGCTTGATCAGGCCCGGACCTAGTCGTATTAATTTAACACTCGTTCAATTTAAAGCCATGCCGGTGGAGGAGACCCCATGGATTTTGCGCTGACCGAAGAACAAAGCGCCATTTTCGACATGGCCCATGCGTTCGGGCAGGACCAGATCGCGCCCTTCGCCCGCCAGTGGGAGGCTGATGGCACCATCCCCAAGGAACTTTGGCCACAGGTCGGCGAGCTGGGTTTTGGCGGGCTTTACGTGTCCGAGGAAAGCGGCGGCGCAGGGCTGGGGCGGCTGGACGCGACGCTGGTCTTCGAGGCGCTCAGCATGGCCTGCCCGTCTGTCGCAGCCTTCCTGTCGATCCATAACATGTGCGCCAAGATGCTGGACAGCTTCGGTGATGATGCGCTTAAGGCGCGCATCATGCCGGACGTGCTGAGCCTAAACACCGTTCTCAGCTATTGCCTGACCGAGCCCGGCTCGGGTTCTGATGCTGCTGCGCTGAAAACCCGCGCCGAGCGAACGAATGAGGGCTATACGCTGAACGGCACCAAGGCGTTCATCTCGGGCGGAGGCTACTCCGATGCCTATGTTTGCATGGTCCGTACCGGTCAGGACGGCCCAAAGGGCATTTCGACTGTCTATGTAGAAGATGGCACGCCCGGCCTCAGCTTTGGCGCGTTGGAGAAGAAGATGGGCTGGCAGAGCCAACCCACCGCGCAGGTTCAGTTCGATGATTGCAAGATCCCGGCGGGCAATCTGGTGGGCACCGAGGGCGACGGCTTCAAATACGCGATGATGGGGCTGGATGGCGGGCGGCTGAACATCTCGGCCTGCTCGCTGGGCGCGGCCCAGACCGCGCTGAACATGACGCTTCAGTACATGTCCGAACGCAAGGCCTTTGGCCAAAGCATCGACCAGTTCCAGGGCCTGCAATTCCGGCTAGCTGACATGGAGATCGAGTTGCAGGCCGCGCGCACCTTCTTGCGACATGCCGCGTGGAAACTGGACACCGGCCCACCCGATGCCACCAAATTCTGCGCCATGGCGAAGAAATTCGTGACAGAGACCGGGTCCAAGGTGGTCGATCAATGCCTGCAACTGCATGGCGGCTATGGCTATCTGGCGGATTACGGGATCGAAAAGCTTGTGCGCGACCTGCGGGTGCATCAGATATTGGAAGGCACGAATGAGATCATGCGGGTTATCGTGGCCCGTCATATGCTGAGCACGCGGTAGGGCCGATCCGGATGCACGCATTTCGGGAGCGAATATTGGGCTTTTTCCGCGCCCATGAAATCTGGACACTTCGACAGTCGATCCGGTTCCCGATCCTGTCGCCTATCCTCTTCCTGAGTCTGTGGGTCTGGGCGTTGCCACTGGTGTTAATCCTTGGATCTCTGTTTCTGCTAATGATCGGTTCGAACGCGAAGCTCGCGATGATAAGCTTAGCGCCAGCGCTGCTGATCGCCGTGGCGGCCTTCGTCATTGTCGGGCCCTGGCTTGTGGGTTGGGTCACGACATGCGGCGCTCTGATGTTTGGACATCCCCAGCGAGCAACGCGACGTTTGCAAACACTTATGGAGCGTGGCCCAGCCAATGCCTGACATCGACATCCGCACCACCGGCCGCGCGGGCCGGATCACGCTGACCCGGCCGCAGGCGCTGAATGCGATGACCTATGACATGTGCATGGGGATCGACACCGCGATGCGCAACTGGCGCGAGGATGATGCGGTCGATCTGGTGATCCTTGATGCCGAGGGCGAAAAGGCCTTTTGCGCGGGCGGCGATATTGCCGAGCTGTACGATACCGGCACCAAAGGCGACTATCACTATGGCCGCCGCTTCTGGCGTGATGAGTACCGGCTGAATGCGCTGATCTATGAGTATCCCAAACCGGTGGTCAGCTTCCTGCAAGGCTTCACCATGGGCGGCGGGGTCGGCATCGGTTGCCATGGTTCGCACAGGGTAGTCTGCGACAGCTCGCGCATTTCGATGCCCGAAGTGGGGATCGGACTGGTGCCGGATGTGGGCGGCTCGCTGATGCTGGCGCAGGCACCGGGGCGGCTGGGTGAATATCTGGGGCTTACCGCCCACCGGATGGGGCCGGACGATGCGATCCTTGTTGGGTTCGCCGATCACTATATCCCGCAGGACCAATGGGGCGACCTGATCGAGATGCTGGAAAGCTCCGGCAGCGCCGAACACATCACCAGCCATGCCTGCCCTGCCCCGGCGGGCGACCTTCGAGGCCAGGAACCCGAAATCGACCGCCTGTTCGAGGGCAAAACGCTGGGTGATATCCTGATGCATCTGCGCGCGCAGGACAGCGCGCTGGCGCAGCAGGCTCTGAAATCAATATCTCGCCATTCGCCCCTGTCCATGGCCTGTGGTGTCGAGATATTGCACCGCCTGCGCGACTCTGGCCCCACAATCCGCCAGGCACTGGAACTGGAATACCGCTTCACCGCGCGCGCAATGGAGCATGGGGATTTTCTGGAAGGCATCCGCGCCCAGATCATTGACAAGGACCGCAACCCGCGCTGGCAATACCCGGATATGAACGTCCCGGAAGCCGCCGTCGCGCGGATGCTGCAACCGCTGGGTCAGGAAGGTCTGACATTCGAGGAGGAGACGACATGAGAATCGGATTTATCGGCCTGGGCAATATGGGTGCCCCTATGGCGGCCAATCTGGTTAAGGCCGGGCATCAATTGCACGGGTTTGACACTGCCGCGATCAATGTCGAAGGCGCGATCATGGTCGAGACCGCCAGCGATGCGGTCATGGGGGCGGATGTGGTGATCACCATGCTGCCGAATGGCGCGATCCTGCGCAGCGTGGCCGAAGAAATCATCCCTGTGATGGAACCCGGAACGGCCCTCGTCGACTGCTCTACGGTCGATGTGGAAAGCGCCCGCGCAGTGGCCGCGCAGGCTAGCCACGCCGGGTTGCTCTTTGTCGATGCACCGGTTTCGGGTGGCGTTGGCGGCGCCAGCGCGGGCACGCTCACCTTCATGGCGGGCGGGTCTGAGGAGGCCTTCGCCAAGGCCGCGCCGCTTCTTGAGATCATGGGACAAAAGGCCGTGCATTGCGGCGAGGCGGGCGCCGGACAGGCCGCCAAGATCTGCAACAACATGATCCTGGGCGTCACGATGATCGCCACCTGCGAGGCCTTCGCCTTGGCAGACAAGCTCGGACTGGACCGGCAAAAGATGTTCGATGTGGTCAGCACCTCGTCGGGATATAGCTGGACCATGAACGCCTATTGCCCCGCGCCGGGCGTCGGCCCACAATCCCCCTCTGACAATGACTACCAGCCCGGTTTCGCCGCCGAACTTATGCTCAAGGACCTGCGGCTAAGCCAGCAGGCCGCCGAAAGCGCTAACGCGGACACGCCTATGGGGATGCTGGCCGAGATGCTCTATGCGCAGTTTGTCGAAAACGAAGATGGCAAAGGCCGCGATTTTTCGGCGATGCTGCCAAGGTTCGAAGGGCGCGGTCGCGGATAAGCCCGCTACCCCACGCTCGCCAGCAACGTCATGCGACGGGCGTAGTCCGACAAATCGAAGCCCAGTGGAAGCTCCGCCTGCACGGCATTGGCAGCCTCAACCGGATCAATTGCCTGCGACGCACCTGCGCTGCGGCCAAACAGGACATACGTCCCGTCAAGCTCCACCTGCCAGGCGTTCGGAAAAACCGTCGCAAACCTCTCTTTTTGTGCAGCAAAAGAGGGGTCACGATCGACGGTGTTCATACAGATCACGCCACCCGCGCGGAGTTTTTGCGCACACATCCGAAAGAAGTCGGTTGTTGTCAGCCCCTCAGGCACAAAACCATCCGCCGCAAAACAATCGAGATAGATGTGATCAAAGCAGCCGTCGGGCTGCCCCGTCAGATGCGTTTTCCCGTCAACACAGGTGATCTGATGACGCGATCCATCGCGCAGCCCGAAGTACTTTCGCGACAGATCAATCACATCTCGGTCGATCTCGGAGCTTTGGACGGTGAGGTCTTCGATCAAGGCCTCCAACACCATCGGCACGCGCCCTCCGCCGCCGCCCATGACATAGGCCTGTTTCGGCGACCGATGAATGGCCAGGCAAAGCAACATCGCCTGCGTATAGGCACCGGTCAGAACAAGCGGATTTCCAAGATCAATCCGTGACATAACCCCGCTCAGGGCGTCATTGCTGAGGGGCACACCATCCGGGCAGAATACCAGAAACAGCTCATCCCCCTGTTTCGCCACTATGATCTGCCCAAACGGCCCCTGACGATGTTCGACGATACCATCAGGAAGGTCGCGCAGGGGCCGCAGACGTTCGATCGCCTCCTGCTCGGCGCGCATGGCCTTCTCCTTGCTGGGGCGCGGGCTATTCAGCGGCCACCGCCTGCGGGTCAAGCATCTGCTTCAGATAATGACCGGTATGGCTGCGCGGCTCTTCGACGACCTGTTCCGGCGTGCCGGTCGCGACAATCTCACCGCCGCCATCGCCGCCTTCTGGGCCAATATCTATGATCCAGTCGGCGGTCTTGATGACGTCGAGATTGTGTTCAATCACCACAACCGTGTTGCCCTGATCAACCAGTTCATGCAGTACTTCCAATAGCTTACGAACATCTTCGAAATGCAGACCCGTGGTCGGCTCGTCGAGGATATAAAGCGTGCGGCCAGTGGACCGCTTGCTGAGCTCTTTCGACAGCTTCACCCGCTGCGCCTCGCCGCCCGACAGTGTCGTAGCCTGCTGACCCACCTTGATATAGCCCAAGCCCACACGCGCCAGCGCGTCCATCTTGTCACGGATCGACGGCACCGCCTTGAAGAATTCCTGCGCGTCTTCCACGGTCATATCAAGCACATCGGCGATGCTCTTGCCCTTGAACTTGATCTCCAAAGTCTCGCGGTTATATCGCGCACCTTTGCAGGTTTCGCAGGTCACGTAGACGTCGGGTAGGAAGTGCATCTCGATCTTGATAACGCCGTCCCCCTGACAGGCCTCGCAACGTCCGCCCTTGACGTTGAAGCTGAAGCGGCCTGGCTTGTAGCCGCGCGCCTTGGCCTCGGGTAGACCGGCGAACCAGTCACGGATCGGGGTGAAAGCCCCGGTGTAAGTGGCTGGATTCGAACGCGGTGTCCGCCCGATGGGCCGCTGGTCGATGTCGATCACCTTGTCCAGATGCTCCAGCCCCTTGATCGTCTCGCAGGGTGCGGGCGTCTGCCGCGCGCCGTTCAGACGCATCGAGGCGGTCTTGAACAGCGTCTCGATGGTCAGCGTCGACTTGCCCCCGCCCGAGACACCGGTGACGCAGACAAACTTGGCCAGCGGGAACTCGGCGGTGACATTCTTGAGGTTGTTACCGGTGGCGCCCACCACCTTGACCTTCTTCTTGTTGCCCTTGCGGCGCTTGGCAGGCACCGCGATCTCGCGCGTCCCCGACAGGTATTGTCCGGTGATCGAGGCCGCATCCGCCGCAACCACATCCGGTGTGCCATGGCTGACCACCTGCCCGCCATGCACACCGGCACCAGGGCCGATGTCAAAGACGTAGTCCGCCGCGCGGATAGCCTCTTCGTCATGTTCGACCACAATCACTGTATTGCCCTGATCGCGCAGGTTCTTGAGCGTGCCTAACAGCCGGTCATTGTCGCGCTGATGAAGCCCGATCGAGGGTTCGTCCAGCACATAGAGTACCCCGGTCAGACCCGAGCCGATCTGGCTGGCCAATCGAATACGTTGGCTTTCGCCACCACTGAGCGTTCCACTTGAACGCGACAGTGTAAGGTATTCCAATCCCACATTATTCAGGAACCCGAGACGTTCGCGGATTTCCTTGACGATGGCGCGCGCGATCTCCTGTTTCTGGACTGACAAATGGTTCGGCACATCCTCGATCCAGGCCAGCGCCTGGCGGATAGACATCTGCACCACCTGCCCCACATGCAGGCCCGCGATCTTCACCGCCAGTGCCTCGGGGCGCAGGCGGTAGCCTTCGCAGGTGCCGCAGGGGCGGTTGTTCTGGTAACGCTCGAACTCCTCGCGAATCCAGTTCGAGTCTGTCTCGCGATAGCGGCGCTCCATATTGGGGATCACCCCCTCGAACACCCGCGTGACCTGATAGACCCGGCCGCCCTCGTCGTAGCGGAAGGGGATTTCATCATCACCAGACCCATAGAGGAAGACCTGCTGCACATGCGCAGGCAGGTCCTTCCACTTGGCGTTCTTGTCGAATTCATAATGCCGCGCGATGGCCTCGATGGTCTGCAGGAAATAGGGCGACTTGCCCTTGCGCCAGGGCGCCAGCGCGCCGTCATAGACCTTGAGGCTTTGATCGGGCACCACGAGCCGTTCATCAAAGAACAGTTCCACTCCAAGCCCGTCACAATCCGGGCAGGCCCCGAAAGGCGCGTTGAAGGAAAAGAGCCGCGGTTCGATCTCGGGAATGGTAAAGCCGCTGACCGGGCAAGCGAAATTCTCGGAGAAGGTGATCCGCTCCGGGTCCCCCTCTTTCGGCGCGGTTTCCAGAATGGCGATTCCATCGGCCAGATCCAGCGCGGTACGCAGGCTATCGGCCAGCCGGGTTTCCATTCCTTCACGTACCACCAGACGATCGACCACCACGTCGATATCGTGGCGGAATTTCTTGTCCAGCGTCGGCGGTTCGTCCAACTCATAGAATTCCCCGTCGACTTTCACGCGTTGAAAGCCCTGCTTGCGCAGCTCCAGAAACTCTTTTTTGTACTCCCCCTTGCGGTCGCGCACGATGGGGGCCAGCAGATAGCCGCGCGTGCCCTCCTCCATGGTCATGATCCGGTCGACCATGTCCTGCACCTGCTGCGCCTCGATGGGCAGACCGGTGGCGGGGCTATAGGGCGTGCCCGCACGGGCGAAAAGCAGGCGCAGATAGTCGTAGATCTCTGTCACGGTGCCGACGGTCGAACGCGGGTTTTTCGAAGTCGTCTTCTGTTCGATGGAGATCGCCGGGCTAAGACCACTGATATGGTCCACATCCGGTTTTTCCATCATATCAAGGAATTGGCGGGCATAGGCGCTAAGCGACTCGACATAGCGCCGCTGCCCTTCGGCATAGACCGTATCAAATGCCAGCGAGGATTTCCCCGAGCCAGACAGCCCGGTGATCACCACAAACTGATCGCGCGGAATATCCACGTCGATGCTTTTGAGATTGTGCTCGCGCGCGCCGCGCACCTCGATATTTTTCAGCTCAGCCATCATGCCCTCGGTTCACCGGTTAACACATAGTGAACCGCGTCTGAGTCTCCAACAAAAAAATAAGAACGTTACAGGAACATCACCCAGCGGCACGCAGACGTGCCAGTAATAGATGCACCAGTAATCCCGAGAGGAACAGCAAGGTGACCGCCCCCGCCATCGCTGAATAGCCCGACAGCGCCAGCAGGGTGACCATTAGCGGCGTGCCGATGCCGTTGCCCAGATTTCCGGTCTGTGCCAGCGCGCCCTGCGCATAGGCCCGGTTGACCACGGTAGCGTTTAGCTGCGGGATGGCGGCAAAGCTGGCACCCTGGATCAATCCCATCGACGCCGCCAGCACAACGCAGGCAAGCGGATCGCCCGGCATCATCCAGAGCCAGACCATGCTCGCCGCGCTCAGGCCAAAGCCCAGCTGCACCACCTGCACGGCCTGCAGATAGCGCAGAAGCATTACGCCGATGCTCATGGATGACACGATACTGGCCAGCGGCATGGCCCCTACCACGAACCCGCGCCATTCGGGCGCGATGAAGGGCGGGATCACGGTCAGGATCGACACGAAACACGCGGTGTAGAACAACCAACCCGCAGCGGGCGCACTCATCCAGGGGGAGCGGTAAATGGTCAAGTGTAGCCCTGGAAGCTCAGAGAATCGCGGCATAGGTTGACGCGGCAATGCGGGCACGCTGCGCAGCGCCATATGCAGGATCACGGCCAGTGCCGCCATGATCGCCCCGTGGGCGGCAAACAGGCTCAGCACTCCGTACCGATCGACCAGCGGCAAGCCCAGCCAAGCCAGCACCGTGAAAGACACGCCAAAAAACGTGCCCCAGAGCGTCATTGCCGCGCCCCGGTGCTGCTCGCTACTGATCTGCGCGATTAATGTGGGAGCCGCCACGACGAGCCCGAGATGCGACAGCCCCTCAACGGCACGGGTCAGCAGAAACAACCCGAACGGCAGGTCCAGCGCCTGCAAGCCTGACATCGCCGCCCCGATCCAAAGTGCCCCCACCAGTGCCCGGCGGAACCCGATCGCGGCCACGACAGCACCAGTCACGATGCCAAAGACAATCCCTAGAACCGCGACCATCGAGACGGTAAATCCCAACCAATGGCCGACACCGGGAAACAGCGTCTCCATCCGGTAGAAGACCACGCTGATCTTGCCATATTGCGCAGCCGCGCCCAGACCCGCCACCCAGATTAGCAGGATCAGGCCCCAGCGGGTCCGGTCAATCGTCATGAGATGTCTTTCTGGCCAGCGCCCAGGCGCAGATCGGAAACTCCGGATCATTGTCCAGTGAATCGCTCTCTGGGTCATATTGTGGGGGCCATTCGGGTTCCAGATTGCGCAGCGCTGCCGCGCGGTTGCCCCATTGATGGGCTTCGATCTGATCCGCTGCAAAGCCGCATTCGGTCAGCAGGTTCCGCAAGCCCCGCGCCGACCAGCGCGAATTGTCGTGGGGCGCGGCATGAAACGGGATGAAGAATGGAACGGCCAGCCAGAAATGCCCTCCCGGCTTCAACATCTCGATCACGTTCAGCGTCGCCTCGTAAGGTCGGTCCAAATGTTCCCAGACCTGATTGGCCAGCACCAGATCGAACCGGCGCGGCTGCCCCGCCTTGTCCAGAACCGGGCCCTTGCAGATATCATGCGCCGGATAGCGGAAATTCACATAGGATCGAAACGGAAATTGCCGCCCCCATTTGCCCGATATCTCAGCCGCCCGCAGCCGCTCTGGCTGCAGGTTCCGGATCAGCGCCTTGCTGGATCGGTTCATCACGATTCTGTTCAGGCTGGACATGGCATTCCATCGGGTTCGCCGCGACTTAAACAGGCACCCCGAACAAGGTCCAGCAGGTACTGACGGCAGCACGGCTGCATTCGCACTTATCGATGCAGTGACCTGACATGAAAAAGGCCGGGCAAATGATTGCCCAGCCTCTGATTTCCAAACTTAGCAGAAACTACATGTGGATGACCTGCCCGTAGGCATCAAGCACGCTTTCATGCATCATTTCGCTGAGCGTCGGATGCGGGAACACGGTTTGCATCAGGTCTTCTTCGGTGGTCTCCAGCTGACGGCCCACCACATAGCCCTGGATCAACTCGGTCACTTCGGCGCCTACCATATGCGCGCCCAATAGCTCGCCGGTCTTTGCGTCGAACACTGTCTTGATCAGACCCGAAGGCTCACCCAGAGCGATCGCCTTGCCGTTACCGATGAAGGGGAAGCGGCCCACCTTGATCTCATAGCCCAGTTCCTTGGCCTTGGCCTCGGAATAACCGACGGAGGCCACCTGCGGCTGGCAATAGGTGCAACCGGCGATGCTTTCCGGCTTTACAGGGTGCGCGTGTTTGCCTGCGATCAGTTCAGCCACCATGACACCTTCATGGGAGGCTTTATGTGCCAGCCAAGGCGCGCCCGCGATGTCGCCGATGGCATAGACCCCATCGACGCCTGTGCGGCAGAACTCATCGGTGATGACATGGGTGCGGTCGATTTTGACGCCCAAGGCCTCCAGCCCCAGCCCTTCGACATTGCCTACAATGCCCACAGCGGAAATCACCGTGTCAAACTCGTGCTTTGTGACCTTCCCGCCCGCTTCGATATGCGCGGTGACCTTGCCCTTGGCGCGATCAAGCTGCTTGACCATGGACTTTTCCATGATCTTCATGCCCTGTTTCTCAAAGGCCTTTTTGGCGAAGGCGCTGATCTCGGCATCTTCGACGGGCAGCACCCGATCCATTACCTCAACGACAGTCGTGTCTGCACCCAACGTGTTGTAGAAGCTCGCAAATTCGATGCCGATTGCGCCCGATCCAATGACCAACAGTTTTTTGGGCATACGCGGCGGCAGCAGCGCGTGCTTGTAAGTCCAGACCAGATCGCCATCCGCCTCAAGCCCCGGCAATTCGCGCGCTCGCGCACCGGTGGCGACGATGATGTTCTTGGCGGTCAGCTCGTCGTTACCCTTCTCGGTCTTGACGCTGACCTTGCCCTTGGCGGGGATCGAGGCCTCGCCCATCACCACAGTCACTTTGTTCTTCTTCAGCAGGTGTCCGACCCCGCCGCTAAGCTGTTTGGCGACCCCGCGCGAACGCTGCACGACTGCGTCCAGATCATAGCCGATCTTGTCCGCAGACAGGCCAAACTCCTTGGCGCGCTCCATCAGGTGGAACACTTCGGAGGTCCGCAGCAGCGCCTTTGTCGGGATGCAGCCCCAGTTCAGGCAGATGCCACCCAGATGCTCGCGCTCGACCACGCAGGTCTTGAGCCCCAGTTGGGCGGCGCGAATGGCGGCCACATAGCCACCAGGGCCCGAGCCAATTACGATCAGATCAAAGGATTGTGCAGCCATGTTTCCCTCTCGGCGCCGGTCCGTGAAATTTAGTTTAGCATTAAACTACTTTTTGCGAAGCATCAACAACCCTTGGGAAAAGAAAACGCAACGCGGGGCTATGTCGCGGATATCCGCTGGAATTCACCCTATACGCATCGCTGGATGCTGGCTAGAAATTAACCTCAGAGTTGCAAGGTAGTGCTGCCGGAGGATCCCGAGAGATGGCTAAAACACTGAAAGATCTTGTGCTGGCGCTGCTCAACGCAACGCTGATCCTGCTGGCGCTTTGCCTTTTTCTGGCCTGGAAAACAGTCGATCGAGCAAACCAGATCGCTGACACGGTTCAGGATACGGTGGAGGTGGTGCAACCCCTGCGCGCCGATATGCAGGAGATTGTAGCGCAACTGGACGGGTTGCGCGGGGATATCAGGGCGCTGAACACGGAAGCATCGCTGGATGATCTGCCACAGCTGGACAAAATCCAATCCCAGCTGGATGCGTTGAGCACGCAACTCAGCGAAGCGCGATCGCGGATCGACGGTTTGTCAGACAGGCCTGGCCAACTGCTTGACCAAGCCATAGCAACAACAGCGGACACTGTTGCAGACCGGCTGACCACCCTGCGCGGCTGCGTCCCGGCGCCGTCTTAGACGGCGGCGGACTGCAATTCGCGAACGGTTGCGCCGTAACCGCCGTTTGACACAAACGCCATTTCCTGCGGCGTTGTCTCACGGCTGAGCGCTTCGTTGCGATAGGGAAACCGGCCAAACTGACGGATGATCTCGCGATGCGCCTGCGCGTGCACCATGTTCGACGCGCCTGTTTCGGGCATCCGCTGGCACAGAAGACGCACGCAGCGCTCCTGATCGCAGAGGCTTTCCGAATGCATCATCGGCAGGTAGAAAAATTGCCGTGCGGGTTCATCGATCCGCATATCCCAGCCTTTGTCCACCGCGCATTTTGCTGCTGCCAAGGCTGCGCGGTCCGAGGCAAATGCCCGTCCCTCGCCCCGGAACATGTTCCGCGGGAACTGATCCATCAGGATAATGTATGCAAGTGCGCCGCTGGGATATGTCAGCCACAGGGCAAAGCGCCCTTCACATGCGGCCTCCCAGGCGGACAAGAACTTGTCACGAATCTGCTGATCCAGCGCGTCGTCTTGTCGGTACCACCCGTCTTCACCGATTTCGTCTAACCAATAACTCAGTACTTCTTCAGGACCTACCATGTCCTCACTCCACCTTTCTTGAGCCCCCCAAAGGCATATGTAGAGTAACACTTTTTTTGCAGCCCCGATACAGTCACGAATTGCAACAACCTCTGACTGTTGCGATTGTTTCCTTTGATTTGCTTAATTTTTGCCCTCGAGTGTGAAGTTCATAACACTTTTATAAAGTTTTTGCGGTAACGGCCCGTTTTGGAGCGGTGATTGTTTCCAATTTGCGGTGTGACATCCTGGTGACATCGCTCGAAAAAGTGAAACAATGCGTGATCTCGGTCGCGCATTGTCGCCGTCGGCGCCAGAGAACCCAAGCAATCAGGCCGATTGCTCGGCCTCCTGCCCCTCCAGTTCGGCCTCGATTGCGACCTCCTGCGCAACCTCCATCGCAACCTGAGTCGCAATCGGCCCCATCGGCGAAATGGTTCCAGTTTCCTCGATCGGGATTGTGGGACGCTGGGTCATTCGGAAGGCGGCATAAAGCGCCAGCACAAGCAGCAGCACAGCGATCAGCACGAAAAAACCCGGAGGACCAAAGACCTGATCGCTCATCAGCCAGCCGGTGATGAGCGGACCTGCAATCGCGCCAAGCCCGTTGATGAAGACCAACCCGCCCGAGGCCGCAGCCATATCGTCATGGCCCAGAAAGTCATTCGTATGTGCCAGCAGCAGGGAATAAAGCGGGTTGGACATGCCGCCGATCACAAACGCCGCCAGAAGCAGGATTACAAAGTGGTTGCCCAGGAGCATGGCCAACAGCGCACCGCCGGCACCGCCACCGGCAACTAGAAAGATCAACCGCCGTCGGTCCATCCGGTCCGACAGCCAGCCCAGCGGGTATTGTACCAGCAGCGCGGCAATATAGAAGGTCGCCACAAAGATGGAAATCTGCGTAAGCGACAGCCCGGCGGCAGAACCATAGACCGCGGCCATGCCGAACTGCGCCGAAAAGACGCCCCCCAGCAGGAACATGCCGACACAGCCCAGCGGCGAAATCTGCCGGATCTTCCGCAGGCTCATCGGCTTGGCGGTGTCAAAGGCCGGGGTCGGTGAAATCGACAGCAGGATCGGTGCAAAAGAAATCGAGACGAGGATCGAAGCGATGACAAAGGATTCGTAGCCTTCCGGCCCGCCCACCAGCATCAGCGCCTGCGCCGTGACAATGCCGGTCATCTGTACGATCATGTAGAGCGACAGCGCCTTGCCCCGGTTTTCGTTGTCAGCGGCATTGTTCAGCCAGCTTTCGGCCGTCACATATACGCCAGAGAAACAGAACCCGATCACCACGCGGCCCAAGATCCATGCTACGGGGTTGGTCAGCAGCGGATACATGATCATCACCGCCGAGATGAACGAGGCCAGTGCCGCAAAGACGCGCACATGTCCAACACGGCGGATCATCTCGGGTGCCAGACGCGAGCCACCAAGAAAGCCGAGGAAATAAGCAGACATCACGAAGGACATCTCAAGCGTCGAGAACCCCTCCATCTCGCCGCGCACACCTAGCAACGTTCCCTGTAGGCCGTTGCCGACCATCAGCAGGCCCATGCCCAGCAAAAGCGCCCATGCGCTGGAAAGTACCTGAAGCATCCGCAGCCTCCCCTGTTGACCGAATGGCCTTGACCGCACGGTGACATCTGTGCGCAGTGCAGACGCGCTTGTCTACGACAATTTCATAGTCGGTTCCGGGTCACGCTCAGGGGATCAGCAGTGAGGAGTCGCCGTAGGAGAAGAAGCGGTATTTCTGGTCAATCGCATGCGCGTAAATCGCGCGGGCGCGGTCCTGCCCGACCAGTGCCGACACCAGCATCAGTAGGGTCGACTTGGGCAGGTGAAAATTGGTCATCAGCGCGTCGGTCACCCGGAACTCAAAGCCGGGATAGATGAAGATATCGGTCTCGCCTTCCCACGGCGCGATCGCCCCGCCGCGCGCGGCGCTTTCGATCAGACGTAGCGCTGTGGTGCCCACCGGGATGATCCGGCCGCCGGCGCGCTGAGTCGCGGCGATCTCTTCTGCCGCTTGCGTGCTGACCCGACCCCATTCCGCGTGCATCTTATGGGTCGTCACATCCTCGACCTTCACGGGCAGGAAAGTGCCCGCGCCCACATGCAGGGTCACATGAGTGAAATCGACACCTCGATTGGCCAATGCGGCCAGCAACGCCTCGTCGAAATGCAACGAGGCGGTAGGGGCCGCAACGGCGCCGGAATGCCGGGCCCAGACGGTCTGATAATCGGTTTTGTCGCGCGCATCTGCGGGGCGTTTGGTGGCGATATACGGCGGCAACGGCATCGCGCCTGCCTCCGCTAGTGCTGCGTCGAAATCCTCGCCCGTCAGGTTGAACCGCAGTACTGCCTGCCCATCCTCAACCGCATTCAGCGTAGCGCTGAGCGCGTTCGAGAAGTGGATGTCTTCACCCGGTTTCACCTTTTTGAGCGGTTTCACCAATGCTGCCCAATCGCCATCGGCGCGCGGCTCCAGCAATGTCGCCTCGATCCGGGCCGAAACCGGCCCCTGAGCGCTGTCGCGATGACGCTGCCCGCTCAAACGCGCCGGGATCACCTTTGTGTCGTTCAGGACAAGCCGGTCGCCGGGTTGAAGCCAATCGGGCAGATCGTAGACATGGGCATCTCTTATCCGGGCGCCCTCGGCCACCAGCAACCGCGCCGAGGAACGCGGGTTGGCGGGCCGGGTTGCGATCAGGTCTTCTGGAAGATGGAAATCGAAATCGCTGAGTTTCATGGGCCGCCCTATACGGCGCGGCGGCGGGATTGGAAACTAGCGATCTTCGCCATAGCGTTTGGTCAGCGACTCGCGTGGGGGTTTCCTGGTTCGGGTGCGGCTGTCGCCCGGCACGGTCGGGCGCGGCTCGCCACGGAAGATGTCGCGCAAGATGCCAGGCGTCAGCGCCGAAAGCGGGTTCACCCCAACCCTTGGATCGCCGAGCGGGCCGGTGAGCGTATAGTTGAACCCAAACAACCCCTCGCCGCTTCGGCTGATCACCCGGCCCACGGCATTGAGCAGATAAACCGGTGAGATCACGCCGCGCAGGTTCAGCAAGCGCCGTTCGGTGTCGACGCGGCCATCGACCGAGATGCCCATTGACGGTCCAACAGCGCTGCCCTCCAGCACGATCACCTCGGTTGGGGTCAGGCGAAACCGGCCATCCATCGACGAAAATTGGATACCTTGCCCCGACATCTCGTCGATCAAACCCACAATGCTGATCGCGTTCAGAAGTGCCGCCATGGCGGGGGCATCCTTGATCCGGGTATTGCGCACTCTCAACTGCCCGTCGTAATGCCCGTCGCTCTCGACCGGCTCCAATGTCAGTTGGAACGATCCGCCACGCGCCTGGTTGAGCAACTGCGCCGACCGAAACACGCCGCCCGCATCGTCGGATTGCAGGACAAACCCGCTTCGCCTTCCACGGCGCTGCATTTGGCCGTTGATCTGCGTACCACCATTGATCGCGCCTGTGAAATTTCCGCTTGGCCCGCCGCCGGTGGTGAAATCCCCCCGAAACCCGGTCAGCGCGATGCTGTCGGTGATCTGCAAGCGGTCCAGATTGGCGGTGATCCGGGGGCCGCTGCCGCCGCCTCCACCAGAGCTGCCGCTACCAAATGTGGCATTGCGCATATCGACCCGCCCGCCAAGCAGGCGGATATCTGGGGCGCCGCGACCCCTTCCGATCAACTCGACCGGGGTGGCAATCCAGTTGCGCAGCTCGAAACTGCTGAAGCTGGCGCGCTCAAATTCATCATTCTCGCCAAAGCTGATACGGCCTTGCGCCCGCAGACCAGCCGCCTGAACTGCGATCCGGTCGATATCCGCGCCCGGTTTGGGCACCGTGTTGATTTCAAGATTGCCCGCGACCGAGGCTGGCTTGCGCCAGCCCAGCTCAGGGATTGCCAGCACGACCCCCACTAGGTCGGACCTGACGGCCAGTTCGGGCGGCGTACCGCCGCCGACCTCAAAAGCGATATCCGCGCGGCCAGAGCCGCTGACCATGCTTTCAGGCAGCCCCGCATTCAACTCGTCCAGCAGCGCGGGCGACAGCTCGATCCAGCCGGTCAGCCGACTGCGTGTCTCGGGCCCCTTGCCGATCGGCTGTCGCCACTCAATCCCCATCGGCACTGCCCCGAACAAGGCCGGGCCGGACAAGTTCACACCGGTTTGATCACCGCTAAGCGCCAGGGACGCCGCACTGACATCCTGACCGGGCACAAGAATGTCGCTGGCAGCGTCGGTTACCGTGCCTGCGAAGTGAAACTCCATGTCCGGCAGTTTCACCTTATCTTTCAGCGGCAGGGCCAGCGTTCCTGTCATCTCGACGTCGCCCTGCACCGCATCAACCGGCAGCTTGGCTTTGTCCATCAGGCGCAGCGGCGGTCGGTTCAGCAGCGACAACATGCCCGTCACCGGACCGCGGGCCGCCAGCCGTGCAATGCCCGGCGCGGCCTTCTTGATCCCGATGTCGGGAATGATGAACGAAGAGCCCGCCGCGTCGATCACAGCCCCCGCATCACTGACAACCTGCCCGGCGCTTGCAGTGACAGTAAAGCGCCGCCCGAACAGGTCGGCCCGCCCCCGGGCTCGCGTCAGCGGCGGCAGGGGCCGTGCGAACTTCACCTCAGCCTCGTCAAAATCGAATCCCGCGTAAATATCGGGCGGCTGGTCGGGGCGCAGCCGCAGCGCAAGTTCTGCGTTACTGACCTGCCCGGCCCGCAGGTTCTCGGACACCCATTTGCGCGGCTTCACCGCCAGTCCCTCGGGCCAGTAATGCAGCAGTTGTTTGGGTGTGATCCGGTCCAGCTTGCCATCCACCGACAGGTCCCAGCCTTCGGGCGCGGCGGCCAGATCGCCTCGCAAATGCAGGCTGCGGTCCTCGTCACGAATGTTCATCTGTCCCAGACGCAACCGGAACGGGCTGAGATCGAGCCGGAAATCCAGTTCGGCCGTATCCAGCTGCAGCGGCTCAGGGTAGAAATCCCTCGGATTGACCGCCAGACCGCTCAGCCTGAACTGCGCCTCGATACTGTCCAACTGACCCCTGTCGGCACCGTTCAAATAAGCCGTGCCGGTGCCCGAGGCCCTGCCCCAGGCACTATCCACCGCCAATTCGTCAAAGCGCAGCACCTGGGCACCGGGATCATAGGTGAAATAGGTGCGTGCATGGCGGAACGGGATCGGGCGCGTTTCATTCGTGGGCTGCACCACCCCCTCGCCGATCTGCAGCGTGGCAGAGACCGGCTGCAGCACGCCAGCCGCATCGATGCCACCACGAAGCGCCCCCGATATGGGCGCGCGCAAAACCTCCAGCCAGGCCAGAGCCACGCTCTGCACAGCGATATCATCGGAGGGCAGATCGCTGATCGAGATTCCAAAAGAGGCCTCGCGCGATCCGATACTGCTGGTGTAGTTGGCCTCGATACTGCTGGCATAGTCACGCCCGCCCAGCAGCGAAAAGCTGGTGGCCATCCGCAGCACGTCATCAGTGCGATAGACCTCGATGCGGCCGCCATCCAACGTCCAGGCCCGGCCGTGGCGTGCATCCTCGTAGCTCAACGTCAGCCCGTTCATGTCAATCGAGACCAGCGACGCTAACTGTGGCTGCTCGAAAACCTCGTCGAATTGCTCGATCAGCGAGGACAGGTTCGGCGCCCGTTCCAGCGGCGCCGCGCCATCGCCGAAGGTGAGCGCAAAGTTGCCCTCCACATCGCGGCGCAGCAGCACAAAGAGGCCGTCCAGCGCGATCCGCTTGGGCTGCACCTGACCCCGCAGCAACGGCCGCATGGCAAGACTGGCCTGGGTGTCGGCAAGCCGCGCGATCGGTGTGCCATCTGCGGCGGTCAAAGTGACATCACGCAGTCGCAGTCGCGGGCGCCATCCCTGATCCATTACGAAACTGACCGCGCCGAACTCGATCTGCGCCCCGCCCAGCACCCGTTCCAGCCGCATCTCAACCCGCTGCCGCAGCCAGTCCGGCGCATCGATATCCTTGCCCACCGTGACGATCGCGGTGAACCCGGCCAGCAGCACGAGCAACAGAAATCCCCGCATCGACCAGATCGAGACTCGCGCCACCCGTGAGCGGCGTTTCGGCCCTTTGGGGATATTCTTTTTCTCCGTCACGCCTTTTCGCTTCACTCTCGCGGCCTAATATGCCGATTGTCTGTCAACAGTTTATCGCCGGAGTACATTCATGCCCGATCTTTCCGATACCGCCCCGGACTTCACCCTGCCCCGCGACGGCGGTGGCGATGTCACGCTGTCCGATTTGCGCGGCAACAAGGTTGTCCTGTTTTTCTATCCCCGTGATGATACGCCGGGCTGCACCAAGGAATCCATCGGCTTTTCCGAGCAGTTGCAGGCTTTTTCCGATGCGGGCGCTCACGTTTTGGGGATCTCGAAGGATACCGTCGCCAAGCATGACAAGTTCGTCGCGAAACACGGGCTGACCACGACGATGCTGTCGGATGCGGAATCCGACATCTGCGAGCAATATGGCGTCTGGGTGGAAAAGAACATGTATGGCCGCAAGTCGATGGGAATCGAACGCGCGACCTATCTGATCGATGCCGAAGGCAAGATCACGCGTATCTGGCGCAAGGTGAAGGTACCCGGCCATGTGGACGAGGTGCTGGAGGCGGTTAAAGCCCTGTGACACAGACCCTGACCCAGATGGCGGTGGAGGTTCTGACCACCGCCGATGGCCGCGCCAAGACTGCTTTGTCACGCAAACATGCGGCGGCATGGTTCGCCTCCCGACGCGGCGAGGCGCCCGAAATTGCCATTGGCACTGCCGAGCCGCCACTGCACCCGTCGCGGCCCGAAAGGCCGGAGCTGCTGAACCCCCGCGATGTGCCAAGACGCAGAACCGGCTCGCCAGCGGGGCGCATCGCGCTTTTGCACGCGGTGGCGCATATCGAGTTGAACGCGGTCGACCTGCATTGGGACATCATTGCGCGGTTCGGTCATGTGCCGATGCCGATGGGGTTTTACGACGATTGGGTCAAATGCGCCGACGAGGAGTCGAAGCATTTCGATCTGGTCAGCGACTGCCTTGAGGAATTGGGTAGTCACTACGGTGCGCTGCCCGCCCATGCGGGCATGTGGCGGGCGGCTGAGGACACAGTCGCTGATCTGCACGGGCGATTGGCCGTTGTGCCCATGGTACTTGAAGCGCGCGGGCTGGATGTGACCCCCGGCATGATCGAGATCTATCGCAAAGCGGACGTGAAAGGCGCGGTCGCGGCGCTGGAGGTGATTTACTCCGAGGAGGTGGCCCATGTGGCCTATGGCTCGAAATGGTTTCATTTCCTGTGCGGCCGCGACAACAGCGACCCGAAGGAGGTGTTCCACGGCCTCGTGCGCCGCTACTTCCACGGCGCGCTGAAGCCACCCTTCAACGAGGAAAAACGGGCAGAGGCGGGTCTGCCGCCAGATTTCTACTGGCCGCTGGCCGATGACATCCCATCGGGTAAGCCTGCGGCGTGAGGCCGCAGCAACCTGCGCGCGAGCTGGTTTCAGCAGCAAAAGTCGGCAATATTCCGCGCAAAAAAGGCCCAAAATACCAGATTGAGACCCATGGCGCGGCGTCGTCCTTGCCCAATAATTAACATGTGACTATCCAATCATCCCAACGCTCAGGGGTCCACGAAACCCATGGGCCACACTCGGGGGCAGACAGGGACATACGGGTGCGTACAAGGCTGGCGATCAAAATTCATGCGTTTCTGGAACGGCGCTTTCCGGAACGGCGTGTCTTCCTCAAATCAGACAGCGACACCCGCTTCATCCGACTCCGACCCGAAACCCAGCTTGTGGCGTTTGCCGGTGCCTCTGCGCTGGTGGCCTGGACTATCGTTGCCACCGCCATCCTGTTGATGGACAGCATCGGGTCGGGCAACTTCCGCGAGCAGGCGCGCCGCGATCAGGCTACCTACCAGGACCGCCTGAATGCGCTGTCACAGGAACGCGATGCCCGCGCCGAGGAGGCGCTGGCCGCACAGGAACGCTTCAACGCGGCGCTGGCGCAGGTCTCTGCCATGCAGTCCGAGTTGCTGACCTCTGAGATTCGCCGCAGCGAGCTTGAGACCGGCATCGATGTGATCCAGACCACGCTTCGCACAGCGATGAAAGAACGCGAAACGGCTCGTGCCACGCTGGCGCAGATGAAGCTTGAGGCCGAAAGCGGCTCTGCTCAGGATGTGGCCACCGCCGCCCCTGCTCAGATGGATCTGATCGCCGACGCGCTCAGCCGGACGGCAGCGGAACGTGATCAGATTATCGCCGATGCGCAATCCGCGCTGGAAGCGCGCGACGAGTTGGAACTGGAAATCGCGCTGATGCGCGAACAGAACGAACAGATTTTCCGTCAACTCGAAGAAGCGATGGCGATCTCGGTCGAACCGTTGGACAAGATGTTCCGCAGCGCGGGCATGCCCACCGACCGTATTATCGAACAAGTGCGGCGCGGTTACAGCGGTGTGGGCGGTCCGCTGACCCCTTTGTCCTTCAGCACACGCGGTGAAGAGATCTCGCCCGACGAGATCCGCGCCAACAAGCTGTTGCAGCAGATGGATCAGTTGAACCTCTATCGGATCGCTGCCCAGAAAGCCCCCTTTGCCAGCCCGGTTAACGCGGCGGTGCGCTTTACCAGCGGGTTCGGAACCCGTCGCGACCCAAAAACGGGTGGCCGCAGGATGCATAACGGGGCCGATTTCGCCGGCGCGCATGGCACCGATATCTTCGCCACAGCCGATGGCGTCGTCACCCATGCAGGTTGGCAGTCAGGCTTTGGTCGGCTGGTCAAGATCAAGCATGAATTCGGCATTGAGACACTTTACGCTCATAACACTAAGATCCGCGTAAAGGTCGGTCAAAGGGTCTCGCGCGGCGATCACATAGCTGATATGGGTAGCACCGGACGGTCCACTGGAACGCATCTGCACTATGAGGTGCGCGTCAATGGTAAACCCGTGAACCCAATGACCTACATCAAGGCTGCAAGAGATGTTTTCTAAGAGCAAAATCAACGAGCCCGGAACCAAGGCGCCCGAAGCGGACAACTCCGCCTCTCCCGCCCCTGCGGCGGCCCCCGCAGCGCCTGCCCAGAGCGATTACAAGCCCACCGCCCCCAAGCCCAAAGCGCCCGCGTCGGTGCTGTCTTCGGACCTGCACGTAACCGGCAACCTCAAGACCACTGGCGACATCCAGGTCGAGGGCACGGTCGAGGGCGATATCCGCGCGCATCTGCTGACGATCGGAGAATCGGCCACCATCAAGGGCGAAGTCACCGCCGATGACGTGGTGATCAATGGCCGCATCGTAGGCCGCGTGCGCGGCCTGAAGGTGCGCCTGACCTCGACCGCACGGGTCGAAGGCGACATCATCCACAAGACCATCGCGATCGAAAGCGGCGCCCATTTCGAAGGTTCGGTGCAGCGTCAGGACGATCCGCTGAACCCCGGCCGTGCCGCCAAGCCCGGCGCCAACCCTGCTGCTGCCAAGGCCGAAGCCTGAAAGAAACAGGACGCTTCAGAGTTCAGGACACGCCGCAGATAGACTCTGCGGCGTTTTCTTTTTCCGGGTCAGACCAGCTTGGGCCGCATGTCAGGCGCGCTTTGCCCGACCGGCATCGAGGATAAAGCCCGTGTCAGGGCGTCTGTCAGTGGCGTGGCTTCGAAATCCGGCAACAGAGCAGCAAAGCGGGTCCCGTCCAGCATATGCGGCTTGGACCAGAGGTAGCGCATCTCGATCAGATGGCGGCCCATTTTCCAGAACGGCGAAAGAAGACGAACCGGCAGCCAGTTGAAACGGCGCAACCGCAGCGGCGCGCCCTGGGCTGAAGCGACCGCCTGACATAGGGCCCTACCGGTCAGCGTGTAGCCCGGAAACGGCACATCCTCGAAAGGCGCCAACTGGTCTCGCATTTCGGCCAAAGCCACCGCCGCCCGCGCCATATCAGGAAGATACGCCCAGGCGTGTAGCTGATCCGGATCGCCGGGATAGGTGAACCGGCCCCGTTGCAGACCGGCGAGCATGACCTTGTCGAGCCAATCGCCTGACGGCTCGGTGTCGATGAAGTCCCCTGCCCGCAGGATCAGGGTTTTGACGCCCGCGCGGCGATACGCCTCCTCCATCCCGATCCGGATGCGCCCTAGCGGGTTGGTGGCGCGATGGGGCGTATCGGTATCAAAACGTGTGGGCGCGTCCGCGCCGTAGACATAGACATTACCCGGAACGATCACCATCGCCCCGCTTGCCCGGGCTGCTGCGATCACCTGCTGGGTCAGAACAGGTACGGTCGCAGCCCATTGATCATATGTCGGGTTCCAACCGTTGACGATCACATCCGCCCCCGACGCCGCCGCTTGCAGATCATCCGTCTTGCGATCAAACAGCCGGACGTGCCAACCCGCCTGCCAGAATGCCTCGGCCGCGTGGCGGCCAAAGCGGCCAGTGGCACCCAGGATCAGAACCGTCTCACTCATCTTGGCTTTCCTTACTTTCTGACAGCTAGAAGATGGGTCATGCATTCACGTTTCTGAATTGCGGAATTTTGTTTCTCAGGTATACAAAAATGCATGTCACAACCCATTGACAAGCTGGACTGGGCGCATATTCAGACCCTGATTGCCGTTGCTGAGACCGGTTCGCTCTCTGCCGCCGCGCGCCAACTGGGGCTAACTCAACCGACCATCGGGCGCCAGGTCTCGGCCCTTGAGGCCAACCTCGCTGTCACACTGTTCACGCGAACCGCCAGCGGCATGCAACCGACCGATGCGGCGCTTGAACTGCTTGCCCCGGCGCGCCGAATGCAAGCCGCCGCCAAAGACCTGCAACTCAGCGCTGCGGGTTCCGCGCAGGCCGAAGGCGGCACCGTGCGGGTCACTGCCTCAATTTTCATGGCGCATCACGTATTGCCTGCGATCCTGGCGCGTCTGCGCCGCGAGGCGCCGGAAATCTCGCTGGAGCTTGTGGCCTCGGACACGACAGAAAACCTGCTGTTTCGAGAGGCCGATATCGCTGTGCGCATGATCCGCCCCGAACAGCTTGACGTGGTGACGCGCTATATTGGCGAGGTTGAAACAGGGCTGTTTGCCCATAAGGATTACCTGAACCGGACCGGCCGCCCAAAAACGGATCGTGACATACTGGACCATGAATTCGTGGGCTATGACCGCAATGATCAGATCATCCAGGGCTTTCGCGATGCGGGCTTTGCAGTGGACCGGGATTTCTTCACAACCCGCTGCGATCACCAGACCACCTATTGGGAGCTTGTGCGTGCCGGGTGCGGTCTGGGCTTTGGCCAGGCCGCCGCGGGGCGCGCGGACCCGGAACTGGAGGAGGTGGTTCTGTCCATTCCCCTGCCGACCCTTCCGATCTGGCTGACAGCACCCGAGGCCATTCGCAACAATGCATTGATCCGGCGGGTCTGGACTACGCTAGAGCGGGATCTGATCGCATTCGTAGAAGGGCAACACTCCGCATGACACCCGGCAGGCGCACAACGGAAGTTAGTGAAAAACCTCGATCCTGGTATAGGCTCTGATCATGCGGTCGGGCATAACCGGCCCAACACGGGACGCGGAAGCAGGGTGAGCTTAGTGGAGCAGGAATCGGACCAGTCGGGCGCGGGGCAGACGGGCGCGGGCCTACACCGCAAACTCGCCGCACTCTTTGCCGCTGATGTCGCAGGCTATAGCCGCCTGATGGCATCGGATGAAGAACTCACCACCACCATGCTTGCGCAATATCGCGAGATCATGGATGGGCTGATCGCCCATCACGGCGGGCGCATTGCGAATACCGCGGGCGACAGTGTACTGGCCGAATTTCCAAGTTCAGTCGTGGCGGTCCGCTGCGCGCTTGAAGTGCAAGAGGCGCTGCGCCATCGCAATGACACGCTGCCGGCCGACAAACGCGTCGAGTTTCGGATCGGCATCGGTGTTGGTGACGTGATCGAACGCGAAGGCGACCTGCTGGGCGACGGAGTTAACATTGCCGCCCGGCTGGAATCGCTGGCCGCCCCGGGCGGCATCTGTGTGTCCAGCGATGTGCGCGATCAGATCGAAGGCAAGTTGACCTTGCAGGTCCAGTCGTTGGGCAACCAGCTGCTCAAGAACATCCCCCGACCGGTCCGTGCCTACCAGATCGGTACACAGGACGGGGCGCGGCTGTCACCGCTGATGATCCTGAAACGCAAGCTGCGCGGACGCGGGACAGGTCTGGCTCTAACCGCTCTGCTCTGTATCGCCACGGCCGCTGGGGTGGTGGTGTATCACCATGTCTGGGAGGGCGGATCGGTTGACGGTCTGGCCGCCGCGCGTAACGCATTGGATCGACAGGCGCTGGAGGCCGCTGCTAAAGAAGCCATCGCAGACCGTGACATCCTCAAGACCAAACCGTTCGGCGGGCATGATTATGCGGTCGTGCACACTGGCGGCGGAAGCTGGGCCGAGGCTGATGCCGAGGCGCGCGCGATGGGCGGTGCGCTGGTCTCGATTACCTCGCAGGAAGAGAACGATTTCATCGCCGAACTGATCCGCGAGGAAGAAACGCTTTGGGAGGAATGGAAGCCCGGTCACTTTATTGGGCCCTGGATTGGGCTACTCCGCCAGCCGGGCGCGGATACGCCCGACGCGGGATGGATCTGGGCCAATGGCACGCCGCTGGGCTTCACCAACTGGTACGAGCATCAGCCTGACAATCGCGGTGGAAATGAGAGCGTTGCGCGGTTCCATCACTGGGGCGACGACACCCCGCCGCAATGGGGCGACGCGTCGAACCTGGAACACGCCAAAGGGTATATTGTCGAGTTCGAGTAGCCTGCCCCACCCGCACCGCCTCATTGATTGAGACTGCATTTTGAGGTATGATCCCGCCACAAGACAGCGGGTTCAATTGCCGTTTGGCAGGCCCGAGTATTTACCAGACAAATTTTCGCTTACTCAATTCACCAAAGCGCGTCGTCGGAACATTTTAGCACTCTCTCCGACACGCAATCGCTCAAGAAAGACGCTCCCCCCGGATGTAAATCGCCAATGGCGGTATCCGAAACCTGTGCCCGATACCGCGTGCAGCAGGAGACAGTCCGACTATGATGAATCAATTGCGCAAACATCTTTCCGGCACCCTGTGCCGTCACCTTGCGATGTGCTGTATCGCAGGCATGGTAATCGCGGGCCCGCTAAACACCCAGACCGCCGAACCCGATAAAACCATCGGGTTTCAGTCCCCTGAATTGCAGGCCTGGTTCCTCGACAAACTCTGCACCAGCCTGAAACGAAACACAGGTTCTTACAAAAGGTTCCGCAGCGAAGATTACCTGCGCCGCGTCTGCGCCGACTATGGCGCGCACCCGCCACTTGTTCTGTTCCCGTCCCAACTCACCGCCATTCTGCCCGGAGATGCCGAATATCCGGTGGGGCCCGGGTTGGATCGTTGCGACGTCGTGCCAGGAGAGGAGAACACCTGCGACATGTTCGCGAGCGTCTGCCTCACCCGCGACAACGGTGTCGGCTGGTGCGACGACGAGGCCTGCTGGTGCGAATACGACCCGCCAGAGGAATAACCAAGATCACAAACCCGCGGAAACACCGCGACATATCGGGAGGATCAACCTACTCGAAAGGAGCACACATGACTGAGACATCGAAATCGACGATACCGGAACGGATCGACAAGCTTGAACGATGCGTGTCGGACTGCGCGCAGACCACAAATCCGGTTCTGTCCGCCAGACTCGCCGAAATGCGCGCCGCGCTGGATGCGGCCATGTCGTATAATGACGAACCGGTGCAGACCGTTGTTACATTGAACCGGCTGCATGCGGCGCTGTCTGCGCTAAGGGATGCAATGGCAACTTCGGGCGGCGACCGTGCAGCGTGCCTCGCCCTAGCCCATGAAACCGAGGCGGAAGTCCTGCGCGAAGTGTCAGAGCGCAGCCGCGCGATCTGGCGCTTTATCGATGAAAAACTCCGCGGCGACACGAGGACAACCCTACGCCAAACCAGTGACACCGCCTATCTGGGGCCTGCATTGGTCGATACCGCGTTGCTTCGCCTGCATATCAAGACGCGGCCGACCGGCGGACCCGCCGCAGGGATCGACGATCTGGCCGCCACGTGCGGCATATGGATCTGCAATCCATTCGGCGACACCTGCCTTTGCACGGAATGGGAATGCAGCGGCGACGGTCCCAGCGGCAGTTTCCCCTGATCCGAACCATTGCTGCGACAAAAGCCGGTCACGCAGGGGCGACTGCCCCGGATAGATGCTTAAGATTGATCGGCTCATATCACATTGTGTCCGGTTGATTTGATCTGGACTAATCTATGGGAAAGCAGACAAACATGAACGCCACCGACCCGCAGCGGACGGTGGCGTTGCCGATCGACCCGGTGGCGCGCGTCGTGCCAAGCGTTCGGGGCGCCCGAACACAGTCCAACAAAACTGCAAACCGCCTGCATTTCATGGATTCACAAGCCGAATCACCTGTGCCATACTACCCAGAGACGCCCGCAAAGGGCGCATGACAGGCAGTTTTCATAAGCGGTTTCTAACGTGACCCGATCCAATCGACCCAGCCTTGGCGCCTTGCTGTTCTTTGCTTTTGCCTTCGCCATCGGCACTTATTTCACCTTCGCCGCCGTGCAGGGGGATTACGGGCTGTTCCGCCGGGTCGAGATCAGCGCCGAACGCAGCGCGCTGCAACGGGATCTGGCAACGCTCGACGCCGAGATTGACCGGATGGAAAACCTGACCCGGCGCCTGTCCGACGACTATCTCGATCTCGATCTGCTGGATCAACAGGCGCGCTCGGTCCTGGGTCTGCTGCGGTCGGACGAGATCGTCATTCGCTGACCGCCCCTGCTTTTAGCCGTTTTCAGCCGCGTTTTCCCTTACGTAATATTATGGCTCGCCTTGGCCCACGAAATGCTCTAATAGATAGTTTAACGCTAAACTATCTCAGCATAAGGGGATCCGCCGGTCATGGCAGCGCGTAAAAGCACAAGGAAACCAAACGTTTCCGCCGAAGAGCTGAAAGAATACTACCGTGAGATGCTGTTGATACGGCGATTCGAGGAAAAGGCAGGCCAGCTTTACGGCATGGGTTTGATCGGTGGGTTCTGCCACCTTTACATAGGACAAGAGGCGGTTGTGGTCGGGCTTGAGGCCGCCACCGAAGAGGGTGACAAGCGCGTCACCTCCTACCGCGATCACGGGCACATGCTGGCCTGCGGTATGAACCCCGACGGTGTGATGGCCGAACTGACCGGGCGCGAGGGTGGCTATTCCAAGGGCAAGGGCGGCTCCATGCACATGTTCTCGAAAGAGAAGCATTTCTATGGCGGCCACGGCATCGTCGGCGCACAGGTCCCCATCGGTGCGGGGCTGGCCTTTGCCGACAGGTACAAGGAAAACGGCCGCGTCACCTTCACCTATTTCGGGGATGGCGCGGCAAACCAGGGCCAGGTCTACGAGACGTTCAACATGGCCGCACTTTGGAAACTGCCTGTGGTTTTCGTGATCGAGAACAACCAATACGCCATGGGCACCTCGCAACAGCGCTCTACCTCGACCAAGGACATCTTCCACCGCGGCGAAGCGTTCGGCATCCCCGGAGAGATCGTGGATGGCATGGATGTGCTGGCGGTCAAGGCGGCGGGTGAAAAGGCTGTCGCGCACTGCCGCGCGGGCAAGGGCCCATATATTCTGGAGGTTAAAACCTATCGCTATCGCGGCCACTCCATGTCCGATCCGGCCAAGTACCGCACCCGCGAAGAAGTTCAAAAAGTGCGCGAGGAACGCGACCCGATCGAACATGTGCGCGAGTTGCTGCTCAGCGGCAAACATGCCAGCGAAGACGACCTGAAGGCGATAGACAAAGAGATCAAGCAAATCGTCAACAAAGCCGCCGATTTCTCGAAAGAGAGCCCCGAGCCTGCGCTCGACGAGCTCTGGACCGACATCTACGCCGAGGCCTGACGGATGCCGCATTTTGAAATTCACGCCAGCGACGTGGAGCAAGCCAAGGCATTCTACTCTGGCCTCTTCGGCTGGGGGTTTTCCCCCATGCCCGGCGGCGAGGAGGTCGGCTATCACCTCATCGATGGCGATCAGATCGGTGAAGGCACCGTGCTGACCGGCGGTCTGATGCAGCGCGTCGGTGACCCGCCCGCAACTGGCAGCCCCGTACGCGGCGGCACCATGACCTTTGAGGTTGGCGATTGCGATGCCCGTTACGCCTGGGCGCTGGCCAATGGCGGCGCCGAGGCGCTGCCACCAGCCGACTATCCCGGCATTGGCCGCTGCGCCTATGTGGAAGACGGACAAGGAAACATTGTCGGGATGATCACCCCGGCCCCGGAAGGAAACTGAGACATGGCAACCGAAATTCTCATGCCCGCCCTCTCGCCCACGATGGAGGAAGGCACGCTCGCAAAATGGCTGGTCAAAGAGGGCGACACCGTCTCCTCCGGTGACATCATGGCCGAGATTGAAACCGACAAGGCCACGATGGAATTCGAGGCCGTCGACGAAGGCATCGTCGGCAAGATCCTCGTCGCCGAGGGCACCGAAGGGGTCAAGGTCAATACTCCCATTGCCATTCTGGTTGAGGAAGGCGAAGACGCTTCCGCCCTGCCGGAAGCCGCCCCCGCGGCTGACGCGGGCAATGAGGCGGCTCCCGCAGGGAGCTCCGAAGCGCCCGCCCCTGCTGCCGCTGCGGCCCCCGCCGCCCCGCAGGTCGATCTGACGCCGGACTGGCCCGAGGGCACCGAGCTCAAGCCGCAAACCGTGCGCGAAGCCCTGCGCGACGCCATGGCCGAAGAAATGCGCGCCGATCCGGATGTCTTCCTGATGGGCGAAGAAGTCGCCGAATATCAGGGTGCCTACAAGGTCAGCCAAGGCCTGCTGGACGAATTCGGCGACAAACGCGTCATTGACACGCCGATCACCGAGCACGGCTTTACCGGCATCGGCGTTGGCGCGGCCTTTGGCGGGCTGAAACCGATTGTCGAGTTCATGACCTTCAACTTCTCGATGCAGGCCATGGACCATATCGTCAACTCCGCCGCAAAGACACTCTATATGTCCGGCGGCCAGATGGGTGCGCATATGGTCTTCCGTGGCCCCAACGGCGCCGCCGCCCGCGTAGCCGCCCAGCACAGCCAGGACTATGCCGCCTGGTTTATGCAGGTGCCCGGCCTGAAAGTGGCGATGCCCTATTCAGCCGCTGACGCCAAGGGCTTGCTGAAAACCGCCATCCGCGACCCCAACCCTGTCATCTTCCTGGAAAACGAAATCCTCTATGGCCGCAGCTTCGATGTACCGGTGCTGGATGATTTCACCATCCCCTTCGGCAAGGCCAAAATCTGCCGCGAAGGCAGCGACGTGACCATCGTCAGCTTCGGCATCTCGATGCAATTCGCGCTCGAGGCCGCCGACAGGCTGGCTGAGGACGGTATCAATGCAGAGGTGATTGATCTGCGCACGCTGCGTCCGATGGATACCGGCGCCATCATCAACTCGGTGATGAAAACAAACCGTCTGGTCACAGTCGAAGAAGGTTGGCCGCAAGGCTCGGTCGGCAGCTACATTTCCTCTGTGGTGATGCAGCAGGCCTTCGACTATCTCGACGCTCCGGTGGTCAACTGCACCGGCAAGGATGTGCCGATGCCCTATGCCGCCAACCTTGAAAAACTGGCGCTGGTGACCACGGATGAGGTGATCGCCGCCGTCAAAGAAGTGACCTATCGCTAAGGGACCGGGATGGAGATCAGGGGCCGCGATCCAGCGACGGAATGCTACCGGGTAAGCCTCACGGTCGATGACCGAGAGGTGACCGGTTTGGTTCCCGAACGGCTGGCTGCGGATCTCCGCCTGATCGGATCCCGCCCCACCCACCAGACCGCTTACGTCTGGATAGCCGAGAACAAGACAAAGATCACAGCCGCGATCGAGACCCTCGCCCGCGGCACCGGGCGCCCCAAGGCGCCTTTCGACCAAATTACATTGATTGAGGATCGCTGAGATGCCCACCGAAATCCTGATGCCCGCCCTGTCTCCGACCATGGAGGAAGGCACGCTGGCAAAGTGGCTGGTCAAGGAGGGCGACACCGTGTCGTCCGGCGACCTGCTGGCCGAGATCGAAACCGACAAGGCCACGATGGAATTCGAGGCTGTCGACGAAGGCATCGTCGGCAAGATTCTCGTTGCCGAAGGCACCGAAGGCGTGCAGGTCAACACCCCTATCGCCGTGTTGCTGGAAGAGGGCGAAAGCGCCGATGATATCGCGACCAGTCCAGCCAAGGCGCCGGAGGCAGCCCCCGCTGCCGACGCCGGCAACAAGGCGGCCCCCGCAGGGGGCTCCGCGGCACCCGCCCCTGCCCCCGCCGCAGCCAAATCCGCAGATGGAACCCGCATCTTCGCCTCGCCTCTGGCCCGCCGCATCGCCGCCCAGAAAGGCCTCGACCTCAGCCAGATCAAGGGCTCCGGCCCGCATGGCCGCATCGTGAAAGCGGATGTGGAAGGTGCCAGCCCGACCGCTGCCAAACCCGCGCCCGCGGCCGCTGCACCTACTGCCGCCCCTGCCGCAGCCCCGGCCAGCGGTCCCTCGGCTGACATGGTCGCCCGCATGTATGAGGGCCGCGAATACGAAGAGGTCGCGCTGGACGGCATGCGCAAGACCATCGCCGCGCGTCTGACCGAAGCAAAACAGTCGATCCCCCATTTCTACCTGCGCCGCGATATCAAGCTCGACGCATTGCTCAAATTCCGCAGCCAGCTCAACAAGCAGCTGGAATCGCGCGGCACCAAGCTCAGCGTCAATGATTTCATCATCAAGGCGATGGCCAACGCGCTGCAACAGGTGCCCGAATGCAACGCCGTCTGGGCCGGAGACCGCGTGTTCCAGCTCAAACCCTCCGACGTCGCCGTTGCGGTCGCCATCGAAGGCGGCCTGTTCACGCCGGTCCTGAAAGACGCCGACATGAAATCGCTTTCGGCGCTCTCGGCAGAGATGAAAGACCTCGCCGCCCGCGCCCGCGACCGCAAGCTTGCGCCGCATGAATATCAGGGCGGCAGCTTTGCGATCTCGAACCTGGGCATGTTCGGCATCGACAATTTCGACGCCATCGTGAACCCCCCCCATGCCGGTATTTTGGCGGTAGGCACCGGCGTCAAGAAGCCTGTGGTGGGTGATGATGGCGAGTTAACAGTTGCCACCGTGATGTCGGTGACCATGTCGGTCGATCACCGGGTCATCGACGGCGCGCTCGGCGCACAATTGCTGCAAGCCATCGTCGATAATTTGGAAAACCCGATGTTGATGCTGGCCTAAGAGGCGTCACTAAACACAAAAAACGCCGCCGAATCCCGGCGGCGTTTTCGTTTTCAAAACTCACATCAGCGATGGATCGCCGTTACAACCCCGATCGAAACATCTGGTTCATGCTGACAGCAGGCTGGTCGCAGCCCGCCTCACCCACGATCTTCGCCGGAATGCCCGCAACCGTCTTGCAGGGCGGCACTTCGGACAGAACCACCGATCCTGCGGCAATCCGGCTGCAGCGACCCACGGTGATATTACCCAGCACTTTCGCACCCGCACCGATCAGCACACCGTCCGCAATCTTGGGGTGACGATCCTCTTCTTCCTTACCGGTCCCGCCCAGCGTCACCGAATGCAGCATCGAGACATTGTCGCCAACAACCGCCGTTTCCCCAATCACGATCGAATGGGCATGATCGATCATGATCCCCTTGCCGATCCGCGCGGCAGGATGAATGTCGATCCCGAAGATCTCGGAAATCCGCATCTGGAAGAAATATGCCAGATCATGCTTGCCCTGATGCCAGAGCCAATGCGCGATGCGATAGCCCTGCATTGCCTGATAGCCCTTGAAATATAGCACGGGCTGCAAAAGGCGATGGCAGGCCGGGTCGCGCTCGAAAACCGCAACAAGATCGGCACGCGCCGCTTCAATAAGCTCTGGCGCCTTGGCATAAGCGTCGTCTGCGATCTCGCGCAGGATCACCATCGACATCTCGTTCGAGGCGAGCTTTGCCGCGATCCGATAAGACAGCGCCTTTTCCAGAGACCGGTGATGCAGGATACAGGCATGCACCAAGCCACCCATCAGCGGCTCTTCGCGAACCGCCTCTTCGGCTTCTTTGGTAATGCGATCCCAGACCGGATCAACGGAAGAAATATGTGCACGCGTTTCGGCCATCAATCTGCCTCCATGTTTGCGCAGCTTTTATATGTAGCGCAAATCGCGGCGCGCCGAAAGCGGTTCTAGGTCAACTTTCTGCCAAGGCTCTGAAAAGGCGATAGTCTTTCATGCCTCTTCCTTTCGACCGATGATGGCGCATCACCGCGCGCAAGACGTCGATCACGCAGGCACAATAGTCCGGGTTGTCAAAGCCCGGCTCATTCGCCAGCGGGCGCTGGTGCGCAGCCGACATCAGCGATCCGTTGCCATATCGCGGATGCAGCCGACCGGTCCCCTTCACATGGGCGGCCGCTTCCTGCGCTTCTGACACCAGCAGCGCGCTCAGATCTTTGCGTGCGCCGGGTTCAACCATCAACAACGCGCGCGCGGCGCTGCTGACGTCACCATGCAGCACCGGCAACACCCGCTCACGCCCCCCAATCCAAGCCCGCAAACGGTCCCGGCCCGAAACGCGCCGATACCTGCGCGACTTCGATCCGCACCCCGCTCTGTGCGTCATCCTGCGCCTGCATCCCAACCGTATAGGTCCATTCAGGCAGGCCGAGCGTCACCTCCCGCAGGATCGATCCATCCCGAAGGACCCGCAGCAGATAAGACTCGCTTTCCTCGCCCAGCGGCACCTCTGGCACATCCCAGCTGTCCCCATCGATCCGGGTACGGCGAATCCAACGAATTCGTTGCCCCTGCCCGTCAGGATCGGCCCGAAGGTGCGCCGGCGCATAAGGCCGCAACCCGTTGCCGTCAAAGGACTCGACCCGGTGCCGATAGGCCGGATCATCATAGCCGCGCTCCGCCAGGCCGATCCTGAAGTGCCGCGCGATCCGACGTTCGGAACTCGACAATCCCAATTGCGTCACCGTGCGGTCGAGCAGCACAAAAACCGATCCCTCGGGCCAGACCTCGGGCATCAGCGCATCGCTACCCAGTTGTCCCCGCAACCGGTTGCGCAGCAAATAGGTCTCTGGCGCGATCAGCTCTGCCTCGGCAAATTGCAGCAACTCCCATCTCCCGCTTGACCCGTCCCCGATGGCGGCAAGATTGGCGCCGTTAAGCAACGCCTCGGCGCCCCGCGATTCCAACTCGCCCGAAATCAGCCGCACCTGCAGATCACCCCCGCGATCCCACAGCCCGGGCCGCGCCCGCAACAACGGCGTCTCTGTCCGCCCGATCACCGACTGCGCGGCGATGATCTCGCCCAGCTCGTAATCCTCGTCACTGGAGGATCGATAAACCGCGACCGAACCCGGCCAAGGGTCCGCCGCAACCGCCACATAGGGCGCATGAGGGACCTCGTCCCCAGTCATGAGCGGTAGGTCCAGAAACACCGGCGTCACAGGCAAAGGAGGCGCAAAGGCGCGCAGCGCAGGCACATCCTCGGCCATGTCGGTGGTCTCATAGATGCCTGGCTCAATCCGCACCGCCTCGATCAGTTGCAGATCGGTCTGCTCAACCCGATCCACGCGGTACCGCGCTGTGCCGACGTCCGTCGCAGGCAGTTGCACAACGTCACCCGCGCCCAGCGCCAGTTTCGATGGTGGCAGCGCAAATCGGGCCGTGTCACGCGATACCCGTGCCTCTGCCAGCCAACGTTCAACCGTTTGCCGCCCCTCAGCGCGGGTCATGGCGAGAGGGATCTCGCTTGTTGCAACCGCGTGGGTCGCATCATCTGGCAAGATCGCCTCTTCGGACACAACATCGAAATCGCCACCAGATTGCACGAAACGCAACCGCACGCGCCCGGTCATGTCCACATCCGCCTCACGGCGCAGCTCGACATCGCCCTCTAGGTCACCGCTCTCGGCGAACTGTTCGGGCAAAACCTCAATGGCCCCGCGCCCATCGCGAAGACGAAAGACCAGCTTGCCGTCCCGTTCAATTGCGTCGAAGCCGTAGCGCAGCATCAGCGGTTGCAATGCAGCCCGCGCGTCCTCGACCTGATCCAGAACGTAGCCGCGTACGATACCCCACAACTGCGACACATCCAGATCATCAAGCTGTGACTCGCGGCAGATCTCGGTCACGACCGAGGCCAGCGACCGGTTGCTCACCCGCCCGTTCAGCCAGTGGCCGCGCGCATAGTTGCCGCCATCGCTCCATTGCTCGCGGTTATTGGGAAAGACCGGGAAGGGTCGCGCATCCCAGGCCCAGACATAGGCATTTGCCATGTCGATCATGCGCCCGTCATATTCGGTTGCAACCGGATTGTTTGCGGGCTGCGCCCAGTAACCCAGAACTGCCTTCAGATACTGCATTTAAACAAAGTCATCACGCAACCCATTGGAGTGATGCGGCAATCTGGATTCCGAGGATTTCGGATCAAGGAACTTGTTGGGCTGGTTCGGCCCCTTGTCGATGGCCGCACATCCCAATTCGGTGAACCAGAACGGCTTCGACCCTGGCAACCAAGCGGTCGGCGCTGTCTGCCGAACCCCTCCGATCCGTTCGAAATGGCGTTGCGACCACCAGTTGCGCAGGTCCTTGTAGCGCCAGACCCATGGCTCGTCGTGATCGCCATCGGTGATCGACGTGCGGACCTGCGCCGCGCGCGCCTCGTCAGAGGCATAGTACCAGTCGAACCCCTCGCCCCCTTCGATATTCGACCTCAGATAGTCGAGGTCATAGATCGAGCTTACGCCCGCCTGCGCATCCAGATGATCATCCTCTTCACGCCAATCAGACATCGGCATATAGTTGTCGATCCCGATGAAATCGATGTTTCCATCGGCCCAAAGCGGGTCGAGGTGAAAATAGCGGTCACCCGTGTCGTCAGCCGGCTGATATCCGAAATATTCAGACCAATCCGCCGCATAGCTGATCCTGGTCTCAGGCCCTAGGATCTCGCGCACATCAGCGGCCAGCCGACGCAAAGCATCAACCGCCGGAAAGCCGTTCGCTCCCCGGATCTGCGTCAGCCCTCGCATTTCCGATCCGATGCAGAACGCCTCAACCCCACCCGCCGCTGCGCACAGCGCCGCGTAATGCAGGATGAACCGGCGAAAGCTCCATTCCTGCGGCCCACTATAGGATACGTGCCCGGAACCTATCTGGAAATGCGACGACTGCGCCGTCCCGAAGAACGCAGCAACCTCGTCATCTGCCGACGATGATTGGTCTGGGCTGCCCGCACGGCCCGGCGCGACGCTCAGCGTGATCCGCCCGCGCCATGGCAGGACAGGCTGGTCCTCGGCCTCAGTCCAAGGATCAGCAAGCACATTCTCTTCATCCTGATCCATCAAGATAAACGGATAGAACATCACCCGCTTGCCTTGCGCCTGCAGATGCCGAATGGCCTGAACAACCGCGTCGTCCGCCGGGGTGCCGCCATAGATCGGCTTACCCTCTTTGCGCGGTACCTCGGCCACCCCGGACCTGTCCACACCCGACACGCGCCAGGGCATGTTTGCCCCCTCGATCTCGCGCCGCTCGACCTTGGGTTCGACCCGGCATTCGCCACAGCGCAGATCGCCACCGAACCAAGACACCACCAGCGAGGCCGCGCCGCATCCCGGAACCTCCTCCTGCAGGGCTTTCATCGACTCCACGAAGTCGGTCCCTCCCGTCGGCGCATGGACATTTGCCGCCCAATGCTGCCCCCACCCCTTGCTGTAGTTGACCTGGTGGGTGGCCAGAGAATACTCGCCAGTCCCAGGCACGATTGCGACAGCACGCACTGCTTGAGACAGATCATCGCGAAAGTCCTCCGCCTCTGCCTGCGCCGGGCGGACGACTTCGAACGAGAACTGTGGCACACGGTTGCCGAACTGGCCCAGCGGCAGGTTCTCCATCACGACATAGGCCGCGCCCCGATAGGCGGGCACCTCTCCGGTGCCTTCGACCGCTTCCATGGTCGGATCGGGTAACTGATCTGCGCTCCCGGTATAGACCCGCATGTTCAACCGGTCCTGAGCGATCTCTTCGCCATCGGCCCAGACACGGCCGACCGACGCGATCTCTCCCTCGCAGAGCGCCAAAGCCAGAGAAACCGTATAGCTGTATTCGGTCACCTTGGGTTCCGGTGGTTTGGGCGCACCTTTACCGCCGCCACCACCATTGCGACTGACATGCTCGCGAAACTGCGAGGCCCAGATCATCTGCCCGGCGATCCGCATACGACCATGCACACGTGAAATCGCCGCACCCTCACCCGATTGAGTCAGGCGGAACCGATCCACCTTGCCGGTTTCCACCGGTTCGGCCCCCTGTCCCAGCAAACGGTTGTCGATGAGCCTGCCCACCGTCGCGCCAACCGCACGGCCAATCGCAACCGAGGACAGGCCCGCAAAGGTACCACCGATGGACCCGCCAATGGCCGCACCGGCCGCAGAAAGGACGATCGTCGCCATCACTTCACCTCCACAGGAAATTCAAACCGGGCAACAACCTTGCGCCGCCAAGGCGCGCTCAGCGCGCTTTCCACCACCCCGTGCCCCGAATAGGAGTGGATGAACCGCGGGACGGATCCCACCTCGGACAGGATGCCCACATGTTTCGCTACCGAACCGGAGCGCATCCGGAACAGCAGCACATCACCAGGCCGCCATGGCCCCACCTCACGGGGTATCAGATGACGGCGCGCCGCCGCCCACATCCGTTCCTCACCCTGCGGCTCGGACCAATCCATGCTATAGGCCGGCGCAACCTCGGGTTCGGCGCTATAGCATTCGCGCCAGACACCCCGGATCAGCCCAAGGCAGTCGCACCCCGCTCCATGCGCCGACGCTTGATGCCGATAAGGCGTGCCAAGCCACCCCGTGCGACCCGCACGATGTCTTCACCACGCACGCTCACCGCCGGCTCCCGCCTTTGTTCGATCCCGACCGCTTTGGCACCGCCATCAGCCAATCTTCGTTCGGCAGATCCGGAAAACCCTGAAAATTGAGCAGGTTGTTGAACTTTAAACGGCACGTCTCCATCCGCTTGTCGCACCCCGCCGCCAATCGCACCCGGTTCCCCGGCGCAACCACCGCCCGCAGCGGCTCCCACAGCTCGATCTGGCGATAGCCGTCGTGTATCCGGTCGATTTTGACCGCACCCCACAGCCCCTTGGCCGCACCATCAAGCACATCCAGCCTGCCCCGCTCGAACCAGCCTGGAGAGAACCCCTCCAGTTCAAGCCATCGGAAGGTCGTGCCCTCCTCGGTCTCGGCCACCACGAGCTCGGTCGCATAGCCCGGCTTGTTCAGATCGAAGCCGCATCGACGATCTCCCAGCACCGCCGTGCACGGCTTCTGATAGATCCGCCCGATCGGCCGGTTCAACCGATCGGTCAATCCCCTCAACTCGGCCTGAAATGCGCCACCCGCCCGGCGCAACTCGCCCAGCGCACCACGAAACTGCATCAGCCGCATCTCGGGTTCCGCCCAGTTCACGAGCCAGGCAAACACCTCGGCACCGTCATAACGTCCCGCCTCGATATCCTTTGCCCGGGTCGACGCATCGCTGAGCGCCCCAACCGCCTCGGAGTTGTCCACCGATAAACCCGTACCCTGCTGCAATGCCGAGGCCGTCAGACCGGTATCGGCACGAAATAGCAGCCCGTCGAATTCCAGATCGCAGTCATGATCGGTGGATCCATGCCGCGTGCCATCCTTTCGCAGGATCGCCCAGCAGCGGCACAGCGTGGTCAATCCGCTTTCCAGATGGTTGCGAAACTCTTCCGTCAAGACCGCCATCACACCCGTACCTCCACCACCGGAACATTGGGCACGTCGCCGGCTTGAAAGCTGGCCACGCTGGTCTGGCTTCGATCTGTGTCGAACCGCACTGGCACATCAAACTCGAACCCGGCGGTGATCTGCGTGTCCGCTGCTGGCGCTACCGCGAACGTCACAAGACCCGAGGTTTCGTCGACCTCATAATCCACGCCCTCGCGCTGCTCATCCTGTTCGATCCCGACGCGGACAGTGCCGCGTACTGGTTTCGCGATAGGCCGTTCATAGCTGAATGTCCCAGAGCGATAGGTCTTGGACAGGCGGAACACACGCAGCGCGCCATCCCCGACGCCGATCACCTGATCGCCATAGGCAGCCTCGGCCGAGGCTGCCGAGGATTTGAAATCGGACCAATCCTTCCAACGGAACCCGCAAAGCTGCCCGCGCCGTGCCTCGAAAAACGAGATCAACGTTTCGACATCATCCAGCGACCGCATCCCCAAACCGGCATCGTAGCGTCTGCGCGAATGAGCCCACGGCGTATTCCGCTCTTCGAACCCGTTGGCCAGCGTGACCACATCCGTGCGCCGCTCAGGTCCGCCCACCGAGCCAAAGCTCAGCGATGCAGGAAACCGTACCTCGTGAAAGTTAACCATGTCTGCTCTCCCTTAGCGATTGCGGTTGCCCCGGCTCAGCGCGCGACCCATCTGCGCCGCGATCTGGCCCTGGCTGCGCCGGAAGCCCTGCACATCCGGTGTCGAAATATTCATGACAACGCTCACCGCCCGCCCACCGCCCGCACTACGCACGCCCAGCTTGCCATCGGCGCCGCGCGCCAGCGGCATGATCGCCTCTGGCCCCGCCTCGCCCATAAGGCCCACGCCCCCGCGCATCGGAAAGCTAACCGGCCCCGAGACGACTCCGCCATTGGCGAAGGGCATCACGCGACCCTGCGCGAACCCCGCACCATTGGCAAAGGGCAAAATCCCCGACACAAGGTTGCTCACGCCATCAGCCAGCAATCCGCCCACGTGATTGGTCACCGGCTTGATCGCCGCCGAATAGGCCGTCTGGATCATCGAATCCCGAATGGTCGACAGCGCATCCGACAGTTTCATCCCGTCGAACACCACCCCATCAAAGGCGCGCCGCAACCCCTTGGACATCCCACGCTCCAGCGTCTGCACATCCTTGCCCGTTGCCGCCAGCGCCGAACGTACGCGCCTCAACTCGCTGTCAAAACCCGCTGCCATTGCTGAGGTGCTGCCAAGCGTCTCGCCCAGCGATTCACCACTTTCCTGCAGATCGGAAATTCCGTCACTATCCGTCATCATCCTCTCCAATTTCCGCATCCGGATAGGCCGCAAGCAATGCGTCCAACCCTGTCCGGTCCAATGGCCGACCTGCTGCCGCTTGCCCCAGCATCAACCGCAACTCTGCAGGTGTCAGTTGCCAGAACGCCTGCGGCGAAAGGCGCAAACCCTGCATCCCGGCCCGCATCAGATCGGGCCAGTCAAACCCGCTCATGCCTCGCCCGGCACCATGAAAGCCCGTGCTATCAGTTCCGCCGCAACCTTGGCCGCCCCCATGGGACCGCCCGCGATCTCGGCCCGCAGCAGGTCGGACGCGGTCACATCCGCCCCACCCCCGCGCAGCCCCGCCACGATCAGCGCCAGCACATCGCGCCCCGAAAACGCCCCGCCCTCGAACCGCTGCACCAGTTCCACCAGCGAACCGCTGTCCAGCGTGGCCTCAAGCTCGGCCAGCGCGCCCAGCGTCAGCTTCAGCACCCGCCGTTCGCCATCGATCACAAGGGCCACCTCGCCCGCCCACGGATTGGCCATGGCTCAAAGCGCCGTAAAGCTCAGCGCCCCGGCGCTGGCCATCGACATCTCATAGGTGGCCTCGCCGTTATGGCTGCCCGCATATTCGATCGAGGTCACCTGAAACGGCCCCTCGACAATGCCGAAATCGGGGATGATCACCTGAAACTCGGGCGTCTCGCCGTCAAAGAACAACTGCCGCGCCCGCTCATCGGTATTGGCGTCCTTGAACACGCCCGACCCCGAGATCGCCGCCGACTTCACGCCAGCGCCCGACAGCAGCTCACGCCAGCCGCCCTGGCTTTCCAGGCTGGTCACATCCACGCTTTCTGCGTTGAAGCTCACCCGCGTGGCGCGCAGCCCCGCAATGGTCTCGAACAGACCACCGCCATTCATATCCACCTTGACCAACAGGTCCTTGCCGTTCTGAGCACCCATATCCGTGTCTCCAAATCCAGAAATTCAGTTGTCTTCGACGCGCGCGCGAAAGCGCAGATCGATCCGCCGCACGGCCCCACCCGAGCCGGTCCGGCGCGCCACTGCGCGTTCGAACCAAAGCCCCACCAGCCGTCCTCGGCCCAGCGCCAGGGGCGCATCGTCCAACGCGTCCCCGATCAGGCCCGCCAGTTCCTTGGCCGCGGCAAACCCCGCCGCCTCCGAGATCACCGAAACGGTGAAGCGGTGCTCCGATCCGCGCCCGTTCACATCCGAGCGGTCCCGCGCCTCTTCCGGGCCCAGCGCAATGTAGGTTTCGGGCACTGTGCCGGTTGGCAGAGCGTCATAGATCGCATCGCCAACCTGCGCACTGACCTCTGCATCGGCCGACAGGTGTTGAAATACCGCTGCCTGCAGGGCCGCCGCCATGCCATAGCTCATGCCGACACCTCTTCATCCGCGAAACAGGTCAGATAGCGCCCATCAGATCCCAGATCCGCCACCGCCCGGATCGCATAAATCCTGTCCCCCTCGCGCAGCCGTTGATCCGGTTCGGGCCGCATCAGCGAACCTTGTGGTGCTGCTCGCATCACGATCCGGTAGCTAACCCGCGACACCGTGGCCCCACCCTGCGACCGCACCGTCCCGCTGCGCGCCTTGACCTCACCCCAGAGCGTGCCCAGCGCCTGCCAGCTTTCGCTGAACCCGCCAGCCCCATCCGCCACCCGCGCGGGGGCTTCCAGCACCAGCTTGCGGTTGAGGCGCGGCGCGCTCATTGCCCCGCCCCCAGACCAAGACGCACCCGGCAGTAACGCTGGATCAAGCTGGTAACGCCGAAAGGCATGCACCCATCACCAAGTGCGGTCTCGTGACGGTACTCATAGTAATGCGCCGCCAGCATCAGCACCGCCTGACCCAGATCAGCGGGCAAGCCGCCCCAATCCGCCGCCATTCCGGCATTCAGAACAACCCGCGCGCTCCCGCCCTGCGCGATCAGGGGCAGTGCTCCGCCCACAGCTTTCAGCCTTGGCCGCTGGCTGTCTTTCTCCAGCCAATAGCTCTCAGCGTTCAGCACGCTCTCGTCACCTTGCGCGTTTTCCAGCACCACCGAGCGCAGTTCGGTGACCGGCGCCACCGGCAGCACCTCGCCCGCCGGGTCACGCCAGCGGTTCAGGACCAGCGAAAACGACCGCGAAATCAGAACCTTGCCCGTGCGCGTTTCGATCGCCGCGATCGCAGCCCTCAGAAACCCGCGCAGCACACCATCCTGCAGGTCGCCCTCGGCAAACCCGGTGCCCAGCCGCAAATGCGCCTTGAACTGATCCACGGGCAGCGCCGCGTCCGGGATCGAGGTTTCTTCGGTCAACATCATAGATACACTCCGCAAACTCGGACCCCTCCGGGTCGCGTTCCCTGATTGACGCGGACGCGCGCCACCCCACGTCGCTCGAACGGAGGGGAGTAGCTAGACAACGTGAAAGGCCTTTACGGCACACGCCCGCCCACGGGCCGGTTCCCCGGCCCGCCATTCGGTTCCGCTTACGCGGTGCCGAATTTCAGCAGCTTGATCGCGGCAAAGTCGCTCACATCACCGCCCACGCGCTTGGTGGCGTAGAAGAGAACATGCGGCTTGGCGCTGAACGGATCACGCAGCACGCGCAGATCCGGGCGCTCGGCAATGGTGTAGCCCGCCGCAAAGTCGCCAAAGGCAATCGAGTAGCTGTCTGTACCGGGATCAGGCATGTCCTCGGCGATCACCACCGGATAGCCCATCAGACGCGCAGGCTCACCCGCCGCCAGACCATCCGACCACAGGAAACGACCATCGGCATCCTTCAGCTTGCGCACGGTGCCGGCCGTTTTCGAATTCATCACAAAGCTGCCATTGGCGCGGTACTGCGCACCCAGCGCATAGACGATATCGACGATCGCATCCGCCTCGACGCCGCCATCAACACCGGTCGGCACATAGCCCAGATTGCTCCAGGCCCAGACGTCATTATCCACCTTGTCATGGTCCAGAATGCCGCGCGGCTTGTCGACACCATCCCCATTGATGAAGGCCCCCGCCTCGGCCCGGGCGAACTTGTCGGCAATGCGACCGGCCAGCCAGGTCTCGATCTCGAAGGCGCTGTCATCCAGCAGACGTTGCGAGGCCTTCGGCAGCGCCGACAACTCATGCAGCGGGATCGAGATACGATCAATGCTGGGCGTGCCCGTCTCCGCCGAGGGCGTGTTTTCAGCCGCCCAGCCCGCGCCCACATCGGAATGATCGACCAGCACGTCGTAAGAATTGGCCTCGACATTCACCACCGACGCAATGGATCGGATCGAGGCCGTCGATTTCAGCACAGATTTGATCACATCCGAGGTCTGCGGGTCGATCAGAAACCCGCCATCGCCACTGACGGCGGCGGACAGAGACTTTGCCTCCATCTCCAGCCCGCGCAGCGCGTCGTCATCGCCCGAGCGCAGGTAGTCACCGAAGGCTTTCTGATGCGGCAGACCTGCCTCGATGGAGCCCGCCAAAGGCGGACGGCCCGCCAGTTGAGATTTACGATCCAGCATACTCACTCGCTCTTCTGTTTGCTTGAGTTTGGCTTCAAGTTTCGCCCGGAACCCTTTGAACTCGCTGATAAAGCCAGCCATCGCCCGCTTCACCTCCTGCACCGGCGGCACAGCCTCGCCGGTCAAGGCCGACGCATCGGTCTTGCTCATGGGAACACCCCTTTTCCTGCTGTTTGTCGCGGCGCTATCGCTGCGCCAGATCCTGCCGCGCGCCCTCCAGCACCTCGGCAATGCTGCGCCAGGCCTCGGCCTCGTCGGGCGCGATGCCCTTGGCCGTCACCCGCGCACTGGGCAGCATCGGAAAGGTCACAAGGGACACTTCCCAAAGCTCCAGTTCCGTCAGCAGCCGATGGCCGCTCTCATCCTTGCGCGCCTTGGTGGTGCGATACCCGATGGAGAGCCCATCAATGGCCCCCGCCTTGATCAGCGCCACCGCTTCGCGGCCCTTCTGGGTATCCTCCAGAAGCCGCCCCTTGACCCACAGCCCGCGCGTGTCCTCGCGCACCTCGTCCCAGACGCCAATCGGCTGCGCCGGATCGTGCTGCCACAGCATCTTGACCCGCTGGCCCACCTTACCGAGCCTTTCCAAAGACCGCGCATAAGCCCCCGGCATAACCCGGTCGCCGCCCTGATCCACCTGCCCGAACAGGCTGGCATAGCCCTGGATCGTTGCATCCTCCGCAACCGTCAGCCCGTCGCCAAAGCGCGCAAACTTGTGCTCCAACTCCGTGTTCATGATGTGAACACCTCCTCGTAAATCCCTGAAACTCATGGCGTGGCAATCACCAGCGATTGAAACGCCTGCGCCAATATCACCGCCGCGACCCCGTAGACCGTCAGCCACAAACGCTTTTCCTACCGCTGCATCAGCTCTTCCATCTGGTCCAGTCTGCGGCACAGATGCGCATGCTGGATCGCCGAGACCTTTTCATGCGCCGCCAGCCGCAACCCCGGCGCGCAGTCGAACGGCGCATATCCCGGCCCCTCAGCCATCCGCCTCTCCCGCGGGCAACCCCAACAGTGTCCGCTTTTCCGCTCCGCTCAGGAAATCCGCGCTGCTGACCCGCGCCCATTGCGCGTCGCGCTCGGTGGCCAGTGCGGGCACCTGATCCAGATCCGGTTTAAGCTCGACCGCCGCGCCGCTGAACCCCGACAGCCATTCCGACAACGCCGCCGCCACCCGCGTCACCAGGGGCAGCACGGTCAGGCGATAGAACGCCCGATTGGCCTCCTGATAGTTCGAATAGGTCGCGTCGCCCTGGATGCCCAGCAACATCGGCGGCACCCCAAAAGCCAGCGCGATCTCGCGGGCGGCGGCTTCCTTGGTCTTTTGAAACTCCATATCCGAGGGCGAGAAGCCCATCGGCTTCCAATCGAGCCCCCCTTCCAGAACCATCGGTCGCCCGGCATTGCGCGCGCCCTGATAATTCGCCTCGATCTCGTCGCTCAGGCGGCGGAACTGATCCTCGGCCATCACCCCTTGTCCGTCAGATCCGTTCCAGACCAGCGCCCCCGAAGGCCGCGCCGCATTATCCAAGAGCGACTTGGACCAGCGTGAGGCTGCGTTATGCACATCCACCGCCATCGCCGCCGCCTGCATCGGCGCAAAGCCATAATGGTCATCCTGCGGATGAAAGCTCTTGATATGACAGATCGCCGGATTGACACCCGTGACATCGAACCGATGCTTACGCCCGCCCAACGCGTATTCATAGGCCACCGGCCAGCCATCCGGGCCGGGCACCACGCTCACCCGGTCCGAGCGCAGCACATGCAGTTCCAGCGGCAACCCGCCCTCGCCCTGCACCGCCTCCACATAGGCATTGCCCGACAATAGCAACTGCGCGAACAGCGCCTCGAACAGATCGGCCTTGCCCTGCGCCACATTCGGGCGCCGGATCAGCGATAGCAGCGGATGGGTCTCGTAACGCTGCTCCGCATCCTGCAGAACCAAAGGCAGCGCCGAGGCCGCCTCGGCGATCAGCTTGACTGACCGGAACCCCACCGGGTTTCCCGCAAACCCCGTCCGCGTCAGCGAGGCGGTGTCCCGCGCGCTCCACGCCACGCGGCCCGCGCTGTGCCAGGTCACCACCGGCCCCGCCGCACTTGCCTTGGCCTCCGGCACCTCTGCCTTTGCCCCGCGCCGCAAGAAATCAAATACCATCTGTGATGCTCCTCATTGCCCACCGCGCCAGTGACGCCTCACCGCTTCGTTGACACCGTTATCCCGCAAAGATGTTGAAAGCTTCGGAATCCACCGTTCCACCCGCGCGCAACGGCAGAAGAAAAGGCGCCCCGGTCTGGAGCGCCTTGTTTCGCCTAAACTCTGGTCCCGTTGAGGTCACAGAACCCGTAGCCGGGGCCGCCTAAATTGCACTGCCGAGGCAATCATCAGTTCATGCAACGCCCAGACCAGCGCATCCACCCGGTCCGGCGATCCCTGCCCCTCGAATCCCCGACTGGTCATCAAACACATCTGTTCTTCCAGCGCACCAAGCCCGCGCAGGTGGAACACCTTCACCTGCTCATAGAGCGCCGCAACCGGCTCGGCCCGCGCCGCCTTGCCCCGCGCCGCATGGACAGCCTTGAACGGGACCATCGGATCAACCTGACGCAAGACCTCCTCGACAAGCTGCCCGCCCTGGTTCACCTCCGCCACCAACCGCTCAGCCCCGAACTCCTCCATCGCCGCGATCGCCGCCTGTGCCCAGCCCGCCGGTCCCTTTCCGCGCACCGTCCGATCCGCCAGAACATAGGCCCGCCACCCCTGTGGTGGTCCCTTCAACCTAGCACCGACCACAACGATCCCGCATTCATCCGCCGACGCCCCAGAACTCACCGCCGGGTCCAGCGCCACCACCACCCGGTCAAGCTCAGGCGCCGCGTCAACCTGCGCACCCTCCAGCATCCCGGACGTCCAGAGCGCGCCTTCGACATCGGCCATCAGAACCCCGTCCAGTTCCTGCCGGCCCAGCCGGGTCCCGGCATAGCGCGCGCGCACCTCGTCCAGAAACGAAGACGCCAGATTGGCGCGGTTCGCCTCGGTTGGCGCATGGGTCATCACCGTCGAGGGGGACGCCAGCAAGTCCCTCAGTGCCGCCACATTGCGTGGCGTGGTCGTAACGCAGACCCGAGGTGCCTCGCCCAGCCGCAAGGCAAATTGCAGCATATCCCAAGTCTCACTCGCCTTCTTCCATTTCGCCAGTTCATCAACCCATGCCGCATCAAATTGCGGCCCGCGCAATGCCTCGGGGTCCGAGGCGGAAAACGCCTGCGCTTCTGCTCCATTGGGCCAGATCAACCTGCGTTCCGAGGCTTTCCATTTCGGACGACGGTCCGGAGGCGAGCAGGCCAGTATCCCGCTATCGCCAAAAATCATCACATCACGCACCTGGTCATAGGTCTCACCGACCAGCGCCACCCGCCGCGCAGCGCCGCTACCCAAAGGCCGCGCGCCTTCGACCATCGACCGGACCCATTCCGCCCCCGCGCGTGTCTTGCCAGCCCCACGGCCGCCTATCACGACCCAGGCCCGCCAATCGCCCTCGGGCGGCAACTGGTGTGGCAGCGCCCAGAACTCGAACAGGTAAGGGAGGGCACAAAGCCCTCCCTCCCCGATCTCACTCAGGAATGTCTCCCTGACGGCAGCAGGCGCGGAGGCGAGCCAATCGGCACCCGACCTCAAATCGAGCCTGCTCAAGGTCGAGGGCATAGCCCCCTTGGGCAATTCCGGCCTGGGTTTGATGGTGTTCGACAAAGCTTTTCTCCACTTTCTGGCAGTCGCGGATCAGGCCGCTCACTTGTCCCAATTGCCTGGCTCCGCCAGCAAGATCTGCATCCTCCCCGGCCTCGATCTGTCTGCGCAGGTCTTCCGCCGCATTTCGCAGACCGCGAATGGTTTCCTCAAGCGACGCCAACAGCTCCGCCGTCCGGGAAATCCGCTCCTCCGGGGTAATCAAAGTCATGTTTGCTCGTGACCTCATGCGAGAGTGATCTCCGCACGAGAGACATGAAAAAAACGGTCACCGAAGTCACGCCGATGCCGCCAACCCATGTCCTCTAGCATGGCACAACTTATACGCGATAATGTGCAAAAAGTCAAGAAATCCGGCGACAACTGCAACGCGCAACCGTCCGTTATTTATACCAAAAATTAGGAAGTAGCCTGAACAACAATCCGCAGATCAGAGACCGCCTAAAACGGCAGCGGCGGCATCGGCGGTGGCGCTGGCAGCCGCATATTGGCCATGCTGGCCGCAATATCCCCGATCACTGGGTTACATTTGACACAAGGTGTCAGCGCGCCGGGCGTCAGCTTCTCCTTCAGCGCGGCCAACTCTTCCAGCAAGGGCAAGATCGGCACCGGAGGTGGCGGAACACTCATTGAGGCCGCAATGTTCATCGCTCCCGAACTGGCAGCCTGCGCACCCTGCGCCACGTCGTCAATCTTGGGCAAAGCATCGAGTTGGACCTGCAGCGATTGCGCAGGAAGCGGCATCGGGATCTTCAGGCTGGCCATATAGCTCAGCATCGCATTCACACGTGCAACACCGGCGGGCGTCGTCGCATCCGGACCAAAGGCTTCTTGTATTGTCGCTAGGTCCTGCACCTGCTCCGCCATGGCTTTCAACTCGTCGAGCGGGATCGGCAAGGCGGGCGTTGGGATGGTCGATAGAACGCCAAGCTGGCTCAACAACGCCTTGGTAAGATTGGGATCGGACATCGCTGGCAATCCCATCGCCGCTGGCGCGTTGGCCGCCTGTGCTGTCATCGCCATCTGATATGCCAAGTCCAGCTTGGGTCCGGGCAAGGCAAAGGGCGGCATGCGCAAGCGCGGCAACGTGGCCGCAAACCCCATGGCCGACGAAAAAGTTCCTTGCGAATTGGCGACACCCGCCTGCGCGGCAAGACTGGCATCTACATTAGCCAGCGCCATCGGACAAATGCCCTGTGCCCTGAGCGCCAGCGTAACCCGTGCCGCAATCGCCATGTTCTGCATCTGCACCGCTGGCAGCGCCTGTGCCTGCGGCAGAACACTCGCCGCAAGGCTCGCAACCGCCTGCTGAACATAGGCCATGAGCATCCGCGGATTGGTGACAGGAAAAACCGGTGCCACGGCGGCTAGCTTCACCATCATCGACAACATCCCGCCGCCTCCGGGCGGCAGAATAGCGGGCAGTTGGATATTCGGCGCATTGGCCGCAAGCGTCGCCCGCAAGTGCGCGTCCGAGCTCATGTCCGGCAACATTGCGGCCAATTTCATATCCGCCCGGATGTCGGCCTGCGCCTGAGCTTGCAGACCCAAAAGGCTCTGTAGCTTTATCATCTGCGGCGGAACCGCCATCACCGACAGACTGCCCGCGGGCATCATCGGCAGGCTGAACGCAGCGGCATCACAGAAACAGGGCATCAGCGGTCCATTTTACAGGAGTTTGAGCATTCGGAGGCCCCATGGGCCTCCCATACTAAACCCGGTAACACGTGAGAAATAAACACCCTTTCGGACAAGCCTCCGATCAGTTCCCGGAGTTTGCCCGCTCTGCCTCGATCTCGCGCCACTTGGCGACGTTGCGGTTGTGCTCTTGCAAGGTTTCGGCAAAGGCGTGGCCACCGGTGCCATCTGCCACAAAGAACACGAAATCCGTCTCTTCCGGTGTGACCGCTGCTTCAAGGCTGGCCAGTCCTGGATTGGCGATCGGCGTCGGCGGAAGCCCATCTATAAGATAGGTATTCCAAGGTGTTACACGGCGAAGTTCACTGCGTCGCAATCCGCGCCCGAGCACGCGCTGACCCTTGGTGATCCCATAGATCACAGTCGGGTCCGTCTGCAGCTTCATCCCCTGATTGAGCCGGTTGACGAAAACACTGGCGACCTGTCCGCGCTCTTCGGGCAACCCGGTCTCTTTCTCAATGATCGAGGCCAATGTCAGCATCTCTTCCGGCGAATTCAGCGGTAAGCCGTCCTGACGGCTTTCCCAGACCGCGTTGATCCGCAGCTCTTGCTTTTCCTGCATATCGGCCAGCACCGAAGACACCTCGGTTCCGGGTGTGACTTCATAGCTGTCTGGCGCCAGCATGCCCTCTGTCGGCAGTTCGGCAACTTCGCCGCTCAGGACGTCCCAAGCCTTCAGCGCCTCCGCGACCTGAAAATTGGTGACCCCTTCCGCCATCGCGATCCGGTAGCGCGTATCCGACTGGTCCCGCTTCTCGCCATAAACCTCCGGCACCTGATCCGCGCCTGGTTCAAACTCGGCCAGCTCCACAAATTGCAGGCTCTGGGGGTCCAGTTCCCGCACTTCCATCTGGTTCCGCGTCACCCCGATGCGATAGACGATCTCGGTGCCGCAGGTGCTCGCCCCGCCCTTGGTGATCTGGTCAACGATCTGTTCCATCGTCGCGCCCTCGCGCACGAGGAAGCTTCCCGCCTTCAGATCTCCGGCCTTGTCCTGATAGTCTGCCCCGATCCGGAAGATCCGCGCATTTGTCACCGCGCCCTGATCGGCCAAATCATTGCTGACACGCGTCATATTCGACCCGGATTCAACCCGCAGGCAGATCGCGCTTTCCAGTGGCCCCGCAGACCGGTATTGCGACTGGCCCCACAGCACCACACCAGCAACCAAAAACAAGCCGACCAGAAGAAAGGTCAGCATGTTCGAGGCAAGACTGCGCCACATCTAGCTGGCCTTTCCGAAGATCACGCTCGCATTGGTGCCGCCAAATCCAAAAGAGTTCGACAGCGCGACGTCAATCTTGCGCTCCCGTTTGGCATTCGGGGCCAGATCGACCTGCGTTTCGACCGCCGGGTTGTCCAGATTGATTGTCGGCGGGGCCACCTGATCGCGGATCGCAAGGATCGAAAAGATCGCCTCGATCGCGCCCGCAGCACCCAACAGATGCCCGGTTGCGGATTTGGTCGAGGACATCGTCACGTTTCCAGCATGATCACCCAGCAGACGCTCAACAGCGCCCAACTCGATCGTGTCCGCCATGGTCGAGGTGCCATGCGCGTTGATGTAGTCCAGATCACCCGCCTGCAGGCCCGCACTCGCCAGCGCAGCGTTCATTGCACGCTCAGCCCCGTCGCCATCCTCTGACGGCGCGGTAATGTGATAAGCGTCGCCCGACATGCCGTAGCCCAGTACCTCGGCGTAAATCTTCGCGCCGCGCGCTTTGGCATGCTCATACTCTTCCAGCACGACAATGCCCGCACCCTCGCCCATGACAAACCCGTCGCGATCCACATCATAGGGTCGGCTCGCCGATTGCGGATCATCGCCGTATTTGGTCGACAGCGCCTTGCAAGAGTTAAACCCGGCAATCCCAATCTCGCAGATACAGCCTTCGCCGCCACCCGCGATCATCACATCGGCATCACCCGCGCGAATGATCCGGCTGGCATCACCTATGGCATGGGCACCTGTGGAACAGGCGGTCACAACGGAATGGTTCGGCCCCTTGAACCCAAAGCGGATCGACACCTGACCCGAAGCCAGATTGATCAGAGCGCCGGGAATAAAGAAGGGCGACACCCGTCGCGGGCCACGCTCTTTGATCAGGTTGGCTGTTTCGGCAATCGAGCCCAGCCCGCCAATGCCCGAGCCGATCAGCACACCCGTGCGCAGCCGGTCGGCCTCGTCCTCAGGCGTCCAGCCTGCATCGTGGCAAGCCATGTCCGCCGCTGCGATGGAATAGAGGATGAAATCCTCGATCTTGCGCTGCTCTTTGGGCGGCATCCAGTCATCGGGATTGAAGCTGCCATCGGTTCCGTCACCGCGCGGCACCTCGCAGGCATAGGTTGTTGTGACCCCGGATGCCTTGGCGTCAAACCGTGTGATCGGACCCGCGCCCGATTGTCCGTCCAGCAGCCTCGACCAGGTTTCCTCAACGCCGCTTGCCAGCGGAGTGACCAATCCGAGACCGGTTACAACGACTCTGCGCATATAGTGCCTCATGCCTGCTTTTCGTGTTCGTCACTGCTCTTAGCCTGCACGGGGGGCCGGGGGCAAGGGTTCGGCATGTAACGAAACCGGCCATCCTCCGCCCGACCGGACTGTAGTGAAGGACGCTTCAGCTACGCAGACACACCCGCGCATGGCCGATAGCGATGCGTGGGTGAAATGACATCAAATCCCAGTCAGCGGAATTCCGCGACCGGCTCATGTGCCTGACGCGCCACTTCCAGTGCATCGCCCAGGTCCACGGTCTTCAGGAACAGGGCGCGACTGACCAGCGCGCCCGAGATGTTATGGATGTAAGCCAGACGCGAAATGTCATCGCTTGACCTCACCACACCGCTGGCGATGACGGGCGTCCGCGAATGGCTTGCCAGGGACGAGATCAGGCCAAGCTGCGCCTCAAGGTCTTCCATGTCGCTGTCGATATCTGTCACGATGATCGAAGCGAGCGGTACACCGTCGAACGCCTCAATAAAAGCCTCGGGCGTGAAGGCGCTGGCGCTGCGCCAGCCGTCTGTCATCACCTGCCCTCGCCAGACATCAACCGAAAGCACGATCTGATCCGGATAGCGTTTGGCCATTTCCTTGACCATTTCTGGCTCGATCGCGGCGAGTGTGCCGACTACGACGCGGGCCGCGCCCTTATCGATCCAGCGCTCGATGGCCTCGCGGCTGCGCATGCCGCCACCAAGCTGCACCGGGATGCCCGCGGCGCGAATGATCTCTTCAATCAGGTCGGCGTTGCCCTCCTTGCCTTCAATCGCATCAAAATCGGTAATCTGCATGTATTCGGCCCCTGCCGCCGCCCAACCGCGGGCGGTTTCGACGGGATCGACATGCCACAACATCGGGTCCTCAAGGCGCCCCTTGGTGAGGGTCACGCAATGCCCGTTCTGAAGCTCCATTGTCGGATAAATTATCATGGCCGGTCCTTCCACTGAGCCAACGCAATCACAGTGATACCATAACCGGTATTACATCGGCAAAATCACCCAGTTTCGGCATTGCATGTGCCAATTGCGCCCTTCACCTCAATGGCGGGCGGGCGGCCCCTTGCGGCAGAACAGGTTGACACTTTTTTCATGGATCACCGCATCCCTCAGCGGTGAATACCCAAGACGCCCGGCCAGGTGCTGCGACACGGGGTTGTCTGAATCGATCATCGCAACCAGAGGGCCGGGAATGACCCGGTCAAACCAGTCATGAGCGGCCTGCGCGGCCTCATAGCCGTATCCCTTACCGCGCGCCTCAGGCGCAAGCAGCCAGCCAACTTCGGGAAACGGATCAAAATCCTCTCCCAAGGCGCGGTCGGTAAAGAAAAACCCCGCCTGCCCGACCATCTTGCGGGTTTTCTGCTCGATCACTGCCCATTGCCCGAACCCGGTCATCTGCCAATGCCCGGCATTGCGCAGAAATGCGGTCCAGGCTTCGCCACGCGACCGCGGGCGCCCGCCAGTGTAGCGAATCACATCGGGGTCCGCCCAGATCTCGGCATAACGGTCGAAATCCTCAGGGCGCATACCGCTCAGCGTGAGCCGGGCGGTGTTAATCATCGGGACTGATCGGATCATTGTCTGCTCGTCTGACCTTGTGCCTCAACCTGACCGTGCGGCCTGCCAGAGATTCGGGCAAGAGAGCGTCGGTCAGTTGCCGGAAAAAGCGCGGCAAACAAACAACAAAAAACGGCGCCCCCGGTAGGAGACGCCGTTTCTCAATATTCAGCGCTGGCTTAGGAAGCTTCGCTGATGAACTTGACCGCATCGCCAAAGGTCTGGATGGTCTCGGCCGCGTCATCCGGGATTTCGATACCGAACTCTTCTTCGAAGGCCATGACCAGCTCAACGGTGTCGAGGCTGTCTGCGCCCAGATCGTCGATGAACGACGCATTCTCGGTCACTTTGTCCTCTTCAACACCCAGGTGCTCTACAACGATCTTCTTCACGCGATCTGCGACGTCGCTCATGTCAATTCCTCATTCACATAGGGCCTGCGGCCCGATTGTCTGCCCTTGCCCGCTCGGGTTGGCTTGGTTTTGCCCGGTCCGGGCGGTTTAGGTCCCGGCTAACCGGGCAAAAGGACGGGGCGAATGATCACCGCCCCGGGATGTGCGCCGCCTATAGCATAGTCGGCACACAAGGCAAACGGTTTCGCCGCCCGCCCGTTTTGAAGCCTACAACATGGCCATGCCACCATTCACATGCAAGGTGCTTCCGGTGACATAGGCGGCTTCGGGGCTGGCAAGATACAAAACGGCTGCCGCAATCTCTTCGGGCTCGCCCATGCGACCGGCAGGAACCTTACGCAACAGACCCTCTTTCTGCTCATCGGTCAGTTTTTCGGTCATAGCCGTGGTAATGAAGCCTGGCGACACCGCGTTCACCGTGATGCCACGGGTAGCGACTTCATGCGCCAAAGCCTTGGAAAATCCGATCATACCGGCCTTGGAGGCGGCGTAGTTCGCCTGCCCCGGATTGCCGATGGAGCCCACAACAGACGAGATATTCACGATCCGGCCCCAGCGCCTTTTCATCATACCGCGGATCACGCCTTTGCAGAGTTTCATTGTGGCGGTCATGTTCAGGTCGATCACGTTCTGCCATTCCTCGTCCGACATCCGCATGAACAGGTTGTCGCGCGTGATACCCGCATTGTTGACCAAGATATCGACTGAACCCATCGCTTCGGCCGCCTGTTTCGGCAGCGCCTCGACTGCCTCGGCATCACCCAGGTTGCAGGGCAGCACATGGGCGCGCTCGCCCAGATCATCCGCAAGCGCCTGTAGCGGCTCAACCCGGGTGCCGGACAGGCCCACTGTGGCACCCGCCCCATGCAGTGCGCGCGCAATATCGCCACCGATTCCGCCCGATGCGCCGGTGATCAGCGCATTTTTTCCGGTCAAATCAAACATATTCAAATCTCCAACTGCGATTGCAGCGCAAGTTTTTCGTTTCGCGCGCTGGGGTAATCAGGGAAAACCCCGCACACGTCAATTCTATTGTGCCAGAACGGCTGCCACATCGTCCGGCGTGCTGACCGCATTTGACGTAATGGCCCGGTCAATCTTGCGGATCATGCCCGACAAGGCTTTGCCCGCACCGATCTCCCAAACGCCGGTCACGCCTTGCGCCGCCATATATTGCACACTTTCACGCCAGCGGACCGAACCAGTGACCTGTTCGACCAGCAACTGCCGGATCACATCCGGGTCCGAGACAGCCTCGGCCCGCACATTGGCCACCAGCGGCACGGCGGGGGCCTTGATCTCGACCCCGGCAAGCGCCTCGGCCATCACATCTGCCGCGGGCTGCATCAGGGCGCAGTGGAACGGCGCGCTGACCGGCAGCATCACCGCCCGCTTGGCCCCTTTTTCCTTGGCAATCACGGCGGCCCGTTCCACGGCCGCCTTGCTGCCTGACACCACAACCTGCGTTGGATCATTATCATTAGCGGCCTGGCACACATCGCCCTGCGCGGCCTCATCGGCCACGGCGTGCACAGCTTCCAGATCGAGGCCAAGGATGGCCGCCATTGCACCCTCGCCCACCGGCACAGCGCTCTGCATGGCCTGACCGCGCGTGCGCAACAGGCGCGCCGTATCAGCAACGCTCAGCGCGCCAGCGGCGGCCAATGCGGAATATTCTCCCAACGAATGCCCCGCCACAAACGAGGCCCGGTCGATCGACGCGCCCTCTGCCTCTAGCGCGCGCACCGCCGCCAGCGAGGTCGCCATCAGCGCGGGCTGTGCGTTCTGCGTCAGCGTCAGTTCGGCGATGTCACCATCCCAGATCAGATCGCTCAGCTTTTCCCCTAGCGCCGCGTCGACCTCATCGAATACGGCTTTCGCCGCTGGGTAGGCCTCGGCCAGCGCCTTGCCCATACCGATGGTCTGCGCGCCCTGTCCGGGAAAAACAAATGCTAGTGTCATGGATGTCTTTTCCTGCGTTCTGTCCTGTCGGACCCCTTTAGACAACCAACCCGAGCCGCACAAGCTCTGCATCCAGACACGTTACCTGTGCGCAAGAGGTGGCTTGTCGCGTTCCTGTGCCACGATAATGTTGCGGCAAATACGCAGTCAGGAGTCTTCCATGTCCCTCGCCAATACCAGCCGCAGCTATGGCAGCGTCTCCAAATCGTTCCATTGGTTGACCGCCTTGCTGATCTTCACGGTGATCCCGCTGGGCCTGATTGCGAACACAATGGCCGCGGCCGTTGTCAATCCCGACATCCCAACCACCGACGCGCAGGTGGCGCGCACCGCGTTTCTGTTTTCGATGCACAAGACCATCGGCGTCACTATCTTCTTCGTGGCGCTGGCACGGATCATCTGGACGCTGCGACAACCGCATCCTGGGCTGCTGAATGCTGACAACAAGCCAGAGGCATTTGCTGCCGAAACCGTCCATTGGCTGCTTTACGGGTCGCTGGTACTGGTGCCGCTCAGCGGCTGGATACACCATGCCGCGACCACGGGCTTTGCGCCGATTTGGTGGCCCTTTGGCCAGAACCTGCCCTATGTGCCCAAAAGCGAGAGCGTGGCTGCGTTCTTTGGCGGCTTGCATTGGATCTTGCAATGGGTACTGATCGGGGCACTGGTGCTGCATATCGCGGGCGCTCTAAAACATCACGTCATCGACCGAGACCAAACTTTGCGCCGGATGCTGCCCGGCCCCAACACCGCACCCGAGCCGCCTGCGCAGCACCACTCGGCCCTGCCACCCGTTGCTGCGCTTGTCGCCTGGGGCGTCGCAATTGCGGGCGGCGCGATGATCGGCGCTTTCGGCCATGGCGCGCTTGAGCATGACGACCATGCTCACGCGGACCATGCGGACCTGGCCGAGGTGCAGTCTGACTGGCGGGTCGAAGAAGGCAGTCTGGGCATTTCAATCACGCAATTGAGCAGCGAGGTCGAGGGCAGCTTTGCCGAATGGACCGCCGCGATCAGCTTCGACGCACCAGACGCGCCCGGCAAAGCCGGAGAGGTCGAGGTAGTGGTTTCGATTCCCTCGCTGACGCTGGGGTCGGTCACCGGTCAGGCCCTGGGCGCGGATTTCTTTGACGCAGAACAATTCCCGACTGCGAGGTTCAACGCCGAGTTGTTCAAGACGGAAACCGGTTACGAGGCACGCGGCCCGCTCACCATCCGTGACCAGTCTGTAGATGTGGTCCTGCCCTTCGAATTGACACTGGATGACGATCGGGCGGAGATGACCGGATCACTTCTGCTGAACCGGCTTGATTTCGGAATTGGCCAAAACATGCCCGACGAAAGCTCGCTGGCATTTGGTGTGGAGGTTGCGGTGTCACTGACCGCAGTGCGCGACGAAGACTGACAGCTTTGTAGGCAACAGCTACTTAACCACGCTTGCCCGGCGCTTCTGAAAACCGGTCTTTGTCTGTTCGAACCCGGCATTCTCATAAAAAGCCAGTGTCGCGCGTTTTTTCGCGCCTGTCATCAGCATAACCTTGTAGCAGCCCTGCTCCCAGGCGTGCTCAGACGCTGCATCCAAAGTGCGTTTGCCATAACCTCGGCATCGGTGATCCGCATGGGTCACGACATTTTCGATCAAGCCATAAGGTGTTCCGCCGCGGGTCAGATTGGGGACAATCACCAACGTGCAAGAAGAGACCAATTCTCCGTCAACCTCGCCAAGCAGGATCGCGCTTCCGCGATACTGTGCAAACCTGTGGAAAATATCTTCAGCAGTGGTCAGCGAATACGGCACATTATTTGGCGTCAAATGCGCATACAGCCGCAACACGCTGGCGAGATCTTCCTTGCGCGCTTCGCGGATTGAGAACGTATCACTCATGAAAATCCCAATAGGTGATCGGGCTTTTTACGGCAATACAATGGATTTTGAACTATTACAGCCGCACGCCGTACAAAAAAAACGCCGAGGCAGGCCCCGGCGCTAGTCACAAAACATGTTTGGCGAGGTTATTCCTCTTTCATCGCATCGATCGGGATGAAGCCGTTCACATCATCGCTCACGAAACGCGACCTGCACCCGGTCGAATTCCGATCCGCCAAAGTGGAGGTGGCATCCAGGGCAGTCGTTCCGTTTTCGGATCGACAAAGGAATTGCGGAGACGGCGCTGACGCGCCGACCTCCAATTTTCTGCAGCTTACTGGGCTTTCAGCTCGGAGTTGATAACAATCTCGACCTCGTCACCACCCGGCGGAAAAAACGCCCCCATTCCCCAATCCGAGCTGTTGATTTTCGAGACCGCCGTAATGCCCAGCCATTTGCCTTTGTAGTAGTCGAAGAACTGCGCGACCGGATGATCACCAAACGCATTGACGGTAACGTCAAAGGTCGCGGGTTTCGTGACATCCTTGATGGTCAAGTCACCGACGACCTTGAGCGTATCCTCACCAGTCTGCTCGACCGACGTCGAGACAAAGGCGATGTTTGGAAAATTCGCTCCGTTGAACAGGGCTTCCCCAACTATGTCCAGATTGAACTTGTCATCGCCCGTGACAACGCTGCTCACCGGAATGCTAAAATTCGCCTTTGCATCCGCTACCGCGTCCTCAGAGAATTCCAGTTCGCCCTCGACGGTTGCAAACTCGATAGACTGCCGAGAAAATCCGGCATGGGAGTAATATACGCGAACTTCGGTATGTCCCGGATCAATCTTCCAGGTCTCGGCTGACGTAACCGACGCCGACGTCGCGGCGGCGAACAGCGTGGCGGCAAGCAATGTGGTTTTCATGGTGATCCTCTGAGAATTGGTAAGCACTTTCAAGGCGCCGTTGAACACGACGCAATAACAACAGATTTGCGCCGCCCGAGGGCGGCGGCAAGTCTCTATCCGCTCACAATTTCTGTGATCTGGCGAACAATTGCCGGTCAGGCGGTGATGTTGACCATTCCGCTTAGCTGTGTGCGCAGCGCGTCGCGCACCTCGGGGGACTCGATCGGCAGGCGCATCAACATGGTTCCGTCCACATCAAATACCTCCAACAGGTTTTCGGTGAACCGGGCCGCGCCCAGGCTCTCGTAGCTGCGGCGCAGCACCGTTTGCGGACGACCCCGGTTGTTTTTCTGCAGCACCCGCACCTCGCGCCGGATCGGGTCGAAATACGCATCGGGCTGATTGTCCACATGATGCATCATCAGCAATGCCATCCCGCAGAGCAGGAAGAATATCGACGCGCCAAGTTTAAACGTCGCCGTTTCGACTGACATATCCGCGCCGGGCAAGAGCCACATCAAGGCCGATCCCAGGATCAGCATGGTGCCAAAGATCCGGAATAAGACCTTCCGCGCCGGCCAATTGGGCGCAAAAGCAATCATCAACGGCATCGCTTCCTCGAAACTTGGAAGGGCCACGGCCTGCTTCATCATATCATTGCGCACTGCTTTCATCCTTCTGGCATCCTTGTCGCGTATGATCCATTTACGGGAAGTTCTCCCCTTGGTTGCAAGGTTCTGAAGAGAAAGCGTCAAGATTGCGGCACAGGCGCGAAAAATTGGGGCGCGCGCGGGGAAATTGAGCGGCAGCCACCGCCTGTTTCTGCCCTTGCATGGCCCGCCAAAGGGTGTATACAGCGCCATCCTTTCGCAGGATTTCGAACCGCGCATCCTCTCGTGGTGGGGCAGCGAAAGGTCAAACGCCCTGCCTTTGAAGTGCGCCTTGACAGAAACAGGAGTTCACATGCCGCTTTATGAGCATGTCATGATTGCGCGTCAGGACCTGTCCAACACGCAAGCCGAGGGCCTCATCGAACACTTCGGTGCCGTGCTGTCCGACAATGGTGGCAACCTTGTCGATCACGAGTACTGGGGCGTCAAGACGATGGCCTACAAGATCAACAAGAACCGCAAGGGCCACTATGCCTTCCTGCGCACCAATGCACCCGCACCGGCCGTGCAGGAAATGGAGCGTCTGATGCGCCTGCATGACGACGTGATGCGCGTTCTGACCATCAAGGTCGACGAGCATGCCGAGGGCCCTTCGGTCCAGATGCAGAAGCGCGACGAGCGCGAAGGCCGCCGCGAGCGCCGCTGATCTTAGCTTGAGAAAGGACATCTGAAATGGCTGCAAAACCGTTTTTCCGCCGTCGCAAGGTTTGCCCGTTCTCCGGTGAGAACGCGCCCAAGATCGACTACAAGGACACCCGTCTGCTGCAACGCTACATCTCTGAGCGCGGCAAGATCGTACCGTCCCGCATCACCGCCGTTTCGGCCAAGAAACAACGTGAGCTGGCTCGCGCCATCAAACGCGCCCGTTTCCTGGCCCTGCTGCCCTACGCCGTGAAGTAAGGAGACTGATCATGCAAGTTATCCTTCTGGAACGTGTTGCCAAGCTTGGCCAGATGGGCGACGTCGTTGACGTCAAGCCCGGCTTTGCCCGCAACTTCCTGCTGCCCCAGGGCAAGGCCCTGAGCGCATCGGAAGCCAACATCGCTTCGTTTGAGGCCCAGAAAGCGCAGCTTGAAGCGCGCAACCTGGAAACCAAGAAAGAAGCCGAGGCTCTGGCCGAGAAACTCGATGGTCAGCAGTTCATCGTGATCCGCTCGGCCTCTGACGCTGGCGCGCTTTACGGGTCGGTCACCCCGCGTGACGCCGCCGATGCGGCCACCGCCGACGGGTTCACCGTCGACAAGAAGCAGATCGCTCTGGTCGCACCGATCAAGGAACTGGGTCTGCACTCGGTCGCCGTGATCCTGCACCCCGAGGTCGAAGCATCGATCCAGCTCAACGTTGCCCGTTCGGAAGAAGAAGCCGAACTGCAGGCGTCGGGCAAGTCGATCCAGGAACTGGCGGCGGAAGAAGAAGCCGAAGCGGAATTCGAGATCGCCGAACTGTTCGACGATATCGGCTCTGCTGCGTCCGAAGACGAAGAACTGGTTGCCGAAGCCGAAGCCGAAGCGCCCGCCGAGGACGACAGCACCAACTGAGTCCTAGGGCTTTGACAAATTTCGATGCCGCGCGAAGCCTTTCGCGCGGCATTTTTTGTTTCCGACGCATCTGCCACCCAAGCGTCGAACTTCGATCTGGAAAATCCGCGCGCCCTAAGTCTAATCTCTGGATGAAACGTTCTGGCTGCGGGTGGCATGAACACTCTGCACCACCAGAACCCGTATCTGATGGGCGACCATCCCCTGCGGTCGCGTTCTTGGGACAGAAGGATATTCAGATGACGCCTGAAGACATAAAATCCAAAGCTTTTGCGATGCCACTGACAAGCCCGTCTTACCCACGCGGGCCCTACAAGTTCTTTGACCGGGAATTCATGATCATCACCTATCGCACGGATATGGAGGCTCTGCGTGCGGTGGTGCCCGAACCGCTGGAGATTATCGAGCCCGTCGTAAAGTACGAGTTCATCCGCATGCCTGATTCAACCGGTTTCGGCGATTACACCGAATCCGGGCAGGTCATCCCCGTGACCTACCAGGGCAAGCCGGGCTCCTACGTGCACTCGATGTATCTCAATGACCACAGCCCGATTGCTGGCGGTCGCGAAATCTGGGGCTTTCCCAAGAAACTCGCCGAACCCAGCCTGCGGATCGAGAAAGAAACGCTGGTCGGAAAGCTGGATGTGGGATCGGTGCGGGTTGTGACCGGCACGATGGGCTACAAGCACCGCGAGTTGGACAAGGCCTCCGTGCTGTCGGCGTTGCAACAACCCAGCTTCCTGCTGAAAATCATCCCGCATGTCGATTGCACGCCGCGAATCTGCGAATTGGTCAGGTACTACCTCGAAGACGTCACTGTAAAAGGCGCGTGGCAGGCGCCCGCCGGTCTAACCGTCAACCAGCATGCCTTTGCACCAGTGGCTGAACTGCCGGTGCTCGAAACTCTCTCGGCCACCCATATCCTTGCAGATCTAACCATCGGATTGGGCGAGGTTGTGCATGACTATTTGGCTGCCTAGGCGCATCTGAAGTCGGCAAAAATCGGCAAAGACCGTTCTGGTTGCAGTTCCCCTCGGCGTCGCCGGGCGCTAACCTGCCGCGAACAGGAGACCTCTATGCCCGCTATTCCCCGCCGATCCATTTTGTCAATGCTCGCAGCAACCGCCCTGCTGACCGCCTGCGGCGAGCGTGCCCGTGGCACCGAACGCCCCGACGCCTTCGACCCGCCGCTCTACCCGAACGAGACGCCTGAACTGCGCGCCTCGATCAACAAATGGGCTGATCACTATGAGATTCCGCGCGAGCTGGTGCACAAGCTTGCCATCCGTGAAAGCACCCACCGGCCGTGGGCGGTGAACCGGCCCTATTACGGCCTATTGCAGATCTTGCCTGCCACAGCTCGCTCGATGGGTTATCGTGGTTCGCCCAAAGGGTTGCTGGACGCAGACACCAATCTTGAATTCGCCGGGAAATACCTGCGCGGGGCGTGGCTGCTGTCCAATGGCGATCAGGCCTACGCGATCCGGCTCTATGCCAAAGGTTACTGGCCCGAGGCCAAACGTGCCGGAATGTTGGTGGAAACCGGATTGGTGCAACCCAAGTAAGCACCGGGCGGCAATGGGCCCGGCACATAGTGGCCTCAGTCCTCGGGCGACATGACCTTCCAGATGACCGCCCCAATAGCTGCACCGATAAGCGGCGCCACCCAGAACAGCCAAAGTTGCGCCAGCGCCGGTCCATCAGCAAACAACGCCACACCGGTGGAGCGCGCCGGGTTGACCGAGGTGTTGGTCACCGGGATCGAGATCAGGTGAATCAGCGTCAAACCCAAGCCAATTGCAATCGGTGCAAAGCCCGCAGGCGCGCCCTTGGACGTTGCGCCCAGGATGATGATCAGGAAAAACGCAGTCATCACGATCTCTGTCACCAATGCCGCCATCAGCCCGTAACCCTGTGGCGAGGCTTCGCCATAGCCGTTTGATGCGAATCCCCCGACCCCTTCGAAGCCGGCCGCACCGGAAGCGATGATATACAAAACGACTGCTGCCAGGATCGCACCCAGCACCTGCGCAACCCAATAGGGCAGCAATTCCTTGCCTTCATGTCGCCCCCCCAGCACCAGGCCGAGAGTCACCGCAGGGTTGAAATGGCCGCCTGAGATATGACCGACTGTGTAAGCCATCGTCAGCACTGTTAGGCCGAAGGCAAAACTGACACCGAGCCAACCGATTCCCACGTCAGCGACCCCTGCGGCGAGTACAGCACTGCCGCATCCGCCCAGAACCAGCCAAAATGTCCCGAGAAACTCGGCCACCAACTTGTTCATCATGTTTATCTCCCTCTTAAAATACCCGCTCATGAAAGCGATTGTTGCCAAAACATGCGACCAAACAGCCACAAGTTCACGTCTACGTTACCATAGGGACAACTTAAAACTGAAAATAGTTGATTGATAACAATCAATAATGCACAGTTACGATCGTTGATCGGTTCCGCTTTGTGTTTTTGGGGCGGGCCGGTTTGAGGGGAAACGTAATAGTTTTAGTAGGTGACGAGGTGGAAACTGTTGATTTTGTCGTGGGCCAAAGGATTAGGGCCCGTCGTGTAGCTATGGGGGTCAGTCAAGCGGATTTGGGGAAATCCATTGGCGTGAGATTCCAGCAGGTACAAAAATACGAATCTGGTGCCAACCGCGTGAGTGCATCGCGACTCTGGGCAATTGCCGAGGCGCTTGAGGTGCATGTTAGCCACTTTTTTGCCGGAATTCGGGCCTCAGAAGCCGAAACTGGTGACAAAACTGCACCAAAAGATGAATTCTGCTTCCTGAAAGAGCATGATGCGGTTGAAATGTTGTCAATCTATCGCAGTTTAAAGCCTGCACATAAACATGCGGTCTTGTCCTTTGTGCGCACATTGACGCAAGATGCAACTGTAAGGCGGTTCGACGAAGCCAAGTGACGGTCGCGGGCCGCCGTCCGCTTGAAAGGGGACATGCGGTGAAGCTGATCGATCTCGGGGCGGCTCCTGATGTGGAAACTCAATACAAAGAGTTTCTGCAACAGTTGTGCGACCAGTTCGAAATGGATCATGCAGCTTACGCTGGCATGAACCCTGCTGCTGGCACGATCCACGGCCACGTCACCTATGGTGATGAGTGGAAGTTGCATTACGCCGAGCAAGAGTTCCAGTTGATCGATCCGACGCTGCACATGAGCCAGCGCAGCATCGCACCTGTCGACTGGAGCAGGCTGGAGCGAAGCGACGCCTTCAAGCACGTGTTCCGGGACGCGTCTGATTTCGGAATTAGCGATCAGGGATTGACCGTCCCTGTACGCGGGCCTTTTGGCGATATCGGATTGCTGAGCGTGACCCGTGATTGCAGCACCGAAGAGTGGAAAAAGGTCGTTAGCAATGTCATTGGCGACCTGCAATCTATGGCGGTCCATATCCACGACTCAGTGATGCACTCAGACGAATTGAGCCGCATCCTCTACCACCCCTCCCTTTCCTCGCGCGAGGTCGAGATACTTCAATGGGTGGCAGCAGGCAAATCGCAGCAGGATATCGGCGATATTCTTTCGATTTCCCATCGAACAGTCGAAGTACACTTGCGGTCCAGCCGCGACAAGCTCTGCGCTCTGACGACGCCACAGGCCGTCGGAAGGGCAATTGCAACCGGTTTAATCTACCCCAGCTAGAAGCGAACTTCTCCAACTAAACCAAAAAGTTCGATCACTACGGGAATCCCCGAATAGTGCTGGGCGTTGTGTTGGGTAACTATCAGTTTACATAACCACTCGCTAAGGGGGAAACCATGATACTGGTAATAGATGCCTTAAACAAACACCTGTTCAAAAACATCCTGGATGACATGTTCCAGCTACGCGCTCGCGTTTTTGGGGGACGCCTGGGATGGGAAGTTAATGTCGAAGACGGAAAGGAGATAGATGATTTCGATCATCTCGATCCGGCCTATGTCGTCGGCTTGAATGACGATGGCAATGTCGTCTCCTGCGTGCGTGCTCTGCAGACCACCGGTCCGCACATGCTCGCGGATGTGTTTTCCGCAATCCTGGACGGTGAGCCGCCGATCCGAAGCGCCTCAGTCTGGGAATCGACACGCTTCTGCGTCGATACCAACCGACTGACACGGGGAAAGGATCGCAACTCTGTCTCATATGCCACCTGTGAATTGATGATCGGATCGCTCGAATTTGCTCGACAATCGGGGATCAAGGACATCGTGACCGTCATCGACCCGGTGATGGACCGCGTGCTGAAACGCTCCGACAATGCGCCATATGGCTATGTCGGTAAAAAGGTTGGAATGGGTAAGGTGCCCGCGCTGGCCGCCTTGCTGGATTGTTCGGAAGACCGGATCAACCGCGTGCGCGAATTCTCGGGAATAAGCCACGATGTCTTCATCGACGAAGAAGCAGCGTTATCCAGATTCGGCACGCCGGCACCAGAGCCTGAGGTAAAACCTCACAAGTTGTTTGCCCCCACCGCCGCCAACAAGGACAACCTGCCACGCAGCGCGCTTGAGAATTACCTGTTCGAGCAACTGGACGAAGCGACCAACGAAAGCGAGCGACAAGCCGCCCTGAAGTTGATGGAGGCTCTGTCCAACACTTTGTCTAGCGAACAAAAGACCGCCATGCGCTCAAACGCCGAGCGCGTTCTGGCCAAAGGCGCCTGAGCGCTTCCCCGTATCGCCACTCACACGCGAACGGAAAGAGCCGCCCCAATCCCCGGGGCGGCTCTTCGCTTGAATCACAACGCTTTGACGAGGCTCACTCGTCCTCAAGCGCCTCGACAGCTTTCTGCAGATCGTCCTTGCTGACCTCTTTGTCGCTGACCTGTGCAAGCTCAAAGACATAGTCCACGACCTTGTCTTCGAAGATCGGCGCGCGCAGTTGCTGCTGCATCTGCTGGTTCTGCTGCACAAACTCAAAGAACTGACGCTCCTGCCCCGGATATTGGCGCGCCTGCGCCATCACCGCCTGGCTCATTTCGGCGTCGGTCACCTCGACCTCGGCTTTCTTGCCAAGCTCGGCCAGCAGCAGGCCCAGACGCACGCGACGCGAGGCCAGCTTGTTATGCTCATCGGTCGGTACAACCTCTTCGTGGTCGTGACCTTCGACCTCGGGGTTTTCCTCGTGCCACAGCTGGTGGGCGATTTGCTTGGCCTCGGCCTCCACCAGGGTCGGAGGCAAGTCAAAGGCAACCAGATCATCCAGCTTGTCCAGCAGGCCACGCTTCATCACCGCGCGGGCCGCACCGGCATATTCAGCCTCCAGACGTTCCGAGATTTGGGATTTCAAAGCAGCCAGATCGTCGGCGCCAAATTTCTTGGCCAATTCGTCGTCGATCTCGGCAGCAACCGGTTCCTTCACCTCTTTGATGGTGCAGGTGAATACGGCTTCCTTGCCCGCCAGATTCTCGGCCTGATAGTCTTCGGGGAAAGTTACGGTGACGTCTTTTTCCTCACCGGCCTTCGACCCTACCAGCTGCTCTTCGAAGCCGGGGATGAAGCTGTTGGATCCCAGCGCCAGCGGATAATCTTCGGCGGAGCCACCCTCAAAGGCTTCTCCGTCAACCTTGCCGACAAAGTCCATGACGACCTGATCGCCATCCTTAGCCTTGGAGCCTTTCTTACGCGCTTTGAAGTCCTGCGCGTTCTCGGCCAGGTTGCCCAGCGCTTCGTCAACGGCGGCATCGTCGGCTTTGACCACCAGCTTTTCCAGTTCGACCGATTTCAGGTCGACGTCAGGAATTTCAGGCAGCGCTTCATAGGACATCTCGACATGTACGTCGTCGCCCTCTTTCCAGTCCTCGTTGGTCATCTTGACGTCAGGCTGCAGCGCGGGACGGTCGCCGCTGTCTTCGAAGTGCTTGCTCATCGCGCCGTCGATGGTTTCCTGCATCGCCTCGCCCAGCAGGCGCTGGCCAAACTGCTTCTTAAGCAGCGCCATCGGCACCTTACCCTTGCGAAAGCCCTTCATTTCGACTTCCGGCTGTGCCTCGGTCAGCTTTTCATTGACCTTGTCGTCCAGCTCGGCGGCGGTGACGACGATATTGTAGCCGCGTTTCAGACCTTCGTTCAGCGTCTCGGTGACCTGCATCTGGTATCCCCATGAGGTTGGGGCGCGCAACCATGGCGCGCCAAGCAAATTTGACGCCTTCTATTGGCCCTGCCCCGCCTACGCAAGACCCATCTGGCGCTTCGCCCCGGTTTTGCCCCGCCAAAAGAACAGGCCGCCCCGAATTCCCGGAGCGGCCTGCGCGCATCTCGTCAGAATGCGGCTCAGAATTTCCAGCGCGCACCCAGAACGACAGTCGACAGATCGTCATAATCATCCGTCGAGTCCTCGTAGGCATAGTTCTGATAGGTAAGGTAGGTATCGACGTTGTAGTCCTTGATCCGCTGAACAACTCCGACGCCCCAGACACTGGAATCGGAACCATCGACATTGAAATCGGACCCATCCCAATAGTGCACACCGATGCCGGTCTTGCCGACATTGGGCAGCCACTGATCGGTTTCATAGGCGATCTTGGCATAGTAGTAGCTCGGATCGGTATCAGCGTCAGAATCGACATCGCGGGTCCCGGCCGCCACGGTAAAGCTCAGCCCGCTCTCCAACAGGACCGAGGCTGAACCGATCACATCCTCACGCTTGGCGCTGCCGTCACCTTCGCGCACCTGATAGGCCAAAGCTGCATCCAGTTTGGCGCCTGCGAATTCGTTCGAATAAAAGGTACCAAAATCGTAGTAGTCACGGTCGTCATCATCGGCCAGAACGTTCCGACCCCAGGCCGCACCAAAGCTGAACCCGTTGAAAGAGGGCGTATCGTAGCGGATACGCGCCCGGCGCGCTCCGTCGAAGTCATCGGTGATGTCGCCAACGGTCGGGCCGCTGAGTACACCCGCCGAGTCACGTAGGAGGAAGCTGAAGTTGGAATCGGCCGTGAAAGAATAGAGCGCCATCCCAACAAGCGAGAGATCCTGTTCTGCCGCACCATCGGCAAACATGGGGCCCTGCCCCGCCGACACCTTACCCCAATCGCCCTCCAGCCAGAAATCGACATGGCGGATGTCTTGGCGAGTCCAGCCGCCAAAGTCATTTTCAAGCTGGCTGGCCTCGGTCGAATTCGGTAGCCCCAAAGCGGCCTCGAACTTGAAGCCAAACGTGTTAGGCCCGTAAGGCTGAATCACTTCCAGACCAACGCGGCTGTTCGAGGCATCGTAGTCGAGGATATTGGTCTCGGTCTCTTGACCGTCATCCACCGATATGATGGCAGGGTTGAGTTGCCCGTAGAGCTTTACGTAGCCGCCCGAGCTGTTTTCATATTTCAGTTCGGCTGCGGCGGGTGCGGCAAGAGCCGATGCGGTAAGCGCCGTGAGGGATACGGCCCTGAGTTTCTTAGTCATTGGAATCACCCATAAACGGAAGTTGTTGGAACGCCCTGTTCGACTTAACCGATACATTTGTTTTTATTGAACTAAACAAGCGAAATTGTCGCACAATTGGCGGCAAGAACGCTCGCTGACCATACCACTCTTTGTACCAGTTTGATACTTGAATGACGCCCGGAGGAGAGATCGCAAATTGCCGCACTGGCGGTCCAGTTCTGGCGCTGGCGTTCAAGACGATTTACCTGCTTTCCCGCAAACCACTGCTCGGCGGTTTTTGGCGCCAGCCCAATCAAATAGCTTGTTTAATCCTTGGAAATATCAGAAACGTTAGCGCAATCATTCAAAGCTCGAAAGCGTTCGCATGATACTATGCTGTGGCGAAGCCCTGATCGACATGCTCCCGGACCAGACAGCCGCCGGAGCTGATGCTTTTGTACCGCATTGCGGTGGTGCCGTCTTCAACACCGCCATCGCTCTGGGGCGTCTTGGCATCGAAACTGGCCTGTTGACCGGATTGTCGCGGGACTTCTGGGGCGAAATGCTGCGTGACGCGCTGCTGGCAAGCCACGTCGATCCCGCCTTTTCGGTCGTCAGCGATCGCCCAACCACTCTGGCTTTTGTCCAACTCAGGGACGGGCAAGCCAGCTATAGCTTTCACGACGAAAACTCGGCTGGTCGCGGAATCACGCAGCAAGACCTGCCCGATATCCCTGACCGGATTGACACCCTGTTCTTTGGCGGCATCAGCCTGTGCAATCCGCCCTTCGGTGACAGCCTGGTCGAGCTGGCCGAGCGCGAGGCCGGGCAACGCACCATTATGGTCGACCCCAATATCCGCCCGAGCTTTGTCAGCGATGCCGAAAGCTACCGGACACGGCTGATGCGCCTGATCGCGGCTGCAGACCTGATCAAGGTATCGGACGAGGATCTGGCCTGGCTTCTGCCCGATCTGCCAGACGACCTGACCCGCGCGCAGGCGCTGCTGCAGGCGGGCCCTGGCCTTGTCCTGTTGACCCGCGGCAGCGCCGGTGCCACCGCGATCCGGGCTGACATGCCGCCGGTCAGCGCCGCAGCCCAAAAGGTTGCCGTGATGGATACCGTGGGCGCAGGCGATACCTTTAACGCAGGGTTTCTTGCAAAAGCGCGCGCGCTTGGACTGCTGCAACGAAACAGGCTACAAGCGGCCAGCAAGAGCGATCTGAAATCCTGCCTTTCCTTTGCAGCCAGGGTGGCGGCGGTGACCGTCTCGCGCGCCGGCGCAAACCCGCCCTGGGCCAATGAACTGACCGACTGATCCACAAAGGCCACGCCATGAAACGTTCCGAAATCAACGACATCCTTGCCGAAGGTGATGCCTTCATGCGCCAGCACGGCGTTATCCTGCCCCCGTTTGCCTATTGGCAGCCCGAACAATTGCGCGGCGACGATGCCGGGCTGATCCGTGACCGCGGGCTGGGCTGGGACATCACCGATTACGGCGAGGGCCGGTTCCACGAGTTGGGTCTGTTCCTGTTCACCACCCGCAACGGCGCGGTTGAGGATCTGGGTGCGGGCAAGGGTATGCTCTATGCCGAAAAGATCATGATCTCGCGCGACAAGCAGCTCTCACCAATGCACCGACACAACATCAAGGCCGAGGACATCATCAATCGCGGCGGCGGTGATTTGGTGCTGGAACTCTGGTCACCCGATGCAACCGGCGGTATCGATCGTGACGCCAAGGTATCCGTACCCTCTGATGGTGTCATGGTGACACTTGATCCGGGCGGGCTGCTGCGGCTGAAGCCGGGCCAGAGCGTGACGTTGCTGCCCGGTATCTGGCACGCCTTCTGGGCAGAACAGGGCGATTGTCTGATCGGTGAGGTTTCGACCGTCAACGACGACAAGACGGACAATGTCTTCGAAGCCCCGATCTCACGCTTCTCCGATGTAGACGAGGATGTCTCGCCCACCCATCTGCTGGTGTCAGACTACTGAGATCGGGCACAATTCGGCGGGGCATAATCGCACCGGTTGGAAACCAGCGCGTCGCGGGCGTTTTTCCCTCGCACTCGGTTTCAACCTTTGTTATGCACCGCCGCACAGCGCGGCCACAGGTCAGCGCGGCTGCGGGTGTGGCGGAATTGGTAGACGCACCAGATTTAGGTTCTGGCGCCGCAAGGCGTGGGGGTTCAAGTCCCTTCACCCGCACCACCTCTCGCTTTTGCTAGATATCTCTCAGACCCCAAAAAAACTCAGCTGCGTGTGGGTTGTCGGCCCCTGTTTGATCATCGGTCGGCAGTGACCTTTTTTGGGTGGCGAAGAGTAACGCCCTCGCCACCCCAATCCAGGATCGTGATCTCGCGGTCCCCCCAAAGCCGATCAAGCCGCGTGGGATTGCGGCGCGGCGTGGACTGCTCGGAACGCCACAGACAAACGATTCCAGGTGTTTATCATTGTGACGACGGCAGTCAGCTTGATGATTTCATCTTTGGGAAACTGCGCCTGGGTCTGCACAAATAGCGAGTCATCGGGGGCATTGTCGCCCAGTCGGGTAAGAGCCTCGGTCCAAGCCAACGCCGCGCGCTCACGTTCGGAGTAGAGAAAACTGTCATGCCAGGCTGAGACCAGGTAAAGCCGCTGCTCAGTCTCGCCGTCCGCTCGGGCCTCACGTGTGTGCATGTCGATGCAGAAGGCGCAGCCGTTGATCTGCGAGGCGCGCAGCTTGACCAGATGCATCAGGGTTTTGTCCAGCCCGCTGCCCTCAATCGTGTCGTTGAGCGCCAGGAAGGCTTTCATCAGTTCCGGGGCCATGGCCCAGTGGTTCAATCGCGATTCCATCTTTGATCTCCTTCTTGATGTCAGGGACGGCGGTTTGCTTCGACAAAGCGGCAGCCGCGGGCAATGTCGCGGGGGTCGCCGGTTTCGGCATAGTCGCGAATCAGGCTGCTGATCCGGGTTTCGGCAAGTGCAGCGCGATAGGCATCTTCGGCGCGCAACATGGCCAGCTTGATCCCGCAGGGATTGGGAAAGGCAGAGGCGTCGGGCGCCTCTGGCCCACGCCTGCGAATCTCGCGGCAGCGAAAGGCGGGCGCGTCGCCCTCGACCGCCAGAACTATATCGAGCAGCGTGATTTCCTCAGGCACACGCCCCAGGCGATAGCCCCCCGTGGGGCCCGGCACCGACTGGAAAATACCCGCCGCGACAAGCTGCTTGAGGTGCTTAACCAGATAGCTGGCAGAGACGCCGTGATATTCGGCCAAAGCGCTTGCGGGCATGACCGCCCCGCCCTTCAGACCTGCCAGCATAGTTGTGCAGTGAATGGCCGCTTCGACCCCATCGCCCAGCTTCATTTGCGACTCCTGATTCGGGGATAATCATTATCATGGATATATTTTATCCACAATAAGAGCGCAACAAAACGGCACCGGAATCCGGTGCCGCTCTAACTGTTTCAAACAGGATTCAGACCTTACTCCGCTGCTTTCGCCATCGGATTGTTGGGATGCATGGTCCAGTTCGCATAGTCTTTCTCGACCACCTTGCCCGTGCGCGGGTCGACCGTACCCGGCTGCATCTGCTCCATCGTGATGCAGCCCTCGACCGGACAGACATCTACGCAGAGGTTGCAGGCAACGCATTCCTCGTCGATCACCTCGAACACCCGATCCGCGCTCATCGAGATCGCCTGATGCGACGTATCCTCGCAAGCGGCATAGCAGCGCCCACACTTGATGCACTGGTCCTGATCGATCTTGGCCTTGGCGACGTAGTTGAGGTTCAAGTACTGCCAATCCGTCACATTCGGCACCGCCTGCCCGACAAAATCGCGCACATTGGTATAGCCTTTTTCGTCCATCCACTTGGACAGGCCACTGGCCAGTTCCTCCACCACCTTGAACCCGTAGGTCATCGCAGCGGTGCAAACCTGTACGTTGCCGCAGCCCAGCGAGATGAACTCTGCCGCATCGCGCCATGTGGTGATCCCGCCAATGCCAGAGATCGGCAGGCCATGGGTTTCCGGGTTGCGGGCAATCTCGGACACCATGCTGAGCGCAATCGGTTTCACCGCCGGTCCGCAATAGCCGCCATGGCTGCCCTTGCCGTCAATCGAAGGTTCGGGGCTCATCGTGTCGAGATTGACATTGGTGATCGAGTTGATCGTGTTGATCAGCGACACCGCATCGGCACCGCCATTTTTTGCAGCGGCCGCAGGCTTGCGAATATCCGTAATGTTTGGCGTCAGCTTCACGATCACCGGCTTGTCATAGTTTTCCTTGCACCAGCGGGTGACCATTTCGATGTATTCCGGCACCTGCCCCACCGCGCTGCCCATGCCGCGCTCGCTCATGCCATGGGGGCAGCCGAAATTCAGCTCGATCCCGTCTGCGCCGGTTTCGGCCACGCGAGGCAGGATTGCTTTCCAAGCGCCTTCCTCGCAAGGCACCATAAGCGAGACCACCACGGCGCGATCCGGATAATCGGATTTGACCCGTGCGATCTCTTCCAGATTGGTTTCAAGAGGGCGGTCGGTGATCAGTTCGATATTGTTCAGCCCCAGCAGCCGCCGGTCCGCGCCGTAGATCGCGCCATAGCGCGGCCCGTTTACATTCACCACCGGCGGGCCTTCGGCGCCCAGTGTTTTCCAGACCACCCCGCCCCATCCGGCCTCGAACGCTCGGCGGACATTGTATTCCTTGTCGGTCGGCGGGGCGGAGGCCAGCCAGAACGGGTTCGGAGATGTTATTCCTAGGAAATCTGTCGTCAGATCGGCCATTTAGCGGGCTCCCTTTTCAGACTGGCTTGCGGAAGATCAGTTCAAACGGCGCAATCAGCCCCGCCTGGACACAGGTAACGTAGTTCTGGATTTTTTCGGCGGCGGTGTCGCGCATCAACAGGTGAATGCCCACGGGCGGCGGGCCGCCCGCCTCTTCGATACGGGCAAAGACGGTCTTGAAGAAATCAAGCGCGAAATCCTTGCGGTTGCGAATCGAGCGGAAAGCAAGACCCGCTGCCTCGCCAGCCTCCATATAGGCCGCCGCAGGTTCGACGAATGAAAAGGCAGGCTCTTCGGCCCAAGGGAAGGGAAAGGTCAGGCCGCCATCGGCGTCCATCCGCATCACATCGAACAGCGCAAAGGTACCTCCGGGGGCAAGCACACGATAGACCTCGGAAAACAGCTTGGCCTTGTCGGGGACGTTCATTCCCACATGGAACATGGTGACCAGATCAATCGTATCCTCGACCAGAGGGAGATCCAGCACACTGCCACGCAACAGCTTGACCCGGTCCTGCAACCCCACCATGGCGCTGAGTTGGTTGCCCACGTCGACAAAGCTGGGGGTCAGATCAACCCCGGTCACAAAAGCACCTGTATTCAACGCGATATGCCGCGATGTTCCACCAATTCCACAGCCGAGGTCCAGCACCCGCGTGCGTTCAGAAATGTTGAGTTGCTCCAACAGATCGTCGGTTGCCTTCACCCCCCCAGTGTGAAACTCGTCGATGCCCTTGAGATCCTCAGGCGCGGGGGCGTCCGGATCGGCTCCGGCAGCGCGCAGTCCATCACGGATCCGCTCCAGCAGATCATCTGTGGTGTAATGCGCTGCGACGTCTTTTTCGATCGTCATCTTGGCCTCCTACTGCTGCAACGGGATCATTGTAGCAGGTTTTGTATCGCTGGGGCGGATGGTCAGCCCCGCAAAGCAGCGTCGATATCCATCGCGGCATCGCGCCCTTCGGCCACGGCGGTCACAGTCAGGTCTTCGCCTCCCGCGGCGCAGTCGCCCCCGGCCCAAACCCCTTCAACCGAGGTGCGGCCCGCACCGATCACAGCGATCTTGTTGCCATTCAGATGCAGCGCGTCGGGCACGCCCTCCAACCTCTGTCCAATGGCCTTGAGCACCTGATCGGCGGGCAAGCGCACGGTCTCGCCGGTGCCCTGCAGCGCGCCATCAGTAGTCGCGGTGTATTCCAGTTCGATCTCGGTGGCGGCGTCCTCGCCATGCACCTGCTTGGGTTGCACATTGAACATCAGCTTGACCCCCTTCGAGGTCGCCAGATCCTGTTCGAACTTGCTGGCCCCCATAGCGCTCGCGCCCCGGCGATAGGCGACCGTGACATGTTCAGCACCCAGCAGCTTGGACTTAACCGCAGCGTCAATCGCGGTCATGCCGCCGCCGATCACCACTACGTGGCGCCCCACCGGGTGCTTGAGCAAGTCATCGGCCTGACGCACTTCCGAGATGAAATCGACCGCGTGATGGACGCCGGGCTTATCCTCTCCCTGAGCGCGCAGCGCATTCACGCCCGCCAGCCCGATGGCCAGAAAGACCGCATCGAATTCACCGCGCAGCCCCTCCAGCGTCAGCCCGCCATCGCTTAGAGCCGCGTTACACTCTACCGATATGCCGCCGATCTTGAGCAGCCATTCCACCTCGGCCTGGGCAAAATCATTTGTCGCCTTGTAGGCCGCGATTCCGTATTCGTTCAGCCCGCCGGGCTTGGCATTGGCGTCATAGATCGTGACCTGATGGCCGAGCATCGCCAGCCGGTGCGCACAAGCAAGACCCGCAGGGCCCGCCCCCACCACTGCAATCCGCTTTCCGGTGTCGGGCGCGCGCGAAAACGGATGCGTGCCGGTTTTCATCAACACATCGGTCGCAAAGCGCTGCAGCCGCCCGATCTCGACCGGTTTGCCTTCGGCGACTTCACGCACGCAAACCTCTTCGCAGAGCGTTTCGGTCGGACAGACCCGGGCACACATGCCGCCCAGAATGTTCTGGCTCAGGATCGTTTCCGCCGCCCCTTCCGGGTTACCGGCCTGAATCTGCCGGATGAAGAGCGGAATATCGATATCGGTTGGGCAGGCAGTCACGCAGGGCGCATCATGGCAGAAATAACACCGATCTGCCGCCACCGCGGCCTCATGCGGCGCATAAGGCGGGTGCAGGTCGCTGAAATTCGTCTCGATCTCTTCGCTCGATAGCCGCCCGGCCAGGATGCCGGGTGCTGTCTGGCCATGCGCCATGACGCTCTCCCTGAATTGTAGCTCTTGCAATCAGACTGCCACATCTGAAAATTTTATCAATTGGTAAAATTTTGAAAGCAGCAAAAACTGGACTTTTGGCAAATAACGGCGTCGAATTCAGCGCAACGTGGCGAAAAATTCGGCACTGCGACCCCGGCCGTGCGTCTTTGCGCTGCTGCCCGGCCGTCGGACTTGCAGGACAATTCGGGACTTTTGGACGCCCGTTTGCTTGCCTATAGTGCGCTCAGGCAGCAAAGCCGCGACGGAAGAAAAGCACCGGCGGCAGGGAACAGGCATGGCAGGCACTCCGTCGACAACACCCCCACCCTTCAATGTGGTGATCATCGGCCAGAATAACCGCCTGCAATATGAAGCGCTGCTCTTTGCTGCATCCTTGCGGCACAGTTCGCCGGACTTTCAGGGACGGCTGTTTGTCGCCACGCCACAGCATGGCCCGCTCTGGTCAAACGATCCCAGCCTTCGCAATCAGGCCACTTTGGAGGCGCTGGAACGGCTCGGCGTCGAAATCCTGCCCTTCGAGAATACAGTCTTCGGGCAGTCCTATCCCCCCGGCAACAAGATCGAGGCGCTGATGGCCCTGCCCGAGGGCGAGCCATTTGTGTTCTTCGACAGCGACACACTGATCACCGGCGACCTCGCATCGGTGCCGTTTGATTTCGATCGCCCCTCTGCCTCGCTCAGATGCTCAGATAGCTGGCCCGAGCCCACGCTTTACGGGCCGGGCTATGCCGGTATCTGGAAATCGCTTTACGACCGGTTCGGGCTGGACTTCGACAGTTCGCTGGATCTGAACCAACCCGACGAATACTGGCGGCGCTACCTCTATTTCAACGCAGGCTTCTTCTATTACAAATGCCCGCGCGCCTTTGGGGAACGGTTTCTTGAATACGCCAGATCCATCCGCGACAACCCTCCGGACGAGTTGATCTGTCAGAGCCTTGATCCTTGGCTTGACCAAGTCGCCTTGCCGCTGGTTATTCATGCGCTTGGCGGCGGGCGCGATGCCCTGCCCGCCGGGTTTCTGGACGGCGATGTAAGTTGTCACTATCGCCTTTTCCCGCTGCTCTATGCGCGCGAAAGCGATCGTGTCGTCGAGGTGCTGGAAGAGGTCGCTGCCCCCAACAAGATCAAGAAGGTGCTCAAGCAATATGAGCCGATCCGCAAGCTGGTGTTTCAGCGCAAGGGCGCAAAGGTGCGCGCATTGTTCGATCAGCAGAACCTACCGCGCCGCGAACAGGCCATACGTAAGAAAATCAGGGAAGCCGGGCTCTGGCTGCGCTAGCCAGTGCATCCGGCCCGAGCAAAGGCCTGCGTTGTGTGAAGTGAAGTGATGGCCTACAGATTGCATCAACCAATTACCAAGAGGGAGTTTATTCCATGACCGACGGCCCCACTTACGGCTTTGACACGTTGCAAATCCACGCTGGCGCGCGCCCCGACCCCGCCACCGGCGCGCGGCAAACGCCGATTTACCAGAGCACAGCTTACGTGTTTCGCGATGCCGAACACGCGGCCGCGCTCTTCAATCTTCAGGAAGTGGGCTACATCTATTCCCGTCTGACCAACCCGACCGTGGCGGTTTTGCAGGAGCGCATCGCAACGCTTGAAGGCGGTGCCGGTGCGGTCTGCTGTTCGTCGGGTCACGCAGCGCAGATCATGGCGCTGTTCCCATTGATGCAGCCGGGCTGCAACGTGGTTGCCTCGACCAGGCTTTACGGCGGCTCGGTCACGCAGCTTTCCCAGACCATCAAGCGCTTTGGCTGGTCAGCGAAATTTGTCGATACCGACGATCTGGACGCGGTCAAAGCTGCCATCGATGACAACACGCGCGCGGTGTTCTGCGAATCCATCGCCAACCCCGGTGGCTATGTCACCGATATCCGCGCGCTGGCCGACATCGCTGATGCCGCTGGTCTGCCGCTGATCGTCGACAACACGTCGGCCTCGCCATATCTCTGCCGTCCGATCGAACATGGCGCCACGCTGGTGGTGCATTCGACCACCAAGTATCTCACGGGCAACGGTACAGTGACCGGCGGCTGCATCGTCGATTCAGGTACATTCGACTGGTCGGCCAGCGACAAGTTCCCCTCGCTGAGCCAGCCGGAACCGGCCTATCACGGGTTGAAATTCCATGAGACGTTCGGGCCGCTGGCCTTCACCTTTCACGGCATCGCTATCGGGTTGCGCGACCTGGGCATGACCATGAACCCGCAAGGTGCCCACTATACCCTGATGGGGATCGAAACGCTGAGCCTGCGGATGCAGCGCCACGTGGAAAACGCAGAGAAGCTCGCCACCTGGCTGGAAGCGGATGACCGGGTGGATTACGTCACCTATGCCGGCCTGCCCTCGTCCCCCTATGCCGACCGGGTCAAAGCGCAGTACCCCAAAGGGGCGGGCGCGCTGTTCACCTTTGCGGTCAAGGGCGGCTATGATGCCTGCGTCAAGCTGGTCAACGCGCTGGAGATCTTCAGCCATGTGGCCAATCTGGGCGATGCACGGTCGCTGATCATCCATTCGGCTTCGACCACACACCGCCAGTTGACGCCGGAGCAGCAGGAGGCCGCCGGAGCCAGCCCGAACGTTGTGCGCGTCTCAATTGGGATCGAGGATGCGGACGATCTGATCGCCGATCTGGATCAGGCATTGGCCAAAGCCTCCGCCTGACGTTTTCAGGAACATTCTGCGGGCTTTCCTTGCAAAGCCCGCAGCGCTTGTTCGGACTTATTCGCCGATGGCAAACACCATCGAGACCGAGTTGCTAAAGCTGACCTCGCCTGCCTCGATCGGAACGCTGCCTGCATCGGCCGCAAATTCGGCACGCGCCATCATCGGGCGGCCATTGCCCCCATGTTCGTTGATCGAGACCACCTCGCCTAGCGTGACACCCGCCGCCTCGGCGAGTTGCCCAGCCTTGTCCATCGCGTCCTTCACGGCCGCGGTTCGGGCACGTTCCAACAAGGGCTCGGGATCGCTGACCGAAAAGTTAAGCCCGCGCATCTCATTGCTGCCATCAGCCACCACGGCGCTCAGCGTCTGACCCAGACTGTCCAGATCGCGCACCCGCACCAGCACAAGGTTCGAGGCGGCGAAACCGGTCAATTCGCGTTCCTGCTGTTGTGTCTCGCGATTGATGATCGTGTTCCAGATCGGATGCAGTGACAGGTTCTGGGTCTGAATATCGCTCTTGTCGATGCCCAGCCCCGACAGCCGCTCCAGCACCAACGCCATCGCTTGCGAAGTCTGATCCATCGCCTCTTGCGCGGTATCGGCCTGATGACTGACCCCAAGGGTCACGGTCGCCATATCAGGTGCCGCAGCCACAGTTCCCGTGCCTGTCACGGAAATGCGACGCTCATCCGCATGCGCCATCCCGGCGGTCACGGCCACCAGCATGGCCGTCAGAAAAACCAATGTTCTCAAGGCTCTCTCTCCTCTTGATCCGGCATATTAGATGGGTACGCGATGCCCCGCTTGGCAAGAGGCCACGAGGGGCTTTTTCTTTCCCTCGGCATGAACCTGCTTTAAACTCGTCGCGCAGGCCACCTCTTCGGCGGCAGAATCGAGCTGGACGGTATCGCCGAAACATGAAACCCGCCTTTGCGCTGTCATTGTCCTTTGAGGGCATCTCCCTCCTGCACCGGATCGCCGGCGGCTGGCATATGGTGGGTCAGGTTGCGCTGGACAGCCCGGATCTGAGCGGCGAGCTTGCAGCGTTGCGCAGCAAGGCGCTGCAACTTGAACCGGATATTCTGTGCAAACTGGTTCTGCCGGACGACCAGATCAGGTATCTCAAAGTCCAGACCGGCGGCTTTACGGGCGAAGCACTGATGCATCTCATCGAAGGTGCCGTGGACAGTGCCACACCCTATGACATTGACGAGTTGGTTTATGACACCGCCCCCGAGGGCGAGATCACCCATATCGCCGCCGTGGCCCGCGAAACCCTCGCCGAAGCGGAAAGCTTTGCAGCTGAGAACGGGTTCGCACCCGTCAGTTTTGTGGCCGCCCCGCGCGAAAGCGACTTTCCCGGCGAGCCCTTCTTTGGTCTGTCACAAACAGCGCAGGGCTGGACCGGAAGCGAGGCCGTCGAAACCGATGCCAGCGTGGTGGTCGATATCGGCCCTGCCGAGCTGCCTGACCCCGCGCCGGATGTGGAAGAAAGCAGCGTCTCGTCTGATCCCGCTCCTGCCACTGAAATCACCCTAGCGCAGCCGGAGACACCCGAGCCCGGGCAGGTTGAGGCGGAAGCGGTGATAGAGGCCACTGCTCCCATCAGTCCAGACCAGCGGCGCGCGCCTGAAGTCACCACGCCAGGACCGACCGAACTGCCATCCCCCGATGCCGCCCCAACGCCGGAGCCCATACAAAACGCCCAATCGACCAAGCCGCGCCGTCTGGGTCTGATCATGACGCTGGTATTGCTGGTTGTTCTTGTGTTGGTTGGACTTTGGGCGACGCTGTTTCTGGAGGGGCCAGTCAGCGGCCTGTTCCGGTCCGAACCCGACACGGTTGTCGCCACCGACACACAGCCGGCGCCAGATCAGCCGGACGAGGCGGACATCGCGACGGAGGAACCGCTCGACAATGATGCGACCGCGATCGCCGCACAGACACCCACGGAAACCGAAGAGGCCATTGCCGACCTGATTGACGCCCTACCCGCGCCGACCGAGGTTCCCGCGCTGAGCGACACCGATACGGCCGTTCTCGACGCGCTGGCTGACGAACACCTGCAAACGGTTGATACCCCCCTGCCGGAGGTTTTCGACATTCAGGAACTCTACGAGGAAACGGGTCTCTGGTCCGGGTCGCCCGACGGGCCTGTCGCGCCCGCACCGGCGACGCTCGACGATCTCTATGTCGCGTCCATTGACCGGACCAACCTGTCGCAGGACCCGGTCGCCCTTCCGCCTGCGTCGCAATACGATACCGACCCCCGGGCCGAGGCTCAAACAGCCCCCCCCATAGCGGCGGCGGCGTTCGATCTGGACGAGCGTGGTCTGGTCAGGCCAACCCCCGAGGGCACCCTCAGCCCCGACGGCATTCTGATATATCTGGGCAAGCCGCCCACGGTACCCCCCGAAACGCCGCTGCGGTTTGCGGCGGAACCCGAGGTTGATGAAACCCGCGAGGTGCTGGCCCAGAAGCGCCCGCGCCCGCGCCCGGACAACCTGCAAGAACTGAACGAACGCGCCCGGCTGGGTGGCAGGTCGATCGCCGAATTGTCCGGCATCCGCCCAAAGGCGCGACCCGACACGTTGAAGATACAGGAACAGGTCGACGAAATCGTCGCCTCGGTCGAGTTGGTCGACCCGATCCCGCGTCCGCGCGTGCGACCGCAGGGACTGGCCAGCAACAGGCAGCAGAGCGCCAATCTCGGCTCTCTGGCCAATCTTGATCAGAGGACACAGGTCAAGACGGTTGCGCCCAGGGTGGTCAAACCCAGCCGCCCCTCGCCAACCTCGGTGGCACGACAGGCGACGGTCAAGAATGCGATCAGCTTGCGCAAGATAAGCTTGATCGGAGTATTCGGCACCCCCTCGAACCGCCGCGCGCTGGTGCGGATGTCAAACGGACGCTACAAGAAGGTCAAGATCGGTGATCGGATCGATGGCGGACGAATCGTCGCCATCGGCGACAGCGAACTGCGCTATCAGAAAAGCGGGCGCAACCTGACATTGAAGATGCCCAAGGGATGATCTTGCGCGTGCCGAATCCGCAGGCAGATCAGGTCGCGGCAGAGATCGAGGCCGCGCTGCTCGCGTCACTGGCCGTTACAAATACACAATCCGAGAACAGCTCTTTCGTGTTGGAAGAACGTGCGCCGGATGGACGGTTGCTGGCCGGTCTGACCGCTTCGACCTCTTATGGCTGGCTGCTGGTCAAGACGCTTTGGGTCGATGATGCCCTGCGCGGTCAAGGCATGGGCCGCCGCCTGATGCAGGCTGCCGAGGACAAGGGCCGTGAGATCGGCTGCCACGGAGCATGGCTGGATACATCAAACCCCGAGGCGCACGCATTCTATCGGCGGCTTGGGTATTCCGATTTCGGTACCTTGCAGAACACTCCGGGCTACCACCCGGAAAATCACAGCCGATGGTTCATGAAAAAGCGGCTCAACACGTAACTTGCCGGGCTAACCCGAAGGACGCCCAAAGCGCTTCCAGTCTAAGTTTAGATCGGCTGAAAACAATCGGGCGGGCCACTCTCGCGGCCCGCCTGCCCTCCCATTACTCGGCGGCGATTTCGCCCGCTTCGATCTGCTCGCGTTCGATGGATTCAAAGAGCGCTTGGAAGTTCCCCTCGCCGAAACCGTCATCACCCTTGCGCTGGATGAACTCGAAGAAGATCGGCCCGATCACGGTTTTCGAAAAGATCTGCAGCAGGATGCGCGTCTCGCCGCCATCCACGACCCCCTCACCGTCGATTAGAATGCCGTGCTTCATCATCCGGTCCTTGGGCTCGTCATGACCCGACACGCGGTCATAAGACATGTCATAGTAGGTCTCGTTCGGGCCGGGCATGAATTTCAGGCCCTTCGCAGCAATTGCATCGGTCGAAGCGTAGATGTCGTCGGACCCCACTGCGATATGCTGGATACCCTCGCCCTTGTACTTCTTCAGATAAGACACGATCTGCCCGGTCTCGCCCCGATCTTCGTTGATCGGAATACGGATACGGCCACAAGGCGAGGTCAATGCACGGCTATAAAGCCCGGTAAACTTGCCCTGAATATCGAAGAATCGGATTTCGCGGAAGTTGAACAGCGTCTCGTAGAACCGGAACCACGTGTCCATATTGCCCTTGAAGACATTGTGGGTCAGGTGGTCGAGATAGAAGAACCCGTCGCCCCGCGGTTTGGACTGGGTCAGCCAGTCGAACTCAGCATTGTAGGGCGAGGTGTCGTAATACTGATCGATGAAATAGATCAGCGAGCCCCCGATACCCTTGATCGCAGGCACATCCATGGTCTTGTCATCTGCGTCATAGGGTTCGGCGCCATTTGCCACCGCGTGGTCATAGGCGGCCTGCGCATCGACCACGCGCCACCCCATCGACGGGGCGCACGGCCCGTGATCCTCGACGAAACGCGCGGCAAAGCTGCCCGGTTCGGCATTTAGGATGTAGGTGACATCGCCCTGCTGCCAAAGCTCGATATCCTTGCTCTTGTGGCGGCCGGTCAGCGCATAGCCCATGCGGGTGAAGATATCGCGCAATTCCTGCGGTTCAGGATGGGCAAATTCGACAAATTCGAACCCGTCTGTGCCGGCGGGGTTTTCGTCACTGATGACCGATTTCGGGGCATTATGAGGGAAAGGACCCAAGGCGCGTCTCCAAATTATTGCTGAGTTTCCATTCGCTATGGCAAATATACGCCGGACACCGCGCTGTTTCTGCGCAAATTTGCGGCTCATTCCCCCTTTTCATGCGGAGTTCACGCGCTACCCTAAGAAAAAACGAAAAGGTGACGCATATGCTGGATGACACGGACTGCCGCCTGCTTTCTGCCTTGCAAAAAGATGCCCACCTGACCGCCCACCAATTGGGAGAGTTGCTGAACCTTTCGCCCAGCCAAGCCGGGCGGCGCCGACAGCGGCTGGAGAGCGAAGGGTACATTACCGGCTATGCGGCCCGGCTCGACCCCGGGCGGCTGGGGTTGCACGTTCAGGGTTTCGTTCAGGTGCAACTGAGCACCCACGGTCCGGATCAGTCGGCTGGGTTTGCCCGCATGGTGAACACCAGGCCGGAGATTATCAGCGCATGGACGATGACCGGAGAGGCGGATTATCTCCTGCAGGTCTATTGCGCGGACCTGCCCGCCTTGAACAGCTTGCTTCACGAGGTCATCCTGCCCCATCCTGCGGTAGCCCGCGTGCAGAGCCAGATCGTAATGGATCAGCTCAAGCGCGACGCGCCGCTGCCGACCTGACCGCGAAAGGACCGACATGGAAAACTTCCTTTATCAGGCCACGATCTATCTGGCAGCGGCCGTGATCGCCGTACCGCTTTCGGCGCGGTTGGGGCTGGGCTCGGTGCTGGGATACCTGGCGGCGGGCATCGTGATCGGCCCGGTACTGGGCCTGGTTGGCGCCGAAACCGAGGAATTGCAACATGTGGCCGAGTTTGGCGTGGTCATGATGTTGTTCCTGATCGGGCTGGAACTGGAACCCAAGGCGCTTTGGGACATGCGCGACCGGCTGATCGGGTTGGGCGGGTTGCAAGTGGGCGTTTCGACCCTGGCGGTGATGGCGGTGGCCATGTTTGCGGGGCAACCCTGGACGATTGCGCTGGCTGTTGGGTTAACCCTGTCGCTCTCCTCGACGGCGATCGTGTTGCAAACTCTCTCCGAAAAGGGACTGATGCAGACCAATGGCGGGAGGGCCACGTTCTCGGTCTTGTTGACGCAGGACATTGCCGTGATACCGATCCTGGCCTTCCTTCCGCTACTGGCGATGGAGGCAATGCCGCATCTAAGCAGCGATGGCTCGATCATCATCGGCGACCCGGATCACGGCAACCATCATGGCGAAACTCTATCGCTGGTGGCCGGTCTGCCTGGATGGGCAGTTACACTGGTGACCATTGGCGCCGTGGCCTCTGTGGTGCTGGCAGGGATCTACCTTACGCGACCAGTCTTTCGCTATATCCACTCCACCCGTCTGCGCGAGATGTATACGGCGCTGGCGCTGGTTATCGTGGTCGGTATCTCGTTCCTGATGTCGCTGGTCGGGCTGTCCCCGGCCCTGGGCTCGTTTCTGGCGGGTGTGGTGCTGGCCAACTCGGAATTCCGGCACGAGCTGGAGAGTGATCTGGAACCATTCAAGGGGCTGTTCCTGGGGCTCTTTTTCATCACTGTCGGGGCGGGCATCAACTTCAATCTGTTCTTCCGCGACCCGCTGGACCTGATCGGGCTCGCGCTGCTGGTCATTCTGGCCAAGGGGATCATCCTTTATGTGGTGGGGCGGGCGTTCAAGCTGCGTGGGCGCGACAGGTGGCTGTTCACGCTCGGACTGGCGCAGGCGGGCGAGTTTGGTTTCGTGCTGCTGGCCTTTTCGGCACAGCACAACGTGGTCCCGCCTGCGCTGCAACAAAAGCTGCTGATGATCATCGCCCTGACCATGCTGATCACACCGTTGCTGTTCATCATCTACGATCTGCTGTCCAAGAACATGCGCGACCACACGCCGCAACATGAACCCGACAAGATCGACGAAGAAGGCCCGATCATCATCGCCGGGATCGGGCGGTTCGGGCAGATCGTGAACCGGCTGGTACAGGCCAGCGGTTTCAAGACCGTGGTGCTGGACACGGATATGGAGACCATCCAGTTGATGCGGCGCTTTGGCTACAAGGGTTTTCTAGGCGATCCGACCCGGCCCGAACTGCTCAAGGCCGCGGGGCTGGCCAAGGCCAAGGTGCTGGTCGCCGCGATGGATGACCGCGAAGAGGTCACCAAACTGGTCGCCTATGCCCGCCGGCAACGGCCCGACCTGCACATTGTCGCGCGGGCCTATGACCGCAACCACGTCTATGAGCTCTACCAAGCTGGGGCCAGCGACATCGTACGCGAGATGTTCGACAGTTCGCTACGTGCCGGGCGCTATGTCCTTGAGAATGTCGGGCTGTCCGAGTTCGAAGCCGCCGGGGCCGAGCAGACCTTCTATCACCACGACCGCGGATCGCTGCGCGAGTTGGCTCCGTTGTGGAAACCCGGCGTGTCGGCCAGCGAAAACCCCGAATATATCGCGCGCTCGACCGAATTGCAGCGCAATCTGGAAACCGCGCTGTTGGAGTTGGCCGAGGAACACGCCAAGAAATCGGCCTGAGCCGCTGGCTTAACCGTCGGCGACACCTGCCTCGGCAAAAGTGGCCATACCGGAATGGCAGGCCACCGCCGATTTCAGGATGTTGATCGCAAGCGCCCCGCCCGAACCCTCGCCCAGCCGCAGACCCAGCGACAGAAGCGGCTCTTTGCCCAGCTTCTGCAGCAGTCGCGCATGGGCGCTTTCGGCGCTTTGGTGCCCCGCGACGGCATGATCCAACGCGGTTTCCGAGACACGCGCCAGGCACGCCGCAGCAGCGGTGCAGATGAATCCATCCAGAATGACCGGAATACGTAGCACCCGCGCAGCCGCAATCGCTCCGGCCATCGCCGCTATCTCGCGGCCACCAAGGCAGCGCAAAAGCTCAAGTCCGTCATCTGTCTTGCCGTGCAGCGCAACGCCTTCGCCAACCACACGCGCCTTGTTAGCCAGCCCCGCATCGTCCACCCCGGTGCCGCGCCCGGTCCAGTCGGCGGCCTCTCCCCCATAAAGCGCGCAGGCCAGAGCCGCCGCCGGTGTGGTGTTGCCGATGCCCATCTCACCCACCACCAACAAGTCCGCCGAGGGGTCTACGGCCAGCCAACCTGTCCGCAAGGCATCCAGCAGATCAGTCTCGCTCATCGCCGGACCTTTGGTGAAGTCCTCCGTGGGCCGATCCAGTTCCAGCGCGCGAACATCCATGCGGGCACCCGCGGCGCGGGCAAGCTGGTTGATCGCAGCGCCGCCATGCTGGAAGTTCAGAACCATCTGCTCGGTCACTTCGGCGGGAAAGGCGGAAACGCCCTGCGCTGTGACCCCGTGATTGCCGGCAAACACGACCAATTGCGGCGCTCCGATCACTGGCCGCGCATCACCGCGCCAGCCTGCATACCAGATCGCCAGGTCCTCCAACCGACCCAAAGCACCGGGGGGTTTGGTCAATTGGCCATTGCGCACCTGGGCTGCACGCAACGCTTCGGCATCGGGACCCGGCGCCTGCACCAGCGCGTTACGAAATTCGGACAGGTCGGTCAGGTCAGGGAGCATCAACAGCCTCGTTGCATCAGATCGTTCCTGCGTGTTTAACCAATGCGCGCGATGCAACAAGACCAACAAAGGCCTGCGAATGACAAAAAGCGACATGCGCCCTGTCTCGGGCTGGGATATTCCGCTGGCGCTTGTCCTGCTGACCCGCCTGCCCCTGCCAAAGCTGCCCGAAGCGGTCTTTGAGCGTCAGTCGCAGGCGGTCTGGGCATTTCCGATTGCAGGGCTGGTTGTGGGTGCGCTCGCCTGCCTCGTCGGAGCTGCCGCGCTCACCGTAAATCTGCCTGCAACACTTGTCGCGGCCCTGGTCCTGATCGTGCAGGTGGCCAGTACTGGCGCGATGCACGAAGACGGTCTGGCCGATACCGTCGACGGGTTCTGGGGCGGCTTTGCCCGCGAGCGGCGTTTGGAGATCATGAAGGACAGCCATATCGGCACCTATGGCGTGCTGGCGCTGATCCTGTCGCTGATGCTGCGCTGGGGCGTGATCGTGACGCTGATCGACGCAGGCGCGCTTTGGTTGCTGATGGCGGCGGCGATCTGGTCGCGCGCCCTGATGCCTGTACTGATGGCCGCCTTACCAAATGCACGCGGCGCAGGTCTGAGTCACCAGGTCGGAAAACCCTCGGGCAGGAATGTCGTCTTGGGCCTAGCGCTGGCGCTGGCGCTGAGCGTGCTTGTCGCCGGAACCAATGCCCTGATCCCTGCGGCGTTTTCCGTTTCTGCCGCCGCTGGGCTGGCAGCAGTCGCCCGGCGTAAGATCGGCGGTCAGACCGGTGATGTTCTGGGCGCAGCCCAACAGGTGGCAGAGATGACCTTTCTTCTGGCGCTCTGCGCCGCGATCTAGCTGACCCCGCCGGTATCGATCCTCAGCAACCTGCCGCAATGCTTGCAGTGCACCGCATCCGGATCATGCCGGAACAGACCGCAACCACGACATTTGTGACGCACCTTCTGCGGCATAAAGATGGCCTGTGCCAAGCGCACGAACAGCGCCACGCCAACCACCATGATGAACACTGAAAACAACTTGCCCACCGGCGACACCAGCGTGATGTCTCCGAAACCGGTGGTCGTCAGCGTCGCCATTGTGAAATAGAGCGCGTCGACATAGGGCGTCTGACTGCTTTCAGGGATGAAATAAACCAGCACGGCGGTCGAGGTTGCAAAAACAAAAACCAGTAGGTTAACGGCGGCGATTACCGCATCCTCATGGGTGCGGAAAAACTTGCTGTCACGGCGCAGGTCGTGAAGCAAATGGTAAGAGTGGATCAGGCGGAGCGCGCGAAGGATGCGTAGAAACGCCAGGTTCCCTTCTAGGAAGGGATCGAGCAGCAGTGATCCGATTACCACGATGTCGGCGATCGTATAGACCTTGCGCAAAAGTGCCCTGCGATCCCGTGCGATCCACATCCGCGCGGCAAAATCCAGCAGGATAATAAACCCGATCAATATGCTGATCCGAGTCAGACTGGGCCCATGTTCAAGTGGCGCGGTCGAGATGAAAAAAACAATTGTCGTTAGATCAAAAAGGATCAAACCGTATCGGAACCAGACCGACACTGGATGCCGCCCGATATAGAGCATGCGCACGAAACGCTTGAAGCCGGCCATTGTCATCCTCCGAAAGCGTTTGAGAATGATAAGCGCGGAATCCCGCGTCACCGCAACCTCGACCCACAAAAAAGGGCCGCCCCAAAGGACGGCCCTGATCATTTCGATGGGTTGAAGGTCAGGCCGCAGCCGCCCGCGAGGTGAGAACCTCATCCACCTGCTTGGCGGCCAGAATCTCGTCACCGCCCGAAACGGCGGCCACTTCGCGGGTCAGTCGTTCCAAAGCAGCTTCATAAAGCTGGCGCTCGGAATAGCTCTGCTCGCGCTGATCGTCAGTGCGGTGCAGGTCGCGGACGACTTCGGCAATTGCGATCAGGTCGCCCGAATTGATCTTTTGCTCGTATTCCTGCGCCCGGCGCGACCACATTGCGCGCTTGACCTTGGCTTTACCCTTGAGGGTCCGCATCGCCTGGCTGATCACATCCGGCGAGCTGAGCGAGCGCAGGCCGGATTCGGTGGCCTTGTTGGTGGGCACTCGCAGTGTCATCTTGTCTTTCTCGAACGAGATCACAAACAGTTCGAGCGCGTAGCCCGCCACTTCCTGTTCTTCGATCGAAATGATCTGTCCCACGCCATGTGCCGGGTAGACAACATAGTCATTGGGGCGGAACTCGAGCTTCTTCGACTTCGACATACAGATCTTTCCTTTGCTTGCGTCGGGATGTTGCGACGTCAAAACACCACACAAGGACCCCTATCAGGTTCCCGTTTGGTGGCGATTGTGGCGTTTTTCTTAGCTCCGAGGTGTGAGGTCCAACGGAGAATATCCCGGTCATAACTTCAGTTGAGGTGTTAACTTACCATAATTTCGGGGGAATCGGAAGCGGGCGTGGTGCAAGAAATCCCGCACGCCATATAATTCAACATGTTACAAGGCGAAGTTTAATGATGAATACGAGGCCCCAGCACAAATAGGACCGAATCACTTACCCGTTTTGCTCAGCCGCCCTCGCCCGGCGCTTCAGAGAAATACTTCTCCAGCTTGCCTTCTTCGCCGTCGCGTTCCTCGGCTTCCGGCAACTGGTCTTTTTTGGTTACGATCACCGGCCAGGCTTCGGAGTATTTGCGATTGAACTCGACCCATTTTTCCATGTCCGGCTCGGTGTCGGGGCGGATCGCATCAGCCGGGCATTCGGGTTCGCACACGCCGCAGTCGATGCACTCATCGGGATGAATGACCAGCATGTTCTCGCCTTCATAGAAACAGTCCACAGGGCAGACCTCGACACAGTCGGTGTATTTGCAAGCGATGCAATTGTCGGTGACGATATAGGTCATGGTCGGTTTCCTACTGGCTCTTTGACCGGTTAGCTAATTCAGACCCGTCGACAGTTCAAGCCGCGATCAGGGGTCTTGCCTGCGAGAAAGGTCAAGTGATCGCCTTTCTTTCTTGGTCGGACGACCTTTTCCCTCATAGCTGGGATTTTCCGGCGTTTCTTCCTTCGGTTCGCTTAGATCCTGGTACAATTGTTGCGCCTCGGGGGCCGGGCCGCGCCGCTCGCCAATTGCTTCGATCCGGATCACCCGTACCTCGCGCGCCTGCGCGAAGGTCAGCACGTCGCCAGGGCCGACCGATTGCGCGGGTTTTTCGGTGCGGTTCCCGTTCACCCGAACCTTGCCCCCCGCCACCAGTTTGGCGGCGAGGCTGCGGGTTTTGAAAAAGCGGGCATGCCACAACCATTTGTCGAGGCGCTGCCTTTTGGGCGCCTCGGACATGGCGCTCTACTTGCCCTCTTTCAGCGCCATCAGCGCCGCAAATGGATTGTCCGGGTCGATGGGCTTTTCGGATTTCGGCGGGCGGGAAGAGAAGCTCTTGGCCCCCTTGTTGGGCTTGCCGCCCCTTTTGTCGCCCTGTTTGCCACGCGGTTTGCCCTGCGGTTTACCACCACGCGGCGCGCCCCGGCCTTGTTTCTGATCCCGGCGCGGCCCACGTCCTGCCTGACGGTTGCGACCCCAGGTGAAGGTAAAGAATACCTCGACCTCAGGTTCGGTCGGTTCCGTGGATGCGGCATCCGTGTCAGCTTGCGCGGCTTCAACCGGCGTCTCTGCCACCGGTGTATCCGGTGCCGACGTCTCTTCCTCCGGCGTCTCCGCTGCCGATTTCTCTGCTGCCGGAGCTTCGACTGCCGGAGTATCCGCAGGCGCCGCCTCTGCCTCCGCAAGTTCGGCCTGGCTTGCATCTACATCGGTCTTGGTTTCAGCGCCTTCGACCGCTGCATCCTCTACGGGAACATCCTCTGCCGCTACCTCGACTACAGGCTGCGCCTTGAGTTTTTCACGCTCGCCGCGTTCGGCGTTGTAGCCAAGCCCCTGCATCAGATCAGCGAACTGTTCCAGCGTCATGCCGGTAATCGACAGCATGTCGGGCTTGGCCTCAAAGCCGCCCCGGCTGTCCTCGTTGCGCAGCATGTCGGCCAGACGTTCCAGCATATCGATCCGAATCGCACGCTCGCCAGCGGTGCGGTAGCCGCACATGGTGTCATACCCTTTGGGCGCGTCAGCATCGGCAGGCACCGTCACCAGCCCCGGGGGCGGCGCATCGGGGAAAATCTGCAGGCCCTGGCTGAGCGACCAGAGCACCAGGCGCAGCCGCGTTGGTGCAGGTTTCAGCAGAAGCGGCATGAAGATTGTGAACTGGCCAAACCGGATGCCATGCTTGCGCAGCGCGCCGCGCGCGTCCTGGTCCAGATCCTTGACCTCTTGCGCCACCTGCGCGCGGGGCAGAATGCCCAGCGCCTCGACCATGCGGAAGGCAAAGCCGCGCGCCAGCCCGGTCAGTTCCTCGTCGCGGGACAGGTTCAGCAGCGGCTCGAACAAGGCAGCAACCTTGCGGTCGATGAAATGCTGCAACCGGCGCTGTACCTTTTGTTCGACTTCCGGCCCGGCGGCCTCGTCAACAAAGACCTCGACCAGCGGCTTCATGGGCTCGGCCCCGGCAACCAGCTTGCCGACAGCATATTCGCCCCACATCAGGCCACCCTGATCGGTAAAATCAATTTCGGTATCGGGCGCGTTGTAAAAGCGATCAGCACGCAGATGGAATTGCGGCGCGAGTGCTTGCAAGGACGCCGACTTCAACGCTTTCGCCTCGGTTCCTTGCGCGCTTTTGTCCGGGCTGAACCGGAACCCTTCCAAACGGCCGACGAATTCGCCTTCGACGGTCACTTCACCTTTGTCGTTCACTTCGGCCAAAAGGGCCTCCTTCTGTTTGAGCCGGCGCAGCAACACTGAGGTGCGCCGATCCACAAATCTCTGGGTCAGACGGTCATGCAGAGCGTCCGACACCCTGTCTTCTACAGCGCGCGTTTCGTCACGCCAATGGGATTCGTCAGCCACCCAGCCGTTCCGTTGCGCGACATATGTCCACGTGCGAATATATGCCAATCGTTTCGACAATGTGTCGATATCGCCATCGGTGCGGTCTATGCGCCGGATCTGGCGTGCCATGAAGTCGTTCGGAATGCTGCCCCGCTCGTGCAGATGGCCATAGATCACCTCAAGCAGGCTGGCATGTTCGGCATGGCTGATGCCCCGGAAATCCGGCACCCGGCACACATCCCACAAGAGCCGCACGGAAGCCCCGTCACTGGCGCGAGCCATGATCTCGGTCTGTTGTGACAGCGATTTCAGCGCCATAAGGTCATCTGCGGGGCGGGCCTTGAGCAGGGTCTCGTCATCCGGCGACTGTTCCAGCGCATCAATCAGCGCATCAACCGTACCAAAGCGCAGATCGGGATTGCGCCAGTTGAGCTTTTTGAGCGGCGTGAAGCGGCTGTCCATGATCGCCTGCGCCATGCCGTCATCCAGCTTCGGCGCTTCGCCCGTGACGCCGAAAGTGCCATCCGACATACCCCGCCCGGCGCGGCCCGCGATCTGGGCCAGCTCATTCGGGGCGAGCGGTCGCATCCGCCGCCCGTCGAACTTGCTGAGCGCAGAAAAGGCCACATGGTCGATATCAAGGTTCAGCCCCATGCCGATGGCGTCGGTGGCAACCAGATAGTCGACCTCGCCATTCTGGTAGAGCGCCACCTGCGCGTTGCGGGTGCGCGGGCTGAGCGCGCCCATCACCACGGCAGCCCCACCTTTCTGGCGGCGGATCAACTCGGCGATGGCATAGACGTTATCGACCGAGAATCCGACAATGGCGCTGCGCGGCGGCATCCGGCTGATTTTCTTCGAGCCGGAATAGATCAGTTGCGACATACGATCACGGCGGACGAATTCCGCCTCGGGCACCAGCGCCCGGATCGGTCCGCGCATCGTGTCGGCACCCAGAAACAGCGTTTCATGCGTGCCGCGTGCCCGCATCAAACGGTCGGTGAAGACATGGCCCCGTTCGGGATCGGCGCAAAGCTGGATTTCGTCGATGGCGACAAAATCGGTGCCCATCCCTTCGGGCATCGCCTCGACCGTGCAGACCCAATACTGCGCGCGTGACGGCACGATACGCTCTTCGCCGGTAACCAGCGCCACCACGGACGGGCCGCGCGCGGCCACGATCCGGTCATAGACCTCGCGCGCCAAGAGGCGCAGCGGCAGGCCGATAACGCCCGTCCGGTGTCCCAGCATCCGCTCGATCGCGTAATGCGTTTTGCCTGTGTTGGTCGGGCCAAGAACGGCCACGATTCGGGATGACCCGTTCACCTTCGCCCCCTGCCCGGTCGCCGGGCGTCAGAGTGACTGCCCCTCCACATGGATACGCAGCCGATTCATGGCATTGGTTACTTGCTCGTGATGGGGATGTATAGCCAGCGCGCGCTCATAGGCTTCGTAGGCTTGTTCCGGGCGATCAAGCGCCTCGAAGATCAGCCCAAGACCGAAGATCGCGTCATACTGGTTGGGGTTCAGTGCCAGCGCCCGCTCCAGATCGGCGACCGCAGGTCCCAGCAGATCAGCCGCGAAGTAGGCCGAGGCGCGCGCGTGCCAGGCCTCGGCAAAATCCGGCGCGTGATCAGTCAGCGCAGTCAGATGCTCGATCGCTGCTTCCAAGTCATCCTCTTCCAGCGCGTCACGCCCGCGCTGCAACAGCAGATCGGCTGAGGCCGAGCCGGATTTCGACCACAGCGACTGCAATTGCCGGTTCAGGCGGCGGGCCTGTGATTCATCTGCCAGCGCCAAAGCCGCCAAAAGCTGCGATTCGTCGTTGATATCGGCTTCCTGCGAATGTCCAGCCCCGGAAAACATCACTATGACGAAGGTTGCCGCCACGATATCTTTGAGTAAGGGGTATGAAATGGTCATAACACCGGTCACTGTAGCGTCGTCCGCCCCAATGTCCAATTGCCGCGCGGGCACTAGATAGAGGAAGACCATGAGCGAACTACTTGACCAGGCCGCCAGCGCCCTGAACGAAAAGCTTGCGGGCGGAGCGTTCTCTGCAACCGCCAAATTCGACATCGCCGATCTGGGCGCAATCATTCTGGATGGCAATGGTGCCCGCGTTGGAGATGACGACGCCGATGTGACCTTGAGTGCGGACGCCGAAACGTTTCAGCAGATCATTGGCGGTGAACTTGACCCGACCGGCGCCTTTATGTCGGGCCGTCTGACCGTTGATGGCGACATGAGCCTTGCCATGCAGCTTGCCTCGGTGTTGGCCTGATGGAGATGTCGCCGGCCCCCGTTTTTGAAGATGTGGCCGGCGGTCCGACCGGTGGTTTGGCGCATTGGCTGACCACCAAAGACAATGTCCGGATTCGTGTTGGACACTGGCGGCCCGAAGGTGACGCACAGGGCTCTGTCCTGATGTTTCCCGGCCGCACGGAGTATATCGAAAAATACGGCGATGCGGCGCGTGAGTTCACCTCGCGCGGTTTTGCCTTTCTTGCCGTCGATTGGCGCGGACAGGGGCTGGCGGACAGACCGCTTGACGACCGGCGGGTCGGGCATGTGGACCAGTTCGTGGACTACCAGCACGATGTCAGGGCGGTGTTTGACGCCGCTGCCGCGCTGGACCTGCCGCGCCCCTACCATATCATCGGCCATTCCATGGGTGGCGCGATCGGCCTGCGCGCCATTTTCGAAGGCGCCGATCTGGCAAGCTGCGCCTTTACCGGACCGATGTGGGGCATCTTTTTTACGCCGGTGATGAAGCCGCTCAGTTGGGTGACCGCCTATTGGGGGCCGAAAGTGGGTCTGGGCCACAAGATCCCGCCAACCACAACGCTGGACAGCTATGTCATCTCGCAACCTTTCGAGGGCAACGTGCTGACCCGCGATCCGGCCATGTTTGAGATGATGAAGGATCAGTTGCGCGCGCATCCCGAATTGTCGCTGGGCGCGCCCTCGACCATCTGGCTGCGCGAAGCGCTGAATGAATGCCAGGACCTGTCCGAACGCCCCGCACCCGATATGCCCTGCATCACCGTACTTGGCAGCCATGAACAGATCGTCGACCGCAAGGCGATAAGGGCGCGCATGGCGGGCTGGCCCAAGGGCGAGTTGATCGAGATTCCCGATGGCGAGCACGAAGTTCTGATGGAAGCGCCCGACGTTCGCGGCCCGGTCTATGAACGGCTCGCCAATTTCTTTGCCGCCAATTCCACCCAATCCGCGCTCAGCGCCTGAACAAATCTTCACATTGGGCATGGTTGCGGCGATCCGCCTTGTGATCGCCGGACCCGGCAATTAGATGTCTGGGAAAGCACCATGTGAGGCCCAGATATGCTCAACCTTCCGTTTCCCGTTCGTGACGCCAATGCAGCCGGAGGCACCGACAATCTAGGCGACCTGCCGGAATGGGACCTGAGCGATCTTTACACCGGCGAGGACGCGCCGGAACTGGCCCGCGATCTGGACTGGCTGGAAGGGGAATGCGCCGCTTTTGCAGGTGACTACGAGGGGAAGCTTGCCGATCTGGATGCCGATGGCTTGCTGACCTGTGTGCAGCGCAACGAAAAGATCAACGCCATCGCGGGCCGCATCATGTCCTTTGCCGGGCTGCGCTATTACCAGCTGACGACGGATGCAGACCGGGCTAAGTTCATGTCCGACTGCCAGGAAAAGATCACCATCTTCACCACGCCTTTGGTTTTCTTCACGCTTGAGCTGAACCGGCTCGAAGATGACCACCTGAAGGCGCTGCTGGAGCAGAACACCGATCTGGCCCGCTACGCCCCGGTTTTCCGTCGAATTCGTGCGATGAAACCCTATCAACTCAGCGACGAGCTGGAAAAATTCCTGCATGATCTGGGCGTTGTGGGCGACGCGTGGGAGCGGCTTTTTGACGAGACCATCGCAGGGCTGACCTTCACCGTAGATGGCCAAGACCTGAACATGGAAGGCACGCTGAACCTGCTGACCGAACAGGACCGGTCCAAGCGCGAAGCGGCCAGCCGCGAGCTGGCGCGGGTTTTTGGCGAGAACATCAAGACCTTCGCCCGCGTCCACAACACGCAATCCAAGGAAAAGGAAATCGTCGACCGCTGGCGCGGGATGCCCACAGCGCAGACCGGGCGGCACCTGTCAAACGATGTCGAACCCGAAGTGGTTGAGGCGCTGCGCGAGGCGGTTGTGGCGGCCTATCCCAAGCTCAGTCACCGCTACTACGAGTTGAAGCGCAAGTGGCTGGGCCTCGACAAGATGCAGGTCTGGGATCGCAATGCGCCGCTGCCCATGGAAGACACGCGCATCGTGAATTGGGCGCAGGCCGAGAAAACGGTGATGGATGCCTATAACGCCTTCGACCCGCGCATGGGCGAATTGGCGGCACCGTTCTTCTCGAAGGGCTGGATCGACGCGGGTGTAAAGCCCGGCAAGGCACCGGGTGCCTTTGCCCACCCCACCGTGACCGAGGTGCATCCTTATGTGATGCTCAACTATCTGGGTAAGCCGCGTGATGTGATGACACTGGCGCATGAATTGGGCCACGGCGTGCATCAGGTGCTGGCCGCCGGTCAGGGCGAGATGCTGTCCTCTACCCCGCTCACGCTGGCCGAAACCGCAAGCGTGTTTGGCGAAATGCTGACTTTCCGCAAAATGCTGGATGCCGCCGAAAGCCAAGAGCAGCGCAAGATCCTGCTGGCGGGTAAGGTCGAAGACATGATCAACACGGTGATCCGTCAGATCGCATTTTATGACTTCGAGTGTAAGCTGCACGCCGCGCGCCGCGAGGGCGAGCTGACACCGGACGATATCAACGCGCTCTGGATGTCGGTGCAGGCCGAGTCGCTTGGCCCGGCATTTGAGTTCATGGAAGGATACGAAACCTTTTGGGCCTATATCCCTCATTTCGTGCACTCGCCCTTCTACGTCTACGCCTATGCGTTCGGAGACGGCCTGGTGAACGCGCTCTACTCGGTCTATGCCGACGGCGCGGAGGGCTTTGAAGAGAAGTATTTCGACATGCTCCGCGCCGGTGGGTCCAAGCACCATAAGGAATTGCTGGCCCCCTTCGGCCTTGATGCCAGCGATCCCAAATTTTGGGACAAGGGTCTTAGCATGATCTCACAGATGATCGACGAGTTGGAGGCGATGGAGGGGTAAGGACCAAGTCCAGCGCGACGACACAGAGGACGGCAATGCCGTCCTTCAAGTCGGGCTCTCTAACCACTCCATTGCAGCTTCGCGAACGTCATCGGGTATGTCTGTGGCTTGGCGGGTTTCGAGGGACAGCATCACGCATTTGAACTCGGTCTCAAAGGCCAGTCTGTTGCCGTCCGCTCTAAACAGCCGATGCCTGAACGTCATTGATTTGGTGCCGATCGCGATAACTGACGTTTCCAACCGTATCGAGTCGCCCGCTGTGAGCTCGGCGCGGAAATCGCTCTGGGCATTCACAACTGCGAACGAAACCCGGCGGCCCGTTCGCATATCGGCAGCCGTCAAACCCATTTCGGACTGGATCGCAAACACGCCGTCAGAACATGCGGCGAAGTACCTCGAAACATTCATGTGACCGAGAAAGTCGCAATCTGTCGGGTCCACCACTGAGCGAAACGAAACCATTGCCGACATGCCAGTGCCTCCTCTCAAGCTGCATGGAACTTTTACAAGACTGCGTTTCGCGTGTCATCTTGGGACATGTTGGTCGGTGCCAACCTTAACCTTGGCGATGAATGGGAAACGGAGTTCGCGATGCCTTCAATAGAAATTCAGGTGCTCGAAGGAGTATTCTCGGAGGAAGAAAAAGGGGCAATAATACAAAAGGTTACAGATGCTTTTGGCGAAGTCGCTGGTCAAACCATAAAGAATGGAACCTCGGTCCGATTGCTAGAAGTGAGTAGCGGCTCTTGGGGGTATGCGGGCAACGTTCTGACGACACAGGACGCCTTAGAGATGCGGGCGCGCGGTTGACCATCGTCTTTGGGCCGAATGAGTTGGCGGCAGCTTTGGACTCATATCGGGTAATGACCAAAGCTATTTCAACTGGCTGTCCTTCGATCCCCGCCGATTGATGCCTGCGCGCGGCTTGAATGCGGCATCGCGGTCTTGCTGACATTCGATGCACAGCTTGACGCCCGGGATCGCCTGACGCCGTGCCTCGGGGATTGGCTCCTCGCAATCGGCGCAATGGGTCAGGCTCTCGCCGACAGGGCGCTTGGCGGCCTTCATCCGCGCCAACTCGTCCGAGATCGATGCTTCAATCTGTTCGCTCACCGCTCCATCGCGCGCCCATCCGCCTGCCATCGCATCCTCTCCTTGCAGAGCACGCATCATAGCGGCAATCCCGAAAGAGCGCCAGAATCCGGTCGAACCCGCCTTGCTTTGGCGCTAAGCAGTGCGGATGGACAAGACCGAACCTTTCGAGATTTTTCTGATCGTCACACCGGGGCTGGAACAGCCACTGGCCGAAGAAGCGCGCGCACTGGGGTTTACGGCCCCAGTAGTCTCGCCCGGCGGCGTGACCGTCCACGGGCATTGGCCGGATGTCTGGCGCGCCAATCTGTGGCTGCGCGGGGCAACACGCGTCTTGGTTCGTATTGGGGCATTTCGCGTCTTTCATCTGGCCCAGCTCGACAAGCGGGCGCGCAAATTCCCCTGGAACGCCACCTTGCGCACAGGCATGCCAGTCAAGGTCGAGGTCACGTGTCGAAAGTCGAAAATCTATCACGCCAAGGCCGCCGCCCAGCGGATCGAGCGGGCGTTGTCGGAAAGCGCAGGCCTTGTGGTCGATCCCAAAGCGGAGCTGACCGTGAAGGTGCGGATCGAGGATGACCTTTGCGCCATAAGCCTCGATACTTCCGGCGAAACTTTGCACAAGCGCGGCCACAAACCCGCCGTCGGCAAGGCCCCCATACGAGAAACGATGGCGGCGATGTTTCTGCGCCAATGCGGCTTTGACGGGGGTGAGCCGGTCTATGACCCGATGTGCGGCTCGGGCACCTTCGTGCTGGAAGCCGCCGAGATCGCATCCAGGCGCGCGCCGGGGCGATCGCGCCACTTCGCGTTCGAAAAGTTGGCGAGTTTCGATGCTGACGCATGGGCGGAAGTGCAGCAAGACACGGCGCGAGCGGCCCCCGATATGCGCTTTTACGGGTCCGACCGGAATGACGGGGCCATCGCCAACAGCAAGCGCAATGCCGAAGCGGCGGGTGTCGATGCCATCACGCATTTTCACCAAGCCGCAATCAGCGACATCACGCCCCCCGAGGGGCCGCCCGGCCTTGTGATCGTCAACCCGCCCTATGGCGCGCGGATCGGCAACAAGAAGGTGCTCTATGCGCTTTACGGCGCATTCGGGCAGGTCATGAAAGATCGCTTCCAAGGATGGCGTGTCGGGCTTATCACCAGCGATGGCAGCCTGGCCCATGCCACCGCCCTGCCCTACCTGCCAACCGGTGCGCCAGTCGCCCATGGCGGGCTCAAGGTCAAACTGTACCAGACCGCCCCCCTCGTTTAAGCGCCGGGCCGCCGATCACGGATTCGTGTGCAATCGAGCCATGATCCAAGCCCGCAGACCCTCCGTATCCCTGACATCTTGCCCGAGCTGAGCACCGCAAATCCTGCGGCGCGCCGGGACAGAGGCAAAAACAACAGGGTTGGAGGTTCCCACAAATGGACGCGACACAGACACTGACCGGAATTGTGCTCAACAGCGGTGCGCCCGGCACATACGACAACAACAATGGCGATTTCGACCTGCTGCGCGACGCGGTGATCACCGCCGGGCTTGACGGCGCTCTCAACGACGACGCGGCCGCGCTGACCGTGTTTGCCCCTACGGATGCGGCCTTTATCGGGCTCGCAGGTGCGTTGGGCTATGACGGCACGGACGAGGCCGGGGCGCTGGGTTACATCGTCGATGCGCTCACGCTGCTGGGCGGCGGCGACCCGATACCGCTGCTCACCGATGTGCTGACCTATCACGTGGTCAACGGCAAGTTCGACCTCGCTGCGGTGCAGGGACTGGGCAGCGGGACCGAGATTGGCACCTTGCAAGGAGGCTCGGTCACGCTGAACCTCGACAGCATGCCGCCGAGCCTGGGCGATGCAGATGACGGGATCGCCGATCCGGGCCTGATCGCCTTCGATATCCAGGCGACAAATGGTATCATTCACGTGCTGGACGGGGTGCTGCTGCCGATTTCGGTCACGGGAATTCTGTCCCGCCCCAATACCGATTTCGTGCTGGATGATGATAGCGGGTCGTTCATCTCAACCGGCAAGGGTCAAGATTTCATTGACGGCAATGGCGGGCGCGACGTGATCTGGGCCGGGCGCGGCAATGATATTGTGCTTGGCGGCACCGGCAACGATGTGATCAGCGGCGGACGCGGCAAGGACGTTCTGCGTGGTGATGAGGGTCACGACAAGATCTTCGGCGGCGGCGGCAAAGACCTCATCGATGGTGGAGACGGCAACGACTATATGTTCGGCGGTTGGGGCAGAGACACATTTGTCTTTGAGAAAGGCGACGACAAAGACACGATCGTGGATTTCCGCACCGGGCGCGACAAGATCGACCTGTCGGGATATGATGGCATCGACAGCTTCGATGATATTTCCGATGACATCAGCGGGCGGTTCTTCCGCACAGTTATCGATCTGGACGATGGCGACCGGATCAGCCTCATAGGGGTACGGGCGCACCAGCTGGATGCGGATGATTTCCTGTTCGCCTGATCCCATAGGCCGAAACGCAACAGCCCGCCGGATGCGGCGGGCTGTTTTTGTCTTTGAACACGGCGTCAGACCGTGGCGAGCATACCCTTGTTGCGGGCCAGTTCGCGCATCTTCTTCTGCAGCTTTTCAAACGCCCGCACCTCGATCTGCCGGATGCGTTCGCGGCTGACATTGTACTGGCCGCTCAAATCCTCCAGTGTGACGGGCTGATCCATCAGGCGGCGCTGGGTGAGAATGTCCTTTTCCCGATCATTGAGCACCTCCAGCGCCTCGGCCAGCAGTTCGCGCCGCGCCTCCAGCTCATCGCGCGCCTCATAGTCACCAGCCTGGTCGGCATCCTCATCCTCTAGCCAATCCTGCCACTGCATGGCACCTTCGCCCTCGGTGCCGACCGTAGCATTCAGCGAGGCATCGCCACCGGACATACGCCGGTTCATGCTGATAACCTCTTCCTCGGTCACGCCCAGATCATTGGCGATCTGTGCGACATTCTCGGGCCGCAGATCGCCCTCTTCCAGAGCGCCGATGCGGGCCTTGGCCTTGCGCAGGTTAAAGAACAGCTTTTTCTGCGCCGAAGTGGTGCCCAGCTTGACCATTGACCACGAACGCAGGACATATTCCTGGATCGAGGCGCGGATCCACCACATCGCATAGGTCGCAAGGCGGAATCCTTTTTCCGGGTCAAATTTCTTGACTGCCTGCATCAGGCCCACATTGGCCTCGGAAATCACTTCGGCCTGCGGCAGACCATAGCCGCGATAGCCCATCGCGATCTTGGCCGCAAGCCGCAGATGCGAGGTCACCATCTTATGTGCGGCCTCGGTATCCTGCTCCTCGACCCAGCGCTTGGCGAGCATGTATTCCTCTTCCGGCTCCAGCAGCGGAAATTTGCGAATCTCCTGCATATAGCGGTTCAAACCGCCTTCAGGGGTCGGTGCGGGAAGATTTGCGTAGTTCGACATATCCGTTGTCCCTCCGGAATAATGTTTAGCCTCTTAACATCCGATATGGGTCACGTATCCTGCCCATTCAAGAGGGTGCTATCAGTTTCCGATTAACTCACTGTTAAGGAAAGGTGAGATCGTCTTTTTCACGGTGTTTTGCGCATTATGACAGCGGCGCGCGCAAGGCATCAGCCAATTGCGCCATATCTGCTGGCATTTCGGCCTCAAAACGCAGATTTTCACCGTTCACGGGGTGTTGAAACCCCAAAACCGCCGCATGCAAAGCTTGCCTTGGAAAGGCATAGACCGCCTGCTGCGCTTGTTCCGGCAACGCCTTGGCGGCAAGTTTCCGCCGTCCGCCATAGACCGGATCACCGATCAGCCCGTGACCCGCATGGGCCAAATGGACACGAATTTGGTGGGTACGCCCGGTTTCCAGCCAGCATTCTGCCAGTGCCGCAACCGGGGGCTGGCCAAATCGGTCTATGACGCGCACCCGCGTCACCGCGTGACGCCCGCCATGGAACATGACCGCCTGTTTCTGGCGATCGGTTTTGTGCCGACCCAATTGAGTGGTCATCCGCAGAATGTTGCCTGCCTCAAAACTGGCCCCTTTCACCCCGCGCAGGCGCGGATCGTTGGCATCCGGCACACCGTAACAGAGCGCCTGATAGTAGCGCTCGACGCTGTGCGCCTCGAATTGCGCGGCCAGCCCCTGATGCGCCGCATCCGATTTGGCTACCACCAGCAACCCGCTGGTTTCCTTGTCAATCCGGTGCACTATGCCGGGCCGTTTGACCCCACCAACCCCCGAGAGCGCATCGCCGCAATGATGCAGCAGCGCATTCACCAGCGTTCCGCTGGGCGAACCAGGTGCGGGATGCACCACCATGCCCGCCGGTTTGTTCACCACGATTAAGTCGTCATCTTCCCAGACCACATCCAGAGCGATGGCCTCTGGCCCGATATGGCTGTCCTCGGAGGCCTCGACAGTGATCGAGATCGCGGCCCCTTCTGCAACGCGCGCCTTGGCGTCGGTGATGACGGTCCCGTCCACTGTCACGGCCCCGTCGCTGATCAGGCGTGCCAGCCGTGTGCGCGACAGGGACGCCTCGTCTGGCACATCCCGCGAAAGCGCCTTATCAAGGCGGGGCGGTGGTGCTGCCGCGATCACGAAGTCTATCTGGCGGGTGCCCATGTCTGTCCCTTCCGAGCCCGAAATACCGCAGGAAACACCGCAGCTTCGGCTGCTCAGACGGATGGTCATGGCGTTGACCGCGGTGATGATCGGCGGGGTTCTACTGACATTCGCCCTGATTGTCATCCGCTTGAGTGACCGCACACCGACATTGCCGGAAGAGGTCGAACTGCCGGACGGTGCCCGCGCGCAAGCGGTCACCATCGGGCCGAACTGGTACGGGGTGGTCACCGATGACAACCGCATCCTGATCTTCGACAAGACTACTGGAAAATTGCGGCAGACGATTGAGGTGAAGTGAACGCCCGCGGGTTAAAACCCTTCTTGTTCCATAGGTTACAGGGTTTTCTGGTGATCTGGGAAATGGCGAGCCCTGGAGGACTCGAACCCCCGACCTGAGAATTAGAAGTTCCCTGCTCTAATCCAGCTGAGCTAAGGGCCCGCATTTACCGGGGTGAGGTTTAGTGCACTCTGTGAAAGCAAGTCAACACGGTTCGCGGCAATCCAGATCAGCGAAAACCAGATCAGCCTCCCCAGCGATCACGCCATGTGCCTCGAACACGACATCGGCTGCAACTTGGGGGAAATGGTACCGCCTCCCTGGCTTGAACAGGGGACCTCTGGATCCACAATCCAGCGCTCTAACCAACTGAGCTAAGGCGGCACTCGTGAGGGGCGATGTACCCAAGCCGCCCTTGGATTGCAAGAGGGTCAGAGCGCAATTTTCCAGCTTTGCTCAACCAGATCGACCCCGAAGGAGTGCACCGGTTTGCTGTCCAGCAGCGTCCATCCGTTGGCAGCATAAAGCGCGCAAGCCGCGCGGTGGCTCTCATGAGTCCAGAGCCGCATGTGCTGATATCCACGCGACTTGGCAAACCCCATGCACTCATAAAGCAGACGTTTGCCCAACCCCCTGCCCCGCGACTCGGGCAGCAGCAGAAACAGGCGCAGCTTGGCGGTTTGCTTGTCCAGCCTGACGCAGAAGATACTGCCCAAGCGCTGGCCGTTTTCCTCGGCGATCCAGCCCCGTTCGCAGTCTGGATCATGCCCCGCGACGAACGCCGCAAGAATTTCTTCGACCAGCGCGCCAAAGCTCTCATCGAACCCCTCATCCCGGGCGTAGAGGAACTGGTGCTGCGCAACCAGCCAATCCGCGTCGGTGGCTTCGAACCTGCGAATGGTAACGTCATCCATGGGATATCTCAGACCGAAGCGCGCTTGATTCTCAAGTCTTTGCAGGCTAGCAGAGGCGTTCATTCACGGAGGTGATCATGGGCATCAATACCGAGCGCGACATAGTGGCCAACCTGCAGATCGGCCCGACCGATGCAGGCATGGTGCGGCTTTTCATCGAAGCCGACGGTGTTGAGATCCCGATGGATTTCGAACCGGACGAGGCCGAAGATATCGCCGAGGAAATCCGCGCAGCAGCGCAAGCTGCCCTCGCTGTGAAGCGCTGATCGCTAGCGTCCCGGCCCCGGATCACGCAGGGCTTGCAGGCGCCGTGCCGCATGGGTGGCGAATTTTTGGATCAGAACCTTGCGCCGGGCAGCCGCCAGCTTGTCCTCGGGCGCCATACGAATGATCTCACCGCCATAGGCGTCAGCAATGATCAGCCCGGTTTCATCGGGCAATAAATCGGTCGGAAACTCTGTATCGACCGCCCAGAAATAGCGATCGCACCAATCCAGATAGCCTTGCCACTTGCTATCCGTCTGAAAATCTTCGCGGCTGGATTTGCATTCGATCACCCAGATCTCCCCCTTGGGACCCAGCCCCATCACGTCGACACGCAACCCTCGGGTCGGCACGAATTCTTCAATGGAAACAAAACCATGACTGGTTAGGTGCCGGGCGACGCCGCGGGCCAGTTTTTGTCCGGGTTGCAGATCAAGCATCATCGGCAAGATGGTGAACAATTCGTGAACAAAAATCAAGACCCGGTTTGCTCTTGACATGATACCATATGGTATCTCATTAATATGATACCTTTTGGTATCTCAAAGGATCGCAGATGACCAACACACCGCAACCTGCCTTTCGCGCCCTGTCCGACCCGACCCGTCGCGAGATTCTGGTGATGCTGTCCGAACAGGACATGACCATCGCCGAGGTCTCGGATCGCTTCGACATGACCCGCGCCGCCGTCAAGAAGCACCTGACCGTGCTCAGCGACGGCGGGCTGATCACAGTCGAGCCGCGTGGCCGCGAGCGCATTAACCGCCTGAACCCTCAGGGCATGTCGCCCGTCCGCGACTGGATCGCTTATTTCGACCGGTTCTGGGACGACCGCCTTGCCACTCTCAAAACCGCCATTGAAGGAAAGTTCGAATGAACATTGCTGTTTCGACCCCCGCCGTTCTGCACAAGTCTATCTTTTTGCGCGCCGATCGCGAGACCGTCTGGGCCTATTTGACCGAGCCCGACCGACTGGCCGAATGGTTCCACAAGCCCGAGCGCCCGCTTGAGAAAGGGGCCAAGCTTGAAATGTTCGGGCGCGAAAGCGGTGATCTGTTGATCTGGGGCGAGGTGCGCGTGGCACGCAAGCCGGAATACCTGGAATATTCCTTTACCGTCAAACCGATGGGCGACGCGGTGAGCTTGGTGAAATGGACACTGCAATCTGTCGAGGGCGGCACCAAGCTGAGCCTTGAGCACGAGGGCCTGCCGCAAAACGCCGAAGCCTTTGGCCTGGTTCTGGCACTCGACAAGGGTTGGGACGAGCATTTCGGCGAAATGCGCACGGCGATCAACGAGGTTGTTCCCGCCTGATCGGCACCTGCCCCCTTGCCATGACCCGCCGCACATCCTACTTAGGCGTGTGGCGGGTTCTGCCCCTCTCGTGACAGGCAGCATTCCGGTGGCCTTAAGCAATTCCGAGGGAGCTGGCTCTGTTCGGGTCCTGGCCCGTTTACCTGGCGCCCACCTGTATACACAGGTCCTCGGGAATCAAAGCCTAACGGTTGAACCTTGGTGGTCCCGCCACACTTTTTCCAGAAGATAGAGAGCCTTAGCTTGCCTTCTTGGCGGCTTTGGCGACGGCCCGCACCGGGACAAGATCAAGACCGATGCGCGTTCCGCCCCTCGGCCCTTCGTCTTTCTCAGCCATATTCATCACGGCCCAGGCAAATTGTACGCCGGCAAAGACGATCCCGTTCATAAACCACAACATGCCGATAGCCAGCAAGGTGACATCAGAACCGCTGATCAGGGTCCACAGATTGGCGATATCAAGCCAGAGCAGAAGTCCGACAAACACGCCCGATATACCAAACCCGATCAGGACCTGCGTGATGTAGAGACGAATCAGTTTCGGCATGATCACTTCCTTCGCTAAGCAGCGTGATCATACCGCAAGAGAGAGCGGATTGAACTGCGGCCAATCCGCCGATCTCTATTCAGTTTGGGTGAAGAACCCCCACCACCATGCCGCGACCGGCAGCGGGGTTCAGAACGCCTCGGGCTTGGCTTTGCGCGCCATGTGATCGAGCACAGCATTCACGAAATTGGCTTCGCGGCCTTCGGGAAAGAACGCCCGCGCGATGTCGACGAACTCGGTGATGACCACCTTGGGCGGCGTGTTGCTTTGCAGCAATTCCGCACCGGCGGCACGAAACAGCGCGCGCAGGGTCGGGTCGATCCTTGCAATGGGCCATTTGGCGACCAATGCGCGGTCGGTCATCTGATCGACGGGCGCCTGATAGTTGACCGCATCTTCGACCAGTTGACGGAACAGATCGGCATTGCCCTCTGCCATTTCCTGATCTTCGTAGACCGCGCCGAAACGGTGATCGAGAAACTCACCCACCACCGCCTCAATGGTCTGGCTGGAATGTTCCATCTGAAACAGCGCCTGCACCGCATAAAGGCGAGCGGCGGATTTCATCTGACGTTTCCGGTCAATCGGACGGATTTTGGGTTGCGTGGTCATGCGGGTTTGGGTCCGTTGCTGTCGCCAGCCAGAAGGATGCTCTCGGAAGGCGGTTTGAAGCCGACACCTTTGGTCGAAGCGCCCCATTTACGGCTGAGCGCGATCAGATGCAAGGCCGCAGCGGCCGCGCCGCCACCCTTGTTCATCTCGGCCGGATTGGCCCGCACTTCGGCCTGCGCACGGTTTTCCACGGTCAGGATACCGTTGCCGATGCACAGCCCCTGCAACCCCATCAACTGGATCGCGCGGCTGCTGTCATTGCAGACGGTTTCGTAATGCGTGGTTTCACCCCGAATCACACAGCCCAGCGCCACGTAGCCGTCGAAATTGCACTGTCGGTCGGCCATGGCGATGGCGGTGGGTACCTCTAGCGCGCCGGGCACTTCGGCCACCTCGCAGGTGCCGCCCGCCGCCTCGATCTCGGCCTTGGCACCGGCAACCAGATTGTCGGCGATGTCGCGGTAAAATGGCGCGACAACGATCAACAGTTTCACCGGTTTGTCGAATGTGGGCCGCGCCAGCCCTTCTGCGCTATCGGGTTTGGCCATGTCAGGCGTCCTTCAGAATGGGTCGGGTATCGACGATGGTCAGTCCAAAGGCGTCGAGGCCGAGATATTTGGTTTGCGGGCTATCGGTGAGCAGGATCAACTCATGCAGCCCCATTTTCGAGAGAATCTGCGCCCCCAGACCGGTCTGTTTGATGGTGCGCACACCATCATCATCGCTGGCATGAAGCGAGTTGCGCGGCTGCCGGAACAGGCAGACCACACCGCGCCCTTCGGCCGCGATCAACTCCATTGCTCGGGGCAGTTCATGCGGCGATTTCGGGCCAAGTCCCAGCACGTCCGAAGCTTCGTGCAATGCATGGGTGCGGGTCAGCACCGGCGCACCGTCAAAGATATCGCCCTTGATCATAACCACATGTTCAATACCGTGGGTCTGATCGGTAAAGATGCGCTGTTCCCAGTCGCCACCATATTCCGATGTGACGGTCTCGCGCCCGGTTTCGACCACCAGATTGTCGTTGCGCGACCGGTAGGCAATCAGGTCGCTGATAGTGCCGACCTTGAGCCCATGCTCAGCGGCAAACTCCACCAGATCGGGCAGTCGCGCCATGGTGCCATCGGGCTTCATGATCTCGCAGATCACGCCCGAGGGGTTCAACCCAGCGAGGCGCGAGATATCGACAACCGCCTCGGTATGACCAGCGCGCACCAGCACCCCGCCGCGCTTGGCCCGCAGCGGAAAGACGTGCCCAGGTGTGGCTATATGGGCCATCGTGTTCTGCTCGTTGATTGCGGTCGCCACGGTCAGCGCCCGGTCACCGGCAGAGATACCGGTGGACACGCCCTCGCGCGCCTCGATGGAGACGGTAAAGGCCGTCTCGTGCCGGGAAGAGTTGTTGACCGCCATCATCGGCAACCCCAGCCGGTCGATCCGCTCCGCGGTCATCGGCAGGCAGATCAGACCACGCCCATGGGTGGCCATGAAGTTGATCGCTGCGGCATCGGCGAACTCGGCGGCGATGCACAGATCGCCCTCGTTTTCGCGATCTTCGTGGTCGACAAGGATATACATCCGGCCCCGGCGTGCCTCATCGATGATCTCTTCGATCGGGCTGATCGCGTCGCGCAGCTTTGTCTCGACCGGACCGGGGCTTTCAAAACTCATGGGGCAGCCTTTCGCAGGGGCGTAGTGTCGCCCGCAGATAGACCACCACGGCCACAAAGGCCAGACCCGCCAGCGCCAAACCTGTGTATCCAGAAGGTGCCGAACTACATCAGGACAACGAGGTCTTAGCCGAGCCCGGCGCGCTGGAAATACCGATCGGCTTCCAGATAGCCCGCCGCCCGCGCCGCGGTCGTCCATTCGGCCTCAAGCGCGGTGTCGCCTACGATCAGAACCTGATTGCCCGGCAGACGCTGCTCGCGAATGAAATTATGCAGCCGTTCGCGGGTTTCGGACCAGCTATGGGTGAGACCGGGCGCTGCCTCCGTCGCGTCAAGAACCGGATTGGCCTGTTTTACCGCAGGCGGCTCAAGTGGGGCGTGCACCAGCGATAGGCGCCGGGCAGATTTCAGCGCGGCCAGCGCGCGCGTTTCGGCATCAGGCATCCGTGCCGCACCGCCCAAGATGCGCAGCGCGTTGGATGAGAACAAAAGCCCCACTATGTCCTGACCGGAATACTGCCGGATGCTGGCATAGGTCTTGTAGTCCAGCCCCAGTTCGGCGGCGCGTTTCACGCGCATCTTAACCACCAGAAGCGGGATCGCGTTGGGGATCAGCCGTTTCTGCGCCTGCCGCCACATATGGGTACGCCAGACCTGCCCCGGTTCCATCGTCGGTCCGTTGTTATGTCCGATCCCTGCCATCACAGCACTCTCCGGTTTGCCTGCGCACAGGCTAACGGGCAGAAGTGCAGGCGCTCAAGAGGCCGGAAAGACAAAACACCGGTCGCGGCGCACCGTCAGCCACATGACACGACCGGTTTCGGGCATAAAAACATTGGGAACCGTGGCTTTAAGAACTGAGCCGTCGAAATCCATGCGAAATTCGACAAGGCTTTCATTGCCCAAAAAACGGGCACGCTGCACCACGCCGCGAGCCGGGACGCCGGTTGTCGCGGTTGGCAGAGGCCCCGCGCCTTTGCGGTCGAAATCCAGCTTCACATGCTGCGGGCGGAACACGATCTCGACATCGGTGCCGTCCGGCACGCCGGGGGCGAGAAATTGGCCGAAAGGTGTCTCGGCCAGCGCCCCGTTCACCTGCGCCTGCAACACGTTCACATCGCTGAAAAACGCCACCGCCGCCTTGTCTGCAGGACGGGTATAGACGTTATAGGGCGCCCCCTGCTGCACGATGCGACCCCGTCGCATTAACGCGATCTCATCGGCCATGCGCATCGCTTCTTCGGGTTCATGGGTAACCAGCAGCACCGCCGCATCCTCTTCTTTCAAGAGGCTGAGAGTGTCGTCGCGAATGCCATCACGCAGCCGGTTGTCGAGACCTGAGAACGGCTCATCCATCAGCATGATGCGCGGCCTTGGCGCCAATGCGCGGGCAAGTGCCACGCGCTGCTGTTCGCCGCCTGACAGCTCATGCGGATAGCCGTCAATAAAGCGTTTGAGATGGACCTTGTTCAGCAATTCCTCGACGCGCGCACGTTTCAAATCACGCGATCCGCTAAGACCAAAGGCCACGTTGTCAGCCACGCTCAGATGCGGGAACAGCGCGAAGTCCTGAAACATCAGCCCGATTTGCCGCCGCTCTGGCGGGACCCGGAACACGGTGTCGCAGATCAGCTTGCCATCCACATAAATCTCGCCGGAATCCTGCATCTCGACCCCGGCGATCATCCGGAGCGTCGTCGACTTGCCGCAACCCGAGGGCCCCAGCAGGCAGGTCACCTGCCCGGCCTCAATGCTGAGCGAGACATCATCGACCACTGCACGCCCCTCAAAGCGGCGCATGAAGTTGCGCACCTCAAGCCGCGGGACGGGAATCAGGTGATCCTGTGCATTCACGAATGGAGCCTCTCGCCAAGTCCGATCAAAACCATCGGAATTCGGCGAGATTTAGCAGCCCCCCTATTCGCCCGCAACCCTGCCCGCCGCCCGTTGCGACCCAATCCAGACCGCCGTGCAGCCCACCACCAGCACGCAAACACAGATCTGCAAAAGCTGTTCGTATTTGTGCCCCTCATAGAGCAATTGCGCGACAAACGCGTTGCCCCGGAAGAGATAGGCCAGAGCCCCCAGCATCGCCGCGCCGAAGCTGATCAGATACGCCCAGAGCGCGACCTGCCGTCCGCCGATCAGCCCGGCCAGCAGCACAGGTGTCAGGAACATGGACGCCGTGCCAGATACGGCCACGGCATCAAATAGCGTCTGGTTGCCCCACAGCGTCAGCGCCGCGCCAGCAATCGCAAAGACGGCCATGGCAACCCGCCCGCCGGTGAGGCTGCGCGGGGCGAGGCGCAGCTCTTCGACCACCAGCCGCGCGGCCGAGGACAGCGCGGAATCAAGCGTTGAAAGCGCTGAAACCAGCAGCGACACGAGCAGGGCAATGAACACCCAACCCGGCAGCATCTGCGCCCATGTTCCGATCAACTCGCCCTCATAAGCCGCGCCATTGAGCGCCGCCTGAATACCGAAGAAGCCGAAGGCCACTATGCAAAGGGCAGATATCCAGAACGCATGCAGGAAGCTCTTTCGCGTTGTGTCCCGGTCGGCGATGAAGCCACGATCCATCATCACAGGGTCATGCACCGGGTAGGAAAACACCTGCAAAAACGCAACAATCAGCAACACCCAGCCATTATGCGGACCAGAGCTACCTCGGGAGGTCAGTACCGCACCCAGATCAAAGCCGGGACTTGCCACCAGCGCGACAAAAGCCACACCAAAGACCACCAGAAACACCGCCATTTGCAGCACATCCGTCCGCAGCGCGGCGCTCAGCCCGCCCCAGGCGGAATAGGCCAGCGCAAGAAGCCCGACGATCACGATGGCAATGGTGCCAGCATTCGCGCTGTCGGGTGCCACAGCAGAAAAGATCAGCCCCACCACGATCAGATTGGCAAAGACCTCGGACAGCAGCCGCAGCGCGATCACCAAATTATAACACCCGGTCCCCACCGCACCGAACCGGTCTTGCAACCAGTCTTGCACCGAGCGTGCGCCACCTGCGCGCAACCGCTGCACCACATAGCCGCCGGTCAGGAACGAGCCGTAATAGGCGGCATAGGCCAGCACGCCCGCGATCCCGTAGAAATAGCCCAGAATGGCCGAATTCATCAGCGACCGCGCGAAAATCCACGTGGTCACCTGGCTTAGCACCAACGTCCACAACCCCGGTGCCGCGCCATCCAAGCCCGCCCCGCCAAAGAAACCAGAGACAGAGGCGCGCCTTGGCGCGGCCCAGAGGCTGGCCAGAATGATGGCGCCAAAAACCGCAATGATCACTGAAACCTGCATGGGTTCTCCTGCTGCTGCCTTATGGCGCAGCTAGCAGGCAGGTCCGGGAACGGCCACTCAATTGGCCGTGAGTCTTCGTTACTTCTCAGGCAGCAGTTCGAATGTGGCCTTGGCCCGCGACCGCCCGTTGATCTGTATTTCAATCACATGGGGACCCGGCACCAGCTTGAAGGTGGTCGCATTGCCCTTGAGCTTGTGTGTTTTCGACAGACTCAAGGCGCCTTTCTCGATGCTGGTCTGTTTCAGCTTGTGCACCTTGGGCGACACCTTTCCACCAGGGCGTTGGAAATGGATAATGTAGTCCACCAGCACCGGCGTGGGGCGTTCGGCGGACAGATCGACGGTAAAGGCCAGCACCTCACCGATACGCGCCTGATCCGGCAGGTCGAGCGCGGTGGTCAGCTTTGCATCCGGGTCATAGCCAAGCTCTTTCATCGCGCCGGGATGGCCCGCTTTGACCAGACCGCGCAGGGCATGGCCGGTCATCCAGCGTAGCTCCTCCGCCTGCTGCCGGGCCTCCGCGCGCCAATCCGAGACGCGGCCCAGCACCAGATCGGCATCCTTCTTGGCGATATCGTTCAAGTGATTGGCGACCGAGCGGGTGACATAGCGGGTAGGATCCGCATGGAGCCGGTCGAGCAGCGGCAGCGGTTCGGAAAGGGCCAGCGTGATCCCCTGCCCCCAAGGCAGACGCGGCCTCGTGCCTTCGCTGACCAAGCGCCGGACATGATAGCTGTCATGTCCGCACCAGCGTTCCATCCGGGTCAGCACATGGTCTGGATCGGCGTTCAGAAAGGGGCGGATCGCCCATTCCATCGAAAACCGCTGGGTCAGTTCCTCGATCACATCCAGCGCGAGATCGGGGTCGTCCGCCCCAATCTGCACAACCCATTCGCCGAGGGGGGCAAAGATGAAATCGCCAAAGTCATCATCATTCAGCGTTGGATCGAGCGGCTCCGGCAACGCTTTCAGGATCACCGGCGCAACCGCCTGCAAATCTCCCGGCACCGCTTCGGCCAGGCATTCCGCGATCCAGTCGATGCGCTCTTTCAGTTCCAGATCGGGCAAGCGCTCCATGACCTTCGCCTCGAACGCGTCCCTGTCAAAGGCCCGTGACGTGCCCTCGAACAGACCTGCCAGATAGGCGACCTTTTCAGCATTGAACAGCTGATCCTTCAGCGAAAAACCTTGCGCCATGACTAGATTGTCACGTTCACGTTGCCGCCATCCAACAGGATGTTCTGGCCAACGATGAAACCCGCATGCTGCGAGCATAGAAACGCGCAAGCCGCACCGAACTCTTCGGGCTTACCGTCGCGCCCGGCGGGGATCGTGCTCTGCCGTTTTGCACGGGCTTCATCGAACGAAATCCCGTCACGCTCGGCGGTAGAGCGATCCAGCGCGTCGATCCGGTCAGTGGCGTGGCTGCCGGGCAAAAGGTTGTTGATATTCACCCCATGGGGCGCAACTTGGCGCGAGGTGCCCGCCACGTAGCCGGTCAAACCGGCGCGCGCCGAGTTCGACAGCCCGAGAATAGCAACCGGCGCCTTGACCGATTGCGAGGTGATGTTGACCACCCTGCCCCAGCCCTTTTCAACCATGCCCGGCAGCAGCGCCGTCATCAGCGCGATCGGCGCGAGCATGTTGGCATCCAGCGCCTTGACGAAATCCTCTCGCCCCCAATCGGACCACAGCCCCGGAGGTGGGCCGCCCGCATTGTTGACCAGAATGTCGACAACCCCGGCCGCCGCGATCAACTGCGCCTGACCTTCGGGAGTGGTCACATCACAAGCGACAGTTTCTACCGCCACGCCATGAGCAGAGCGAATCGCCTGCGCAGCCTCCTCCAGCGCCTGCGCACCGCGCGCGTTCATCACCAGATCAACACCCGCCGAGGCCAAAGCCTCGGCACAGGCACGGCCCAGCCCTTTGCTGCTGGCGCAGACAAGAGCGCGCTTGCCCCTTATTCCAAGTTCCATCTCGCTCTCCTTGTGCTAAAGCGTCCCGGACGCCACGTCATCTTGATGAAAATGCCCGCAACCCGACCTATATGTGCCACATTCTCGCACCAGCCACGATGTAGTGTAAGGGCGACCTGTAAAATCCTTGTTCGAGTAGAAGACCCGTTATGCATGTTACGATCAACAGCCCCGTTCAATGCCTTCTTGTGTATCGCGCCAACGCCTTTGGCGTGATCGAAGGCGTCAATCAGGGGGATACGCTGTCGCCCGCCGACGATCTGGTTCTGGACGATGTGTACCGCCTGCGCCCGGATGCCGAGCAGCAGCGGCTTGCGCTGCATCTCGAATCTGATGGCGGCTTCAGCGTTGCGATGGATACCGCCCTGGGTCGGCCCGGCGGCACGGTACATCTGGACAGCGCGCTCAGCCTGGTCTCGTCCGAAGGGGCGAGTGTCGACGCAGTGCTGCTGGTCGAAGTCGATGGTGCCGGCCTGATCGCCGATATCTACCTGCTTCCGCTGAGCCCACTGCGCGCACAAAGCACCTATACGCTTGTAGGACTGGATCGCCGTGCGGCACGCGCAAAGCTGGCGCGCAGCCCATCCACCGCATTCACGCGCGGCACTCATATCACGCTGGCCTCGGGGGTTCAGGCAAGGATCGAAACGCTCAAGGCCGGTGACCGAGTACTGACCCGTGATCAGGGCCCGCAAGAAATCCTCTGGACGGGACGTTCGGCCATACAGACCTCCGGGGATCTTGCGCTGGTGGTGATCCGCGGCGGCGCGCTGAACAACCCCAATGACCTGATTGTCAGCCCCAACCACCGGCTTGCCGTCCCGCAGCGCGCGGATGCGCCCGAGACATTGGTTGAAGCCCGGCATCTGGTCGATGGCGAGAGCGTTTTTCTGGTCGAAGGTGGTTGTGTCGAATACTTCCAGATCCTGTTTGATCGCCCGCATCAGGTCTACGCCGAAGGGATCGCCGCCGATCTGCTGCCAATCGAGTCGCAGGTGGCACCTGCCCCGCCGCAGGGCCTGCTGGACAAGATCAGCCCTCTGCTGCAACTGAGCGGCAAAAGCAACCCGGAGCGGAGACCTGCGCTGCTGCATCGCCGTGACGCCGTTGACATGCTGCGCCGAGCGGCCATTGGCTGATCTGGCGTCAAACTTCTTTTTGGCGACATCCTTCATCTAGCAGAAGAACTCTTCCCGCACGATCTTGCCCTCGGCCACGTGATACACCGCAACTTCACGCCGGTCGAAGGCCTCACCGGTGTCACGCCGCCTGCCCTTGGCCTCATAGATCACGGCAAACCGGTCATCCCCATGCAGGAAAGGCCCGGTGACGCTGCCCGTTGCGACTTCTGCCGCACGTGCGCGCCACTCATGTTTGCTGCGGATCGCCTCAAGCCCGCGCAAGGTGCGGCCAAACCCCCAGGCGTCTGCTGCATCAACCGAGACCGCGCCGGGCGCATAAAGCATTTCCAGGTTGGTCTTGCAGCTGTTCCTGCGGCAACGTGAGACCAGTTCGTCGGCGATTTCCTGCAATGTCATTTTGGCTCTCTCCGCCGGCAATGTTCACTTAATGTTCTCATATCGAACTCACCTGAGTCGGTAAAGCGGGCAATCGCTGTTTTTGGGGTCAAAACCCGCATCCCAGCCCCTTTTTCTTGCACCTTGTCAACGCCTCACCTATACGCCCGCTCATGTTGGATACCGCCTCGAACCGCCCCACCCTGCCGCCCGAGATCGCGCGCCGCCGCACCTTTGCGATCATCTCGCATCCCGATGCGGGCAAAACGACTTTGACCGAAAAATTTCTGCTCTATGGGGGCGCGATCCAGATGGCTGGCCAGGTGCGCGCCAAGGGCGAGGCGCGGCGCACGCGGTCGGATTTTATGCAGATGGAAAAGGACCGGGGGATCTCGGTGTCCGCCTCGGCCATGTCCTTCGACTATGGTGATTTCCGGTTCAATTTGGTGGACACACCGGGTCACAGCGATTTCTCGGAAGACACCTATCGCACGCTGACCGCTGTGGACGCGGCCGTGATGGTGATCGATGGCGCGAAAGGTGTGGAAAGCCAGACCCAGAAACTGTTCGAGGTTTGCCGCCTGCGCGATCTGCCGATCCTGACTTTCTGTAACAAGATGGACCGTGAAAGCCGCGATACGTTCGAAATCATCGATGAGATTCAAGAGATGCTGGCCATCGACGTAACGCCAGCCGCATGGCCCATCGGCGTGGGTAGCGATTTCATTGGATGCTATGACATGTTGCGCGACCGACTGGAATTGATGGACCGCGCCGACCGCAACAAGGTGGCAGAAAGCATCGAGATCAACGGGCTCGACGACCCGAAACTGGCCGAACACGTGCCTGCGCACCTGCTGGACAAGCTGCTGGAAGAGGTTGAAATGGCACGCGAATTGCTGCCCAAGCTTGACCCGCAGGCGGTGCTAGAAGGGCATATGACACCGATCTGGTTCGGCTCGGCCATCAACTCGTTCGGCGTTAAGGAATTGATGGAAGGGATCGGCGCCTATGGCCCGCAACCGCAGATCCAATCCGCGGACCCGCGTCAGATTGCACCCGACGAAAAGAAGGTCGCGGGCTTTGTCTTCAAGGTGCAGGCCAATATGGACCCCAAGCACCGTGACCGGGTGGCATTTGTTCGGATGGCCAGCGGGCATTTCAAACGTGGCATGAAGCTGACCCATGTGCGGTCCAAGAAACCGATGGCGATCTCGAACCCCGTGCTGTTCCTGGCCTCCGATCGCGAACTGGCAGAAGAGGCCTGGGCCGGAGACATCATCGGCATCCCCAACCACGGGCAATTGCGCATTGGCGACACTCTGACCGAGGGCGAGGCAATCCGGGTCACCGGTATCCCGTCTTTCGCGCCGGAACTGCTGCAGGGCGTGCGCGCGGGCGATCCGCTGAAATCCAAACATCTGGAAAAGGCGCTGATGCAATTTGCCGAAGAAGGCGCCGCCAAGGTCTTCAAACCCTCGATCGGCTCAGGCTTCATCGTGGGCGTTGTCGGCGCGTTGCAATTCGAAGTGCTGGCCAGCCGGATCGAGATGGAATACGGCCTGCCCGTCCGCTTCGAGGCGTCGCAGTTCACCTCGGCCCGCTGGGCCAGTGGCGACAAGCAAGCGCTGGACGCATTCATCAACGCCAACAAGCAGCACATCGCCCATGACCATGACGGCGACGTTGTCTATCTGACCCGGCTGCAATGGGATATCGACCGGATCGAGCGCGACCACCCCAATGTGCGCCTGACCGCAACAAAAGAGATGATGACCTGAGAGCGTCGGTGCCCTAGCGTTCGCAAGGCGGAACCTTCGGATGGCCGTCGCAAGCGGAGTTGCCTTGAACATGTCTGTTGGCAGAGACAGCTGGGGGGTGGTCACAACGATCAAGGCGCCCGCGCGGGACATCCTGAATTTCGCGGCCTACCACATCGAGCTTGGTGCAACGCTCATCTATATCCACCTCGACGAACCCTGCCCCGAGGTCATGGAACCGTTGCGCGCGCATCCAAAAACTCGTGTAACGCTTTGCACCAACAATTACTGGCGCAATCGAATTGGCCGGAGCAAACGCCCGCTCACCCATCAGTTCCGCCAGTCGCTGAATGCGACCCGTGTTTACGGCACCCCACCGCTCGTGGGCTGGTTGGCCCATATCGATGTGGATGAATTCATCTGGCCGGAACAGCCCTTGGAGGAGGTTCTGGGCGCGCTTCCAGAATTGGTCAAAGGCGCTCTGATGCGGCCGAACGAACTAATTGACGGCGACGGCACCCGGTTCAAGGCTTTCATCCCGTCGGGACCAGAGCGCGGCCCAACCATCGACCGCCTCTATCCCGAGTTCGGAAGCTATCTGAAGGGTGGTTTCCTGAGCCATGCGAACGGGAAAGTGCTCATCCGCACCGGGATGGAAAATGTTCGGTTCGGTCTTCACAGCTTTGAGCAGGACGAGCAGCGCAACCCGGATGTGGTGGAGTTGGAGCAGGTCGCGCTTTGTCATTGCCACGCAAAGGGTTGGAATGACTGGTTGGGGCATTACCGCTACCGATTGGAAAAGGGATCGTACCGCGCCGACCTGACGCCCGCCAGGTCACGTAAGAAAGGCGGCGCCACCCTGCACGAGTTGCTGAACGCGTTGGAAGAAGAAGAGGGCGAAGAGGGTCTCAGAAGATTCTATGATGAGGTTTGTGGCGACACCGACCGTTTGCGCAGCGCGCTGGCCGCCGAAGGGATGCTAAGGACACGCGACCTTGGCCTGGAGTGGAAGCGACAGAAACACTTCCCCGACTGGGTGCCAGATTAGCGCACCATCAAGGACAATCGCGTGCCAGTCAGTCCTTCAAGCATGTTTGTTTGACCCCTGCTCGCGTTTTTGTTATGCCGCCGCGCAAGCCGTTGCGCGCGAACCGCGCTGGTCATCCGGACCCGGCAACAACGTAAGACGCGCGGGCCAGGTCTAGTGTCCGCATATATCGGACGCATATGACAAAGTTTAACGATCTGAACCTGAACCCGAAGGTCCTCAAGGCTATTGCCGAAGCAGGTTACGAAACCCCCACCCCGATTCAGGAAGGCGCGATACCCGCGGCCCTCGAAGGGCGTGATGTCTTGGGCATCGCCCAGACCGGCACCGGCAAGACCGCCAGCTTCACCCTGCCGATGATCACACTACTGGCGCGCGGTCGGGCGCGGGCGCGGATGCCGCGAAGCCTGGTTCTGTGCCCCACCCGTGAGTTGGCTGCACAGGTGGCCGAAAACTTCGACACCTATAGCAAGCACTTGAAACTGACCAAGGCCCTGCTGATCGGCGGCGTGTCGTTCAAGGAGCAGGATGCGCTGATCGATCGGGGCGTCGATGTGTTGATCGCCACGCCGGGCCGTCTGTTGGATCATTTCGAGCGCGGTAAGCTGCTACTGACAGGCGTGCAGATCATGGTGGTTGATGAGGCCGACCGGATGCTCGACATGGGCTTCATCCCCGATATCGAACGCATCTTCTCGCTGACGCCCTTCACCCGCCAGACCTTGTTCTTCTCGGCCACCATGGCACCCGAGATCGAGCGGATCACCAACACGTTCCTCAGCGCCCCGGCACGGATAGAGGTGGCCCGTCAGGCCACCGCCTCGGAAAACATCGAACAGGGTGTGGTGATATTCAAAGGCTCGCGCCGTGACCGTGAGGCGAGTGAGAAGCGCAGGCTGCTGCGGTCGTTGATCGATGCCGAAGGCGAGAAATGCACCAACGCCATCATCTTCTGCAACCGCAAGACGGATGTGGATATCGTCGCGAAATCGCTCAAGAAATATGGTTATGATGCCGCGCCGATCCATGGTGACCTGGATCAAAGCCAGCGCACAAGGACACTGGACGGGTTCCGCGATGGCTCGCTACGCATCTTGGTGGCCTCTGACGTGGCCGCCCGTGGCTTGGACGTTCCCAGCGTCAGCCATGTTTTCAATTTCGATGTGCCTGGCCACCCCGAGGATTATGTCCACCGGATCGGCCGGACCGGCCGCGCCGGCCGCGACGGCAAGGCTATGATGATCTGCATCCCGCGCGACGAAAAAAACCTCGGCGCGATTGAGAATCTGATTCAGAAAGAAATTCCCCGGGTCGAAAGCCCGCTGAAGATTGAAAGCCAGAAGCCCAAGAAAAGCTCCGACAAGACCGAAACGGCTGACGCCGATCAGGCCGCAAAGAATGCGCAGGCCGGCAAGGTTGCCGTCGCCGACACCAGGGGCAAGAAATCTGGTGAGAGCAAAGGCCGCAATCGCAGCCGCGATCACAAGGGGCGCGACAAAGTTGTGGGCATGGGCGACCACCTACCTAGCTTCATCGCGCTGAGCTTCGCCGAGCGGCGCGAGCAATCGGTGGCCTGAGGCCCGCTTAGATCGCCAGGATCAAAACCAGTATCGACAGAGCGAGAACGCCGATCCCGGCGATCTCGCGCCCGCTGATACGTTCACGGAAGAACAGCGTCGAGGCGAGGATGCTGAAGGCCAGCTCGACCTGACCGAGCGCCTTTACATAGGCAGCGTTTTGCAGCGTGAAGGCCAGAAACCAGCAAAATGACCCGCCCATGCTGGTCAACCCGACAAAGATGCCGGTTCGGCGCGTGTCCCAGACCGCCCGCAACTCCGCCCGGTCTCGCCAGGCCAGCCAGAGCGCCATGCCGATCATTTGCAGGCTTGTCACCGCCGCCAGTGTCACGCTGGCGCGAAAGACCGGATCAAGGTCACCCAGATCCAGCGACGCGCCGCGATAGCTGACCGCCGAAAACGCAAACAGGATCCCTGACCCCAGCCCCAACATCGAGGCACGGTTGGTCAGGTGCCGCCACCAGGGCCCCTCTCCGCCCGGCGTTTTCGACAGCAGAAACACCGCCGTCAACCCAAGAAGAATGGCTACAAGTCCACCGCTCGACACGCTGTCGCCCAGCACGATCAGTCCAACCAGCGCCGTCTGGATCACTTCGGTCTTCTTGAAGGTGATCCCAACCGCAAAGTTGCGCTGTTTGAACAGGGCCACGACACAGATCGTGGCAAGTATCTGCGCCGTGCCACCAATGGCGGCAAACATCCAGAACCGCCCGGACAATTGCGGCAAGGGCGTGCCGGTGATCGCCAGATAGGCCGCAAGGCCGAGCACCACCAGAGGTGCGGAATAGGCAAAGCGCGCAAAGGTCGCCCCGGCGGGCGTCAACCGCACGGTGCTGAGGGTCTTTTGCAGCATGAACCGCACGGTCTGAAACAGCGCGGCGGCGAGGGTGACGGGTATCCAAAGGCTCATGCCGACCCGTATGGCGCGAAATCAGCCCTTGGGCCAGAGCGGATGCGCTACCGGGTCTTTCGCGCGGAAAAAATAGTGCCGGAAGATGTCAGCATATGAGCGATAGACATAGGCTTCATTGCTGGCCTGATACCGCTCGCGCCCGTCGCGGTATAGCGCGGGCAGCTGATACCATGCCGCCCTGGGGTTCATATGATGAACCACATGCAAGTTGTTGTTAAGAAACAGAAAGGCCAGTGGCCCGCGATCCTCGATGATCACCGTGCGGCCGCGCGCCTTTTCATGGGCTCGGTGTTCCAGAAAAGTGCGGATTTTAAGCAGCGACAGCCCCAGATAGGCCGATATCAGATAGGCCCAGACCGGCATCGGCGAGGATGCGACCAGCCACAGGACCACCGCGACGCCCGGCAGATGCTGCACCCAGGCGCGCCAAACCGCCCGATCGCCCCGGCAGGCGGCGCGCCATTCGTCACCAAAGAACACGATCTGCCCGATCGCCGGACCAACCAGCATCCGGCCCAGAAGCGTGTTGTTGAAATCATAGAGCGCCCTCAACCACGCGGGCATGTCCCCCCATGTGGCCGGGTCCAAATAGTTCGATTCGGGATCGTCATAGGGATCGGTCAGAGTGGCATCGCGGTGATGCGCCAAATGCAGATCGCGGAACCGGTTATAGGGAATGCACAGATTCAGCGGTAGCGCCATCAGCGCCTCGTTTAGTGCGGCCCAACGGAAGGGATGACCATGCAGCGCCTCGTGGGTTAGCGAAGCGTGAAACGCCACCAGAACGCCAGCCGCGACGAGTGCCAGCGGCAGCGACAGAGCGGACAACAAAAGGATTGCTGCGCCCCAGAGCAGATAACAGAGCACGATCAGCGCAAACGTGCCCCATTCGGGTTTCGAGGTCGAGACGCGTGGGTCAGACATTGCGCCCCCACCGAATACCGGCCCAGACCCGCTCGTAGACGAGGTACATTGTGAACCCGATTGCGGTGTTCACCAGCGCAAGCGTTCCGCCGATCGCTGCCGAGCCGGTTGCCACAAGACCAACCAGGGTCATCATCGCAAGCCCCATCAGGTTCCACAGCACCGCTTTCACAACAGATCGCTGTCGCGTCTCCATCCCGTTCTCCGTACCATTTCGTTTTTTTTGTGTTTTCTCAGAAATGTTACAGGTCAGCCGAAGCGCCGAGAATTCTGAATATGATTAACATTTATCTGCGGGCGTGATATTTATTACCACATGATTGATAATATCGACAAACGCGACCGTGCCGCGCAGTTCAGGCGGCGTTTGGCGCGGGCAATGGACGAGGCGCAAGTCAGCCAAAGCGCATTGTCGCGCCGCATTGGGGTGGACCGATCGACCATATCGCAGCTGCTGACGGATGATGGGGCACGCCTGCCCAATGCCCATGTGGTGGGCGCCTGCGCCACGGCTCTGGGGGTTTCGTCGGATTGGCTGCTGAGCCTGTCAGACCGGCCCGAAAGCGCCGCCGAACTGCTGGCCGGTGCATTGAGTCTGACGAAAGCGCAGCGCGCTTTGGTGGATGAACGTATCTTTCAGTGGCATCAGGAGGCCGCGGGCTACAAGATCCGCCACGTCCCTGCCGCCCTGCCCGACATGCTCAAGACCCGCGCGCTGTTGGAATGGGAATACGCCCCGCATCTGGGCCGCACCGCCGATCAGGCCATCGGCGCGTCAGAGGACCGTCTGACCTTCATGCGCAGCGCCCGGTCGGACTATGAAATCGCGCTGCCGCTCTACGAATTGCAGAGCTTTGCCAATGCCACCGGCTATTATGAAGGTCTGCCCGCCGATATTCGGCTGGAACAGATCGATCGGTTTCTGGAACTCTGCGACCAACTCTACCCGCGCCTGCGCATCTATCTCTTCGACGCCAAGCGCCTCTATTGCGCACCGATCACGGTGTTCGGCCCCCTGCTATGTGTCTTCTACGCCGGTGGGCATTACATGGCCTTCCGCGACCGCGATCGGATCGAAACCTTCACTATACATTTCGACACATTGATCCGAGAAGCCGAACTCACCGCCCGCCAGTTCCCGGACCACCTACGCACGCTTCGAAAGCGCATAGAACAGTAAAGCGACAAATCCGGGGTCAATATCCTGCTGGGTCGGGGGATCTATCGATCCGTGCCGCCTCGTCTATTATTATCGAGCGCACCCAACGGCTGAGGTTTGAACGGTCGGTCGCGGCCGACCAATACATGTGCTCGGCCATGCCTGTCTCGAATGTGTAGGGGCGGAGTGCCAACCGATCTTGAAACTTTCGCGCCATTCGGGCGGGCAAAGCGGCCAAGAGGTCGGAACCCACCACGATTTCGCCAAAGGAAATGGCATCACTGCTCACAACCGCCTTGCGCAGTTCCACGCCCTTCCCAGATGCGTATCGGAACACCGCTTGTTGCCATCCCGGGCGAGGTTCGAAATGCACGTGGTCTTCGTCCTTGATGTCCTCTAGCGTCAATTCACTCTTGGCTGCCAGCGGGTTTGAAGGGTCCATCATACATAAATGCTGATCTTGATTGAGAAATTCCTTCCCGTAGATGCCGCTATCGGAAATCATCTGCGGGCCCAGATAGATATCAGCGGCACCTTTCAACAGTAGCTCTCGGGCTGCACCATAGTTGTAGTTGAACGTCAGTTGCACCTTCGGCGCGGCCGCCCTCACCCTTTTGATAAGTTGTGGGAGAAACAGCATCGTCTCATAGCTGGAATTTATTATTGAGATGTTTCCGACAGCGTTCAGAGGATCGAAGCCCTCATCATCGCGGAAGTTGAGGGCTTCATCGAGGACAAGGCTGACGCTCTTAATGAGTTTTTCGCAATGCTCTGTCGGTGCAATACCACCGCCCTGCTTGACGAACAGCGGGTCCCGGGCGGCCTTTCGTACCCTTTCAATTGTATAGCTTACAGACGACGTGTTGACCCCAAGTTCGCTGGCGGCAGCGGTGAACGAGCGATACGCATAGACTAATTTCAATGTGCGCAATGCAGCAAAATCCAGTGCGAGGATTTCCGTCGGTATGTGCACGCGCGTTCCTCATATCCCGTTCGAATAATTTGAACGCCGTTACCAGGTCGTTCTGATTGCCCTATCATAAACCAAGCCGCATGATGGCTTCCACAACAAATAAGGTGAGAAACGCGGGAAGGGGACCAGTATGAGCCTAAAAGCCATCGGCGCCGGATTCGGGCGCACAGGAACAGAGAGCCTAAAACGAGGGTTGGAAATCTTGGGTCTGGGTCCGACCCATCACATGTATGAGGTCATGGATAGCGAGGTTCAGCGGGAACGCTGGTCTGCATTCGCAAACGGCGCTGAACCCGACTGGCCCAAACTGTTCGAAGGTTTCAACAGCGCGGTGGATTGGCCCTCGGCCGCTTTCTGGCGCGAAACTATGGAGTTTTATCCAAATGCCAAAGTGATCCTATCCTACAGACCGGAAGAGGATTGGTGGGACAGTTTCTCCAAGACCATTCAACAAGCGCTGGTTTCCGGCAAGGATGTCGGCGGGCTAGGTACTAAGGTCATCACGGAAAGGGTATTTGGCGGGCAAATCGACGATAAAGACCATGTTCTGTCGGTCTATCGGGAAACGATCGACAATGTGCGCAACACAGTGCCCCGAAGCCGGCTGATTGAGCTACCACTTGGTTCTGGCTGGGCACCTCTTTGTGATGGGCTTGGCTTGGAAACTCCCGACCTGCCGTACCCTTCTGGCAATACGCAAGACGAATTTCGCTCCGTAGCGTAGGTCAATTTCGGCTGCTCGCACCGCGTCGGCAAAGGCTTTGGCTTCATTTCAAGACGGCGGCGCTGGGATCAAACCATACTTTAGGTGATTTTCTTCTTTTGGTGAGATTTGCCTACAGCTGCGGATCGGGGTTGACCGTGTGCCCGTCCACCGCAATCACTTGCCCCGACACCAGTCGCGCGGCGTCAGAGGCCAGAAAGACCGCCATTGCCGCAATGTCGTGACCTTCGATGAAGCGGCCCATCGAGGTGCCCGAAGCATACCCTTCATAGACCTGGTCGCGGGTCATGCCCTTCGCCGCGGCTTCGCGCATCAAAACCTGTTCCATCCGCGGCCCTTCGACCGCGCCGGGACAGATGACATTGGCGCGGATACCGTAGGGACCAAGCTCCATCGCCAGCGTTTTGCCAAGACCCACAACCGCCCATTTCGACGCTGCATAGGGCGCGCGGCAAGGATAGCCGTGCTGACCCGCCGTCGAAGCTGTCAGCAATACGACCCCTGCCCCTTGTGCCTTCATCAGCGGGGCCGCATGTTTCGCGCAGTGGAACGTCCCATCGAGATTGACCGAGAGACAGGCGCGCCAATCCTCTGGTTCCACGTCCTCGATCAATGCGGTTGGCCCGGCGATCCCGGCATTGGCACAAAGAACATCCAACCCGCCCCAATTCCGCGCAATCTCGGCAAACAGCGCCGCGACCTCTGCCGCGTCAGAGACATCCACGCGCGTGCGCTGCCAGCCATCGGGGCATGCCGAGAGCACCTGTGCATCGACATCCGCAACCCAAACCCGCGCGCCCGCCTGCGCGAAAGCCTCGGCCATCGCAAGACCGACACCCGAAGCGCCAGCCGTGATCAGTACACGCTGACTCACGCGGGCCTCCGGATCGCGCTGCCGGCCCCTTCGGGATAGGGCAAAACGGCTTGAGCTTCGGCAATTCTGGCCATCGCCGCCTCGATCTCGGGCGATGGCGCACAGGGCCGCCGGGTATCCAGATCGACATGCAAGAGGAAGCTCTCGCCGGTGGCCAACAAGGTCTCGCCTTCATACATCCGATGGAACAGGTGCAGCTTCTTGCCCTGCCCCAACAGCATCTGTGTGCGCACCTCGATCCGCGCCCCTGCATGGGTCTCGTCCAAATGTCGGATATGTGTTTCAGCGGTGAAATAGCTGCCGCCTTTGGCAATATAGTCGGCATCACAGCCAATGAGTTCCATGAACCTGTCGGTGGAATTGGCGAAAGCCTCCAGATATTTCGACTCGGTCATGTGGCCGTTGTAATCGGTCCAGTCCAAGGGCACCGCACGCGACAGCGTCAGGATCGGCTGCGACAGGTCGCCGATTTCATCCACATGGCCGGGCATTGCGGACTTGATCCGCTGGTCATGCTGATTCAACACTTCGCCTGCGCCCCAATTCTGGTGCTTGAGCGCGCGCATCATGCCGACAAGGTTGTTGTCGCGGATGCGTTCCAGATCCCGGATGTGATGATGGCCCGATTGCGCGTCCGATTGCGCGGCGATCAGATCAACCAACTCGTCGGTGAATTCAGGCACATCCATCAGCTTGGTCCAGGGCCATTCCAGCGCCGGGCCGAACTGCGCCATGAAATGCCGCATCCCCGCCTCGCCACCGGCGACACGGTAGGTCTCGAAGAGGCCCATCTGCGCCCAGCGGATGCCGAACCCCATGCGGATCGCCTCGTCGATCTCATGGGTGGTGGCGACACCGTCCTTGACCAGCCAGAGCGCTTCGCGCCAGACCGCCTCAAGGAAGCGATCGGCGATATGGGCGTCGATTTCCTTCTTCACATGCAGCGGGTAAAGGCCAAGCCCGCTCAGGATATCTTTTGCCCGATCGATATGTGCCGGATCATTGGCCGGAGAGCTCACCAATTCAATCAGCGGCAACAGGTAGACCGGATTGAACGGATGCGTCACCACGATCTGTTCGGGGCGCAACGCCCCTTCCTGCAATTCCGATGGCTTGAACCCAGAGGTCGAGGAACCTATGATCGCGGCAGGATCACAAACCTCCTGTAACTGCCTGTAAACACGCAGTTTAAGCTCTAGTCTCTCAGGGACGCTCTCCTGTATCCAGGCAGCATCCTTTACGGCCTCGCCCAGATCATCATGAAAGCTCAACTGACCCTCGGCTGGCAAGGGCACATCGCTTAACCCCGGCAGCGACCGGCGGGCATTGTCCAGCACTTCGCCAATCTTGCGCTCCGCCTCCGGGTCCGGGTCGAACACCTGGACGTCCCAACCATTGAGCAGAAACCGAGCGGCCCAACCGCCGCCGATGACGCCACCACCGATAATGGACGCAACTGCCATTCAAATATCTCCGACACACGCCGCGCAGCGGCGAAAAAGGGGTGAGTGGGCGGGCCCACCCACCTGACAAATCAAGACCGCGGCGCCCGTTTCACCAGCCCCAGCTTCTCGCGCACCTTCGCCGGGCCAATCACCCGTGCGCCCATGTTCTCGATGATGGTGCTTGCGCGTTCGACCAACTGCCAGTTCTGCGCCAACTCGCCCTTGCCGAGCCAAAGGTTATCCTCCAGCCCGACCCGCACATTGCCGCCCGCCAGAACGGCAGCGGCCACATAGGCCATCTGGTTGCGGCCCAGCGCAAAGGCGCTGAAGGTCCAGTCATCTGGCACGTTGTTCACCATCGCCATGAACGTGTTCAGATCATCCGGTGCACCCCAGGGCACCCCCATGCAAAGCTGCACCAGTGCGTTGGGCTCCAGTACGCCATCCTTGACCAGTTGCTTGGCATACCAGAGATGACCGGTGTCAAACGCCTCGATCTCGGGCTTCACCCCCAGATCGGTCATCATCCGGCCCATCGCCGTCAGCATGCCGGGCGTGTTGGTCATGACGTAATCGGCCTCGGCAAAGTTCATCGTGCCGCAATCCAGCGTGCAGATTTCCGGCAGGCATTCGGCCACATGAGCGACCCGCTCGCTCGCGCCGACCATGTCGGTTCCGTCGACCGTCGGCAGCGGGCTCTCGACCCCGCCAAACACCATGTCGCCGCCCATCCCGGCGGTTAGGTTCAGTACCACATCCACATCCGCGTCACGGACGCGATCGGTCACCTCGCGGTACAGCGCCAATTCCCGGGCTGGTGCACCGGTCTCGGGGTCGCGGACATGGCAATGCACCACTGCCGCGCCCGCCTTGGCCGCCGCAATCGCGCTCTCTGCGATCTGTTGAGGCGAGCGCGGCACGTGCGGGCTGCGATCCTGGGTGCCGCCTGATCCGGTCACGGCACAGGTGATGAAGACGTCGCGGTTCATTTGCAGAGGCATTTGAGGTTTTCCACAGCTTTTACCGGGTTTCGCCGAGGCATATCCCCAAGCTTCTCCCCGGATTCCGGTTTGATTTCACAGCCGACTCTGGCGCAGCCTGAGCCCAATCACTTGTCAAAATGCGAATCGAACTTGATGAAACCCGCAAAAAACATCCTCCAGCCGGAACATCGCGCCCTGAAAACCGGCGTGCTTGTGCTGGATGAATGCAACACGCTCAGCTTCGCCGCTGCCGTCGATCCGATGCGCGCGGCCAACCGGCTGGCCGACCGCCCTGCCTTCGACTGGGACTATGTGACCGCCACGCCGAAACCGGCGGAACTGACCAGCGCCTTGCAGGTGCCGGGCATCCCGCTGGCGCGGTTTGCGGGCTGTGAGTTGCTGATCGTCGTGGCCGGGTTCCACCTCGCGCGCCATGCCACGCCCAGCCTGCTGGCAGGACTTCGCCGGATCGCAAATGGCGGCGCCGCGCTTGCCGGGATCGATGGCGGGCCCTGGTTGCTGGCCGAGGCCGGGCTGCTGGATGGACACGCGGCCACCACGCATTGGGAGGATCTGGAGAATTTCGCCAGCCGCTTCCCCGAAGTCGAAGTGCGCCCCGACCGCTTCGTGGTCTCGGACCAGCGCTTGACCAGCGGCGGTGCGGTGCCTGCCATCGAGATGATGCTGCATATCATCGCCGCGCGGCACGGGGCCGGGTTCGCGTCACGTGTGGCCGGCCTCTTCCTGCATGACGGTCCACAGTCGCAAAGCCGCCCGCAAACGCGCATCGGCACCGACAAGCACAACGCGCTGACCGCAAAGGCGCACGCGCTGATGGAGGCCGCGCTGGACGATCCATTGCCTCTGGTCGAGATCGCAAAACAGCTCGGCACCTCGCCGCGCAGCCTGCAACAGCAGTTCCGCTTGCGCTTGAACACGACGCCTCAGGACCACTACCTGCATCTGCGGCTGGCCGAGGCGCGCCGTCTGGTCACCGACACAGATATGCCGCTGATGGAGGTGGCACTGGCGACCGGGTTCTCCTCGCAATCCAGCTTCGCCCGCGCTTTCCGTACCGCGCATAAGCTGTCAGCCCGAGACCTAAGGCAAAGCCGGGCGACGGCGGCGGAATAGACCCGCCTACGTCAACTGGCCAAAGCAGTTCGAGGGGGCACTGCCCCCTCAATAGGGCATCGGATGCGCCCTGTGCGTATCGTTGAGCTCTGTCACCACCTCATCCGACAGATGCAGGTCGGCACCGTCCAGAATGTGCTCCAACTGAGTCATGGTCGTCGCGCCAAAGATCGCCGACATCATGAAAGGCCGCGTCCGGCACCAGCCCAGCGCCATATGCACCGGATCCAGCCCGTGACGGCGTGCGATCTCCAGATAGGCATCGACCGCGCCATAGACCCGGTCGGAATGCCGCCCGCCCAGGCCCGGCGTGATCGACCGGCGCGAGCCCTCGGGCACTGCCCCGTTTTGGTACTTGCCGGTCAACAGGCCGGTGCCCAGGGGTGAAAACGCCATCAGCCCCACATCTTCCAGCACGCTCAGTTCCGCCAGGTCGGTGTCGTAGAGACGGCAGACCAGCGAATATTCGTTCTGGATCGAGGCCACGCGCGGCCCAAGCCCCTGTTCGGAGAGCCGCAGCCACTGCGAAGTCCCCCAGGCGCTTTCGTTGCTCAGGCCAAAGGCACGGATCGTGCCCTTGTCCACCTCGCGTTGGAGCGCGCCAAGGCAATCCTCCATATCGGCGATCACTTCGGGATGGGCGTTGCCTGAGGGATCATAATGCCAGTTTTGCCGGAACATGTAGCTGCCGCGATTGGGCCAGTGGAACTGATAGAGATCGATATAATCGGTCTGCAAGCGTCGCAGCGACCCCTCGATAGCCCCGGCAATGGTCTGCGACGAGATCGGCGCGCCGTCGCGCACATGCCGCAAGCCTTCGCCAGAATGTTTGGTGGCCAGCACATAGTCACCCCGCCGCGCCGGGTTGGCCGCGTTCCAGGTGCCAAGGATTTCTTCGGTCCGCCCGATCGTCTCTTTTGCAACCGGATTCACCGGATACATCTCGGCGGTGTCGACAAAGTTGATGCCACCGGACAGGGCCACGTCCATCTGCGCATGCCCTTCCGCCTCGGAGGTCTGGGTGCCGAAGGTCATCGTGCCCAGGCAAAGCTCCGATACATCGATGCCCGTGCGGCCCAGTGGATTGCGTTTCATAGACTGTCCCCTTCAAGTCGTTCCAGCAGAACCTAACCGCCAAAAGCAGCGCGGCAAGCCCCTTGCCTCATCCCAGTGCCAAAGCCGCGACGCCAAAAACAATGATGGTGGACCAGAACAGGCGAGGTCTGAGATGCCCCTCGCCCAGCAAGACGCTGCCCATCAGCACCGAAAGCAACACGCTGACCTCGCGCAGCGGCGCAACATAAATCACTGGCGTAAACGTCATAGCAACCAAAACGAGTAAATAGGCCAGCGGGCAGAATATCGCGATGATCACAACCTCTTTGCGATGCTGCGTCCAAAGCCGCGCCACCGCCTGCCTGCGCCTCAGCGCCACTGGCGCCAGCAACACAACCCGGCCGATGCTCGACGCATAATCCAGCAGCAATGGCGGGACCAACAGGACTGACACCGCATAGGCGTCCCATGCGGTATAGCTGCCGATCAGCAGCCCCGCCGCCACACCAAACAGAACAGAGATCAGCGCCCTGCTTCCTCCTCCGCGCTGGAAGCCGCCTGTCAGCATCAACACACCAAAGATGATCGTTGCACCACCCAGCACGGTCTGCACGGTAACTGTCTCGCCTAGCAGCAAAACCGCAAAACAGGTCGCCAGCAATGGTCCGGTGGAGCGCGCCGTGGGATAAACCACCGACAACGCACCGTGGCGATAGCCGGTTTGCAGCAGCAGGAAATACCCCAAATGGATTGCCACGCTGCCGAGTACAAACAGGATCTGCAATCGATCCAACCCATCGGTACCGGACGCGACATAGAGCGCGAGCGGCGCGTAGATCACCGCCGCAACAACCGAGAAGAGCCAGACCAATTCAGCCCCGGCATTCAGGCGTTTGACAAAGAAGTTCCAGGTGGCGTGACAAAAGGCAGCGGTCAGGACAAGCACGAAGCCAAGGATGGACATGGGTTACCTCAAAGACGGTTTCGACAAGACGTGCAAAAGCACGCCCGTCCATCCCCCCTGGCCTTTTCGTCTCTTGGGTGTCTGCCCGTATGCGGGCTCATAACGGCGCTCGGTCCAGACCTGCAAAGCAGCGGAACCCTAGCCGCACATGGATAGGCAGCGAGAGCCTAGACAGAAGCTGCCCGGAAAGCAAACGCAACCGGGCTTAGCTAACCGGTGTGACCGCGTGTGGAAATTCTTCGGTCACGACCTGACGGATCACATCCCGAAACAAATGAAATGCGCGCGGGTCGCCGCTGTTTCTGCGCCAGGCAAGTCCGACGGTGCGGTGCAACCCCGGTTTCAGGTGCAGGACCGAGACGTCGCCATCCCGCTGCCGCACCTCGGATTCAACATAAAGAGACGGCAGCAAAGTGACGCCCATATCCAGCGAAACCATTTGCCGTAGCGCATCCAGGCTGGTGCCTTCGAACTCTTCCAGCAAGGTCGCGCCGGTCGCCTCGCACAGATCCTCGATCTGCCGGTGCAGGGCGTAGGCCGGGCTGAGGCTGAGCACGCTCTGCCCTTCCAGGTCCGCCCGTCTGGCCTTGTCCCCGCCTGCCAGCGGATGGGTCTGTGCGACCGCCATCATCAGGGGTTCCCGAAACAGAGGCTGCATCTGCACCTCGTCGCTATGTACTGGCAGCTGCGTCAGGACGATATCGTGCCGACCGGCGACCAGATCCTCGGTCAGATCGCGCAAGGCGCCGTCGCGAATGACCAGCTTCAGCTTCGGATAGGCCGCATGGAGCCGCCGCAAGACGCGCGGCAGCAGATAGGGGCCGATGGTCGGGGTCGATCCAAGTCGCAACGTGCCGATGAGACTGGTCTGCAACGGGCTGGCATAGCCCTCCATCCGCCCCACTTCGTTCAACACCCGCGCCGCCAGCCCGGCAATGTCGCGCCCCTCGGGCGTCAGGATCAAACCACTACGGCGGCGTTCCAACAGCCGCAGGCCAAGCGCGTCTTCCAGGGCGCTGATCTGCAGGCTCAGCGACGGCTGACTGATGCCCAACTGCCGGGCTGCGCGGCGGTACTGACCCGCTGTGGCAAGCGCCGCGAAATAGCGAATCTGGCGCAAAGTGATCTCGTTGGCCATGGGTCGGCACGCTCCGTTATATTGGATTTTCCTATCTTACTTAATCATACCATTGTCTTCTTTGCAGGTCTGGTCACCCCATATCGGGCTTGAAGGTCGAGAAACATCATCGGCCCGTTTGCAAACAGGAGGACCCACATGAACAAAAATCCGCGCGCCAAGGCCCTATCCCTGAGAGTCCGCATGGCTGAGTTAAAAAACCGGCATCACGAGTTAAAGGCGCGTATCGCCAATGAACTCAAGCGTCCCGCCCCCTGTAGCGTGCAACTCGGCAGGCTCAAGCGCCGCCGCCTGCTGATCAAGGACGAACTGGCGCGCCACGAAGGGTTGCTGCGTATGCTTGACGCCATGCCCCTGCCCGGCAAGCTGGGCAATCCCGCCTGAACACCCGCGCGACCCGAATGGTCCATCACCACATTCGGGACAAGAAAACACGCCAAAACAAATCGGTAAATCATCGGCCATGGTTTGGAACACCCTGGCCGATGCGCCGTAGGAGAAGACATGTTCGGAATTCTGGATATGAACAAAGCTGTTAATATGTTACACAGCACTGATCTCGTCGATATGCGCGAGGCGATGCTGAGCGATGACGAAGACGGGCCTGACGGCGGAAGCCCAAATGCCCACAAGAATGAGGCGCAAAACGACACAACGCACAAGCACCATCTTGAGATGAGACTTTGTGCGTGAATACAGGGCCTACGGGCCCAGGTCCCACAAAAGGACCCCGGGCGAAGGCACACTCACGGAAGACCCACCCTTCGCCCAATCGCCGCCGGACGGCCTCGGGTGTCACTTCCCGGATACCCGGTCCCGAGCGTCTCCGAGCGTGCAGCCCGGCGTTACCCCCCAGACAGGACGGCAACGCCGGGCAGTGCCTTTCCTTCCATCCATTCCAGAAAAGCGCCACCAGCGGTCGAGATATAGGTGAAATCCGCAGCGGCCCCGGCTTTGTTAAGGGCTGCCACCGTGTCCCCGCCGCCCGCAACCGAGATCAGCGATCCGGCGCGGGTCAACTCCGCCGCCTTGCGGGCCGCAGCGTTTGTCGCCGCATCAAACGGCTCGATTTCGAACGCGCCCATCGGGCCGTTCCAGATCAGCGTCTTTGCACCTGCAAGCACTGCTGACACGCGCGCGACGGTTTCGGGCCCGGCGTCGAGGATCATCGCATCATCCGGGCAGGCATCCGCCGCAACGACCTCGTTGTCGGCTCCAGCCTTGAATTCACGCGCGACCACCACATCACTGGGCAGCAGAATCGCGCAGCCTGCTTCCTTCGCTTTGGCGAGGATCTCGGAAGCTGTTCCCGTCATGTCATGTTCGCAGAGCGATTTGCCCACGGAAACGCCCTGAGCGGCAAGGAAGGTGTTCGCCATGCCGCCGCCGATCACCAGATGATCGACCTTGGCGACCAGATTGCCCAGCAGTTCAAGCTTGGTAGAGACCTTGGCCCCACCCACAACTGCGACCACCGGGCGCTGTGGGTTGCCCAGCGCGCTTTCCAGCGCTTCCAGTTCGGCCTGCATCAACCGCCCGGCACAGGCGGGCAATAGCCGTGCCAGCGCCTCGGTCGACGCATGGGCGCGGTGGGCGGCAGAGAAGGCGTCATTGCAGTAGATATCGCCCAGCGCCGCCATCTCGGCGGCCAGATCAGGGTCATTCTTTTCCTCACCCGCATGGAATCGTGTGTTTTCGAGCAGCAGCACCGACCCCTCTGCCAGACTGTCAACCGCTGCCTGAGCGGCAGGCCCGCGGCAATCAGCGCAGAATGTGACCGGAACACCAAGAGCCGCCTCCAGCGCGGGCACCAACGGGCGCAGCGACATCTCGGGCACCACCTTGCCCTTCGGCCGCCCGAAGTGAGCCAGAAGAATCGGCGTGCCGCCCGCCTTCAGGATATCGCCCACGGTTGGCGCGACGCGGCGAATGCGGGTGTCGTCGGTGACTTTACCGTCCTCGACCGGTACGTTGATATCGACGCGGACCAGCACGCGCTTGCCCGACAGATCCATGTCATCCAGTGTTTTCCAGCTCATTGCCCGTCTCCGCGATATTTGGCCAAGTCTTGCCGGTTGTTTTCCCGGAAACCAGCCTCAGGTCAATGCGTGACTTGGCTTTCGTGCAGGTCACGCTTAGGTATGCGGCCATATCCAGCAATAGGAGGGCCACATGGCCGAGATCAAGGACCCGGAAAACACCATCATCATCGAGCTGAAGGATGGCAACGTGACCATCGAACTGCTGCCTGATGTGGCCCCGCAACATAGCGCGCGGATGAAAGAACTGGCCCGCAACGGCGAATATGACAACGTGGCCTTCCACCGGGTGATCGACGGTTTCATGGCGCAGACCGGCGATGTGGAACATGGCGACATGGAAGACGGGTTCAATCTGGGCCGTGCAGGGACCGGCGGATCTTCGCTGCCCGATGTTCCGGCAGAGTTTTCCAAGCTGCCGCATGATCGCGGCACCCTGGGCGCGGCACGTTCGCAAAACCCGAATTCGGCTAACTCGCAGTTCTTCATCAACTTCAAGGACAATCACTTCCTCAACGGTCAGTATACGGTCTATGGCCGCGTGATCGACGGGATGGAGCATGTGGATGCCATCGTGCGCGGCGAGCCCCCTGCGAGCCCCGACCGCATGATCAGCGTCAAGGTGGCCGCAGATGCGTAAGCTGGCTGCCCTGTTCGCTCTGATGGCCAGCCCCGCGCTGGCCACAGGTTTGCAAATCGAGGTCGAGGGCGAAGGCGCCAATGGCACCATCACAATCGACCTGCTGGACGATGTCGCCCCCAAACACGTGGAGCAAATCGCAGCGCTCGCGAAAGAAGGCCAATATGATGGAGTGGTGTTTCACCGGGTGATCGACGGCTTCATGGCACAAACCGGCGACGTCCAGTTCGGCAAGCTCGGCGGCGACATGCGCCGCGCAGGCACCGGTGCCTCAACCCGCGATGATCTGCCGGCCGAGTTCTCGGACCTGCCCTATGAGCGCGGCGTGGTCGGCATGGCCCGCGCGCAGGACCCCAACAGCGCCAATTCGCAGTTCTTTATCATGTTCGAGCCCGGCCCATTCCTGAACGGTCAATACACGGTTGTGGGCACGGTGACGGACGGCATGGACGTGGTCGACGCGATCAAGCGCGGCGAAGGTCCGAACGGTGCGGTGATCGGCCAGCCCGACGTCATGAAAAAGGTCACCGTGACGGAGTAAGTCTCTGATCGGGACATCTTCAATCCGCGCGGGGCGCTCGACCCTGCGCGGTTTTTTTGTCCCTACACAAGACCTAGCACAGCGCGCTCCAAAGCGGCCCCAGGCCCCCCTTTCCGACCCTCCGTCAGTCGTTTCCAGTCGCGATGGAGAGCGTAACCATTGAGGCAATATAAGGCCCTGCAAGCGACAGGATACAGACGGGCGTTGTGCCACCTTGGGCATCCATCAAATCACGGTCAGAGATTTCACGTGCCGATGGTGCGGCGGGAATATGTAGGTATTTGACGGTGTCGGTATCCATCACGCATTCGATGTCCACACCTTCGGGGATATGGCTTCCCAATTCGATCAGTGCCGATTTCGGATCCTCTTGCAGACGCGCGCGATAAGCATCGTCACTCCATACTTTGTCGAGAAATTCCGTTTTGTGATTTTCGTTGATGTCATGTGCCATCTCTAGGCTCCTCTCTGTCTATCGGGATTGTTTTGGCGGCAGCAACCACGCAATGCGGTCAGTTATCGATGGCTGCGCTGAAGGTAACTCCGGATACCACTGACACTACGAACGCTGACAAGCAGGTCACAGTTGTGCCGCCTTGTGCCTCCATCAAATCGCGGTCTGAGATCTCTCCTGCATGTGGCGCAGTTGGTATGTGGAGACACCTGACGCTGTCGGTGTCCATCACGCATCTGATCTCCACACCTTCGGGTACCTCGCCCCCAAGCTCCGCAATCGCTGATCGGGGGTCGTCCTGCAGGCGGGCGCGATAGGCGTCATCACTCCAGACACGGTCCAGAAAGCGGGCTTTTTGTGCTTGTTTGGTTTTGAGCAGCATAATCGTCTCCTTCCTGACAGCGTTCTTTCTTCGGCTGGCGGGGGCGGAATCCCTCCTGCACGCCTGTGCCATCACTCGTCCGTTGTGGCGATTGTCAGCGTTACGATGGCGGAGTTCACGACCGTCATTGTGACCGTGATCGCCGTGACCCCGCAGATGATCGTTGTACCGCCCTGGGCCTGCAACAGATCCTCGTCCGAGATTTCACCCTCGGGCGGCGCCTCTGGTATGTGCAGATATTTCACTTTGTCGGTGTCCATCACGCATCTGATGTCCAGGCCATCGGGCACATCACCCCCGAGCTCAGTCAGCGCGGCTTTCGGGTCCTCCTGCAAGCGCGCACGATAGGCATCATCATTCCAAACGCGATCCAGAAAGGCAGCCTTTCCAGTATTTTGGGTTGAGTTTCTCATGTGCTCTTCCTTTGTTGTTAGGACCGTGATCGCAAGCGGACCCTGCCGCTTCAGTCCTTGGCAATGCTGTAAGTCATGGAGCCGATCATGATGGTCAGCGTGGCAACCGCCGTGACGCAGATAGGAGACGTTCCCCCCTGCACGCCCATCAGGTCGGCTTCTGTCACTTCGCCTTCGGCGGGCGCTGCCGGGATATGCAGATGTTTCACCGCCCCAGTGTCGCGAACGAAGCGGATATCCACATCGCCGGACAACGCGAAGCCGTAGTCGGCCAATGCAGCACGCGGATCAGCGTCTAGCGCGCGCGCAAACCTGTCATCGCTCCAAACCCGCTGGAAGAGCGCATCTTTGAGCGCCTGTTCCTCACTCGTCTCAGAGATATGCAAAGTCATTCTCTGGTCCTCCTCACCTGTGCAATCAAGGTGGCCCCTCTCTCTGATCCTGCGCTGGAGGTCGCATTAATCTGGCTTAACCGGTTTTCCGAGCGCCTTGCCGCGACCACCTGAACTCTTTTCACATCCCTGTGCCGGGGCTTTGCGTAGCGGGTTTTGGCGGTCATCCTCGCACATCAAAAGAGGCTTCCGCATGCGCAGCTTGTTTCTGATCCTTGTCCTGATCGCCGAAACCGCACTGGCTACCCCCGAACGCTGGCGCTCTGAGTGGTCAAATACCGATTTCAGCCGCACCAGCGTGAAAGATTGGGCCGAGATCCGGTCGGGCGGCCCGCCCAAGGATGGCATCCCCGCGATCAACGATCCGAGCTTTCTGCGCGCCTCTGACGAAAGCCGACTGGGACGGCGCGAGCCAGTGATCACCGTCGAGGTGAACGGGGCCGAGCCGCGCGCCTATCCGATCCGCTATCTGATCTGGCACGAGATCGTGAATGACAGCATTGGTGGCATTCCAGTTGCGGTCACCTATTGCCCCTTGTGCAATTCCGGCATGACGTTTGATCGGCGTACAAGGGCGGGCACGCTCAGTTTTGGCGTCTCGGGCAAGCTGCGGCACTCCGACATGGTCATGTATGACCGCGAGACCGAAAGCTGGTGGCAGCAGGCCATTGGCACGGCTATCGTTGGCAGTCTAACCGGCACCGAACTCACGGCCCTGCCCACATGGATGGAAAGCTGGGACGAGTTCCGCCACCGAAACCCCGATGGGCTGGTGATGAACGAACCCGCTTATGCCCGCGACTATGGCCGCAACCCCTATCGAGGTTATGACCAGTCACGCCGCCCGTTTCTATACTCCGGCGAAGACCCGCCCCACGGCGTCCACCCTTTGGCCCGCGTCGTGCGTGTCGGCGACAGGGTCTGGACTTTCGAGCGATTGCGCAACGAAGGCGAAATAACCGAGAATGGCGTGACACTGTCCTGGCGTGCGGGACAGGCCTCGGCGCTGGACAAGACCCGGATCGCAAAGGGCCGCGACGTGGGCACGGTGCGAGTGCGGGACACCGCGGGCCGAGACCTGCCCCATGACGTCATGTTCGCCTTCGCCTTTCATGCGTTCTGGCCCCATGGCACCTGGATGCTCGCCCGTTGACCGATATGCGACCGGGCTGCTAGGGCTTGCGCATGGTCGATATCTCGACCCGATGATGGAGCATTTATGTCGACGATTGCGGGAAACCGCTAAGTCCTGAGCGACAGGACAACCGGGGTAGCCGGACCGCCGCGCGTTGCGGCGAAGCTTTTGGTATGTGCAGCCCCAACACTCTACATGACTGAGACAAAGGCACCAGCCTTGCACCTTCGATCCCGGCGGTGGCCGGTCGATGGTATCATCACGAAAGACAGACGACCAATGATAATCAAACTTACTAAACGCAGCGATATCCCGCCCCTGCAGCGCGTTCTGCAGGAAACCGGGCTGTTCCCGCCCGAGATGTTGCCCGATATGACGGATGGGTTCTTGTCGACGACAGACCCCAACGATCTTTGGCTGACCTGCCTGCAAGAAGAGGAGCCGATCGGCCTGTGCTATGCCGTACCTGAGGCATTGGCTGAGGGAACCTGGAACATGCTGGCGTTGGCCGTCTTGCCGATATGGCAGGGCAAAGGATGCGGGGCCACCATCGTCCAGCATCTGGAAGAATATCTGCGGGCGCATGATCAGCGTATCCTGATCGCAGACACCTCTGGAACGGAGGGCTTTGCCGCAACGCGGGCCTTCTACGTCAGGCAGGGTTACGAGGAAGAAGCACGGATCAGGGACTTCTGGGCGCCCGGCGATGACAAGGTAACGTTCCGGAAAGCCTTGCTCTGAGGAAACACGCGGCGGCCGGTTGGATTTACGTTTTCACCGCCCGCCTTCTCCGCGCTGGCCAAGGGCGGCATCGCGCACTAGCGTGCGCCCATGGCCCATTCCGTTCGTGACAGTCGCTATTCCTGGTTCCGTCTGTTGATCACCATGCTGATCGGCACGGTGGCAAATGTGGGCATCTGGGCCGTGATCGTGATCATGCCAGCGGTCGAGTCGGAATTCGGCGCGAGCCGCGCGGACGCCTCGCTGCCCTTTACCCTGACCATGATCGGCTTTGCGCTTGGCAATCTACTGCTGGGCCGGATGGTGGACCGGCTGGGTGTTACATTGGCGCTGATGGGTGCAGCTTGTCTGAGCGCGGCATGCTATGCATTGTCCGGCCTTGCACCGTCAATCTTGGTCCTGTCACTGATCCATCTGGGGCTGGGCTTTGGCACGGCGGTTGGATTTGGCCCGCTCATCGCCGATATCTCGCACTGGTTCGTGAAGCGGCGCGGGATCGCGGTGGCGCTGGTGGCCAGCAGCAACTATCTGTCCGGCGCGATCTGGCCAACGCTCTTGTCGGACATGCTGCGCGACAGCGGTTGGCAACAAGTTTATCTGACGCTTGCGCTGGTAACGCTGATCACGGTTATCCCGCTCTCTCTGCTGTTGCGACGACAAGTGCCGGAAGAAGAGCTGCTTTCTGCCGCGTCAGAAGCACAGGTCAACGCGCAGAGCGCCGGAATGTCTCCCCGCATGCTGCAATTCGTCCTTGGGCTGGCGGGCATCGGATGCTGCGTGGCGATGTCGATGCCGCAGGTCCATATCGTGGCCTATTGCGTGGGGCTAGGATACGGGCCCGCCGCAGGGGCCGTAATGTTGTCGCTGATGTTGCTGGGCGGCGTCGTCAGTCGGATCATTTCTGGGATGGTGGCCGATCGGTTGGGCGGGCTGCGAACGCTGCTGATCGGTTCGGCCTTGCAGGGTACGGCATTGTTTCTGTTCTTGCCCTATGACGGGTTGGTCCCGCTCTATGTGGTCAGCGCCCTGTTTGGGCTTTCGCAGGGAGGCATCGTCCCCAGCTATGCGCTGGTGGTGCGGGAATACATGCCGCCGCGCGAAGCGGGAGCGCGTGTGGGGTTCGTGATGATGATGACCATCTTCGGCATGGCGCTTGGCGGCTGGATGTCTGGATGGATCTACGACGTCACCGGCAGCTATACGGCAGCGTTCATAAACGGGATCGTCTGGAACGGGATGAACCTTGTGATCCTGCTGACCTTGTTGCACCGCAGCCGCCCGCGCCCGCTTGCCGCGTGAGTCCCAAGTGCCACACATGCGCTGACATTCGGGTGAGCATGGCCTGAAACCCCGCAAAACGGTGCTAGGCTTGGCCTGACCCTGGGGTCCGAGGAGCCGAGATGACACCGTACTCCCGCCGTGCCTTCCTGATTGCAAGCGCCGCGTCGCTGGCAGCGCCGGCCCTTGGCGCCGCACCGCAACCCTATGTATTGGACACGTCGGCCTCGCAGGTTGGGTTCATCTTTACGCTGGCAGGCAACGCCCAGCGCGGGACGATGCCGGTTATATCCGCCGATATCCAGATCGACGCTGCCAATCTGGCGGCCAGCGCGGTCGATGTCAGCGTCGATGCGGCGCGTGCCAGGACCGGGCTGTTCTTTGCAACCCAGGCAATGAAGAGCGCCGAAGTGCTGGATGCGCGCGCCTATCCGACCATCCGGTTTGTCTCGAACCGAGTGATCCTGGGTGAAGGCGGACGCCTGTCCGATGGCGCGCAACTGCACGGAGATCTTACCCTGCGCGGTGTTACCCGGCCCGTCGCCTTTGAGGCATTCCTCTACCGCAAGCCCGGCAGCGCAAGATCAGATCTGAGCGCGCTTAGCATCCAATTGCGCGGACAGATCAGCCGCTCTGCCTTTGGGGCCTCGGGCTATCCCGATCTGGTGCCTGACCCGATCCTTCTGGACATCCGGGCGGTGATACGGCGCGGGAACTGACGCCACCAAAGAGCCAAAACCGACCTTACAAAGTCGAGAAATTGCGTGCATCGGCGGGGTGATCCGTCATGGTGGCACATTATGCGCCTGATCATTTCGTTCACTGCCCTGTTTTTGTCGGTCATTCTGCTGCAGCTGTCCACCGGGGGCGTCGGGCCGCTGGATGCGATTTCGGGGCTGACGCTGGGCTTCACCACGGCCGAGATCGGGATGCTCGGCTCTGCACATTTCTTCGGCTTCTTCGTGGGTTGCTGGTGGGCCCCTCGCCTGATGGGCAGTGTCGGACACTCCCGCGCTTTCGCCGTCTGCACCGCATTGGGCGCGATGGGGCTGATCGGGCACACGCTGACCGAAGACCCCCGCATCTGGGCGGCGCTGCGGATCGCCTCGGGCACTTGTGTCGCGGGCTGCTATACGGTGATCGAGGCCTGGCTGAACGCCAAGGTCACCAATGAGAACCGGGGCCGTGCCACAGGAACTTACCGGATTGCTGATCTTGGCGCTTCGCTGGGCGCGCAGTTGATCATCGCGATCCTGCCGCCCGCGTCCTATATCTCCTACAACCTGCTCGCCATTCTCTGCTGCGCCTCGATCTTGCCGCTGATGCTGACCCGGGCGAGCCAGCCGCAGACACCGGAGGCACCGCGCCTGCGCCCGAAACTGGCCTGGCACTGTTCGCCACTGGCGGTGGCGGGGGTGATCGTGGCGGCGCTCAGCTCCGCCTCGTTCCGCATGGTCGGGCCTATCTATGGGCAGGAGGTCGGGCTGGACATCAACCAGATCGCCTTTTTCCTGGCGACATTCGTGCTGGGCGGCGCGCTGGCCCAATATCCCATCGGCTGGTTGGCCGACAAATATGACCGGCGTTGGGTGCTGATCTGGCTGTCCGGGGTAGCGATCCTGAGCTGTGGTATCACCATGATCGCCAGCGGCACCGGTACGATCGGCATCATGCTGAGCGCGGCGTTCTTCGGCTTTACCACCTTCCCGATCTTCTCGATCTCTGCGGCCCATGCCAATGACTTTGCAACATCCGAAGAGCGGGTCGAGTTGTCAGCGGCGCTGATGTTTTTCTACGCGCTGGGGGCGATTGCCAGCCCCTATATTTCGTCCAACCTGATCAGCGCTTTCGGTCCAGGTGCGCTCTTTGCCTTTGTCGCCGTGGGGCATCTGTTCCTGATCCTGTTTGGCCTGTTGCGGATGCGCAGCCGTCCTGTGCCCGAGGACCGCACCCGCTACGTCTATGCGCCGCGCACCTCGTTCACCATCGGAAGGCTGACCCGCAGGCAGCGCGATCAGGCGCCGCGCACCGAGCCTGAACAAGAGCAGACAGGTCCGCAAAGTAAGGGCTAAGCTTGTCCGACGGGAAACAGGAGGCAGGCGGATGCGGAAATACAAACCGGGTGACGATGTGGGAGAGTTGGAGCGTTGGCCCCTCGACAACCCCGCAAGCAACTACGTGATCCGGCGCGGCACGCCCCGGACGTCCGGGCGGATTGATGCGGGCGGGCCGGGTCATCCTACGCGTTTTGGTATCTGGCACTGCACCGCGGGCGCACTCGACTGTACCGAGCAGGGTGATGAGTTGATGACGGTGCTGTCTGGCCGTTGCCGGATCACCGATCATGCCACCAGTGAGACTATAGAGCTTTCGGTCGGCGACAGCCTGTTCATCCGAGATGGCAGCCGGGTGACCTGGGATGTGATCGAGGATGTGACGAAAGTGTTCTTTGGCCAGAAAGCAGGCGGCTATTGAAAAAGGGGCCGAAATCCGGCCCCTTTTCAGTCTTGCTTTGAAGCTTAGTGCTCGATGCGGTCGTCGGTTTCGGCCTCGACGTCCGCTACCGCCTGCACCTCTTCCGGTACGGCCAGCGCCCCGTTGGCCAGACCGCCGACACCATTTTCCATCGACAGGCCTAGCTCTTCGCCCAGTTTCTTGAGCGCAGGCATCTGCACCGCCATGCCCATGATCGAATCCAGCGCCTGATTGACCACCGGCTTGTCGCTGTTGGCGGCACTGCCTGGCGTCCCTGCCCCGCCGATCCCGCTGACCTGATGGATCTTGATCGAGTCGATCTTTTCCGCAGGCTTGACCATCTGGGTGATGATCTCGGGCATAGTGTCGATCCGAGCCATGTCCACCTTCATCCGGATCAGCTCCGCCGACAGGGCGTTTTCCGCCTCGACAATGGCGCGCTTACCTTCGGCTTCGGCCAGCATGTCGTTCTTCTTGGCCTCGGCCCGGATGTTGAGCGCGTCCGCCTCGGCTTGCGCCTCTTCGCGGCGCGCTTCAGCGTGATCGGCGGCAGCGTCCTTGGCAGCTTCGGCGGCCAGGCGGATTGCAGTGGCCTGACGCTCCGCCTCGCGGGTGGCTTCGATCAGCACGATCTGTTTTTGACGCTCGGCCTCGGCCACCTGACGGGCGGTTGCAACCGCTTCGGTCGCCTTGGTCGCTTCGGCACGGGCCAGATCGGCAGAGGCACGGGCGCGGCTTTCTTCCTCAGATTTCTGCGCAATGATGATCTGTCGCTCCTGTTCGGCGACTTCCAGCTCGCGCTCCTTGGCGATCTCGGCATCGCGGATCTTGCGCTCGCGCTCGATCTCAGCGGCACGGATAGCTTCCTCACGGGCAATCCGCGCGCGTTCGGTTTCACGCACTGAATCCTCAGTCCGTGCAGCGATCTCGGCCTCTTGCGCCACGCGCATGGTTTCGACCTTTTCAGCCTGTTCGATACGCGCCTGCGCCTCGTCCTGCTCGATCAGCAGCTTCTGACGCTCAGCCTCCATCGCGGCGCGGCGCACCTCAACCTCGGCATCCGCATCGATCTGCGCGCGCTCTTTCTTTGACGCTGCGATCACCTCTGCCAGCTTGCGCATACCCACGGCGTTAAAGGCGTTGTTTTCATCCAGCGCCTCGAACGGCGTCTGGTCGAGCGCGGTAAGCGAGACCGATTCCAGCGACAGACCGTTTTTGAGCAGGTCCTCGGAAACCGCATTCTGCACCTCCTGGACAAAGTCCGCGCGGTTTTCATGCAGCCCATCCATGGTCATCTGGGCAGCCACAGCACGCAGACCGTCGATCAGCTTGCCTTCGATCATCTCGCGCAATTGTTCCACGTCAAAGGTGCGAGTGCCCAGCGTCTGCGCGGCACGGGCAATGCCCTCATCCGTTGCCATGACGGAAACGTAGAATTCCACGCCAACGTCGACCCGCATCCGGTCCTGCGTAATCAGCGCCGCTTCGCCGTTGCGCTGCACTTCAAGGCGCAGGGTTTTCATGTTGACCGGGCTTACCTCATGCAACAGCGGCACGACGATTGTACCCCCATCCATGATCACCTTCTTGCCACCTGCCCCGGTCTTGACGAGGCTCACCTCTCGGGTTGCCCGACGATACAATCGGCCCAGAACAAGGCCCATGAACAACAGGAACACCAGGATGGTGACTACGGATATCAACAGGAACTGAAATTCCATAAATGCGTCTCCTTTGGATTTTTGATTTGTATTACTCGGACATGCCGATCAGGACGAAACCACCGCTACGCCGATCACGCAGCACCAGAACCTCCGCGCCCTGCGACAGGGTCACACCCTCGCGCATGGGCTCTGCGCGCAGGTAATGCGCATTGCCGAACCGGTCGATGACACGCACCTCGGCCGGGCGGCCTTTGCTGGCCGTACCCTGCGTGATGACACCGCGGCGACGGGACAAGCGGCGCTCGGACGTTGACTCGGTCTCAGTGCGCGGCAGAAACCGGGCAAAGACCGCGCCAAAACCGCGTGCGAACCAGATACCGAATGCTGCGGCGGGGATCGCGGCCAACCAGCCCGGCAGGTTGAATCCGATGAGATCACGCAGCATCAGCTGCAGACCCATGCCGCTCAGGCCGAAGCCCATCAGCAGCGTGGCGACCCATATCATCGTGGGCATCTTGCCTAGACCCAGCCAGCTTGTCGGGCCAACCGTTTCCGTGGCGGGCGCATCAAGCTCAACCTCGGCCAGATCGACCGGGTCGAGGTCGATATCAACGTCCAGATCAGCGTCAATATCCAGATCGAACCCGTCCAGATCCGGCACATCGCCAACATCCAGATCGACCTCACCTTCACCCGCCATCAGGCTGCCACCCACCATCAGGGCCACCAGTTCAAGAACCAGCAGGCCCAACAGCAAGGCAAGCGCCATCGTAAAGGGCGCAAACGCGCCCTCAAGCAGGAAGTCAAACATCAGCAGATGTCCCTCGTTTTTGTATGCGGTGGTATGCAGTAGATATGGGAACTCGTTGCAGAAATTCAAGAACTTGTGATTCCATGGATCAACCTGAGGTTATGTTGGGTCCAAAATACGGCGCAAGATGGATGAATTGCGGGCGGCGCCCAAACGGGGTCATGTCACTCCCAACAGCCCCGATCCCAAAGCTGCCCTTTTGCTGGCGCGTCACATGGGGTAGACGGGCGCGCAGACAGATACGCGGACTGGGTACATGGCACGAATCCTTATCACCTCGGCGATCCCATATATCAACGGGATCAAGCACCTCGGCAACCTGATTGGCTCGCAATTGCCTGCCGATCTTTATGCGCGCTACCAGCGTGGCCGGGGCAACGAGGTCATGTTCCTTTGCGCGACCGATGAACACGGCACACCTGCCGAACTGGCCGCGGCGAAAGCCGGGCAACCGGTCGCGGAATACTGCGCCGAGATGTACGGGGTACAGTCCGATATCGCCAAGCGCTTTGGCCTGAGTTTCGACCATTTCGGCCGCTCCTCCAGCAAACAGAACCACCGCCTGACGCAACATTTCGCGGGCCGTCTGGCCGACGCCGGACTGATCCGCGAAGTGACCGAAAAGCAGGTTTATTCCAACGCCGATGGGCGTTTCCTGCCTGATCGTTATATCGAGGGCACCTGCCCCAATTGCGGCTATGAGCGCGCGCGCGGCGATCAATGCGAGAACTGCACCAAGCAGCTTGACCCGACCGATCTGATCGAACCGCGCAGCGCAATCTCGGGCTCGACCGATCTGGAGGTGCGCGAGACCAAGCACCTCTACCTGCGCCAATCGGCGATGAGCGACCAACTGGACAAGTGGATCGACAGTAAGACCGATTGGCCGGTGCTGACCACCTCCATAGCCAAGAAATGGCTGCATGACGGAGACGGGTTGCAGGACCGGGGCATCACCCGCGATCTGGACTGGGGCATTCCGGTTAAGAAAGGCGATGAGGATTGGCCGGGGATGGAAGGCAAGGTCTTTTATGTCTGGTTCGACGCGCCCATCGAATACATCGCCTGCGCGGCGGAATGGGCCGAGGCCAATGGTAAATCGGAGGCCGACTGGCAACGCTGGTGGCGCACCGACAAAGAGGCAGATGACGTGCGTTATGTGCAGTTCATGGGCAAGGATAATGTGCCTTTCCACACGCTGAGTTTCCCCGCTACGATCCTGGGATCAGGCGAGCCGTGGAAGATGGTCGATCATCTGAAATCGTTCAACTACCTGAATTATGACGGCGGACAGTTCTCAACCAGCCAGGGTCGCGGCGTCTTCATGGATCAGGCGCTGGAGATCCTGCCGGCGGATTACTGGCGGTGGTGGCTGCTCAGCCATGCGCCCGAGAGCAGTGACAGCGAGTTCACCTGGGAAAATTTCCAGCAATCGGTGAACAAGGATCTGGCGGATGTTCTGGGCAATTTCGTCAGCCGGATCACCAAGTTCTGCCGGTCAAAGTTTGGCGAAGAGGTGCCCGCAGGCGGCAGCTACGGCGAACAGGAAGAGGCGCTGATCGCCGACCTGACGACGCGGGTGCGTGCCTATGAGGGCCATATGGAAGCGATGGAGGTCCGCAAATCGGCACAGGAACTGCGGGCGATCTGGGTTGCGGGTAATGAATACCTACAAAGCGCCGCGCCCTGGGCAACGTTCAAAATCAACCCCGAGAAAGCTGCTGCACAGGTGCGTCTGGGCCTGAACCTGATCCGGCTTTATGCCGTGCTCAGCGCACCATTCATCCCCTTCACATCGGCGCGGATGCTTGAGGCGATGGCGGTCAGCGACACGGAATGGCCGGACGATGTGACGGATAGCCTGTCGAAGCTGGCGCCGGGTCACGGCTTTACCGTACCCGAGGTGCTTTTTGCCAAGATCACCGACGAGCAGCGCGAGGATTGGGAATCGCGCTTTGCCGGGACGCGCGCCTGATAGAGGCGCACCACGCATGCGAGCCGGGACAAGGCCCTTGCCCGCGCCCCTCAACGGGGCGCGCCCAATTCCGTTCAAACGGCATTTCCGCTCGGTACTGATCTAGGCCTGTAAGACCCGGCCAATGGCAACAGACAACCGGTCGGCGATCAGGCCTGCATCGCTTTCGGACATGACAAAGGGCGGAGCCAGAAGTACATGATCGCCCTGACGACCATCGCGGGTTCCGGGCATCGGGTAGGAGATCAACCCCTCGGCCATGGCCGCAGCCTTCAGTTTTCCCGCCAATCCACGCGCCGGATCAAACGGCGTCTTGTTGGCGCGATCCTGCACCAATTCAACCCCCCGGAATAATCCGCGCCCTCGAATATCGCCGACATGCGGGTGTTGACCCAGCCGGTCGCGCAGCGCCGCATCCAACTGTGTTCCGCGTTCCCGCACCTGTGGCATCAGGTCCCGCTCCAGCATCTCGGACAGCACCGCGTGCCCGGCCGCAGTGGCAACCGGGTGGCCGATATAGGTGTGGCCGTGCTGGAAGAAGCCCGATCCATCCGCAATCGCCTGATAGATCTGCGCCGAGCACATCATCGCACCGATCGGTTGGTATCCGGCCCCGAGACCCTTGGCGATGGTCAGAATATCGGGGCGCACACCCTCGCCGTTGCAGGCAAAGAGATGCCCGGTCCGACCCATGCCACACATCACCTCATCAAGGATCAAGAGAACACCGTAACTATCGCATATTTCACGGATACGCGCGAAATACCCCTCGACCGCAGGCACCGCACCCAGCGTCGCGCCAACAACGGGTTCGGCGATGAAGGCCATTACCGTCTCGGGGCCGAGGCGCAGGATTTCCGTCTCCAACTCATCTGCCACCCGACGCCCATATTCGTCAGGTGTCTCGGTCTCGGCGCGTTCGGCATATTCATAGCAGGGCGCGATATGGCTGACGCCGATCAGCAGCGGATCAAACTGTTGCCGCCGCCAGGCATTGCCGCCCGCAGCCAAGGCGCCCAGAGTGTTACCGTGATAGCTCTGCCGCCGCGCAATCAGGTTGCGGCGTTCGGGCTGACTGATCTCAAGATAGTATTGCCTGGCCAGCTTAATCGCGGATTCCACCGCCTCGGAGCCGCCAGAGACGAAATAAACCCGGTCTATCCCGTCCGGTGCCTGCGCGACCAGCAAGTCGGCAAGTTGCTCGGCGGGTTCAGAGGTGAAAAAGCCGGTATGGGCAAAGGCCAGTTGATCGACCTGATCCTTGACCGCCTGTCGCGCCCGCGAATTGGAATGGCCCAGACAAGACACCGCCGCGCCGCCAGAGGCGTCGAAATAGCGTTTGCCCTGCGCGTCTATCAGATAGCAACCCTCACCCGCGACAGCGGTGGGTTGTTCGGCGCGGCAATGGCGCGGAAAAACATGGCTCATGGAAACTCCCTCTCCAATTCGGCCCGCAGCGCGGCGACCGCCGCGGCATTGTCGCGCCATACAGTTCCGTCCGGCGCTTGCAGGTTGTTTTCGAACCCGACCCGCAGATACTCAGCCCCGGACCGGGCGGCGGCAATCAGGCATTCTTGCTCTTGTGGCCCAAAAGCGCAGAGGCTGAACCGCAGACCGGCCAGTTTCGGCAAGAGCGCAGCAAGCTCTTTGCGATGTCCGGGCCGTGCAGGAGCATAAGCGCCGAGAACACAGATCACTTCATTCTGTTCCGGTCTGACGATCCCCACGCTGCGCCAATCGCGCAAAAGCGCGAGGTCATCCGCGTCATAGACGATATGCTGCACCCGCGTGCCCTGTTCGGCGCATAGCGCATAAAGTTGCACAGCGATCTCGCGGTTGCGATTGATCTCGCGCACCGAGATGCTGGCCCAAGACGGTGCAAGATCCTTGAGGCAGGCAAACTGCGCCTCGGGGTCATAGCGACCGGCAGCCTCGGTGGTGATCTGCAGTTCCAGCCCGGCAATGTCGCACAGCGCGGCCAGCGTCTCGCGATAAAGGCCAGCGTCCAGCGAATGGGAGCCCGATGAGTCGCGCACATGCAGGTGCAGCGCATCCGCGCCTGCCGCATGGCAGGAGCGTGCGGTTTGTTGGATGTCCTCAAGAGTCAAAGGCAAGGCCGCGTGATCAGCTTTACTGCGGCGTGCGCCGTTGGGCGCAACCATGATGCGGGGTCGGGTCATATTGAGCACTCTCTTTCATCAGAGAGCTAAGAAGTGACCCTGTTGGGCACCTGCGCGAAAACGACATGGTGCGGGCCGGGCTACGACATTGCCCGTTTGCGATCATCCGATGGAAGTATGCCGAACAACCGTTTGTAAACCCGTGAAAATGTAACCGGCTTGAACCCGTAATCCAACGCAATCTCGGTCAGGTCGCGGCGGCCCGACAACACGTCCAACCGCGCGTCCTCCAGCCTGAGCTGCGCATAGACGCGCCCGGGTGACAGGCTGAATTCCTGCTCGAAAAGCCGCTCCAACTGGCGCTGGGAAATGCGCAGATCGCCCGCGATCTGTGCAATGGACAGCGGTACGAAGAGGTTGGACCGCATCCGGCGCAATGCCGCAAAGACCAGATGGTTTGCCGTCTCGAACCGCATTTCGGAACTGCGCCGCTGCGGGGCCCGCCCGTCGCGCACGGTCTCTATGACAAGCCGAGCGGCGATCTCGTCGGCGGTCTCGCTTCCAAACGCGGCGCGCACCAGATGCAGCATCAGATCGCTGGCCGCGCCCCCCCCGGCACAGGTCGCAATCTGCGCGTCATGGGTAAAAAGCGCTGCGGTCACCTCAATCTCAGGGAAGGCCTGCCGCAGGTAGGGGAAATCCTCCCAATGGGCGCTGACCGCTCGACCGTTCAGCAAACCGGCCTGCGCCAATCGCACAACGCCCGAAGAGACGCCCCAGACCCGGTGCCCACGCCGCGCCCATTCGCGCAGGCGCGCCACCAATGAAGGCGCGGGCACCTCGCTGGCCTCTGCACCGGCCACCACAACCAGCGTCGCGCGCGCGGGCATCTCGGCAAGCTTCAAATCGGGGATCAGCGCAAACCCGTTCGATGCCTTGACCGGTGCGTCGGTCAGGCTCAGCGCCTTGTACCGCACCTTCGCATCTGGTCGGACACGGCAAAGCAAGCGCAGAACCTCGACCGCCGAGGAGAACGCTTGCATCGTGAAACCATCGTCCAGAACAAACACAAAAAGCCGCTCTGACGCTGCGCCCGTCTTTGCTTTTTTATCCATGACCGGGTCAGGTTAACCGTGCCACGATACCCTGCGAAAGGCAAAAAACACAACAACGCCAATATCTAGCTTAGCAATCTGGCGCTTGAGATATTCCCCGAATACGGCCATCCTGCTTGCGATTGCCAGTGACTCGGGCTGCCACCCCGAGCAACATGTTGCTGAACCAGATTGTCCAAATAATGCGAGGCTCGTTGCATGCCGCCCCTTCCCTCCTGCACCACTTCTCAAGCGCGGTTGCCGCTTTCGATGCGTCACGCTCTGACCGGGATCGCCGTTGCAAGCGCCCTCTGGATCGCACCGGTCCAAGCGCAGGAGACTGAAGCCGCCCCGCCAAAAGTATCGATCGCGGCGGCCTATACGCAGGAAATCACCGATGAGGCCGTGTTCATCGGCCGTGGCGAGGCCATCGACAAGGTCGATATCGTCGCCCGCGTCAGCGGCTTCCTGGAAGCGCGGGACGTGGAAGACGGCGCAAATGTGGAAGAAGGCGATCTGCTGTTCCAAATTGAACCGGACCTCTATGAGGCCACTCTGCAGGCCCGCAAGGCCGATCTGGACAAGGCAGAGGCCAATCTGGAACTGGCCAAGCTGGAGCTTGCACGTAAGGAAGAACTGTTGCGACGCGACGCGGTGCCTGTTTCGGAACGCGACGTGGCACGCGCGAACGAGCTTGAGGCCGAAGCGCAGATCAAGGCCGCAAAGGCCGCGATTCAGCAGGCCGAGCTGGATCTGAGCTATACCAAGATCGACGCCCCCTTTCCCGGACGTCTGGGCCGGGTGACCACAAGTGTGGGCGACATTGTCGGCCCGTCCAACCCGCCTCTGGTTACGCTGGTTCGCGAGGCACCAATCTATGTGAGCTTTGCGGTCAATGAGAAGCTGCTGCTCAATGTCCTGGAAGAGTTCGGCGAAACAACCGCGACGCTCGCAAGCTCCGATCAGAGCCCGGAGGTCTTTGTGGAATTGCCAAACGGCAGCAAGCTGGACGAAACCGGAGAGATCGTCTTTATCGACAATCGCATCGACCCGCTGACAGGGGCCATCACGATCCGGGCTGAGTTCCAGAATACCAAGCGTTTGCTGGTGGATGGCGCCTTTGTGCATGTCAGCATCCAGGCACTGGAACCCACGCTCGAAGTGCTGATCCCGCAGGCCGCGTTGCAACGCGACCAGCGCGGCGAGTTCGTTCTGGTGGTCAATGACAAGCAGATGGTCGAGCAGCGCTACATCGAGACCGGCGATGTGGTCGACACTGCGATTATCGTGACCGAAGGTCTTGTCGAAGGCGAAAGCGTGATTGTCGAAGGGCTGCAACGGGTCCGGCCCGGGGTGGCGGTTGATGCCGTCGTCGCCTCAGACACGCCGGGGGAATAATCGATGTTCTCAGCCCTGTTCATCAGCCGGCCCAAGCTGGCACTGGTTATTTCGCTGGTGCTGACGATCATGGGGGGCATCGGATATCTGGTGCTGCCAGTGGCCCAGTTCCCCGACATTACCCCGCCCGTTGTCAGTGTCACCGCCGACTATACCGGTGCCAACGCCGAAACCGTCGAAAACACTGTTGCCGCGCCGATTGAGGCGCAGGTGAACGGCGTGGACGACATGATCTACATGACGTCTACCTCGGCAGACAATGGCTCTTACTCGTTGGATGTGACCTTCGAAGTGGGGACCGACCCCGACATTGCGTCGGTCAACGTGCAGAACCGGGTGGCGCAGGCGATGGCGTCGCTGCCGACCGAGGTGACATCCTCGGGTGTTGTGACGCAGAAATCATCCACCAACATGCTGCTGCTGGTGACGCTGACCTCACCCGGCGGTACTTATGACAGCGTCTTCCTGTCGAACTATGCGTCGATCAACATCAAGGACGCGCTGGCGCGGATCCAAGGTGTCGGCAGGGCCGATGTCCTGACCAATTTCGAATACGCGATGCGGATGTGGATGGACCCCGACAAGATGGCGGGTCTGTCGATCACTCCGGGCGATCTGATCAACGCGATCCGGGAGCAGAATATCGAGGTCTCCGCTGGCTCCATCGGCGCGCCTCCCGCGCCCGAAGGCCAGACCTTTCAGTACACGATCAAAACCAAAGGCCGCCTGACCTCGGCCAAGGAATTCGGGGATATCGTTGTTCGCACTGGCGATGCCGGTGCAATCGTGCGCGTGCGCGACATCGCACGCGTCGAGCTGGGCGCGGCCTCTTACACTGCGTCGGGCTATTTCAACAGCACGCCCGCGACGGTGTTGGCAATCTATCAGGCGCCGGGTGCCAACGCGCTGGCTGTAGCCGAGCGGGTCGAGGCAGAAATGGAGCGGCTCGCGAACGCCTTTCCCGATGATGTCGATTACAAGGTTCCGTTCGATTCCACTAAATTCGTCGAACAGTCTTTGAACGACGTGGTCACAACCCTGATGCTGACCTTCGTTCTGGTGATCTCGGTTGTGTTCATCTTCCTGGGCAGTTGGCGTGCGACGATCATCCCGGCGGTAGCGATCCCGGTCTCGCTGATCGGCACATTCGCCTTCCTGCTGGCGTTTGGTATGTCGCTCAACACGATCTCATTGTTCGCACTGGTGCTGGCAATCGGTATCGTGGTGGATGACGCCATCGTCGTGGTCGAAAACGTCGAACGGATCATCGCGGAAGAAGGGCTCAGCCCACCCGAAGCCACCCGCAAGGCGATGGGTCAGATCACCGGTCCGGTGATTGCGACCACGCTGGTGCTGCTGGCGGTGTTTGTGCCGGTGACCTTCATGCCCGGCATCACCGGGCGGCTTTACTCGCAGTTTGCAGTCACCATCTCAACCGCCGTTGTGATCTCATCCATTAACGCTCTGACCCTGTCGCCTGCCCTGTGCGGGTTGGTCCTGCGGCCCCGCTCGGGCCCGCCCAAGGGGTTGCTGGCCGTCTTCGAACGTTTCATCGGCGGTGTTCGGACGGGCTATGTCGGGATCGTACGCCGGATGCTGCGCATCCCCATTATCGCGCTGGTTATCATTGCAGCCATCGGCGCGGGTGCTGGCACGATCTTCACCAACACGTCCAAAGGCTTCATCCCGCTTGAAGATAACGGCTACCTCTTTGTCGACATCCAGTTGCCCGACGCGGCGACGCTTTATCGGACCGAAGAAGTGACCGAGCGCTTCGACGAAAAGGTGCAGAACATCCCCGGCGTCGCAAACACCGTTTTGGTCAATGGATTCTCGCTCTTGAACGGGGTAACGCCAAATGGCGCAGCGATCTTCGTGAACCTGACCGGCTGGGATGAACGCCAGACAGACGAATTGAGCGCCGATGGCGTTCTGGCGCGGGTTCTGGCCCTGGCCTATCAGGAATCTGCCGCCTCAATCATCGCCTTCAACCCGCCCCCGATCCAGGGTCTGGGCATGTCTGCTGGCGTCGAAATGGAGGTGCAACAGACCGGCGGCGGAACGCCCCAGGACCTGGCCTCCGCCGTTGGCTCGTTTGTGTACGCCGCCAACCAGCAGCCTGAAATCGCGCAATCCTACACCACCTACCGCGCAAACGTGCCGCAGCTTTTTGTCGATCTGGATCGTGAAAAAGCCAAAACGCTGGAGGTTCCGATCTCGGAGGTCTTCCAGACCATGCAGGCCTATCTGGGCTCGTATTACGTCAATGACTTCAACCTGTTTGGGCGGGTCTATCGCGTCATGATCCAGGCGGATGGCGAATATCGCGACAAGGTCGAGGATATCAGCAATCTCTATGTCAGATCGAGCGCCGGAGAGATGGTGCCCTTGGGCACATTGGTGGACATCGAAAACGTTCTTGGTCCCGTGCTGCTGAAACGACACAATCTGTTCCGTTCAGCGACGGTCACGGCTGTGCCCGCGCCGGGGCTGTCCAGCGGTGACGCGATTAACGTGATGACGGAAACCTCAAAGACCGCCCTGCCCCCTGGTTATGCCTTCGAATGGACCGGTACCGCGCAGCAGCAGCTTGCCTCGGGCGGGCTGGTGCAGGTGATCCTGGGTTTGGCCATTCTGTTCGGCTATTTGTTCCTGGTGGGTCAGTATGAAAGCTGGTCGATGCCGGTTTCCATCCTGCTATCAGTGATCGTGGCGCTCTTCGGGGCGGTGGCAGCGGTCGCCGTGGTGGGCAGCGACATCAACCTCTATACGCAGATCGGGATCATCATGCTGGTGGGGCTTGCCTCGAAGAACGGCATTCTGATCGTCGAATTTGCAATGGAACAGCGTGCAAACGGACTTTCGATCCGTGATGCTGCCGCCGAAGCCGCCCAGCAACGTTTTCGCGCTGTCATGATGACTGCGCTGTCGTTCCTCTTGGGGGTTGTGCCGCTGCTGGCAGCAAGCGGTGCGGGCGCGGCCAGCCAGAGGGCAATCGGTATCGCCGTCTTTGGCGGCATGCTGGCAGCAACCGTGATCGGCGTGATCCTGGTACCGGTGCTTTATGCGGTGATGCAGGGTATGCGCGAGTGGCTCAAAGGCTCCAAAGGTAAGGACCCTGATCCACCCGAAGATGCCGAACCGACTGCCGGATAATCCGAACGCCCCGCCATTGGCGGGGCGCTTCTCATCTGGGGTTTTAAAACGGCCTGATCTCGGAATCTCAATCGAACGTGCTATATTCCATGTGAAACCTATCCGATCTTCGTAGGATCGGAGAACCGCGTGCCAGATGGGAGAAGTCCACATGCCAGCCGTCCTCCTGACCCGTCGTACCGTGCTTGCCACGGGCAGCGCCGTTCTGGCGGCGGCGATACCCGGCCTCAGCGTTCCCGCACAAGCCAAAGGTGTGGCGCCCACATCTTCGATGCGGGGCGGATCCAACAACTACCGCCCCGGTGCGCCCATCGTGGAAAGGATTGGCGGTGGCGGGTTCTGGATGACGGGCACCGTGCGCCGCGCAGGGGATGGCGCGCCGCTTGCGGACCAGCGCATCCAGATCTGGGCACACACAACCGAAGGGCACGAGCGCGATCCACAAAGTCACGGGGCGACGCTGACCGATGCAAATGGGGAGTTCCGGCTTGAGATGCCGCAAATCGTTCCCGCTTTCGGCCAGCCCCATGGCCATCTCGCCTATGATAGCGGCGCGTTCGAAACCGTCTTTCTGCGCCCGGTCATGCGGAGCGCCAAGGACACCACCCTCAGCGCGCATTTCGTCCTGCAACCGGCCTGATAGCGGCGGCACCCCAAGCGATGAACCGGATCCGCGCATTCCTGATCTGGGGTTTGCTTGCGCTCGCCTTGGCCATACCGTTCGCCGCCGCCGCGGCGAGCCCGCTCCTCGCGTGGCGCGATCCGATCTATATCGCGGGAGGCTTTGCAGGCGTGATCGCGATGGCGCTCATGCTGGTACAACCTCTGCTCGCGGGGGGCTACTTGCCGGGCCTGCCCCCGATCCGGGGCAGACGCATTCATCGCTGGACCGGCGCCGCGCTGGTACTGACCGTTGCGCTCCACGTCGCGGGCCTATGGATCACCAGCCCGCCCGACATGATCGACGCCCTGCTCTTTGCCTCGCCCACCCCCTTCTCGGCCTGGGGCGTTGTTGCGATGTGGGCACTCTTTGCTGCTGCACTCCTTGCCGCGCTCCACCGGCAATTGCGCCTGCGTCCACGCACATGGCGCCGCGCTCACACGGCGTTCGTGATAGTCGCCGTTGTCGGCAGCGTTGTGCACGCCCTATTGATCGAAGGAACGATGGAGACAGCTTCCAAAATCGCGCTCTGTGCCCTTGTCCTGGCAGCAACGGCCAAGACGGTCAGAGATCTGCGTGTATGGGCGATCCGAAAGCGAGGCGCATAACGACCCGTCATCTCGCGGATCTTTTGAAACGACGGTGGTTTTGACAAGTGGCGGGGAGACAGGGATTCGAACCCTGGGAACGCTCTCACGTTCAACGGTTTTCAAGACCGCCGCATTCGACCACTCTGCCACCTCCCCGCTGGGCTGGTGATCTAGTTTGTCACGAAAGCGTGCGCAAGCAAAAAGCGGGAAAAACTGCCGAGGCCGGGTCTGCGGTCTTTCATTGGGCTGACCTGCGGGCTATGATCCGGCGCAACGGGGGATTAGCCCTGAGTTCAGAATGACCGGACAACCGGCGCAGCGCTGCCCAGGCGGCCAGGTTCAGGCAAGGAAGACAACCATGGTTCGAGCAATCGTGAAACGCAGACCCCTTTTTGGTCCGGCACTGCTGGTGCTGTCGCTGGTGGCATTGGCGGGCTGCGAAGAGGGGAGAGGCCCCGCCTTTCTGCAACCCAAGGACAAGTCCGAAACCGGTACGTCAGAACAACGCGGCAGTTCCGAGGCAATCGAACGCGATGTCGAGGCCCCCGAGGTGTTTCAGGCGAGCGAGGCCGGGCTTTGGGACGGCCGCCCGTCGCTGGGTGGCGTTTGGGTCGCACATCCCGACGCGACCGATCCCGAGCGGGTAATCATCGTCAACAACTCCAATGGCAAGTCTGTTGTCGGCGCGCTGTTCCGGCGTGAGCGCGACATTCCCGGCCCGCGCCTTCAGGTCTCCTCGGACGCAGCCGAATCGCTGGGCATGCTGGCAGGCGCACCGGTCGAGTTGAACGTGACTGCGCTGCGCAAAGAAGTGATCGAGCCCGAGCCGGTGATCGAAGAAGAAGAGATCAGCGAGGTCGAAGCGGTCGAGGTAACCGAAGAAATCACCGCAACCGAACTGGACCCGATTGCCGGGGCCGCCGCTGCCATCGACGCAGCACCCGACGCGCCGACACCGCAGGCGGCAGCGCCTAAACCGGGGTCGTCTTATGTACAGATCGGCATCTTTAGCGTCGAGGCCAATGCCAACCGCGCCGCCAACCAGATGCGCAGCGCAGGCATGATCCCCTCGGTTCTGGAAGAAAGCGCAAGCGGCAAGACATTCTGGCGGGTCGTCGTTGGCCCCGCCGACAGCAAATCGGAAAGCACGGCGCTGCTGAAAAAGGTCAAGTCGACCGGCTTTTCAGACGCCTATATCGTGAAAAGATGAAGGAGATCAGACCAGTGCTGGCCCATCTTCGATCAACCGCCCTCGCCCTGACCCTTGCACTTGTCGGGCTGCCCGCAAGCGCGTTCGATACCTCGGCCAAGGCGGCCTATGTGCTGGATCAGGGCACCGGCACGGTGCTTCTGTCCAAGAATGCCGACGAACCGCTGCCACCGGCCTCGATGTCGAAACTGATGACGCTTTATGTGGCGTTCGAAGCTCTGCGCGACGGGCGGCTGACCCTGGATGAGCGGCTGCCGGTCTCGGAACATGCGATGAGCTATGGCGGCTCGACCATGTTCCTCAACACGCAGGACCGGGTCCGGGTCGAAGATTTGCTGCGCGGCATCATCGTGTTGTCTGGCAATGACGCCTGTGTGGTGATCGCCGAGGCGCTCAGCCCTGACGGGACCGAGGCAGGGTTTGCCCGCTACATGAACAAGCGCGCCGAGCAGATCGGCATGGACAATTCCAACTTCGCCAACTCCAATGGCTGGCCTGCTGCCGGACACAGGATGTCGGTACATGATCTGGCGGTGCTGGCGAACCGTCTGATCTCGGATTTCCCTGAATACTACCCCCTCTTCGCCGAGGAAGTGTTCGAATTTGACGGGCGCGCACCCTCGAACAAGAACAACCGAAACCCACTGCTCAAGCTGGGCATAGGCGCGGACGGGCTCAAGACCGGGCACACGCAGGAGGCCGGGTATGGCCTGGTAGGCTCCGCCAAGCAGGGTGACCGCCGCGTGATCTTTGTGATCACCGGCCTCGATTCGACGGCCAAGCGCGCAGAGGAGGCTGAGGCCATCGTTAACTGGTCGTTTCGCCACTTCGTTGAAAAAACCCTCGCGGAGGGCGACGAAGCCGTTGCCGAAGCACAAGTCTGGATGGGCAGTCAGGGAACCGTAGGGCTGGTTCCCGGCGAGGACCTGAGCCTGCTGGTTCCTGTGCTGGGCGACAAGGAAATCACCGCCGAGGTGGTCTATGACGGGCCGATCAACGCCCCGATAGAGAAAGGCCAGCAACTGGCCGAGTTGATCATCAAACCCGAGGAACTGCCCGAGATTCGCCGCCCGTTGGTTGCGGCACAGGACGTGCCTTTGGGCGGTTTCGTGGTCCGCCTGAAAACGGCGGGCATGATGCTGTTTGACCAGTTCATCAACGCACCTGCGGGGTCTTCGTGACGGCGCGGGGCCTGTTCCTGACCTTCGAAGGCATCGACGGTTCCGGAAAATCGACACAAGCGCGACTGCTGGCGGATGCTCTGCGGGCACGGGGCCGCGAAGTGATCCTGACACGCGAACCGGGCGGGTCAGCCGGGGCCGAGGAAATCCGGAGACTGGTGTTGGAGGGTGACCCGGACCGCTGGTCGGCCGAGACCGAGATCCTGCTTTTCACCGCTGCGCGGCGCGATCATATGGAACGCACGATCCTGCCCGCGCTGGCGGCAGGCCAGATCGTGATCTGTGACCGCTTTGCCGACAGCACCCGCATGTATCAGGGCCTGTCGAGGGGCGATCTGCGGGCGCTGGTGGATCAGTTGCACGACCTGATGATCGGGCGCGAACCCGACCTGACCCTGCTGATCGACATGGACCCCGAAACCGGTCTGGCCCGCGCCAAGGGGCGGCAAGGCACCGAAGAACGGTTCGAAGATTTCGGGCCCGAGTTGCAAAAGCGCATGCGGCAAGGGTTTCTGGACCTCTCACAGGAATATGCGGAGCGCTTTCGAGTTGTTGATGGCAACCGCGATATGAATGCCGTGGCGCAGGATGTAGCGGACATCGTGCTGAAAGCGCTGTAGAGATCATCTCATGAGCGATGATCTTCCCACCCCAGATCAGGCCTCCGGCGCGCCACATCCGCGCGAGACGCTAACCCTTTTTGGCCACGCACAGGCCGAGCAGGCCTTTCTCGACGCGTTCAACACCGGTCGGCTGCACCATGCCTGGCTGATCAACGGACCAAACGGTGTGGGCAAAGCGACGCTGGCCTGGCAGATCGCCCGCTTTCTGCTGGCCACCCCACCCGCCGAAGACGATGGCCTCTTTGGCGCACCGCCGCCGCCCAATTCACTGATGGTCGATCCCGAACACCCAGTGGCGCGGCGCATCATGGCGGGGGCAGAACCGGGCCTTGCCGCGGTCACCCGTTCGCTCAATGACAACGGTAGACTGCGGGGCGAGATCGTGGTCGACGACATCCGAAGGCTCGGCAAATTCTTTGGCCTGTCCTCGGCCGATGGCGGGCACCGGGTGGTGATTGTCGACAGCGCTGACGAGATGAATGTGAGCGCCGCCAATGCCTTGCTGAAAATGCTCGAAGAGCCGCCCGCACGAACGACACTGCTGCTGATCTCGCATCAACCCTCGCGCCTGCTGCCAACGATCCGGTCGCGCTGTAGAACATTGCGGCTGCATCCCCTGACTGCGGCGGACATGCAGGCCGCGTTGGATCAGGCCGGGGCTGCCCCGCCTTCGAATGCGGACCATCTTGCGGCGCTTGCAGCAGGCTCGGTGGGTGCAGCGCTGCGGCTGATCAATCTGGACGGGCTGCGCATTTATCAGGAATTGATTGCCATTCTCGGAACCCTGCCCCGGCTCGACCGTCAGCGTGCGCTGGCATTGGCCGAAGCCAGTGCACAGCGCGGTGCGGCGGAGAGGTTCGAGTTGCTGTTGACCCTGATCGACATCGCGCTGAACCGTCTGGCCCGCACCGGCGCCAGCGGTCAACCGCCAACGCCGGAGGCCGCCAGTGGCGAGGCACAGGTGCTGGCGCGGCTTGCCGCTTCGCCCGATGCGGGCCGGGCTTGGGCGGAAACGGCCGCGCGCGTCTCCTCCCGCGCGCGCCACGGTCAGGCGGTCAACCTTGACCCCGCAGCACTTGTCCTAGATACGGTTTTCAAGATGCAGGAAACCGTTGGCCAGACCGGATGAACGACGACATAATCCCTCAGATTACCGACAGCCATTGCCACCTTGATTTCCCGGATTTCGAGGGCAAGCTGCCCGAATTCGTCGCCCGCGCCGCCGAGGCCGGTGTGACGCGCATGGTCACCATCTGCACGCGCCTGCGCAACGAGCCGAACGTGCGCGCGATTGCCGAGAACCACGCACCGGTTTTCTACGCCGCAGGTACGCACCCGATGAGCGTTGCCGACGAACCGATGGCAACGGTTGATCAACTGATCGCTTTGTCGGCGCATCCTAAATTTGTAGGCATCGGCGAAACCGGTCTGGATTATCACTATACATCCGAGTCCGCCGAGGTTCAGAAACAGTCGCTGCGCATCCATATCGAGGCTGCCCAACGCGCCGGTCTGCCGCTGATCATCCATGCCCGCGCCGCTGATGACGACATGGCCCGCATACTGACCGAAGAGTACCGTAACGCACCCTATTCCTGCGTGATGCATTGCTTTTCGTCCACTGCCGAGCTGGCGCGCACCGCACTCGATCTAGGGTTCTACCTGTCCATGTCAGGCATCGCGGCCTTTCCCAAAAGCCAGGAGCTTCGCGACATCTTTGCCGCCGCCCCGGTCGAGCGCGTCCTTGTCGAAACCGACGCGCCTTATCTCGCCCCGCCACCCTATCGCGGCAAACGCAACGAGCCTGCCTATACGGCGCATACCGCACGCATCGGGGCCGAGATCTTCGGCATGGACTACCCCGCCTTTGCCGCCCAGACCCAGCAGAATTTCGACCGCCTTTTCACCAAGGCCGCGCAATACAAGGCCGCTGCATGAGCGATATGCTGCGCTTCACCATCCTTGGCTGCGGGTCGTCGGGCGGGGTGCCGCGGTTGGGCGGGCTCTGGGGCGATTGCGACCCCGAGAACCCCCGCAACCGGCGGCAGCGCTGTTCGATGCTGGTCGAACGTGTCGGGGCCGAGGGCACAACAACGGTGCTGATCGATACCGCGCCGGACATGCGCAACCAGTTGCTCTCCAGCGGCACCGGACGGCTGGATGCGGTGGTCTATACCCATGCGCATGCCGACCACGTGCATGGGATCGACGATCTGCGGATGATCGTCTTCAATATGCGCACGCGGGTACCGGTCTGGGCTGATGGCGATACGCAGAACGCCCTGCTCAGCCGCTTTGGCTATGCGTTTGTACAACCCGAAGGCTCGCCCTACCCGCCCATTCTGGACCTCAAGACCATTGATGGCCCGTTCCAGATCGATGGCCCCGGCGGCCCGATCCCGTTCAGGCCCTTCAAGGTTGGTCATGGCAGTATCGACGCCCTGGGTTTCCGCATTCATGATCTGGCCTACCTGCCGGATATCTCGGAAATGAGCGACGAGGCCTGGGACGCTGTGCGCGATCTGGATATCTGGGTGCTGGACGCGCTGCGCCGCAAACCGCACCCGACCCATGCTCATCTGGACCGCTCGCTGGAATGGCTTGCGCGGGCACAGCCCAAGCGCGGCATCCTGACCAACATGCACATAGATCTGGACTATGAGACGGTCGACGCCGAAACCCCCGATCACATCACGCCGGCCTATGACGGGATGGTGATCGAGATGGCGGTTTGACATGCCCGGCATGCCGGCAGGCCCGTCATGCTGAACACTTTGGCCACCGTAATCCTGCCGGTTTTTCTGGTGATCGGCGCAGGATATGTGGCCACCGGCGTAGGCTATATCAAACAAACCCACAACGATGCGCTGATGCGCTTTGCGACCGGTTTCGCAATCCCCTGCCTGCTGTTTCACGCAATTGCGACGTTGGATCTGCAAAGCAGCTTCAATCCCGACCTGCTCCTTAGCTTCTACCTTGGTGCCGCACTCTGCTTTGTCGTTGGGATCCTGGGTGCACGGTTTCTGTTCCAAAGACCGTGGGAGGATTGCGTCGCCATTGGGTTTTGCTGCCTGTTCTCAAACTCGCTGATGCTAGGCATTCCAATCACAGAACGCGCTTATGGCGCCGCGGGTCTGGCGGGAAACTATGCCATCGTGTCGATCCATGCACCGTTCTGTTACTGTCTTGGTATCACGGTAATGGAAATCATCCGCAACCGCGGCAATGGCGGGCGCAAAACCGTCGCTGCGGTGCTGCGGGCAATGTTCCGAAACGCGCTGATCATTGCCATCGGGCTTGGCTTTGCCTTCAACTTCTCCGGGCTCAGCCTGCCAGGCGTTGTCGAGGACGCGCTGCAAATGATCATACGCGCCGCCCTGCCGGTTGCTCTGTTTGCCGTGGGTGGGGTGCTGGTGCAATACCGACCCGAGGGCGACATGCGCACGATTGCCTTTGTCTGCGTCATATCGCTGCTACTGCATCCCGCCCTTGTCTGGAGTTTCGGGGCCGCCCTGTCGCTGCCGCAGGACCTGTTCCGCTCAGGCGTGCTGACAGCAGCGATGGCACCGGGGATCAATGCCTTCATTTTTGCCGATCTCTACGGGCGGGCCAAACGGGTTGCGGCATCGTCAGTGTTGCTGGCGACTGGCGCGTCGGTGTTGAGCGTCTGGATGTGGCTGACAGTGCTAGGCTAACCGGCGGCCTGGATTGACATCATGCGAAGCCGCGACATTTATGTCCTGAACCCCAATAGGATACGCCATGCCCAATGCCCTGATCGTCGCCCACGGACAGCCTTCCGATCCCGCGCCTGCCTCTGCCGCACTGGCGGCATTCGCGCGGGATGTGGAACGCCATGCGCCTGATTTGTCCCTGTCCAGCGCCACATTGGCCGCGCCCGGCGAATTGGATTTGGTGTTGCAAGGACTGCCCGACCATGCACCGGTCTATCCGTTGTTCATGGCAAGGGGCTGGTTCGTGACAGATGTGCTGCCACGAAGGCTGGGATCGCAGAACCTGACCATTCTCGATCCGCTGGGTGTCGACCCGGAATTGCCGCACCTTGCCGCGCAAGCACTTGCCGAAGTGATGGAACAACACGGCTGGGCCGCGCAGGATACCACGGTCGTATTGGCCGCACATGGCTCTGGACGCAGCCGCAATCCCTCCGCTGTCGCCTACGCCTTTGCAGAGGCACTGAAGGATCAAATCAGTGGCATTGATGTCCTCACCGGCTTTGTCGAAGAGCCCCCTTCGATCGAAGACGCCGCTCGCGGGTGCGGAGCGCAGTCAATATGCCTGCCCTTTTTCGCCTGCCAAGGCGGCCACGCCAATGAAGACGTGCCTGAAGCACTTCAGGCGGCCGAATTTGAAGGGCTGCTGCTGCCCGTGCTTGGCGAATTGCCACCCATAAAATCCCGCATCGCAGCGCTTTTGACGGCTCATCTCTCCAACACGGCATGATCTGAGGCTTTCACGCCACACCCGAGGACCGGACCACCGGCGCGGATTGACCAAACGCCTCGAATAGCGGAACTAGGAAGCCATAAATAGGACAGGCCGGGTTTGACATCCGGATCGCAAGGTCTGACCGAGGGACAAAAAGGAACGCCCATCCGCAAAGAACGGACGGGCGTTTTCTTTTTCTATATTCCGTGTTCTGGCGTCAGTTGCCCGAGGTGGTCGGGAAGACCGGCAACGCAGCTGCCGTTCCGGTTCCACCGCCAGTACCAGTCGTCGCCGATTCCAGAATGGCCAGACGGTCAGGATTCTGACCCAGAACCGCACCACCATTCTGTGCCGCACTGAGGGCCAGCTTCATCCATTCGGTAGCCTGTGGACCGGTGGCTTTGGCAACGCCGAAGCCCTCGCGCAGCTGGTGACTCACCATCTCGCCGTAGCCCAACGCGCCCGTCGCGGTCAGCAGTACAGCAGAAGACAGTGCCAGCTTGGGATCGTCGGTGCGGTAGCCAATGCCAAGGCAAACCTCACCTGCAGATTTCAGCTGATCCATCGACCGGCCCGAGTTTTCCAGGAAGGTCTTGGTCTTGGCGATCACCCGTGCGGGCGGTTCGCTGTCGATGCCGCTAATTTGCGGTGCAATCGCCTGCGCCAGACCATCACATTGCGCCTGAATCTGGGCGCTGGTCATGTTGGGAATGGTCGCTTCAAGCCGCGAGCTTTGCGCCATCGCCTGGGTACGGGCCACGCAGAACTGTTCGTTCAACGCAAATTCCGCATCACTCACCTGACCCGATTGAGTCAGCCCGCCATTTGCCGCCGTCAGCACATTGACCTCGTTGCAATGCTCGTTGGGTGAGCGCGCCGTCTGGCCAAAGGTAAAGTCAGGCAGTTCAGCATCATCGGTTTTGACCGGCGTAGGTGCCGGAGCGGGTGCAGGTGCTGGTGCCGGTGCCGCCGGAGCAGGCACAGGCGCGACGGGCGCCGGAACTGTTGCCGGCTGGACCTGCGGTGTCTGGATGCCCAGTTGTTCATTGCGGTAGGTGCGCAGCAGACCGCCCCGTCCCTGCGTGGCAAGAATCTGGTTGTAAGGTGCCACATGCGAACTGGCCAGCGCACGCTGCTGCGAGTTCAGCAGGAAGCTGCGCTCGTAGTCGTTGAGGTAGCCATCGATCGGATAGCCCATATCGGCCTGATAGCGCGAAATACCGGCACGGCTGTTACGGCCCAGCGAGCCGTCAACCGCCCCGACATTATAGCCGAAATAGTTCAACGCCGATTGCACGTCACGGTTCTGCTGACGCTGCGCGGCAGAGATGCCCGTGTATCGGGGCGTGCTGCGCTGGCGCTGCACCGCCGTCCTTTGACGCTGTTTGTTCTTGTGCACTTCGTTCACAATGATGCCGCCCAGAAGCGCACCACCGATCAGGGCCGCCGCCTCATCTGCCGGGGCCTGTTTTGCGGGAATCAGTGCGACACTGGAGGCCAGCACCGCCATACAGATATGTTTGGTATACATTTCAACAACCTCGTTGAAGTCGCGGGTCCACAACAATCAGAACCCGGTACGACAGATTTCCTGTCGAGACTAAAGGAACAGACCCCAACAGCCCACCAAACCAGCCGCGACTTGTCAAGTTTCAGCGCCTTTCCGCTATCTGATCGCCGCAAAAAGTGAATTTCGGTTACGGATCATGTCAAAGACGGTGGACTGTTTCAGTCCAGCGCAAGATCCATAAGCTCCTGCTGCCCCAGATCAGGCTTTTGCGCATAAATGGCCAAATCACCGGAGAATCTTTCCAAAGCAGCCGCCAAACGGGTCTGCCCTGCCTGCGTCAATTCCTGATCCAGTATCATCCGCAAGCGCTCGGTGTCTTCGGGTGAGTAATCGGTGGCCAGAGTGTCCAGCGCCGTTTGGTAGGACAGAAGATTGAACTGACGCTGCTGCCTCATCTGCCTGATCTCATCCACGTGGCCGCGTAATTGACGCTCCATCAGCCCGCTGCCGCCACCGCTGCGCTGCAAGTCAACCAGCAACCGGATGCTGGCCGCCTTGGCATCAATCTGCGCGGCACTGTCGCGCAGCGCCTCGACAAACACCGCGCCTGACAAGAGCGCGGCGCGCGCCGACTGGTCAAGCGCGGTCTGAATGCGATCACGGCTCTGGCGGAGCTCAAGCTGCAGGTCATCCAGTTCCTGTTGTCGCTTGGCATCCGGTTCAGCCCGGATCAGATCGGACAGGGTTTGATCCGGGTCCTCCGGCGCATCGTCGCCCTCGCCCGCCAGCGCGCGCCAGCTCTCCTCGATCTCGCCCAGCCGTGCCTCGGAGGTGGAGACATGCGCGCCGATCACCAGCCGCAGACCAAAGGTCTCTCCCCGCAAGGGCCTGCCGGTGCGGATGTCATGCGGCGGATACTCGGTGCGCTGCGCCGAATAAAGATCGCTGGCGCTAGACAGGACCGAACCGCCGCGCGTCACAACGCCGCCGACCTGCCCATGGGCGCGGCCGGCCGCATTCATCCGGTAGGGTTCCAGCATCAGTTCCTCGGCATTGCCATAGACGTCATAAAGCCCCAGCGGGTTGGGTTGCCTGAGCCCCACCGGCCCAAGCCGTCCGCGCGCACCGCCCCCCTGGTAGAAGGCATGTTCGCGTGGGTCGTCTTCGGTGAAGTAGCGCGGATGGGAAAAGGCGCTGGGGTCGGCCCTGGCACCGCCACGGGTCGCGTATTCCCACTCGACCTCGGTCGGCAACCGCAGGAAACCGGGCGCGTCGCCGCTGCGCGGCAGGCTGTCAGGTGCGTTCCGGTAGAGCCACGCGGTATAGTTCTGCGCCAGCGTCACCGCGTCGAACCAGCTGAACCCGCCCCGCGCGATCCGGTCGGCGCGCGTCCGTTCGCCGCAATCGCCCTGAAGCGCGCGGAACTGACCCAGCGTGAGTTCATAGCGCGAAATGTAGAAATACGTGCTGGAGGGATCGTCGCTGAAAGGTCCGCGCAGGAAGGCGGTGCGCAGGTAATCAGAATACCCCGTCCGCTCAGAGGATTGTCCCAGCCGCACCCGCCGGTCGGCGAGCGGGTCGGAGGCATCAAGCGGCACCACCACCTTCTGAAATGCCATCGACCCGCCGCAGGGCATGGGCAGGATCAGATCGGCGGGTGCCTCGGCGGCTCCGGGGTCGTAAAGATCAACTTCCCAGCCATCCGTCTGTGCCATCGATTGGGTTGCCGCCAAGAGGGCGAGGGCAAGGGCGCGCGCGATCATGACACTTCTCGCAGGATCAACGCCGGATCGGCCCGTTGCGCGCGCAATGCCGCAACCGCTGCTGCCAGGGCGACCAGAAGAACTACAGCAACCGCGATCATCAATCCCTGCCCCACCGAGATCACCGTCAACGCCCGCCCGCCCGGCAGCCCCTGACCAAACCAGTGCTGCGCCATGCGGCCAGCGACCCCGTATAACAGGAACGACAGAGCAAGGCCAAGCGCCGCCGCGACCATCGCCTGCACCACCGGGAAAAACGCCAGCTGGCGTCGGCTCAACCCCAGTATTGCAAGACTTGCCAGCACCCGCCGCTTTCGCGCCACCTCGGACCAGAAGCTGAGCGTCAGAGCAGCGGCCAGCCCCAGCGAGGCAATGCCCGCCGTCAGGCTCAACGCCAGATTGAGGTTGCGGCCAAGCCGCAACAGCGAGGTGACGTCGGCGGTGCGGGCATGGGTGGTTACGCCAAGCTGGTCCTCGATCCGGGCCTGAAGCCCCGGCAATCCCTCCAGCGTGCGGGCATACACCCTCGCGCCTGCATAGGCAGGTACTCGTTCGGCGATGTCCCTGCCCGCCTCGATCCCGTGATCGGGCAAGGCATAGGCGTCGTAATAGGCTTCGATCAGGTCCAGTGTCTCAAACGGCACCAGCACGGCACGCCCGCCCAGCGCGCGGTCCTCCAGCACCAGCCCCACGCGGACATCCAGCACCAGTTGCCTTGGCCGTCCCTCCGCCTGGCTGATGAGTTGCAGCGATGCACCGGGGGCGAGGTTCAGTTGCCGCGCAAGCAACGCGCTCACCGCTACGTTCGAATTGTCCAGCCGGGCGCCGGGCGGCAGGGTGGGATCTCCAGTACCCGAGGGTACGATGACCGCCTGACGGATACGTCGACCGCTGCTTTGGCGCACATTCATGAAATCGAATTGCGTCCGTACCTTGGGCGTCATGAAGGCAATCTCGGTCCAGCCTTGCAACGGCGCGAGATCGGACTCACTCAGGGTCACATTGCCCGCCGTGTCGATCTGCAAGTAGGCAGGATTTTCCATCATCTCACCGATCAAGGCGGAATAGACGCCGTTCTTGACCCCGAAAAGCACCAGAAGCGGCACCAGAATACCCACCAACAGGGCGCAGTTGCAAAACAGATAAAACCGTTCGCGCCACAGATCTTTCAGCGCCAGCCAGATGACCAACATCACGCCGCCTCCAGCCGAGAGACGAAAGACCGGCCGCCCGCAGGCGCAAGCCGTCGTATCCCGATCCCGAAACGGGTGATCCGCTCGGTATCATGTGATGACAGGACCAACCCCGCGCCAGTCTCCCTTGCGGTTTCGAGCAACAGCTCCAGCACCTGATCGGCGCTATGGGCATCCAGCGCGGCGGTAGGCTCATCCGCGATTACGAATGCCGGACGATGGGCCAGTGCGCGGGCGATGGCCACCCGCTGGCGCTGTCCGATGGAAAGCGCATCGGGCAGCAGGCCGCGCAGGTCGGCTAGACCCAACCGGTCCATCAACGCGGCGCACCATCCGGGATCAAGTCGGTCGCATATGCGCTGCGGCAGGGCGATATTGTCGGCTACGTCGAGAAACGGCAGCAAGCCCCCTGTCTGCGGGACAAATCCAAAAAGCTCTGCCCGCATCCGTGCAAGCCCATCGCCGCCCGCCGCATTCAACCAGAGTGCCGCCAGATCGCGCCCCGCCGCAGCATAGAGCGTCTCGTCTGAGGGAGGGCGCAGCAATCCCAGCATCTCGAGGATCAGGGTCTTGCCCGACCCGCTGGCCCCCGACAGTGCGATCACCCCGCCGGGGGGAAGATCAAGCGCCTCGATCTCGACCCGGAACACGCGGTCCACATCCGAAACCTCGACGCTGGCATCCCGAACGGTCAGCCCATCCCCCGCTGTCATGGCAGGACATCAAACGGCATGGCAAAAACATGCTCGCCATCGGGCGCATTGTCCGACAGCGCGGTCCAAACGGTGGGGTCGAGCAGCCATTTGCGGTATTGCGTCAGCTTCTGCCGCATGCCGTCCAGGATCTGCCGCCGGATCATTGCGCTTTGCTGCCAACGCGCCGGCGTGGTCAGCATCAACTGACTCTCATAAGGCAGATCCTCGAGGAATTCCAAAGCGCCACCAAGGGTTTGTGCGTCGGTGTTCACCAACCTGTCCGGGTTGCGCGCCATCCGCGCCACCAAATCACGCACCTGCGCAAAAAAGGTGTCGGCATCCTCGGCGTTCCGGCTCTGCTCGCCCAGTTCCAGCAACTGCTCCAGCAGATCGGCCATGGTCGCCATCTCGTTCTTGGTCACCAGCAGGCGCGGTTCAATGGCCAGCCGCGTCGGGTCTTCGACCGCCTTTTCCGACACCCACCCCTCGATCACATCCGGGGCCTGGCGGTCCTTCAGCCGGCCCAAATAGGCCAATTGCATCGCCAGCCCCAGATTGGCCACCTTGTCCGCCTTGTCGGGGCTGAGCAGCGGTTTTTCGTCGCGTGCCACCCGGATCACATCGGTGAGCGCGGTGACAAGTTGCGTCACCTCCTGCTCGAACGCCGCCTCGGACCCGTCGGCGATGCCGTAATAGTAGGTTTCGTCGTTGAATCGTGACAATTGGCGGTACTGGTCTTCGGCCCAGGCATGTTGCGCCGCGCCACCTGCGGGTGTTTGCAGATGCAGGGTCATCACCGCGACGCCCTTGTCCTGTGCGGCCCGCTGCAACTCGGCCGGGCCAATCTGTGACCGCGCATCCGGGTCACCGGGGTCCTTGGGGCCTGCATCGGTGATCAACACCACGATCCGCGCATCGAAGGGGTCGCCATCGCTGCCCGACCAGTCGGTGCCCTCCAGTGCGTCCTCGACCCCGGCGAGGCTGTCCTCATTGAAGCCCGGTGAATTGGCGCGCGTCACATTTGCCGCCTCGCGGATGGTTGAAACCACCTGCCCCTGATCGGCGCGCCGTTCCAAGGGCAGCAGCGTTTTCGTGCGATAGCCAAGCTCCGGTACGGCAGCTTCATTGTCTCGGAACGCCACCACGCCAAAATGCACGCGCGAGCCCACTTCGGTGCCCTGAATGTCGCCCACGATCTTCTCGACCGCCGCACGTGTACGCCTGATATAGGGGTCCATCGAATTGGTGGTATCGAGGACGAAGACAATGCCCGCATCGAAATTGTCCGCGATCATGCCCGCTTGCGCCCCATCTTCGCGCAACGGCACCGATGCCACCTGCATCAACAGGTTGTCCTCGTAATTGAGCGGGTGCAGTTCCTGCGTGAAATCGAGGATCGGCATGAGGTAAAGCCGTTCGACGATATTGATGTACTCTTCGGGCTCCGCCGCCACCACGCCGCGTTCGGGGTCAAGCGTGTCCTGGGCCACCCCATCCAGGATTTGCGCTTGCCTGGCGTCAAGCTCATCACTTTCCATCAGGTCGCGCAGCCGCTCTTCGCTGTCGAGCATCACCTGCTGCTTACGCCCCGCCGTGTTGGTAAAAGCGGCGACGATGTTCTGCTTCCACTCCACCGCCTGGTCTGCGCGCAGCCAGCCCTCGGGACCTTTGGAGATAGACGGCCCCACTTGGTACCAACCGGGTTGTTCGGCATAGACATATAGCGGCTGAAAGGCAGGATATTGCCTTGTGACGCCGCCATCGGGCTCCGCGAATTGCAGTGCGCCCGGACGGGTCAGAACGCGCTGATAAACGGTCTTGCGGCCTTCGACCAGCAGGGGCCGATCCGCCGCCTGTGCGCTGCCCGGCATCCCCAGTGCAATCGCCACACCAAGGACCATCGCGGTGGCTTTAGCGGCAATAGTCATCGAAGGCCCCCTTCTCCAGCGTCAGCGTCGACCCATCCAGCCGCGCGCAGGTCGCGGCAAGCAGCGCTTCGGCCTCTGTCGATCCCGCCGTTACAGCTCCGGCATAATACTCCGCGGCCTGCGCCGGGTCGTCGGCAAAGGTCAGACCGGTCAGGTTCTCGATACGCGGAGCGAGTGCGTCGCCGTCATAGAGCGTGCCGAAGAGCGTCAGCGCCTCAGGGTTGCCCTGTTTGGCCGCCGCCTCGATCAGGGTCAGCGCAGCGTCGGGTGATACATCCGAACCGCAGTCGCGGACCGCGGCAATCTGCGCATCAAACCCACCCAGCGCCTGCAACGCGGGCAAGGCACAAGCAGAGCCGCTGGCTTCGGCAACCGGCGTCAGATCTTCGGATGCAGCCGATTCCGTATCCTCAGCCAGCAAATACCACGCGGCGGCACCTGCTGCGCAGAGCAGCAAGACGGCGATCAGCCAAAGCGCATATCCGCGCGGTTTGGGCGCGACTTCAACGGGCTCTTCCTCTGGAGTTTCTATCGGTATTTCAATCTGTTCCGGTGGCATCTTTATCTCAACCGGTTCCACGACAGGCTGCGCACGTGTCGTGACCCGCAAAGCCCCTGGCACCGCCTTTTCGGTGCGCGGCGTGATCGTGTCAGGCCAGATGGTCTCGTAAAGCTTTCCGTCAATCCGGAACTGCAGCGCTGTGTATTCCTCCAACCGGTTCACCACTTCCGGACCAAGCCTCAACCAATCGGCCCCGTCATGGCGGAAGATGTCGAACGGACCCAGTTCCTGCATCTGCGGCTGCCAATTGGGCGCATCGCCGGTGCCCGCATCCACCTGCAACCAGCGCTCAGAATAGGCGTCCTGCACGGCCATCGTCACACGGTCGGGCATTGAATCGCCCGGCAGCTCCAGAAAGGCGAAGCCGCCCGATGGGTTCTGGGGGTCCGGGTGGACTTTGATCCTCATCCGCCCTGCCCGTTCAACGCGCCAAGGATACGGCCAAGCGCCAGATTCTGATCCACATCAACCTGCCCGCCAAGCCCCGCCTTGGCGTTTGCCACAAACATTGCATCAAGACCAAAAACCCAATCGGTCCAGAAGCTCTGCGCCGTCGGGCGCGGCTGATGCGGCAGATCGTCGGCACTGTCCGAGGGTGCGGGTGTTACGAAAATTGGCCGCGACGTTCCATCACTGTCCTCAACCGTGGGCCTGTCCCCCTCGGCCACATCCTCCATACCCAGTGTCGAGACAAAGGCGTTGATCGCCTCGGCCCCTAGAATCGAGGCCGGTTGCGCCTGTTTCTCGACCGTCAGACCGAAATTCACCTCGCGCAGCATCGCCGCCGTGCGGCTGTTCAGATCCGTGCGCCGCGCGGCCTGGATCAACTCGGCCACCAGTTCGCCCGATGTGCCTTCGCCGATCCCGTAAGCGCTCAGCCGCATCGCATCGCTTCGCAGCGATTTCATGCCCTCGATCCAGGCCTCCATCGCTGTTTCTGCCTGAAACTGCTCCAGCGTCATGGTGCGAATGCCATCCGCAGCGCTCTCGGCCCGCTGCGCCGGTCGCCCGGGCCGTTGCAGCCCCGCGCTTCCGCCCTCTGCTGCGTTCACTGCGTTGGTGATCCGGATCGAACTGGGTACGCGGCTGATCCGGCCCTCAATCTCCTCCTGATCAACCATCAGGGCAGAGACCAGCGCGCCAAAGCGGTGCCGCGCCAGAACCTGTTCCAGATCGTCGATGACGCGCGCGGCGGCCTCCTGTTTTTCGGCAATGCGCTTTTCCACATCGTCCGAGACATGGAACGGAGCCATCGCCCGCGCAAGCTCATCAATCACCTGCTGTAACTGTGCCCTGATCTGCACCAGTTTGCTGTCGGGTTTGCACACATTCTCAATATGTTGCGCGAGATAGCTCACGCCGCCATCATTGAGCGCCAGCGCGGCATCCCACGCAGCCTCTGGTGACGCAAAATGCCGTTGCACTGACGGCGCTTGCACGCAGCCTGCGCGCAGCTCGGCCAAACGCGCCTCTTTCTCGGGGCGCAGGCGCAGCTCGCGGCGTTCCTCGTCATATTCTATCAACCCGTCGACATAATAGTTCGGATTGCGCAGCCAGAAACAATTATCAAAACTCTGCCCCGGCTGCCACTCACTGACCCAAGGGTCGCTGCCCTTGCCGAATTTCTCCAGCAACGACGCCTGCATGCGCCGGTCGAACCTGGTCTCATCCCCGCCCTCGGCGGCGCTGTCCGACAGGTGCTTGTCGAACTTGGTCAGTACCATGAACAGCACGCAATCCGCCGCAGCCCGCGCTTGCGGGTTGGGGCCGTGGGTCTTGGCGATCCAGTTCTGCACCAGACCGGGCAGATCCACGGTTTCCATGTTGCTGTCCGGGATACAGAGCAGCATCGAGGTGATCTCCTGATCCTCGACATAGCGGTCAAATAGATAGGCCACCTTGCCGCGCAAAAGCAGTTCAGGCAGCAGTTTGTCGGGGCTTTCAAAAGCTTTCGACAGATCCTGCTCGAACCGGTTGCGGGCACCGGGAAAATCCAGCAGGTCGGTTTCGGCAAACATCGGCGCGGGCAGATCGCGCATTGGCAGCACCAGTTCTGCCGCCAATCCGCAGATGACCGAACGCGGCAGCGTCGCCTGCCGCCCCTGTTCGGTGGTCACGGTCAGCGGCGTGTCATCCGCCGCCCCGCTCAATGTTTTGACGTCGATTATTGACGCTTCGCGCGGCACCAGCGCATCCAGCCCGGCATAGACTTGGCCCGCGTGGTCGAGCTGCGCCAGCGCATCGGAGAGCTTGACGTAGAGATCGGAAAATGGCGCGTGACCACCCCAGAGCAGCGAGAGGAATGTTGCCCGGTCCGCACGCGACAGGCCCGGCAAAATCTCGGCCGCCTCTTCCCAGAGCGGGCGCAGCGCAGCGGCATAGGCCTCGCGCCCGAAATGACTGTCGATATATTCGGCGATCTCGTGCACATCATCTGCATCCAGCCCGGGCTGGGCCGCCCCGGCGCGGGTCTTGAACTGGTCGAGATGGGCGGCGATGTCGCCCGGTTCCGGCACCGGTTCTGAGCGGTCGCCATCCATGAAGAAAGAATTGACCAGTGTACGGGCGATGTCAGCCTCAGACAGCAGGTTCAGCCGGATCGGAAAGCCCGCAGGCCCCGGCGAGCGCGCCATGGTAAACCGAGTCACCAGACCGGTGCTTTCGCCCTCACCCTCGGGGTTGATCTGGCGGATGTAATCCAGTTGACCGTCCGGCCCGTCGAAATCTGCCACAAGACGCCCGTGTTTTGGCCGCGCCAGCACCGAGACCAGAAAGGACTTGCCCGCCTGGCTGGGGCCGAACACGCTGACCGACATGCGGGTCTGGGCCGAGCGGCTCAACCGCCGCGCACGCCGTGCCGATTGCCGCATCAACCGGATCAGTGAACGCGCCTCGGCCCCCAACAGCTCGCCATTGCCGGGATCCTGTACCCAGGTCAGCGCGTCGCCGCAGACCGAGGCGATGCGGGCGCATTCCTGTGCAAGCTGTTCCTGTGCCACTGTACTCATCTTCTCAACCTACAGCCGGAAAAGTCCGGTATCGATCCAATATTCATCCTCGAACCCCAGCGTATGCAGGCGCAACTGCACCTCGGCCGGTTTCATGCTGTCGCCTTCGGCATCCTCGACCTCGGTGACGGAAAACGCCTCGCGCATGGCTTCGCGGCGCAGCACGGTATCCGGAGTTTCGACATCGCTGTCGCCGTCGAATTCAGTGCGTTCAAATGTGACATTCAAGGGCGCCCGGCTCTGCGCCGATTGGGTCGCAAAATCCAGCCGATAGAGCGGTGTGGTGGTCCAGCGTTCCAACGGCAATTGCCGCGCGCCCAGATGAATCGGCGTATACATCTTCACGCTGGCTTCCAGATCGCTGGCCGACTTACGCTCGTCCAGATCGACATCGGAAAACAGAATGCGGTCCGTCAGGATCTGGCCCGAAGTATCCATCTCGCCGATATAACGCGCGGTAGATTGCATGCGGAAGGCCCCGGTCATCACTTTGAAGTTAGGAATGCGCGCCTCGCTCAGCGCGATCAGCATACCGCCCACCGCCACGGTGGATTTCGGATCGCCGATGCGCTGGGTCACCGGATCGCGGAACGGGTACCAGCGGCCGGTCTTGTAACTGTGCATCGGGATCAGCCGATGCGGCGGTACCACCATCATTTCCTGCAGGATCGCCCGCACCGCTGGCAGGCGTGAGGGCCTACCGGTGATCAGCACCACGTCAACGCCCAGATGCGCGATCACCTCGCCCATATTGCCCAGCGCCTTTTGCAGCACCTCGCGGGCGATGGCATCCACCTCGTCGCGGCTGAATGAGAGCGTGACATCGCGCATGTGAAAATCCTCCGCCCCCAATGCACGGGCAGGAAGTTCGATATAGTCGGTCAGCACATCCGGCAGGCTCGCCTCGCCGCCATCAGCCAAAGGCAGCACATCGGCCACCGCCAGATCGAGGGGCGCGAATTCATCGGCGGTCTCGCAGGCTTCAAGAATGGCCACAGCCAGCGGCATCAGCACCCGCAGTGCAAATTGACGCCGCTTCTGAATGCTCTGTTGATCGAGCCCGCCCGTGTCGCCCGCAAATAGCTCACGGATCTTTTCGACCGCATAACGCCCGCCGCCCGCCTCGATGGCGGATTGCAGGCCCGGCAGAATGATCGAGGCGATAATGCGTTGCAGCAACTCGTCACCGGCCACCCGAAACCCTTCGCGGAAGGTCTGGCGCGGATGCAGGACGCGGCCCGCCTCGCCCCAATAGGTGGTAACCATCAGGTCAGTGGTGCCGCCGCCAATGTCGATCGAAGCCAGGCGTAAAGACGGCATCGGGTCGTCGCCCTCGGCGCGTGCGCGCGGACGGCCCTTGAGTTCAAGAAACCGGTCGATCCGGCCATCGAATTTCTGGGTGAGCTCGGAATAGAGATAGACAAGCTGGGTGCAACTCGCCTCATCCCATTCAACGATCAGTTCGGGCGGCTGCGAGATCGCGCTTTCTCCCGAACTCAGCCCCATCAGTGACCACACCAGCGACAGCGCGCCCTTGGCCTTGGACCGGATGATCGCCTGTTCCTGCGCGGTGGTCGCGGTGGGCAGTGTCAGGATGATCCGGTCAAGGCGGCGCGGCAGTTCCGATTGTGCGCGCCGCGCCCGGCTGGCAGGCGCGTTCACCTGGATCAGCGCATGGGCGATGATCTCGGCCAGCATAAACCCGAAAAGCGAGGCGCGCGCAAACCGGGGCCTGATCGCCGGGTTGGTCTGTGATTTACCGCGCGGGCGCAGGCGCGCCTTTTCGTCAGCGGCGATCTGTTCCAGCACATCGCCGTTTTCATTCAGGAACCGCATCCCCGCGCGTAGTGATTTCGGCAGGTTGTTGGGATCGGAGTGGTGATGGAACCGCCAGTCCTGCTGCAATGGCGTGTCATCCCAGAGATACCGCTTCGGGCTGGAGAGCCCAGAGGCGGTTTCCGTCCCCTCTTCGCCCGCCACCAGCCTCAACGCCTCAGGCCCAGTGCGCACGAAGCTGGGCCAGATGAACGCGTTGCGCCGCCCGGACCGGCTGGCGAAGCGCTCATCGCCCATGCGGAATTCGGAAAATTCCACCCGGCTTTCGAAGAGGCCCGAATAGGTCCGTTCTGGCTGGGACAGATCGCGGATTTCAAGCGGGTAGGACCGCGCCAGATCCAGCCGCGTCTCACCCGGGAACCGTTCGATTAGAATGCCGCAAGTGCGCGAATTGCCCACATCCAGCACCAGTTCGACATCCACCGGCGTCAGCCCGTCGCGCTGCGAAACCGTATTGGCCAGCCGCAGCCGCGGCACAGAAACCGCGTGATTGACCAGCCGCAGATAGGCCAGATACCGCGCCCAATGCTCGAACTTGTGCGGCAGCGTGTCAGAAGTGATCCGCCTGCCGGGCCGTTCCGCGCGTTTGAAGGCGATGAAGGTCTCCTCCAGCCAGTCAGACACCCATTTCTGCAGATCGAGCGCCTGCCCGTCGCCGTCGCTGTCCAGCCGGCGCAGGAACCAATCCATATGCGCGGGGTCGGACACAAAGCGGAACTCTCGCGATTTCTCGGCATCCGCGCGCTCGGGCGCCAGGTAGCGGTCCGCCTGCGCGGCCTCGATCAACGCGGTGTCGATGGCCAGTTGCACACGATGGGTGTTGCCATCCTCGCCCTCTGGGTTGTCCAGTTCCACCACACGCATCCGCGCCCAGGTCGAGGGGCCGGGATCAAAACGTTCTTCGCCACCGGGGCCGCGATCCGTCTTGATCCGCAGCACCGGCACCGGCACCCATTTCGACAGAAACGGCTCCAGCGCGGCAACCGGGCGCACCGAATAGGGGTCGTCATCGTCGCGCGCGGCATCCTCGATCGCCTCATCGGTCTCGGCGTCGCCGGTAAGCGGCATCAGCGCCCATTCTTCATTGGCGTCATCGCCACCAACCTGCCGTTCGATGAAGCGGGCGTTCTTGACTTCGATCTGGTCCAGACGGAACCCGAAATCGAGGATCTGCACGCCCGAATAGGGCACAAGCGTCACCTCGTCGCGCCAATCAGCCAACCGGGCCAGATGTTCACTGCTTTGCATTCACGTCTCTCAATTCGGGCCTCAGTTCGGCGCTTGGGGCACAGTGTAGGACGCATCCTCCAGCCCTGCCAAGCGCTTGATTTTCTGGATGAGATCGGGCAACAACCCGCCCTCTTTTTCAGGTTTCGGTGCGACTGGCTCCAACGGCGCGGCCTCGGCCGGGGCAATCGGCACCACCGGCTTGCAGGCGCGATCCGTCAGCGCGATCTCATGTTGCAGACGCGCGACGCGGTCATTCAAAACCTGATATTCCGAATAAGCCGCCGACAGTTCCGCCGTTTCTTCATGGCAGTGGTCAGGCCCAAACGGGCTCAACCCGCAGGGGTGGATCATCAGATATAGGATCAAGCCCAGTAGCGCCGCCAGCAGCAACCAACCGAGCAGGATCAGCCACCACCAGACCGGGCTGGTCCAGACGCTGGCTGCCGGGCCGGATTGCACCGCACTCAGCGGCTGCGCGCGCGGCACCATCTTGGTCAGCACGCCGCGCACCGCCATGCGCTCGCCACTGACCCAGGCCCAATGCACCAGCACCGGGTGATCACCGTCAGCGGTGCGGATCACGTGGATCATATCCTCGGACGGAATCTCAACCGCGTTGCGCAACGCCTCGCCCAGACGGTGATCATCCGGTCCCGGCCCAGCGTTCAATTTTTCCGCCTCGGCCAGAATAGCGGCAATCTTCTCGCCCAGCCGCGCCTTGAGTGCGTCCTGTTCCTCGGGCGCGAGATCAGACAGACGCATCGGCCGCCCTGCTATCGGCGCGTGCCAGTCGATACGGTCCCCGTGGGGCGTGCTGACCGGTTCGGCAAGAAGATTGGCATACTCCTCCCCTAACCGCTGCCGCAGCGCACCGGTTACCAACTCGTAGGAGCGTTGCGCCGCCGTGCCCAGCGGTTGCAACCCTTCCGAGGTGGTGGTTGTGAGCAGCGCCTCAAACACCCGACATCACTCCTCTGCCGGGACCGATTGGGCGACTTGCGGGCGAACCTGCGGGGCGCAGGCCTCCTCGGTCAGGACCGGCTGAGCGGGAGTCCCCTGCAGGAATTCCAGCACATCCGGCATCGCGAGCGCATAACTGCGGTTCTGTAACGGCCCCTTGCGCACGAAACTGTTGATCCCCACGACCCGACCGCACATATCCACCAAGGGCCCGCCGGAGTTGCCGGTGCTGAGCGGCGCGGAATGCATCAGGACATTGGTGTCGGGGCCAAGCTTCTGTTCGGTGTTGACGATCCCGTCCGTCACCGTCAGCGCGGGAACCGCCCCCGGCTCGCCGCGCATCAGACCGGCAAAGTCGAGGTCCAGTTCAAGCACATCGCCCGGAAACCCTGCCGCAATCACATTGTTCAGACGCAGCGAGGCAGGCGGTTGATGCAGGGTGAAGCCCGGCAGATCGCCTGTCTCGACCTGCAACAGGGCGAAATCGTCCCCGGTCTCGGCCAGCGGACCCGAGGCCTTGACCACTGTCGCCGCCAAGGGCTCTGGCAGCGCCTTGCCGATCACCACGACGCGGGTGTCCGCGCCAAGGTCGATGACGTGTTGGTTGGTCAGGATATGTCCGTTTCCGATGGAGAACCCCGACCCGGCTGCAACGCCGGAGGGCCCCTCGGCCAGCACCAGAACCGTACGGTTATCGAGATGGGTGACGAGGTCTTCGGGTTGATCAGGCGCATCGGGATTCGGCACCAGGACGCGATCCGCCTTGTTGGGCAGCAGCGAATCGGGCGCGGCCCCGGCCTGCTCGGGGAACGCGGTGCCCTCAGCAGGCGGCAACAGGCCCTCGGGCGTCATTCCGTCGGGCAGGATCAACACGCCATCGGCCCGACACACTGCCCCGTCCAGCGCTGTTTCGAGCGAGGCGATGCGTTCCCGCAGGCTGGCGTTCAGCGCATTTTGGGCATCGAGCGTCCCGGCTTCGGTGATCCGCGGTGGTTCTTTCGGCAGCAGCCGCGTCCCCGGTTGCAGCAACCAGAACAGCACCGCCGCAGCAATCAGCAACAGCACCAACAGCGGGACCCAGGCCAGCGGTGACAACCGGCTGCGAGGCTCGGGCTCGGCGGCGGCTGTCACCGCTGGCGCAACCGGTGCCGCCGCAACTTGCGGCGCGGCAGAGGGTTTGGCAGCAGCCGTAGGCAGGCGCATGAATCGCCCCAGCGTCGCTTCGAAATGCGCGGGCCGCGTTGCCGCATTGGCACCGCGCGCGTCGGGCATCAAGCCCCAGTTCACGATGACCGGACGGCCATTCGTCACCATCACATCATCGGCCCCGTAGGTGGTCAGCGCGCCCCAAGCCAGATCGCCTTGCGCCGGATCTTCGGCCATCGCCCTAAGCGGGCGCAGATGGTCCGACAGATAGGCGGAAATTCGATCCTGTTCGGCGGGGCTCAACCGGCTGAGCGGCTGCGCCTCACCGGTGGCATCGGCATACCAGGCCACGGTTGGGGCGGCCTCGTCATTGCCGCGGCTGATCAGCGGCTCGGCAAACAGCCCGGCCACTTCGGGTCCGGCGCGTTCCGACAGAAGTGCCAGCAATTCGGCGTGACGCTCCAGCACTGGCACTTCGCCCGCCCGCACGAAATCTTCCGGGGTCACGCGGATCTTGGACAGGAACTGATTAGCCATTAGGTTACCTCCGCGCCCGCCGCAGTGTCGCAGAACTACGGCCGTTGGTTTCCGGTTGATAGGTGTCGCAATTGGCGTTGCCGCGATTGTCGAGGCTACAATTGATGTCGCGTCGGAAAATGGACGAACCATTGTCGCATTGCAGGTTGCCCGGTTCGCGCATGGTCAGGCGGCCATTGCCTGGCAACCGTCCTGACAGGCGCCCCTCGCAGCGAATGCCGCCAGTCGAACGCATCACCTGCGTGCCATTGCCGTTACGGTCGAAACAAATGCGCCAGTAGCGGAACCGTTCGATCTTGCCAGTATTAATTTCGCGCACGGCATAGTCCGAGGACAGCTCCCAACACCCTTCCATCACCGAGATATCGTCATCGTCGAACGCATCCGGGTCCAGACCACTGGGCGTTTCGGGCTCCGGCGGCGGCGGCGGTGGGGGCGGCGGAGGTGGAGGTGGCGGCGGGGGCGGATCGGCTTTGCAATGATAAAGCGCCAACTCACTCTCCAACCGGTTCACCCGCGCGATCAGGTCGCTGGTGATGACATCGCTCTCGGCCAGATCGGCGCGCAGACGCTCGGCCTCTGGATCCTCGCAAAACGAGATGACATGGCCGGTGAAAGGCAGGCGCACACCACAGGATTGCAGAAGCAAACTGGCAGAGGCACCGATCAGGGCGACAAGCACAAATGCGAAAGCCGCAACAAGAAACCGCATAATCACCCGGGCGACCGTCCTTGGAGAGATCCGGCGCGCCTCCTATCCACTTTCGGCGAGTGTAGGACGCGGGCTTTGCGGGCCGCAAGCCCCCGTCTTTGCATGGGCGTTCGGGTTCGTAAGATTCCGCCGGTCTGACGGCGGTTTAACGCACGGTCAGTTGATGCGACCGCTGGCCTCCGGTGCTCCGGTCGCGCGCGGTGCTGTCATAGACGGATCAAAGAAACGGTGCCCGGCACGCCCGCCATGTTTGGCCGCATAAAGCGCAAGGTCGGCCGCATGCAGCAGATCGCCCGCTTCGACATCTGAAAGTTGATCGGACAGCACGGTCCCCATACTGCCAGAGATACGGCAATCGTCGCCATTATAGGTGATGGGAATTTCCAGACGCTCAATCAGCCGTTTCGCGATCGTGTCCAGCTGTTTCCGGTCGCGCAGCTTGGGAAAGACGATCACGAACTCATCGCCGCCGACGCGCGCCACCGTATCGTCGCTGCGCGTCACATCCACCATGACGCGCGCCACCTCCTGCAGCACGTGATCGCCAGCGGCATGGCCCAGCGTGTCATTCACGGACTTGAAATAGTCCAGATCCACATGCATCAGCGCAAACGGTACCCTCGCCCCCAGATAGCGGTGCAGGATCAGGTCCAGTGCGCGGCGGTTCTTTAACCCGGTGAGCGTGTCAGTGAACGCCTGCTCTTCCGCCGCAATCTTCGCCCCTTGAAGCCGCGCGTTGAGATTGCGCGACGCCTCCATCGCGGCTGATTTCGCCTCAACCAGGTAGAGCAGTTCGATCGCCAGATCGGTATGCGCGAAATCGGCGGCGCTGAGTCCGTAATCTCGCACTGCATCCAAGAGCGAGATGCCAAAGGACAAATTCACCACTGCCCGATCACCCAGTGGCGCAAGACTGCCCTTCAGTGTCGTCTGTGGACCGCCGCGGAACCGCAGGTGCAGCCGCCCCTCAGGTACCGCCACCAGATCCTCCATCGACATGACATGGCGCGGGCGCAAGACCTCGAACAGATCCAGAAACCGTGCGCCCAACAAGTCGTGAACCGGGCACAGCTTGCGCATGGTTGCACCTGCCTCGATCACATGCCCGGTGGCGTTCAGCATCAGATGCATCGGGCAAAGCCGCCCCAGCAGTTCCGCAAGTTCGTCCTCGGTCATCCCGCGCGCGCCCCCAACTCGAAACTGCGCCCCTCGGCAAACGAGCTTTCGATCAACGTGATCTCGATAATCTCGGCGTTCCCGGTTGCCCCCTTATGATCGAGAATCGCCAAGGCACCGTAATCATCCGCCATCGCGCGCAAAACACCGGTCAAAACATCGGCGTAGCCCGGCAGGCCCGGCTGGCAAGTCAGCGTGTAATGACCCAGGGCATATTCCCTTAGTTCCAGCGCGGGAAGCACCAGATCGGACACTGCCATGCGCGCCCGGTCAGGCAGATCATCCAGCGAATGCAGGAATTCGACATAGGTTACGCCCCCGAACCGCAGCAGGCGCCGCAGAGACTCGGTATTTGGGTTCGAGACCAGATAGGTTCCAAGATCTTCCAGCAGGTCGCGCCGGTTACGGCCAAGGTCGCGCACGATTTCGACCAACACCCTGTCGGTACTGTCATCCTCATAGACCAACATCGGTTCGAACTCGACGAACCCAAGCTCAGCGGCTTCGGTCACGCGCAGCCAGCAATCACGACCATAATTGTGGCACACGAAAGATTGGATCGCCCTGTTTATTAGCCCATGCATGACTTCACCCTAATCTACGGCAGACGCAGTGTCGCGCCGAAAGGATTAAGAAAATGCCAACACGACCAAGTGAACCGCCAAAAATCCGGGTCAGAAATCAGTAGGCGCGCCGCCTTCGGCCTTTCTGCGCGCCACGAAATCGGCCAGTTCATCCTTGATCGCCACATCCATCGGCGGAGCTTCGAACGCGCCGATGATTTCTTTGAACATGTAATGCGCCCGCTCTGCGGTCCAGACCGCACCAGCCTCTTCCCAGGCTTCGAAGTTGCGCCAGTCGCTCAGATAGGGCTGATAGAAAGCCGTGGAGTAGCGATCCTGCGTATGCTGAATGCCAAAGAAATGGCCGTCATTGCCAACCTCGCCGATTGCCTCTAGCGCTATGTCCTGAGGTGTCGTTGCGGTTACAGAAGGCTCCATATAGCGCTGAATATGCTGCAAAATCTCGCAGTCCATGATGAACTTTTCGGGGCTGGCGATCAGCCCGCCCTCAAGCCATCCGGCGGCATGGTAGACCATGTTGGTGCCCGACTGCACCGCCGCCCAGAGCGAATTGGACGTCTCCCACATCGCCTGCCCATCGGGCACATTGGCCGCACAAACACCTGAGGATCGCATCGGCAATCCGTAGAACCGCGCCATCTGCCCGGTCATTTGGGTCGAGCGCATGTATTCCGGCGTGCCAAAGGCAGGCGCGCCCGATTTCATATCAACATTGGACGTGAAGGTCCCGATAACACAGGGAATTCCCGGCCGGACATATTGGAACAGAGCGATCGCACAAAGCGCCTCGGCCAGCGATTGCGCCACCGCGCCCGCCATTGTGACCGGTGCCATTGCCCCGGCCAAAGTGAAGGGGGTCACCACGATCGCCTGCCCCCGCCGCGCCAATCGCAGACAGCCATCGATCATCGGATGGTCGTGTTTCAGCGGCGATGTTGAATTGATATTGGTATACATGCGCGGCGCGGATTCGAACTCTTCATCGCTCAGCCCACCGGCGATGCGCACCATCTCCATAACGTCTTCGACCCGCTCCTTGCCCAGCGAATAGGCGTGCATCACCTTGTCGCTGATCGTCAGCTTGTCATAGAGCACGTCCAGATGCCGGACCGAGGCGTGGATATCGACCGGTTCAACCGGATAGCCCCCAGCGAAGTGGATGCAGTTGAAATACTGTGTCAGCTTCAGCAGGTTGCGGCATTGCTCGCGGTTCCCCGCAACCTTCCGGCCGATCTCCATATCCCAGTAGTTCGGCGGGGAAGAGACATTGCCGAACAGGATGTTATTGCCCCCGACCGTCAGCGTGCGATCGGGGTTGCGCGGGTTAAGCGTGAACTGGCTGGGAGCTTTGCCGATCATCTCCATGACGAAATCGCGGCCCATGCGCACGACCTGGCCGTCGACCGAACAGCCCGCCTCGCGCAGTATGCCTAACGCCTCTTCGTTGAGGAACGCTACCCCGATCTCTTCGAGGATGCGCATCGCGCCGTCATGAATGGCCTGCACGCCTTCGGGCGGCAAAGGTTCGACAGGTCGGTCGATATTGACAGGGATACGCCAGGGCATCTGCTCGATGACCGCCGAGCCTCGCCGTGCGGCGGCTCCGGCGCGCCCTCCACCTCTTTTTCTGCGTGTGGCGCTCTGGTTCATGGCACATCTCCCTTCGCCTCCTTCGAGGAAGCCTCAGATGCGCTGCGCGGTGCCGCTCTGTCCGCGACCTGAAACGTCGCTTTTCAATCCTTCACCGACGTTTTGCAGGGTTGAGCGGGTTAGAGTCCCAGCCAGGCCGGGATCTCGCCAATATGGGCCAGAACCACGTCGGCATGGGGGGCAAGCTGATCCGCAGGCGCCATGCCGGTCAGGACACCAACGGTCCGCATCCCCGCCGCACGGCCTGCCATCAGGTCATGGGTACTATCGCCCACCATGGCGACATGTTCCGGCGCGACACCAACATGCGCGGCAAAGGCCAGCAACTGGCCTGGGCCGGGTTTCGCGCCGTGGCCACTGTCGGACCCGGCGATGAAATCGAACCTGTCCTGCACCCCGGCCCCGCCCAGATGGACGCGCGCAGGTGCTTCGGCATCATTGGTGGCAACGCCCAGTTTCAGGCCGTGACCGCGCAGGTGATCCAGAAACGGCCCCAATGGCACGGCCTCGGCCTGCGGAGCCTGCGATGCCTCGTGGTTCAACATGTGGGTAAGCTCGGGCTTGGTCATGCCGGGCACCGCAGGCGCGAGGACCTCGACGATTTCCGCCGGCGTTCCCGCGATCACGATACTGTCGGGATGGTAGCGACCGGCGTACAGATCAAAGCCGACCACCTCGCCCAGCTCGGCCGCGCGGGCGGTGTCACCCTCTGCCAGCTTCATCATGAGTGCACAGGCAAATGCCTCCCACGTGGCGGCGAAGTCGAACAGGGTTCCGTCCTTGTCAAACAGGATGGCGTCGATCTGCATGAGAAGCTCCGTTTGGTTTGGCGGTCAGGTCCAGTGCATCCCGGCCTCGCCCGCAAGGGCGGCGCGGGCCTGCATCGGCTGGTAATAGGGCACGGTGCAAGTATCGCAGAAGGCAACGATCCAGGCATCGTCCATCATCAGGAAGTCCAGCACGGAAAGCAGGAATTCGGGGTCCCCAGCGCTTTGGCGCAGTTGCGCCTCATCGGCGCCCGTCGAGCTCAGAAAGACCGGCAGCAGCTCGTCATTCCCAACCAGCCAGGCCAGCGCGCGCAGGGCCAGCGTCTCGGCAGCGGGGGCGGAAAAGGACATGAAACCTCGGGTCTTTGCGGCGGCGGAAAGGGATTCTTAACCAGTTTCTTAAACATATCGGAAGGAATGAAAAGCACTTGTCGATAGGATGGTTCGATGCAGGGAACGATTTTGATACTGGACGGTGTGTCCACCAACCGGATCATGCTCAAGGTTCAGCTGTCGGCCGCCTGGTATCACGTGGTGCAGGCCGCAACCCTTGACGGGGTGATGCCGCTGATCCACCGCACCCATCCCGACCTGATCATCTCGGCGATGGATCTGCCTGATGGTGATGCGCTGGAGTTGCACCGGATGCTGCAAGCCGAAAGCGCAACCGCCAATATCCCGATGATCGCGATTGCGCGCCAGAATGATCGTGGTGCAAAGCTGAGGGCACTGGCCGCGGGCATTCACGACGTTTTGTGCCAGCCCTGCAACGATGTGATCCTTCTGGCCCGCATCCGCAGCTTGATCCGCATTCATGGCAATTTGGGCGAGTTGCAGCGCCAATCCGCCTCGCAGGTGGTGGGGTTTGACGAGACACCCAGCCCTTTTGCGCCAGCGGAGCAGATCGTTTCGGTTGCTGTGGTGGCACAGAGCTGCGGCACTGGTGCGGTTTGGCGCACCCAATTGCGTGAGCAGGTGGGACACAAGCTGGATCTGGTCACATGCAACGGGCTGCATGGGCTACCTGATCGGGCAGCTCCGGATGCGTTGATAGTCGAACTCTCAGAAGGGGCGCCGGGCCTGCGCCTGCTGACCGACCTACGTGCTCGCGGCATGACCCGCAACGCTGCCGTAATCGCTGTGCCTAAGCTGCCCAGCGCGCAGCGAGCGGCGACCGCCCTGGACCTCGGGGCCGATGATGTGGTGACCGAGGGATTCTGCGCGCGCGAGGTAGCGCTGCGGCTTGAGACGCTGTTGCGGCGCAAGGCCCGCGCAGATCTCTACCGTGACAGCGTGCAGGCCGGCCTCAGGGCGGCCACGCGCGATTCGATGACCGGGCTCTACAATAGGCGCTACGCCCTGCCCGCTCTGGGCAGGTTGCTGCGGGGGCCCAAAACGCCGGATGCGGGATTTGCTGTGATGATGGTCGATCTCGATCACTTCAAGGCGATCAACGACACCTATGGGCATGCGGCGGGAGATGCGGTGCTGATCGAAACCGCGCGCCGCCTGCGCAGCAACCTGCGCATGCAGGACCTGATCGCCCGCATTGGTGGCGAAGAGTTCATGGTTGCCCTTCCCAACACCCCGCGCGAAGACGCCGACCGGGTTGCGGCTCGGCTGTGCAGACAGATCAACGGGCAATCCTTCAGAGTGGGTGCCGGAACTGCCCCTATCTATGTCACGGCCAGCATCGGTGTTGTGGTCGGAGAGCCTGAAAATACCGCGTCAGGACCAGATGAAATCAACCACCTGATCGCACAGGCCGACAAGGCGCTTTATGACGCCAAACATGCAGGCCGGAACTGCTATATGCTGCAGGCCGCCGCCTGATCCTAGTTCTTGCCGCCTTTGTGGCGTTTGCGCTGTGCGTACTCTTCCAGCCTGTCCGCGTAAGATTGACGCTCGGCATCGTCCATCGTCAGTATCTGGTCGATCCAGGCGGTTTGCATCGCCATGAAGACCGCGCTGCGGGCTTTTGCCTGTTTGCTGATTACATCCCGCAACGCCTGCGGATCGAAGGGGTCGGCATCCAAAGCGGCGATCACGGCCTTCAGGTCACTCTCCTTGGCGCCACGCCGGGATTCGTGAACCGCCCGCGTCTGCGCCCGCAACGCCTTTCGGTCGTCATCGGGCAAGGCCCGGTAAAGCGTGGACCCCACGGTTTTCGGCATCGGTCGCTTGTGATCAGGCCCGCCTAACCGCAACATCGCGCCCAGGGCCAGCCCCGCAACCGCCAGGTTCAGCGCCAGAGAGACGCCAAGCAGCACCTTGACCCAGGTCCGGGTCCTGTAAACGGTTTCTGCCATCTATTGCTCCTCCAGCGTGACATCATTGAAGGCAAAGCTCTGAAACAGCTCCAGATCCTCTTGCTGCTGGAACACCAGCCCGGCGGGGTCCGGCAGAAATTCCGGCGGCGCAAGGCCGATCCAGACCCCGGCTGCACTTGCCGCGACCAGCCCACCCATCCCGGCCCAACCGCCAAGCAAGGATTGTAGCTGATCCCAAAGACAGGGGCGCGACCGAACCGGATCAGTCACGACCAAATGATCCTGCTGGATGCGATCGGCATCATCCATCATGCGCGCGGCCAGGCCGTCGGGCATGTCATCCCGCCTGTCGCGTGCCGCAGCAAAGAATGCTTCCAGGTCCTTGTCAGTCTCAGTCATCGCCATATCCCAATTCCGCTCGCCGATCGGCCAAAGCCTTGGCAAGCGCCCTTTTGCCCCGGGCGGTCAGACTTTCGACCGCCTCGACACTGATGTCCATGATCCCCGCAATCTTGGGGTTTGACAGCTCTTCTATGTGGCGCAGTACAACCGCCTCGCGTTGCCTGTCGGGCAATTGCATCAGCGCCACCTGCAGCGCGTCATGCCGGGCCTCATCCTGAAGCCGCTCCGCCGGGCCCGGTGCGCTGTCTTCGGGTTCCGGCACGGCGTCGATATCCAGCGGTTTCTTGCGCCGCTTGATGTCAAGGCAGAGGTTCAGTGTCACTCGATACAGCCAGGTCGAAACCTTCGCCTGTCCCTGCTGCCAGTCCGGCGCCATGCGCCAGAGCCGGATCATCGCTTCTTGCGCCACATCCTCGGCCTCTGCCCTGTTCCCCAGCACACGCAGGGCAACCGCATAGGTCCGGGGGCCGAGCCGATCGGTCAACTCGGCCGCTGCTTGCCTGTCGCCCTTGGCAAACATGACAAGCAGGGTATCGTCGCTGAGCCCGGTCACGGTCTCACTATCACCGGGCCCCACCGAAGATATCACCGGCAGGTCTTTCACACGGATCAGTTCTGGACGGCGTCACCGCGCTTGTGTTTGTGCTTGCCGTGTTTCCTGCCCATCTTCTGGCTCGCATCCGCAAATTCCTGCTGCGAGATGGCACCATCATCATTGGCGTCCATCCGGTCGAACATCTTGGACGGATCGCGCCGTTTCGGCATCTCGTCCTGGCTCAGTTGACCATCACCGTTAGCGTCGCGACGTTCAAGCATCTTTGCTGCTCTTTCGTTCGCCTTGGTCTGGCCGACAGCTTGCATCTCTTCCAGGCTGATCGAGCCATCACCATCGGTGTCATATTTCTCGATTCTTCCGCTCGCCTTTTCATTCACACGTGCCTGACCGGCCGCCTGCAACTCTTCAAGGCTCAGCGTACCGCTGCCATCGGTATCGACCGAGGTGAAGCGCTGCTCCTGCCAGATTTGAACTTCTTCAATCGTAACCTGGCCGTCGCCGTCAGCATCCAGCGCCTCGAAGGCAGGACCTTTGCCCGGTCCCTTTGCCATGGCGCCGCCTGCAGCAATCGCTGTCGCCAGAACCACAACCCCGCCGATAAAGCCTGCATGTTTCATCTTGGTCTTCCTTTTTTTTGTGCGACGGCCCCCTGCCGCCGATCATGTAAGTCAAACGAAGGCTGATGGATAATCCGTCGCAACGTGCGCAATCTTTTTTAGGCAGCCGCAAGGACATGCTAAGGTGCCCGGGCCTGTCACTTTCGCGGCATCGGGACGCAAGACAATTGCAGCCCTTTCCTGTCGTGCAAATTCAGGGCAGAAAGACGAGTGATTTGCATTGAGGGTGCCATGACCGATCAGGCCGTCGAACCGACACCACGCGTCTCTGACCGCCCGACCTGGCCTGCATTGGCCAGGGGTTTCCGTCGCAAATGCCCACGTTGTGGCAAGGGACCGCTGCTGTTCAACTATCTCAAGGTGCATGACGCCTGCGGCGAATGCGGTCAGGAGTTGTTTCATCACCGAGCCGATGATGGCCCTGCCTATCTGACGATTCTGCTGGTCGGTCACCTGATGGCCCCAGCGTTGCACGTGGCCTTTGTGCAATGGCGCCCCGAACCTTTGACACTGTTTCTGATATTTGCGGTTGGTTGCCTGGCGCTCTCGCTCTACCTTCTGCCCAGACTGAAGGGCGCGGTTGTCGCCTATCAATGGGCGCGGCGCATGCACGGTTTCGGGCAGGCGGATTGAGCCCCTCGAAACAGGCTGGGGCATGAGCGAAGACAAGACAGCAATTCGGAACGCCGCGACGGTCATCGTTTTGCGGGATCGTGACACGGTGCCATCGGTCCTGATGGGGCAACGCGGGGCCAAGGCGGCTTTCATGCCCAACAAGTTCGTCTTTCCCGGCGGTGCTGTGGATGCCGCCGATCGTGAGATCGCGCTGGCCGCGCCACTGCCCGTGCTGTGCCAGAACCGGCTTGCCGAAGACGTTTCCGAAGATATCAGCACCGCGCTTGCCGTCGCCGCGATCCGCGAGTTGTGGGAGGAAACCGGACTGATCCTGGGCCAGCCCGGCACATGGAACGGACCGGTGCCCGAGGATTGGCAGGCTTACGCCGCAACCGGACATCTGCCTGAGGCGCAAAACCTGCAATTCGTCTTCCGCGCCATCACCCCGCCGGGCCGTCCACGCCGTTTTGACGCGCGCTTCTTTCTGATTGATGCGGCCCATATCATGGGGGACCCCGACGATTTCTCGCGCGCCTCGGACGAGCTGTCGCATCTGCAATGGATCCCGCTGAGCGAGGTGCGAACCTTCGACCTGCCTTTCATTACCGAGGTGGTGCTGGCCGAGATCACCCAGCGGGCGCAGGATATGACCCCACCCGCCTCGGTGCCGTTTTTTCGCAATGATGACGAGCAGAGCCTGTTCCTGCGCCTGCGCGGCCACCCCATGACCGGCGACTGAACAGGGTTGAGCAACCTCCAATTTGGTCCAAAAACCACTTGCCACTTTTCGGATAGCGCTTAACTCATCCGGCTGACCACCACCGTCACTTCGGGTTTTCGGCCGATCTCGGACAGGGCGGACTGGCGGGTGATCCGGCGCAGCGCCTCCTCCAGCTTGTCATCATCGCGCAGGGTTTTCTTGTCGGCACGCATCAGGAACTGGTTCAGATCCTCTTCCAGCACCTCGATCAACGCTGCGCGAGAGCTGCCGGTTTCCGGCAGGCCCATGGTATCGCACCATGGCTCGCCCAGCGGCTCGTCCTCTTCGTCGAGAATCGCGGTGACGGTTACATGGCCGTTCAGGGCCATGCGGATACGGTCGCGCACAACCCCATCCAGCGCGCCGATCTGCACGCTGCCATCCAGATAAGTGCGGCCGGTTTCGATGTAGTCCGCAACCGTGGGCGCGTTGCCCGACAGATCGAGCATCATGCCGTTGACGGCGACGATCCCGGCCCGCCCGCCGGCCTCGGCCAGTTTCGCGTGTTCGCGCAGATGGCGGTGTTCGCCATGCATCGGAATCACCATCTGCGGATCGACGATCTTATGCACCCGCTCCAGATCAGGGCGGTTGGCATGGCCCGAGACATGATAAAGCCCCGAGCTGTCATCAACAACATCAACACCCATTTCGCTGAGCTGATTGATGATGCGGATCACGCCCTTTTCATTGCCCGGAATGGTCTTGGAAGAGAACAGGAACAGATCGCCCTCGGCCAGCGACAGCCCGCGATACTTGCCGCGGGCAAGTTGCGCGCTGGCGGCGCGGCGTTCGCCTTGACTGCCAGTCACGATCAGCATCAGGTTGCCACGCGGCACATCCTGCGCCTCTTCGGGGCTGATGACCTTTGGAAAGTTGCTGAGCACGCCGGTCTCTACGGCAGCCTCAATCATCCGCCGCATGGCGCGGCCCAGCAGCACGATCGAGCGCCCTGCCCCCTGGCCCGCCTCCGCCAGCGTCTTCACCCGTGCCACGTTGGAGGCAAAGGTGGTGGCAACCACCATACCCTCGGCCCCGGCCACCAGCTTGGTGATCTCTGGCCCGACCTCGGATTCCGAGCGACCAGGATGGGATGAAAACACGTTGGTGCTGTCGCAAACCAGCGCCTTGACGCCTGATTTCGCGACCTGGGCCCAAAGTTCGGGATCAAATGCCTCACCTACCACCGGGTCGCCATCCAGCTTGAAATCGCCCGAATGCACAATCCGACCGCCAGGCGTGTCGATCACCAGACCGGCGCTTTCGGGGATGGAGTGGGATACTGGCAGAAACCCGACCGTAAACGGCCCAGCCTTGATCTGCTCGGGCCACGAGGACGCGGTGCGCACCGCTTCTGGCGGGTGGCCGCGCTCTTCCATTTTGCGGCGCGCTATATTGGCAGTGAAGGGCCGCGCATAAACCGGCGCGTTCAATTCTGCGTAGTTGAGTGAGACAGCCCCCACATGATCCTCATGCGCATGGGTAACAAAAATCGCCTCCAATTGGTCGGCGCGCTCCTTCAACCAGGTGAGATCGGCAAAGATCAGATCGACGCCCGGCGTCGTGTCCATATCGGGAAAGGCCACGCCAAGATCGACAAGGATCAACCGTTCCTTGCCAGGTGCGCCATAGCCATACACATAGGCGTTCATGCCTATCTCGCCCGCCCCACCGAGGGGCAGGTAAATCAAACGTTCACTGCTCATTGCGAGCCATTTTCCTTGTTATAGCGATGTATCACGGTCAACCCGTGCATCGTCAGATCATCTTCGAAGGCATCAAATAGCTGTGCGGATTGCTGGAACAACGGCGCCAGCCCGCCGGTCGCGACCTTTTTCATAGGTGCGCCGTATTCGCCCCTTATGCGCTCGCAGACCTCGCGCACCAGCCCGACATAGCCCCAGAACACGCCGGATTGAATGCACTCGACGGTATTGGTTCCGATCACTTTTTGCGGCTTGGAGATATCCACATGCGGCAAGGCGGCTGCTGCCAGATGCAATGCTTCGAGGCTCAGGTTAACGCCCGGGGAAATCACGCCGCCGACATAGGCCCCGTCGTGAGCCACAACGTCAAACGTGGTCGCGGTGCCGAAATCCACCACGATCAGGTCACCGCCATGCCGATCATAGGCGCCTGCGGTGTTGACCAGCCGGTCGGGTCCGACCTGTGTCCCTTCGTCAACGCGCGGGGGCACTGGCAACAGGCAATCGGGCTTGCCCACAACGATCGGGCGGCAGCCAAAGAACCGATCGGCAAAGACGCGCAGGTTGAACACAACGCGCGGCACCGTGGAAGAGATCACGACATCGGTGATGTCGACATCGATTCCGTAATGCTTCACCAGTGTCGAATACCAGGTGAAATAGGCGTCCGCCGTGCGCGCATGATGGGTCGACGTGCGCAAAGTGCACAGAAACTTCTGCCCGTCCCAGATCGAGAACACGGTATTGGTGTTGCCGCAGTCAATCGCCAGTAGCATGGGCCTTGATCCTCAGAAATAGATATCGGCGGCGGGTATGCTGACGCGGCCTTTGGCGGTCAATAGGACAAGATTGCCCTGCCCGTCCACCGTCTCGAACGTGCCGACGGTTTCGCTGGTGGAGGTTCGCGCAGTGATCACCTCGCCCAACCGCGCCGCACGGGCCAGCCAGGCCTGCCGGATCGGCTCGAACCCGTAGGTCTGAAACTGCGTCTCATAGCTTGCATAGGCGGCGGCAAGCTCGGTCAGAAAGTCTTCCGGCTTTACCAGCGCGCCGGTCTCGGAGAACAGCGATACGGGACGCACGGCCCCTGCCTCGACCTGCGCCGCGCCGGGCGCTTCGGCAAGATTCACACCGATGCCGATCGCCAGATAGTTGACGCCCTGCCCCTGCCCCGCGCTTTCCAGCAGGATGCCCGCCAGCTTGCCCCCGTTAAGCAACACGTCATTGGGCCATTTCAATGCCAGCCCGTCGGCCCGGCCGGTCACCGCAACGCAGGCATCGAATAGCGCAAGTGCCGCTATGAAACTGCGCAGCGCTGCGTTTTCGGTGGTACCGAATGGTCGCATCACCAGCGTCGCTGCCAGATTGCCCGAGGGGTTGGCCCAGGCCCTCCCGCGACGCCCGCGCGCGGCGGTCTGGCGGTGGGCCAGTATCCATTCCGGCCCGGTCAGCGCAGGCGCGATGCGCGCGGCTTCGTTCAGGGTGCTGTCGACCTCCTCCAGCACCCGCTTGCCATAGGTTTCGGGCCAGTCGGTCATGGCAAAAAGGCCCGGTTCAGCAACCGGGCCCCTCTTATCCGCAGTGACTTGAGATCAGTTAACAAGGGTCGCCGCCGCCGCCGCTGCCGCGCCTTCGACGCCAAACTGATAGAACACGCCGATGATCATCAGCGCCGCAGAGGCCATCAGCGCACTCCAAAGAACAGGCGAGGAATTGGTGTCGAGTTGGTCCTCGTTCTCGGCCCCGAAATACATGTAGAAGACGATGCGCAGGTAGTAGAAGGCACCGATTACCGAGGCGATGGCCGAGGCAATCACCAAGCCGAACAGATCCGCCGAAATACCTGCCTGCCAGACACCGAACTTGGCAAAGAAGCCCAGCATCGGCGGCACGCCTGCGAGGCTGAACATCAGGATCAGCACCGCCAGCGCCTTGGCCGGTTCGCGGCGCGAATACTGACGCAACGCGTCGATATCGGTGACCGGCTGGCCATCGCGTTCCATCATCAGGATGAAGGCGAAGGTGCCGACATTCATCGTCACATAGATCGCCAGATACATCAGCATCGCCTTGATGCCCATCTCGGTCCCGGCAGCCAGACCGATCAGCCCGTAGCCCATATGCGCGATTGAGGAAAACGCCATCAGCCGCTTGATATTGCGCTGGCCAATCGCGGCGATCGCGCCGAGGAACATCGACAGGACCGAGATCAGAATAATGACCTGCTGCCAATCGCTCACCGCACCGCCGAAAGCGTCGTGCATCACGCGGGCAAACAGCGCCATGGCCGCCACTTTCGGCGCGGTGGCAAAAAAGGCGGTGATCGGCGTCGGTGAGCCCTCATAGACGTCCGGCGTCCACATGTGGAAAGGCACGGCGGAGACTTTGAAGGCCAGACCCGAGATCAGGAAGATCAGGCCAAAGAGCATGCCCAGCGACATCTCGCCATGGGTGGCCGTCTGGATGATCCCGGTGAAAAGTGTCGTTCCGGCAAAGCCGTAGACCAACGATGCGCCATAGAGCAGCAGACCGGAACTCAGCGCGCCCAGCACGAAGTATTTCAGGCCAGCCTCGGTCGATTTCGCGCTGTCCCGGCGCAGGGCGGCCACCACATAAAGCGACAGCGATTGCAGCTCCAGCCCCATATAAAGCGACATGAGGTCCCCGGCGCTGACCATCATCATCATGCCCACGGCGGCCAGCGCGATCAGCAGCGGGTATTCGAAGCGCAACAGGCCCCGGCGCGACATGTAGTCCTGGCTCATCACCAGGATCACCGCCGCTGAAAGCAGTACCGCAACCTTGGTGAACCTCGCGAAGCCGTCATTGATGAACATGCCGTTGAACGCCACCTGCGTGGCATTCGGCTGCGCCGCAATCCACATCGCCAGCGCCGCCATCAGCCCGGCGGTGGTCCAGACCAAGAGCGGCCCCAGCGCGTCCTTGCGGGTGTAAACGGCCCCGATCAGCGCGGCCATCGCATAAACGGCCAGCACAATCTCGGGCAGGATTACGGTCAGATCAGCCTGGATCATCTCCGGCCTCCTCAGTTCGCGGCAAACTGGTTGGCGGCCTCGGCCGCGGCCAGCGCCGTGTCATAGTTCGAGATCAGTGCCGTGGTCGATGGACCGATCACGTCGGTCACCAGTGAGGGGTAAACCCCCAGCAACAGCGTCATCACGATCAGCGGCGTAAAGATCAGCCGCTCGCGCGAGTTCATGTCGCGGATCGACTTCAGGCTCTCCTTGATCAGATCGCCAAAGACCACCCGGCGATAGAGCCACAGCGCATAAGCCGCCGAGAAGATCACGCCGGTCGCCGCCACCGCCGTCACCCAGGTGTTGACCTGGAACGCGCCCATCAGCGTCAGGAATTCACCGATGAACCCGGAAGTGCCCGGCAGGCCCACATTAGCCATGGTGAACAGCATGAACACCAGCGCGTAAGCCGGCATCCGGTTCACCAGCCCGCCATACGCCTCGATATCGCGGGTATGCATCCGGTCATAGATCACGCCGACACACAGGAAGAGTGCGGCAGAAATGAAGCCGTGGCTGAGCATCTGGAAAATCGCACCATCGACGCCCTGCTGGTTCGCCGCAAAGATGCCCATGGTCACAAAGCCCATATGCGCAACCGAGGAATAGGCGATCAGCTTTTTCATATCCTCCTGCACCAGCGCGACCAGCGAGGTGTAGACCACCGCAATGGCAGACATCCACAGGACCAGCGGCGTCATGACCTCAGACCCGACCGGGAACATCGGCAGCGAGAACCGCAGGAAGCCATAGCCGCCCATCTTCAACAGGATGGCGGCCAGTACGACCGAGCCTGCAGTGGGCGCCTGCACGTGAGCGTCGGGCAACCATGTGTGCACCGGCCACATCGGCATCTTGACCGCGAAGCTGGCAAAGAAGGCCAGGAACATCAGCGTCTGCATGCCACCGACGATATAAACCCCCAGTACGCTGAAGCTTTCAGATGAGAACTGATGCCCCATCAGTGCCACGATATCCGTGGTTTGTGCATCCGCATACATCGCCACCATCGCCACCAGCATCAGCACCGAGCCGAGGAAGGTGTAGAGGAAGAACTTGAAGCTGGCATAGATCCGTTCCTTGCCACCCCAGATACCGATGATCAGGAACATCGGGATCAGCCCCGCCTCGAAGAACAAGTAGAACAGCACCAGATCCAGCGCCATGAACACGCCCAGCATCAGCGTTTCCAGCAGCAGGAATGCGATCATGTATTCCTTGACCCGATCCGTCACGGCCCAGCTTGCCAGAATGGTCAGCGGCATGATGAAGGTGGTGAGCAGAACGAAGAGCACGCTGATCCCATCGACGCCCACCTTGTATTTCAGCCCCATCAGCCAAGCGCGTTCTTCCACCATCTGGAAGCCAGTATTTTCCGGATCAAATCCGGTATAGATGCCGATGGAGACCAGGAAGGTGATCGTGGTTGCAAACAGCGCCACCATCTTGGCATTGCGCTGCGCGGCCGCGTCTTCTCCGCGCAGGAAGATCAGCAGGATCAGCGCGGCGATTGCCGGAATGACAAGAACAATGGAGAGGATATTGTCCATTACTGCGCCCCCCCGCCGATCGACATCCAGGTGACCAGAGCGGCGATGCCCAGCACCATGTAGAAGGCATAGGTGAAGATGTAGCCGGATTGCGCCTTGCCCGCGAGCCGCGTGAAGAAGGGCACAATGCCCATCGCAACACCGTTCAGGAAACCATCAATCGTGTTGCCATCCCCGCGCTTCCACAGGAAGCGGCCAATTGCCAGCGTCGGCTTGACGAACACTGCGTCATAGATCTCGTCGAAATACCATTTGTTCAGCAGGAACAGGTAGAGCGGGCGCTGGTTTTCGGCCAGCCGCCCCGGCAGCGACGGGTTCACGATGTAGAAGAGATAGGCCATCAGGAAGCCAATCGCCATCGCCACGAAGGGCGAGACCTTGACCCATTTGGGCGCGGCATGGGCATCGTCCAGCACGTGGTTGTCCGGCGCGATATAGATGGCGCCCTGCCCCGGCTCTCCGGCAAAGGCATAGTGATGATCACCGCCATGCGCATTCGCGCTGTGACCATCCTCGTCACGTGCCGCATCGCCATGGGCTTCATCCGCATGGGTCGCATCGTTGGAATGCTCTGCACCCTCGCCGTGATGGGCGACTGCCGTGCCGTCCGCCACATGCTGGGCATGGGTTTCCTCGTCGTGCCCCTCGGCGTGTTCCGAGGCCTCAGCCACCGGAATGCCATAAAACTTGCCGACCTGATCGGCATGACCGAAGAACGATCCATACCAGAGCATGCCCGAGAAGATCGCGCCGAGCGACAGAACGCCCAGCGGCACCAGCATGGTCATCGGGCTTTCATGGGCATGATCATGGGTTTTCTTGTTGCCCCTCGCCTCGCCGTAGAAAGTCAGGAAGATCAGCCGCCAGCTATAGAAGGCCGTGAAAGCCGCCGCGATGACCAGCGACCAGAAGGCGAAGCCGGTTCCGCCGGCCCAGGAGCTTTCGATGATCGCATCCTTGGACAGGAACCCGGCAAAACCGATGCCGGTGAGCGGAATGCCAACCCCGGTGATCGCCAGCGTGCCGAACATCATGCCCCAGAACGTGTACGGGATCTTTTTGCGCAGCCCGCCATAGTTCATCATGTCCTGCTCGTGATGCATGGCATGGATGACCGAGCCTGCGCCAAGAAACAGAAGCGCCTTGAAGAAGGCATGCGTCAGCAGGTGGAACATCGCCGCCGAATACATGCCCACTCCAGCGGCCACGAACATATAGCCTAGCTGCGAACAGGTCGAATAGGCGATGACGCGCTTGATGTCGGTCTGCACCAGACCAATCGTGGCCGCGAAAAACGCCGTGGACGCACCGAGGAAGGTGATGAAGGCGGTTGCATTCGGCGCAAACTCCATCAGCGGCGACATGCGGCAGACTAGGAACACGCCTGCCGTCACCATGGTCGCCGCGTGGATCAGGGCCGACACCGGCGTCGGGCCTTCCATCGCGTCGGGCAGCCAGGTGTGAAGGATCAGTTGCGCCGATTTACCCATAGCCCCGATGAAAAGCAGCAGGCAGACAACCTCGATCGCCGACCACTCACCCCAGAGGAAGGTCAGTTGCGTCTCGGCCAGTTTTGGACCGGAGACAAAGACGTCCTCGAAATTGATGCTATCGACCAGAAAGAACAGAGCGAAAATCCCCAGCGCAAAGCCGAAATCGCCCACCCGGTTGACCACAAACGCCTTGATCGCCGCCGCATTGGCGGTGGGCTTGCGATAGTAGAACCCGATCAGCAGGTAAGAGGCGACGCCCACGCCCTCCCAGCCGAAGAACATCTGCACCAGATTGTCCGAGGTCACCAGCGCCAGCATCGAGAAGGTAAAGAAGCTGAGATAAGCGAAGAAACGCGGCTTATAGCTCTCACCTTCGCGGAAGGCCGGATCGTGATCCATGTAGCCGAAGGAATAGAGATGCACGAGTGCCGAAACGGTTGTCACCACGATCAGCATGATCGCCGTCAGCCGGTCCAGCCGGATAGCCCATTCGGTGCTGAGCGTACCGCTTTCGATGAACCGCATCACCGGGATCTGCTGCGTCACCCCGTCGAAGCTGAAGAACACGATCCAACTGAGGATACAGGCCAGAAACAGCAGGCCGGTTGCGGTCCACATCGCCGCCTTCTCGCCGATGAAACGCCAGCCAAATCCGCAGAGGATGGCCCCCACCAGCGGGGCAAAGAGGATTGTGGTTTCCATGAGTTCCTCAGCCCTTCATTACGTTGACGTCTTCGACGGCGATAGTGCCGCGATTGCGGAAGAAGCAGACCAGGATGGCAAGGCCAATGGCAGCCTCGGCGGCGGCCACGGTCAGCACAAAGAGGGTAAAGACCTGCCCGACCAGATCGCCGAGGAAACTGGAAAAGGCCACAAGGTTGATATTCACCGCGAGCAGCATCAATTCGATGCTCATCAACAGGATGATCACGTTCTTGCGGTTCAGGAACAGGCCAAAGATGCCAATGACGAACAGGGTCGCCGCAACGGTCAGATAGTGTTCAAGTCCGATCATATCCTCACCATTCCAGCAGCGGGTAGCCGTGTTTCGTACAGGTGTGTTGCGCCAGCGGCCCAACAATGTCTTCGGGTTCGAGAGGTTCTACAAACGGCGCGTCCGCCATGTCAGGCAGGCTGTCGGGTGTTTCCCCGCCGCTATAGAACAGATTGTATTTCTGGTTCGAGCAGTCGAAGTGATAGATCATATGCTCGCTCCCGTCCGCGCCTTCCTTGCGGGCGTGCAGCTGCGTGACGCCGCCGCCAAAATCCTTGCTCGCCACTTCGAAATGCTTGTTCACGGTATCGAGCGGGTTTTCGATCTCGTTTTCTGCCGCACTTGCAATGCCTGCCATGAGGAGCAGGCCGCTGACTGCGGCGATCCTGATGGTGATACCTGTCCGCAATCGCATGATCACAACCCCTGCCCCGGTTTCACGTCCTTCAACTCCATCGCCTGTGCCGGGTCGCGCATCATCTGTCCAATGATGTCCTGGCGTTTGATGTCCTGGCGGTGGCGCAAGGTCAGAACGATGGCACCAATCATGGCGACCAGCAGGATCAAGCCAGCAAGCTGGAACAGCAGGAAATACTGGTCATAGAGGATAACGCCCAGCGCCTGCGTGTTGTGCATGTCGGTCGGTGTCACCTGCGCGCGCAAGCTCTCGGCCGCCTGTGCGCTTTCCCACGCGCCAAAGGCCATGACGAACTGCATGAGGATCACCAGCCCGATCAGCAGTGCCAGCGGCATATAGCGCGCCATCTCGGCCTTGAGTTCGGCGAAATCCACATCCAGCATCATCACCACGAACAGGAACAGCACCGCCACCGCGCCCACATAGACGATGATCAGGAGCATTGCGACAAACTCGGCGCCGAGCAGCACGAACAGCCCCGCCGAGGACAGAAAGGACAGGATCAGCCACAACACCGAATGGACCGGCTGGCGGCTGATCACCGTAAAGAGCCCGCCCGCGATGGCGCAGATTGCAAAGAGGTAGAAAGCAAATGCGGTCATGTTTTGTCTTCCTCGCTGTCGCCCATGACCTCTTTCGCGAGATTCAGCGCTCGGGTCATGGCGGGGATGCCGGCAAAGACCGACATCTGGCCGATTGTCTCGACGATCTCCTGTTCGCGCGCCCCCGCCTCCAGCGCGTGGCGCACGGTCTGGCGCACCGCCGTGTCGGCCTGCGCGCCCTGCATGGTCAGCCCGGCAAGCGTCAGCAGCAGCCGGGTCTTGGCGTCCAACCCATCTTTGTTGACGGCGTTGCCGAACATCAGCTCCATCGCTTCTTTGGGCATGGTCGGCCAGAGCGCCTCGAACCCTTTCGGGCTGAAGCTTTCCAGCGCCGGGTTGAGCGCCTTGGCCATATCCTGCGCCTGCGCCATCATCGCTTCGAAGGGGTTATTGGGCGTGTCAGTCATCGATAGGGCGCGTCCAGTTCCAGATTGCGGGCGATCTCGGCCTCCCAGCGTTCGCCATTATCCAGCAGTTTTTGCTTGTCATAGAACAGCTCTTCGCGGGTTTCGGTGGCGAACTCGAAATTCGGGCCTTCAACGATGGCATCGACCGGGCAGGCCTCCTGGCAGAAACCGCAATAGATACATTTGGTCATGTCGATGTCATAGCGGGTTGTGCGGCGGCTGCCATCCTCGCGCGGTTCGGCATCGATGGTGATGGCCTGCGCAGGGCAGATCGCCTCGCATAGCTTGCAGGCAATGCAGCGTTCCTCGCCATTGGGATAGCGGCGCAGCGCATGTTCGCCCCGGAAGCGCGGGGAGAGCGGGCCCTTTTCATGCGGATAGTTCACGGTTGCCTTGGGAGCGAAGAAATACTTCATGCCCAGCTTGAAGCCTTTCCAGAAATCCTGCAGCAGAAAGTATTTGGCGGCGCGGGTATAGTCGATCTGGGTCATATCAGCCTCCGGTGCTCCAACGCGCAAACGCGCCCCAGAACCAGTCGAATTTGGCGGCGAAGGCCACAAAGACCACCCAAGCCAGCGAAAACGGCAGGAAGACTTTCCAGCCCAGCCGCATCAGCTGGTCATAGCGGTAGCGCGGGGTGATCGCCTTGACCATGGCAAAGAGGAAGAAGAAGAACGCCATCTTGGCGACCATCCACAGCACCCCGTCGGGCAGGCCCGGGATGGGCGACAGCCAGCCACCGAAGAACAAGAGCGAGGTCAGCGCGCACATCAGGAAGATCGCGATGTATTCCCCCGCCATGAACAACAGGAAGGGCGTCGCGGAGTATTCGACCTGATAACCCGCAACCAGTTCCGATTCCGCTTCAGGCAGATCAAACGGAGGTCGGTTGGTTTCCGCTAAGGCCGAGATGAAGAACAGGAACACCATCGGGAAATGCGGCAGCCAGTACCAGTTGAACAGACCCAGATTGCCATCCTGCGCCTGCACGATGGCACCGAAATTCATGCTTCCGGTGGAGATAATCACACCGATGATGATCAGACCGATGGAAACCTCGTAGGAAATCATCTGCGCGGCAGAGCGCAGCGAGCCCAGGAATGGATACTTCGAGTTCGACGCCCAACCGCCCATGATCACGCCATAAACCTCCAGCGAGGAGACGGCGAAGACATAGAGGATGGCCACGTTGATATCGCTCAGCACCCAGCCATCGTTGAACGGGATCACCGCCCAGGCGATCATGGCCAGCACGAAAGAGGTCAGCGGCGCGAGGATAAAAACGGTGCGGTCGGCCCCGGCGGGAATGACCACCTCTTTCACCACATATTTCAGCGCATCGGCCACCGATTGCAGCAGGCCATAGACACCCACCACGTTTGGCCCCCGGCGCATCTGCACGGCGGCCCAGATCTTGCGGTCGCCATAAACCAGAAACAGCAACGAGATCATCACGAAGGCCACAACCGCAATGACTTGCGCCAGAATGATCAGGGCTATGCCGCCTGGGGTGCTAAAGAAATCTGCCATGCGTCCTCACACCGTGGGTATTCCGTTTTCCGCGCAATCCGCGACCATGACCTCTGCGTCAATGGTGTTGAGACCGCGTGGCAGGGTCGGCGAGATGGTGTAAACAGCATCCGCCGTCCACACGCCACCCTTTTCATCGAGATTCGTCCGTAAATGCCGCGCGTAGCCATAGCCTTGCCCCAGCGCGTATCCGGCAACGGCACAGGCGCCGTATCGATCCACATCTGCCGGACCGCGCGCCCCGCGCATGCTAAGGTCGACCTGCACCAGATCGCTGTCGAGCGCTGCGGCCTCAACACCAAGATACTCGGGCGCGAATTGCGACACCTCGTCCTGCAGTTCCTGAGCACAGGCGGCCAGAACGGCCAGCGATATCAGCGCGACGCGGATCATTCGGCGGCGATCTTTTCGCCACCGCGCGCCTTGGCCTGCGCAGAGAGTTCGGCCATCAACTGGCTGGCCCGCGCAATCGGGTTGGTCAGGTAGAAATCACGCAGCGCGTAGCGGAAGCTCGCCTGCCCCAATGCGCCGCTGGGAAGTGCCTCACCCTCGTTTTCGATAACCTGGTCTACCTGCTTGAGATGCGGCACCGCCTTGATCAGCGCCTGGCGCAGTTGCGCCAACGAGTCATAGGGCAGCGCCTCACCCAGTTCAGCCGAAAGCGCGCGCAGGATAGCCCAGTTTTCTTTCGCGTCACCGGGTGCAAAGCCCGCGCGCATGGCAAGCTGCGGGCGGCCTTCAGTGTTGACGAAAAGGCCTGCCTCCTCAGTATAGGCCGCGCCCGGCAGGATCACGTCGGCACGATGCGCGCCCCGGTCGCCATGGCTGCCCTGATAGATCACGAAAGCCCCTCCGTCATCTTTGGCGCCGATCTCGACCTCATCTGCGCCAAGATTGTAGATCACGTCGGCATCTGCGACCGCGTCCATGCCGTGCTCGTTGGTAGCATCGACATCCAGCGCGCCGACCCGGCTTGCTGCGGTATGCAGGATCAGAAGCCCGCTTTCCGTATTGGCGGCAACGGTTTGCGCGGCAGCCAGAACGGCGCCACCATCAGCCTCCTGCAAGGCACCTTGCCCGACGATCACGATCGAGCGCTTGCCCCGGATCTCGTCATCGCCGCCCATGTCGACGACTTTTTGCAAGGCAGCGCGGTCATCGCCTGCATGGTAATAATCATAGGTCAGATCAACCGACGGCCCGACAAGCGCGACCCGCGCGCCATGGGCCCATGCCTTGCGGATGCGCGCGTTCAGCACCGGGGCCTCGTCGCGAGGGTTGGTACCGATCAGCAGGATGCGTTCGGCGCTGTCGATATCCTCAATCGTTGCAGTACCAACATAGGCGGCACGATTGCCTGCCGGCAGTTTCGCTCCGTCGGTGCGGCATTCCACAACACCGCCCTTCCCTTCGATCATCTGCTTCAGCGCAAAGGTGGCCTCGACCGGGGCCAGATCACCAACAATCCCGGCCAGCTTGTCAGCGCCGTTGATCGCCTTAGCCGCCGCCGAGAGTGCCTCGGGCCAGGTCGCGGGCTTCAGCTTGCCGTCAATCCGCACATAGGGCCGGTCCAGCCGCTGACGACGCAGCCCGTCCCAGACAAATCGGGTCTTGTCGGAAATCCACTCCTCGTTCACGCCATCATGGTTGCGGGGCAGAAAACGCATCACCTCGCGCCCCTTGTTGTCGACACGGATGTTCGAGCCCAGCGCATCCATCACGTCAATACTCTCGGTCTTGGTCAGCTCCCAGGGCCGGGCGGTGAAGGCATAGGGTTTCGAGGTCAGCGCGCCGACCGGGCAAAGGTCGATGATATTGCCCTGCAGGTTGCTGGCCAGCGTCTCACCCAGATAGGAGGTGATCTCGGCATCCTCACCCCGCCCGGTCTGGCCCATCTGGGTGATGCCTGCCACCTCGGTGGTAAAGCGCACGCAGCGGGTGCAAGAAATGCAGCGGGTCATGTGGGTTTCGACCAGTGGCCCCAAATCGAGGTCATCCACGGCGCGCTTTGCTTCGCGGAATCGACTGAAGTCCACGCCGTAAGCCATTGCCTGATCTTGCAAATCACACTCACCGCCCTGATCGCAGATCGGGCAGTCGAGCGGGTGGTTGATGAGCAGGAACTCCATCACCCCCTCGCGAGCCTTCTTGACCATGGGCGAGTTTGTCTTGACCTGCGGCGCCTGCCCCTCGGGACCGGGACGCAGATCGCGGACCTGCATCGCGCAGGAAGCGGCGGGCTTGGGCGGACCGCCCACAACCTCAACCAGGCACATCCGGCAATTGCCCGCGATGGAGAGTCGCTCGTGATAGCAGAACCGCGGGATTTCCACCCCCGCCTGCTCACATGCCTGGATCAGGGTCATCGCCCCATCCACCTCAATCTCGGTCCCGTCGATATTGATCTTGCGAAGGTCAGACATGGAGGTTTTGTCCTTTTGGCAATGCGACCGCGCTTGCGGCATCGGCAATCTGAGACGCGTTGGTTATGCGAGGAGGTGGGAAGTCGGATTGCAACAGCGGTACAGCACTTGTCGACGCACCAGCCCGGCCGTAGGCGCTGGTGCTGGTCTGGCAGGCCAAAAGACCCAAGCCGAGCCCCAACGCATCTATCCCCGCTGCCGTCAGCCGCATGTCACTTCGCCCTCAAATACACGCCAACGGCGCTGTTTCTATCGATTTCATTGCGCCCCAATACGCAGAATGTTTCGGGCTGATCATAGCTGACGCCGTTCTGCGCCAGATAGGCCTCGCCCTTGCGGCGCATGCGGGCCTTTTCGGTATCCGAATCCACATAGGCGCGGATTTCACGGTCCGAGTATCCCAGCGCGTTGGCCTTTGACTTCAGATCCCAGATCACCCCGATCGCCTTCAGCCTGCGACCGCTGATGCTGTCGCAATACTTGTCGATTTCGTTGGCAATGGCGATGAAGTAGAGCTCGTTGTCGATCTCTGCCACATCCCGCAGGGGTGGCTTTGCCTCGCTCATCGTGGGCAGGGTCAAAGCCACTGCAAGGACGGCTGTTCTGCAAATTGTCATTCGGGTTCCTTTCGTTCCGGACTTTCCAGAACGAACAACTGAACGCAGGTTATTCAATAACAACGGCCACCGGTGGCATGGATATGCGGCAACTCTGGTCATGGACGCTGGCAGGTCCCCTGAAAGGTCAACCTTCCGTCGACAACCCGCAACTGCGCCGGGTCCGTATCCGGGCCCACTGCCCAATCGATGTCGGAATTACCGTAATTCTCGACGCAATAGCGTGTACCCTGATAGCGCCCCGCTTCGCGCGCGCCATCAAGCGAGCGGGCCACATCGTCTATAGTCACCGTGAACACGGCCCGCGTCTTGCGTTTGTCTACTGCAGCGGCCTTGGTGCGGAAGGCCTGGCCGTCAAACAGGATCTGATCTTTCTTGCTCTGACCACCACATGCCACCAGCAGCCCCACGAGGCACAAGGTTAGCCCAGGTTTCAACGACCTATGAATGAGAAGTGTTGCAGACATTCCTATTCCCTATTCCGCCGCAACCGGCGCACAACCATGACTTTGCCACATGTTGGCCTCGGTCAAATAGGTCCAGTCAAAAGCATGTTCGCTGGCACCGTGCGCGTTGAGATGATCGAGCCGCGCCAACGCCTCGTCCAGTGTCGGCTCATGCCCGGCCGGCACCCACCACATCACGAAATGCATCTTGCCCAGCAGTTCGAACCACTCGGCACGGCGTTCGTAGAATTGCTTGTGGATGGTGCCCCAGACAAAGCGCTCCAGGCTGGCTACTTCCTCCCAGACCGTCAGATTGGACACCAGTTGCGGGTCGCGCCCGATAGCGTTTTCGGTATTGCCAGTGCCCGGTTCGCCCGAGCCTTCCATCATCCAGACAAAGCCAGGCATCCGCTTGCCCAGACCGTTGATCCGGTCGAGATTGGCCATGAACTCGGCCACGCGCGGATCGTCAGTCGGCGCCAGCAGACGGCCTATGTTTAGCTCGGCCAGATGATATCCGTCGGGTTGCATCAAAACAGGCCCACCAGTGCCATCAGGCCGATCAGGATCATGCAGAGCCACCCGCCCACATAGGCGAAAGACCGCAGACTCATATTCGGGCCACCCAGCCCCTGCACATGGATAACAAGCATCAGGATGCGCGCCAACAGTGCCAGCGAGGCCAACAGGTTCACCCAGAATGGGCTCGCCCCCACCAGGATCGCCGCGACAACCACGGTCAGAAAGGCAGGCAGCGTCTCAGTACAGTTCAGATAGGCGCGGTTCATACGGTAGGCGCGGTCGGAGTAGTCCTGCTCGGGCGTCGCGCCCGGGGCCAGCCCCTTGGCCTGCTTCGCCAGCGCAGTGAAGGGCGACATAACCAGAATGATCAGGGTAAAAATCACCAGCGAGGCGATTGCGTGGGAGTATGCGAAAAACAGTTCCATTAGGTTACTCCTTGATCAGAAAACGCCCGATCGCGTCATTAGTCCCGGCGACCTTCTGCGCAAACCCGCAAAAGACCTTGTTTCCCTTATGCAATATGCCGCGATCGGCCAAAACAGCCTTTCCCATCTGCTGCTGCCATTCTGTCTGGCCATAAAACAGCAAGCGCCGCATCTTTTGTCGGCGCAGACCCTGCGCAACCGCCGCGTCGGATACGGCAAAAACAAACTGCTGATAGTCCTTGCCCAAATGGCCGATGCCGGTGCACTCGTCGCTTATCCACCACGCCGCGGCGGCCTCCCCTACAGCCTGTTCATAGGCCGCCTTAGGTGCTGCGGTCACGGTTGTCGCGCATGCCACAATGGTGGCGGTCATAGCGGCCACAACTATTTTGCCTCTAATTCTAGCCCTCATTCCGCCGCCATCGCGCCCATGCGCCCTGATTTCTGCGCCTTGATCCGGTCCTCGATCTCTTCGCGGAAATTGCGGATCAGGCCCTGGATCGGCCAGGCCGCCGCGTCGCCGAGTGCGCAGATGGTGTGGCCCTCGACCTGTTTGGTCACGTCGAACAGCATGTCGATCTCTTCCAGTTCGGCCTCACCCCGCACCAGACGGTCCATCACCCGCATCATCCAGCCGGTACCTTCGCGGCAGGGTGTGCACTGGCCGCAGCTTTCGTGCTTGTAGAATTTCGACAGCCGCCAGATCGCCTTGATGATGTCGGTGGACTTGTCCATCACGATCACAGCCGCCGTGCCCAGCCCGGAACCCAGATCATTGCGCAGATGGTCGAAATCCATGATCGCGCCACGCATGTGTTCGCCGCGCACGCAGGGCACGGACGAGCCGCCGGGGATCACCGCCAGCAGATTGTCCCAGCCGCCACGAATGCCGCCGCAATGGGTCTCGATCAGCTGCTCGAAAGGGATCGACATCGCCTCTTCGACTACGCAGGGGTTGTTCACATGGCCCGAGATCGCAAAGAGCTTGGTGCCCGCATTGTTCTGCCGCCCGAAAGAGCTGAACCAGTCCGGACCACGCCGCAGGATGGTCGGCACCACCGCGATAGATTCCACGTTGTTCACCGTGGTCGGGCAACCATAAAGCCCTGCCCCCGCCGGAAAAGGCGGTTTCATGCGCGGCATGCCCTTGCGGCCCTCAAGGCTTTCCAGCAGCGCGGTTTCCTCGCCGCAGATATAGGCCCCTGCACCGTGATGCAGGAAGATGTCGAAATCCCAGCCCGACCCAGCAGCGTTGCGACCCACGAGGCCTGCATCGTAAGCCTCATCAATCGCGGCCTGCAGCGCCTCTTTCTCGCGGATATACTCGCCGCGGATGTAGATGTAGCAGGCATGCGCGTTCATCGCGAAGGACGCGATCAGGCAACCTTCGATCAGCGTGTGCGGATCATGGCGCATGATCTCGCGATCCTTGCAGGTGCCGGGTTCGGATTCGTCGGCGTTCACGACCAGATAGGCCGGGCGCCCATCGCTTTCCTTGGGCATGAAGGACCATTTGAGCCCTGTAGGAAAGCCCGCACCGCCGCGCCCGCGCAGCCCGCTATCTTTCATATTCTGGATGATCCAGTCTCGGCCCTTCTGGATAATACCGGCTGTGCCGTCCCAATGGCCACGTGCCTGCGCGCCTTTCAGCGTGCGGTCGTGCATGCCGTAGAGGTTGGTAAAGATGCGGTCCTGATCTTTCAGCATCGCTGCCTATCCCTCGTTATCCCGGCGCATGCGCCAGAGTTGCAAAATGTTCACACCCGCATAGACAAACCCGGCCAGAGCGGCGAGGTCGAAGAGCAAAGCATAACGGCCCGGCAACCCGATCGCCGGGCCGATGAACTTAGTCAGCGCCAGCCAAGCCACCATGGTGACGGCGATCACCATCCCGATATGGCGGCCCTTGCGGGCAATGGCCTGTTCCTTGTCCATTCACGTTTCGCCGCCTAGTCGGCGGCCTTTCCTTCATAACGCCAACTGCCTTTGCGGCTGGCAAGTTCCTGTTCTCCGGCCAGAACGGCCGAGGGCTTCACGACGGCGTCTGCCGAGCTGCGCGGCGCCGGAGCAGGCGCTTCGGCGGGCTTAGCGGCGGCGACCGGTTCCGGCTCTGGCGCTTGCACCGGAACCTCGGCAACCGGATCAGGCGCGGGCGCCTCTGGCACGGCCGCAGGTGCCGGAGCCTCGGGTGCTGGCGCTGACGCAGCCTGGGCCGCAGGTTTCGGCGCCGCCGCAGCTTCGCCCTGGTCTTGCGCTTCAGGACATAGGAAGCGTGACACCGCGAACCCGATCGCAGCAAATACCACCAGTCCGGCGATCACCGCGCCGATCAGACCAGCACCGCCGATGACCATGTACAAAACCGCAAAACCAACGCCACCGAAGGCTGCCGCCCGCCAGCCACGCGCCGCGCAGCTTTTTTGATTGCTTGTACCGGTCATCTATCCTCTCCCTGATTATGCTTAGTCTTCGTTCTTCCCGTCTTTCTTGGCGCGTCTTGCGAATTCCGTTTCTTTGCCCGCGGCCAGATCAGCGGCCTGCGCAATCCAGCCATCCCGTTCGATCCGGCCTTTGAATTTCAACCGGCTGTCGACCCAAGCGATATGGATCGGCGTCCATGCCGCGATCTGGTCGAAATGATAAAAGCCCAGTTCATTCAGCGTCTGTTCCAGCTTTGGCCCGACGCCCTTGAGCAGCTTGAGGTCGTCCGCCTTACCCTCGCGCGGCCCCTCCAGCACCTCCGGTGCGTCTTCCTTGGCCGCCTCGGGTTCCGCCTTCTTCGCCTCGGCCGCCTGCTTCACCGCAGGTTTCGGAGCCTCCGGCGCGGGCGGCGGGGCTGCCTTGGTGTCGCGGCTGGCAACAGAGCCATCCTTGCCGACCCACGGGGTCAAAAGCGGCACCTCGCTGCCATCGATGCGCTTGACCGTGTCGCCAATATCAGTCGCCAATTCCACGCTGGCGTTATACTGCGGCTTGCCCGCATCATGCTCGGTCAGGCTGGTCAGCCCGCTCAGCGGCTCGGACGCATAGCGCCCGTTCTGCGGACCGGGCAGAGGCACCTTGCCCGCCGCCATCTCGTCAATGATCCGGGAGAGGCTTTCGGTGGTCAGATCCTCGTAGTAATCCTTACCGATCTGCGCCATTGGCGCGTTGGTGCAGGACCCGAGGCATTCCACCTCTTCCCAGGAGAACTTGCCATCAGCGGAAACCACATGCGGTTTCTCGGCGATCTTTTCCTTGCAGACCGCCACCAGGTCCTCGGCCCCGCAGATCATGCAAGAGGTGGTGCCGCAGATCTGAATATGCGCAACAGATCCAACTGGTTGCAGTTGAAACATGAAGTAGAACGAGGCCACTTCCAGCGCCCGGATATAGGCCATGCCCAGCATATCCGCCACGGCCTCGATGGCCGGACGGCTGAGCCACCCCTCCTGTTCCTGCGCGCGCCAAAGCAGCGGAATGATCGCACTTGCCTGCCGCCCGTCGGGGTATTTTGTGATTTGCCCTTCGGCCCAGGCCAGATTGGCTGGCGTGAAGGCAAAGCTGTCAGGTTGATCCGGGTGAAGACGGCGCAGCATTTAGTTTTCCAACTCTTCGATGGGAATGCACACGACGCGATCGGCAGATTCATCGATCTCACCACGCGCCGCATAGGCGGCAAAATCCTCATCCGTTATTTTGAAACGGCACACGAATGTCCCCATCTCCTTGCCTTCCAGCATGACGACATTGGGACGGATGCTGGTGTAGCCCACCGTATCGGCCACCAGATCGCTGATCTTGGGCTGGTCGGCGAGGGCCGGAGCGCCGAAGCAAAGCAAGGCCGATAAAACAAACGCGCGCATTAGCGGTCAATCTCCCCGAACACCACGTCCATCGTCCCGATGATGGCCGCGACGTCGGCCAGTTGGTGCCCGCCGGCCACGTGATCCATCGCCTGCAGATGCAGGAAGCCTGGCGCGCGCAGTTTCGCCCGATAAGGCTTGTTGGTGCCGTCCGCCACCAGATAGACGCCGAACTCGCCCTTCGGGGCCTCGACGGCGGCATAGACCTCGCCTGCGGGCACGTGGAATCCTTCGGTATAAAGCTTGAAGTGATGGATCAGGCTTTCCATCGAGGTTTTCATATCGGACCGCGATGGCGGCGTGATCTTGCCGCGGGCCAGAATGTCTCCGGGGCAATCGCGCAGCTTGGCGATGGCCTGACGGATGATATGCAGCGACTGGCGCATCTCTTCCATGCGGACCAGATAGCGGTCATAGCAATCGCCATTCTTGCCCACCGGCACCTGAAACTCGAACTCGTTGTAGCATTCATAGGGCTGCGCGCGGCGCAGGTCCCAGGCGAGGCCGGAACCTCGCACCATCACGCCGGAGAAGCCATAAAGCTGGATGTCTTCTTCGGTTACGACGCCAATATCGCAGTTACGTTGCTTGAAGATACGGTTCTCGGTCAGCAGCCCGTCGATATCTTCGAGCACTGCTGGAAATTCATGGCTCCACGTCTCGATATCATCCAGCAGCGCGTCGGGCAGATCCTGATGCACTCCACCGGGGCGGAAGTAGGCCGCGTGCAGACGCGCGCCGCAAGCCCGCTCATAGAAGACCATCAGCTTTTCGCGCTCTTCAAAGCCCCAGAGCGGCGGGGTCAGCGCGCCTACATCCATCGCTTGCGTGGTGACGTTCAGCAAGTGGTTCAGGATGCGGCCAATCTCGCTGTAAAGCACCCGGATCAACGAGGCGCGGCGAGGCACTTCGACGCCGGTTAGCTTTTCGATGGCCAGACACCAGGCATGTTCCTGGTTCATGGGCGCCACATAGTCGAGCCGGTCGAAATAGGGCAGGTTTTGCAGGTAGGTCCGGCTTTCCATCAGCTTTTCGGTGCCACGGTGCAGCAGGCCGATATGCGGGTCAGCGCGCTCGACGATCTCGCCATCCAGTTCCAGCACCATCCGCAACACGCCATGTGCGGCGGGGTGCTGGGGGCCGAAATTGATGTTGAAATTGCGGATTTTCTGCTCGCCGGTCAGGGCGTCTTCATATCCTCTGGAGCCGTCCATGAGCGTTCCCTACCCTTCAAGTGCCGGACCATCCATGGTCCGGAACACTTTGGTGATCAATTTCCATTTGCCGCCGTCCCGGACAAATCCCAGATGATCCTCGAACCGGCGGGGCGGCACATCCACCCAAAGATGCGCGCGCGCCGTTTCATCACCCGCCACATCCACGCTCAGGATCTCGAATGAGGGATCGCCGGGAAAAGGGTCCCTGCCCGCGACACGTTCCAAATAAGCGGCCTTGTCCCAGAACACAGTGCCACCCGTGCCAGTCACGGCCGTCATCAGGAATTTATCGTGGCAAATATCCACAAAAACATCTGATTTAGAGTGGTGAATCGCTTCGCAATACGCCACAGCAAGCGCATGGATGGTCTGGGTATCACTCTCTTGGGCAATGCCCACCATCACCGCTTCTCCAGTTCCTGAAGCTTCAGCCCCATCCACCAGAGCAGCGCAATTGTCCCGAACGGGATCAGGCAGGCCGCCGCCCAGTATTTGTTGATGCCAAAGAACGGCAGCAGCTTGACCATCGGGATCGCGGTCAGGGCCGAAAGGATCAGCCACCAAAGGGTTCCCATTATTCTGCCTCCTGTTTCTCATCGCCGGGAAGGATGTACTCCGCACCCTCCCACGGGCTCATGAAATCGAACTGGCGGTATTCTTGCACCAGCGAGACCGGCTCATAGACCACGCGTTTCTGCGCTTCGTCATAGCGCACCTCGGTATAGCCGGTGGTCGGGAAATCCTTGCGCAGCGGATGGCCGCGAAAGCCATAGTCGGTCAGGATACGGCGCAGGTCCGGGTGGCCCGAGAACAGGACACCGAACATGTCGAACACCTCACGCTCGAACCAGTTGGCCGAGGGGTGAACCTCGATGATCGAGGCCACCATATCCTGCTCGCGGATCGAAACGCGCAGGCGGATGCGCTGGTTCTGGTACATGCTGAGCAGGTGATAAACCACGTCAAAGCGCTGCGGGCGCTGCGGGTAGTCCACCGCCGTGATATCAACCAGGGTCGAGAACCGGCAGGTCGGGTCGGCCTTGAGAAACTCGATCAGGCCAAGGATGTTGGACGGGGCCACATCCATGTTCAACTCGCCACGGCTGACCTCCCAGGACAGCACACAGTCGGAGCGTTTGAGTTCGATATGGGTTCCGAGTTCCTGTAGCGCGTCTTCGTTCATATCGGGGCCTCTGCCATGATCTCGTCGTGGAAACTCGCCTCGGTATCATACGTCGGAAAGAAAGGCGCCATGAAATCGGGCATCACCGTGCGCGCGGGATTTTCGCCTGCAAAGCGCTGCACCGCCTCCATGTCCTCCCACGCGGTCAGCACCGTCATCCGGCAGGGCTCCCCGCCCCGCTCGGTCAGCACGGTAATACCGCGAAACCCGTCGACGGCGCGCATGTTGGGTAGCACGCGACTCTCAAACGTCTCTTTCCAGGCCGCGACATCGTCACGCGCGATTGTCGCCTGCCATTTGCGGATCACCGGGGCGCTCATCGAACAATTGTCCCGGTACGGCGGATTTTGCGTTGCAGCTGCATCAGACCATAGAGCAGCGCCTCGGCGGTGGGCGGGCAGCCGGGCACGTAGATGTCGACCGGCACAATCCGGTCGCAGCCGCGCACGACGGAATAGCTGTAGTGGTAATAGCCGCCGCCATTGGCGCAGGAGCCCATCGAGACCACGTAGCGCGGCTCGGGCATCTGATCATAGACCTTGCGCAGCGCGGGCGCCATCTTGTTCGTCAGCGTACCGGCCACGATCATCACATCCGACTGGCGCGGAGAGGCGCGCGGCGCGATGCCGAAGCGTTCAGCATCATAACGCGGCATCGAGGTATGCATCATCTCGACCGCGCAGCAGGCCAAACCGAAGGTCATCCAATGCAGGGATCCGGTGCGCGCCCAGTTGATGATGTCCTCGGTCGAGGTCAGCAGGAAGCCCTTGTCCTGCAACTCGGCATTCAGGGCCTGGGTCGCAACCTCTTTGTCGACGCCTGCCGTGTTCGCTCCGGTCATCAATCCCATTCCAGCGCCCCCTTCTTCCACTCATAGGCGAAGCCAATGGTCAGAACGCCAAGAAAGACCATCATCGACCAGAACCCCACATCGGAGATGTCCTTGAAGCCCACGGCCCAAGGGAACAGGAATGCGATTTCGAGATCGAAGATGATGAACAGGATGGCGACCAAATAGAACCGGACATCGAATTTCATCCGCGCATCGTCGAAGGCGTTGAAGCCGCATTCATAAGCGCTGACCTTTTCGGGGTCGGGGTTGCGCACGGCCAGCACGACCGCGGCAAGAATCAGGACCAGCCCCAAACCCACCGCAACGGCCAGAAACACCAGAATCGGGAGGTATTCCCGCAACAGCTCTTCCACGAATGGCTCCTTTCCCGTGCGGCCCGCTAAGGGCGCACCGTCAATTGGCGAGTTGACGCGTCATTCTGTACCGCCGCACCCTAGGGGCGTCAACCAAGCGCTGGTGATCCTCCCGCGTATTATCGACGCATAAGCACTCGATTTTTCGCAAACATTCGTGAAGCTGACAAGTTGCGGATAATCCGCGCACCGCCCGTCTTGGCAGGAAACGATAACGTAGCAAGCTTGGCGCGATCTATCGCTAGCCACCATGCTCAACCAATTCAAAGGTCAGCCCCTCAGGCCCCCAAATAAACGCCATCTTGTAACCGCGGTAATCCATTTCCGTATTGCGCATTTTCACACCCGCCTGTTTCAGCTTGGCCAGCGTCGCATCCAGATCATCAACCGCAAAGGCGAAATGGTTGAACCCGATCGCCGACAGATCGCGGATATGCTCGTTCTGCGGCGAGGCTGGCGTGTGATACTTCAACAGCTGAATATCGAAATAGGGTTCCGCCCCTTTGAGCACCATCGTAATATGTTCGGCCTCGATGCCCGGAACGCCAAGATATTCCTCCATGACCGGCCCCGAGATGACCTTTGTGAGCGTTTCCTCAAACCCGAGCAGGGACAAGAACTCTTTCGCGGGCTCAACCTCGTTGACGACAATGGACATGTGATTGGGTGTCAGCGGCATGAATGTCTCCTCCGAAGGGGCCTAAGGCCAGCTTAGCGTATTTCTTTGCTACGAGTTACGCCTTGGTGGCAAAGGACGGCTCTCTGCGGTCGAAAAAGGCGGCAATCCCCTCCTGCGCCTCTTCAGTTTCCCAGCGGGCAACCAGCGCCTCGATAGTGGCATCGATAACCGCATCGTCGAGGCGTGGCCCCAGGCTGCGGGCCAGCGCCTTGGCCGAGGCCACCGCGCCGGGGGCGCAGGTCAGATAGGGCGTAACCTCTGCCTCGACCGTGGCACTCAGCGCATCTTTGGGCACAACCCGTGCGAGCAAGCCCAACTCCACCGCCTCTGCGGCAGCAAACACCCTTGCTGACATGAACACGCGGCGGGCCCGCGCCTCGCCCATACGTGCGATCACATAGGGGCCGATGGTGGCCGGGATCAGGCCCAACCGGGTTTCGGTCAGCCCCATGGTCAGCCCTTCGACACCAATCGCGACGTCGCAGACCGAAGCCAGCCCGACACCACCGCCAAAGGCGTTGCCCTGCAAGGCACCGATCAACGGCTTCGGCAGCGTGTTGAGTGCCTGCAGCATTTCGGCAAGCTTACGCGCCTCGTCAAAGCGTGTCTTGCGATCCGCCGCCATTTGCGCCCGCATCCAGCCCAAATCGCCACCAGCACAGAAGGACTTGCCCGCAGCGGTCAGCACCACAACCCGTACAGTGTCGTCCCGCCCAAGTTCTCTCGCAGCCTCGGACAGGTCCGCCAACATCTGGCCCGACATCGCATTATGTTTTTCAGGCCGGTTCAGCGTCAGCGTCGCGACACCGCGCGCATCGGTTTCAAGCTTGAGTGTCTCAAACATCCGCTCTCCTCTCGCGTCAAAATTCTTGCAAGAAATTTGCAACGGGTTTCGAAACCCCTTGTGTCACGCAGCCCGCATGGCGCGCGCCATATCCGCTGCCTGTGCCAGAACGGCTGCGTCCAAACCGGTCTCGTAGCCCAGCCGGTCCAGATGCGCCGCCACCGCTTCCGTCGCCACGTTGCCCGCGGCACCCGGGGCGAAGGGACAGCCGCCCAGCCCGCCAACAGCAGCGTCAAAGACGCGGACCCCCATCGAGAGCGAGGCATCGATATTGTCCAGCGCATGACCGCCAGTGTCGTGATAATGACCGGCCAAACGGGTAACGGGCACAACCTCGCGCACGGCCAGCAACATCCGTGCGATACTGTCGGGTGTGGCCCGCCCCAACGTGTCGCCCAGCGAAATCTCGTAACACCCCAGTCCGAACAGCCGATCAGCCACAGCTGCCACATTCTCGGGCGGAACCGACCCATCATAGGGGCAGTCCGTCACACAAGAGACATAGCCGCGCACTGGCAGATCGATATGGCGGGCTGCTTCCAGTATGGGCTCAAACCGCTCAATCGACTCGGCGATGCTGGCATTGATATTGGCTTTCGAAAACCCCTCGGAGGCCGAGGCAAATACCGCGATCTCATCAGCTTTTGCTGCCAGCGCAGCCTCATAGCCCTGCATATTAGGCACCAACGCGGCATAGCGGATGCCGTCGGCGCGGGCGATCCCTTCCAGAACCTCTCCCGACCCTGCCATCTGTGGCACCCGTTTTGGCGAAACGAAGCTTGCCATTTCGATCCGAGAGAACCCGGCCCGGCTCAGGCAATCGACCAGCGCTATCTTGTCCGCGACCGGAATATCGCGCGCCTCGTTCTGCAACCCATCGCGGGGCCCAACCTCGAAAATCTCAACCCGTTCTTTCACGCGCGTGCCCCTTTTCGCTTCTTCTCGTTGCAAATACGGATGGCGCGACTGTGCCACGCCATGCAGCGCAGGGACAGGTCATTGCTCATCCAACCTGACCAGAGCGGCCCCCGCCTCGACCTGTGAGCCGGCACTGGCAAGCACTTCGGCCACCACACCGTCGCGCGCGGCAAGCAATGCGTGCTCCATTTTCATCGCTTCCAGCACCGCCAGCCGGTCCCCCTCACGGACCTGCTGCCCGGGTTCGGCAAAAACCGCTTTGACCAGACCGGGCATGGGCGCTTCGATCACATTGGTATCGCCACCGCCCGACGCATCGCGATCCAGCGGGTCGAGCATGTCAAAGGCCAAGCCATAGGCATCGAATACGGTGATCGTGGTTCCACAGCGCGCTGTCTCGGGCAGGGTCTGCCCAGCAATCCGCCAATGGCCGTTCTGGCGCGTGGCGCTGATCTGATCGGCTCCAACTTGCCAGAGCTGACGATCCGGGCTCAAGACCTGCACATCTGCGTCAATTGTCTCCCCCTGCCAGCTCAGATGAACGGCCCGGTGCAGCGGCGCCCAAAGGGCGAAACCAGTGTCATCACCTGTCTCGATCAGGTCCAGGGCGCGCATGGCTGCCGCAACCATGTGGCGCGGCTCCGGGGTCGCTGCGCCGACCAGCCGATCCAGATCGCGCGCGATCAGCCCGGTATCCACATCACCCGCGGCAAAGCCCGCGTGGCGCGTCAACGCACCCAGAAAACTCAGGTTTGTCACGGTGCCGCCGACCTGGGTGCCGTGCAGGGCGCGATCGAGGCGGGCCAGCGCCACGGCGCGGGTCGGGCCATGTACCACGACCTTGGCGATCATCGGGTCATACCAGGGGCTGATCGTATCACCCGCCCGCACCCCGCTATCCGCCCGACACGCGTCAGGAAAGCACAAATGAGTCAAAGTGCCAGTTGCGGGCAGGAAACCCTTGGGCACATCTTCGGCATACAATCTGGCCTCGAAGGCATGACCGGAGATTGACAAGTCCTGCTGGCGCAGTGGCAGCGCCTCACCCGATGCGACGCGCAATTGCCATTCGACCAGATCAACGCCGGTGATCGCCTCCGTCACCGGATGTTCGACCTGCAGGCGGGTGTTCATCTCCATGAACCAGAACCGGTCCGGGCGCAGCCCCTCCGAGGCATCCACGATGAACTCGACAGTACCAGCGCCCGCATAGCCGATCGCCTCGGCGGCGCGCACCCCGGCTTGGCCCATCGCCTCGCGCATCTCTTCGGTCATGCCCGGTGCGGGGGCCTCTTCGATCACTTTCTGGTGCCGGCGTTGCAGCGAGCAATCCCGCTCAAAGAGATGCACCGCCTGCGTCCCGTCACCAAAGATCTGTACTTCGATATGGCGGGGCTTGGAGACGAATTTCTCGACCAGAACCGCGTCATTGCCAAATGCCGTCTGCGCCTCGCCTCGCGCGCTGTCCAGCGCCGCCGCAAAGTCCTGCGGGCGTTCGACCAGCCGCATTCCCTTACCGCCCCCGCCCGCCACGGCCTTGATGAGCACCGGGTAGCCAATGGTATCTGCCGCGCCTGACAGGTGGTCGGCGTCCTGATTGTCGCCATGATAACCCGGCACCACTGGCACGCCTGCTGCCTCCATCAGCGCTTTGGCGGCGTCCTTCAGGCCCATCTTGCGGATCGCATCTGCCGAGGGGCCGATGAAGGTCAGACCTGCTGCTTCGACCAGATCAACAAAATCCGGGTTCTCGCTGAGGAACCCATAGCCCGGATGGATCGCCTGCGCGCCACTATCGAGCGCCGCCTCGATGATCACATCGCCCCTGAGATAGCTGTCCGCCGGGGCCGCACCGCCGATATGCACCGCCTCATCCGCCATCGCGACATGCTTGGCTGTCGCATCTGCGTCGGAATAGACGGCAACACAGGCCACCCCCATCTGCTGCGCGGTTTCCATGATACGGCAGGCAATCTCACCACGGTTGGCGATCAGGATTTTGCTAAACATTGCCATGCTCCCATTTTCGGACAGCATTGTTCAGGTGCTGCTCGGTGCGCGCGTCGAACGAGACGAGCCTTACATCTAGTCGGCTGCCCGCAACCGAGGTCACCGCAATTTCCGCTGCGCGGTCAGACGGAAATCCATAGACACCAGTTGAGATTGCCGGGAACGCGATGCTTTGACAGTCGTGCTCCTCCGCCAGCCGCAGGCAGTTGGCGTAGCAGCGCGCCAATAGCTCGTCCTCGCCGGAGGCGCCGTCGCGCCAGACCGGGCCTACCGTGTGGATCACGATACGCGCTGGCAGGTCGTAGGCTCCCGTCACCTTGGCGTCTCCGGTCTCGCACCCCCCGAGACTGCGGCATTCTTCCAGCAGTTTCGGCCCGGCGACACGATGGATGGCCCCATCCACGCCCCCTCCGCCGAGAAGTGACCGGTTGGCGGCATTCACGATCGCATCCACCGGCAACTGCGTGATGTCGCCCCGCACAACATTAACGCTCACGTGCGCCTCCCAAACAAGGCAAGGACTGCACCGGACAGAGTTTTGCTATACATCTCGCTGCTCCCCGAAATCCTCGACCAGCCGGAACCGCTCGCAGATCAGTTCCATCTCGGCTGACCAGCCGCCATTGCGCTCGAAATAGGCGCGGTGGGCCGCCTGCCAGCCCGCCAGATCGTCATTCTCGCCCTCGGCCAGCGCAAAATCCGCATCCACATCGCAATACCGGCGCTGCGTGACCTCGACGGTTTCGATCACCAGCGCGGCGTTTCCATCCCAGTCCAGCGCGATGTCCTGGCGCCCGACCACCGGCAGCGCATCGCCCCCGTCGCCATAGTCGCGCAACGCACCGCAGGTGGCGGTCTTGCGCCCCGACCGAACCAGGGCCAGCAACTCGTCGCACAGCGCGCGGCTGTCGCCAAAGGTGAATGTTTCGGCGGCGGGATAGCGCGCCTTGGCCTCTTCGAGTTTCATATCGCTGTCCTCACATCCGGAACACGCCGAAACGTGTCTCTTCAATCGGGGCGTTCAGTGCGGCGCTCAGGCTTAGGGCCAGCACATCGCGGCTTTTGCGCGGGTCGATGATGCCGTCATCCCAGAGCCGCGCCGAGGCATAGAGCGGATGAGACTGTTCTTCGAACATCTCAATGGTTGGGCGTTTGAATTCGGCCTCTTCCTCTGCTGTCCAGGTTCCACCCTGCCGCTCGATCCCGTCGCGCTTGACGGTGGCCAGCACGCCCGCCGCCTGCTCGCCGCCCATGACCGAGATTCGGCTATTGGGCCAGGTCCAAAGAAAACGCGGCTGGTACGCCCGCCCCGCCATGCCGTAATTGCCAGCCCCGAACGAGCCACCCACAAGCATGGTGATCTTGGGCACATTGGTTGAAGCCACGGCTGTCACCATCTTGGCCCCGTGCCGGGCGATGCCTTCGTTTTCGTATTTCCGACCCACCATGAAGCCGGTGATATTCTGCAGGAAGACCAGCGGAATTTTGCGCTGCGAACAGAGTTCCACGAAATGCGCGCCTTTCTGGGCGGCCTCCGAGAACAGCACGCCATTGTTGGCGATGATCCCGATGGGGCAGCCTTTGAGATGCGCGAACCCGGTCACTAGCGTCTCACCAAAGCGCGGCTTGAACTCGTCAAAGCGCGAACCATCGACCAGCCGCGCAATCACCTCACGGATGTCATAAGGCGTGCGCAAATCCCCCGGAACCACGCCCAGGATTTCCTCCGGGTCATAGGCCGGGTCCTCGGGGCTGGCCCAATCCACGGTTTGCGGTTTGTGGCGGTTGAGGCTCAGAACCGCGCGCCGCGCCAGTGCCAGCGCGTGGGCGTCATCCTCGGCCAGATAATCGGCCACGCCGCTGAGCCGCGTATGCACGTCGCCCCCGCCCAGATCCTCGGCCGTCACAACCTCGCCCGTCGCGGCCTTCACCAGCGGCGGACCGGCGAGGAAGATCGTGCCCTGCTCTTTCACGATGATCGTGACATCGGACATGGCAGGCACATAAGCCCCGCCCGCCGTGCAGGAGCCCATGACCACCGCGATCTGAGGAATGCCCTTCGCACTCATCCGCGCCTGATTGTAGAAAATGCGGCCAAAGTGGTCGCGGTCAGGAAAGACCTCATCCTGATTGGGCAGGTTCGCACCGCCTGAATCCACGAGATAGATGCAGGGCAAATGGTTTTCTTCGGCGATCTCCTGCGCGCGCAGGTGTTTCTTGACCGTGATCGGATAATAAGTGCCGCCCTTCACGGTGGCGTCGTTACACACCACCATGACCTCGTGGCCCTGCACTCGACCGATGCCCGCAATCACGCCCGCGCAGGGGGCCGCGTCATCATACATCCCATGCGCCGCCGTTGCGCCGACTTCGAGGAAAGGAGACCCCGGGTCCAGCAAGTTCGCCACGCGTCGCCGGGGCAGCATCTTGCCACGGCCTTCATGCCGCGCGCGGGATTTCTCGCCGCCCCCCATGCGGGCCACTTCAGCGGCCGCAGAGATCTGCGCCAGCGCGTCGAGATGGGCCGTGCGGTTAGCTTTGAAGCCTTCGGAGGCGGGCATCGCCTTGGATGTGAGTTTCATTCCATCTTTCCCAGATCGCGAAGCTCTAAAGCGCGTTCGGCTGTTTCAGTTAACAAGCAATTCGCGGCAACGATCGAACGGATCGTCCCGTCTAACCAAAGGCTGTATTGCAATCCACATTCGGCATCGCGAAAGCTGATCCAGGCCCGCTGTGCATCGCGCAGTTGGTCCGGCAGGTCTTGGTTTTGCGCTGCAAGTTCCGCCCTGCGGAGCTGGTACTGCTCATTCAAAAACTTGTCCCAAACGGCAGTTTCAGCCTGGATGCACTGGGATATCCCAATCGTCGTATCGTTGCCAGGTGCGGTTTGGCAGGCGTCAGCGGCTTTGCCCACGCAGGGTGCCAAGGCACCATCCGACTGCGCTTGGGAAAAACACCATTCAACATAGGATTGATCCACCCAGATCTGCTGCGCGGAAACGATGCCGGGAAGCAGCGCCAGAAGGATCGACAATCGTGTCATACGACAACCTCGCTCGTGGCTATTGCCTTCAACTCCTTGCGGATCACCTTCCCGGTCACCGTCATCGGCAGTTCCTCCAGAAACGCCACTTCGCGCGGGTAGGAGTATTGCGCCAGACGGGCCTTGACCCAGTCCTGCAACTCCGCGCCCGAGGCCTCGGCCCCCGGTTTCAATACCACATACGCCTTCACGATCTCGGTCCTGAGTGGGTCAGGCTTGCCGACCACGCCCACGGTTGCCACCGCCGGGTGGGTCAGCAGGCAATCTTCGATCTCGGCGGGACCGATGCGGTAACCCGATGAGGTGATCACGTCATCCTCGCGGCCCACGAAGCGCAGGTAGTCGCCCTCCCACACGCCCCGGTCACCGGTGATCAGCCAATCGCCGCGAAACTTCTCTTGGGTAGCCTGCTGGTTGTTCCAGTATTCCAGCAGCATCGAGGCTGAGCCGCGCCTTACTGCGACGTCTCCCTCTTCGGTGGTCGGAGTGCCACTGTCATCGATCACCGCCACTTCATGCCCCGGCGCCGGTTTGCCAATGCAGCCGGGCTGTACCGGGAAGTCTTCGGCGCAGGAAGACACGACCATGTTGCATTCTGTCTGGCCGTAAAATTCGTTGATGGTCAGCCCGAAGGCCTGCTCGCCCCAAGTCAGCATCTCAGCCCCCAGAGGCTCGCCGCCCGAGGCAACCGACCGTAGCCCGGGAATGGATTGATCCGCAGCTTTCAGCATCCGCAGGGCGGTGGGCGGAAAGAAGACATTGCGCACGCCGCCCCACGCGATCAAATCGGCGCAGGCAGCCGGGCTGAACTTGTCCAGCCGCGCTGCCACTACCGGAACGCCCAGCGCCAGACCGGGCATCAGCACGTCGAACAGCCCGCCGATCCAGGCCCAATCAGCAGGCGTCCACAGACAATCGCCCACGCGCAAATGGTTGTGGCTGATCGAAACGCCCGGCAGATGGCCGGTCAATACCCGATGCCCATGCAGCGCCCCCTTGGGCTTTCCGGTTGTACCCGACGTATAGATCAGCACTGCCGGATCCTCAGGCCCGGTCACAGCGCGGGCCAGCGGCGGGCCATCCTGTCCGATCTCGGAGGCGATGAGCGGTGTTGCCAGATCGCTCAACAGGTCGGCTCCATGCCGATCGGTCAGGACAAGCGACAGACCGGCATCCTCCACCCGGCTACGCAGCGCGTCGCGCTGAAAAAGCTTGAACAGCGGCACCGAGATCGCGCCCAGCGACCAGATCGCCAGATGCGCCGCCGCGCACCAAGGAGTCTGACCCAACAGCACGCCGACCCGGTCGCCGCGCTGAACCTGCGGTGCCAGAGCGCGCGCGATGCCATCGCTCATCGCGGCGAGTTCGCGGTAACAGATGTCGCGCCGCTGCGCCCCGGTCAGGTCGATGATCGCCACCTGATCGGCAGGCTGCGACAGGCACTGGTCGGCCATGTTCAGCCTGTCCGGCAGATCCCAGCCGCGATCGGGGCGCAACCCCGGTATGCGCTCAGCACAAGGCATCATTTCGGCCTTTAATCACTGGTATTTCGGCGCGGACCGTCGCTGCGTAAAGTTTGTTTTCTTGATCCAGATCAGGGCGTTTCTGCACTGCAGCAGGAAAAATCCGGCCATCACCCATTTCAACGACAAGAGACGAAACATGAAACTGAGAACCGCCGTTTTGACATCCGCCGTCGCCTTGGCTGCCATCGCAGGCCCTGCCCTTGCGCAATCGCAGGGCGACTGGACCGTTGGTGTCGGTATTGGCTATCTCGACCCGAAATCCGACAACGGGACCGTCGCCGGGCTCGAGTTGAGCGTTGACTCCGATACCCGCCCGATCTTCACCGCCGAATACTTTATCCGCGACAATCTGGGGATCGAGTTGCTGGCCGCAACCCCGTTTGACCACGATCTGTCGCTTTCGGGTGTCGGCAAGGTTGGCAGCACCAAGCATCTGCCGCCCACCCTGTCGCTGAACTATCACTTCCCGACCCAGTCCCAATTCACTCCCTATGTGGGTGCGGGCGTGAACTACACCATCTTCTTTGACGAGGACTCGCCGCTGGGCGATCTGGAGATCGACAATTCCTGGGGCGTCTCGCTGCAGGCCGGTGTGGATTACCAGATCACCGATGCAGGCGCGATGCGTCTGAACGTGCGCTGGTTCGACATCGATTCCGACGTCAAGCTGGACGGCACCAAGGTCGGCAAGGCCGAGATTGACCCCTGGCTGATCGGCCTGTCTTACGTGCACCGATTCTAGGGCGCGAAGAGTTTCGGGCGTGGTCATGGGTCAATCCCCCAGCCACGCCTGTTCAAGATAGATCGCCTGATCAGCGGTTAGCCGAAGTAGGCAGTTCAGACCGGCCGGTCCTGTGCCGCTACCTCCGCCCCATTGCGACATCTCGAAATCACAGGTCGTATCGCGATAGGCGATCCATTTGCGCTGCATCTCGCGCAGCGCCGGGGTAATCTTGGGCCCACTGGTGCCCCACTTTTCCGCCTCGGCATCCGAGGCCTGCGCCTTGGCCAGCAAGCTGCCATAGGCGGCGTTCAGCCAGCCGTCCCATTGCCTGACCTCCTGATCGAGGCAAGAGCTCATGCCAACCGTGGTCTCGCCATATGGGTCGTTGACCATGCAGGCCTCGGCCGCCTTGCCAGCGCAGGCCCGACGCGCCGCCGGATCGGCAGTTGAGGCCAGACAGGACTGCGTCGGCGCAATCGAAAAGGTCAGATCTTGCGCGTGCACCAACGTGGTGGAACCAAGCAATCCAACCGTCACCGCAACCATAACCCGGCGCATCACATCGCCCCCATCAGCTCGCGCCCGACCAGCATCCGCCGAATCTCAGAGGTACCAGCGCCGATCTCCATCAGCTTGGCATCCCGGAACATGCGGCTGACTGGCGCGTCGGCCAGAAAACCGGCCCCGCCCAGCGCCTGCACCGCCTGATGCGCCTGCGCCATTGCCTGCTCGCTGGCATAAAGACAGCAGGCGGCGGCATCCTGACGGGTCACGTCACCCCGGTCACAGGCCTTGGCGACTTCGTAGACATAGGCGCGCGACGAGTTCATCGCGGTGTACATATCCGCGATCTTGCCCTGCATCAGCTGGAAGTTTCCGATCGGCTGGCCAAACTGCTTGCGCTCAACCATATAGGGCATGACCTCGTCCATGCAGCCCGCTATGATGCCCGGCCCGATGGCCGCCAGCACAACGCGCTCATAGTCGAGCCCCGACATGAGCACCTGAACACCCTTGCCTTCCTCGCCCAGCACATTCTCGAACGGCACTTCGACATCCTCGAAGATCAACTCGGCCGTGTTCGAGCCGCGCATGCCCAGCTTGTCGAAATGCGGCGAGGTCGAGAACCCTGTCATTTCCTTTTCGATCAGAAAGGCGGTTATGCCTTTCGATCCCGCTTCGGGATCGGTCTTGGCATAAACCACCAGCGTGTCCGCATCCGGGCCATTGGTGATCCAGTATTTGTTGCCGTTCAACCGGTAATGGTCATTGCGTTTCTCGGCGCGCAATTTCATCGACACCACGTCAGAGCCCGCCCCCGCTTCTGACATGGCCAGCGCGCCGACATGTTCGCCGGAAATCAGACCGGGCAGATATTTGCGCTTCTGCGCCTCACTCCCGTTCAACTTGATCTGGTTCACGCAAAGGTTCGAATGGGCACCATACGACAGAGACACCGACGCGCTGGCCCGCGCGACCTCTTCTACCGCAACGGCATGGGCAAGATAACCCATCCCGGCCCCGCCAAATTCTTCGGGTAACGTGATACCCAACAGGCCCAAATCGCCCATTTCGCGCCAAAGCTCGTTGGGGAAGCTGTTGGAGGTGTCGATCTCTGCCGCCATCGGGCGGACCCGCTCTTGCGCCCAGCGATGAACCATCTCGCGCAGGGCATTCACATCCTCACCCAGATCGAACTGCATGGTCGCGTTGAACATCACCGGCCTCCCTCCCGATTATTGAACAGGTGTTCATATAACACCTCAAACGACGCCCGTCAAAGAAGAATTGAACAAGCGTTCAGAACCTTGCGGCAACCTGGATTTGATCTCTTTCCAAATCGACATGTCGGGCCGTGAGGAGGACGGCGAAACCTGCGGTTCAGATGGTGAACAGAAGTGTCAGCAGATTGCGGGCTTGCCATGACAGAGGCTCCCTCAAATAGGGATAGCCTAACACGTTCGTGGACCGGCGCTAAGCTGCGTTATGGGCGCGTGTCACTTCCGAGCGGATGATCCGCGCGATCAGCGCGCAATCCTCAAGGCTGAATGTCAGCGGCACCCGCATGTCGACGATGCCCGCCAGAACCCGATCACTCTCCGGCATGGGCTGCGACGGGGCATAGCGCCAGCTGTCATAGCGCGATGTAAAAGCAATCGGTTCCGGCGCGCCGAACCACTTCAATTCGACCCCGCGCGCGGCACAGCGGTCGATCACATCGCAGAGCGCCGAGTCCTGCCAGTCGAGCAGTAGGAACTGGATTGAAGAGCCGACATAGCTCTCTTCCTCAGGGCGCTCGATCACGGTCAGACCGGGCGAGTCGCGCAGCCCGTCCTCCAGCGCGCGGTATCGCTCGTTCCAGCGTGTTACTTGCTGGTCCAGATCGCGCAGTTGCGGACGCAGGATCGCGGCGCGCAGATTGTCCATCCGGCCCGAGATATTGGGGGTCACGTATTTGACCCTCTCGAAAACTTCGGGCGACGGGGCAGCCTTGTGGCGCCCGTAGAGCATATATGACCCCGACAGCATCACTGCCCGCGCCGCAAGCTCTTCGTCATCAGTGACAAACAGGCCACCTTCGCCGGAATTCACATGTTTGTAGGTCTGGCAAGAATAGCACCCTATGGCGCCGTGCCGCCCCGAGGGCAGACCGCGCCAGGATGCCCCCATCGTATGGGCGCAATCTTCGATCACCGTTACCCCTGCCGCATCACACAGCGCCATCAGCCGGTCCATGTCGCAGATATGGCCACGCATATGGCTGAGCAGCAGCACTTTCGCCCTGTCCAGCTTGGCGGCCAGATCATCCAGATCGATGGTAAGCTCTTCGGTGACACCCACGAATTCCGGGATTGCCCCGACCGAGGCGATAGCGCCGGGCACCGGTGCCAGCGTGAAAGCGTTAGACAGCACGCGGTCTCCGGGTTTCACGCCCACCGCCCGCAGCGCCGTCGCCATCGCATAGCCGCCCGAGGCCACGGCGAGGCAATAGCGCGCGCCTGTCAAAATGGCAAATTCCTGCTCCAGCAGTGCGGTTTCGCCCGCTTCGCCCTCGGCCACGTTGTAGCGATGCAGCCGCCCGTGGCGCAGCACGTCGAGCGCCGACGCGATGGCATCGTCGGGGATGGGTTCCTGCTGGGTGAAGCTGCCGGTGAATGTCTCTGTCATGGAGGTGTTTGTGAAGCGCGCGCCGGGCCCGGTCAAGCCCGCGCAGCCGCGGCAGGTTTCCCCGGATGTCCGATCAATTCGGGCACCAGATCGGGCAGATGTGCGAAATCATGCAAAAGCGCCTCGGGCTCCAGCGCCGCCATATCCTCGCCCGATGGACCGAAGGTTACCAGAACCGAAGGCACGCCTGCCGCGCGTGCGGTATTGCGATCGGTGTCTGAATCTCCAACCAGCAGGCAATGGTCAGGATGCCCGCCCGCGCGTTTTGCCGTCTCGCGCAACGGCGCGGGATCGGGTTTGCGCACTGACAGCGTATCGGCACCCACCAGCGCGGCAAAGGCATCGCGTATACCAAGCCGCCGCAGCAGCAGATCGGCGTGGCCTTCGGGTTTGTTGGTACAGATGCCAACGCCATAGCCCGCGGTTTTCAGGTTCTCGACCGCATCCATCGCCGATGGATAAAGGAATGTATGCACATCGATCTTGTCGGCATAAGCCTCCAGCAGGACCGGGTAATAGGTGTCGACCGTATCCGCATCGAACTGACCAACCCGGTGCAGCCCGTGTGTCAACATCATCCGCCCGCCGCGCACTGCAACGCCCGCATCCGCGCCATGAACCAGAACATCCCCGTGGCCCATCATACGGAAACAGGCATTTGCCGCCTCCAACAGATCGCCGGATGTGTCGGCCAAAGTGCCATCGAGATCGAAAATTACCGTCCGCATCCTGCCTCCTGTCGGCGCGTTTCAGCCGCGTTCTGTTGCATCCCGCAATCTCATTTGATCGCGCCAGCGCTTGCGCCCCTGCCCTCAGCGGATAAAACGGGCACGAAGAAAATACAAAGAGAAATCACGTTTCATGAGCAGCGCTCTCGTCATTCTTGCCGCTGGCAAGGGCACCCGGATGAACTCGGACATGCCCAAGGTCCTGCATCCAATCGCGCAGGCCCCGATGCTTGTTCACGCCATGCGCGCCGGTCGCGCCCTGTCCCCGGAACGCACGGTCATCGTAGCCGGTCACGGGGCCGAAGCTGTGACCAAGGCGGCGCTGGACGAAGACGACAGCGCGCAGGTTGTGCTGCAAGAAGAGCAACTCGGCACTGCCCATGCCGTGGATCAGGCGCGTGTGGCGCTGGACGGGTTTGAAGGCGATGTGGTGGTTCTTTATGGCGATACACCCTTCATACAACCGGAAACTCTGGAACGGATGATTGCGGCCCGCGCCGAGAATGATCTTGTCATCCTTGGCTTTGAGGCTGCCGATCCGGCTCGCTATGGGCGGCTGGTAATGAATGGCGAGCGGTTGGAGCGCATTGTCGAATTCAAGGATGCAAACGAGGCTGAGCGTGCGATCACTTTCTGCAATTCCGGCCTGCTGGCCTGCGATGCGTCTACCTTGTTCGACCTGATTGCGGCGGTCGGCAATGACAATGCCTCGGGCGAATATTATCTGACCGATGTGGTCGAACTGGCCCGTGCCCGCGATCTGAACGTCACCGCTGTGGCCTGTGCAGAGGCTGAGACGCTCGGCGTGAACTCGCGCTCTGATCTGGCGCAGGCGGATGCGGTGTTTCAGGCGGCAACTCGCGCCGCGCTGCTGGAACAGGGCGTCACCCTGATGGCGCCCGAAACCGTCTATCTCGCCGCCGATACCGTTATCGGGCGCGATACGGTGATCGAACCCAACGTGGTGTTCGGGCCCGGCGTGACGGTGGAAAGCGGCGCACAGATCCGCGCCTTTTCGCATCTGGAAGGCTGCCATGTCAGCCGTGGCGCCGTGGTCGGCCCTTACGCGCGCCTGCGCCCGGGCACCGAACTGGCGGAAGAGGCCAAGGTGGGCAATTTCGTCGAGATCAAGAATGCCGAGATCGCCGAGGGTGCCAAGGTCAACCATCTGAGCTATGTGGGCGATGCCAGCATTGGCGCCAAATCCAATATCGGCGCGGGCACGATCACCTGTAACTACGACGGCTTTATGAAGCACCGCACTGAGATTGGTGAGCGCGTCTTCATCGGGTCGAACACGATGCTGGTCGCGCCCGTCTCTGTCGGTGATGGTGCGATGACCGCCACGGGTACCGTCGTTACCCGCGATGTCGAGGCGAATGCGCTCGCCGTGGCGCGCGCAAAGCAGGACAACAAGGCAGGCTATGCCAAAAAACTCTTCTCCATCCTACGGAAGAAGAAAGAAAACCTGTCGAGAGGTCAGTAAAAATGTGTGGAATCGTAGGTGTTCTTGGCGATCACGAGGCCGCCCCCATTCTGGTCGAGGCGTTGAAACGGCTGGAATATCGCGGCTATGACAGCGCCGGGATTGCCACGGTAAACCGGGGCGCGCTGGATCGGCGGCGCGCTGTCGGCAAGCTGGTCAATCTCAGCGACCTGCTGGTGCATGAACCGCTGCCCGGCAAATCCGGCATCGGACACACACGCTGGGCCACACATGGCGCGCCCTCTGTCAGCAATGCCCACCCGCACAGCGCCGGATCGGTGGCGGTGGTGCATAATGGCATAGTCGAGAACTACCGCGAGTTGCGAGCGGAACTGGCCGGGCACGGGATCGAGTTCCAGACCGAAACCGACACCGAAACCGTGGCCCTTTTGACTGAACACTTCTTGCGGCAAGGCCTTGATCCGGTCGCCGCCGCCAACCGCGCAATCGACCGGCTGGAAGGGGCGTTCGCCCTGGCCTTTCTATTCGATGGCGAGGAAGACCTGATCGTCGCCGCTCGCAAGGGCTCGCCGCTGGCCATCGGCCATGGCGAGGGTGAGATGTTCGTGGGGTCGGACGCCATCGCACTCGCCCCACTGACCGACAAGATCACCTATCTTGAAGAAGGCGACCGCGCCGTCCTGACCCGAACCTCGCTGGAAATCCGCGACGCGCAGGGCGAGTTGGCCAATCGGGAACTGCGTACCATCGCTGCTGACCGTGCCCGCGCCGACAAGGCCGGGCACAGGCATTTCATGGCCAAAGAAATCGCAGAGCAGCCCATGGTTCTCGCCGATGCGATCCGCGCCTACCTACCCTCCGGTTCCGACGAGGTGCGGCTGCCCGGCGATGGGCTTGATTTCTCACAAGTAGACCGGCTGTCGATGGTTGCTTGCGGCACAGCCTATTTCGCTTGCTTGACTGCAAAATACTGGTTCGAGCAGCTTGCGCGCCTCCCGGTCGAGGTCGATATCGCATCGGAATTCCGTTATCGCGAACCCCCGATCCCTGAACGCACGGTTGCGTTGTTTGTCAGCCAGTCGGGCGAAACCGCCGACACCTTGGCCGCTCTGCGCTATTGCGAGGGTAAGGCGGACAAGATCGTCTCGGTGGTCAATGTCCCCGAAAGTTCGATCGCTCGGGAAAGCCAACTGGCGCTAGAGATCCATGCAGGTGTTGAGATCGGTGTGGCCTCGACCAAGGCCTTTACCTGCCAGCTCAGTATTCTGCTGATGCTTGTGCTGAAAGCGGCGCAGGACCGGGGCACGCTGACATCCGAACAAATTGCCGATCACGTGGCGGCGCTGCGCGGGTTGCCAGCGCTACTCAACACTGCGCTGGATCAGGAAGACGCGATCCGCATCGCCGCACAGAAACTGAGCGAGGCGCGCGACGTGCTGTTCCTGGGGCGCGGCATGATGTATCCGCTCGCCCATGAAGGCGCCCTTAAATTAAAAGAAATCAGCTATATACACGCCGAAGCTTATGCATCAGGAGAGTTGAAACACGGCCCCATCGCACTGATCGACAAACATATGCCGGTGGTGGTGATGGCCCCGCGCGACGCACTTTTTGACAAGAGCATCTCGAACATGCAGGAGGTGATGGCGCGCAAGGGCAAGGTGCTGCTGATTTCAGACGATGACGGCATTGCCGAGGCGCAGGACGGGGTGTGGTCCACTGTCCGGATGCCACATGTGCATCCCAGCCTGACCCCCATCCTCTATGCAGTGCCAGCGCAATTGCTGGCCTATCACACGGCGGTAGCCAAGGGCACGGATGTGGACCAACCGCGCAATCTGGCGAAATCCGTAACGGTGGAGTAACCCATGGGAAAACAGTTTCCGGCGCTTGACGACGCGCATCGCAAGTTCATCGAGGCTCAGCACATGTTCTTCACCGGTTCTGCCGGGCCAGAGGGGCGGGTGAACATCTCCCCCAAGGGGATGGACTCGTTGCGCGTGCTGGGCCCCAACCGCATCGTCTGGATGAACCTGACCGGAAGTGGCAACGAAACCGCCGGGCACCTGCAGGAAAATACCCGCATGACGCTGATGTGGTGTTCTTTTGAGACCCGCCCTCTGATCCTGCGCGCATATGGCACGGCCCACACCTTACATACCGATGACCCTGAATGGGCAGAGCTTGATCACCACTTCCCGCCCCATCGCAGTGCGCGGCAAATCTTCGATGTCGAGATCGAGATGGTGCAGACCTCCTGCGGCTATGCCGTACCCTTCATGGACTATCGCGCGGACCGCGACACGATGCAGAAATGGGTCGATGGAAAATCCGACGCTGAAATCCGCCAATACTGGGCGGACAGGAATCAGACCACCCTCGACGGCAAGCCTACCGGCGTCCCGGTCTGAACGCGCTGATGCTCACACCCTATCTCGATCAACTCAAAGCCCACGCCGAGCCCGACCGCGCCGAACAGAAGGCGGCCTATCACAAACAGACCCGCGAGGTTCTGGGCGTGCCGAACCCGGCGATCAATGACCTGACCAAGACATGGCGGCAGACGCTTGACTTGGCGGAGCGTATCGAACTGGCAGACGCTTTGTGGAGAACAGATATCTTCGAGGCCCGCATCGCCGCCCCCAAACTGCTCACGCAGGCGCGCATCCGCCCCGATGAGGCGGTCTGGGATCTGCTGCAAAGCTGGCTGCCCGATTTCGACAGTTGGGCCATCGCCGATCACACCTGCGGGGCAGTCGCAAAACGGCTGGTGGCTGACCCTGCCCGTCTGGATCAGGTTGAAGAATGGACCCGGTCCGATCACATGTGGACCCGCCGCGCTGCTCTGGTGGCCACCCTACCCTGGACCAAGCAGAACAACCCAAAACCTGAAGACCTCGCTCGCCGTGATCGCATTCTGGGCTGGGCCGCCAGCTACGTGCCAGATCGCGACTGGTTCATCCAGAAAGCGGTGGCCTGGTGGTTACGCGATCTGTCCAAACACGACGCGCCCCGCGTCCATGCCTTCCTCGACGCTCATGGCGACACGATGAAACCTTTCGCCCTACGCGAGGCGGCCAAATACCTGACCCGCTGAGCCCCTTCTGGAAAGCCCCGGATGCCCTACCCTTGCCCGTTGAGGCAATTGCGCGCAGTCTCGGACTCGTTTCTGTCCAGCACCAGCAGGTTATCAACCATGCCTCAAGCCAATAAAGACCGCATACGCGCCTTGCTGAAAAGCATCGAGACGGGCGATCCCGAGCCGATCTCGGTGGTGAACGAGGCCAAGTACATCCAGCACAACCCGCAGACCCATGAGGGCAGCGAAGGGTTGGCCGCGCTTTTTGCGCGGCTGTCGAAAACCTCTCCGCGGGTGAATATCGTCCGGGCCTTCGAGGATGGCGATTTTGTCTTTGCCCATACCGAGTATGATTTCGCCACCCGCCGCATCGGCTTTGAGCTGTTCCGGTTCGAGGACGGGCAAGCCGTTGAACACTGGGACAATATCCAGCCGAGACTGGGCCCCAACCCTTCCGGACGAAGCATGGTGGATGGCCCGACCGAGGCCAGCGATCACGCCCTGACCGAGACCAACCGCGCACTTGCCCGCACCTTTGTCGAAACCGTGCTCATCGCGGGCGATCTCGACCGGCTGGCGGAGTTCATTCCCGGGGACCGCTATATCGAACACAACCCCGATCTGAACGATGGCTTAGCCGCGCTCAGACCCGCACTGGAACAGACCGAAGGTGACCGTCGCAGGATCGAATATCAGCGCCTGCACCGTGTCATGGCGGAGGGGAATTTCGTGCTCTGTATCAGCGAAGGCCAGCGCTCCGGCCAACATTGCGCGTTTTTTGACCTGTTCCGGGTCGCGGACGGCATGCTGGCAGAACATTGGGATACCACCGAAAAGATCGCCCCTAAATCCGAGTGGAAGAACCAGAATGGCAAGTTCTGATGCCTCTCGAAACGCTCGACAACCCGCAACGAAAGTTCACGTGGCTGGCATTTAAAAGACCGATGTCGGGATCTCGCAGAAATACCATAGATACACCAACGTGAGAGGCGCCAGCTTCGGTTTACACACCCAACGAGAGGTTTCGGCTACTTTGGCCAATACCAGACCTGAGTTCCACCGAAGGCCCCATATTCCCGGAGCTCGACCGTATATTGATCCCATTTGTCCTGACTGCGGTCGGGCTTGTCCGGGGTTTGCACCCTGTTCGAACGGGCGCTTTGCCCGGCACCTTTGAGCAGCGGGAAGCGCAGCCTGTTCCTGAACGCACCCATATCTCAATCCTCCAGAAAGTATGAAAGCTGTTCGATAAAGCCGTATTTGCGCATCATGGCATCACCCTCGGGTGTGCGAGTCGCAGCCCGCAAACCGTCAAGGTCGCGGACATCGCAGACAACGGCGACCTGATTTGGGTCGTTTGGATCACGTAGAATTTTCGGAACATCGGCATATGCCCCCAGCACCCGTTCATGCTCGTCGTGAAACTCTTGCATTTTCGTTGGGGTGGGCACATCGGCGACACGGGCGATCGAAACTAACATTGGCATAAATTTTTCCTTCATTTTGCGTTTTGCCCGAATATCGAAGGCACGGTGATAGGGTCTTACAATTGCCATTCATAGTGAATACCCGCATTATGGATCTCATAATCTCATGAGATCGAACAATGATTGATCAACTTCGGATGATGGCCATTTTTCAGGCAGTTGCAGAACTCGGCTCGTTTCGTGCCGCCGCCAAAAGGCTAAACCTGTCGCCATCCGTGATCAGCCATCACGTGTCTCAACTGGAAGGTCAGTTGGGTCTGCCCCTTCTGTATCGTTCGACGCGGCGCATGTCGCTCACTGATGCAGGTCAGGATTTGCTCGCGGCAAGCCAACGTATGACCAAGGCGGCCCAAGAGGGGTTGGCCTCGATGAACAGTCGCGTCGAACAGCCGGTTGGCAAGCTGTCCATTACACTCAACACCGCTTCGGCGCATCGCCCTTATGCCGACATCTACACAAGGTTCTCGCGGGCCTATCCAAAGGTTCAGCTTTCGCTGAGTTTCACGGACCGGGCCGTCCAATTGGAAGGATCAAAGTTCGATGTCGCTATTCGCGGCACCGCCAAAGGCCTTGATGACAGCAGCTATCACGCCAGAAAGCTTGGGCGCCTCAACCTCTGCATTTTCGCGTCAAGGGACTATGCGTACGCACGCCCGCCTGTAAACGGCATCGACGATCTGGCCGATTGGGACCGTATCGAGTTCCTCCCGATCCCTTGGGTGCATCTGGCAACAACGACTGATGGCATTGCCCCGACACGAGCGCCGCGGATCGCGATCTCGTGCGACAGCTATGCGATGGCCCGAAATTATGTAGATGACGGGCATGGGTTCATGGTCGAGACCTATCCGCTGGTTGCGGATGACATTCGGTCGGGAAAACTGGTGGAACTGCTCCCGGATATCAAACTACGGCCGATCGAGATTTTTGCCGTCTATCCGGCGAATGCCCCCAAAGACAGCCTTGCGCGGCTCTTCGTTGACTTCCTGCAGGAGCAACACTGGCTGACCGAGCTTGGCTTTGAACGGACGTAAGTCAATCGCGCACGTCCGACTTAATTGGTGTAAACATCCAGCTCGATCAATTGATCAATGGGCGCCAGCAAGGCGCGCATCGCCTCCAGGGACAAACGGCTGCCTGCCGTCTCTGCGCCCTCGATCGGGATCAGCGTAACAAAGGCTGACGCCCCGGTCTTGCGGAACACCACCCGGCCCGAACGTTCGTGGCTGACCAGCGGCGTTTCCAGCCAGATGCCGGGTATCGCGACATCGCCCAGGCCCGCAATTGTTTGCTTGGCCCCGGTCCAGCCGGGATCGAACTCTTCCGTCGCGACCACTTCTTCGACCTGTTCAGGGGATTCGGCCTCGGGCGTTTCCGCCGCTTGGGGCGCTGAGGACGATGAGGGTCCGCTAAACAAACCATCGGTAGTGTCGCGGATCTGCGCACATCCGGCGATCAGGATTATGCAGGTCAGGGCAATATGTCTCATATCAAAACCCTAGCTATCTGTGCCCGGCCATGCCAGACCCAAAAACCATGATCCCCCTTGCCGCAGGCCGGGCTCCGCTTTAGCTATATCGCCATGACCGCACCCCTGATTGATCCATTCGCCCGCGCTATCACCTACCTTCGCGTTTCGGTTACTGACCGCTGCGATTTCCGCTGCGTCTATTGCATGTCCGAGAACATGACCTTTCTGCCAAAGAAAGAACTGCTGACGCTGGAAGAGCTGGATCGCATGTGCTCGACCTTTGTCGGGCTTGGCGTGCGCAAGCTGCGCATCACCGGGGGCGAACCGCTGGTGCGGCGCGACATCATGACCTTTTTCAACGGCATGACCCGCCATCTGGATAGCGGCGCGCTGGAAGAACTGACGCTCACCACCAATGGCTCGCAATTGGAACGGTTTGCCGATCAGCTTTATGCGGCAGGCGTACGGCGGGTGAACGTCTCGCTCGACACTCTGGACGAGGACAAATTCGCCGACATCACCCGCTGGGGTCGCCTGAAACAGGTGCTGCGCGGGATCGACGCGGCGCAAAAGGCCGGGCTGCGGATCAAGATCAATGCCGTGGCCCTGAAAGGTTTCAACGAAGAGGAACTGCCCGCCATCACCGAATGGTGTGCCTCGCGCGATATGGACCTGACCTGGATCGAGGTTATGCCGATGGGCGATATCGGCAACGAGAACCGGCTTGGCCAATACTGGTCGCTCAAAGATGTTCGCGCTGAGTATGAAAACCACTATCAGGTCAGCGATCTGGTGGAACGCACCGGTGGCCCGGCCCGCTATGTGCGCCTGGAAGAGACCGGGCAGAAGATCGGCTTCATCACACCGCTTTCCCACAATTTCTGCGAAAGCTGCAACCGCGTCCGCCTGACCTGCACCGGCGAGCTTTATATGTGTCTCGGGCAAGAGGATATGGCCGATTTGCGCCAGCCGCTGCGCGACCATCCGGAGACCGAGGAACCGCTGCAGGAGGCTATCCGCGCCGCCATCAATCTCAAGCCCAAGGGCCATGATTTCGACTATTCCCGGCAAACGCTCGACGGCCAGATGCCCCGGCATATGAGCCATACGGGCGGTTGAGGTGCCTGCACAAGGCGTCAGTCCGACGCCGCTTTACCGATTTTATGCCGCTGTCACGAGTGCGCTTGCCCCGCTGGCTTGGCGATCCGTGCAACGCAAACTTGACGCAGCCGGGGTCGCAGCTGATCGGCAGCGCGAGCGGCTGGGCCATGCCACCCTGCCCCGACCCGAAGGCCAGTTGATCTGGTTTCATGCGGCAAGTGTCGGCGAAAGCCTGTCGGTACTGACGCTGATCACACGCATGGGCACGGTCTTGCCTGAGGCGGAATTTCTGATCACCTCGGGCACGCCCACTTCGGCCGAACTGGTCGCCAAACGCTTGCCGCCGCGCACCTGGCATCAGTTCGTCCCGCTCGACACGGGTGCCGCCGTGACCCGGTTCTACGATCACTGGCGACCGCAGGCGGGTATTTTCGTCGAGAGCGAGCTTTGGCCCCGCATGCTGGTCGAGGCCCATCGCCGGGGCATCAAGCTGGCGCTATTGAACGCACGGCTCTCGCAGAAATCGGTGCAAGGCTGGCAGAGGTTTCCCGGCACCGCGCGTTTCATCCTCGACCGCTTCACCTTGTTTCTGACCCAGAACCAGCAGACTGCCAACAACCTCATCGCCATGGGGGCCGATCCGGATCGGGTCCGCCCCGGCAGCAACCTCAAGGCAACCTCGGACCCGTTGCCAGTGGATGCAGCGACACGCGAGGTGTTACTGGCGCAGATCGGCGACCGTCCGGTCTGGGTCGCCAGTTCCACCCACAAGGGCGAAGAGGAGCATGTACTTCGGGCCCACAATAACCTTCTCGCGGCACATCCCGACCTGCTGCTGCTGCTGGTGCCTCGCCACCCCGAAAGGGGCGACGAGGTTCAGGCCCTGGTGCGCGCGGCGGGCCTGATCTGCGCCCGACGCAGCGCCGGGGAAGAGACCGGCGCACAAACCCAGGTCTATATGGCCGACACGCTGGGCGAGACCGGCACGTGGTACGCGCTTTGCAAGCTTGTTTTCCTCGGCGGCTCGCTATTGGAGATCGGCGGTCACAACCCGTTTGAGCCAGCGCAGGCCGGTGCCGCGGTGATCACCGGACCGGGCTATTTCAATTTCGCTGAAACCTATGCGCAGATGAAAGCGGACGGCGGCGCCCGCGAAATCCGGGACGCCGACAGTCTCGCATCGGCAGTCGCCGACTGGTTGGACAATCCGGCGGCCTTCGCCGAGGCTCGGCGCGCCGCATCGGCCTATGTCGCCACGCAGCAAAACGCGCTGGCAAATGTTATCGACAGCCTCTGCCAGGAGCTTGAGCTTACCGGGCCTGATAGTAGCGGCTGAAACGCCGCTGCACAGCGCAAGCCCGGATCACGCCGCGGGCATTCGCTGTTCGATAATGCCGGCCCACCAGCTACACCCGGCGGGGATGGCCTCGTCATTGAAGTTGTACTCCGGGTGATGCACCATCGCGGTGTCACCGTTGCCGACAAGAATGTATGCCCCTGGACGTTCCTCCAGCATGAAGGCGAAATCCTCGCCCCCCATCACCAGCGGCGCATCGTCACATTTGCCTGACACATTACGGGCCACAGAGGCGGCAAACTCGGTTTGTTCGTCCGAGTTCACCATAACTGGATAGCCCCGGTGATAGGTGACATCCGCCGAGCCGCCGAAGGTCATGGCAATGCCTGAGCAGATCTCCTTAATCCGCTGTTCTGCCAGATCACGCATTTCGGTGCTCATGGTGCGCACGGTGCCCTTCAAAAATACCTTCTGCGGGATCACGTTGAAAGCGTTGGAAGAGGTCACAAACGAGGTGACTGACACTACAAGCTGATCTGTGGGATCGGCATTGCGGCTGACGATGGTTTGCAGGGCCAAAACGGCCTTGGCCGCCATAACGGTGCTGTCGACAGTGGTTTGTGGCTTGGCCGCATGACCTCCCTTGCCTTCCAGCGTAATTTCGAACTGGTCGGTGGCGGCAAAAAAAGCGCCGGGGCGGATGGCAAAGCTGCCCACCGGCTGGCCCGGCCAGTTATGCATGCCATAGACTTCCTGAATGCCCCAGCGGTCCATCATGCCATCCTCGCACATCTCGCGGCCGCCACCGCCGCCCTCTTCGGCGGGCTGAAAGATGATCACGGCGGTACCGTCGAAATTGCGGGTTTCGGCCAGGTATTTCGCCGCGCCCAGCAGCATGGCGGTATGGCCATCATGGCCGCAGGCATGCATCGCGCCGGGCGTTTTCGAGGCATAGTCCAGACCGGTCGCCTCGTGGATCGGCAGCGCATCCATATCGGCGCGCAAGCCGATCACCTTGCCCGCGCTATCAGATTGGCCCTTGATGACACCGACCACGCCGGTGCGGCCAATGCCGGTCACCACCTCGTCGCAGCCAAATGCGCGCAATTTGTCGGCCACCAGCGCGCTGGTGCGATGGGTCTCGAACAGAATCTCGGGGTTTTCATGAATGTCACGGCGCCACGCGGTGATCTCATCCTGCAGCTCTGCAAAGCGGTTCTTGACTGGCATCTGATGCTCCTTCTTGGTCCGGTCCGCAGGCCGGTATCTCAATCGTAGTCTAGATATGCACCTTGCCCCACTCTTCCAGAGCGGAACACGGCCAAAAACTTCAGAGTGACGGCCCCAATTCCAGCTTCGAGCCATCGCTGAACCGCGACAGGCGGAATCGGTTCAGATCATGTCCCGGCGCGTCGCCTGTCACAAGGTCGGCCATGATGCGTCCAAAGGCGGGGCCTATGCCGAATCCATGTCCGCTCATCCCGGTGCAGAGCGACAGTCCCGGCAGCGCCTCGACCCGGTCCACTATCGGGACCACATCTGGCATCGTGTCGATCATCCCGGCCCAGGCGGCATTGGCCTGAATAGTGCCGAGCCCAGGAAAGAGCGCCTGAAACCTGTCCAGTATCTGCTGCACATAGCGCTGGTTCGGCGCGGGGTTGAGCACGCGGCAGCGCTCGAAGGGCGAGACCTCATCCCCCGCCCAGCGCCGTTTCGTGCCCCAGGCATCCGGGTAGCCGCGCGGGGCGGCGGGCAGATAGCGGCGCCCAAACGGATCGGTGAGCAATTGCGGGAAGAAGGCGCGTGCGGCCCGGAACGCGTCCGGACCGATCCAGAAATCATGCGCGTGCCCTTGGGCCAGCGAATAGCCGCCATCGGCCCGCCGCCGCAGGGCAATCTGGCCGAAATCCGCGCCGCCCGTATAAACATCCGGCACGGGCGCAGTGGCCACAACGGTGGCCCGCACCGAAAGTTGAGGAATATCAACGCCATGTCGCCGCAGGAACAGGTTGGACCAAGCACCGCCCGCCAGAACAACCTCGCTTGTATCGATCCGCCCGGCTTCGGTCACGACGCCCGCGATGCGCCCGGCCTGCACATCCAGCATCCGCACCGCGCAATTCTCGCGGATCACCGCGCCCGCCGCAACTGCCGCACGCGCCAATGCAGGCACCGCCACCCAGGGTTCGGCGCGCATGTCTGATGGCGTGTGCATCGCGCCGGGCCATTTGCCCGATGCCTGCGGGATCAGTTCGCTGAGCTCAGCGCTACTCAACATCCGTGAATCGACGCCGTTTTCGAGCGCATGGGGCAGCCACGCCTCAAATGCGGCCAGTTGTTTGTCAGACTGCGCCACATAGGTCAGGCCGCAAGGTCGCAGACCCAGATCATCCGGCCCCTCAGCCTGTAACTCGCGCCAGATCCTGTTTGCCTCGACCATGATCGGCAGCTCAGCGGGATCACGCCCCATCTGGCGCACCCAGCCCCAGTTGCGCGCTGATTGTTCCCCGGCGATGCGACCCTTTTCGAGCAACACGGGGCGCAACCCCTTCTTGGCCAGGAAATAGGCGCTCATCACACCGATGATCCCGCCGCCGACAACGACAGCAGGTGCGCTTTGGGGCAGCACCACTTCATGTTCGACCAGCGAACTCTCTGTAATCGGGATACCCTTCACGAGGAAAGTCGCTCCAAGAGGGATGTCATGAATGCTTGCCCGGCTTCGAGTTGTTCGATTGCCAAATACTCATTGGGCTGATGCGCCTGCGCAATGTCACCGGGGCCGCAGATGATAACCGAATATCCGGCCTCCTGAAACTGCCCGGCCTCGGTACCATAGCTAACGACATGTGTGCCATTGTCACCGGTCAGCGCACGTGCCAGGGCCTCTGCTGCTCCCTGTTCTTCGGGAACCAGACCGGAGACCTTGAAAACCTCACTGATCTCGATCCCCGCATCGGGGTGAACCTCCTGCATCTCCGCCTCAACCTCATCAGCAAAGGCCTGAAACTCCGCCTTCCAGCCATCCAGGGAATCACCCGGCAGGGTGCGGCATTCGATGAAAAAGCGGCAATCTTTTGCGGTGATGTTGTTGGCGGTACCGCCTTCGATCTTTCCGACATGCTGCGTCGTCCAGGGCGGTTCAAAAAGCGCCGCGGTCGCGTCTCGTGGGGCAGCGCGGTTTTGCCGGTTGCGCTGATTGGCCCATTCAATCAGCCGCGCGGCCTCATGCACTGCGCTGACGCCCGCGTGCATGAGCGAGCTGTGCACTTCGAACCCGTGCACATGAACGTTCAGCCCGATATCGCCCTTGTGCCCCGTCACCACCTGCATCATCGACGGTTCACCCACGATGACGATCCGCCCCTTGGGCACGACAGGCTCCATCGCCCGGATCAGATGCGGCGGGCAGAGGCATCCGATCTCTTCGTCATAACTCAGCGCCAGTTGCAGCGGGGTGGTCAGATCGCGCCCCTGCGCCTCGACCAAGGCCCAAATCGCCAGCGCATCGAACCCTTTCATGTCGCAAGTGCCGCGCCCGTATAGACGGCCATCGGCCTCGATCAACTCGAACGGATCACTGTCCCATTTCTGGCCATCCACCGGTACGACATCGGTATGACCCGAAAGCACCACAGCCCCCTCTTGCCACGGGCCCACATGGGCAAAAAGCGCGGCCTTTTCAGGCTGACCCGGGGCCTCCATCCGATGCGTCGTTACGCCGTGGGAGGTCAGATACCCCTCGACCCAGTCGATCAGCGGCAGATTGGTGTCACGGCTCACTGTCGGAAAAGACACCAGCTTTTCCATCAGCGCGCGCGGAGACAGTTTCTCAGTCATGTTGCGCCTCTTGGCAGATCGGTCCGAGGGGATGCGCGCACGCTAAGTCGCCGGGGCAGGCAGTGTCAAACCGATTGCGTGCTAGTTGGCGCGCGGGCGCAGCGCACCGGCCAGTATCACGATCAGAAGTGCCAGCGGCACCAGCACCGCCAACGCCATCCGCAACGAAGTCAAATGCGCCAGAAATCCGATCAACGGCGGTCCGATCAGCAACCCGCCATAGCCCAGCGTCGCCACGCTGGCGATCCCCTGCCCTTGTGGCACATACGGATCATTGGCCGCGCGGGTGAAGGCAAGCGGCATAACCACGGCATAGCCGACGCCCATCAGCCCAAGCCCCACCAGAACGGTCAAGGGAACGCTGGCGGCTACAACCGCCACGGCCCCGACGGTGGCGAATGCCCCACCCAAGCGCGCAGCGAGAACGGGACCAAGCGCGCCGATCACCCAGCCGCCTACAAAGCGCACCGCCACCATGGCAACCGAAAACACCGCATAACCCAGTGTCGACACGCTCTCTTCCGCGCCGATACTGTCACGCAGATAAATTGCGCTCCAATCCGCGACTGCGCCCTCACCCATGGCACCGCACAAGGCCGAAAGCCCGACCAGCACAAGAATACCTGTCGGGAAGGCAAAAACCTTGCCCTTCGACAAATCCGAGCGTTGTGACACCCACCCAATACGCGCGACAGCAAGCGTCAACACCGCGACGCTGACGGCGGAGACCAGAAAATGTGAGAGAACCGACATCTGCGCCTGAATCGCCGCAAACCCGCTGAGCGCGCCAAGCCCGGCCCCAAGGCTCCACATGGCGTGGAACGACGACATCGCGGCTTTCTTGAACTGTCGGTCGACCTCCGCCCCCCAGGCGTTCATGGCCACGTCCATCGACCCATGAGAAGCCCCAAACAGAAACAGCGCAAGACACAGAAACGCATAGCTGCCTGCCAACCCGAGCAGGATCAGGCTCAGCGCATAAAGCACGCCCACGATCAGGGTGACCCCATAGGCCCCGAACCTGTCGACCAGCCGCCCGGTAACCGGAAAGGAACACACCGCGCCCGCGGCCAGAAACAACAACGCCAGTCCGAGGGTTTCATGCGACAGCGACAACGCATCGCTCACCGCCGGGATGCGCGACGCCCAGATGCCAAAAAAGGCACCGTTGAGGACAAACATGGAGGCAACTGCGCTCCATGCCCTTGGAAACCCGACCATGTGACGACCTTTATCCGAGTCGGCCGACGACTCTAACGACGAGTCCTAGCGACGAAAACGCGGCCTGAACAGATGGTCATTCCAGATGTTTGCGGATGCGCTTGACCATGAGCCAGACCAGCAGGATGACCGGTAGGGTCACACCGGCGGTCAGCGTGGTTTTCGAAAGGCCCAGCTTGGTCAGCGGCCCCAGCAGATAAACCGCCAGCGACACCGCATAATAGCTGATCGCCACCACCGACAGCCCTTCGACCGTGTGCTGCAACCGCAAGGCCAGATCGGCACGGCGGTCCATGCTTTCCAGCAGTTCCTGGTTCTGCGCGCTGCGCTGAACATCCACCCGCGTCCGCAGTAACTCACCGGCCCGCATCGCCCGGTCCGACAGGCTTTGCAGCCGGGTCTGAGTAGATTTGACCGTGCGCATGGCCGGGTCGTAGCGGCGGATCATGAAATCCGACAAGGTCTGCCGACCCAGAAACCGCTCTTCCCGCAACAGCTGGATGCGCTGGTTCACGATGGCCTCGTAGGCGCCCGTCGCGCCAAACCGAAACGAGGCGCGGGCGGCCATGGTCTCTAGCTCGGCGGCGGCGGTTAACAGCTTTGGCAATGTTTCTTCAGCCGGGGCCGCCTCATCGGTCATTTCGCTGGTCAGCTCGGTCAGCTTCGAATCCAATTCGCCCAGTCGCCGCCCCATGCTGCGGGCCTCGGCGAAGCCCAGCATCGACATGGCCTTGTAGGTCTCGATCTCACACAGGCGCTGTACGATGCGTCCCACGCGCCGCTTGTCGGTTCCATCCGAGACAAATACTGCCAGCCGCACATGCCCCGCCGGATCGATACGGAAATCCCCGGCCACCACTGCCGCATCATCAAGCACATGCGCAACCGCAAGGCTTTCGGGAACAAACCAGTCGCGCAACGATGTGATGATCGTGGGCATATCGGGGCGCGGCAGCACACGCAAAGCGATGGAGGTGATCCTCTGCCCCGGTGCATTTTCCAGCCAGTCGGATGGAAACACCTCGAAATCCGCGGGATCAAAGGGACGGCTGCTTACACCATCGAAAAATGCCGTATAGGCAACAAACTCGGTATGCTGCTCCCATTTCAGATTGTGCCGTCCCAACCTGCCCGAGAAATGCGTCGCACCCGGTTGCGGGTGTTGCGCCCCATGCCGGTCCAGAAGGTCGAGCAAATGGGCGTGCGATTCCTCGCGCGCGGCGCCATTCGCCCCATCAGGGTGTTTGATGGCCAGATAAACCGCCGTGCCCGGCGCAGTGGCGACAGGAAAAGGGCGTGCATGCAGCTCATTTGCAATCGCGTAGCGCAGCGGATGGTCCTGAATCGGCGGCATGATGGTCTCCGAATGATCCGACCCACTATAAGCTCTCCCGCAGCAGCTTCAAATGCCTTTTTATTTCAATATGTTATCTGGATACCGCGGCATACATTTTGCGACCGAACCCGATCCGCAGTTCATTCGGCCAAGAATATCCTGGGGGTAAGGCCGAAGGCCGAGGGGGCAAAGCCCCCTAACCAAAACGAAAAAAGAAAAGGGCGCCCGTAGGCGCCCTTTGCAATTGGATCAAACCCGATCTCAGTCGATCATGGGCAGCAGCTTGTCGAGGCTGGCCTTGGCATCACCATAGAACATGCGGGTGTTTTCTTTGAAGAACAGCGGGTTTTCGATACCCGAATACCCGGTGCCCTGCCCGCGCTTGGACACAAAGACCTGCTTGGCCTTCCAGCATTCCAGAACCGGCATCCCCGCGATGGGAGAGTTCGGATCGTCTTGGGCCGCTGGGTTC
>JBFOME010000001.1:0-17672 GCA_040830705.1 Paracoccaceae bacterium | reverse complement strand
TGGGAGGCCGGCATAAATATCGGCGCGGTGTTTCAGTACAATAATGACAGGTTGGAAAGCATCACGGCTGAGCGCGGAAAAGCGGATGCCGAACATGCGTTGGAATACGCAGAAAGTGTGATTGGGCAACCTGGAGGATCCGCCATCTATTTCGGAGTAGATGGCAGTTGGAACGAGGTGTCGCAAGTTGCAGGGGTCATGGCGTATTTCACCGCTGTGCGAACCGCGTTTCTACAAGGAGGCGACCGATACCGTGTCGGGGCTTATGGATCCGGGTTGGTTTTGGGCAGACTGTTGGACGCAGGGCTGGCTGACTTGAGATGGCTCGCCTTGTCACGCGGGTGGCCCGGCACGCGGGAGTTTTACAATTCCGGGCGGTGGAACCTGTTCCAGTTTTCACATCATCTGTGGTTCGGAAGAAATCAGGTCGACGGAAACATTATCAATCCGATGGCCGCTGATATTGGCGACTTTGGGCGTAAGTCTCCGGCTGAGCCGCAGGACTTTGCGACATCTTATTTGCTGAAGGATCAGCTCTACTTTTCGGTCGTGCGTCAGGCAGAGGTCTTTGAGAAACCGAGCCACGATTCCAAAGTCGTGAAGATGCTGACACTGGCTCATAACCCAATCGTGTTGCAATCCGCGGATGGCTGGCACGCAGTGACGCTGGATGGTACGGATCGGATCTTCGGGTATGTGAGATCGGATGTTCTGGTGCCGTCGGATCAGATGCCAACGTATAGGTGATTTGTAGGCGGTGTCAGGGGCTTTGCTGGTCAAAATGCCTGAGGCTGCAACATCCTCCTCGCTTGCCGGTCCGCCACATGCGAAAGGACCGGCCTAGAGTGCTCTTTGAGAAAGCATTACTAGAAGTCTCACTCAACTGAGGTGATACTTGAAATGGCATCCTCTTCATCTTCCAGCCCGTCACACAGTTCGAGGCCAATTCCCGGACTATCCGGCACGGTTATCTCCCCATCCCAAATCGGCGGCAGAAGGTTCACCAGATTTCCATACCAGCCGTAATAAAACGCCCGTGTGAACTCCTGCTCACGGACATTTGGGGCGCAAAGCGCAAGGTGCGTTGATACCGCCAATGTGACAGGACCGGAGCAATCGTGGAACGCAATGGCGCGGCCCGCCGCTTCCGCCAGCGCTGAAGCTTTGCGCGCAAAGGTGAGGCCGCCGCCCCAAGTCACATCGGCGATCGGTGTGTCAATGCGCCCCAATTCGATCAGCTCACGAAACTGTCCCAAACCACCCAACGTTTCACCGCCTGCGATTGGCGCGCTAGTTGCGTCTGTCAGCTCTCCCAGATCGTGGATGCGATCCATCCAGATCGGGTCCTCAACCCAATCCATCCCGATTGGCTCCAGAGCGCGACAGATCTTTTTCGCGGCAGGCAACCCCCAAAGCCCATGCAGCTCAGCCTTCAGCTTCATCTTGTCCCCTAAGGCTGCACGAATGTCTTCAAAAGGTTTGAGGCCGCGTTTGAGATCCTCGACAGAGATATCGACACCGTCCGCGGCGCCTTCTGCAAAGTCAAAGGGCCAGATTTTCATCGATGAGATGCCCATCTCAAGCAGCTCAGAAGCAACGTCCACGGGCCTTTCCATAAAGCCGGTCAGATCTTCAAACTGTCCGAATTTGGATGCGGCGTTCTCCGTGATGCCGAAGTTTCCCGGCCGAACATCGGAACTGCTGGAAACATAGTCCGGCCCGGCACAGGTATTATAGAGTTGAACCTTATCCCTGGTCCGCCCACCAAGCAGATCGCACAAAGGCTTATTAGCCTTTTTTCCAGCGATATCCCAAAGTGCAACATCGACAGCAGACACAGCTCTGATTTCCGCGCTGGTTCCATGAAACCCAACATAAGGCCGCAGAGTTTTGTTCAAGTGCTCAATTCTGGAAGGATCCTGTCCGAGCAGCATCGGTGCAATCCGGCCATGGATATCGGCTTCGATGGCGGCTGTGCCAAACCAGCTTTCTCCCAAGCCCTGAATGCCCTCATCCGTATGAAGGCGCACCCAGATCAGGGTTGCGTGGCGCTTCAGGCGCAAGGTTTCGACAGCGGTGATTTTCATGTGAACGCCGATCTAAGGAAAAATTTCTGACATGGAAAAAGCTTGCTCCGACAAGGTGTTCGCGCTGGCCCTCAGATTGCTTGCCGAAGGGCGCGGGACATGGCCCGCGCCAGGTCTTGCGGGGCGTCCGATGCAACGACGATTGAGCGCTTGAACTTTGGCAGCGCTGGAAAACCCTCTTTAGGGGTGAGCACCCTCATATTTGTCTCAACATTACTTTCATAAAGAATGCCAACAGCAAAGCCAGCACGTATCGCCGCCTTCTGGCTCATAATTCCGGTACATTCGAAAGCCACATTGTAAGGCCTTCCAACCTGATCGAGCTTGACCTTGGGCAGCTCACCCATCCAACAGCCATGATTGATGATTGCGAGCGGGACGGACGCCTTTGGGTCGATCTGCATTGTTCGGTTTGCGACCCAGACCGCCTGTTGTTCCCGAAAAACTTCGCCTGGTACCGTGCTCGCCGCGGAGCAGACTGCCATATCCAACTCGCCACGCCGCATTGCTTCCGGGAATGCGGCGGTGCATCCCGAGCGGGCAAGAACTTCGACACCGGGATTTGATTCACTGAACTGGGTCAAAGCGCGCTCCAGCACACCTTCATCAAAATCGTCAGGAATGCCGACACGGATGCGCCCGTTTAGCGGGGCGGCGAAAAGGGTCTGCACCTTTGACAGTTCTGACAATGTGCGTCGTGCAACCGGCAACAGTTTCTCACCATTCGCGGAAAGCGACATGCCCTTGCCCTCACGGATGAACAGCGAGGTTTCAAGGTCAGTCTCCAGCTTTCGAAGCTGGACGCTGATCGCAGACTGGCTGCGGTTTAACCGTGATGCCGCAACGGTAAGGTTCCCGCATTCGGCAATCGCAACAAAGGTTTTGAGCAGGTTGCCATCGGTAAAGGTCCGTTCGGAAACGTTCATGGATACGTCCATATCATTTCATTTTAACTATTACCAACACTTCCTCACATCACGGCTCTAACACACAAGCTGAAAGGATCACCCGTGGCTGACACAAACAAAGAGCAGATCATCGCAACCGTAACCGACTATATGGACGGGATTCGTGATGGTAGTGGGGAACGCATCGCAAAAGCCTTTTATTCCAGCGTCAACCTTTCTTCGCTTGATGCGGATGGCAACCTTGTCCTGACCCCGCGCAGCGCGCTTGAAACATTGGCGGATAGTGGAACGTTGCCGCCAAACAGCAGTGAGATCACCGATATTGAAATCAACAACGACATGGCGCTGGTCAAGGTGACGATCGACATGCCGACACTGAACTACCATGATCTGTTGACGCTGCTGCGCCTGAATGTGGGCTGGAAGATCGTCAGCAAAACCTACACCACCATCATGAAGTGATCGCATGATGATAACCGGGCGCAATCTGCTTAAAGGCCAAGACTATGACCTCTGACCGTCCACTTTGGTTGATCTTTGCGCCCGGTATTTTTTTGGCGATGTGGTCGACAGGTTATGTCGCCGCGAAATTCGGCCTTGGCTACATTGAACCCATGACATTTCTGGCGCTGCGCTTCGCCTGCGTTGTAGCGATTATGGCAATGCTGTTTGTCATTTTGCGCCCACCACTACCTGAATCTCCGTCCGAATGGATGCATCTGGCCATTGTCGGCTTTCTTCTTCAGGCGATGTATTTCGGCATGTGCTACCTGTCGTTTAACGCTGGCCTTTCGGTCGGAACGCTCGCGTTGATCCTCGCGATGCAACCCATCCTGACGGGCCTCATCGCGCCCCGATGGGTTGGAGAAAGCGTAAGCTGGCGGCAATGGACCGGTTTGATCCTCGGGCTGATCGGCGTGGTTCTGGTGGTGATCGCCAGTTCCGAAGTCGCACCGCCAACCCCGATCGGGTTTGCCTTCGCGGCCCTTGCGCTGATTGGTATCACTGGTGGCTCGCTCTGGGAAAAACGCTTCGGCGTGTCTCACCATCCCGTCACGACAAATCTGGTTGGCTTCACCGCGGGGTTGCTGGGAGTCGCGCCCTTTATGGTTGCACTGGAGAGTATGCAAATCACCTGGACATGGCAGTTGGTTGCGTCGCTCCTCTATCTAATCGTCGCAAGCTCATTGATCGCAATCGGCCTCCTGCTCGCCATGATCCGCGCTGGCGAGGTATCAAAAGTTTCGTCTTTGTTTTTTCTCGTTCCTCCCCTCGCCGCCACCGTTGCCTGGATCGTGCTTGGCGAGGTTATGCCGCCCGCGGCATGGGCCGGCATGATTGTTGCGGGCCTCGGCGTGTTCCTCGCAACAGCGAAAACAAAATCATCCCGCTAAAATTTCGTCATTGTTGGAGAGTGAAATGCCCCACACGGACCTGAAAAAGAAAATCATTGATCGCGCGTCACCTCTTGTTTCCGCGGACGAACTTGAACAGCTCATCAAAGTACCTGAGGTCAAAATCTTTGATGTGCGCGGGACATGGGAAACCCCAGCGCGTGTGCTGCCCGAAGACTATGCCAAAAGTCACATCCCAGGTGCTGCATTTCTGGATTGGACGACACAGTTCATCGACACAGATAAAGAAATCCGGTTGGCGTCTGTCGCGGATAAGCTTCAGGCGGTGTCGTCCTTCAGATGTCTCGGCATCAATCCAGATGATCTTGTGATCCTGTATGACAACTACCATCACATGCAAGCTGGCCGTATCTGGTGGGCCATGCGCTACTGGGGCTTTGAGAACGTTCGGGTTCTCAATGGTGGTTGGAGTCGTTGGGTCGCTTTGGATAATCAGGTTTCGTCAGAAGAGCCACACATCAGCAGCGGTAGCTTTGTTCCAAAGCAAAGTGACAATGTCAGGATCAGTCTGGAAGACTTTGTCGACAACCATGCTGACCACTGTCTCATTGATGCACGTGGTCCAGTCAGCTTCGCGGGCACACCGGGTGATCCCACAACCGGGCACATTCCTGGCGCGCGGCATCTCCCGTTTTCGCTTCTCCTGGATGAGGAGACGGGGCAATTCCTTGAGGCAGACGAACTTACCAAGATCTTCGATCAACATTCGCCGGACTGGCGGGACACACCCATAATCACTACTTGCGGATCGGGATACGCGGCAACTGTGACGCTTCTTGCGTTGGAGCAGCTGGGTGTTTCCGCCCGTCTGTTTGATGGCTCATTCTCGGTTTGGAAACGTGATCCAAACCGTCCCATTGAGCAGAGTGAACCTCTTTAGTCCGAGCCTGGGGATGGCCTATGTAAGGAGAGAATTCCGCTCGGGTATGTCCGTGATCGGGCACCATGCACTTTCCTACCGTGTTATTCTAAAGCTTCGCCCAAACCGCGCCTTAGGCCAGATCAAGCTCTGCTCTGGACGATGGGCCAATTGCGATGTCTTATCCGGGACAAATCTGAAACTTCAGGTGTGATGCAGCGCTTGTGCAACTGAGACCCTGAATTGGTAGAGCGAATGAAATGAGCGGTACGTGGATTGAGCGATTCAAAGGCCTGCGTCTTCTACCGGATGATGTGCGCGAAGACCTCATTCAAGGCAGTAAGGTTGTTTCGCTGCCCGCAAGAACGCAGGTGTTCGCTCCGGGGCAGTCGGCGGACAGTCTTTTGCTGTTGCTTGAAGGTACGGTGCGGGTGCAGCAGAAATCCGATACCGGGCGCGAGGTGTTCCTTTACCGGGTCCATGCCGGGGAAAGCTGTGTTCTAACGACAGCCTGCATGCTGGCCTTTGAGGAGTATTCAGCGGACGGTATTGCGGAAACCGACGTCACTGCCGTTGCGATCCCACGGAAGACGTTCGACGACCTCGCGGCCAAATCATCGGTTTTCCGTGAGTTTATCTTCACCGCCTATTCCCGACGGATCACCGACCTTTTCACTTTGATCGATGACATCGTGTTCCAGCGGATGGACGTGCGGCTGGCGTCCCGGCTGCTGGAACTCGCAGGCAAACAGGACATCGTGCATGCCACGCATGCCATGTTGGGCAGCGAGCTTGGGACCGCGCGCGAAGTGATCTCGCGGACATTGGCCGAGTTCCATCGCCGGGGATGGGTCGAACAGTCACGCGGAGAGGTGCATCTGACCGGTCGCGACGGGCTAGAGCGCCTTGTGCGATCCGCCGGAGGCGCATACTGATCGGGTCCTTATGCCTATAGTGTGACCAAGTCACCAAAGTCTCGCTGCCGCGCATGCAACGGTCCTGCATGCGATTCTCAACGGAGTGAGACATGACCAACAACATGGGAAAACTTGATCGCGGCGTCCGCCTTGCCGCTGCTGCTTTGCTGCTCTTTACCGCCTTTGGAACCGAGATTGCGGGTGCGGGCGTGCTGTTCTGGCTAGCACTGGCTGTTGCGGCCATCTTCACGGCGACCGCGATTGTCGGAAACTGCCCGCTCTACAGCCTTTTCGGCCTCAAAACCTGCCGCGATTGCTGATGATCGAGACAGCTTTTACGCCCTGGGCCTCGCTGCTGGGCGGGGTTCTGATCGGTCTCGCGGCAACCCTGCTCATGCTCGTCTTTGGACGGGTGATGGGGGCTACCGGCGTACTGGCCGGGATGCTCTGGCCAAGCTCGGGGCAAGACTTCGCCTGGCGCGCAGCGCTGCTGTCCGGGATGGTGACCGGCCCGTTTGTGGTATTCGCCCTAACCGGCAAGATGCCCACCGTCGAGGTGCCTGTATCGCCACTCCTGCTGGTGATCGGCGGGCTGATTGTGGGTATGGGCGTTACCTTTGGCTCGGGCTGCACAAGCGGGCATGGGGTCTGCGGTATGGCGCGGCTCTCGTCTCGTTCGATTGTCGCGACTCTGACCTTCATGAGCACCACATTCGCCACTGTCTATCTGGTGCGCCATGTGGTCGGAGGCTGAGCAGGTGCGTCTGGCGATCGTGTTTCTAATCGGGGTGATCTTTGGCACCGGCATCACCGTGTCCGGGATGGCCAACCCCGCCAAAGTTCTGAATTTCTTTGACGTCGCGGGCGGCTGGGATCCTTCCCTGATCTTCGTCATGGGTGGGGCGCTGGTCACCACCTTCCTCGGCTACAAACTGGTCTCCACCCGTGACAAGCCGCTGCTAGAGACCGGGTTCCGGCTGCCCAACATGCGTAACATCGACCTCAAGCTCGTCGGCGGGTCTGCCCTGTTCGGGATCGGCTGGGGGCTTGCGGGCTTCTGCCCGGGCGGCGCACTGCCCGCGCTTGGGACGGGCCGGTGGGAAGTATTTGCCTTCACCGGGGCACTGGTGACCGGGATCATCCTTGCCAAGGCCCTGCAATCCGCCGCCGCAAAACGGATGCGCGCCGCGACCTGACAACAATTGGAGGAGAAAACCGAAATGACAGACTATCCCGTTTCCATGGAGACGCATCCGCAGGTGCAGGCGTTCTTCGACGAGGCTACCAACACGATCAGCTATATCGTCAAGGACCCCACCTCATCGGCTTGCGCCATCATCGACAGCGTCATGGATATCGAATATGCCGCCGGACGCATCACCTTTGATCACGCCGAGGAACTGATCCGCTGCATAAAGGATCAGGGCCTGTCGCTGGAGTGGATCATCGAGACCCATGTCCACGCCGATCACCTCTCTGCCGCGCCCTATATCCAACAGAAACTGGGCGGCAAGATCGGCGTTGGCTCGAAGATCACCGTGGTGCAGGACACGTTCGGCAAGGTCTTCAACGAAGGCACCGCATTCCAACGCGACGGCTCGCAGTTCGACGCGCTATTCGAGGATGGCGACACGTACAATATCGGCAATATGCAGGCCTTTGCGATGTATACGCCGGGCCACACGCCCGCCTGCATGGTGCATGTGATTGGCGATGCGGCCTTTGTGGGGGATACGCTGTTCATGCCCGATGGCGGCTCTGCGCGCGCGGATTTTCCCGGTGGGGATGCGGGCGTGCTCTATGACTCGATCCAGAAAGTGCTATCCCTACCCGATCAGATGCGGCTCTTCATGTGTCACGATTACGGACCCAACGGCCGAGACATCGCGTGGGAAACAACGGTTGCCGAGGAGAAAGCCCACAACATCCATGTGGGCGGCGGCAAGACGAAAGAGGAGTTCGTCAAATACCGGACCGAACGCGACGCACAGCTTTCCATGCCCAAGCTGATCATCCCGTCGCTGCAGGTGAACATGCGCGCCGGTGAGGTGCCAAAGGACCATGATGGGAACCCGATGCTGAAGGTGCCGGTCAACGGTCTGTAGATCTCTGGGAGGAGGAGAACATGGAACTCAAAACACTTTCGCCCCGATTTGCGGTCAGCACTCAGATCACGGTCGACGACGTGCCGGTGATCGCAGAACAGGGCTACCGCGCCATCATCTGCAACCGGCCCGATGGCGAGGGGGCAGATCAGCCGGGGTTTGAGGAAATCGAAGCTGCTGCCAAAGCCGTCGGGATCGAAGTGCGTTACGTGCCGGTACAGGGCGGCATGGTTCAGGATGAAGACGTGGCTAGTTTTGGTGCGGCGCTCGACGCCTTGCCCCGCCCTTTGTTGGCCTATTGCTGTACCGGCACCCGCTCGGTCACCCTTTGGTCTTTCTGGGAGGCGCAAAAGCGCCCGATGCCAGAAATCCTCGCCGCGACCAGGGCGGCGGGCTATGACATGAATGGTGTAGCGCGCCGTATCGCAAATGGCGGTCAGACCCCTACTGACACGGGTGACGCGCATTTCGAAGTGGTCATCGTCGGCGCCGGTGCGGGGGGCATTTCGGTTGCCGCAAGCCTCAAGTCACGCAGGCCGCAGCTGAACATCGCGGTGATCGATCCGGCGGACATCCACTACTACCAGCCCGGCTGGACCATGGTTGGCGGCGGAATCTTCGATGCCAAGACCACGGCCAAGACTATGGGCAGCCTGATCCCGCGCGGCGTGCATTGGATCAAATCAGCCGTCGCTGCGTTCGAGCCTGAAAACAACGCCGTCATTCTCGATGGCTGCCGGGTCGTGAAATACGATCGGTTGGTTGTCTGCCCAGGGCTAAAGCTGGATTGGGCCAAAGTTGAAGGGTTGGAAGAAACGCTGGGCCGTAACGGCGTTACATCGAACTATCGCTATGACCTCGCGCCTTATACCTGGGAACTGGTGCAGGACCTGAAATCGGGCCGCGCGCTTTTCACCCAGCCACCCATGCCAATCAAATGCGCGGGCGCGCCGCAGAAGGCAATGTATTTGTCGGGGGACGCATGGTTCCGTCGCGGCGTGCTGAAGGACGTCGACATCCAGTTCATGAATGCTGGTGGCGTGCTCTTTGGCGTGAAGGACTATGTTCCAGCATTGCAGGAATATGTCGACAAATACGGGGCGACGCTCAATTTCTTCCACAACCTGGTGTCGATTGACGGCCCCGGGAAGAAGGCCGTTTTTGACATCAACACCCCGGACGCCGAGCCAAGCCGTATCGAGGTCGAATTTGACATGATGCATGTCTGCCCACCCCAGACGGCCCCTGACTTCATCCGGGTCTCGCCACTCGCGGACGCGGCGGGCTGGGTGGATGTCGACCAATCCACCCTGCGCCACAAAAACTACGATAACATCTGGAGCCTCGGCGACGTTATGAACGCCCCGAACGCAAAAACCGCTGCAGCGGCGCGAAAGCAGGCCCCAACGGTCGCAGACAACATTGTTGCAGACATCGCCGGAGGGTCCGCTGTTGCGCAATATGATGGCTATGGTTCCTGCCCGCTGACGGTCGAACGCGGCAAGATCGTGCTGGCCGAGTTCGGCTATGGTGGCGCCCTAAGACCAAGCTTTCCGCGCTTCCTGCTGGATGGAACCAGGCCGAGCCGCGCGGCCTGGTTTCTGAAGGAAACGCTGCTGCCGCCGATCTACTGGAAAGCAATGCTGCGCGGTAAGGAATGGATGGCCAAACCCGAGAAACTGGGGGTCTCAGCAAGGCGCTGACCCGGCGATTGTCTTGCAAAGAGACATCAAAAGACTGTGCGGGGTACGCCGCCGGCTCTGAAGGTATAGATACCCCCACCCGCCTCGATGTGCCATTGTGGGTTTGTAAACAACCTAAACGGAGGCGGCTATGAAGGAGGTTGACATGATTAGCCTGGATTCGGCGCAAAATGTGTTCCAGGTGTATGGGGTAGATAGAACAAGTGATCCTGCTCTTCGGTAGAAGCTTCGCAGAGGTCAGATCCTTGAGGACTTTGCCAAATTTCCGCGTAGCGTGGTTGCAATGTGGGCCTGCGCCAGCGCGCATTACTGGGCGCGCGAGATCGGTCGTTTAATTCCTTTCGTATCAGTTGCTGCGGGCACGTTGATTCCGACCTACGAGGAATTGCTGAAGCCTCAGACTCCAATCATTCGCACAGTGCCAGACACACCCGCAGCGGTTAGTTCTGCAATTACAGCCCTTGTCGGCAACACCTTCGCATACGCCAGCCGTTTAGGGTCGCAACGCTGCGGTGGCAACCCAGTCCAGACATTCGCCGCTGGAGCAAACTCTCGAAGTTGGCGAACTCACAACTTGCGGACAAGGCAACCGTCGGCATCGCAGATGCCAGTCCGTCCTTAGCGCAGTCAGCTCAATCCAACCACTTCATTTGATGACGGACAGGCGCGACAGGAGGGTATCTCGCTGGATCCGGTTTATGCCGCAAAATCATTTGCTGCGATCCCCGCCCAAGTCGGGACCAGCAAAAACGAACCCGGCGGTCGTGTGTTATTCGTGCACACTGGAGACCTTTCCTCGCTAATTGGGTATCAAAATGACCTTGAGACCGCGTTTTGATCTTCAGCCCTTCACCTCCGGTTCGATCAATTCGATCCTTGGGCGGGCACCGACGCCGTCGAGCAGCGCGATGACCTCGTCGCGCCAGCCGTCCTTGATCCGGCTAGCGAGTTGCGACAGGGGCCGGTAAAGCGGCGACAGTAGTGCATATTCATAGCGGAAGAGGCCTTGCATCGGGCGGAATACCACCCGGCCTGCGGTCGAGTCCATCTCGGTCTCAGTCACCATGGTCAGCGGATCGACGATCGAACAGCAGCGACCCGCGCTGATGAATTGCATCAGAGGCAGGAAGTACTGGCTGTCCAGAACGATATTCGCGCTCACCCCCGCCTGGTTCAGCGCATCAACCGTCCTCTTGTGCATCACATGCGTGCTTTGCAGCGAGCCGAGGGGTACGCCGTCCAGATCGCTGCACAGAATCGCGTCATGTGCAGCGAGCGGATGATCGTGGGGTATAGCGCAGTAGCAATCGGCAGTGAACAGCTCTTGTTTATAGGTCTTGGACGCGCTGACGTCATCGACCAGATCGGCAAATCCGAAGTCGAAGCTCTGCGTTGCCGCCAGTTCCCGGATCTGAAGCGAGGTGCGTGACGAGAGCGATACCCTTATGTCCGGATTGTCCTGTGTGGCGCGGCTGATGTAGCGCGGCAGCAGAAAGGTCGAGGGACCCGGCATCGAGGCGATGTTGAGCTGCCCGCTCTGGCCGCTGATCAGGCCTTTCATGGTACCGGCCACCGCCGACAGGCGGTCGAGGATGTCGCTGGCCTCAGTCAGCAGGTAGTGGGCCTCGGGCACCGGCACCAGTTGCCGGCCTCGTCGCTCGAAGAGCTTAAGGCCCAGCGTATCCTCCAGCGAGCGAATCGCGAGGCTGACGGCAGGCTGGGTACGGCCCAGCTTTTTGGCGGCTTCTGACAGCGAAGCAGAGTTCATAACCGCCCGAAACGCGGTGATTTGTGACAGATTCATGCCTTTTTATAAGCAAAACTTTTATTGTGCTAAAGTATTCAAATTTGTTTTTATCAAAAACTTCCCTCATCGTAGTTGCATGACAACCGGGCCAGCAAAGCCCGGACCAAACCAGAGGGAGACAACAATGACTTTGATCAAGACGTTCAGCGGCGCGCTGGTTGCCGCCGCGCTGACAACGGGCACCGCCTATGCGCAGGACCCGACCTTTTTCCGCATCGGCACCGGCAGCGCCGGGGGCACCTATTTCCCCATCGGCGGCACCATCGCCAACGGCATCTCCGCCCCTCCGGGCTCGCGCCCCTGTGACGAGGGCGGGCAATGCGGCGTGCCGGGCCTGATCGCTATCGCGCAATCCACCACCGCCTCGGTGTTCAACAACACCGCCGTCGAAAATGGTGAGCTTGAGGCCGGGCTGGCCGCCGCCGATGTGACCCGGTCGATGTATCTGGGTGAAGGCAAGTTCGAAGGAAAGCCGCATCCCAAACTGCGCGTGGTCGCCAACCTCTTCCCAGAAGACCTGCATCTGGTGCTGCCGAAGGGATCGTCAATCGACAACCTCGGTGATCTTGCGGATAAGCGCGTGGGCATCGCGCAGGCTGGCTCGGGCACGCAGGTGGCCGTGTTGCAGATGCTCGAAGCCTGGGACGTCACCCGCGACAACATGGACGAGGCCGAGCTGAATAACAGCCAGTCCGCGGAACGTCTGGCCGACGGTCAGATCGACGCTTATTTCTACGCCGCCGGATGGCCGGTTTCCGCCATGGTGCAACTGGCCACCACCAAGGGGATGGAGCTGCACAGCTTCACCGATGAAGATCTGGCCAAGATCAACGAGATCATTCCGGCCTATATACCGTCCGCTATTCCGGCAGGTGTCTATGAAGGCGTCGATTATGAGGTGAAGACCCCGGCGGTTTCGGCCTTGCTGGTCGTCTCCTCGGACCTGTCAGATGAACTGGTCTATGGCATCACCGAAGCCATGTGGAATGACAACACCCGCAAGCTGCTGGACAATGGCCATGCCAAGGGCAAGCAGATCACGCCGGACACGGCGCTTGATGGCATTGTCGCGCTCGGCGTGCCGCTGCATCCGGGGGCAGAGAAGTTCTACAAGGAAGCAGGGCTTCTGCAATAAAGCCAAATCTCCCCGGCTTTATTGATCGACGGGCGGCGGGCTCACCCGCCTGCTGCCCGACTGATCCTTCACGACATATCTTGCGAGAGGGCGGGCCATGAGCAACGCGCCAGATCAGAACACCCCCGAACTGTCGGCCGAAGACTTGGCCGCTATCGAGGAAAAATTCGACGAGGGCGCGGCGACGCGTCAGGTGACGGATCGGTTTGGCCTGTTCCTGCGCTATTTCTCGCTGCTCTTCGCGACATATCATTACTTGACGGCAGGGTTCGGTCTGCCGCCCGATTACTGGCATATGGGCTGGCACCTGTCGGGCCTCTTTATCCTGATCTACTCGCTCTATCCGCATATCAAGACGAAATCCTCGTTCGACCTGAAGACCGGCGCCTTCCGATTGGGCGGGGTGCCTTACCTGGACGTCATCCTGATGGTGCTGGGGGTGATGTCGGCGCTCTATATCGGCGTGGCCTGGCACGGTATCCCGTTTCTGGGGATCGAGGAACAGACTTTCCGCATGGGCAACCCCAACACCTATGATCTTGTGTTCGGCTGTATCCTGATCGTGCTGGTGTTGGATATCGCACGGCGCACGCTGGGCTGGATCCTGCCCTTCATCATCTGCATTTTCATGGCCTATGCGCTGTTCGGGCCGCTCTTTCCCGGCATTCTCACGCATCCGGGCGTGAAGTTCAAAACCTTCGTCTCGTCGATGTATTTCCCGCAGGAGGGCATCTTTGGGGTCACGCTCTGGGTGGTTTCAACCATCGTGTTCCACTTCGTGCTGTTTGGCGTGATCGCGCAGCGCACCGGGCTGGGACAGCTCTTCATCGACAACGCCACCATTCTGGCCGGGCGCTATACGGGCGGTCCCGCCAAGGTCTCGGTGGTGTCTTCGGCCTTCTTCGGCACCATCTCGGGCTCATCAGTGGCCAACACGGTGTCGACCGGCGCGCTCACCATCCCCAATATGAAGCGGCTAGGCTATCCCGGCCATTTCGCGGGCGGGGTCGAGGCCGCAGCCTCTGCCGGTGGCCAGATCACCCCACCGATCATGGGGGCCGCCGCCTTCATCATGGCCGAGTTTCTGGAGGTGCCCTACACCACCATCGTGATCGCCGCGATCTTCCCGGCGCTCTTGCACTACACCGGCGTGTTTGCCGTGGTGCACCTGATGGCCAAGCGGTTGAAGCTGGAAGGCATGACAAGAGACATGCTGCCCAAGTTTGCCGAGGTCTGGCGCGATGGCTGGGCCAATATCGTGCCGCTCGTCGGCCTACTGGTGGTGCTGTTTTCCGGCTATACGCCTTACATGTCCGCCTTCTGCGGCATCTCGCTGGCGCTGGTCGCAGGTATGAGCCGGTTCAGACAGCCGATCACCTGGGTCTATCCCGCCTTCTTCATCGGCTTCGTGATCTGGAAATACATGGGTGACGGGTTCGACCTGCCCATGGCGCTGATCCTGATCATCGGCGCGATGGTTGCAACCTTCAACCCACAAGAACGCACGACGATCCCGCAGATGACCGATACTATCGAGACCGGCGTGAAATACGCGCTGGCTGTGGGGGCTGCTGCGGCTGCCGTAGGCATCGTGATCGGGGTGATCAACACGACCGGCGTTGGCTTCCGGATCGGCTTTATGGTGACCCAGGCCGCATCAAACCTCGGCAGCGATCTCTACACGCTCTTCAATATCGGCGGGTTCGAGCTGTTTCAGGTCGAGGATCTGACACTGTTCATCAGCCTCGTCTTCATCGCGCTGGCCTGTATCCTGATGGGAGCCGGGGTTCCGACCACGGCGCTCTACATCATGCTGGTCTCGGTGGCGCAGCCCGCGCTGGCGCAGCTGGGCATTCCGCCCATCGCCAGCCACATGTTCGTGCTCTATTATGGGGTGGTGGCCGAGATCACGCCACCGGTCTGCACCTCGGCCTATGCCGCCGCCGCCATCGCCAATTCCAACCCGTTCCGCACCGGTATCTCGGCCTTCTCGCTGGGGCTGGGCAAGGTGGTGGCCCCCATGGCCTTTGTTTACGCGCCAGTCCTGCTCTTCGTGTCCTCGACCGGGTTCGACCTGTTCGAGTTCACCTATACCGCCGCCAGCTGCATCGCCGGGGTTCTGGCCCTGTCGGTCGCGGTGGTCGGCTACTGGCTGGCCCCGATGGGCGTAGTGTTCCGCATCCTCATGGCCGTGGCCGGGCTGGTCTTCATCGCGCCTTCGCCACAGGCCGATCTGGTGGCGCTCCTGATCGCAAGCCCCGCAATCCTGAGCCAGCTGATCGCGCGCCGCGCCCAGGCCAACCCGGCCTGACCACATGGCCCAAGACGTAACCATCCTGGGCGCAGGCGCCGTTGGCATTTGCACCGCCCTTTCGCTGGCCGAGCGTGGCGTGTCGGTGCGGCTGATCGATCGGGGCGATCCGGGGCAGGAGACAACCTTCGGCAATGCCGGCGTGATCTCACCCTGGTCTTTCATCCCGCAATCGCTGCCGGGCCTCTGGCGTCAATTGCCAACGTTGATGATGGGTAAGCACCGCCCGTTGAGCGTGCGCGCCCGCTACTGGCCGCGAATGGTGACATGGGGGCTGGCGTTTCTGCGTCAGGGCACCCCCACCCGCGTTCAGCAGGTCGCCGACGCGATGGAGACGCTTTGCGCGCCGTCAATCGACCTCTACCGCCGTCATTTGCGGGGCACCGGCCACGAGGCGCTGATCCGCGATTGTGCTTATGTTCACGCCTTCCGAGATGGCAGCCGCGCCTCGCTCGATGCGATTGACTACCGTATTCGGCGGGACAAGGGCGGGCAGTTGGAACTTGTCGGCGGCGATGAATTGCGGCGGATCGAACCGGTGCTGTCAACTAATTTCAGAGCCGCCGTTCTGATCCATGGACAGGCACGGGCGCTCTCACCTGGGCGGCTGGCCTCGGTGATGGCCGACAAGGCACTTGGCCTAGGTGTCGAGATTCTGCGGCGTGACATCCACGCATTGCGACGGGAGGAGACCGGTTGGCGGATCGAGTGCACCGGGGAGAGCTACGCGGCAGAGCGCGTGATTGTCGCGATGGGGGCATGGTCGACTGATCTGCTGCGTCCGCTGGGCATTTCGGTACCCCTAGCCAGTGAACGGGGCTACCATCTTGAGTTTCCCGATCCGGGGATCGAACTGACCAACTCGGTGGCGGATACCGATGCGAAATTCGTCGCAAGCAGCATGGAAGGCGGGATGCGCGTCGCGGGGCAAGCCGAGTTCGGCGATATCGACGCGCCACCCAACCCAAAACTCGAGACCCGCATGCTAGCGCAGGCGCGCGCGGCGTTTCCGGACCTGAACGCATCTGGCCCAAGCGTATGGATGGGGCGGCGCCCCTCTTTTCCAGACAGCCTTCCGATGATCGGCCCTTTCGAGGGGCATCCAGGGCTGTTCGCCGGGTTCGGCCATTCCCACTACGGTCTGATGATGGCGCCCAAGACAGGCGAGTTTCTGGCCGATCTGCTGACCGAGCGGGTCCCAAATATCGATCTCGCGGCCTATTCCACGACCCGGTTCTCGCGGGGTCTTTTTCCCTTCTCCGAGGCTCACCATGGCTGATCAAAGCGCGCCCATCGGCATCCTATGCCTCGACACTGCCTTCGCCAAACCGCCCGGTCATATCCGCTGCACAAACAGCTTATCGTTTCCGACGATGAAGGCGGTGGTCAAGGGCACGACAATCGCCGAATTGCTTGACCGGCCCAGCGACGCCTTCTTCGCACCCTTCCTGGACGCGGCCCGCGATCTGGAGCGCAAGGGCTGCGCTGCGATCACCGGCAGTTGCGGTTTCATGGCGCTCTACCAGAATGAACTTGCACAGGCGGTTTCCGTTCCAGTCTTTGCCTCAAGCCTCATCCAGATCCCGTTGATGCACCAGATGGCGGGTGGGCGCGGCAGGGTTGGAGTCATCACCGCGAAACGCAGCGCGCTGACCAACCGGCATTTCGCGGCCGTCGGTGCCGGTGACACGCCGGTCGCCATTGCCGGCATGCAGGATCAACCCGAGTTTTCGGATGTCATCCTTAACAACAAGCGGCCCGAGATAGACGAAACGCGGCTTACGGGTGAACTTATCTCGGTCGGTACCGATATGATACGGAAAAACCCGGATGTACGGTCGATCGTGTTGGAATGCACCGACCTCCCGCCCTATGCCCATCATCTTCAGCGCGCTCTCGGCGTGCCGGTGGCCGATCTGACGAGCCTGGCTAGGATGGCGCATGACGTCGTGGCACGCACCCCGTTTGCCGGGAGGGTCTGTTACAATTAGGTCTGACGGACGGTACCGAGCGCAGCATTGGCCTTTTCAGATCAGATTTGCGCCGGTTCTCGGTCCAGCAAGATCTCTTCAGCAGATTTTGCAGCTCTGGCCGCCAAATCGCGGCCAATGTGTGCTCTCGCGAGGTCTATTGGAGAGTTTTGACCATTGACCTTCGTGGTGTTAGCGCATGTTAAGCGGACGGCATTGTCCAGTTGAGGGTCGGTCCATGAGATTATTCAAAAGTGCTCAGTATCCGAAGTACGTGATCCTATTCGCAGTGCTCTATTGCGTACGCTACCGTGACCGTACAATACGACGATCTGTTTACCTACCTATTTTCGCTTTGACTGAGCCTTCACATATGCCTCCATCTCGGCACGCAGGATCTTGCTGAACTCGTCCTTTTTTCCTGTCAGCATCCGATCATACATAACATCCGAGAT